>NZ_JONP01000003.1 GCF_000711725.1 Roseomonas aerilata DSM 19363 | reverse complement strand
CCCGCGCCCGATCGCCGAGGCCGCCCGCCGCGCCGACGAGTACGCCCGCGGCATGCTGACAGGCGGCACGCTCTTCGAGGAGATGGGCTTCTACTACGTGGGTCCCGTGGACGGGCACGACCTCGACCACCTGCTGCCCGTGCTGCGCAACCTGCGCGACGCCGAGGAGAGCGGGCCCATCCTGCTCCACGTGGTCACCCAGAAGGGCAAGGGCTACCAGCCCGCCGAGGCGAGCCCGGACAAGTACCACGGCGTCGCCAAGTTCAACGTGGTCACCGGCGAGCAGGCCAAGGCCCCGCCCGGGCCGCCCTCCTACACGAAGGTCTTCGCCAACGCCCTCATCGCCGAGGCCGAGGCGGACCCGCGGATCGTCGCCGTCACCGCCGCCATGCCCGGCG
The DNA here is from genome assembly GCF_000711725.1 of Roseomonas aerilata DSM 19363. Lineage (GTDB taxonomy): Bacteria > Pseudomonadota > Alphaproteobacteria > Acetobacterales > Acetobacteraceae > Roseomonas > Roseomonas aerilata. The sequence goes on along the minus strand of NZ_JONP01000003.1, from coordinate 303,877 downwards.
GCACGGGGCTCGACGCCTTCGAGCGCCGCTTTCCGCGCCGAGCCTTCGACGTGGGCATTGCCGAGCAGCACGCGGTGACCTTTGCCGCCGGCATGGCCTGCGAGGGGCTGCGGCCCTTCGTCGCCATCTACTCGACCTTCCTCCAGCGCGCCTACGACCAGGTGGTGCACGACGTGGCGCTGCAGAACCTGCCCGTGCGCTTTGCCATGGACCGGGCGGGGCTGGTGGGCGCGGACGGCGCCACCCATGCCGGCGCCTACGACATCGCCTATCTCGGCTGCATCCCGAACATGACGCTCATGGCCGCCGCCGACGAGGTGGAGCTCACCCACATGGTGGCCACCGCCGCCGCCTATGACGCCGGGCCGATCGCGTTGCGCTACCCGCGCGGCGAGGGCACGGGGCTCGAGATCCCCGCCCGCGGCACCGTGCTGCCCATCGGCAAGGGTCGCGTGCTCCGCCAGGGCTCGACCATCGCCATCCTCTCCTACGGCACACGGCTGGCCGAGGCCCTTCGCGCCGCCGACGAGCTCGCCGCCCAGGGCCTCTCCTGCACGGTGGCCGACGCGCGCTTCGCCAAGCCGCTCGACACCGAGCTCCTCGAGCGCCTCGCCCGCACCCACGCCGTCCTGCTCACCGTCGAGGAGGGCTCGACGGGCGGCTTCGGCTCCCTCGTCGCCCACCACCTCGCCCATGCCGGGCTCCTCGATGGCGGACTGCGCTTCCGCCCGCTCACCCTGCCCGACACCTACATCGACCACGACGCCCCCAAAAAGCAGTACGACCTGGCCGGCCTCAACGCCCCGCAAATCGCTCAGGCCGCGAGAGACGCTCTCGGCCAGGAAGGCACCATCCGCAACGCCCGGGCTTGAGGCCTTCGCAAGCGGGGCGGCCCATGGTTTGTTGCGCCGCAACACCCCATAGGGCGCCCCCTTGCCGACCGAGACTTCGCTGATCGGCCGCTTCGTCGCGGCCAGCGCGCGCCATCCCTGGGCGGTGCTCCTCCTCTCGCTCGCGGTTGCCCTGGGTGCGCTGTTCTACACCAGCCGCCACTTCGCCATGACCACCGACACGGCGGAGCTGATCTCGACCGACCTGCCCTGGCGGCAGCGGGAACTGGCCTATGCCGCTGCCTTCCCGCAGCAGCGCGACCTTGTCCTCGCTGTGATCGACGGCGCGACGCCCGAGCTGGCCGATGCCGCCGCCGCGCGCCTCGCCGCGGCCCTCGAAGGGCGACGGGACCTGTTCCGCACCGTCCGCCGCCCCGATTCCGGCCCCTTCTTCGAGCGCGAGGGCCTGCTCCTCCTGCCGCTGGACGACGTGCGCGCCACCACCGAGCAACTCGTCACCGCCCAGCCCTTCCTCGGTCCCTTGGCCGCCGACCCGAGCCTGCGCGGGGTCACCACCGTGCTCAACAACGTGCTGGAAGGGGTCGCGCGGGGCGAGGCGAAGCTCGCGGACCTTCAGCGCGCCCTCCCCTCGCTCGCCGCCGCGATCGAGGACGCCGCCGCCGGCCGACCGCACTTCTTCTCCTGGCGCGCCCTCATCTCCGGCACCGCGCCCGGCCCGCGCGAGACCCGGCGCTTCATCCTCGTCCAGCCGGTGCTGGACTACGGCGCGCTCCAACCCGGTGCCGCCGCCACCGACGCGCTGCGCGCCACCGCCCTCTCGCTCGGCCTCGACCCTGCCCACGGCGTCACCCTTCGCCTTACCGGCCCCGTGCCGCTGGCGGATGAGGAATTCGCCACGATCTCGGAGAATGCGGGCTTCGTCTCGGGGGCCATGGTGCTCGCCCTCGTGGGCATTCTCTGGCTGGCCGTCCGCTCCGCGCGCGTGGTCGTGGCCATCCTCGTCACCACCATCCTCGGCCTGGTGGTCACGACCGGGCTTGGGCTGGCCGCGACAGGGCGCTTCAACCTCATCTCCGTCGCCTTCATCCCCCTCTTCGTCGGGCTGGGAATCGACTTCAACATCCAGTTCGCCGTCCGCGTCCTCGCGGAGCGCCAGCACGGCAAGGCGCTGGCGGAAGCCCTGGCGGCGGCCGGGCGCGGGGTCGGGGGCGGCCTGGCCCTGGCGGCGGCGGCCATCGCCGCGGGCCTCTTCGCCTTCCTGCCCACCAGCTATATCGGCGTTGCCGAACTCGGGGCCATCGCGGGCATCGGCATGGCCGTCGCCTTCCTCCTCAGCATCAGCCTCCTCCCCGCGATGCTGACCCTGACCCACCCGTCCGGCGGCATGGCGGAGGTCGGCTACCACGCCCTCGCCCCGATGGAGCACCTGCTGCACCGGCAGCGCCGCCCCGTGCTGGCCTTGGCGGCGGGCGCGGCGGCGGTCTCGCTCGCCCTCGTTCCGTTCCTGCGCTTCGACTTCAACCCGCTGCACCTGCGCAGCCCGCATGTGGAATCGATGTCCACCCTGGCCGACCTGATGGTGGACCCGGACCGCACGCCCAACGCGATCAACGCCCTCGCCCCATCACCCGAGGCCACCGAGGCCCTGGCCCGGCGGCTGGAGGCCCTGCCGCAGGTGTCCCACACTATCACCCTGGGCAGCTTCATTCCCGGGCAGCAGGAGGAGAAGCTCGCCTATATCGAGGACGCCGCCATGCTCCTCGGCCCCTCGCTGGAGGCGGTGGAGCCCCTGGCCCCGCCCTCCGACGAGGACCTCCTGCGCGGCCTGTCCACCACCGCTGCCGCCCTTCGCACCGCCGCGGGGCAGGCGCAGGACCCCGCCTCCGCGGCTGCCCGTCGCCTCGCCGAGGCCATGGACCGCCTCCGCGCCGCGCCCCCCGCGAACCGCCAGGCCGCGCAGGCGATGCTGGCCGAGCCGCTGAAGACCCTTCTCGGCCAGACCCGCGCCCTGCTCACCGCCGGCCCCATCACGCGGGAGAGCCTGCCGCCCGACCTCGTCGCGGACTGGATCACCGCGGACGGCCGCGCCCGTGTCCAGGCCTATCCGCGCGGCGACGTGAACGACGACGACAACCTCCACCGCTTCGCCGAGGCCGTGCAGGCGGTCGCCCCGGATGCCACGGGGACACCGATCTCCATCCGCGGCGCCGGCGGCAGCATCGTCACCGCCTTCATCCAGGCGGGCGTGCTGTCCTTCGTCGCCGTCACCGCCCTTCTCGCCCTCGTCCTCCGCCGCGTGCGGGACGTGGCGCTGACGATGGCGCCCGTGCTGCTGAGCGGGCTGCTGACGCTCGCCACCTGCACCGCGCTCGACCTGCCGCTGAACTTCGCCAATATCATCGCCCTGCCGCTGCTCTTCGGCATCGGGGTCGCCTTCAACATCTACTTCGTCATGGCCTGGCGCAGCGGGGAGACGGATCTTCTCCAGTCCAGCCTCACCCGCGCCGTTGTCTTCAGCGCCCTGACCACCGCGACCGCCTTCGGCGCCCTGTGGCTGTCCAGCCATCCCGGCACGGCCAGCATGGGGCGGCTGCTGATGATCTCGCTCGGCTGGGAACTCCTCGTCACGCTGCTCATCCGGCCAGCCCTCCTGGCCCAGCCGCCGGCGGAACTCGCAGCGCGGGGCTAGCGCGGGTCGGCATCGCTCATCGCCGGATCAGAACACCGCAGAACCACCATCACAGGCTCTTGCATAAGGTACGACTATGCTCGCCCGCCTGCTCCCCTATGCTTCCGCCATGATCCCGCGAATCCTTCTCTCCCTTGCCCTCGCCGCCTCGCTGGGAGCCTGTGCCACCCGGGGGGGAGACGCGGAGATGGCGGCAACCCCCGGCGACCCGCTGGAGCCGACCAACCGGCAGGTGCTGGACGTGAACATGGCGGTGGACGACGCGGTGATCCGCCCGGTGGCGCAGGGTTACCGCGCGGCGGTGCCGGCCTATGCCCGCACCCGCATCCGCAACGTCCTCGATAACATGCAGGAGCCGCGGATCTTCGCGAACAACGTGCTCCAGGGCCGCTTCCTGGACGCGGGACACACGACGATGCGCTTCTTCTTCAACTCCACGGTGGGCGTCGCCGGCCTCTACGACGTCGCGACCGACTTCGGCATTGCCCGTCGTACCGGCGATTTCGGCCAGACCCTGAACGCCTGGGGGCTGGAGGACGGGCCCTACCTCATGCTGCCGATCGCCGGACCGTCGAACGTGCGCGACACCGTCGGCATGGTCGGCGACGGCTTCCTGAACCCGATCAGCTGGCTGCTGCCCTTCGGCGGCAACGCGGCCCGGGCGGGGGTCAGCGGCGTCGACCTGCGGGAGCAGAACATCGAGAGCCTGGACGCGCTCCGGGGCGAATCGCTCGACTTCTACGCCCGCCTCCGCAGCGTCTGGCAGCAGCGCCGCAACGCCGAGCTCGGCCGCACCGACGACACGGGCGACCGGCTGGACGTGCTGCAGGACCCGGGCGCAGCGCCCACCCCGGTGCCCGCGGCCCGCTGAAGACGCCGGCTCAGGCCCGCAGCAGGTCCGCCGCCCGGCGCCGCAGCTCTGCCGTCAGCCGCTCCGCCCCACCCTCGCGCAGGAGAGTGGCGAACTCGGCCCGGCGGGAGGCGAGTTCGCTGATCGTGCCGGTGAGATAGATATCCACGATCCGCCACGCCCCCTGCCCCTGCCGCAGGAGGTAGTTGAGCTGCACGGGCGCGTTGTTCACCCGGTTCAGCACGGTGCGCACGAGGTGATCCCCGTTCGCGAGGGTCGACTCGCCCGTGGTGGCGAAGCTTTCGCCCGAATAGCCGTCGAAGCGGTTCGCATAGGTCGCGATCGTCCAGTCGGAGAAGGCGGCCACGAGCGCCGCCTGCTGGTCTGGCGCGATGCCGGACCAAGCGGGCCCGACCGCGATCCGCGTCATCGCTGGAAGGTCGAAGGCCGACTGCATGACCGGTCGGAGGCGGTCCAGCCGCCCGCGGACGCCCAGGCGCCGGGCATCGCGCATCACCCCGATCAGGGCCGCGTGCAGCGTCTCCACCACCCCCGAGGCGCCTGCCTGGGCCCGTACCGGGGCGGCAGGGAGGAGGAGGGCTGCCGTCAGCAATGCCCTGCGGGAGGCGCGGCTGGGGCCAGGGCTGCACACGCCGTGAAGCGCATCACGAATACCTAACCTTAATCTCATTAGAGAATGCTTCCGGATCCCTGGCTGACACCATATAGGCGTTCACGGGACGCCCGGTTGCCGCGACTTCGACGGTTCTTACGCCTAAATAGATATCCGAGACGCAACAAATTGTCTCAGGATCGACAGAACACTTAACATCGTCCTTTTCGAACCAGCGGTCCGCAAGCGAGAGTGAGCGGAATCACAGCCCGGAACCAACGCATGCGCGCAGTCCTCGCTGCTTTCTGCCTTGCTCTCGGTGCGGCGAGCCCCGCGCTGGCACAGGCCCCGGCCACGCCTCCTGGCCAGGAGGGCGGGCCGCCGGTCTCGGTCGCCGTCGCGCCGGCCACCGTCGGCGCGGTGCCGGTGGAGGTAACGGCGAACGGGACAGCCCAGCCGATCTCGGTGATCTCCGTGCGCTCCCGGGTGGATGGGCAAATCGAGCGGCTGCATGTCGAGGAGGGGCAGTTGGTGAAGGCCGGGGACCTGCTCTTCACCCTCGACTCCCGCACCGCCCAGGCCCAGCTCGCCCAGCAGGAGGCGAACCTCGCCCGCGATCGCGCCCAGCTTGAGCGCGCCCAGTCCGACGCCCGCCGCTACGCCTCCCTCCGCTCCGACGCCTATGCCTCCGCCCAGCGGGCCGAGCAGGCGAGCGCGGATGCGACCGCCCTGGCCGCCACCGTGAAGGCCGGCGAGGCGATCGTGGCGCAGACGCGGCTGGCCATCGAGTTCGCGACCATCCGGGCCGAGGCCCCTGGCCGACTGGGCAACCTGCCCTACAAGGCCGGCAACTTCGTCCGCGCCTCGGAGGGCGCGGTGCTGGCCACCATCACCCAGACCGACCCGATCCTCGTCGCCTTCTCCGTGCCCGAGCGCTGGCTGGCCGAGTTGCGCGCCGCCCAGGGCCGGAACGAAACGCCCCGCGTGCGGGCCCAGCCCCCGGGGGAGGCCGCCCGCCCGGCCCAGGGGGAGCTGGTCTTCGTCGACAGCGCCGTGGACACCACCACCGGCACGATCCAGCTCAAGGCGCGTTTCCCGAACGAGGCCTCGCGGCTCTGGCCCGGCCAGTACCTGGAAGTGGTGATGGTCCCGCGCACCGATGCCCAGGCCACCTCCGTCCCCGTCGCCGCGGTGCGCGTGGGCCAGGGCGGCAACTTCCTCTACGCCGTGACGCCAGAGAACACCGCCCGGCGCGTCCAAGTGAAGGTGCTACGCTACGCCTCCGGCCGCGCCGTCATCGAGGGCGGCGTCGCCGATGGCGAGCGCGTGGTCACCGAGGGCATCGAGCGCCTGCGCGACGGTGCCCGCGTTGCGGTCCGCACCCCCGGGCAGGCGCCCGGCGGCGGGCGGCCCCAAGCCCAGGGCGGTCAGGCACCGGATGCGGCGCCCCAGGCGCAGGCAGCCGCTCGATGAACCTTTCCGCCGTCTTCATCCGCCGCCCGGTCATGACCGGGCTCCTCTCGGTGGCCATCGTGCTCGCGGGCATCATGGGCTACCTGTCCATGCCAGTGGCCGCCGTGCCGCGGGTGGACTTCCCGGTCATCACGGTCAGCGCCCAGCTTCCCGGCGCGAGCCCGGACACCATGGCCACCTCCGTCGCCCTGCCGATGGAGCGTGAGTTCTCCACCATCACCGGCATCGACCAGATCTCGTCCACCTCCGGCCAGGGCACGACGCAGATCACGCTGCAATTCGTGCTCAACCGGAACATCGACGCGGCCGCGCAGGACGTGCAGGCGGCGCTGACCCGCGCCCAGCGGCGCCTGCCGATCGAGATGACGCAGCCGCCCTCCTACCGGAAGGCGAACCCGGCCGACGCACCGGTGGTGCTGCTGACGCTCTCGGGCGGCGACGTGCCGCTCTACCAACTGAACGACATTGCCTCGACCCTCGTCTCCCCCGCCCTCTCCCGCGTGCCGGGCGTCGCGCAGGTGGTGACCTATGGCGAGCAGCTCTTCTCCGTCCGGGTACGGATGCGGGCGGACCGGCTGGCCGCCATGGGGCTCACGCTGGACCAGGTGAGCAGCGCGGTCGCGACGGCCAATTCGAACACGCCGGTCGGCACGCTCAGCGGCCAGCGGCAGCAGTTGGTGCTGCGCGCGAACGATCAGCCGCCGGATGCCGAGGCGTTCGGCAATCTCGTCATCGCCGGCCGGTCCGGCGCCCAGGTGCGCCTCTCGGAGGTGGCGGATGTGGTGGACGGCGTGCAGAACGACCGTGTCGCCTCCTACCGCAACGGGGTGCGCGGCCTGACGCTCGCCGTGCAGCGCCAGCCCGACGCGAACACGGTGGAGGTGGTGGACGGCGTCATCGCCGCCCTCCCGGCACTCCGCGCGGCCCTGCCGCCGGGCTCGCAGCTCGACGTGGCACTCGACCGCTCCGCCTCCATCCGGGCCGCCGTGCACGACGTGCAGGAAAGCCTGCTGATCGCCATCGGCCTCGTCGTGCTGGTGGTCTGGCTCTTCCTGCGGCGGCTGCTGGCGACGCTGATCCCGATGGTCGCCGTGCCGATCTCGCTCTGCGGCACCTTCGGGCTGATGTACCTGCTGGGCTACGGCATCGACAACGTGACCCTGCTGGCCCTGACACTGGCGGTGGGCCTCGTCGTGGACGACGCCATCGTCATGCTGGAATCGATTGTCCGGCACGTGGAGGAGGGGATGAACCCCTTCGAGGCGGCGCTGAAGGGCTCGCGGGAGATCGGCTTCACGATCATCTCGATCACCCTCTCCCTCACCGCCGTCTTCCTGCCGATCCTGCTCATGGGCGGCGTGGTGGGGCGCGTGTTCAACGCCTTCGCCGCCACCGTCTCGCTGGCAGTCGCGGTGTCCTGCTTCGTCTCCCTCACCCTCACCCCGCTTATGGCCTCCTGGCTGCCGGCCCATTCGCCGCCGGGCCGGGTGGACGCCTTCCTCGAGCGCGGCTTCAAGGCGGTGGAGCGGGCCTATGCCTGGGGCCTCGGCCTCGCGCTGCGGTTCCGGCTGGTGGTCTGGGCGGTGTTCTTCGCCTCCCTCGTCGCGGCCGGCTGGCTGGCCGTCGCCATGCCCAAGGGCTTTTTCCCGATCGAGGACACCGGCCTCGCCAACGGCGCGACCGAGGGCCCGCGCGACGCCTCCTACGAGGCAATGGTGGAACTGCAGGGGGAGGTCGCCCGGATCATCAAGGCGAACCCCTATGTCGAGACGGTCGCCTCCAACGTGGGCGCGGTCGGGCAGAGCCTCTCGATCAACCAGGGGCGCATGTTCATCGAGCTGAAGCCGCGGAACCAGCGCCCGCCGGTCCAGGAGGTCATCCAGCAGCTCCGCCGCGAAACCTCCAGCGTGCCGGGCATGCAGGTCTTCCTCCAGCCGATCCAGAACCTCAACTTCGGCGCCCGCCAATCGCGCACCCTCTATATCTACACGCTGCAAGGGCTCGAATCCGGGCCGCTCTACGACTTCTCCCAGCGCCTCGCGGCCCGGCTGCGGAGCAACCCGCTGCTGCAGGACGTGAACACCGACCTCCAGCTCGACGCCCCCGTGGTCTCGGTGCAGGTGGACCGCGATCGGGCGGCGGCCCTCGGCGTGACGGTGGACCAGGTGCGCCAGGCCCTCTACTCCGCCTTTGGCGCGCGGCAGATCTCGACCATCTACGCCCAGGCAAATGCCTACCCAGTCATCGTGGAGGCCCTGCCGGAGGACCAGCGGGACGAGAACGGGCTGCAGAAGCTCTATCTTCGCTCCAACACGGGCCGCCTCGTGCCGCTGAGCGCGCTGGCGACGGTGCAGCGCGGCACCGGGCCGCTGACGGTCGGGCACCAGGGCCAGCTGCCGGCGGTGACCATCGGCTTCAACCTCGCGCCTGGCGTCTCCCTCGGCGCGGCGACGGAAGCCATCATGGCGACCCAGGCCGAGATGCAGCCGCCGCTCGGCGTCATCGGGGCCTTCTCCGGCACGGCGCAGGTCTTCCAGCAGGCACTGGCCGGCCAGGGCGCGTTGATCCTGGCCGCCGTGCTGGTGATGTATGTCGTGCTCGGCGTCCTTTACGAGAGCCTCATCCACCCGCTGACCATTCTCTCCGGCCTGCCCGCGGCGGCGCTGGGTGCGCTGGCCACGCTCTGGCTCTTCGGGATGGATCTCTCGGTCATCGGCGTGATCGGTGTGCTGCTGCTGATCGGGCTGGTGAAGAAGAACGCCATCATGATCGTGGACGTGGCGCTCAGCCGGCAGCGGGAGGGCGTGGACGCGCTGACGGCGGTGCGGGAGGCCTGCCTTCTCCGCTTCCGTCCGATCATCATGACGACGCTCGCCGCCGCCGCCGGCGCGGTGCCGATCGCCGCCGGCTGGGGCGCCGCGGCCGAGCTGCGCCAGCCGCTCGGCCTCGCCGTCGTGGGCGGCCTGGCGGTCAGCCAGGCGCTGACGCTCTTCGTGACGCCCGTGCTTTATCTCGGCTTCGATGCGCTCGGCAGCGCGGTCGGGCGGCTCCGTCGCGGCTCGCGCGCCGTGCCGCCCGCCGCCCATCCTGCCCCGGCGGAATAGCCACTGGCCGAAGGACGTGAGAAGGGCCGCCCGGGGGAACCCGGGCGGCCCTTTTCGTTGTGCCCCGCTACTGCGCCGTGACCTTCGCGGCGCGGATCACCGGTTCCCACAACACGAACTCGTCGCGCACGAAGCTGTCCAGCTCGGCGGGGGTGGAAACCTCGGCCTCCGCCCCAAGCTCCGCGAAGCGGGCCTTCATGCCCGGTTCCTCTAGCGCCTGCCGAACCGCCCCGCTGAGCCGCGTCACGATCTCGGGCGGCGTCGCGCGCGGGGCGAAGAGGGCGGTCCAGGACCGCACCGCGAAGCCCTGCACGCCGAGTTCCGTCACCGTGGGGATGTCGGGCTTCAGCGCCGAGCGCTTCTCCCCGGCCACCGCCAGGATCTTCACCTTTCCGGCCTCGGCCTGCGGCAGGGCGGTCGGCAGGTTGAGGAAGGCGAGCGAGACCTGCCCGGCCACGAGGTCGTTCAGCGCCGGCCCGCCGCCCCGATAGGGGACATGGACGATGTCCACCCCTGCCCGCATCGCGAAGAGCTCCCCCGCCAGGTGCTGCGAGCCGCCGACGCCGGAGGAGGCGAAGGAGTGCCTACCGGGCTCGCGCTTCAGCAGCGCCAGCAGCCCCGCCATGTCGGAAACACCCAACCGGTTCGCGACGGTCAGCGCCAGCGGGATATCGGCCAGTTGGGAGACCCCGGCGAAGGCTCCCCGCGGGTCCGGCATGCTGCCGGGTGCCACGATCGGGTACATCACGTGGTTGCTGGCGGAGGAGACGAGGAAGACGGTGCCGTCCGCCGGCCCGCGCGCCACCGTCGCGGTGCCGATCGAGCCGCCCGCCCCCGTGCGGTTGTCCACCACGAAGGACTGGCCAAGGATCGCCTGCAGCCGGGGCGCCAGCAGCCGCGCCACCACGTCGGTCGAGCCGCCGGCGGTGTAGGGGACCACGAGGCTCACAGTCCGCTCCGGCCAGGCAGCCAGCGCCGGCATGGCCAGCGCTGCGCCCGAGGCGGCCAGCAATCCGCGCCGTGTCGTGTTCATGTCATCTCCTCCGATCGGCCGCCAAGGCCGCGCTTGCGTCCCAGCCTACGCCCTTGCGACGATCACGGAAGACGGCCGCCGAAGATGGCCGATGCGGAGGAAACATGACGACGCGCCGCGCCCTGCTGCTCGCTGCCCCTGCCCTGACCCTCGCCGGCCCCGCCCTCGCGGCTTGGCCCGACCGGCCGGTGCGGATCGTCGTGTCCTTCACCGCCGGCGGCACGACGGACATCATCGCCCGCCTCGTCGGCAACCTTCTCTCGGAGCGCTGGGGCCAGCCGGTGGTGATCGAGAACCGCGCGGGCGCCGGGGGCAATATCGGCACGGAATACGTCGCCCGCTCGGCGCCCGATGGCTACACGCTGCTCGTCGCCTCGGTCGGGCCACTGGCGGTCAACCAGTCGCTCTATCGGACGATGCCCTACGACACGCGGCGGGACCTGGCGCCGGTCAGCCTTCTGGCCTCGGTGCCGAACATCCTCGTGGTCGCGCCGGACTCGCCGGCCCGCAGCGTGGCCGAGCTGGTGGCGCTGGCGAAGCAGCGGCCGGGCGGCCTCTCCTACGGTTCGACCGGCGTCGGCACCTCCTCGCACCTCGCCAGCGCGATGATGGACGGGATGGCGGGGGTGCAGACCACGCACGTGCCCTATCGCGGCGCGGTCGCGCTGAATGACCTGCTGACACGGCGGATCGACTTCATGTTCGCGACCATCCCCTCGGTCATCGAGCAGATCCGGGCCGGCAAGCTCCGCGCGCTCGCGGTCTCCACCCTCGCTCGCTCCCGCTCCTCCCCGGAGGTGCCGACCATGGCGGAACTCGGCTTCGAGGGGTTCGACGCCTCCTCCTGGTTCGGGATCCTGGGGCCTGCCGGCACTCCGCGGGAGGTGGTGGAGCGCGTCTCCGCCGATGCCGCAGCCGCCGTCCGCCGCCCGGACATCGAGCGCCAGATGATCGAGCAGGGTGCGGACCCCGTGGGCAGCACGCCCGAGGAGTTCGGCGCCTTTCTGGACAAGGAGATTGCCCGCTGGGCCACCGTCGTGCGGCTTTCCGGTGCCAGCGTGAACTAGCGGCGCTTCACCGACCTCTTGTTGCGAATTCGCATCAGCGCCGCGCTGTCGCGCGGTTCAGCTTGCCCGACTAGTGAATCATCACTTAAATGTGATGAAGAACACATTCGGGGGTCATCCGCATGACGACCATCGCGTGGGACGGCAAGGCGCTCGTCGGCGACCGGCGGGTCAGCGTCGGCACCACCACTTATTCCTCGACAAAGATCCGCCGAACACCGGATGGCCGCCTGCTGGGCGCGACCGGCGACTGGTACGTGGCCTGCGCCGTGCTGGACTGGCTCGAGGGCCTGACCGGCCGCCCGGACGGCCAGGCCTCCGACCGTTGGTGCACGGCGATCGAGGTGCTGCCGGACGGCCGCTGCTGGCTGCACGGGCGCGACGGAAAATGGGCGGTGGAGGACGGCTTCACCGCCATCGGGTCGGGGCGCGAGTACGCGTTGGCGGTCATGGCGGTCGGCCTCGACGCCCGGCGCGGGGTGGAGGTCGCTGCCCGCTTCGATCCCGGCACTGGGAACGGCATCGACGTGCTGGAGTTGGAGCCGAGCGCGGCCGCGCGCCCGGCCGAGGCCCCCAACCTCTCGATCGCCGCCTGAGCCGCGGCTCGCGCTACTCCGCGTAGCTCGGGTCGAGCCGGTCGAGCATCCGCAGCAGTCCCGGCCATTCCATGAGGCCGTAGGGCCTGCGGACGTTCGGCTGGTAGTTCTGGTAGGTGGCGTCCAGCACCGCCTTCGGCACGGGGTGCAGCGGCGTGTTGCAGGACATGGCGGCGATCTGCGCACGGCAGGAGAGTTCCAGCCGGTGCAGGGCGTTGAAGGCCTCCCCCACCGTGCGGCCGACGGTCAGCAGCCCGTGGTTCCGCAGGATCATGGCGTTGTTCTCGCCGAGATTGGCGACCAGCGCCTCCTGCTCCGTCAGGTCCAGCACCACGCCCTGGTACTCGTGATAGCTGATCTTCGTGAAGCGCATCGCCGTCTGCGTCATCGGCAGCAGCCCGCATTCGAGCGACGAAACCGCCATTCCCGGCCAGGTATGCGTGTGGATCACGCAGTCCAGGTCGTGCCGGGCGCGGTGGATGGCGGAGTGGATGACGTAGCCCGCGCGGTTGATGCCGAAGTCGAAATCCCCGTAGTCCGGCTTGTCGAGGATCGTGCCGTCGATATCGACCTTGATGAGGGAGGAGGCCGTCATCTCCTCGTACATCATGCCGTAGGGGTTGATGAGGAAGGCATTGTCCTCCCCCGGCACGCGGACGGAGATGTGGTTCGCCATCATGTCCGCCATCCCGTAATGGGCGACGAGGCGGTAGCAGGCGGCGCAATCGATCCGCGCCTGCCACTCGGCGGGCGAGACGCGCTCCCTCATCGGGGTTATCCGCAGCGTCTTCTTCGCGTGCTCGAGCATGGCGTCCTCTCCCGGTTCTTGTCGTCGGTGGCCGGCATGATCCGCCCGCACGCCCGGTCCCGCCAGGGCTTTCGCGGCCACGGGGAGTTCCCGAAGCCGCGATGGCCGCTCAGGCCGCCGAGCCGAGTGCCCGGTCGGTGGGACCAGTCCCTGCCGGGGGTGGCGTCGGGTGCCGTTCCAGCGCGTGGCGCAGCAGCGCCGCCGAGCGGTAAACCCCGTGCACCATCTTCGAGTAGGGGATGACGAGGAAGAGGGCGAGGATGACGCCGAGGTGGACGGCCAGCAGCACCCCCATGGCCCCCGTCTCCCGCAGCCCCAACAGCAGCAGCCCGGTGGCGGCCGAGAGGAAGAGCAGCACGAGCAGCGCGTAGTCCGCGCCCAGCAGGTTCCGCGCCGCCGGTGCCGGATCGGACACGATCTTCACCCAGATCAGGCCAGCGGTGCCGACCACCATGCCGATGCCGCCCCAGAAGCCGAGCTGCACCGGCAGGCTGAGGAAGGGATAGGGCGCCACGTGCCCGAGGAAGTGGTCGTAGAAGGTGGCGCTGGTGGTGGAGGCGAAGCAGAGCAGGAAGCCGTAGAACATGGCGTGGTGGAAGCGCCGGCGGGACTGCGAGAAGGCCTCGTCCCGGTCGTTGCAGCCCCCTCCCCCGCCGCCGAGGTTCTTCAGCGTGAAGATGTCGTGCAGCGCGACGGCGAGTGGCCGGCCGCGCGTCAACTCATCGGCCCGTCCGCCGGTGTCGCGCCAGAAGTTGCGGAAGCCCATCACGAGCGCGACGATGGAGAAGATGAAGGTTCCCCCCGCCAGCGTCGTCATCAGCCACCAAGGAATGACGCGGTAGAAGGCGCCCGGCCCAACCTGCGGCTGGTAGAGGACGCGCGGGTCCACCAGCGCCATGGTCAGCAGCAGCACCAGCGCGATGCCGCCCGCGGCCACCAGCGAGACCACCGTGCCGTTGCGCTTGAACAGACCCGCCAGCGGCCCCGGCCAGGCATATTCCTCGTAGGTCTCCGCCCGCACCTGGGCGAGCACCTGCGGCACGTTGATGTTGAAGGGGTGCGGCGGCGCGTACTGACAGGCGTAGTAGCAGCCGCGGCAGTTGTGGCAGAGATTGGCGATGTAGCTGAGATCCCCGGTGGAGAACTCCCGCCGCATCGTCATCGCCGGGAAGACGGCGCAGAAGCCCTCGCAGTAGCGGCAGGCGTTGCACACCTCCATCGCGCGGCGGGCTTCGGTGGTGGCCTCAGTTTCGCGCATTCCTCGCGGCCTCCCTGCCTGCGATCCGTCCGAAGACGGTGCCGATCGCCATCCCAAAGCCGGCCAGATAGCCCTTGCCGAGGATGGAACCAGCCATGATCTCGCCCGAGGCGAACAGGTTCGCGCTGGGGCGGCCGTCGTCCATGAGCACGCGCGCGTTCTCGTCCACCTTCACGCCGAGATAGGTGAAGGTAATCCCGCAGCGCAGCGGATAGCCGAAGAAGGGCGGGTCCGTGATCGGCCGCGCCCAGTGGGTTTTCGGCGGGTCCAGCCCCTCCGTCCGGCAGCCGTCCAGCCGGGTGGAGTTGAACTCGCCGGGCCGGCAGGCCGCGTTGAACTCGGCAACCGTCTTCTCGACGGCCTGCGGGTCCAGCCCGAGCTTCACCGCCAGCTCGCCCACCGTATCCGCCTTGATGGCGGGGAAGACGCTCGGCATGAACAGCTTCTCGGCCTTGGAGTCGATGATCGAGTAGCCCACCTGGTCTGGCTGCTGCGCGACGAGCCGTCCCCAGATGGCGTAGCGCTTGGGCCAGACATCCTCGCCCTCGTCGTAGAAGCGCTCGCCGTGCTTGTTCACGACGACGGAGAAGGGCACGCAGTCCAGCCGCGTGACGATGCCGCCGTCGAAGCGCGGCGCCCGGCCGTCGATCGCCACCGCGTGGCACTGGCTGGCATCGCCGACCTGCGCCACGCCCTGGTCGAGCAGGTTCCGCAGCACCACCCCCTGGGCGTAGGGCGTGCCGCGCACGAGGATGTTCTTCGCAGCCTCGCCCCAACCCACCTTCAGCCACTCGTGGTTCGCCTGGAACCCGCCGGAGGAGGCGATGACGACCTTCGCGCGCACCGTCTCGGGGAAGCCGCGGTGGTCGATCACCACCTCGCGCACGAAGCCGTCGTCCAGCTTCAGGTCCACGGCCTCGGTGTCGTAGAGGATGTCGATCCCCAGCCGCTCGGCGGTCGCGAAATAGGCGTTCACCAACGCCTTGCCGCCGCCGAGGAAGAAGGCGTTGGTGCGGGAAAGGCTCAGCGTGCCCGAGAGCGAGGGCTGGAAGCGCACGCCGCAGGCCTCCATGAAGGGCAGCGCGTCATGCGTCAGGCGGATGGTCATCCGCGCCAGGTTCTCGTCAGTCTGGCCGCCCGTGACGCGCAGCAGGTCGTCCCAGTACTCGTCCTCGAGATAGGCCTCGGTGAGCACCTTCGTCGGCTCGGGATGCATGGTCCGCATGTTGCGCGTGTGGCGGCTGTTGCCGCCGCGCATCGGCTTGGGCGCGGACTCGATCAGCAGCACGGAGCAGCCGGCCTGGCGCGCGGTGACCGCGGCGCAGAGGGCGGCGTTGCCGCCACCTATCACCAAAACGTCCCAGATCCGCGAGAAATCCGGCATCTCCCGGCCGTCCTCCAGAATGTATACCGGCGGATACAACTCGGGAGCGCGGCTTACAAGTCTTCTATCCTGGGCGGGTGGAGAGACCGATCCGCACCTTGAAGGCGTTGCGGATGTGCCGGCGCGCCGCGGCCTCGGCCGCTTCGGCGTCCCGCGCCTCGATCGCGGCCACGATTGCCGCGTGCTCCTCGACCGATTCCGCGCCTCGCCGGGGCACCGCCAGGGTCGTGCCGCCGAGGAGCGCGAGAGAGAGGCGCATGTTCTCGAGGATGGTGTTCAGGAAGCTGTTCCGCGCCGCCAAATAAACCTGTTGGTGGAACAGCCGGTTGGTGCCGGCGAGGCGCCCGGGGTCCTCCTGCAGCCCGCGGTCGCGCTCCACCATCTCCCGCAGGATCTCCACCTCCGTCGGTGTGGCATGAGTGGCGGCGAGGTTGGCGGCGGTGCCCTCCAGCACCTCCCGCATGTGGTAGAGTTCGGTCATCTGCGCGTAGCCGAGGCTGGCCACCACAGCGCCGTGATGCGGCTCGTGCAGCACCAGGCCCTGCGCCTCCAGCCGCTTCAGCGCCTCGCGCACGGGGGTGCGGCTGATGCCGAAGCGCACGGCCAGCTCCGCCTCCCGCAGGCGGGTGCCGGCGGGCAGGGCGCCGCTGTCGATGGCCGCCAGCAGCAGGTCATAGGCCTCGGAGCCAGAGGAACGGCTGGGGCGCGTCGTCATCGCTCCTACCCGGCCCGGCGGTCGCGCGCGATGTCGAGGAAGACCTCCTCCAGGTCGCTTCGCCCGTAGCGCGCGAGGAGGTCAGTGGGCGAGCCGCTGTCCACCAGCCGCCCGGTTTTGAGCATCAGCACGCGGTCGCAGAGCCGCTCCACCTCCGCCATGTTGTGGGAGGCGAGGAGGATCGCGCAGCCGCTCTCCGCCCGGTACCGCTCCAGCCAGGAGCGCACCCAGTCCGCCGTGTCGGGGTCGAGGCTCGCCGTGGGCTCGTCCAGCAGGAGGAGGTCCGGGCGGTTGATGAGGGACTTGGCCAGCGCCACCCGCGTCTTCTGCCCGGCCGAGAGCTGGCCCGCCGGTCGGTCCATGAGGTCCGCAAGCGAGAGCTGCGCGGCGAGTTCCGCGATCCGGCCCTCGGCGTCCGGCACGTCGTAGAGATGGGCGTAGACGCGCAGGTTCTCCCCCACGCTCAGCCGGTGCGGCAGGGAGATGTAGGGCGAGGAGAAATTCGCGCGGCCGAGCGCGGCAAAGCGGTCCCGCGCCATGTCGTGCCCGAGCAGCCGCACGCGGCCGGAGGAGGGGATCAGCAGGCCGAGGAGCATGGCGATGGTCGTGCTCTTGCCCGCGCCGTTGCCGCCGAGCAGCCCCATCGTGCCCCCGCGCGGCAGGGTGAAGGAGAGGCCATCCACCGCGACGGTGGCGCCGTAGCGCTTGGTCAGCTCCTCCACCTCGATGGCGGGGGCATGGGGGTCCGGGGCCGGGCGCATGGGCAAGGGATAGGCTGCCCGGCGGCACCCCGCCAGGGCGGGGCCATTACCGGCGCAGGTGGCGATCCGTCGCGCGGCCCTGGAAAAGAGTGATGCCGCTTTCCCAACCCCAGGCAATGGCCGCCGCCCGGTCCGCGCTGGTGAGCACCACCGAAACGCCCTCCAGCGCCGCGGGGGGCGGCGGGCTGGCGGGAAGCGCCTCGTCCCAGGCCAGGCGCACGACGCTGGCACCCAGCCGGGCAGGGTTCAGCAGCGCCAGGGCCTCGCCGCACGGCGCCTCCAGCGCGAGGGGATAGCCGCGGCTGACCGCGAGATCCCGCCCGAGCGCGAAGCCTGCCGGGTCGGCCAGCACCTCGGCCGCCGTGACGGCCAGGGTGAGCATCGGCCGCACCGCGCGCGGCAGCCGCCCGTCGAGCACGAGGAAGGCTTCCGAAGTCAGCGCCGCGACAGAGAGCGAGAGGTGCAGCGGTCGCGGTGCCGCCAGCCATTCGGGCCGCGCGATGCCCGCGAGCATCCGGGTTTCCAGCAGAAGCCGCAGCTGCGCCGCCAGCGCCGGCACCTCCGCCAGCCCCCGCCCGGGCAGCAGCCGGTCCCGCAGCGCACCGGGCATAGGGGCGATGGATTCGGCCGCGATACCCGATTCCCCCTCCGGGCCCAGCCGGCAGATGGGCTGGCGGCGGAGATAGGGCGCGGGATCCGCGCGGGCCAGGGCGGGCAGCACCGCCGCCAGTTCCTCGGCCAGCAGGGGCGGCAGTTCCGGGGGGGCGGCCACGGCGGCCACGGCGAGGCCGAGGCTTTCCTCCAGGGCGGCCAGCAGGGCGCTGGACTGCTCGGGCAGGCGCATGCCGCGGACCACCTCGGCGATCGCGGCCTCGTCCACGGCGCCATCGAGCACGCGTAGCACGGCGGCGCGCAGCGTGTCCGGCGGCGCAGTGGCGACCGCCATGTCGCCGTTCGGTAGGTGGAAGACGCGCGCTCGGCGGGCGTGCTGCGGCAGGGCCAGCGCCTCGCGCAACAGGCGGCGGTGATGCGGGCGGTCCAGGCCCTTCGGCAAGCGGGAGAGCCGCAGCCAGAGCACGTCCCGCACGGCACCGGAGGCAAGGCAGATGCGGGTCATCGCGGCCAGGTCCGCCGCGCCGCCGTCGGGCCCGGTCAGCGGCGGCGGGTCCACCGGCAGGGCGGAAACCCGCGCGCCGCCTACGGCGAGCTGGAGCGTCATCCGGCTCCGGCCTCCCGGCGGCGCCGGGCGGCGAGCAGCCGGTTTGGCCAGGGCCCGGCGAAGCGGCCGATGCCGCGCGCGAGGCCCCAGGAGAGCGCCGCCCCCTCCGCCACGCCTTCCAGCACCACCCGCGCCGGGTCGAGCGCCACCCAGAACCCGTCGGGCAGCGCGACCAGCGCGGGGTCGAAGGGCAGGTGCAGCACCTCCCCGCGTAGGTGGGCGGGGTCGATCAGGGCCAGGCCCGCGGCACCCGGGCCGTCGATGCCGAAGCGCCCCACCGGCGGCCGGGCCAGGGCACGGGGCGGCAGGATTGGAAGCAGCGCGCCCGGCGGAGCGGCGGGCATCGCCTCGGGCGGGAGGTCGAGGTGCAGCGTGCCCTCGGATTCGGGCAGGAGCGCCAGCGTGCGGCGGGCCACCAGCCCCCAGGCATGGGTCTGCCACGGGGCACCCGCCCAGCGCGTCCCGAGCGCGGTGGAGATTGCCGTAGCAGAGGGCAGCACCCGCTCCCCCACCAGGCAGGGCGCCCCGCCCTCGCCGAAGCCGAGGATGGGCCGGCGCTCCAGCAGCCGCTCCAGCGGGATGGCGCCAAGCAGGGCCTCCAGCCCCGTGGCGGGCGCCTGGGCGGTGAGTGGCACCGCGACCGTCTCGGTCAGCAGGGCGGCGTCCCGGCCGTGCAGCACGGCGGTGAGGGCGCGATGTGCCATGTCGAGCGCCGGCGCGGCAGCGACGAGCCGCCAGGCCCCGTCCTCGGCCGAGGAGACGCGGCCGCCGCGGTTGCGGGCGGCGTCCTCCAGCAGTGCGCGGGCTACCCGATGAGCCTCGGGCGCGAGCCCGGGGCCGGGTCGGAATAGCAGCGCCGCCAGCGGTGGCCCTTGCCGGGCCGGGTGCGGAGCAGGGGTCATGGCAGCGACGATTTTGCGCGAAAGGGGTTAACGCGGGGTCACCGGGCGCAACGGCCGGTTGCCACCCGCCCCGGCGGCGGGCTACGCCAAAGCCGATGAACGGCCCCGCGCCAGAGAATCCAGCCCCCACGCCGGGCCCCAACCCAGGTCCCATCATGGCCGCGGCCGACCTGTCGGAGGCCGTGCGCGCCCTGCGCCGGGCCTCGGTGCTCGTCGTCGGCGACGCCATGCTCGACCGTACGGTCTACGGCACGGTCACCCGCATCTCGCCCGAGGCGCCCGTGCCGGTGCTGAGCGTGGAACGCGAGGTGGCGACGCCCGGCGGCGCCGGGAACGTCGTGCGCAACCTGACCGCCTTCGGCGCTTCCGTCGCCTTCCTCTCGGTGGTGGGGGACGACCAGGCGGGCTCGGATCTTACGGGGCTGATCGGCGGGCAACCGGGGGTGGAGCCCTGGCTGCTGGTCCAGGGCGGCCGTGCCACCACGACCAAGACGCGCTTCATCGCCGCCGGGCAGCACCTGCTGCGGGCCGACCACGAGGTCGCGCGCGCCATCCACCCGCGCCTCGCGGACCGGCTGGTACGGATCGCCCAGGACACGATCGCGGCCACCAAGGTCATCATCCTCTCGGACTACGGGAAGGGCGTGCTGGCGGGGGACGTGCCGCAGCGCCTGATCGCCGCGGCCCGCGCGGCCGGGCGGCGCGTGGTGGTCGACCCGCACGGGGCGGACCACAGCATCTACGCCGGCGCCGACCTGATCACCCCGAACCGCGCGGAACTGCGCGCGGCCACCGGCATGGAGATCGAGAGCGAGGCCGGGCTGCTCGCCGCCGCCCGCGCGCTCAGCGGGCGCTTCTCGATCGGCGCCGTGCTCGTGACTCGTGGCCGCGAGGGCATGACCCTGCTGGACGGCGACCAGGTGCATCATTTCCACGCCGAGGCGATGGAGGTGGCGGACGTCGCCGGCGCTGGGGACACGGTGGCGGCCATGGTGGCCGCGGGCATGGCGGCCGGGCTGCCGCTTCCTGTCGCCGCGCGCCTGTCGAACATGGCGGCCGGGCTGGTGGTGGGGAAGGTCGGCACGGCAGTGGCGCGGGATGCCGACATCCTCGAATCCCTCGGCGCCGAGCGGGGCACGCTGCGCAAGATCGTCACCCGCCTGCGCGCCGCCGAGCAGGCGGAGCGCTGGCGGCGCCAGGGCTGGCGCGTCGGTTTCGCGGACGGTTCCTTCGACCTTCTCAACCCCGGCCACCGCCACATGCTGGAGCAGGCGCGGCGCTGGTGCGACCGGCTGGTGGTGGGCGTGCGGAGCGACGAGGCCGTGCGCCGCCTGAAGGGCCCGATGCGTCCGGTGCAGGCCGAGGCGGTGCGGGCGGCGGCCCTTGCCTCCCTTCCCTGCGTGGACCTCGTGACCTCCTTCGAGGAGGACGACCTCCTTCCCCTGGTCGAGGCCATCCGGCCGGACGTGCTGGTCAAGGGCTCCGACCACCGGATCGAGGAAGTGGTGGGCAACGCCGTCGTCCAGGCATGGGGCGGCATCGTGCGCCTGGCGGTGCTGCCGCCGGAGGTCGAGGCCCTCGTCGCGAGCCTGCCGGACTGATCCAGCGGGAAGCGGCTTGCCGCTTCCTCGCCCCCGCGGAGAGGGCTCTCCCCCTCCGCCCTGCCGGTTCCTCGCCGCCTCCGCTCCGTTCAGCGCCTGTTCAGCGGCGTCCCTGCATCGTCCCGATCAGGATCAGGTGCTCCTTGATCGAGTTGTTCGAGAGCGTCGCCGCGATCTTGTCCGGCGCGGGCGCGTTGCCGGCCATGATGGCGCTGGTCAGGCTCAGCAGCTCCTGGTGGCCACGCTCCTGCACCTCGAGGAACATGCGCTCGAAATCGGCGCCATTCGCGCCGCGCAGGCTCTCGAGCATCTTGCCGCGATCGTTGCCGAAGCTCGCCATGGGGAAGTCGTGGCCCGCCAGCTTCATGGCCTGGGCGACGCCCTCCTGCTCCTGGATCTCGAAATTGGCGAAGCGCTTCACCTCGGGGTTCGTCGCCTTCTCGGCACCGATCTGCGCGGTTGCGTGGGAGAAGGAGCCGGCCTCGTAGAGCATCCGCGCGAGGCGCTCCGGCGGGGCAGCGGCCAGGTTCTCGGGCGGCACGTCGGCGCGGGGGGAATTGCCCTGAGCATGGGCGAGAACGGGCAGCAGGGCGGCCCCCGCGAGGGCGAGGGGGATGGCGCGACGGTTCATGGGCTCTACGTCTCCGGAGGGGCAGGTGCCGCCGCGGGGCGGCGGGCCGGAGAAGGAACGGTCCGTGCGCGTCCTGGTTCCGTAGGGCAGAATCACTGCCCTCGGCCGGGGAGCGCCTCTACTCGCAGAGCAGCGCGGCGCGCATCTCCTGCGAACCCACGGGATCGCAGAGGGCGGCGAGGCGTCCGGCCGCCAGCACGGCGTAGCGGTGCATGAGCGACTTTCGCCGCGCGCCCGCCAGCGCCTTGTGCTCGGTGTCGCGCACCATCACGGCGTCGAAGCCGTCGCTGACGATCAGACCGATCTCCTCGGGGATGAGTTCCTGCGGGAAGTCGCAATCGACGGCGAAGTAGAGCCGGTCGCACCAGTCGCGGTACTCGTGCCACTTGTTGTCCGAGAGGAAGTCGCGGGGTCCCGATTTCACCTCGATGGCGTAGAGGCAGCCTTCCGGGGTGAGCGCCATGATGTCCAGCCGCCGCCCGCAGGGGATGGGCATCTCGGCGAGCGGCGCCCAGCGGTTGCGGGCACAGAAGCGCATGGCCGCGCGGCAGGTGGAGGCCGTGCGCTCGGGGATGGTCAGGTCCAGCGGCATCGGCCGGATTCACGACGAGTCGTGAGACAGGTCAAGCTTCACCTGCCCCTCCCGCCGGGTGTAGGGAAGCGGGTGGCCGATAACCTCCCCTTCTGGAAGCGGAAATCCCTCTCCGCGATGACGCGCGCCGAGTGGGAATCCCTCTGCGACGGCTGCGGGCGCTGCTGCCTGCACAAGATCCGCGACGAGGACACCGAGAGGGTCCACTTCACCAACGTCGCCTGCCGCATGCTCGATCCCCAGGGCTGCGGCTGCCGCGACTACGCCAACCGGCGCGACCACGTGCCGGACTGCGTGCAGCTGAAGGCGAAGATGGTGCCGGAGCTGGATTGGCTGCCGCCCACCTGCGCCTACCACCTCCTCGCCCACGGGCAGGACCTGCCGGACTGGCACCCGCTGGTTTCGGGGGATCCGGAAAGCGTCCATCGCGCCGGCATCTCCGTCCGCGACCGTGTCGTTTCGGAACGCGACGCTGGGGCGCTGGAAGATCATGTCGTGACATGGCCCGGCCGCTGGCCAGGCCGGCGCGCCGCGCCCAAGGTGGCGGCACAGCGGGCGGCGGAAGCGGTCCGGCAGACGAGGAGGAAGACGGGATGACCAAGGCCCTCTACGGCGGCGTGAACGCCGCGCTGATCACGGCGGTGCACGCCGACCTCTCGCCCGACCATGTCCGTACAGCCGCCCACGCGAAGTGGCTGCTGGCGAATGGCTGCGACGGGCTGGGCGTGCTCGGCACCACCGGGGAGGCGAATTCGTTCGGCCTCAAGGAACGCCGGGTAGTCCTGGAATCTCTCGTGCAGAACGACGTGCCGGTAACGCGGCTGATGCCGGGTACGGGCACCACCAACCTTTCCGACACGGTGGAGCTGTCGCGCCACGCTCGCGACCTCGGCTGCCCTGGCGTGCTCGTGCTGCCGCCCTTCTACTACAAGAACCCGACAGACGAGGGGCTCTACGCCTATTTCTCGGAGGTGATCGAGCGCAGCGGCAGCGGGCTCGCCTTCTATCTCTACCACTTCCCCGCGCAGTCGGCGGTGCCCCTCTCCCTCGAGCTCGTCGGGCGGCTGCTGGATGCCTTCCCGGGCGTGGTGCGCGGCGTGAAGGACAGCACGGGCGATCCCGCCCAGGCCCGCGGCTTCATCGAGGCCTTCGCCTCCCGCGGCTTCGAGGTCTATCCGGGCGCGGACAACCTGCTGCAGGAGATGCTGGCCATCGGCGCGGCCGGCTGCATCACGGCGGCGGCCAATATCGTCGCCCGCTTCTCCCAGGTGGTCTATTCGAAGCGGACGGGGCCGGAGGCGGATGCCGCCCAGGCCGTGCTGAAGGCCGGCCGCGCCGCGGCCAGTTCCGTGCCGCTGATCGCGGGGCTGCGCGAGGTCCTCGCCCGCAGCACGAACGACGAGGCCTGGCGCCATATCCGCCCGCCGAACACCCGCCTCTCGCCGGCCCAGGCGGATGCGGTCTGGCAGGCCTGGCAGGGGACCGGCGCCCTGCCCCTTCCCGGCCTGGCCGAGTACGGCATGTCCCTGGCCGCCGAATGAGTGCCGCGTCCGAGCCGCTGCGCTGCCGCATCCCCGCCGTCTCCACGGTGCAGGTGGATGACGAGACCTCCCGCGTCACGCGCTGGGACTTCCCGCCCGGCTCGGAGACGGGCTGGCACCGGCACGGCTGGGCCTATCTCGTCGTGCCCGTGACGGACGGGACGATGACGCTGGAGGAACCCGGCGGCGCCACGCGGGAGGCGACCATCCGCGCGGGCGTCTCCTATTCCCGCCCGCCGGGGGTGGAGCACAACGTGATCAACGGCGGGACCGAGCCCTTCTCCTTCGTGGAGATCGAGTTCAAGGCTCACCCCGGCTGACGAGATGCCCGGCCCGCTGGGTCGGGACCTCCACCAGCAGGTGCAGCAGCGTCGCGGCGGCGAGTGCGAGGGCTGTCGTTGCCAGGATGGCGGCCCAGGCCGGGGCACCGGCCTCCAGCAGCAAGTGCATCACCGCGTAGCCGGCCACCGCGTGCACCACATAGAGCGGGTAGCTGATCCGGGCGAGCGCATCGAGCGGCGCTGGGACGCGCCGGATGCGGTGGCGGATGGCGAAGAGACCGCCGAACAGGGCGAGGGCGCAGCCATAGGCGGTCAGCCCCGGCACCGTCTGCCAGCCCATGATCCCGCCCGCCCATTGCAGCGCGAAGAGGCCGAGCAGCGCCGCGCCGGTGCCGAGACAGGCCGCGCCACCGGCCGTACCCCGGTGAAAGGCCGCGAAGACCGTGCCGACGAGCATGAAGGTGATCATCTGCGCGCTCAGCGCCAATTCCTCGCGCGCTGCCTGCCCACCCGGCGGCCAGGGAATGGCAGCCGCGACCGCCGAGAGGCCTGCCAGGACCAGGCCCGCGACGAGCAGCGGCCGCACCGCCCCGGCCCGGATCGCGGGGGCGATCAGCAGGCAGAGCAGGTAAAAGCGGACCTCGATAGCGAGCGTCCAGCTGATGCCGTCGATCGTCGGCAGGCCCAGCACGTCCTGCACGAACAGCAGGTGGGCCAGCCACTGGCCGATCCCGAAGGGCACGGGGTTGCCGAAGTGCCGCGCGCAGGCCCAGACGGCGGCCATGGTGACCAGGAGCCCTGCCGCATAGGTCGGCCAGATCCGCAGCACCCGCCCGAGCGCGAAGCCCGCCCTCCCCCGTCCGATAAGGGAAAGCGGCACGACGAAGCCGCTGATGAGGAAGAAGACGGCCACGCCGAAGTGCCCCGCGAAGCCCGGTGGCAGGGCGAGGTGGAGGGCGAGCACGCCGGGTGAGGGCCCGTCCCAGATCGGCGCGCCGACGAGGGCGCCGGCCGTCGTCCGGTTGGTCCAGAAGTGCTGGGTGTAGTGGCTCAGCAGGACGGAGACGGCGGCCAGGCCGCGCAGGGCCTGGGCGAAGGCAATGCGGGAAGAACCGGCAGTCAACCCATTGTAATCGGCAGATTTTTGCGCCGCATGTTCCACGGGATCATCCTTGCCGCTGTCAAGTCGTTGAACCGGACCCTGGGGAGGGTCCATTCTCTTTCCATGGAACATAACGAGACCGAGGTCGTTCCCCTGCGTGCCCACCCGCTGGCCCTGCCCACGCCAACGCCGGTGCGCTGGAACCGTTCGGCGCGCGCGCGGCGGGTCTCGCTGCGGATCGATCCCCGCGCGGGGGAGGTGGTGGTGACCCTGCCGCCGCGCTCTGGTCGGCGCGCCGGGATGGCGTTGCTGAACACCCATGCGGCCTGGGTGAAGGAGCGGCTGGGCAGCCTGGCGCCCGCCGTGCCGCTGGCCGAGGGGCAGGCCGTGCCGCTGGGCGGCGTGCCGCACGTGATCCGCCACGACCCCACCGCCCGCGGCCCCGCCATTCTCTGGAACGGCGAGATCGTGGTGGCCGGGGACAAGGCCTTTCTCACCCGCCGGGTGGGCGATTTCCTCAAGGCGGAGGCGAAGCGGCGGATTGCCGTGCTGGCGGCAGGGCACGCGGCCTCGCTGGGGGTGAAGATCCGGCGGATCGTGCTGAAGGACACGCGCTCCCGCTGGGGAAGCTGCGCACCGGACGGCACGCTCGCCTTCTCCTGGCGGCTGGTGATGGCGCCGGACTGGGTGCTCGACTACGTCGTGGCGCACGAGGTCGGGCACCTGCGGGAGCTGAACCACTCCGACCGTTTCTGGGCCCATGTCGCCCGCCTGACCCCGCACCGGGAGGCGGCGCAGGACTGGCTGCGGCGGCACGGGCCGACCCTGTTGCGGGTAGGGTGATCAGCCGACCACCTCAGCGGCGGTGAGGATGCCGGCCGTGAGGTGATAGAGGCTGCTGGCGGGCGCGGGCTCGCCGCTGGGGCGGCCGTGCTCGTCCAGGCGCTCGTGCCAGAGGCCGGGCGGGGCGCCGTCGAGATGCCGACGCAGGGCAGCCGCGGCACTTGCGAAGCCCGTCGCCGTTGCGCCTGGGCGCAAGGCCTCCGATTTCAGGCGCTCCGTCTGCGGCCAGAGGCGGGAGCCGGCGGCCTTCACGGCGCCGTCGCTCCACAATTCGTCGTAGAGCGTGCCGAGGCGCGGGTTGATCCCGTAGCGGTCCACGAAGCGAAGCAGCCCTGCCATCGCCTCGGCGACGTCAGGGCGTTCCCCCACCAGCCGCGCGTGCCAGCCGAGCAGCCAGACCCATTCGCAGTGGTGGCCGGCTTCCAGCACGTGCCGGCCCCCTTCCCGCTCCGGCGTCAGGTCCTCCGCATAGTATTCCGGCAGGCTGCCCGTGCGGGGGTCGCGGAAGCGGGTGAGGAAGAGGTCCACCAACCCTGTCGCGCGGTGGAGGAAGAGGTCGTCGCCGAAGGCCTCGGCGGCGGCGAGCAGCGCTTCCAGCAGGTGCATATGCGGGTTCTGGCGCCGCGGCAGGCTCGGTGGCAGGCCCTCCGCATAGCCGCCGAGGGGATGGGCGAGGTGGCCGTCGAGGTAGCGGAGCAGCGCCAGCGCCTCCTGCCGCAACGGGGCCGCCGGCAGCACCCGCGCGGCGCTGGAGAGGGCGAGAAGCACAAAGGCGTGGTCGTAGAGGTCGCGCTGCGCGTCGGTCACGCGGCCCTCGAGGTCGAAGAGGCGGGCGTAGCCGCCATCTGCCCTCCGTGCCCTTTCCCGCAGGAAGGCGATGCCGAGTTCCACCGCCTCCCCCGCGCGTGTCAGGCCGAAGCGATGGGCCTGAGAGAAGACATAGACCTGCCGCGCGGCGACGCGCAGGCGGCGGAAGGGCTCGGGGCTTTGCAGGGTCCGCAGGTCCAGGGCTTCGTGAAACCCGCCGCGCGCCCGGTCCACGCCATGCTCCAGCCAGAGCGGCCAAGCCTCCTCACGCAGCCAAGCGAGAAGGGAGGCCGCGCTGCTGACAGGGGCACCGCTCATCTGTCCGCCTCCACGCGGTGGGGGATGGGGCCGGGCGGGGTGGTGCCACCGGGCCGGGGCTGTAAAAGGGCCGGCTTCGGCGCCCCTCTTAGAGCGGGCCCGCCGCGAGATCGAGGAGGGTCGCGCCGTGATACTGCTGACGGGAGCCGCGGGGTTCATCGGGTCCAACCTGCTCGCGCGGCTGAACGAGGCGGGCGTGACCGAGGTGGTGATCTGCGACGCGCTGGGCACGGGCGAGAAGTGGCGGAACCTGCGCCGGCACGAATTCGCCGACTTCGTGCCGATCGACGCGCTGCGCGACTGGCTGCGGAACGCGCCCGCGCTCGAAGCCGTCATCCATCTCGGCGCCAATTCCGACACGACGGCGGCCGACGGCGACGAGGTGATGGAGCACAACTTCGCCGCCTCGCTCATGCTGTGGCGGCACTGCACGGCCGCGGGCGTGCCGCTGATCTACGCCTCCTCCGCCGCAACCTATGGCAATGGCGATGCCGGCTTCCTCGACCGCGACACGCCGGAATTCCTGGCAGGGCTTCAGCCGCTGAACCTCTATGGCTGGAGCAAGCACGTCTTCGACCGCCGCGTGGCGCGCGAGGTGGAGGCGGGGCGCCCCACCCCGCCGCGCTGGTACGGGCTGAAGTTCTTCAACGTCTACGGCCCCAACGAGTACCACAAGCACGGCATGACGAGCGCCGCCCTCAACATCACCGAGGCCGTGCTGCGCGGCGAGCCCGCGCGGCTCTTCGCCTCCGACCGGCCGGACATCGAGGACGGCGGGCAGTCGCGCGACTTCGTCCATGTGGACGACCTCTGCGACGTCATGCTCTGGCTGCTGCGGGGGAGCGCGCCTTCCGGCCTCTACAACATCGGCTCGGGCGGGGCGCGCAGCTTCGCCGACATGGCGCGCGCGGTCTTCGCCGCGCTCGGACGGCCGCCCGAGATCGAATACGTTCCGATGCCCGAGAAGCTGCGCGGCCGCTACCAGTACTGGACGGAGGGCGACATCTCGAAGCTGCGCGGCGCCGGCTACAACGCGCCGATGACCTCGCTGGAGGAGGGCGTCGCGCGCTACGTGACGGGGTTCCTGGTGAAGGAAGACCGCAACCGCTGAGCGGGCGTCACACCGCGCGCTGCCAGCCGCCATCCACCGCCACCCCCTGCCCCGTGACATAGGCGGCGACGGGGGCCGCGAGGAAGGCGACCATCACCGCCACCTCCTCAGCCGTGCCGAAGCGGCGCATGGGGATGTCGGCGGAGGCGCGGGCGAGGACTTCTGCCTCGCTGATGCCCTCGTCGCGCGACATCTGCGCGGCGCGGTTCTGCCACAGCGGCGTGAGCGCGCGGCCGGGGGAGACGCTGTTCACCGCGATGCCGTCCGGCGCCAGTTCGATCGCCAGCGTCTTGGCGAGCGCGAGCACGCCGGCCTTGTGGACGTTCGACACCACCTGGTGCGCCGTCGGCTGGCGGGCCGAAACGGCGCCGAGCAGCACCACGCGCGCGTCACCCGCCCGGCGCAGCGCCGGCAGGAAGGCGCGCACGGCACGGACGGTGCCGAGGATGTTGAACTCGTAGTTCTCCAGCCAGGCCTCGTCCGTCAGGTCCTCGAAGGCGCTGCGGCGGCTGCCGCCGGCGGCGCAGACGAGTGCGTGCAGCGGCACCTCGCCCATGCCGGCGATGAAGGCCGCAAGCGCGGCGGGGTCGGACTGGTCGAGGACCGCGGTGGCGGGCGCCGTGCCCGTCTCCGCCTGGAGCTGCGCGCGCGCCGCGTCCAGCCGCCCGGAATCGCGCCCGGCGATGGTGACCTCCGCGCCCTCCTTCAGCAGCAGCCCCGCCGTGGCGAGGCCGATGCCCGAGGAACCGCCGATGACGAGCGCGCGGCGGCCGCGCATTCCGAGATCCATCTCTCTACTCCACCCTGGCGCCCGTTGCGCGTACGATCGGCGCCCACTTCTCCGTCTCCTCCCGGATGAAGCGGGCGAGTTCCTCGGGCGAGCTGGGCAGCGGCTCCACCCCCTGCCCTTCCAGGGAGGCCGACACGGTGGGGTCGGCCAGCGCCTCGCGCATGGCGGCGTTCATGCGGGTTACAATCGCGGGGGACAGGCCCTTCGGCCCGACCAGCGCGTACCAGTTCTGCACCTCGTAGCCCGGCAGGGTCTCGGCCACCGCGGGCACATCGGGCTGGGCGCGGATGCGCTGGGCGGTGGGCACCGCCAGCAGCCGCAGCCGCCCGGACTGCACCTGGGGAAGCGCGGTGGGCGCCGTGGAGAAGGCGTAGTCCACCTTGCCGCCGATCAGATCCGTCATCATCGGCCCGCCGCCGCGATAGGGCACGTGGACGGTGCTGATGCCCGCCATCCGGTCCAGCAGAGCGCCCGCCAGATGCCCCGCACCACCGACGCCGGACGAGCCGTAGGTGATGGTGTCCGGCCGCGCCTTCGCCGCGGCGATCAGCTCGGCCACGCTCTTCCAGGGCCGGTCCGTCGGCACGACGAGCACGTTCAGCACGTTCCCCGCCATGGCGACCGGCGTCAGGTCCGCCTGGGGATCGAAGGGGAGGCTGGCGTAGAGGCTGGGGTTGATGGCCAGCGCCCCGATCGTGCCCATGAGGAAGGTGCTGCCATCCGGGGGCGAGCGCACCACCGTTTCCGTGGCCAGGTTGCCGCCGGCGCCCGGGCGGTTGTCGATCACCACGGGCACGCCGAGCAGGGCGGTGAGCTTAGGCTGCATCACCCGCGTGCTGATGTCGGTGGCGCCCCCGGCGGCGAAGCCCACGACGATGCGGATGGGCTTGCTCGGCCAGGCCTCCTGGGCGCGGGCGTGGATGGCGGGCAGCGCGAGGGCGAGGCCCCCGGCGCCGAGCAGGCTGCGACGGTTGATCACTGTTTTCCTCCCTGTCGGGCGGCCCCCGTCCCGTCTAGCGCGGGACCTGGCGGGAGGCGCCCCTTGCGGTTCAGCGCCCCTGGAACTGCGGCGGGCGCTTCTCCATGAAGGCGCGGCGGCCCTCGATGTAGTCCTCGCTGGCGAAGCACTCGGCGACGAGGCGGGCGCAGAGGGCTTCGTCGGGCTGGGCCTTGAGCGCCTCGCCCACGATGGCCTTCACGGAATCGACCGTGAGCGGCGCGTTGCCGGCGATGGTGGTGGCGTAGTCGGCGATGGTCGCCTCCAGCGCGTCGTCGGCCACCACGCGGTTCACCAGGCCCATCACCCGCGCGTCCTCGGCGGTGAAGCGCTTGGCGGTGAAGAACATCTCCTTCGCGAAGGAGGGGCCGACGATCTCGACAAGGCGGCGGATGCCCTTCAGCGGATAGCCGAGGCCGAGCTTCGCGGCGGGGATGCCGAAGGAGGACTTTTCGGTGCAGATGCGGAGGTCGCAGCACACCGCGAGCGCGCTGCCGCCGCCGATGCAGTGGCCGCGGATGGCGGCGATGGTGGGCTTCGCGAAGTCCGCCAGCGCGTCATAGACCTTCGCGGTCTGCACCTGGTAGGCGTCCACCGCCTCCTTGGAAGAGCGCTCGCTCTCGAACTTCGAGATGTCGGCGCCGGAGACGAAGGCCTTGCCGCCCGCGCCGGTCACGACCACCACGCGGATCGCGGGATCGGCGGCGAAATCGGCAAGTATCTTCTCCGCCGCGGTCCACATCTCCATCGAGACGGCGTTGTGGCGCTCGGGGTTGTTGAAGATCATCCAGCCGACGCCGCCCTCCTTCCTGGAGAGCATCTTGTCGGTGCCAAGCGCCGGGTTCGGCGGGGGAAGGGCGTCGGGCATGATGGGTCCTAGATCACCTGGCGGGATTTGAGGTCCGCGATCTCGTCGTCGGTGTAGCCGACCTCCCGCAGGATGTCGGCAGAGTGCTCGCCGATGGCGGGCGGGTGGCTGGCGATGCACGCCGGCGTGCGCGAGAGGCCGATGGGCTGCGCGACGTAGGTCTGCCGCTTCGTGCCGTCGTCGAGCGTGGTCGCGATGCCCAGGTGCTTCACCTGCGGGTCCTCGAACATCTGGTCGATGGCGTAGATCGGCCCCGCCGGCACGCCGGCCTCGTTCAGCGAGGCCACCCAGTCGTCGCTGGTGCGGGCGGCGACCTTCTCCGCGATCAGCTCGTTCAATGCGTCGCGGTTCGTGGAGCGCGCGGCGGAATCCTTGAAGCGCGGATCCTCCAGCCATTCCGGCGCGCCGGCGGCGATGGCGAAGCGCTTCCAGATGGCGTTGCCGGTGGCGGCGATGTTGATGTGCCCGTCCTTCGTCTTGAAGACGCCGGTCGGAATGCTCGTCGGGTGG
Source organism: Roseomonas aerilata DSM 19363 (assembly GCF_000711725.1). Taxonomy (GTDB): domain Bacteria; phylum Pseudomonadota; class Alphaproteobacteria; order Acetobacterales; family Acetobacteraceae; genus Roseomonas; species Roseomonas aerilata. The sequence goes on along the minus strand of NZ_JONP01000003.1, from coordinate 272,562 downwards.
TTGTTGCCGGCCTGCTTCGGCACCTCGCCGGCCTGGAGCCAGCGTGCGGCCTGGAAGTCGAGCATGAAGGCCTGGGCCTGCAGCAGCGAGGTCTGCACCCACTGGCCCTTGCCCGACACCTCGCGCTCCAGCAGCGCCACCATGATGCCCTGGGCGGCGAAGAGCCCGGCGCAGAGGTCGGCGATGGGAATGCCGACGCGCACCGGCCCCTGGCCGGGCAGGCCGGTGATGGACATCAGCCCGCCCATGCCCTGCGCGATCTGGTCGAAGCCGGGCCGCCCCGCATAGGGCCCGTCCTGCCCGAAGCCGGAGATGGAGGCGTAGACCAGCCGCGGGTTCTCGGCGGCCAGATCCTTGTAGCCGATGCCGAGGCGGTCCTTCACGTCCGGGCGGAAGTTCTCCACCAGCACGTCGGCCTCGCGCACCAGCTTCTTGAGGATCGCGACGCCTTCGGGCGACTTCAGGTTCAGCGTCAGGCCGCGCTTGTTGCGGTGCAGGTTCTGGAAGTCCGGGCCACCGCGCGGGCCGCCCATGGGGTCGCCCTGGTCCAGCCCCTCCGGCATCTCGATCTTGACCACCTGCGCGCCCCAGTCGGCGAGCTGGCGCACGCAGGTCGGGCCGGAGCGGACGCGGGTGAGGTCGAGCACCTTGAAGCGGGAGAGCGCGCCGGCGATGGGGCCGGTGCCGCTTTCCGCGGCCGGGTTCGGGGCGTCGAGCATGGGTGTTCCTCCGTCGTCCGGCAGGCTGCGGTCGCGCGGCCCGCCTGTCAACAGCCTGTTGACAGGGCGCGCGGCGGCGTGATGCCCTGGGCCATGGACACCCTTCCCCCCCAGGGATCGCTATCGGAGCGCGCACGGGCGGCGGTCGAGCGGCTGATCCTCTCGGGGGAGCTGGCGCCGGGCACGCGGCTGAACGAGGTGGCGCTGGCAGCCCGCCTGGGCCTCTCGCGCGGACCCCTGCGGGAGGCGCTTCGCGGGCTGGAGCGGGACGGGCTGCTCACCGCCGGGCCTGCCGGTCAGGGCATGAGCGTGCGCCGGCTGGAGCCCGCCGAGATGGCGGAGCTCTACGACATGCGCGCCCTGCTGCAGGGCTTCATCCTCGCGCGCATCGCGGAGCGGGTGGCCAAGGGAGCGCTGCCGGCGGGGACGCTTGAGGACCTCCGCGCCCGCGTGGCGGCAATGGGGGCCATGGCGAGCGCCGGGGACGCCGCCGGCTATTACTCGGAGAACCTCCTTTTCCACGAGGCGCTGCACCGCGCCGCAGGGCATCGCCGCGCCTCGGGCCTCTATGATTTGCTGATCAAGGAGAGCCATCTTGTGCGGCAGCGCTCGCTTGCCCATCCCGAGCGGATGCGGCGGAGCAACGCGGAGCACGCAGCCATGCTGAACGCCGCCGCCGCCGGTGACACGGCCCTCGCCCGCTCCCTGGGGGAGGCGCATGTGGCGGAGGGCGGCAAGCGGCGCTGGATCGAGTCGCTCGGCGAGGGATAGCGGGTCAGTTCACCAACCTGTCCCGTAGGTTCCAGCGGGTGGCGGCGCGGGCGAGGGAGCCATCGGTCTTGCGGGCGGCGAGGAAGGCGTTCAGCTCGGCCAGCCAGGCGTTGTTCCCGCGCGGCACGGCATAGGCGTAGAGGGTGTCGGCGACGTTGCGAGGCGCATCCGCCACGCGCAGCATGTCGTCTTCGCGCAGGCGGCGGGAATCGGCGTGGTCGGTGACGAAGACATCGGCCCGGCCCGCGCCGATCTCCTGCTCCGCGTTCAGCGGCGGGCTGATGACGAAGAGCTCGGCGGAGCGGAGCTGCTGGCGCATCACCTCCTCCGCCACATTGCCGACGGCGACGGCCACAACCACCCCCGGGCGGTCCATGCCGGCCCAACCCTGCACACGCCCGCTGGACCGTTGGGTCACCGCGGCCAGGGGGCCGGAAAGATAGGGCTTGGTGAAGGCGACGCGCGCGGCGCGCGCCGGGCTGATGCCAATGCCGCCTATGGCAACGTCGCAGCCGCCCCGCTCGGTCATGCCGACCACCGCGTCCGGGGTCGTCGGCATGAAGACCGGGCGGACGTTCAGGCGCGCGGCGAGCGCCCGGGCCATCTCCGCGTCCAGCCCCTCCAGCTCGCCGTTGCGGGCATTCCGCGAGGACACCGAGGGAAGGTCGGGAACGGTGCAGACGTGAAGCTCCCGCCGCGCCCAGATGAGGGCGAGCCGGCCACCATCGGGTGCCGGGCCGCGCTACGCTCCGCAAATGAAAGGAATCTGTGCGGAAGCGACATGTATCAGCTCCTGAAAGGGGCCGCCGTACTCGCAAAGGGCGAGGAGCCCTGCGATGATGGCGATCAGGCCACGGATGAACACGACCCCCTCCCCCCTTCGCTGGGTTCTGAAGCTCAGGCCGGGAAAACCGGCCGCGCCTCGTCCATGGCGTCTCTTTGGTGCGACCGTGCTCGTGGTCGGAGCATGTTTCGCCGCCGTCTATATTATTCTCTTTGATCGCGGTCAGCGAGAGGCGGCCAACGAGGCGGAGCGGCTGACGCTCGGCGTGACGGCCGCCATGGCCGACCAGCTCGCCCGCGCCATCCAGACCGTGGACTTCGTCCTGCTGGACATGGCCGAGCGCAGCACCGACGCTGATCCGGCGGCCACCGCCCGAGCCCTGGCCGGGCGCATCCGCGACGTGCCGCAGCTCCGCGCCGTGCTAATTGTGGACGCCAACGGGATCGTCGCCGCCTCGACGGTCGAGAGCCTCCGCGGCGCCTCGGTGGCCGACCGCGACTGGTTCCGGGTGCTGCGGATGGGCGGGCCGGCCCTCCGGCTTGGCTCACCCGAGGCCGGGCGCTTCCTCGGCGGCTCGGCCGCCCTGCAGGCGCGCGCCATCCAGACGGCGGGAATCTGGTCCATCCCCCTCGCCCGGGGTTTGCGCACTCCGCGCGGGGACTTCAACGGGGCGACGGTCGCGCTGCTGAACCCGGACTATCTCATCTCGGTCGGCCGCCGCCACGCGGAGGCTTTCGGGGTCACGGTGCGCATCCACTCCCTCAACGGCGTCCTCCTCGCCCGCTCGGACGGGCGGGTGGACGGGGTGGGGGAGGCGAACAACGGCGCCTGGCTGTTCCGGGACTTCCTGCCCCGACGCGAGAGCGGCACCTTCTCCGGCTACGACCAGGACGGGCAGGACGTCTTCGCCTCCTTTTCCACCATCCGCCAGGGCACGCTCGTGATCGAGGCCGCCCGGCGCAAGGCCGCCGCCTTCGAGGGAGTGGAGCGGCTCGGCGCGCTGCTGATCGGCGGCGGGGTCGCCATCGCGGCCATCATGCTCGTCGCCCTCTGGCTCATGTCGCGACAGGCGGCGGCCTTGAAGGCGCAGGGCGACGCGCTGAGCGAGAGCGAGCGCGAGGCGCGGGCGGCGACGCGGGCGAAGGAGGAGTTCCTCGCGGCCATGAGCCACGAGATCCGCACGCCCATGAATGGCGTGATCGGGATGACCGGCCTGCTGCTCGACTCCCACCTCGACACCATCCAGCGCCGCTACGCCGAGACGATCCAGGGCAGCGCCGAGCACCTGCTGATGGTGCTGAACGACATCCTCGACTTCTCGAAGCTCGAGGCCGGGATGATCGAGCACGAGCACATCCCCTTCACGCTGGAGAACGAGATCTCCACCATCGTGGAGCTCTTCGCGGACCGCGCGCTGTCGAAGGGGGTGGAGATGGTGGCCTCGCTGCCGCCGGACCTGCCGCGGCAGGTGCTGGGCGATCCCGGGAGGTTCCGGCAGATCCTGTTCAACCTCGTCGGCAATGCGATCAAGTTCACCGAGGCCGGCTGGATCGAGGTCTCGCTCCACGCCGCGCCCGTGGAGGAGCAGGAGGGCGCCCTGCGCCTGACCTGCTCCGTCGCCGATACCGGCATCGGCGTGGATGCCGACAAGGTGCCGATGCTTTTCGAGCGCTTCACCCAGGCCGACGCCTCCATCAGCCGCAAATACGGCGGCACGGGCCTTGGCCTCGCGATCTGCCGCAAGCTCGCCGAGCAGATGGGTGGCGGGATCGAGGCGACGCCGCGGAAGGGCGGAGGCAGCGTCTTCCGCTTCTGGATCGAGGTGGGCGAGATGCCCCGGCCGCTTCCCGCGCCGCCGCCGCTCGCCGGGCGCCGCATCCTGGTGGTGGACGACCTGCTGCTGAACCGCGAGATCATGGTGCGGCACCTTAACGCCGCCGGCGCCTCCGCTCTTTCAGCCGAGAGTGGAGAGGCGGCGCTGCACCTGCTGCGGCTCGCGGCCCGGCGCGGCACCCCTTTCCACGCGGCCCTGGTGGATGCGGGGATGCCAGGCATGGGCGGGCTGGAAATGGCCCGGCAAATCCGGGCCGGGGCGGAACCCCTCGGAAATCCCGCGCTCATCCTCCTCTCCTTCGGGGTGGAAGCGCACCAGATCCCGGCCCAGGTCATGCCGCAGGGGCTGTTTGACGCGATGCTGCTCAAGCCCGCCCTGCCCGGGCGGCTGCTGGAGGCGGTGATGCAGGCCTTCTCCCCGGCCGCCGAGCGCCCGAGCGCGCCGGGCGGCGCCGAGCCCGCGAAGGAGACCGGCCTGCGCATCCTCCTGGTGGAGGACAACGCGACCAACCAGCTCCTGATGCGCGCCCTGCTGGGGCGGGTCGGCGCGGAGGTGACGGTGGCGGGCAATGGCCTCGAGGCGGTGCAGCACTGCCGCGAGACGGTCTTCGACGTGATCCTCATGGACCTGCAGATGCCCGTGATGGACGGGCTGGAGGCCACGCGGTCGATCCGCATAGCGGGGCTGAACCGCAGGACTCGCATCGTCGGGCTGACCGCCGCCGTGGGTGCGGAGTTCGAGCGCCAGTGCCGGGAGGCGGGGATGGACGACTACTTGTCCAAGCCGGTGCAGCGAGACCAGCTCAGCCACGCGATCGGGCTGGCGCAGGGCGTGCGGGCGGCGGCCGAGTAGCGGCCCCGGCTTCTCCGGGCGCCGTTCGATCCTACCCGCCGGCTCCGCGGGCCAGGACGGAAAGCTCCGACAGGGCCGCCTTCGCTTCCGCCCCGATCCTGAGGATCATCTGCTGGGCGGGGGTGCGGTCGTCGTGGCGCATCGCCTGGCGCGCCATGGCCTCGAGCGACCTGGCGCCGATCGAGCCCGCCGCGCCCGCGAGGCTATGGGCAGCGCGGCGGTATTCCTCGGCATCGTCGGTGCGCGCGGCTTCGACCATCTGGCGGACCAGCCGGGCGAGATCCTGCTCGAAGCTGCGGATGATCCCCAGGAACACGTCGCGAGGAAGCTCCTCCGCCAACTGCCCGGCCACCTCTGGGTCTACAGCGTTCACGCAACGGATTTTGCTCTCACGGTTTCCGGTGGTCAATGCAACCGCATCGCAACAGAGAGCTGAGCGCCAGCCTCTCGCACGAATATGTTCGGCGGGTCGGCATTGGCATCACCGAGGGAGGCCGGCCATCCTTGCTCCCTTCTCCTCCCTGGAACAGGCCGCATGCCCCGCTTCCTCCCGCTTCTCGCCGCCCTCGCCCTCGTCGCCGGCTGCGCCGAATCCGGCCCGGCCGAGCGCGCCGGTCGCTCGCTCGACCGCGCCGCCGACCGCACCGGAGAAGCCCTCGGCGGGGCCGCGCGCGGGACTGGGGCGGCGCTCGACCGGGCCGGAAACTGGGTGGGGGATCGGCTGGAGCCGGCGCGGCGATAGGCTGCCCGTTTTCGGCTCGGCCGGCGCTGGGGGCCACGGAGAGGGCTCTGCCCTCCGGGCGGACGTGCAGCCTTCGGCCCGCTTCGAACATCGAAGGCAGTGCCTCGGATCCGCCACGGGCCTGAGGTGCCAGGATCCCCATCCGGCTGTCGCGAATCCTTCCTGAACGTGCGGTCGCCTCAGGTCATTGGCCCGAAGCGTCCCGGCCGCCGAAGCCTTCGAACTTGAAGAAGACGATGATGGGTCGGAGGCACTGCCTCCGGCAGGCCCGGGGAGAGGGGAATTCCTTTCCTCCCCCCCCCGCGTTACCACCGCAGGCCGCGCAAGGCGGCGACCGGCGAGACCCCTTCCTCCGCCGCCCGCGCCGCGAGGGTTTCAGGCGAGGCTTCCGCCAGTCCTTCCTCCGCCGCTAGGCCACCGAGGGCCCAGACCGCATCCAGCCCCGCGGCCTGGGCGCCGGCGAGGTCCGTGTGGGGGCTGTCCCCGATGGCGAGCACCGCCTCGCGCGGGAGGTCGAGCAGGGCGATGACCGGGTCGTAGGCAGCGGGGTCGGGCTTGCCGATCTCCAGCGTGGCGCCGCCGAATTCCGCGTAGCGCTCGGCCAGGGCGCCGGCGCAGATGATGCGGCGCCCGCCGACGACGACGGCGCGGTCCGGGTTCACGCAAAGCATGGGCAGGCCGCGGTCGAGCGCGGCGCGGAGGGTAGGTTCGTAGGGATCGACCGAAACGCCGCCGCGGTCGGGGTCCGGGCCGGTGTTGAGGAGCCAATCGGCCTCGTCCGCGCGGTCTGTGAGGGTGATGCCGAGATCCTCGACCACGGAGTGGTCGCGCAGCGCGCCGATATGGAGGGCACGCGGACCGAGGTCGCGCACGAAGGGGTGGGTGCGGTCCCGCAGGAGGCGCCAGGTGATCTCGCCGCTCGTCATGGCCGCGAGGTAGAGGCCGCGGTCGATGCCGAAGGCGGAGAGCTGGGCCTCCACCACATGGGAGCGGCGGGGGGCGTTGGAGAGGAAGACGACGCGCGCGCCGGCCTCCCTCATCCGGGCGAGGGCATCGGCCACGCCGGGGAAGGCCGCCTGGCCGTCATGGACCACGCCCCAGAGGTCGAGCACGAAGCCGCGGTAGCGGGTGGCGAGGCCGGAGACACCGTCGAGGATCTGCATCACGCTTCGGCTCCCACTGCGGCGGCGAGGTTCGGGAAGCCGTCTCGCCGGAGACGGGCCGCGAGGTCCCGCTTCAGGCGGGGGATCATGGCGGGGCCGCCATAAGCAAAGGCGGCATAGGTCTGCACGAGGGAGGCTCCGGCCTTGATCTTGGCATAGGCGGTCTCGCCGTTCTCGACGCCGCCGGCGCCGATGAGGGTGAGGCGGCCGCGGGAGAGGCGATGGACGCGGCGGAGGAGTTCGGTGGAGGCCTGGAAGAGCGGCCGCCCCGACAGCCCGCCGGCCTCCCGCTTCTGGGGGGAGCGCAGCGTGTCCGGCCGGGCGATGGTGGTGTTGGAGACGATCAGCCCCGCGATGTCGCGGTCGAGGCAGGTGCCGACGATCGCCTCCATGGCGGCCTCGCTCAGGTCCGGGGCGATCTTAACCAGCACGGGCGGACGGCGCGGCATCTCCGCGCGGGCGGCGAGCACGGCGTCGAGGATCGCGGCCAGCCGCGCCTCTCCCTGAAGGTCCCGCAGGCCCGGGGTGTTGGGGGAGGAGACATTGACGGTGACGTAGTCCACCAGCGCCGCCGCGCGGCGGTAGAGCTCGGGGTAGTCGCGCTCGGGCGTCGTGCTGTCCTTGTTGATGCCGACATTGGCGCCGAGCACGGCGGGCAGCGGGCGGGGAAGTGCCGCGAGGTTGGCGGTGTAGGCCTCCAGCCCCGCGTTGTTGAAGCCGAGGCGGTTGATGACCGCCCGGTCCTCCTCCAGCCGGAAGACGCGGGGGCGGGGATTTCCCACCTGGGGCCGCAGGGTGGCGGTGCCGGCCTCTACGAAGCCGAAGCCGAGGCGCATGAGGGGCAGGACTGCGACCGCGTTCTTGTCGAACCCGGCGGCGAGACCGAGCGGGTTGCTGAAGCTCAGGCCGAGGGCCTGCACGGCGAGGATGGGGTCGTCCGGCCGGCGCTCCCGCCCGGCGAGGCCCCAGTTGAGGGCGCGCAGCGAGAGCTCATGCGCACCCTCAGGGTCCAGTCCCCGGACGAAGGGCATGAGGGCGGAGGCGAGGGCGGGGCGCATCGGCGCCGCTTGTGCCGCAGCCCGGCGCGAAGGGCCAGGGGAGAGCGTGCAGCCCCGCGTTGACGCGGCGGCGGCAGGACGGGAGAAGCGGCGCGAAGGACGCACGGAGGGAAGGCTGCTTGCGCGGACCGTTGCTGCTGCTGGCCGCGCTCGGGCTCTTCGCCGTGCTCGACGCCAACTCGAAGCTGCTCTCGGGCGGCTATCATGTCAGCCAGGTGCTGGCGGTGCGCTACGCGGTGCTGCTCGTGCTGCTGGCGCTCGTCGCGACCGTGCGGAGCGACGCGCTGGGTTCGCTGCGCACACGCCGGCCGGGGGCGCAGTTGCTGCGCGCGGCCTTCATGGTGGGATCGGGCATGGGGTTCTTCATGTCGCTGCGCCACCTGCCGCTGGCCGAAGGCTACCTCGTCTACTTCACCGCGCCTTTCATGCTGCTGGCTCTGTTTCGCGTGCTGCTGAAGGAGCCGGTGCCGGCCTCGGCCTGGGGCTGGTGCGGGGTGGGGTTCATGGGGGTGTTGCTGGCGCTCTGGCCGGGGCTCTCGGCCGGCGGGTCCTGGGTCGCCTATGGCTGGGGACTGGTGGGCAGCTTCTGCCACGCGATGGTGCTGGTGATGAATCGCAGCCTGCGGGACGAGCCGGGCCTCGGGCGCCTGATCCTCTGGAGCGCGGCGCCGGCGCTGCCGCTGCTGCTGCCCTGGGCCTGGGCGGAATGGACGACGCCACCGCTGGGGGACGCGCTGGCACTGGCGGCCAACGGGTTGCTCGCGGGGGGCGCCACGATCGCGCTGGCGACGGCATTCCGCTACGCCTCCGCGCCCCGGCTGGCGCCGCTGGAGTTCACGGCCCTCGTCTTCGCGGTGGTGGCGGATGTGACGATCTGGGGAACATGGCCCTCCCTCTGGGTCTGGGCCGGGGCGGCGGTGGTGGCCTTCGCGGGGGTGATGGCGCAGCGGCCGCCGCGGGTGGCCTGAACCGAGGGCCGGTTTGACAGGCCGGGGGCCGGGACCCCTACCCTCCCCCTCCGCCACGAGAAGCCGAGGAACGTCCATGCCCAACCCATCCAGGGTCGCGGGGCTCGCCGCCCTGCTCGCCGCACCACTGGCCGCGCTGCCCGCCGCCGCGCAGCAGCCCCCGCCGACATCCCTGCAGGGGCCGGTTTCGATCCAGCAGCAGGGCTCTTTCTTCGTCGGTGGGCGCGCCCTGCGTTCCGACTCGCTCTCCACCATCCCGGCCTATGCGCCGAGCGGCACGATCACGATCGACCAGATGTACGTGCACTTCCAGGTGCCCGCCGATGCCGGCGCCCGGCGGCCGATCGTGCTGGTGCATGGCTGCTGCCTGACGGGCAAGACCTGGGAGACGACGCCGGACGGGCGCATGGGCTGGGACGAGGTGCTGCTGCGCCGCGGCTACCCGACCTATGTGGTGGACCAGCCCTGGCGCGGGCGCTCCGCCGCGCATCCCACCACCATCAACCCTGTGAAAACCGGCCAGGCGGGACCGGAGACGCTGCCGACGGTGTTCAGCGCGGGGCGGGAGGATGCCTGGACCATCTTCCGCTTCGGCCGGCGCGCGGGGGAGACCTTCCCCGGCATGCTCTTCCCGCTGGAGGCGCAGGACGAGTTCTGGCGGCAGACCGTGCCGGATTGGAACGCCTCCCTCCCCTCCCCGCACCCGACGGTGGTCGCGCTCTCGGCGCTCGCGGCGCGGCTGGACGGGGCGGTGCTGGTCAGCCACTCGCAATCGGGGATTTTCCCCTTCCAGTCAGCGGCGGCGAGCCGGCAGGGGATCGCGGGCATCGTCTCGATCGAGCCCGGCGCCTGCCCCGCCGCGGATTCGGACATGGCGCCCTATGCGGGACTGCCGATCCTCATCCTCTGGGGGGATTTCGTGCAGGAATCGCCGCGCTGGGCGCCGCGCTTGGCCGCCTGCCGCGACTTCGCGCGCGCGGCCAATGCCGCCGGCGGGAAGGTCGAACTCGTGGTGCTGCCGGAGATCGGCATCGCCGGGAATTCCCACATGCTGATGCAGGACCGGAACTCGATCGAGCTGGCGGACTGGCTGGTGGGATGGATCGCCAGGAATGTGGGGGAGCGGCGCTAGCGCCTCAGGGCACCCATGACGGGAAGCGGTGCAGCCCGTCCGGGCCGAGTGGCAGGAAGAACGCGCCGCGTACCGCCGCGAGGGGCAGCGCTGCGTAGAGATGCGGAAACAACCCGGGCCGGCTGCCGCCCGCCGCCGGCTCCCACCGCAGCGCCTCGCCGAGGGCTGCCGATTCCGCGCTGACGAGCCAGAGGTCGGGCTCGCCCGCGCGGTGCTTCGCGGCGCTCGCGCGGAGTTGGGCGGCCGTGGAGAAGTGCAGGAAGCCGTCGCGCCGGTCGTCGGCGCTGCCATGATAGGCGCCCGCCTGCTGCGCGGCGCGCCAGTCGGCGCCGCGCATGAGGGTGTGGATGAGGGGTTCCATCCCCCCTTTCTACCGGTTCAGGCCGCGGCCACCAGGGCTGGGGCGGCGGGGCGAGCCGGCGCCTGACCGGTCTCCAGGCGGTAGAAGACCAGCCCGCCGATCTCGGCCAGGGCCTCCCGCGCCACTGCCCAGGCCGGCAGCCGCTCGGCCGGATGCCAGTGGGTGGCGCCGCCGGTGGGGTCCACCAGCGCGCCCGAGAGGGCGCGGGCCGCGATCCGGCGGCAGACCGAGAGCGCCGGGTCCGCCGGCGGCGGCGCGACGAGAAGGGCATGACCCAGGTGGCGCGGGTTGCAGGCGGGGAAGAGGAAGGGGTCGCGGCAGGCGGCCGCGAGTTCCCTCGGTCGCGGCTCGGGCAGGCGGGCATGGCCGCCCGGAGCGAAGGGCGCCGCCCCCGTCACCCGCGGAGGCCGTGGCTGCGCGGCGCGCGCCCGGTTCGCGGCCAGGGCGGCCAGGGCCTCGATGGCGCGCACCGGACGGGTCCCGGCCTCGGCGTAGAGCGTGCGGGCGAGAACCTCGGCCGCGGCTTCGGCGGCCTGATTGGCGGTGAGCATGTTCAACGGTCCTCGGCGAGCACGCGCACCTGCGCGGCCGTGCTGTGAGCGGTACGGGTGGCCTCGTCGAGCTTCTGCTCGATCCGGACGAGGTGAGAGGTCAGTCGCCCGTCCACGTCCCGGATGAGGGAGAGCGGGACATAGGTGCGGGCGACTTCCAGCTTGAAGGCACTCAGCTCCTCCCGCGTGCGCTCAAGCGCGCCTGCCTGGGAAGAGGCCTGTGGGGAAGGCGTGGGCTCATGCGGCCCGCGTTCCGGATAGGCGGACATGCTGCGGCGGAGCTGGTGCAGCATCCAGGCGAGCAGCGCCATGAATGGCGTGTCGACCGCCGCGGCGATCCACTGGGAATCGTTGGCAAAGGACAGCATGGGTCCTCCTTCGAAGGGTCAAGGGCGGGGATCGTTGCCCCAGGGGTCGTGGTCCGGGGGTTGATCCCGCTCGGCAGCGCCCCGACTTGCCGGGGCGCCTATGAAGGTTGCTGTGTGGCTAGGATGTGGAACGAACCGTATCTCGAGACCTGCTGCCGGTCCGCGCTGCACCGGCTGTTCCTGACGCACGGCGGCACCCGCCCGGCCGGCCTGCCGGACGAGGCCTGCTTGCGCCGGCTGAGCGGGATGGGCCTGGCGGAGGAGATCTCGCCCGGCCGTTTCGCCATGACGGCGGCGGGCACGGTGCGGCACAGCAGCGAGGTGCTGCGGCTGCCCCAGCCCGCCGCCTGACGCGGGGAGAAAGGAACCGCCCCTATCCTCGCCAGGAGGCGCCGCGCGCCGCCGGGGGAAGGCTCGGCAAGCGCACCGGCTCGGCCAGCAGGCAGCCAGCGATGGCGTCCAACGCGTCGTCCCGCGCCCCGTCCGCCCCCGGCTTCCACTCCGCCATCTCCTGCGGAAAGGAGGTGCGGAACACCGCCTCATGCGCGTGCAGCCGCCGCGCCGCTAGGGCGGGGTCCAGCGCGCCGAGGATGCGCTCCGCCTTCGGGCGGTGGCTCGCATGCTCCACCACCGTACAGGGGGCGCCGGCCCGTGCCAGTTCCCGCCGCAGCAGGGCGGGCAGGAACTTGCCGATGCCGTTCGTCTCCACCCGCACCACCGGCAGCATCAGTTCCCGCGCGAGGGCGGCGACGCGGCGGCACTGCTGCGTCGCCGGGTCGTCCGATGCTTCCGGGTCGTGGGTGATGTAGGCAAGACGGTGCAGGTAGTGATTGCCCACCGCGTCCGAGAAGGTCGCGGCGAGCACGCTGCTGTCGCCCTTGCCCGGCCGCCCATAGGCCGGATCCCAGAACCCGCCACCCGAGGCCAGCCGCCGCCCAAGCAGCGAAAGCAGCGGCCTCCCGTTCGCCTCGCGGTAGTCGAGATCCTCGCCGTAGCGGATGATGAGCGCGGGATCGAGCCGCGCCGCCTCCGCCGCCGCGCATTCGAGCATCATCTGTCGCCGGAACTGCAGCGGCCCCACCCGGTCCCGTTGCGCCTGCACGCCCTCGCGCGGGAAGCGCTCGGGCCAGGCGCTGCGGCCACCCGCATCCAGGAGCGGGATGCGAAGCCGCCGGTAGGTGGCGAGATAGGCGCCCTCCACCTCCGCCGGCGCATAGAGACTTTCCGCACAGTGCGGCGTGCCGACGAAAAGGATCGTGCCGCCGGGCGTGAGGATGAACTCGCATTCCGCCAACCGCTCGCGCAGCTCGGCGCGCTTGCCCGGCGTGTCGCAATTGCCGGCCACCTCCACGTCGTCGCAGACGATCAGCTCCGCGCGGGCACCCGTGATGTTGCCGCCGATGCCCTGCGCGAGCATCGAGGGCTCACGGATGGCGCCGCGCCGGCGCACCGTGAAGCGATCGGACGCCCAGGCCTCCCCGCCGCCGAGAAGATGGCGGCAGAGCGGGTGCCGCTCCAGAATGCGCCGGACCGTCGCGACCATGCGCGCAGCCAGCGAGTGGTCGGCGGCCAACACGAGGATGCGCAACTCGGGCTCGGATGCCAGCCGCCATGCGCACCAAAGGCCCACGAGCGTGGACTTGCCGCAACCGCGAAAGGCCATCAGCAGCAGCCGCTGGTCCCCTGCCGCCTCCCGCGCCGCCAGCCAGCGCGCGATGCGGCGATGCACGCCGGGGGTCGCGACGCCCGTGCGCAGGTTCCAGGCGTAAAGAAACTCGAGGAAGTCCCCTCCCCTCACATCGGGTCCGGGGCTGTCAGGTCTGGTCGTCATCCTCCATCGTCTCCCCGTCTTCCTCCTCGGCCAACCGGATGGACCGCCGGGCCTCGGCAATGAGCGCGCCGGCCTCGCCGCCCGCCTCCGCTGACGTTTCGCTCGGTGCCAGCTTCATCAGGTGCTCAAGATGCGCGAGCGCGGAGCGGGCGGCGGCGTGATGGGCGGTGAAGGCCTTCGGGTCTTCCTGCGCGCCCGGGGCTGGGCCGCGCTCGACGAAGGCCTTGTAGTCCGCCACGATCTTCCGCAACGCGCCCTGCATCTCCTCCCGCGTCAGCGGCGTCACGACTTCACCGCGCGCACCCGTACCGTCCCCACCGCGAGGTCGATCGAGACCGTGCTGCGATTCCAGGCCGTGACCGTGATCACGTCCTGTGCCCCCACCTGGGCGAGGAACACGACGCCCGAGGTGGAAAGGCTGAAGGCCGCTTGCACGAAATCGCCGGGCCGCACGCCGTTGCAGGGCACGTTGACCTGCGCCGAGGCACCAGCCGCGAGCGCCGGCGGATCCCAGCTCATCTCGGCCTTCACCTCCCGCACACCGTGCGGAAGCTCCGGCGTGCCGTAGAGCACCGACGGGCTGTGCGAGGGGTCGCAGGCCAGGCGAAGGCTCCGCACCTCGTAATCCGTATCGATGCGCGCGACACCGATGATCGCGGTCATCACCTGGGGCGCGAGGCGGATCGTCTGCAGCCGCGTGAGGCCGCTATCGTTGCTGTCGGCATTGCCCTGCCACCAGCGCGGACCGGTGACATAGGTCAGCGACATGCCGGATGCCCGCACCATCGGGCCGTCCGTGGAGGTCAGCAGCGTGCCGCCCGCCCCGAAGCATTGGATGACCAGCCGCGGGTCGTCCGCGTCGATCGCCAGCGCGAACTCCTTGCAGTTCCGCGTGTCCACCACGAAGCCGAGGCCCCGCCCGCCCGTCAGCACCACCCCGCGGTCCGTCAGGGTGTAGCTGTCCAGGGCCTGGAAGGCGAAGTTCCCCACGGTCGTCGGCGTGCCGCTGACGTTCGTCGAGAGGCAGGCGAGCTTCTCGAAGCCAGTCTCCGTCGGATTCCACCGGATTGCCGCGGCCCGGAGGTTCGGCACGTCCACCAGCGTGCGCGTCGCCTCGCGGTGCTGCGCCGCCTGGTGGATCGCCCGCACCACGCTGCCCACGCGCGTCGCAGTCGGCGTGTAGTCGATGTCCACCCCATAGCCCTGGCTTGCCCAGGCCACTTCGTAGACATGGTCCTGCGCGCCCGCCGTGTGGCGCGCGACATAGGCGTCGCACCCTTCCATCCGAATGTTGCGGGCGATCACCGCACGCGAGTTCACCCCGATCAGGAATGGGATGCCCTCGATCGGCCGATCCCGCGCCTGCAACTCGAAGGCTGGCCCGTCGAAGACGTGGCGGTTATGCGCGACATAGGCACCGGGCGCGGCCGAAAACCGGATGCCGTACCGGTCCTTGTCCGGCCAGGTCGCGAGCGACATGGCGAAGTGCCCACCGTAGTAACGCACCGAGGTGTTCCAGGCCGCCGCCGTCGCCGTCCGCACATCCAGCCCGTAGCGGTTATCCACCAAGCGGCCGAGGTGGAGCACGCAGTCCTCGAAGCCACGTTCCACGCCCAGCGTCTGCACGCCGATCGTGAAGCGCTCCACCTGCCGAATGTCGATCAGCGCCGAATCCTGATTGCGGATGACGATGCCGATGTCCCGCTCGTCCTCCCAGGAGGAGAGCGTGTTCCGCAGCACCCGCAGCCCCTGGTAGACCTTCGTGCGGTTGCGCAGCGCGGCGCCGTCGCCCAGCGTCAGCGCCGCCTCCCCGCCGGCACCGGCATAGAGGATGGCACCCAGCATGATCAGCCCCGCCGAGGCGCCAGGCAGAGTCAGCGGGATCGTCGTGCGATAGGTCCCCTCCCCGATCTGGAGGAACTTGCCGGAGGCGCCCGCCGCGTTCATCGCCGCCTGCAGCGCCGGGCCGTCATCGGCGATGCCATCCCCGGTCGCGCCGAAGTCCCGGGCGGAGAGGCGTTCGGAAAGCTTGTCCTCCACCGTCCGCGGGATCCCACCGGGGAAGGGCGCCGAGAGCGTCGCCTCGCCACGCGAAAAGGTGGTGACGTCGCCGAGGCTGTCGAAGCCGAGCAACCGGTTCGCGCGCGCCGGGCGCAACGGGAGCTCGAAGCGGCCGCCGGCCTCGCCCGGGCCCTGATGGAGCGATCCCGCGAGATCCTCGCGAAGCTCCTGCAGCGCCGCCATCTGGCGATCCAGCTCGTCGTTCAGCGTGTTGGCCCGCAGCACGCCGTTGGGCTGGTAGTCCGTCACGCGCTCCATGACCAGGCGGCGCCGCAGCACCACCTTCGCCCCCGCCGCCGGCGGCTGGACGAAGGTGACGAGCCCACCTTCGGAGTGGCCAGCGCCGAAAACGCTATAGCCGACCCCGACCAGCAGCCCATCGACATGGACGTCCATGTCGTCGGGGGAGAAAATCGGGAAGGGATAGACGAAAACGCTCTGCGCGCCGTCCGCCACGTACTGCACGCGCGGCGCGATGTCGCCGATGCGGATGTGCTCGGGCATCAGTGGTCTCCAGTTCTGCCGCGGGGGCGGGTGTCGGGATCAGTCTAAGAGGCTTGTGGCGACACGGCCGAGGCCCTGCGCCGCCCGCGCCCAGCTTGTCATCGAGGCATCCTGATCAAGCAGCGACTTCCGGCCGGCCGTCAGGCGCGCGGCATAGGTCGCGTCGTCGCTGCTCTGCTCGGCTGCCGCCGTGCTGCGGAGCCCCGCCACGAGCGCGGCCGAGGAACCATCATTCGGATCCACCCCGCCCGCCGCGAGGCGGGCCCGCGCCGAGGCGATCGAACGCTCGAGCTGCGCCTGCCGCTCAGCCGTGTTCTGCGCGGCCTGAACGCTGAGGATCTGCTGCTGCGCCTGTTGCTGCTGCAGCGCGTTCGCCTGCTGCACCTGGGCATTCTTCTTCTGTCGCGCCGCCTGCTGGCTCTGGGCGTAGATGGAGGCGCCCGTCGCGGCGAGCGTCACGATGGGGGCGAGCTGCGCCATCAGTCAGTCATCCTCGTCTCTGTGGTGACGGAAAGCAGGGTAAAGGGAAGCGGGGCGTCGCCCTCAATCCGCCAGAGCGGCGCGAGCGAGGCCCTTTGCCAGCCCAGGCCACGAACCGTGACATCGCCGGTGAAGAGCGGCGGCGCCGCATCCAGCATCGGGCTGTCGAGGCGACGAAACGGCACCGGCTGCACGCCACGGCCGAGATCGACCGCAAGCGAACCGGTGCCGAGCAGCCGAAAGGTAGCGGCAACGAGGCGGATAGGCCCCGTCCGCGCGCCCGCCGCCGAGACGATATCGGCCGGAAGCGGCTCCACCACATGAGCGAAGGACAGACCTACCTGCACCGAGGCAGCCGCAGGATCGAGCGCAATGCGTCCTGACAGGACCGTTGTCAGCTCTCGCGGTGCGCCGTCCGCCAGTACGTTGACCGTACGACCCTCGAGATGCGACAGGCCCGACCAGTTGGTGCCTGCCGCATCGCTGGTCCCGGCCACGCAAGCATCGAGCGCCATCGCATCGTCGAAGCGCTCGAGCCGGAAGCTCCCGGCCCGCTCCACCACGGCGAAGACCACGCCCTCGATCTCGGCGAGACAGCGGAAGGCACCGTCCGTCTCCTGCCGCGTCCATCCTGTCACGCCCTCGGCGCGATAGATGGTCAGCGTCGCGAGGCTGCCATCCGCCATCGCCAGGTGCAGCAACCGCCGCTGCGAGTCATAGGCCATCGAGACCGGCGAGACGATCAGGTGCCGCGCAATCAGCGAGAGGTCGTCCGCCTGATAGGCCTGCTGCAGGTCCGTGTAGGAAAACTCGTAGATCCCGCGCCCCGATCGCGCGACCGAGACAGTCATCCCGTCCACATCCATCGGTGCCACGCTGCGCTCCACGATGGAGCCCACGCGCGTCTGGCGCGTCACCTGGATCGAGGCCGGCGTCAGAGGATCCCCCGATACCATCCACTCCGCCCCAGAGGTGAAGACCTGCAGGTGCCTGCCCGCGAACACCGCGCGGATAGCGTTCAGTTCGTCGGAGACGAGCGAGAAGCCAATCGCCTGGTCGTCGAGCCCCGTACCTGGATCGAAGTTCTCGTAATTCGCACTGCGAGAGAACCAGAGCCGGTTCGGCAGGTCGCGCGACCCACCCAGCACCAGCCGCCCCTGGTAGAAACAGGCGCTGATAGGCCAACCATGTGCGCTGCTGAAGGCCGATTCCGCCCAGTCCGTCGTCGTGTCAGCGGAGGAGAGCGCATCGAGCACATCCGCCGCCACCACGCTCGGTGAGGAGAAAGAGGTGATCCGCAGCCTCTTCCCTCCGATCCGCAGCATCGCCCCGACATGCGAGGAGGCGAAGATCGGAGCGGTTGCCGTGACCGACACGTTCCCCGTCGTACCGCCGGGCGTCAGCCCCACACCCGCCGGCACGAAGCGAAAGAACGGTTCGGCCGAGAAGACGAAGGGCGCGACCGACCAGGTACCGGTCTCGGCGCGCTGCACCACCTGCGGCGGCATCGCGGGATGCAGCAGCAGCAGCATGCTCGCATTCTGCGTGAAGGTGATCTGCGGCAGCATCGCCGCCGTCCAGGATCCGGTCAGCTCCGCCACCTGCACGTCGTTGCGCATGATCCGTACGCGCCCATCAAGCAGCACGAGCAGAAAGGTCAGCTCCGTGCTCGCCTCATAGGGAACGAGGCGGGCAGCGCCGGGCAGCACCGCCAGGTGCCGCAGCCCCGGGCGCCGTTGCAGCCCTCCCGTCGGCTGGATGAACACGTTGCGCAGCTTCGCCGCCCCGTTGCCCCAGGCCGGCACGTCACCGCGCCCAAAGAGTTCCGGCGCCAGCTCCCCGGCCGTGAAGGCCGTCTTGGCGCGCTTGATCGCGGGCATGGCGCTCAGCCCCGCACGCTCAGAAGGGGAAAGTCCTCGATCCCGCGCACCGTCTGCTGCTGGCTATCGAGTAGGCGCGCCTGACGCAGCTCCGCCTCCGCGATCCGCATCAGCATCTCGGCGCGAGAGCTGTTCTCCGTCAGCGGCAGGCAGAACTCCGCCGCCAGGCGTGAGACCAGCGCGCCCGCGAAGAAGGGCGGGAACTCCACCTCCGCCACGCGAAAGATGTAGGTCAGCGTCACCGCCTCGGCATCCGCGTGAAGCCGCCCTTCCTGGATACGGTAGGCGATTCCGCGCCCCCGCCCGCTACCAGCCGAGATCACCCGCAGCAGGTTCGGCGGCAATTGGAAGGCGCAGGCAAAATCCGCCACCGGCACCGCGTCCAGCCGATTGAGTCTCATCTGCCCCGATGCAAAGCTCCAGGGATGGCAGGACAGCAGCGCATCGCGCGCGCCGGGATAGAGGTTGGCAGCCACTTCCGCCTCGGCCGTTCCCTCCTCCAGGGAGGCGATCGGCTGCGCACCGACCTTGAGCAGCGCGCGCGAGCAGAGGGCGAGGGCGGAGAGCGCCATCGTGTCGTTGCTCCCTTGTTGGAGAATGCCGGGGAAAACCGTCGAGGGATTGCGCAGGGCCGGCGCCGGCGCGGTCGCGAACGTCGCGGCCGATCAGGCGCGGAACAGGCGGCGCGGCCATGGCAGCCAGCTCCGCGCAGCATCTGGAGAGGAAAGGAGGCCGCGCGCGACGATCCCTCGTCGCGCGCGGCCCAAGCTGGCCGGCTTATTCGGCCGCGCGCATCCGCACGACGCCGGCGTTGTCGATCAGTACGGCGCCCTGGCTCATCATGTTGTTGACGAAGTGAGCGGCGCGGTCACCGTGCCAGGTCACGTCCGTCATCACGTCCTGCGCCACGGCATGGCCGATCGCCGTGCGATGGTAGAAGTAGCAGAAGCGCAGGTTGCCGCTCTTGGTCAGGCCCGAATGCGGCATCCACAGCGCGCCCAGCCAGCGCTTCGCCTGCATGCCCTTCCACGGCAGGTCGCCCTCGCCGATGAACTGCGAATTGGCGAACTCCGGGATCTGCAGCAGCTGGCTCCACTGCTTCCAGCCGACGACGGCGTAGCGGTTGCCGTCGTCCGGCACGTCGGCCGCACCGAGCATCTCGAAGGCCATCAGCACCTTCGCCTTGGTCAGCCCGTCGGTGTCGGTGGTGCCGGCCGCGGTGCCCACCGCCTCCTGCGTGGCGGTGTCGAGTGCGCCGATGATCAGCTCGTCGGTCTTGCGGCCGAGCGCGTAGGCGCCGGCATTCGCGACGATGGCGCGCTCATCGACGTTGGTCTTGATGTCGTCGAGCTTGTCCACCCACTCACCCGCATAATAGTCCTGCAGGAAGCACTCCACCGCGGAGTAGTCGAGGTTCATGACGGGTACGACGCCGTTGCGCGCCTTGGCCGCCGCCACGCCCTTGCCGACGCGGGGGAAAACCGTGGAAGCGCCGTGAATGCCCGTCTTGGAACGCACTGTCGGGCGCAGCTTGCTGCCCTGGCGCTGGAAGGCCTCGTGAACCTCGGCCTGGAACTGCTTGACGAAAGCCTGATCAATCGTTGCGGACACGTGTGTCGTCCTTCGGAAAGGGTTTGCGGCACGGCAGGGTGCGGTCGCCCGGTTGACCCACCCCGGAAAGGGGCAGGGGCCGGGCGGCACGCGAAACGGCGCGCGCCCGCCGCGGCCTTCTGGGCCAGGGCGGGTTGTTCACGCCGGAAAGGGGCTGGAAACGCGAAAGGGCCCCATCCGCGCGGCGGATGGGGCCCTTTCGGAACCACAGAGAACGGGGGCGGGCGGCACCAGGGGGTAGTAGGGTGCCACCCGCCCCCGCAGCCAACCCGCACGAGGGGGGATGCGGGTCAGCGGCAACGGGGCCACCCTTTGGGGGGTATCGGTGACCGCCGTCGCGGAGATGCCGGAATAACCCAGCAACTCGACTCTGGTTTCAGCAACTTAGACCAGAAACCTTAAGCTGGGATTGAGCCTTAGCATCACCCTCCCGTGAGGCGACGGAATCCTTCCGTCACTCGCTTCACGAAATCCGGCTCACGGGAACGCCAGTAGCGGGGATCCCGCATCATCCGGCGCAGCGCGGCCTCGTCCACGGCGTCCGGCACCTCGGCCTGGCGGGTCAGGGCGGGCTCGCCCTTCTCCATCATCCGGTGCAGCGCGATCACGCCGTCCGCCGTGGTGGAGAGTGCCGCAACCACCTCCTCCGGCAGGTTCGCCCGGCCCCAGGCCGAGATCTGCTTCGCCGTCCGGCGATACCGCTCCTCCCCGCCGAACTCTGCCCGCAGCCGGTCGCGCTGCCGCTCGGCCTCGAATTGCGAAGCCGCCTCGGCCACGATCGGCAGCAGCCGCTCCGCCGCCAGGTCATAGACCAGCTGAACCTGGCCCGGCGTGAAGCCCGCCCGGTGCAGCGCCGCATTCACCTCGGTGTCCGGCCCGACCAGCTCGTGCTTCGGCTGCACGACGTATTCGTCGGCCGTGTCCGGCACACCGATTGCCCGGCGGAAGCGCTGCCGCTCCTCCTCCGGCGCGTCGTCGCTCGGCGGCGCGAAGCGGGCTGAAAGCTTCCGCTCCAACTCCCGATAGGACTTCAGCAGCGCGTCCACCCGCAGTACGCCACGCTCGGCGTCCCAGAACTTCTCCGGCACATCGTCCGGCCGCACCGCCACGGCATCCACCGCGGCCTCGGTCCCGTCCGCGCCGGGCTCCGCATCGACCTCGAGCAGGTTCTCGGTCATTCGCTCGCTTTCTCCTCAATAGGGGCCAGGATGGCGCTCGGCGCCGAAAGGGTCCTGGCGAGGTACCGGGCCGCCGCCGGCAGATCGACGACGGCCGAGGCCGAGGGCCCCATCGCCGCCACCGCCTGCAGGAACAGCAGCGTGTTCGAGGCATCCGCCCGCCCCTGCACGCGGGCCAGCGGCGAGCGGTAGGCGATCCGCGCCTCCTGCCCGTCGAGGGTGATCATCGGCACCTCCCCCCGCCGCCGCAGGATCGAGAGGCAACGCGCGATCAGCGGTGTCAGCAGCTCCGCCTGCAGCCGTCCGTAGGTTGCCCCGAGCAGCCGCGCCGTCCCGGCACTCCGCTCCAGCACCTCGGTGGCCGTCATGCCGGGGCTGGCCGGCATCGCAAGCCGGTCCGCCAGCAGGGCGGAGCGGATCCGCGCCCGCATGTCCGAAAGCACCAGCTGCGACACGTCGAAGGAGCCCGGCGCCGCCAGCGGGGTCAGCCCCGCGGAGCCAACCGCCTTCGGGATGATCGAACCCGGCTCCAATCGCACCGTCGCCGGGTTCAGCACGCCGTCGTCATCGGCCTGCCAGATGCCCGTCGCCGCGATGGAGGCGTTCTTGAGCACCAGCTCCACCACCTTGTTCGCGGTGCGAATGTCCGGCAGCGCCTTCATCACCGGCCCGCGCCCATAGGTCTCGCCCGGCGCCTTCATCCAGCGGAAGGCAAGCAGCGGGCTCGCCTCGAACCGCCCCTCGGCGAGAAGCGTGCCCCGCCCGTCCCGCTCGAGCACCGCCGCGAAGATCGACCCGCCGAAGCTGGGCCACACCGCCTCGATCACCCGGCACTCGGCCTCAGCCCCAGTGGCCGCGACAAGGTCCGCCGGCAGCACCGCCGCCGGGTACCGCGCCGCCAGGGCTGCCCCGCTCATCCGCACCAGCCGGAACACGCCGTCCAGCCGGCCGGAAGCGCCCTCCTCCAGCACCGCCTCTTGCAGCGGCACCGCCGTGAAACGCAGCGCGGAGGGCTCGCCAGGCGGCGCCTCCTCCACCATCACCACCCCGGTCCCAGCCACCACCAGGTCGAGAAAGGCCTGCGGCATCTCCAGCGCAAAGTTGGAGCGGTCCAGATGCCCCTGCAGCGTCTCCGCCGCCGGCTCCAGCACCCCCGCCAGCTCCGGGTCGGCACAGCCCTCCACCGGCGCCAGCCCAAACCAACGCGACCAGGGCGGCGTCAGCTCCGCGAGCAGGGAAGCCGCCAATCCCTCCGCCGCGTCGGCCGCCGTGCTGTCATAAAGGGCTGGCCCACCCGAACCCGGGTTCCGCGCCAGCACATGATCGTAGCAGTCCCGCCAGACGCCCTCCCAAGGGCGGCGGCGCTCCAGCGCGCGCTCGGCGCGGGCAATGATCTCGTCGGGCGTCATGCCGCGGCCCCTCCCTCGGGGCGCGGCGCCGCGGAATTGCTGCTGCCCATGCGCCTGCCTGCTCCTGCTTGTGAAAACCGCTCCCGCCGCGATCGCCAGGGCCCGAAAAAGCACAGGCCCGGCGCCGGAAGGGTCCGGGCCGGGCCTGCAAGTTCGGAGGGGATCGGGAGGGATCGTCGCCAGGCGCAACTGTCCCGTTGACAAGGACGCTTTTAGCCGCGCCCCTCGCCTTCGTCAAGAACATTTTCCTCATTGCGGAACTTTTTCTCTAAACGCCGGAACAGCCCATAGGGCGTCACCGCGAAAGGCGCCGTCGGCCCCAGCAGAGCCCGGCAGAGCGAGACACAGGAGAGCGGCACAACCGCCGGCAGCGCGCGCGCGGGCGCCCCCGGCAGGAAGGGCCCAAGCACCCGGCACCCCGCCCGCCGCCAGAATCCCGGTAGGTCAAAGCCCGAATCCACCGCCAGCCGCGTCACCAGCAACCGCCCGGAGAGCGGGTCGAGCACCGTCCACCCGGCCTCGTCCTGCAGCCCCGCGAAGCAGTGCCGGAACCCCGGCCGCAGCAGCCGCATCCAGCCCTGGTCTGCCCCGCCGCCGAAGGCGAGCCAGAGCAGTTGCGGACGCGACTCCGCCACCCGGCGGTGCCCTGCCCCCCCGGAAGCGGCACCGCCGCCCCGGTTTCCCGGGGCGGCGGCCAGCAGATCGATCATTGGCACCGAAGGTGCGGAATTCATGGGCCTTACCCCGCGCGGAAGGGCACCACCTCACCCGGCTCCGGCGCACCGGCGGGCCCGGCCACAATCCCCTTCATGCGCAGCGGCCACTCCAGCCGCTCCATCGCCTCACGCCAGAGGCGATAATCACCCCGCTCGCGTGGAGAGGTCGCGTCGGGCGCCGTGCCCCGCTCGCCCCAGATCCGCATGATGCGGGCATGGGCGAGGTCGATCCGCCGCTGCCGGTAGAGCCGGTCGAGGGCCTTCACGACGTCATCCGGCTCGCAGGGGCGGCTCACCAGGCCGCGCCCGGAGACGATCCGCGCCCCGTCGCGCCGGGCGACCAGAGCCGCCATGGTCCAGAACCAGGCCTCGTCGGCACTCTGGAATGGCTGCACCTTGTCCAGGCTCGAAAGAGTGGTGGTCGTTGCACGAAGAGAACCGGAAGTAGGACGGGTCATCGGGGGCTGATCCTGTCGGTTGTGAACACAACGTGAACATCAACCCACGGAGACGTGAACGTCAAGTGGATTCTGTGACGTCATTCCTGTTGATCCCTGATTCCTCGCCTATATGATGAGGAACATGCAACACAATGACATCTGGCGCGCGATTGATGCGCTGGCGGCGGAGAACGGCCTCTCCGCCTCCGGCCTCGCCCGCAAGTCCGGCCTCGATCCAACGGCATTCAACCCCTCGAAGCGTACGGGTCCGGACGGCCGCGCCCGATGGCCCTCGACCGAGAGCGTCGCCAAGGTCCTCGCCGCCACCAGCACCGGCATGGACGAGTTCGCCAGCCTCATCACCGGCAATCTCCGCACCTCCACCCGCCCCAGCCGCCGCATTCCCCTTATCGGACTCGCCCAGGCCGGCAGCAGCGGCTACTTCGACGATGGCGGCTACCCCGTCGGTGGCGGCTGGGACGAGATCAGCCTCCCCGAGGTCGGCGATCCCAACGCCTACGCCCTGGAAATCAGCGGCGACTCGATGGAACCCGTCTTCCGCGACGGCGACGTCATCATCGTCTCGCCCAGCGCCCCTGTCCGCCGCGGTGACCGCGTGGTGGTCCGCACCGGCGGCGGCGAGGTCATGGCGAAGGAACTGCTGCGTCAGTCCGCCAAGCGGGTCGAGCTCTCCAGTCTCAACCCCGCCCACCCCAACTACAGCTTCGACCTCGAGGAGCTGACCTGGATGCACCGCATCGTCTGGGCCAGCCAGTAGGCGCCCCGCCTCAGTCGCCCGCCCCGCCGGTGGCCAGCAGCCGCAGCACTCTCTGCGGGTCCTGGTCGCCGGCCAGCGCCATCGCACGCCCGTCAGGCAAGGTCACGGAAGCCATGCCGGCGGCCTCGTAGGCGCGCTGCATCCCATGCCCCACGCCCGCGAAGGCCGGCGCCACCCCCGCCGCGTCGCAGAGGTCGCGGAACCGCCAGATGGCATTGATCCGCGCGTCCGGCGCCCCGGCCGGATCACCATCCGCCACCCAGATCCCATCCAGTCGCCGGAAAGCGAAGCCGGCCCTACCGCCATCGGCGAACACCACCCCATCGGCATGCGCCGGCACGCGCGCCCCCAGCGCCGCCAACCGCGCCTGCGCCGATTCGTCGTAATCCTCCGCTCGGATCCGCGCCGGTCGCAGCAGCCGGAAGGCCGCGACGAGAAGCAGCAGCGCCGCCACCCCCACCCCGAAGCGCAGCGGCGCCGGCGCGCCGGACAACAGCACCACCTCCCACCAGGCCGCCGTCGAGACACGCCCGTGATAAGCTACCGTGGCTAGCGACAGCCCGCAGATCACCCCCGCCGCCAGCGAGAACACCCGCGAAGCCGTCAGCGGCTCCCCTGTCAGCCGCGCGTCCCGGTAGAAGGCGCCCCCCATGGCCGCGAGGAACAGCCCGGTCCCGAGATACCCCGCCGCCACCCACCAGGGGTCACCGCGAATCGCCAGGATCGCCACGCCGTTCGCCAGCAGGAACAGCCCCGCCCACCAGGCCAATCGCAGCCGCCGCAGCATTCCATAAGAAACCACCAGCAGCAGCGACCCGACGACCGAGGCCGCGAACTGGCTCGCCAGCGCCGCCCACTCGCCCCCCCAGTGCGCGATGTCCGACCCCCGGGCCGGCAGCGCGCCCACAAAGATCAGCACCACCCCACCCAGGCCCGTCAGCCCCGCGAGAACCGGCACCTCCAGCGCCCCGGTCACCCGCGTCTCCACCTGCATCCGCCCCATTGAGGGCCGCCGGTGACCCAGTTCGAAAGCCGCGAACAGCCCGCCCGCGAGGAACAGCGGCACGATGTAGTAGAACAGCCGGAACAGCAGCACCGCTCCCACCACCTGGGCGGAGGGCAGGTAGGGCTCCAGGCTCAGCAGGATGAACCCGTCGAAAACCCCGAGCCCCCCCGGCACGCTCGCGGCGAGCCCGGCCGTATAGGCCGCGATGTAGATCCCCAGGAACTTCCAGAAGGTCAGCCCCGGCGCCTCCGGCAGCAGCCAGTAGAAGATCGCCGCCGTCACGGCCACGTCCACGCTCGCCAGCGCCACCTGCGCCACCGCCATCCGGAAGCCAGGCAGGTCGATCTGGTGCCCGAACGCCTTGAAGTGCGGAAAGCGCCGCGACAGCACCACATAAACCGCGACGATCGCCCACATCGCGACGCCCACCACCTGCGCCACCCAGGAGGGCACCACCTCCCCCGCCGCCTCTCCCACCCAAGGCAGGACGGAGGGTTCCAGCACCAGCACCAGCCCGCCCAGCGCGAAGCCCCCAAGCCCGAAGGTCAGCGAGGTAAAAGCGATAACCTTCGCGATCTCGACCGGCGTCAGCCCCCAGGCCGCATAGAAGCGGTAGCGCACCGCCGCTCCCGACACTGCCGCGAAGCCCAGGTTATGCGCGAGCGTATAGGCACAGAAGGAAGCCAGCGAGGTTCGCAAATAGGAGATCGGCTTCCCCGCATAGACCGACCCCAGCCGGTCGTAGATGGTCAGCACCGCATAGGCGACGACCGTCCACCCTCCGGCC
This sequence comes from Roseomonas aerilata DSM 19363, assembly GCF_000711725.1. Classification (GTDB taxonomy): domain Bacteria; phylum Pseudomonadota; class Alphaproteobacteria; order Acetobacterales; family Acetobacteraceae; genus Roseomonas; species Roseomonas aerilata. The sequence continues at coordinate 246,578 of NZ_JONP01000003.1, read as the reverse complement.
AACCAGAGCTGCCGCGCGGAGGTCGCCTCCAACGCCCGCCCCACATCCGCCACCGAGAGGCTGCGGAACTCCCGCTGCACGACGTAGAGCGCGCCCACCAGCAGGACCAAGCCGAAGACGGTCGGACCGTGCTTGCGGATCAGCGCCCAGGTCATGCCGCGTCAGCACCCTTGTCCAGCGAGGACTCGATCAACGCCACCGTCTCCGGAATGCCGTAGAGCGCGACGAAGCCCCCGAAGCGCGGCCCCTCCTCCTGCCCAAGCAGCACCTGGTAGATCGCCGCGAACCAGGCCCGCGAGACACCCGGCCGGGAGGGATCCTTCCCCGGCTGCAGGAACGGCTCCCGCCGCCCCGCGTCATAAACAAGATCCTGAATGGCCCCCGGCCGCTCCGCCGCCGGCAAGGCCTCAATCCGCGTCCCGTTCTCCCGCAGCAGCGCCGCCAGATGCAGCAGCGCCTCCCGTTCCGGCTCCGTCGCCGGTCGGAAGCGCTTCGTCGGCTTCACCACGTCCCGGTAATAGGCCGAGGCCCGCTCCACCAGCACCGACAGCATCGGCGAGGCCTCCGGCGTCGCCTCCGGCGCGTGCCGCCGCAGATACCCCCAGAGCATCTCCGGCGTCTCGGCATTGGCCGCCACCGCCAGGTTCAGCAGCAGGGTGAAGGTGATCGGGCTCCCCGCCCCGTTCGGCAGGACACCCCCATGGATGTGCCAGGCCGGATTGGCCGGGTCCTCTGCCGCGCGCAGCTTCTCCACCTGCGCCAGATACTCGTCCGTCGCCCGCGGGATCACGTCGAAATGCAGCCGCTTCGCTCGCCCGGGCTGCTGATACATGAAGAAGGACAGGCTCTCCGGTGGCGCGTAGCGCAGCCACTCGTCGATCGTCAGCCCATTGCCCTTGCTCTTGCTGATCTTCTGCCCCTGGGCATCGAGGAACAGCTCGTAGGTGAAGCCCACCGGCGGCTCTCCCCCCAACACCCGGCAGATCGCCGAGGACAGCTTCACGCTGTCGATCAGGTCCTTGCCCGACATCTCGTAATCGACGCCCAGCGCGAACCAGCGCAGCGCCCAGTCCGCCTTCCACTGCGCCTTCACGTGCCCGCCCGTGACCGGCGTCTCGAAGCGCTCCCCCGTCTCGGGGTCCCGCCAGACGACGGTCCCCGCCTCCGGCCGCGTCTCCTCCATCGGCACCTGCATGACGATGCCCGTCCGCGGATGAATCGGCAGGAAGGGCGAATAAGTCGCCCGCCGGTCCGGCCCGAGCGTCGGCAGGATCACCCCCCTGACCTCCTCATGCACCGCCAGCATCCGCAGCAGGGCCTGATCGAACCGCCCGGAGCCGTAATACTCGGTCGAGGACGCGAATTCGTACTCGAACCCGAACTCGTCCAGGAACGCGCGCAGCCGCGCATTGTTGTGCGCCCCGTAACTTTCATGCGTCCCGTAGGGATCGGGAATCCGCGTCAGCGGCTGCCCGAGATGCGCCCGCAGCATCTCCGGCTGCGGCGCATTGTCCGGCACCTTCCGAAGCGCATCCATGTCATCGGAAAAGGCCAGCAGGCGGGAAGGCAGCCCCGTCAGCCGCTCGAAGGCCCGCCGCACCCAGGTGGTCCGCGCCACCTCCCCGAAGGTCCCGATATGCGGCAGCCCGGACGGCCCGTAGCCCGTCTCGAACAGCGCCATCCCCTTCGCCTTGACCGAGGCGCGGCCGGCCACCTTCGCCGCCTCCTCGAAAGGCCAGGCGCGGGTGTTGAGAAGGGAGGGATCGGCGGAGGGACGTTCCATGGCCGCCCCCAATTGCCCCCGCGCCCCCGCCCGGTCAACGCGCGGGCATCCCTGATCCCCACAACAAGCGCCTCGCACCGCCGCGCGCCGCCTGTATAAGCCACCCTGCCACTCTGGCCGGGCGTGCCCATTCCGGGCCCTCCCGATACGCCTCGCAAGGAACGCAGGTCATGCGCGTTGGGGTTTTCGGCGCAACGGGCGCCGTCGGCAAGGAACTGGTGCAGGTCCTGGGCGACCGCGGCTACCCGGTGACCGAGCTGCGCCTCTTCGCCTCCACCCGCAGCGCCGGCACCCGAATTCCCACCCCCTTCGGCGACAAACGGATCGAGGTCTACGACCCCGCCACCCCGCCCCGCCTGGACCTCGCCCTCCTCGCCGTCTCCGGCGACTGGTCCAAGGCCCATGCCCGCCAGCTCGTCGAGGCCGGCGCCGTGGTGGTGGACAACTCCTCCGCCTTCCGCCTGGAGAGCGACGTTCCCCTCGTGGTGCCCGAGGTGAACGCGGCCGCCGCCGGCAGCGCCCGCCTCATCGCCAACCCCAACTGCACCACCGCCATCCTCGCGGTCGCCCTCGCCCCGCTGCACGAGGCCTTCGGCCTCAAGCGCGTCATCGTCTCCACCTACCAGGCCGCCTCCGGCGCCGGCGCCGAGGGCATGCAGGAACTGGAGGAGGGTCTGCGCGAGGTCCTCGCCAACGGCGGCCAAGCGACGAACAAGTTCTTCCGCCACCCCTTGCCCATGAACCTCATCCCGCACATCGATAGCTTCCAGCCCAACGGCTACACGCGGGAGGAGATGAAGGTTACCTGGGAGACCCGGAAGATCATGGGCCTGCCCGACCTCCTCATCTCCTGCACCGCGGTCCGCGTCCCCACCATGCGCGCGCATGCCGAGGCCGTGACAATCGAGACCGAGCGCCCCATCACCGCCGAAGCCGCACGCGCCGTCCTCTCCAACGCCCCCGGCGTGAAGCTCGTGGACGACGTGGAGAACGCCCTCTACCCCATGCCGCTGACCGCCAGCGGCAGGTACGACGTCGAGGCCGGCCGCATCCGCGCCAACCCGGTCTTCGGCGACTGCGGCCTCGACTTCTTCGTCTGCGGAGACCAGCTCCTCAAGGGCGCCGCCCTGAATGCGGTGCAGATCGCCGAGGCCCTGCCGGTCAAGCTCGCGGCCTGACAGCGCAGCGCACCACGAAAAAGGGGCGGGAAGGCTTCGGCCTCCCCGCCCTTCTTTTTTTCAGGCACCGCCCCTAACCTGGGCGGCCCCGATCCTCACTCCGCCGCCTGCCGTGCCGGCACGGACATCCCGAGCCCCTCCGCCGCGCGCCGCCCGTATTCGGCATCCGCTTGGGTGAAGTAGTCCACCATCTTCTCCCGGATCACCGGCTCGCACTGCGACAGCGCGCCGACGAGATTCATCACCAGCTCGTCCCGCTCCGCATCCGAGAAAGCCCGGAATCGTTCCCCGGCCTGCTTGAAGTCATTCGTGCGCTCGATCTTCTGCCGGCCCACATGCCCCTGCACGAAGGGCCGCGGCGGCGGCCCGGCACGCTCCTGCTCGCGCAGCCCGCCGAGGTTGGACGGCTCGTAGTTCACATGCGGGTTCGCGCCCTGCTCAGCTCCGTCCACGTGGTAGCTCATCTGCCCGCCCCGCTGGTTCGTCGCGAAGGGACATTTCGGCGCGTTGATCGGCAGCTGCAGGTAATTCGGCCCCACGCGGTACCGCTGGGTATCCGAATAGGCGAAGGTCCGCCCCTGCAGCAGCTTGTCGTCCGAAAAGTCGATCCCGTCCACCAGCACGCCCGTGCCGAAGGCCACCTGCTCGACCTCGTTGTGGTAGTCCACGGGGTTCCGATCCAGCCGGATGGTCCCGACATGCAGCAACGGGAACTCGTCCTCCGGCCAGAGCTTCGTCACATCCAGCGGGTCCCAGTCCAGCTCCGGATGCTCGTCGTCGCTCATCACCTGGATGAACATGTCCCATTCCGGGAACTCGCCGCGCTCGATCGAGTCGTAGAGGTCGCCGGTGGCGTGGTTGAAGTCCTTCGCCTGGATCGCCTCCGCCTCCTTCGCCGTCAGGTTCCGCACCCCCTGCTTCGGCTGGAAGTGGAACTTGCAGAGCACTGCGCTGCCTTCCGCGTCCACCAGCTTGTAGGTGTTCACCCCCGAGCCCTGCATGTGCCGGTAGTCGGCCGGGATCCCCCAGGGTGAGAAGAGCCAGGTGATCATGTGCGTCGCTTCGGGCGTCATGCTCACGAAGTCGAAGAAGCGCCCCATCATCTGCCGGTTGTGGATCGGGTCCGGCTTGAAGGCATGCACCATGTCCGGGAACTTCAGCGGGTCCCGGATGAAGAACACCTTCAGGTTGTTCCCCACGAGGTCCCAGTTGCCGTCCTCGGTATAGAACTTGATGGCGAAGCCGCGGGGATCGCGCAGCGTCTCCGGGCTGTGCCCGCCATGGATCACGGTGGAGAAGCGCAGGAAGATCGGCGTCCGCGTCCCCTGCCGGAACACCTTCGCCCGCGTGTACTTCGTGATGGGGTCATCGCCCGCCATGCCCGTCGGCTCGAACCAGCCATGGGCCGCCGCGCCCCGCGCGTGCACCACGCGCTCCGGAATCCTTTCGCGGTCGAAATGCGTGATCTTCTCGAGAAACTGGTAGTCCTCGAGCACCAGCGGGCCGCGCGACCCAACGCTGCGGCTGTTCTGGTTATCGGAAACTGGATGGCCCTGACGCGTCGTCAGCCCCATCCCCGGCTTTGCGCCCGATCCTTCCGCCATCGAGACCTCCTCTGTCCCCCCGCGCGGCCCCGGCTGCAGGACCGGCAGGCCACGGAATAACGTGGGAGCGAGGAGATGGATGGGGCCCAGGTGATCGTAAGATCACCGAAATAGCGGCGCCCGGCTTAGGCCGAACGGAAAAGGGCGGGAACCGAAGTCCCCGCCCCCATGCCTCAGCCCGCCAGGCTGCGCCCCGCCGAACCGAGATCCGCAAAGGCCTCGTCCAGCCGCTTCGCGATGCCCTTCTCACCGGCCCGCAGCCACTTCCGCGGGTCATAGAGCTTCTTCTGCGGCTTGCCGGTGGCCGGATCGATCTGGTGCTTGAACGCCACCGGATTGGCCTCGACATAGGCCCCGACAGGCTCCGCGAAGGCGAACTGCGTGTCCGTGTCGATGTTCATCTTGAACACGCCGTAGGACACCGCCTCGGTGATCTTGTCCTTCTCGGAACCCGAGCCGCCGTGGAACACGAGGCTCATCGGCTTCTCGCCGCCCCCGAACTTCCCGGCCACTGCCTCCTGCGACGCCTTCAGGATCTCCGGCCGCAGCTTCACGTTCCCCGGCGCATAGACGCCGTGCACGTTCCCGAAGGAGGCCGCCATCGTCACGTGCCCGATCGGCGTCAGCGCCTCCCAGGCCTTCAGCACATCCTCCGGCTGGGTGTAGAGATGCGCATTGTCGGCGGATTCCTCGAGGTCATGCCCGACCCCGTCCTCCTCGCCGCCCGTCACGCCCAGCTCGATCTCGAGGCTCATCCCCAGCGGCGCCATGCGCTTCAGCACGGCCGCGCACTCCGCGATATTCGTCTCCAGCGGCTCCGCCGAGAGGTCGATCATGTGCGACGAGAACAGCGGCTGCCCCGTCTGCTTCATGTGCTCCTCGCCATGATCGATCAGCGCGCTGATCCAGGGCAGCAGCGAGCGGTCGGCATGGTCCGTGTGCAGCACCACGCAAACGCCATAGGCCTTCGCCATGGTGTGCACGTGCTGCGCCGCGGAAACCGCACCCAGCACCCGCGCGGCATTGGCGTCCGGGCAGCCCTCGCCGCCGAAGAAGCGCGCGCCGCCGTTGGAGAGCTGGATGATCACGTCGGCCTTGTTCTTCGCCGCCGATTCCAGCACCGCGTTGATGCTGTTCGTCCCGACCACGTTCACGGCCGGCAGCGCGTAGCCGCCCGCGCGGCAGGCCTCCAGCAGCGTGAGGTAGTCGGCGCCCGTCACGACGCCCGGCTTCAGCTTCGTTCCGGCGGCGGCCGGCGAGATGTGGTTCACGCTCTGATTCCTGTTCTGGTTGCTGATGGAGAGGGGATACCCCCGGAACACGCCGCCCAATATGGCCCAGACGGCCTCTCCCTGAAATATCATGGAAAACGGTCCACGGACTCCCCCGCGCGAACAAAGCGGGTATAGACCCGCCGATGCCCCCCGTTGCGGCCACCCCCCGCCTTCTTCTCCCGGAAGCACCCGCGCTCGTCGCCGGCATCCGCCGCGCCACCCTCGTCACCACGGAGGGCGAGATCAAGACGCTCTCCGCCGATCAACTCGCCCGCCGGCTGCCGGAACTCCCGCCCCCGCTCCTCGTCCACGCCCCCGCCACCGCACGCCGCCTCGGGCTGCCCCCCTTCCCCGTCGCCTTCGATCTTCTCGAACTCTTCGCCTTCGTCCTCCCCGCCCAGCCCGCCGCCCCGACCCCGCGCGGCCTGGCCCTCGCCCTCGACCTCGACCCGCCGAAGGACGAGGAAGCGGCCGCCATCCTCCTCCCGGAGATCGCGACTACCCTCCTCCGCCGCCTCGCCGCCACCCGCCACGCCCCCATCAACCGGGACGCCGGCATGCTCGCCGCCCGCCTGCGCGACGCGGCCGACTGGCCTTGGGCCGCCAGCATCCTCGCCGCCCTCGGCCAGCCCGAGGCCCGCCCCTCCACCGACCCCCTGAAGGTCTGGCGCCGCCTGCCGGAATGGGAGGAAACCGCCCCCCCGAACCCGCCCGCCTCCATCCCCATCGCCCCGCTGGAGGCCCGCAAGCGCCTCGCCGAAATCCTCGGCGCCGATTCCGAGACCCGTCCCGCCCAGGCCGACTACGCCTCCGCCGCCTCCCTCGCCTTCGCCCCGCGCGAGATCGAGGGCCAACCCGCCCTCGTCCTCGCGGAGGCCGGCACCGGCACCGGCAAAACCCTCGGCTACATCGCCCCCGCGAGCCTCTGGGCCGAGCGCAACGGCGCCCCCGTCTGGATCAGCACCTACACGCGCAACCTCCAGCGCCAGATCGACCAGGAACTCTTCCGCCTCTACCCCGACCCCGAGGACCGCCGCCGCCACGTCGTCATCCGCAAGGGCCGCGAGAACTACCTCTGCCTCCTCAACCACGAGGAAGCCGTCAGCGGCGCCATGCCGTCCCGCCTCCTCGCCCTCTCCCTCGTCTCCCGCTGGGCCTTCGCCACCCGGGACGGCGACATGCAGGGCGGCGACTTCCCCGGCTGGATCGCGGAGCTCTTCCCATGGGGCCACGTCGCCGGCCTCACCGACCGCCGCGGCGAGTGCATCCACTCCTCCTGCCCCCACTGGCGCCGCTGCTTCGTCGAGCACTCCATCCGCCGCGCCCGCACCGCCCGCCTCGTCATCGCCAACCACGCCCTCGTCATGATCCAGGCCGCGCTCGGCGGTGGCGAGGACCGCCCCGCCCTCCGCTACGTCTTCGACGAGGGCCACCACCTCTTCGACGCCGCCGACAGCGCCTTCTCCGCCGAGATCAGCGGCGGCGAGATGGCCGAGCTCCGCCGCTGGCTCCTCGGCGCCGAGGGCTCGCGCGGCCGCGCCCGCGGCCTACGCCGCCGCCTGGAGGAAACCACCTCCGACCACCCCGCCCTCCTCCCCCTGGTGGAGGAAGCCCTCCGCCACGCCGGCTCCCTCCCCGGCCCGGGCTGGGGCTCCCGCCTCGGCGAGCCCGACGAGCGCGGCTTCGACGCGGAGGGAGAAATCCATCCCGGCATCCCCACCAGCACCAACCCCGGCGAAGCCTTCCTCCGCACCGTCATCACCCAGGTCCTGGCCCGCAGCGCCGAGGCCGATGCCGGCTACGACGCCGAATGCGACCTCCATCCCCTCAACCCTGGCGTCGCCGATGCCGGCGCCGCTCTGGAGGACGCCCTCGCCCGCATCGAGACCCCACTCCGCGCCCTCCACGGCCGCCTTACCGGCCTGCTGGAGGACCCCGAGGCCGAACTCGAAACCGGCGACCGCATCCGCCTCGACACGGCCCGCCGCGTGGTGGACCGCCGCGGCCTCCGTCCCCTCGGCGCCTGGCGCGCCATGCTCAAGTCCCTCGCCGCCCGCCCGCCCGAGCCCGGCACCCGCCCCGCCCATGTGGACTGGCTCGCCCTCACCCGCCGCGAGGGTCGCGTCATCGACGCCGCCCTCCACCGCCACTTCCTCGACCCCACCGAGCCCTTCGCCTCGACCGTCGCCGCCCCCTCCCACGGCCTCCTAATCACCTCCGCCACCCTCCGCGACAGCGGCGAGGGCGACGCCGAGACCGCCTGGGAGGAGGCCGAGTCCCGCACCGGCGCCATCCACCTGCCCACCCCCGCCATCCGCGCGGCAGTCCCCTCGCCCTTCAACTACCCTGACCAGACCCTCGCCATCGTCGTCACCGACGTCCTCCGCGAAGGTCCCCAGGCCGCCATGGCCATGGAAAGGCTCTTCCGAGCCTCCGGCGGCGGCGCCCTCGGCCTCTTCACCGCCATCCGCCGCCTGCGCGACGCCCATTCCCGCATGGCTCCCGGCCTGGAAGCCGCAGGACTGCCCCTCTACGCCCAGCACGTCGACGCCATGGACAACGCCACCCTGGTGGACGTCTTCCGCGCCGAGGAGGATTCCTGCCTCCTCGGCACCGACGCCCTGCGCGACGGCGTGGACGTCCCCGGCCGCTCCCTCCGCCTGCTGGTCTTCGACCGCATCCCCTGGCCGCGCCCCACCATCCTCCACCGGGAGCGCCGCACCCATCTCTCGGGCGGGCGGCCGAAATCCTACGACGATGCCATCGCCCGCCACCGCCTGCGCCAGGCCTTCGGCCGCCTGATCCGCCGCGCCGACGACCGCGGCGTCTTCGTCCTGCTCGACTCCCGCGCCCCCACCCGTCTCCTCGCCGGCCTCCCGGAAGGCGTTATCCCCCGCCGCATGGGCCTCGCCGAAGCGGTCCGCGAAACGCGCGCCTTCCTCGGGGACCATCAAGGGGATCACTTCCCGGATGGCGGGCGCCATGGTGACCACCAGGGCGATTGACGCGCCGCCCCCACCGCGCGAACCCTTCCCCCATGATGGACACGAACATGATGGACGCCGAGCCGGCTCTCCCCACCCGCTTCACGGCACAGGAAGCCCTCGTCTGCGCCATGGTGCTGATGGGCGTCTCCGACCGTGGCATGTCGGACGCGGAACTCGCCACCATGTCCCGCCTCGTCCGCGAACTCCCCGTTTTCGGCGACTTCCATCCCACCGAGATCGACACGGTCACCGAAGTCGTCCTCAGCCTGCTCGACGAGACCGACGGTCTCGACCGCGCCGCCGAGATGATCCGCGACGCCCTTCCCCCCCGCCTGCGGGAAACCGCCTACCTCCTCGCCTGCGAGATCGCGGCCGCCGACGGCGACGCTTCCCAGGAGGAGCTCCGCTTCCTCCAGGACTTCCGCATCACCCTGGACATCGACCGCCTAATCGCCGGCGCTATCGAGCGGGCGGCCAAGGCGCGCTACCAGGTCATCTGAACGGGCGCCTCGCGGCGGCAACATCCCCGCCGCAGCCGCGTTCCCTGGGATGACATCCCTGAGGGAGCACGCCATGCCCGAGACCAGCACCCAGTCCACCCACCCGAAGGTCGTCGCGACCTTCGCCACCCGCGACGCCGCGGAAAACGCCCTCCAGTACCTCAACGCCGAGGCGATCCCGCAGGAACTCGTCTCCATCCGCACCAGCGAGGCCTCGCTTGAGCCCCCGCACGCCCCGGACGAGACGAACGGCCAGGTGCAGGAGGACGAGCACCGCAACCTCCGCACCATGGGCTCCAGCATGGCGGCCAGCGGCGCCGGCATGGCAGCTGCTGGTGCGGTCGTGGCCACCGGCGGCGCCGCCCTGCCGGCGATCGCCGCCGCCGCCATCGCCGGCCTTGGTGTCGGCGCCGCAAGCGAGGGTATCTCCGCCGCCACGGGCGTCAACGTGAAGCCGGACTCGGAAAAGGCGGCCGCCGTGATCACCGTCACCCCGGCCACCACTGACCAAGCCGAGCGCGCCAAGGGCGTGCTCCGCAAGGTCTCCGCGCTCCGCGTCTGGGAGGAATAAGGCGGGCTCAGCCCGGCAGAAGCCGCGTCACCGACGGGGCCGGCTTCTTCGGGCGCTGCTCGACCTCGTAGGCGACCTCCTCGCCCTTCCGAAGCTCCCTGCGCCCGGCCGCTTCCACAACGGAAGAGTGGACCATCACATCCGGCCCGCCATCATCGGGCCGGATGAACCCGTAGCCCTTGTGCGGCTGGTACCAGACCACCGTTCCCGTCGGCATCGCCCGACCTCCGCGCTGAGAGCGGCGAGGGATACGAAGCCGGCCACCCGGGGCGCAAGACCCGGGGCAGATGTGCCTCAATCCCGCAGGTCAGGCCTATCCCCGCCGCGGGCCACCCCGTTGTCGGTGCCATCCACCCGCCAGTTGGCTTCCCCATCGCCGCGCCTGACATCGAGCCAAACGCGGCGGAGGCCCTCCCATAGCGAGGGACGCACGGCGGACTCGACCGGCAAGGGCGCGTCGTGAGTGGACCGGGCAGGCCCTTCACAACCAGAGGTAGCATCCATGGCCGAATCCTATGCTGCCGGATGCGCCCTCCGCAATTCTTTCGATGCACTTCCTCTCAAAGCTTTGTGATCGTGTGATCAGGCGACCACGCATGAGAAAGGGGCGGCCCATTCCTGGACCGCCCCTTCCCTGAGCCGCTGATCCCGCCGGCCCGGCGAACCGGGCCGGCAGAGCCGGATCAGAAGTCCATGTCACCCATGCCGCCCATGCCGCCGCCGGGGCCGCCAGCCGGAGCCGCGGCCTTCGCCGGGCGCTCGGCCACCATCGCCTCGGTGGTGATCAGCAGCGAGGCCACCGAAGCGGCGTCCTGCAGGGCGGTGCGCACGACCTTGGTCGGGTCAATGATGCCGGCCTCGACGAGGTTCTTGTACTCGTCGGTCTGGGCGTCATAGCCGTACTCGTAGGCGTCCGAACGGAGCACCTCGCCGGCGATGACCGCGCCGTCCTTGCCGGCGTTCTCGGCGATCTGCTTCAGCGGCACCGCGATGGCGCGCCGAACGATCTCGATCCCGACCTGCTCGTCGTTGTTCAGGCCCTTGAGGTCGGCCAGCTTCAGCGAGGCGCGCAGCAGAGCCACGCCACCACCGGGGACGATGCCCTCCTCAACCGCGGCGCGGGTCGCGTGCAGCGCGTCATCGACGCGGTCCTTGCGCTCCTTCACCTCGACCTCGGACGAACCACCGACGCGGATGACGGCGACGCCGCCGGCCAGCTTCGCCAGGCGCTCCTGCAGCTTCTCGCGGTCGTAGTCCGAGGTGGTCTCCTCGATCTGCGCCTTGATCTGCTCGACGCGGCCCTGGATGGCCTCCTTCTCGCCGGCGCCGTCGATGATCGTGGTGTTCTCCTTCTCGATGCGAATGTTCTTCGCACGGCCGAGCTGGTTGAGCGTCACGGTCTCGAGCTTGATGCCGAGATCCTCGGAGATCACCTCACCACCCGTCAGGATGGCGATGTCCTCGAGCATCGCCTTGCGACGATCGCCGAAGCCCGGGGCCTTCACGGCCGCGATCTTCAGGCCGCCACGCAGCTTGTTCACGACGAGCGTGGCAAGCGCCTCGCCCTCGATGTCCTCGGCCACGATCACCAGCGGACGCCCGGACTGCACGACGGCTTCCAGGAGCGGCAGCATCGGCTGCAGCTGGGAGAGCTTCTTCTCGTGGATCAGGATGTACGGGTTCTCGAGCTCGGCGATCATCTTCTCCGCATTCGTGATGAAATACGGGGAGACGTAGCCGCGGTCGAACTGCATGCCCTCGACGACGTCGAGCTCGGTCTGGATGGACTTGGCTTCCTCGACGGTGATGACACCCTCGTTGCCAACCTTCTCCATCGCCTGCGCGATCATCTCGCCGATCTCGGTCTCGCCGTTGGCGGAGAGCGAACCGACCTGGGCAACCTCGGCGGAGGTCGTGATCTTGCGGGTCTTCGCCTGCAGATCAGCGACGATCACGGCCACGGCCTTGTCGACGCCGCGCTTCAGGTCCATCGGGTTGAGCCCGGCGGCCACGGCCTTCGCACCCTCGCGGATGATGGCCTGGGCCAGCACGGTCGCGGTGGTGGTGCCGTCACCGGCGAGGTCGTTCTGCTTCGAGGCCACTTCGCGCACCATCTGCGCGCCCATGTTCTCGAACTTGTCGGCCAGCTCGATCTCCTTGGCGACGGTCACGCCGTCCTTGGTGATCCGCGGCGCGCCGAAGCTCTTGTCGAGCACGACGTTGCGGCCCTTCGGGCCCAGCGTGACCTTCACGGCATCGGCGAGAATGTCCACGCCGCGCAGCATGCGCTCGCGGGCATTGGAACCGAACTTAACGTCCTTGGCTGCCATACTTGCTTCTCCTGCTTCTCGTTGCTGCTCAGGCGGCCTTGGCGGTGGTGGCGCCGGTCGACTCGACGATGCCCATGATGTCGGACTCCTTCATGATCAGGAGCTCCTCGCCATCGAGCTTCACCTCGGTCCCGGACCACTTGCCGAACAGGATGCGATCGCCGGCCTTCACGTCCAGCGCCACGATCTGGCCCTGCTCGTTGCGCGCGCCGGCGCCGACGGCCACGACCTCACCCTCCTGGGGCTTCTCCTTGGCGGTGTCGGGAATGATGATGCCGCCAGCGCTCTTCTCTTCGGCCGTGACGCGGCGAACGAGAACGCGGTCGTGCAGGGGACGGAACTTGGTCATGCGGTCCTCTCCTGAGCCTTTATCTGGGATGAACCCGGCCGGGTGAGGCGCACCGCCCGAAGGCCGTTAGCACTTGCACCCGGTGAGTGCCAGCGATCTAGGGGATGACCCCCCTTCTCGTCAAGCCCGGCAGCACTCCGGCACGGAGAGTGCCAAAGCATTGATAAGAAACATTTATTGAGTTTCGAAGTTAATATTGCATGGCACCATCAGCCCCTGGCGGCACTCTCGCCGTCTGGTTGAGAGGAACAGGGACATGCTTCTGCACGGCATCGAGCGCGTCGTCCGGATCCCCGACTGGCGCCTCACCACGGCCGAAATCCTCTACCGGATGCCCGACCACCCCGCCGTCCTGCAGACCTTCGTCTGGCAGAAGGTCGATCAGGCCCCGAACTTCCCGGAACTCCACGGCTTCCTCGAGTTCTGGCGCCGCGAGATCGAGGGCGCCCTCCACTCCGTCCGCGTCGCCTCCGCCGCGCTCTGGCGCCCGGCCGAGTTCACCTATGCCGAAGGCGAACTGCGCCTGCACTGAGGGGCAGGGGCCGGGCCGCTCAGCGCCCGGCCCCCGCGAACCAGCCAAGAACCCCCGTCAGCGTCACCACGGAGGCTATGGTCCCGAGCAGCACGGCCGCGCCCGAGCGCTCCATGCCCACGGCATAGCGCCGCGCCATCAGAAAGGCATTCGCTCCCGTCGGCATCGCTGCGAGCGTCACCATGACCGCCAGCTCCAGCCCCGAGAGCCCCGCGAGCCGCCCCGTACCGAATACGGCCAGCGGCAGCACGACCAGCTTCAGCAGGTTGATCACCACGGCATCCACCCAGTCCCGCTGGATCCGGAAGTCCCGCAAGGAGGCGCCGAGGCAGAAGAGCAGCAGCGGGCTCGTCCCCGCCCCCAGGATCTCGAGGAACCGCGCGAGGAAGAAGGGCAGCGGCGGCATCAACAGCCCCCAGAGATTCCCGAGCACGACCGATACCACCACCGGATTCCGCGCCACCGATCGCAGGGTCGTCCTCATCACCCGGAGCGGCGAGGCCCCCTCTGCCAGGCCCATCTCCGCGACAATCGTGGTCAGCGGCATCATGATGAGCGAGTAGATGCCGACGATCGCGGTCGCCGGCGCGATCCCCGCAGGCCCGAAGGCCGCGAGCACCACCGGCACCCCCATCATCAGCGTGTTCCCGAAGGCGCAGTTCAGGGCAAACAGCCCCGACTCCGCGAGCCCCCGCCCCGCCACGAGGCGCGAGAAGGCCAGTGCCCCCGCATAGACCGCCAGCACCGCCGCGAAGAAGGCCAGTTCCAGCCGCCCGCCATGCCCGGCCAGCCCCCCGCCCGAGGCCGCGGAGATGAACAGCAGCGCCGGCGCGCAGAGCCAGTAGGCGAAGTCGTTGATCGCCCGCAGCCCGTCATCCGAAACCCGCCGCCAGACCCCCGCCCCGTAGCCGAGCGCGATCAGCAGGAAAACCGGCGCGACAAGGCCGAGGACCCCGAGCAACTACCCCATCCCCGCCACGAATTCCCCAAGCCAGGGGTTCCGCGCCCGCGCCGTCCGCGCGGCGTGCAGGATGGCGGCCACCGTATCCACCGTCTCCTCGAACACGCTGTTCACCAGCACATGGTCGAATTCCTGCCAGTGGGAGGCGTCGTCGCGCGCCTTGCCCATGCGCCGGACGATCTCCTCCTCGCTGTCCTGGCCCCGCGCCCGCAACCGCCGCTCCAGCTCGCCGATGGAAGGCGGCAGCAGGAAGATGCCCACCACATCCTCCGGCATGGCCGCGCGCAGCAGTAGGTGCCCCTGCCAGTCCACGTCGAACAGCACGTCCCGCCCCCCGGCCAGCGCCCTCTCCACCGGCTCCCGCGGCGTGCCGTAGCGCCGGCCATAGACATGGGCGCTCTCCAGCAACTGCCCCGCGGCCTCCATCGCCTCGAACTCCTCCAGGCTGCGGAAGTGGTAGTGCACCCCCTCCAGCTCCCCCGGCCGTGCCGCCCGCGTGGTGGCGGAAATCGAGAGCGAGAGCTGCGGCTCCCGCCCCAGCAGCGCCCGCGACACGCTTGTCTTCCCCGCGCCGGAGGGCGCCACCAGAACCAGGCAGAGCCCACGCCGCCTCATCATCCCGCTCATTCCACGTTCGCCGCCTGCTCGCGCAGCCGCTCGATGGCCGCCTTCAACTCCAGCGAGATCCGCGTCAGCCCGAGGCTGCCGGACTTCGCCCCCAGCGTGTTCGCCTCCCGCCCGAACTCCTGGGTCAGGAACTCCAGCTTCCGCCCGATCGGCGCCGCCTCGGCCAGCAGCGTCCGCGCCGCCGCCACATGCGCCCCGAGACGGTCCAGCTCCTCCCGCACGTCCGAGCGTGAGGCCAGCAGCGCCACCTCCGCCGCCAGCCGATCCTCGGGCACCCGCCGCTCCCCCTCCAGCAGTTCCGCCAGCACGGCGGAAAGCCTCGCCCGGTGCGCCGCCGGCTGCCCGGCCGCCTCCTCCACCGCCCGCCGGCACAGCGTCTCTATCTCGTCGAGCAAGGTCGCCAGGATCAGATCCAGCCGCGCTCCCTCGGCCGCTCGCGCCTCGAACAACCCGTCCAGCGCTTCCGCGAAGCCCTTCGACACGGCCGCTCGCCGCGCCGCCTCGGCTACCTCGTCCGGCACCTCCACCTCGGTGCGCAGCACGCCCGGTAGCGCCAGCACCGCCTCCGGCCGCGGCGCAGCGGCACCCGGCATCCGCTCCGCCAGCTCACGCACCAGCGCCATGGCGCGCTCCAGCGCCGCCTGGTCAAGCACGAGTTTCGGCGCCCGGTCCTCGCGCTTCACGGTCAGGTTGGCGCTGATGTTCCCGCGGGCGAAGCGCCCCGCGGCCGCCTCCCGCAGCGGTGCCTCCAACGCGTCCAACCCCCCAGGCAGCCGCAGCCGCACATCCAGCCCCCGCCCGTTGACGCTGCGAAGCTCCCAGGCGAAGGGGGTGCCGTCCGGCAGGGTGCCGGTGGCACGCGCGAAGCCGGTCATGGATCGGATAGACATGCGCGGCCTTCTGCGGCGGGAGGCGGCACGATGCAAGGCGGCAACCACCCTTGGCCCCGCGTCGCGATCACCGGCGCCTCCTCCGGCCTCGGCGCCGCGTTGGCGCTCGCGCTCGCCGCCCCCGGCCAGACCCTCCACCTCGCCGGCCGCGACCCCGCCCGCCTCGCCGCCACCGCCACGGCCTGCCGCGCCCGCGGCGCCGAGGTCACGGAAACCACTTTCGACGTGACCGACAGAGCCCCCGCCCGCGCCTGGGTCGAGGGCACCGGCGGCCTCGACCTCCTCATCGCCAATGCCGGAACCTCCGCCGGCACCGGCGGCACGAGCGAATCCGCCGACCAGGTCGCCCGCATCTTCGCCGTGAACCTCACCGGCGCCCTCAACGCGATCCTGCCGGCGCTCGACCTCATGCGCGCCCAGCCGCCGGGCGCCGACGGCATCCGCGGCCGCATCGCCGCCGTCGCCTCGATCGCGGCCTTCGTCGCCTCCCCGGGCGCGCCGGCTTATTCCGCCTCCAAGGCCGCCCTCCAGCGCTGGACCGAGGCCACCGACGCCACCGCCCGCCGCGAGGGCCTCCGCCTGCACGCGATCTGCCCCGGCTTCATCCGCACGCCCATGACCGCGCCCAACCGCTTTCCCATGCCCCTGCTCATGGAAGCCGAGGAAGCCGCGCGCCTCACCCTCCAGGGCATCGCGCGCGGAAGGGCGAGGGTTGTCTTCCCCCGCCCCGTCTACGCGGCAGCCCGCCTCATGGGCGCGCTGCCCGCTGGCTGGCTCAGCCGGCTTCCGTCGAAGGCCGGCTCACGGGGCTGAGCGGCACGGCCGCCACCTTCCGCTCCGCCGAGCGCCGCGCCCAGATGTTCAGCCCCTCTACGCCCGCCGCGAAGGCCATGGCGACATAGACGAAGCCCTTGGGCACGTGGAAGCCGAAGCCCTCGCCGAGCAGCACCATCCCGATCATCACGAGGAAGGCGAGGGCCAGCATCACCACCGTCGGGTTCCGCTCCATGAAGTTCGACAGCGCGTCCATCGACAGCAGCATGACCGTGACCGAGACGAGGATCGCGACGACGATCACCCACATCACCGTGGTCAGCCCGACGGCGGCGAGAATGCTGTCCACGCTGAAGACCATGTCGATGAGGATGATCTGGAACACCGTCGCCCCGAAGCTCGCGGTTACCGCGTTCGCCGCCTTCACCTCGGCCTGCGCCTCGGGGTCCACCCGGTGATGGATCTCCATCACCGCCTTACCGATGAGGAACAGCCCGCCCGCGATCAGGATCAGGTCCTTGCCGGAGAACTCCATTCCCCAGATCCCGAAGATCGGACGCGTCAGCGAGATCAGCCAGCCCACGCCAGCCAGCATCCCCAGCCGCATGAGGACGGCGAGCCCGAGCCCGATCAGCCGCGCCGATCGGCGCCGCTCCACCGGCAAGCGATTAGTAAGGATCGCGATGAAGACGAGGTTGTCGATCCCGAGGATCACCTCCATGCCGATCAGGGCAAGAAGGGCAATGACGATCTCGGCTTCCACGGCTCAAGGATGTCCTTTATGTAATCTGGGCTCCATGTATGGGGAAGCTTTGCCACTCCTGAAAGGTCCTCGACCTAGGGAACTGGCGTTTTTCCGACAGCGCGCATTCCCTCATGGAACGGGACTTGCTCCCGCACCTCCCGGACCCACCCCCGGGACGGCCAGCGGAAAGGATCCCATCATGGAAGTCGGCGTCTTCATCCCCATCGGCAACAATGGCTGGCTGATCTCGTCCAACGCCCCACAGTACAAGCCCAGCTTTACCCTAAACAAGGAAATCGCCCTCAAGGCTGAACAGTACGGCCTCGACTTCCTTCTCTCCATGATCAAGCTGCGCGGCTTCGGCGGCAAAACAGGGTTCTGGGACTACAACCTCGAATCCTTCACCCTCATGGCCGGGCTCGCAGCCGTCACGGACCGTATCCGCCTCTTCGCGACCGCGGCCTCCCTCGTGCTCCCGCCGGCCATCATGGCCCGCATGGCCGTGACGATCGATTCCATTGCCCCCGGCCGCTTCGGCGTGAATCTAATTACCGGCTGGCAGCGCCCCGAATACTCACAGATGGGCCTCTGGCCGGGCGACGAGCACTTCGCCCACCGCTACGACCACCTCTCCGAATACGCCCAGATCGCGAAGGAGCTCTGGACCACCGGCCGCTCCGACCTCAAGGGCACCTACTTCCAGATGGACGACTGCCGTCTCCTTCCCATGCCGGAGAACGGCATCAAGCTCGTCTGCGCCGGCCAGAGCCAGGCCGGCCTCGGCTTCATGGCGAGGCATGCTGACTACAACTTCTGCCTCGGCCAGGGCATCAACACCCCCAAGGCCCTCGCCCCCATGGCCGCCCGTGTCCAGGCCGCCGCCGCCGAGGCCGGGCGCGAGGTCGGCTCCCTCGCCCTTTTCATGCTCATCACCGACGAAACCGACGAGGCCGCCATGGCCAAGTGGGAACACTACCGAGAGGGCGCGGACTTCGAGGCCATCAACTGGATGGCCCAGCAGGCCTCCGCCGACACCAAGGGCGGCAACGACACCAATGCCCGCCAGTACGCACTCCCCCAGGGCGCCATCAACCTCAACATGGGCACCCTCGTCGGCTCCCACGCTTCCGTCGCCCGCATGCTGGACGAACTCTCCGAAGTCCCCGGCCTTGCCGGCGTCCTGCTCACCTTCGACGACTTCCAGCGCGGGATCGTCGAGTTCGGCGAACGCATCCAACCCCTTATGCGATGCCGGGCGCACCTCGGAACCGCCGCCCAGGCTGCCTGATCCTTTCCGGACTTCGCTAACGGCCACGGGGAGAGGAAGAAGGAATTCTTCCTCTCTCCGGCCCCCTCTCCATCATCTTTCTTTTCAAGTTGAACGATTTAACGGCCGGTACGGCCGTGTCTTGAATTCAGGGCGACTGCACGTTCAGGAAGGCCACTCGGAAGGAACCGGCCATCGATCATCGTATCCGCGCCAGCCAAATGGCGCTCCAAGGGCCTCAGGCCCTTGGCGGGCGATGTCGGAGCCCTCTCCAACTGCCGCAACTTCAGCCCCCGTCCCCGCTCGTCGCCAGCCAAACTCCGGCGAGGATCACCACGCCTCCTGCCAGTACCCGCAACTCCGGCCATTCCCCCAGCAGCGCCGCTGCGAAGATCGCCGCGAAGCCCGGCTGCAGGTAGCTTGTCATCGCCCCGTCGGTGGCCCGCGCCCGTTGCAGCAGCATCAGGAACAGCGTCAGCGGCAAGGCAGAGGCCACCAGTCCGACCCAGAGCACCGCGCCCCATACCGGCCAGGGCTGGTCGAAGCTGCCGGCCGGATCAAAGCCCAGGCTCAGCAGCCCCGCCACCACGGCCCCCACCACCTGCTGCCCCACCGACAGCACCACCGGTGCCCCTGGCCTGACCCGCCGCACATAAACGGTGCCCACGGCATAGGAGAAGGCGACCAGCAGCATCACCAGCCCCGCGATCCCCGCCTCTCCGCCCTCCAGCGCCTGCGGCCCGAGGATCACCCCGATCCCAAGGAAGCCGAGCACCATCCCGGCGACCGTCCGCGGCCCCGGCCGCTCCGCGGGCAGGAAACCGAAGGCCAGCAGCGCGACGAAAAGCGGCGTGGTGGACTGGATCAGCGCCACCGAGGCTGCCCCCAGCGAGAGCAGCGCAATCGCGGTCAGGCAGTTCGCCAGCCACCCGTTGGTGGTCCCAAGCACCAGTCCGTGCCGCCAGAAGCGCGGCGCCAGTCCCCGGAAGGCCCCACTCCAGAGCGCGAAGCCCAGCATCGCCAGCGCCCCGACCACGCCCCGGCTGAAGGAGAAGGCAAAGGGTGGCATCGACCGTGCGGCCTGGCGGATCACCGGAAAGGCCGTGCCCCAGAGCGCCGCGATCACCAGCAGCCGCCACCAGAGCGGCCAGCCCCGCAGCATCGCCAGCCGGCTCATACCCCTCGCGCGCTGCGCTGCCTCATCGGCCGCCGCCCACCGCGGAGGGTGCCGTGCCCGCGCGCGCCCGCTCCACCTCACGCCAGCGAGCGACGTTGCGGTTGTGCTCATCCAGCGTGCGCGCGAAGGCGTGCCCGCCGGTGCCATCCGCCACGAAATAGAGGAAGTCCGTCGTCTCCGGCCGCGTCACCGCCCGCAGAGCCTCCTTGCCCGGCGAGGAGATCGGCCCCGGCGTCAGCCCCTTGTTCCGGTAGGTATTGAAGGGATGCTCGCGGTTGAGGTCCGCCCGCGTCAGCCCTCGTTCCAGCGGCGCCCCGTCCGCTGCGGCATAGGCCACCGTCGGGTCCGATTGCAGCGGAATTCCCTGCCGGATGCGGTTGAGGAAAACCGAGGCCACCCGCGGCCGCTCCGCCGCCTGGCCCGTCTCCCGCTCCACGATGCTCGCCAGCACCAGCGCCTCGCGGGCGGAGGAGAGCGGCAGGTCTGGCGCCCGGTTCGCCCAGGCCTCCTTCAAAGCCTCGTCCATGGCCGCCGTTGCACGCCGCACCACCCCGGCCCGGGTGTCGCCCCATTGATAGGTATAGGTCTCGGGCAGCAACTCGCCCTCGTCCACCGGCGGCGTCTCACCCGTCAGCCCCTCGGCCTTGTCGATCAGCGCCACGATTTGCCGGGCCAGCAGCCCCTCGGGGATGGTCAGGCGGCGCTGCACCGGCCGTGCGGTCCGCAGCACCTCCAGCACCTCGGCAAGCGAGGCATGGGCCGGAAAGAGGAACTCCCCCGCCCGCAGCGGCCCCTTGCCGCGCGTGGCCCAGGCGGCGGCCAGGAAGGCCCGCCCGTCCTCTACCACGCCGCGCTCGGCCAGGGCCGCGCCGATCGTCTCGGCACCGCCCCGCGGCACCACGAAGGGCGCCGCCTCGGCCAGCGGTCCCGGCCGCTCATAGACGGATTGCGCGTAGAAGAAGGCGCCGCCCCCGACCAAGCCGAGAAGCAGCACCAGGATAATCAGGAAACGGATCGCTCGTCCCATCGGCGGCCGGTCCCCTCAAGCCCCAGGACCTATCCCCGGGGCAGCGCGGCTCAGGCCGCTGCCTTGAACAGGATGGAAGCGTTCGTCCCGCCGAAGCCGAAGGAGTTGGACAGCGCCACCTCGATCTTCCGCGGCTGCGCCTCGTTCGCCACCCGGTCGATCGACGAAGGGGTCGAGGGCTCGTGCAGGTTCAGCGTCGGCGGCGCCACGGCGTCGCGGATGGCGAGCAGCGAGAAGATCGCCTCCACCGCGCCCGCGGCCCCGAGCAGATGCCCGATCGCCGACTTGGTCGAGGACATGGCCACGCTCTTCGCGTCATCCCCGAACAGCCGCTCCACCGCCTGCAGCTCCAGGTCGTCGCCCAGCGGCGTGCTGGTGCCGTGCGCGTTGATGTACTGGATGTCCCCCGTGCCGATCCCCGCCGACTTCAGGCAAGCCGTCATCGCCCGGAAGGCGCCTTCATGCCCCTCGGCCGGGGCGGTAATGTGATAGGCGTCGCCGGACATGCCGTAGCCGATCACCTCACCGTAGATCTTGGCACCGCGCTTCTTCGCGTGCTCGTACTCCTCGAGCACCAGCACGCCCGCGCCCTCGCCCATGACGAAGCCGTCGCGGTCCTTGTCCCAGGGGCGGGAGGACGCGGCGGGGGTGTCGTTGAACGCCGTGGACAGCGCCCGGGAGGCAGCGAAGCCCGCCATGCCCAACTCGCTCACCGCGGCCTCGGCGCCACCGGCCACCATCACGTCCGCATCGCCCAACGCGATCAGCCGCGCGGCATCGCCCAGCGCGTGCACGCCGGTCGCGCAAGCCGTCACCACCGAGTGGTTCGGCCCCTTGAACCCGTACTTGATCGAGACATGCCCGGAGGCGAGGTTGATCAGCGCGGAAGGAATGAAGAAGGGCGAGAGCCGCCGGTGCTTGCCCGCCGCGATCTGCAGCGAGGCCTCGTAGATCGTCTGCAGCCCGCCGATGCCGGAACCGATCATCACGCCCGTGGCGTGGCGGTCATCCTCGCTCTCGGGAACCCAGCCGGAATCCTCCACCGCCTCGGTCGCCGCCACCAGCGCGAGCTGGATGAAGCGGTCCATCTTCTTCTGGTCCTTGACCGGGATCCACTCGGCCAGGTCCAGCCCGCCATCGGCCTTCGTGCCGTTCGGCACGGTGCCGGCGATCTTGGCCGGAATATTGGAGACATCGAAAGACTGGATTGCGGAGATGCCGGACTCACCGCCCAACATGCGCTTCCAGACGCGCTCCACTCCCAGCCCGAGCGGGCATGCGATGCCCATCCCGGTGACGACGACGCGGCGCGGGGCCCTGAGCTGACCGAACACTCTCGCTACTCCTCCGCGCCCCCGCCCGGCCTTGATCCGGGTCCGGGCGGTGCCCGGTCATCCGGGCCCGCCTGGCGCCTCCGTTTGAAAGGGGGCGGAGCCGGCCGGATGGCCGCCCCCTCCCCGACCGGCCGTTCAGGCCGTCTTGTGCGCGTCGATATAGGTGATCGCGTCGCCGACCGTCGTGATCTTCTCGGCCGCATCGTCCGGGATCTCGACGCCGAAGGCCTCCTCGAAGGCCATCACCAGCTCGACCGTGTCCAGGCTGTCCGCACCCAGGTCGTCGATGAAGGAAGCCTCCGGGGTCACCTTGGCCTCCTCGACGCCGAGGTGCTCGACCACGATCTTCTTCACCTTCTCGGCGGTTTCGCTCATCGCGCTTGCTCTCTCCTGATGGCGGGAAACCGCCGGAAATCCCCATTGCCGGCCGGGCGGTAAGCCTTGCTTAACGCCCGTACGCAGGGCGCGGGCCTTAGCACGCCCTTTCCCGGGGGCCTAGACCAAGCATCGGCCCGTGCAACAGGATGATGCCTCGCCTGTCCCGATCAAGGCCCACCCTGCCGGGGCCGCTCAGATCATCGCCATGCCGCCGTTGACGTGCAGGGTCACCCCCGTCACCCAGGCCGCCTCGTCGGAGGCGAGATAGGCGACCGCGGCCGCGATATCCTCCACCGCTCCCATCTTCCCCAGCGGGATCCGCCCCATCAGCGCCGCCTTCTGCGTGTCGTTCAGCGCGTCCGTCATGGCGGTGCGGATGAAGCCGGGCGCCACCACGTTCACCGTGACGCCGCGCGGCGCCACCTCCTGGGCCAGCGCCTTGCTCATCCCGATCAGCCCCGCCTTGGCCGCCGCGTAGTTCGCCTGTCCCGGATTACCCGTCACGCCCACGATGGAGGCGATGGAGATGATCCGGCCCGAGCGCCGCTTCATCATCCCCCGCAGGCTGGCGCGGGCGAGGCGGAAGGGCGCGGTCAGGTCCACCTCGATCACGTCGGACCAGTCCTTGTCGCCCATCCGCAGCGCCAGCCCGTCCCGCGTCAGCCCCGCATTGTTCACGAGGATGTCGAGCGCCCCGAACTCCGCCTCCACCTTCTCCACCAGCGCGGCCGGCGCCGCGGGGTCGGAAAGGTCGGCGGCGGCCACGAAGGCGCGCTCCCCCAATTCCTCCGCCAGCGAGGCCAGCTCCGCCTCCCGCCGCCCGGTCAGTGCCACCCGTGCCCCCTGGGCGTGCAGGCTCCGCGCGATGGCGGCGCCGATCCCGCCCGTGGCCCCGGTGACGAGGGCGGACTTCCCGGTCAGGTCGAACATGCAATTTCCTCCAGCGACAGGCCATCAAGGCGCTTGGCGAGCGAGAAGCGAGTATGGCCCGGCGGGCAGTCGCGCAACCGCCCCACCACGCTGTAGCCCATGCGGGCGTAGAAGCCCGGCGCCTGGAAGGAGTAGGTTTCCAGCCGCACGCCGACGCAGCCCCGCGCCACAGCCTCGCGCTCCGCGAGCGTCAGCATCTCCCGCCCCAGCCCCACGCGGCGATGCGCCTCCGGGATGTGGAACAGCTCTACATAGAGCCAGCCGGAATAGCTTCGCCCTACCAGGCCGCCGAGCACCGCCCCAGCCTCGTCCCGCAGCAGCACGCTGAGCGGCCGGGAGGCGAAGGAACCCGGCCCGGCCTGCGCCTCGTTGAAGGCCAGCAGCCCGGCCCAGACCTCGTCCCGTCCGATCTGGTCCCGGCCCGAGAGCCCGGGCGCCTCCTCGACGGTGATGCGTGTCACGCCGCTCACAGCGCGCGCAGCACCGCCTCGATCTCGGCCGGCGTGCCGCAGGCCATGGCCTTCGCGTCCGGCGCGTTCCGCTTCATCAACCCGGTCAGCACCTTGCCCGAACCCACCTCCACGAAGGTGTCGCAGCCCATCTCGACCATGGCGGCCACGCATTCGCGCCAGCGCACGGTGCCTGTCACCTGCCGCACCAGCAGGTCCCGGATGGTCTCCGGGTCGGTCGCCTTGGCCGCCGTCACATTGGCCACCAACGGCACGGCGGGCGCCCGCGGCGGGTCGCGCTCCAGCGCCTCCGCCATGGCGTCCGCCGCCGGTTCCATCAGCGAGGAATGGAAGGGCGCCGAAACCGGCAGCAGCATCGCGCGCCGGATGCCCTCCCCCTTGGCGATCTCCACCGCCCGCTCCACCGCCGCCTTGTGGCCGGAGATCACGACCTGCCCGCCGCCATTATCGTTGGCAGCCTCCACCACCTGCGTCTCGTCGGTCACAGGATCGATCGCGGCGCGCGCGCAGATCGCCCGCGCCTGCTCCATCTCGGCCCCCAGCAGCGCCGCCATGGCCCCGGTGCCCGCGGGCACCGCCGCCTGCATGGCATCGCCCCGCAGACGCAGCAGCCGCGCCGCCTGCGGCACGTCGAAGGCGCCGGCGGCCGCCAGCGCACTGTATTCCCCCAGGGAATGCCCAGCGACGAGCGCCACCCGCCCCCGCACGTCGAAGCCCCCCTCGCCCTCCAGCACCCGCAGCACCGCGAGCGAAACCGCCATCAGCGCCGGCTGGGCATTGGACGTAAGAGTCAGCTCCTCCGCCGGCCCCTCGAACATCAGGCGGGTGAGGTGCTGCTTCAGCGTCTCGTCCACCGCCTCGAAAACCTCGCGGGCGGCAGGAAAGGCGGCGGCCAGGTCACGGCCCATGCCGACGGCCTGACTGCCCTGGCCAGGGAAAACGAGCGCGAGAGCCATTCTTGGACACACCTTCCGGGACGAGGCGCGGCGGGGTAGGGCCGCGTCACGGAACTGTCAATCGCCGGATAGGGGCCGCCGCGCAAGCAGGGGCCGGGGCGGCACCACCCGCCGCCCCGGCAAGCCGCTACTCCGCCGCCATCTCGATGGCCTTGTCGTCCTTCCCCTTGTTCTCCGCCCCCCAGAGCTTCCGGGTCGACTGGAAGCGCGAGACGAGGAAATCGCCCGAGAGGATCGGCGGATACTTCACCTCCGCATCCGGCACGCCGAGCTGGCGCGGATCGACCATGGTGCGGAAATCCGGGTTGCAGAACAGCGGCATGGAAATTCGGTCCGTGTTCTTCGTGTGGATCACCCGATGGATCGTCGCCTTGAAGCGCCCGTTGGTCCAACGCTTCATCAGCTCGCCCACGTTGATGACGTAGCTGCCGCGGATCGGCGGCACCGGCAGCCAGTTCCCCTCCGCGTCCATCACCTGCAGCCCGCCGGAATCATCCTGCCAGAGGATCGTGATGATCCCGTGGTCCGTATGCGCCCCCGAAGCGACCTCGCCCGCGCCCAGGCTCAGCGCCTGCTCGTGGCCGTAGTAGTGGTTGATGACCATGTCCGCGACAGGCTTGCTGAAGTGCTTCGAAAAAAAGTTCTCCTCCTTCCCGAGATAGAGCGCGAAGCCCTCCAGGATCTTCAGCCCCACCTCCAGGCACCCCTGGTAATAGGCCGAGAGCGCCGCCTCGAAGCCCGGCAGCGCCGGCCACTTGTTCGGCGCGTAGAGCGGCGTGCCCGCCAGCACCTCCGGATCATCCGCCGAGACGGGATAGCCGAGGTCGAAGGCATCGCGCGCGAAGCGCTGGCCACTCTTGTGGACCACGTCGTCCATCCCGCGATACCCGCGGTTGTTCCGGTCGGAGGCGATCTTCATCTTCTCCTCCATCGGCAGCGCGAAGAACTCGCCGCTCTTCCGATAGGCCTCCTCCATCACCTCCACGGGCACGTGGTGGTTCACGGCATAAAAGAAGCCGATAGAGTCGCAGGCCGCCCCGATCTCGGCCGCCACCCGCGCCTTCACCGCCGGATCAGAGGAGTAGAGCCCCGACACGTCGATCGCCGGAACGCTCCCGGCCGGTTTCACTTCGCTCATCACCCTTCTCCCTGCATGGTGGCCGTCCCCTGGCCGGGGATCAGCGCCGCCAGTCGAACCACCGCCCCAGCCGCTGCACCAGGGCGTAAACCACTAGCGACAGCCCGGTCGCGATCAGCGCCACGGCATAGACCTGGTCGCCACGATAGGTCTGCATCGCCCGGTTGATCACGTAGCCCAGCCCCTCGGAGGAAATCATCCATTCCGCGCTGATGGCCACGATGATGGAGGAAGTCCCCGCGATCTGCTGCGCCGCCACGATCGACGGCACCGCGAAGGGCAGCCGCACGAGGCGAAAGATCTCCCACCAGCCCGCATTCAGGATCCGCATGCGGTCCAGCAGCACCGAATCCGCTGCCCGCAGCCCCTGCATCGTGTTCACCAGCACCGGAAAGAAGCCGGACAACGCCACCACCGCCACTTTGGAGCCCGTGGTGTCCCCAATCGCCAGCATCAGCACGCTCACCAACGCGACGTAGGGCACGTTGCGCAGCGTGATGGCCGCCGGCATCAGCAGGGGGCGTGTGAAGGGCAGGCTGTCGAACAGCACCGCCAGCCCCACGCCCGCGACATTGGCCACGAGCAGCCCCAGCGCCGCCACCTCCAGGGTGGAGAGCAGGTGAAACGCGATGAAGGCGCGATCCTCCACCAGCGTCTCCAGCACCCGCTCCGGCCGCGGAATCACGAAGGCCGGCAAGCCGGAGGTGAGGATCGCGAAATACCAGAGCCCGAGGATGGACCCGACCGGCAGCAGCCCGCGCAGCAGCGAACCGGCCAGCGCCCGCAGCCCGCCCGCCCGCTGCGCTTCCGCCGGCACCCGGACCGCCTCGGCCCCGCTCACGCCGCCGCCTCCGCCCCGAAGAGAAGCCGCCGCACATGCGCCGCCGTCTCGAGGAAGCGCGGATCGCGCCGGAAGCCCGGATCGCGCGGCCGCGGCACCGGCACCCGCACCACGTCCAGCACCCGCCCCGGGGCCGTAGAGAACACGACCAGCCGGTCCGCCAGCAGCACAGCCTCGTCGATGTGGTGCGTCACGAACAGCACCGTCTTCGGCCGCCGCGCCAGCTCGCGGTCGAACCAGCCGCCCAGCTCCTCCCGCTTCATCTCGTCCAGGGCGGAGAAGGGCTCGTCCATCAGCAGCACCGCCGGGTCGTGCGCGATGGCGGAGGCGATGTTCACCCGCTGCAGCATCCCGCCCGACAGCTCCGCCGGCCGCTTGCCCTCGTGCCCCGCCAGCCCGAACTCCCGCAGCAGTCCGGCGGACGGATAGCCCACGCGCCCCGCCACCTTCTGGGTGAAGGCGACATCGGCCGCCGCCGTCTTCCAGGGCAGCACCGCCGGCCGCTGGGAAACGAGGCCCAGCATCCGCTTCCGCCGCGCCCCCGCTGCCGTTTCCTCCCCGATCCGCACCTCGCCCGTGCTCGGCTGCTCGAGGTCCGCCACGATCCGCAGCAGGGTCGTCTTCCCGCAGCCGGAAGGCCGATCAGAGCGACGAACTCCCCCGCCGCGATCTCCAGGTTCACCGGCGTCAGCGCCAGGCTGTCCCCAAACCGGCGCGAGACCCCGCGGATGAGGACGGGCGCCGCCATCAGGCGGGGCTCGCCCCCGGCAGGAAGCGGGTGGTCATGATCGCCTCGGGTGGCACGTCGCGCGGGATCTCGTTCGCCTCCCGCAGCACGGTGGACATGTCCGCCCAGACCGAGGGCTCCATCCAGAGCGGCCCGTGCGCCTGGGTGGCCGTGGAACTGTGCAGCGGGTTCTGCACCCGGAAGCGCCAGGCCAGCCGCTCCGCACTCTCCACCTGCCCGGGAAAGCGCGAAACGATGCCGATCGCCTCCTCCGGGCTCTCCAGGATGAAACGCACCGCCCGCCCGACGGCCTTCAGATAGCCCCCGACGAGCTCCGGATTCTCCTGTGCCGTCTTCGTCGCCGTGAAGATTACGTCAGCATAGGAGGGCAGCCCCCACTGAGAGAGCCGGATCGCCTGCCAGGTCTTGCCCCGGATGCCCGCCGGCGCGTCCGCCTTCGCGACCTCCTGCTCGATCTGGTACGCCTGGTTCGTCACCCAGCCGCTGAAGAAGTCCACCCGCCCGACGAGCAGCGGCTCGGCATTCGCCTGCACCGTGACGATCTTGACCCTTCCCTCGTCCACCCCGTTCCGCCGGCACATGGCGCGCACGAAGTATTCGGACCCCGCCTGAACGCCGACCGTACGCCCGGCGAAATCCTTCGGCGTCGGCTCCGGATCACCGGGGCTGGCGAGGCGGAGATAGGCCGAGGGGCTCTCCTGATAAAGCGCACCGACCGCCGTCACATCCACCGGATCCCGCGCCACCTTGGCCGCGATGAGGTGCATTCCGGAGGTCGCCAGCCCGAACTGCGCCTGCCCGGCCGCCACCAGCGGGATCGGGTTCCGCCCCGGCCCGCCATCCATGATCCGGTGGGCGATGCCCTCCGCCTCGAAGAAGCCCTTCGCCTCCGCCACGATGATCGGGGCGAACTCGCCGTTCCGGAGCCAGCCGAGCTGCGTCGCCGCCGCCATCGGCCGGCGCTGCGCCAGGGCCGGCCGCGCGAGCCCCGCGGCGGAAAGGGCCAGTAAGGTCCGGCGAGTGGGCATCATGCGCTGTCCCCGCACCCTCGGCCGGCCGGCGCGCGGCGGGCGCGGCGGATCAGCCCGGCCTCGGGCGATGCCTCAGGGCCAGCAACGCCCATGCCACGTGCGGTGACCGCAACGTAGAACGGGCCGAGCCGCCGCCCCTGTTGGCGGACGGGAGCGCGGCCCTTCCAGCTGGGCCAGCGGAGCAGGAGAGGTCCGCCGGTCCAGCAGCGCTCAGAAGCTGGGCACCGCTGCCCAGCCCGCGATCAGAAGCGGCGGCCAGCGACCCAGACGCGGCGGCACACCTCGCGGCGCACCTGCACCGGCCGCCCCCGCCGGTCCCGCCGATAGACCACCGCAGGACGGCAGCGGGTCACGTAGCGAACATCCTCCAGCAGGCTGGTGTTCGCGCCGCCGAGCGCGGCCCCGATCATCGGCGCCGCCGCGGCCGGGGCCGCATGGGCGACGGGAGCGAGCGCGCCGAGGCCAAGGGCGAGGCCCGCGGCCAGGACGAGATGCGAGAGACGGTTCATCGAGGCAATATCCTCAGTTGTGCCTCAACCTTAACGAGCAAGCCTCTCTCCGGCTGCACGCCCGCGATGGCGGCCGAAGGGCCGGACCTCGACGGACGGGGCACGAAAGAGGCGCCGCCTGCCAATCGGCACCGTCAGGCCGCCTTCGCCTCCTCCACCACCACCGTCTCGATCATGTCCGCCGGCTCGTAGAGGATCTTCGCGAGAATCCCGGCGAGCATCGCGCCCGCGATCGGTGCCACCCAGAAGAGCCAGAGCTGCCCGACATACACCGCGCCGCTGAAAAGCGCCGGGGCGGTGCTGCGTGCCGGATTGACGGAGGTATTGGTGACGGGAATGGAAATAAGATGGATCAGGGCCAGGGCCAGCCCGATGGGAATGCCCGCGAAACCCGCCGCCGTGCCCTTCGAGGTCGTGCCGATGATGATCATGAGAAAGAAGAAGGTGAGCACCAGCTCGGCCACGAAACAGGCGCCCATCGAGTACTTGCCGGGGCTGAGCGCGCCGTACCCGTTCGAAGCGAAGCCGGCCGGCATCCAATCAGGCTTACCCGAGGCGATCAGCCAGAGCAGCCCCGCCGCCAGCACCGCGCCAATCACCTGGACCACGATATAGGGCAGGACGTGCTTGTTGGCGCAGCGTCCCGCCGACCAGAGCCCGACCGTCACCGCCGGGTTGAAGTGCCCACCCGAGATATGCCCGACCGCATAGGCCATGGTGAGAACGGTCAGCCCGAAGGCAAGGGAAACCCCAAGAAAGCCGATCCCGAGTTCGGGAAAGGCCGCGGCGAAGACCGCACTGCCGCCATCCGCCGAAAACAAGCCAGAAGGTGCCGAAGAACTCCGCGGCGAGACGCCGCTGCATGTCGCGATCCATGGCGCATCTTCCCGAGGGCGGATGGGCCGAAGTTGCGGAGCGCTCCCCATCAGTCTCCGAAACCGGGGTAATCGTTAGATACTGCTTCCGGGAGGCTGCATTCATATCCGCGTGACTTTCGGGCGGAGGAAATTTAGTTCTCAACCCTCCAGGCAACCCTATTTTCCAACCTACTGGGCCCCGCAAACCTGTGGCAAGGCCTTTGCATCACCGCTTCCAACGTAACCGCTTGCCCCCCCTTCGCCCATCCCCTATACGGCCGCTCACCCTGCCGGGCGCGAGGCATCGCGCCCGGCTATGCCCATTCCGTCCCCTGCATCCCGCGGGGAACCCGGGCTGAGCCATCCGAAGGGAACCCGATGCCGCTTTATGAAACCGTGCTGATCGCGCGGAACGAACTCACGCAGGCCCAGGTCGAGGCCGTGGCCGACCAGGTCGCCGGCATCATCGCCGAGACCGGCGGCGAGGTCCGCAAGCGCGAGTACTGGGGCCTCCGCGGCCTCGCCTACAAGATCAAGAAGAACCGCAAGGCGCATTACATGCTCCTCGGCCTCGACTGCACGCCGGTCGCCGAGAAGGAAGTGACGCGCCAGCTCGGCCTCAACGAGGACGTGCTGCGCCACATGACGCTGCGCATCGAGGCGATCGACGACGCCCCCTCCGCCATCCTCGCCAAGCGCGGCGACGACCGTGAGCGCGACCGCGGCTTCCGCGGCCCCCGCCCCGCCGGCCGCTTCGGCTCGGGCCGTGGCCGTGAGCGCGGCGACGACCGCGAGGAGTTCCGCGCCCGTCCCCGCGACGATCTCGATGGCAATGGCGGCGAGGAGTAAGAACAGATGTCCGACACGACCGACCTGACCCCCGCCGCGCGCCGCCCGGCCGTCGGCGCCCGCCGGCCCTTCTACCGCCGCCGCAAGTCCTGCCCCTTCTCCGGCCCGAACGCGCCGAAGATCGACTACAAGGACGTGCGCCTGCTCTCCCGCTTCCTGAGCGAGCGCGGCAAGATCGTGCCGTCCCGCATCACGGCGGTCTCCGCCAAGAAGCAGCGCGAGCTGGCCAACGCCATCAAGCGCGCCCGCTTCCTGGCGCTGCTGCCCTACGTCATCAACGACTGATCAGGAGGGCTTAGATTATGATCAACGTCATCCTGATGCAGCGGGTCGAGAAGCTCGGCCAGATGGGCGACACCGTCACGGTGAAGCCCGGCTACGCCCGCAACTTCCTCCTCCCCTCCGGCCGCGCCATCCGCGCGACCGAGAGCAACCTCAAGCGGTTCGAGCAGGACCGCGCCCAGCTCGAGGCCCAGAACCTCAAGCGGCGCGAGGAGGCCGAGCGCGTGGCCGAGCGGATGGAGGGCCTGCAGGTCGTCCTGATCCGCTCCGCCGGCGAGAGCGGCGCGCTCTACGGCTCCGTCTCCGGCCGCGACATCGCGGACGCGGTGAAGGACGCCGGCCTGACCATCACACGCGAGCAGGTCATCCTGGAGCAGCCGATCAAGACGCTGGGCCTCACCAACGTCCGCATCGCCCTGCACCCGGAGGTCTCGATCCCCGTGGTGGTGAACGTCGCCCGCACGCCCGAGGAAGCCGACAAGCAGTCCCGCGGCGAGGACCTGCGGGCCGAGCAGGAGGCCGAGGAGGCCAGCCTCGAGGCCGAGCTGGCCGCCGAGCTCTCCGAGCTGGGCGCCGCGAGCGAGTAAGCCTCCGCCCCTTCGGCGAAGTACGGATGGCCGCTCCCTCACGGGGGCGGCCATTCTGATTCTCGCCCATCACGCTTCCGTGAAGCTAACGCCCGCTCATTGAACCCTGCGGCACTTGGGAACAGCCTTCCGGTCAGGAGGACTGGCCTTTGCTCCTGGACTCGATTCTACCCAGACTGATCCGCCACGGCACCCTTCGCCTTCGCCGCCCCGACGGCAGCATGGCAAGCTTCGGCGGCACGCATCCCGGCCCCACTGCCGCCATGGCGCTCACCAACGAGGCGATCGCCCGCCGCCTTGTGATGAACCCCAACCTCGCCTTCGGCGAGGGCTACATGGACGGCAGCATCGAGCCCATCGAGGGCTCGACCATCTATGACCTGCTCGACGTCATCATCCTCAACCTCTCCCAGGGCGGCAGCCACCCGGCGATCCGCCTTGGCGAACGCGTCCGCTGGATCGGCCGCCGGTTGCTGGACCTGAACACGGCGACCCGAAGCCGCCGCAACGTCGCTCACCACTACGATCTCAACGGCAGGCTTTACGCCCTCTTCCTCGATGCCGACCGGCAGTATTCCTGCGCCTATTTCCCGACCGGGCAGGAGAGTCTGGAGGAGGCCCAGGCGCTGAAGAAGCGCCACCTCGCCAGCAAGCTGCGACTCGACCGCCCGGATCTCGAGGTGCTGGACATCGGCTCCGGCTGGGGCGGCCTCGCCATCACCCTCGCGCGCGAGCACGGCGCCCGCGTCACCGGCCTCACCCTGTCGGAGGAGCAGCTCGCCGAGTCGCGCGCCCGTGCCGAGGCCGCCGGCCTCTCGGACCGAGTCCGCTTCGAGCTGATGGACTACCGGAACTGGAAGCGCCCGATGGACCGGGTCGTCTCCGTCGGCATGTTCGAGCACGTGGGCATCAACCACTACACGGCCTTCTTCCGCACCGTGAAATCGGCGCTGAAGGAGGATGGCGTGGCCCTCATCCACGCCATCGGCCAATCCGAGGGCCCGGCCACCACCAATCCCTGGCTCACCAAGTACATCTTCCCCGGCGGCTACTCCCCCGCCCTGTCCGAGGTGGTGCCCTCGGCGGAGAAGGCCGGCCTGTGGATCACGGACATCGAGATCCTCCGCCTGCACTACGCCATGACCATCGCCCACTGGCGGGCGCGTTTCGCGGCAAACCGCAACGCGATCAAGGCCCTGTACGACGAGCGCTTCTGCCGGATGTTCGAGTTCTACCTGTCC
Organism: Roseomonas aerilata DSM 19363; assembly: GCF_000711725.1. Classification (GTDB taxonomy): domain Bacteria; phylum Pseudomonadota; class Alphaproteobacteria; order Acetobacterales; family Acetobacteraceae; genus Roseomonas; species Roseomonas aerilata. The sequence continues at coordinate 213,851 of NZ_JONP01000003.1, read as the reverse complement.
GCCTCGGAACTCGCCTTCCGCCGCTGGGGCCACATGAACTGGCAGATGCAGCTTACCCGCCGTGTGGACGCCCTGCCGCTGACGCGGGACTACATGGTCGATGCCGAGCGCGCCGCGGCTTATCCACATGATCCACCGCCGTCCACAGGACCCCGCGACGCGGTGAAGGAGGACGTGGAGCGCGCCGAGGGCTAGACTGGCCCTCATGAACGCCTTCGACAGCCTCGCCGAGCCGGCCGGCCCCGGAATGCCGGGCCTGTCCCAGCGCCTGCCCCCCTCGAACATCGAGGCGGAGCAGGCGCTGCTCGGCGCCCTGCTGGCCAACAACAAGGCCTATGAGCGCGTCTCCGAGTTCCTGGCCGACGAGCACTTCGCCGACCCCATCCACGGCCGCATCTACAAGGCTGTCCAGCGCCGGATCGAGGCCGGCCAGCTCGCCGACGTCGTCACGCTACGCGCCGAGTTCGAGCATTCCGGCCTGCTGGACGAGGTCGGCGGCCCCGCCTACCTGACCCAGCTTCTCACCGCCATGGTCGGCATCATCAATGCCGGCGAGTACGGCCGCGTGATCCACGACTGCTTCCTCCGCCGCCAGCTTGTGGACCTCGGCGAGGTCGTGGTGAACCGCGCCTTCGGGGCGGAGCCCGAACTTGACGGCAAGTCCCAGCTCGAGGCCGCCGAGCAGGCCCTTTTCGACCTCGCAACCGAGGGCAGCTCCGAGGGCGGGCTGGTCTCCTTCGACCGCGCCCTGACCGCCGCGGTGGAACTTGCCGAGCGCGCCTTCTCCACTCCCGGCGGCGTCTCGGGCCTGTCGACGGGCTTGCGTGACGTGGACACGAAGCTCGGCGGCCTGCACCCCTCCGACCTGCTGATCCTCGCCGGCCGCCCCGCCATGGGTAAGACCGCCCTGGCCGTGAAGATCGGCTTCGGCGCCGCCCAGGCCGTGATTCGCGAGGCCCAGGAGAAGGACCCGAACGCGGTCGTCCGCGGCGGCGTCGCCATCTTCTCCCTCGAGATGAGCGCCGACCAGCTCGCCACCCGTATTCTCTCCGAGCAGTCCCGCGTCTCCGGTGACCGCATCCGCCGCGGCGACATCGCCCAGCGCGACTTCGACAAGTTCGTAGAGGTGAGCCGCGAACTGGCCACCCTCCCCCTCTTCATCGACGACACCCCGGCCATCACCATCTCGGCGCTGCGCACCCGCTGCCGCCGCCTGATGCGGACCCGCGGGCTGAACCTCATCATCGTGGACTACCTCCAGCTGATGCGCCCGGCCGCCGGCACCCGGCCGGAGAACCGCGTGCAGGAGATCAGCCAGATCACCCAGGGCCTGAAGGCCATCGCCAAGGAACTCTCGGTCCCCGTCATCGCCCTCTCCCAGCTCTCCCGCCAGGTGGAGCAGCGCGAGGACAAGCGCCCGCAGCTCGCCGACCTCCGCGAGTCCGGCTCGATCGAGCAGGACGCCGACGTCGTGATGTTCGTCTACCGCGACGAGTACTACCTGCAGCAGAAGATGCCGAAGGAGCTCGCCTTCGATAATCCGGAGAAGTTCTCAGAGGCCACCGACAAGTGGCAGAAGGACATGGAGCAGGCGCACAACAAGGCGGAGCTGATCATTGCCAAGCAGCGTCACGGCCCCACCGGCACCATCCGCCTCTTCTTCGAGGGCGAGTTCACCCGCTTCGGCGACCTCGACCAGACCCACGACGAGAACGACTACGGTTGAGACCAGGGGGGCTGACACCAACGGCGTCCTGACGGTCGATCTCGGCGCCATCGCCGCCAACTGGACCGCGCTCCGCGACCGCCACGCGGCGATGGGCGGCGGCGCTGTGGGGGCCGCGGTGAAGGCCGACGCCTATGGCCTCGGTGCCGACCAGGTAGCCCCCGCCCTCGCCGACGCCGGCTGCCGCCACTTCTTCGTTGCCCATGCGGCCGAGGGCATCGCGGTCCGCGCCGCCCTCGGCCCCGCGCCCATGATCGCCGTCCTCAACGGCTTCAGCCCCGGCGCGGACGAGGGCGCGGCCCTCACCCCCGTCCTCAACTCCCCCGGCGACATCGAGGCCTGGGCCGGAACTGGCATGGGGGTCATCCTGCACATCGACACTGGCATGGCCCGCCTCGGCCTCACTCCAGCCGAGGTCGCGGCCCTGGCCGATGACCCCGCCCCCCTGGCGGGCGTCACTCTTCATTACGTTATGACCCACCTCGCTTGCGCCGACGAGCCCGCTCATCCCATGAGCGCGGCCCAGGCCGCCCGCTTCGCCGAAGCCCGCGCCCGCCTCCCCGCCGCGCCCGCCTCCTTCGCCAATTCTGCCGGCCTCTTCCTCGGCCCGGATTTCGCCTCGGACCTCGCCCGCCCGGGCTGCGCCCTCTACGGCCTGAACCCCACGCCGGGCCGCCCCAACCCCATGCGCCCCGCCGTGCAACTCCAGGTCCCGATCCTCCAGATCCGGGAAATTCCCTCCGGCACCCCCGTCGGCTACGGCGCCACCTGGACCGCCGCCCGCCCTTCGCGGATCGCCACCGTTGCGGCGGGCTATGCCGACGGCTATCTGAGGTCCCTCTCCGGGCGCGCCCTCGCCCGGCACGCCGGAAGGGACATCCCCCTCGTCGGCCGGGTCTCCATGGATCTCATCACCTTCGACGTGACCGACCACCCCACCCTCATGCCCGGCTCGATGATCGAGCTGATCGGCCCCGGCCAGTCCCCGGACGATGTCGCCGCCCGCGCCGGCACCATCGGCTACGAGGTGCTGACCTCCCTCGGCGCGCGCTACCGCCGCAGCTACCTGCCCGCCGCGTGAACGCCTCCTCCCTCCTCGCCCGCCCGCTGGACGGGCTGGCCGCCCTCGGCCGCGCCGTGCTGGACCTGTGCCGCACCGCCGGCGCCGTCACCCTCTTCGCGCTCAACGCGATCAGCCACGCTGTCCGGCCGCCCTTCCACCCCCGCCTCCTCCTCCGCGCCTTCCTCGAGGTCGGCTATTTCTCCCTCCCCGTGGTGGGGCTGACGGCGGTCTTCACGGGCATGGTCCTCGCCCTGCAGTCCTTCTCCGGCTTCTCGCGCTTCGGCGCCGAGGGGGCGGTTGCGAACGTCGTCGTCCTCTCCATCACGCGAGAGCTTGGCCCTGTCCTCGCCGGCCTCATGGTCTCCGGCCGCATCGGTGCCGCCTTCGCGGCCGAGATCGGCACCATGCGCGTGACCGACCAGATCGACGCCCTGACCACCCTCTCCACCGACCCCATCAAGTACCTCGTCACCCCCCGCCTACTGGCCGCGACGCTGGCGATGCCGTTGCTGGTACTGGTGGCGGACGTGCTCGGAGTCATGGGCGGCTATCTCATCGCCACCCTCAAGCTCGGCTTCTCCGGCCCCGCCTATCTCAAGGCGACGCTCGACTTCGTGCAGATGACCGACGTGGTCAGCGGCCTGGTCAAGGCGGCGGTCTTCGGCTTCGTCGTGGCGCTGATGGGTACCTGGTGCGGCTACAACTCCCGCGGCGGCGCCCAGGGCGTGGGCGGGGCCACCACCACCGCGGTGGTCGCCTCCTCCATCCTCATCCTCGCCCTCGACTACGTCCTCACCGAGGCCTTCTTCTCCCGATGAACGAGGCCCTGAGCGCCCCCCTGGCGGTCCCGGCGGAGGTGCCGGCAGTCCCGAAGATCCGCCTCCGCGGCCTCCGCAAGGCCTTCGGGTCCAAGAAGGTGCTGGATGGCGTGGACCTCGATGTCATGCCCGGCAGTTCCATGGTCATCCTGGGCGGATCAGGCTCCGGCAAGTCCGTCACCATCAAGTGCATCCTCGGCCTCATCACCCCGGATTCCGGCACCATCGAGATCGACGGCCGGAACGTGCTGGCCATGTCCGCGCGCGAGCGCGAGGCGGTGCTCGACCGCACCGGCATGCTCTTCCAGAACGGCGCCCTCTTCGACAGCCTGCCGGTCTGGGAGAATGTCTGCTTCAAGCTCCTCGCCCAGAAACGCCTCGACCGCCGGAAGGCGCGGGACAAGGCCGCCGAGGCCCTGGCCGATGTCGGGCTGGACGCCTCGGTCGGCGACCTCTCGCCTGCGGAACTCTCAGGCGGCATGCAGAAGCGCGTCGCCCTGGCCCGCGCCATCGCCTCCGAGCCCGAGATCATCTTCTTCGACGAGCCCACCACCGGCCTCGACCCCATCATGGGCGCGGTGATCGACGGGCTGATCGTGGACTGCGTGAAGCGCCTCGGCGCCACCGCCGTCACCATCACCCACGACATGGCCAGCGCCCGCCGCATCGGCGACCAGGCGGCCATGATCCACCAGGGCCGCATCGTCTGGACCGGCCCGGCCGCTACCCTCGGCGAGACCGGAAACGCGGTCGTGGACCAGTTCGCCCGGGGCGAGCGCGAGGGGCCGATCAAGATGGAACTGCGGCGCTAAGCCTGTCGGGACCGCCCCGGCACCCCATATATCCTGCCGGATGACCGGCCCCCTCCTCGACATCGCGCGCATCTATCTCGAGCCCGCGGTCGAGGCCCATGCGCGCGGCTGCGAGATCCTCGCCCGCTTCCCGGACGCCGAGCGCATCCCCGTCGCCTCCCACTGGCGCATCCCCGAATTGCGTGAGGCTGATCCCGGCGACTACCTCCGCAACAAGCGCGACACCCTTGTGCTCGGCGTGAAGAAGGGCCTCTCCTTCCGCCCCAATGGCCGCAGCGCCGACTTCATCGCGCCCTCCTCCTCCAACGGCTGCGCCATGGCCTGCGCCTACTGCTACGTCGCGCGGCGCAAGGGGCACTCCAACCCCATCAGCGTCTTCGTCAACATCGAGGAGATCGCGGCCTCCATCGCCCGCCACGCCGCGCGCCAGGGCCCGAAGGCCGAGCCCAACCAGGTGGACCCGCGCGACTGGGTCTACGACCTCGGCGAGAACGGCGACCTCTCGGTGGACGCTCTCATCTCCGACAACGTGCGCGACCTCGTGGCCGCCTTCCGCGGCATCCCCAACGCCAAGGGCAGCTTCGCGACGAAGTGGGTGAACCCGGACCTGCTCTCCTACGACCCCCAGGGCCACACCCGCATCCGCATGTCCCTCATGCCGCCCGGAATGGCGAAGCTGCTGGACGTCCGCACCTCTCCCGTCGCCGAGCGCATCGCCGCCATCCCCGAGCTGCACCGCGCCGGCTACGAGGTTCACCTCAACTTCTCCCCGGTGGTCCTGCGGGAGGGCTGGGAGGAGGAATGGGGCGCCCTCTTCGCAGAGTTGGACGACATCCTGCCGGACGCGGTGAAGAACCAGTTGGCCGCCGAGATCATCATGCTCACCCACAACGAGGGCCTGCACGAAATCAACCTCGCCTGGCACCCCAAGGCCGAGGAACTCCTCTGGCGCCCCGACATCCAGGAGACGAAGCTCTCCGAGGGCGGCGGCGTGAACCTCCGCTACCGCACGGGCTGGAAGGGCCGCTGGCTCCGCCGCTTCCAGGACCTGCTGGCCGACCGCATGCCCTATTGCCGGGTGCGCTATGCCTTCTGAGGTCCTGGCGCCCCCCGCCCCCGCGCGCCCGCACCCGCCCTGGGTGCCCAAGCGCCTCCTCATCACCCCCGCCGCCCTCTCCTGGCCGCAGGGCGAGGCCATGGTCGAGCGCGCGGCGGCGCTCGGCACCGAGATCGTCCGCCTGAAAGCCGACCGCCTCACCGGCCTGCCCGACACCTACCGCGACGCCAAGACCACCATGGCCGTCGTCACCGCCTCCCCCAGCCGGCGCCGCCCGCAGCCCATCCCGCCCAGCGCCGACTGGCGCTTCGACCTCGCCGAGGGCTGCCCCGCCCATTGCTCCTATTGCTACCTCGCCGGCTCGCTGAAGGGCCCGCCGATCATCCGCGCCTACGCCAACCTGCCGGAGATCCTGGCGGAGTTGCCGCCCCTGCTCGGCCAGGGCCAGGTCACCTCCCGCAACGCCGCCCGCGCAGCGGAGGGCACGACCTTCGAGGCTTCCTGCTACACCGATCCCCTGGGCATCGAGCACATCACCGGCAGCCTGGCGGAGACGATCCGCTTCTTCGGTGCCTGGGAGGCCGAGGCGCAGCTTCGCTTCACCACGAAATACGACGCCATCGACCCCTTGCTGGCCCTGCCCCACGGCCACCGCACCCGCATCCGCTTCTCCGTCAACGCCCGCGCCGCCGAGCGCTTTGAGGGCGGCGCCCCGCGCGTGGCCAAGCGCATCGCCGCCATGCGCAAAGCCGCCCTCGCCGGCTACCGCATCGGCCTGACCGTTGCTCCTATCCTCGCGTTGCCAAATTGGGCGGAAGCCTACGACACCCTGCTGGCCGACTGCGGCGCCGCCCTGGCCGGCACCCCCGACCCAGACCTGACGGTGGAACTCATCACCCACCGCTTCACCGAGGGATCGCGCGAGATCCTCCAGGGCTGGTATCCCGGCAGCGCCCTGGAAATGGACCCGGCGCAGCGCACCCGGAAAACCACCAAGTTCGGCTCCATCAAGTACGTCTTCCCGCGCGAGCGCATGGCCGAGCTGCGCGCCAGCCTGGAAGCGAGCATCGCCCGCCACCTCCCCCAGGCTCGCATCCTCTACTGGACCTGATCCCCTTCTAACCGGGCCCGCCGCGCGCTACATCCGGCTGTCCACCTTTCGTTCCTGATCGGGCACCCCTTGGCGAAACCCTCCCACCGCTTCGTCTGCCAGTCCTGCGGCACCGTACACCCGAAGTGGCAGGGCAAATGCGAGGGCTGCGGCGCCTGGAACACCCTCGCCGAGGAGGTGGTGGAGGCCCGCGCGCCCGGCCCGGCCAAGGCGGCCCTCGGCGGAAGGCGCGTCGAGTTCGTCCCCCTCAAGGGCCAGTCCTCCCCCCCGCCCCGCACCCGAACCGGCATGGCGGAGCTGGACCGCGTCCTCGGCGGCGGCTTCGTTCCGGGCTCAGTGGTGCTGGTCGGCGGCGACCCTGGCATCGGCAAGTCCACCATCCTCCTCCAGGCCGCCGCCCGCGTGGCCGAGGCCGGAAAGCGCACCCTCTACGTCTCCGGCGAGGAGGCGATCGAGCAGGTCCGGCTTCGCGCCCTTCGGCTCGGCGTCTCGGGTGCCCCGCTCGGCCTCGCCGCCGCCTCCTCCCTCCGCGACATCCTCGCGAGCCTGGAGGAGGAGCGCGACGTTGGCCTGGTCATCATGGACTCCATCCAGACGGTCTGGCTGGACAGCCTCGATTCCGCCCCCGGCACCGTCTCCCAGGTCCGCGCCTGCGCGGCCGAGCTGGGACGGCTCGCCAAGTCGCGCGGGTTCGCCCTCGTCCTCGTCGGCCATGTGACAAAGGAGGGAACCCTCGCCGGCCCCCGTGTGCTCGAGCACATGGTGGACGCGACCCTCTATTTCGAAGGCGACCGCGGCCACCAGTTCCGCATCCTCCGCGCCACCAAGAACCGTTTCGGCGCGACCGACGAGATCGGCGTCTTCGAGATGACCGAAACCGGCCTCGCCGAGGTCCCCAACCCCTCCGCCCTCTTCCTCGCGGAGCGCCGCGGCAATGTTTCCGGCTCCGCCGTCTTCGCGGGGCTGGAGGGCACGCGGCCCGTGTTGGTGGAGGTCCAGGCCCTCCTCTCCCCCTCCGCGGGAGGCAGCCCGCGGCGGCAGGTGGTGGGATGGGACTCCGGCCGGCTGGCCATGCTGCTGGCGGTGCTGGAGAGCCGTTGCCGCATGACGCTCGGCATGAACGACGTCTACCTCAACATCGCCGGCGGCCTGCGAATCAACGAGCCGGCGGCGGACCTCGCCGTCGCCGCCGCCCTCGTCTCCGCCGCGACCGACCGCCCCTGCTCCCCCGACACCGTCTATTTCGGCGAGGTCGGCCTCTCCGGCGAGATACGCCAGGTCGCTCAGACCGAGCTCCGCCTGCGGGAGGCCGCCAAGCTCGGCTTCTCCGCCGCCACCCTGCCCCGCCGCGTCGCCCGCGGCGGCCGCGCCCTCAGCGCGCCCGAGGGTCTGCGCCTGAGCGAGACCGGCCACCTTGCCGACCTCGTGGCGCCTTTCGCAGCAGGCGCTACCCGCAAGCCGGCGGCGAAGGAAAAGGCGAAGCCCGAGCCCGCCGAGGCCGAGTTCGACTGACCGGCCGGCGCCCTTCCCATGGCAGGGCAACATGCCACCCCCGCACTGACCGGGCCGTCTGGCGCGTGACGTGGCGGCGCGGCATCGCTATATCCCGCCGCATATGACCTGGGTCGATGCCGTCTTCCTCGCGCTGGTCGCCGTCTCCGGCGTGATCGGCTACATGCGCGGCCTCGTCCGCGAGGTCCTGGGCGTGGGCGCCTGGGTGGGCGCGATCTTCTTCGCCTTCTACATGCTCAGCGGCACCCGTGGCCTCTTTGCGGACATGTTCCCGCAGGAATGGATGGCCGACGCCGCCGCCCTGGCCGCGGTCTTCGTCGTCACCCTCATCATCCTCAAGATCATCATCGCCTTCATCGCGGGCGGCGTCCGGAACTCCGTCCTCGGCGGGGTGGACCGCGCGCTCGGCATCGTCTTCGGCCTTGGTCGGGGCGTCGTCGTGCTCCTCGTCGCCTATATCGCGGCGGGCGCCTTCGTGCCGAACCCCGAGCTCTGGCCCGCCCCCGTGCGGGGCGCGCGCAGCATGCCGCTCATTGCGGACGGAGCGGTCTGGTTGAACGAGCAGCTGCCCCCCAAGTACCGGCCACGCCTCCCCGACGCGTCCACCGGCCGCGCCCCCACCGCCGACGAACTCCTGCGCCCGCCCGCGCGGAACCGGACCTGATCCCCATGACGGACCTGACCACCAACCCGCTCGCGAGCGAGGACGACGGCTTCCACGAGGAATGCGGCGTCTTCGGCGTGTGGAACTCCCCCGACGCGGCCGCCCTCACCGCTCTCGGCCTGCACGCCCTGCAGCACCGCGGCCAGGAGGCGTCCGGCATCGTCTCCCTCGGTGAGAAGGGCTTCCGCAGCCACAAGGGCCTCGGCCTCGTCGGCGACATCTTCGGCGACGCGCGGGTCATGGCAAGCCTGCCCGGCCGCGCCGCCGTCGGCCACAACCGCTACGCCACAGCCGGCGAGACGGCGCTGCGCAACGTCCAGCCCCTCTACGCCGACTTCGCCTTCGGCGGCTTCGCCGTCGCCCATAACGGCAACCTCACCAACGCGCTCGCCCTTCGCCGCCAGCTCGTCCGCCGCGGCTGCCTCTTCCAGTCCTCCACGGATTCGGAGGTCTTCGTCCACCTTATCGCCATCTCCCTCTACGCGACGGTGCTCGACCGGCTGATCGACGCGCTGAAGCAGGTGGATGGCGCCTACTCCCTCGTCGCCCTGCACGACGGCGCCCTGATGGGCGTGCGCGACCCGCTGGGCGTGCGCCCCCTCGTCCTCGGCCGCCTCGGGCCCGACCAGAACAACGCCTGGGTGCTGGCGAGCGAGACCTGCGCGCTGGACATCGTCGGTGCCGAGTTCGTGCGCGACATCGAGCCCGGCGAGATCGTGGTGATCGACGACGACGGCGTGCGCAGCATCAAGCCCTTCGCCGAGACCAGCAGCCGCTTCTGCATCTTCGAGTACATCTACTTCGCCCGCCCCGACTCCGTGGTCGAGGGCACCCCCGTCTACGAGGCCCGCAAGGGCATCGGCCGGGAACTGGCGATCGAGAGCGGCGTCGAGGCCGACGTGGTCGTGCCCGTCCCGGATTCGGGCGTTCCCGCCGCGATGGGCTACTCCAAGGAGGCCGGCATCCCCTTCGAGCTGGGGATCATCCGCAACCACTATGTCGGCCGCACCTTCATCGAGCCGACCGACAGCATCCGCCACCTCGGCGTGAAGCTGAAGCACTCTGCCAACCGCGCGATGCTCGAGGGCAAGCGGGTGATCCTGGTGGACGACTCGATCGTCCGCGGCACCACCAGCAAGAAGATCGTCGAGATGGTCCGCCAGGCCGGCGCGCGGGAGGTGCACATGCGCATCTCATCCCCGCCCACAACCCATTCCTGCTTCTACGGCATCGACACGCCCGAGCGGGAGAAGCTGCTCGCCTCCAACCACAGCGTGGAGGAGATGGCCCGCATCATCGGCGCCGACAGCCTCGCCTTCATCTCGCTCGACGGCCTCTACCGCGCGCTCGGCCGCAAGGGCCGGGACGCGAAGGATCCCGGCTACTGCGACGCCTGTTTCACGGGGGACTACTCCATCCCGCTGACCGACCTCGAGGGCCACCCCGAGCGGCGGGAGGCGCTGCTGGCGCTGAACGGCGTATGAACATCCGCCCGCTGGAGGGCCGCGTCGCCCTCGTCACTGGCGCCTCCCGCGGGATCGGCGCCGCCACCGCAGTGGAGCTCGCCCGCCTCGGCGCGCATCTCGTCCTGATCTCCCGCACCCAGGGCGGCCTTGAGGAAACCGACGACAGCATCCGCGGCCTCGGCGGCAGCGCCACCCTCCTGCCCTTCGACCTGACGAAAGAGGGCGACGAGCTCGACCTCCTCGGCCCCTCCGTGATGGAGCGCTTTGGGCGGCTCGACATCCTTGTCCATGCCGCCGGCACGCTCGGCGCCCTCACCCCCGTCTCCCACATCACGCCGAAGGATTGGGCAGAGGCGGTGGCAGTGAACCTCACCGCCGCCTGGCGCCTCATCCGCACGCTGGACCCGCCGCTCCGCGCCTCCGATGCCGGCCGCGCCGTCGTCCTCACCAGCGGCCGCGCGCGGGAGCCGAAGCCCTATTGGGGCCTCTACGGCGCTACCAAGGCCGGCCTTGAACACCTGACCACCACCTGGGCCGCCGAGGTCGCCAACACGCCGCTGCGTGTAAACCTCTTCGATCCCGGCGCCGTCGCGACCCGCCTACGCGCCAAGGCGATGCCGGGCGAGGACCCGACCTCCATCGCCCAGCCGGTGGATGTCGCCCCCCGCATCGCCGCCCTCTGCCTGCCCGACGAGGTGCGGAGCGGAGAGGTCGTCGAGGCAGCCTAAAGCTCCCCGTCGGACCAGGGAGGAAACAAGCGGCGGGTTTTCGTGGCATTCGCCGCCGCGCGGGAGCAGGCTCCGCCGAAATTCGCATCGTGGGAGGACAGCATGCTTCCTCTGACGCGCGCCCGCGCCGCAACCACGGCGGCATGGCTGATCGGAGCCATGCTCTACATCCCCTCGGCCCTGGCCCAGCCACCAGCCGGCGATGCGGCCGAACCCGGCGCGGGACGATGGCGAACCTGGGTTCTGTCCTCCTCCAGCCAGTTCCGCCTGCCGCCCCCGCCGGACGCAGCGGCCACGCGCGACGAGCTGGGCGAGCTCCAAAAGCTGGCGATGGGCCGCGACCCGGAAACCCGCCGCCGCATCGCCTGGTGGGCGGCCGTGGCGCCTTCCTACCGGTGGAACCAGGTCGCGCTGGAGGCGTCCCTCCGCGCCGGGCTGAGCGCGAATCTCGCCTCCCGCCGGCTCGCCCTGCTCCACACCGCGCTCGCGGACGGCATGGTCGCGGCCTGGGACAGCAAATACGTCCATGCCCGTCCGCGGCCAGCCGCTACCGACCCCACCCTCTCCACGGTGGGCGCGACGCCGTCCAGCCCCTCCTATCCCGACGAGCACGCGGTGGCCGGAGCCATTGCCGCGACGATTCTGAGCGAGCTCTTCCCGCAACGGGCGGCCGAGTTCGCGCGCCTCGCCGCGGAGTCCGGCAGGATGCGCCTCCTGGCGGGCGTTGCCTTCCCGAGCGACGTTGCGGCCGGCGCCACCCTCGGCGCCCAGGTCGCCGCGGCGGCGCTGGAGCGCGGGCGCAAGGACCGGTCGGATCAGCCCTGGACCGGCAGCGTCCCGGCGGGCCCCGGCCTCTGGAGCGGCACCAACCCGGTCTTCCCCCAGGCCGCGACCTGGCGGCCCTGGCTGCTCGAAACGCCCGACGAGTTCCGCCCCCCGCCCCCGGCCGCCCATGACTCCCCCGAGCGGGCTGCGGAGATGGAGTTTCTTCGCGGCTTTCCGCGCGCGCCCGCCACGAGCGCCCGGGCGCTGTTTTGGGAGGCCGCGGTCGGCGGGCTGCGCAACCACGAGTACTGGAACAACCACGCCGGACGCCTGCTGCTCGAATCCGGCCAGGCGGCCAGCGCGCCCCGTGCCGCGCGGGCCTATGCCCTGCTCAACGTCGCCTTCTACGACGCGGGGGTCGCGTGCTGGGACGCGAAATATACCTACTGGACGATCCGGCCCTTCCAGCTCGATCCCCGGTTCCAGCCGGTCTTCGCGACGCCGAACCACCCGAGCTACCCGGCCGCGCACGCCTGCTACTCCACGACCTCCGCCCTGGTCCTCGCACATCTCTTCCCGGAGGATGCCGCCGCGCTGATGGCCCTGGCCCGCGAGTCCGGCGAATCCCGCATCTGGGCCGGCATCCACTACCCCAGCGACGTCGCCGCCGGGCAGCAACTGGCCGAGCGGGTGGCCGCCCGCGCGATCGAGCGGGCGCGCGAGGACGGCGCCGAGGCGGGCCCGCCCTGATCGGGGGCGGGTCGCCGCCTCACTCCTCCGAATAAGGGTTGTCGGTCCCTCGCAGGTTCAGCCGCACCGGCACGCCCGGCATGTCGAAGGCGTCGCGGAAGGAGTTCACGAGGTAGCGCCGGTAGTCCTCCGGCAGCAGCTCCGCCCGCGTGCCGAAAATGGCGATCGTCGGCGGGCGCGCCTTGGGCATGGTGGCGTAGCGCAGCTTCAGCCGCTTGCCCTCCACCAGCGGCGGCTGGTGGCGCGTCAGCGCGTCCTCGAACCAGCGGTTCAGCGCCCCCGTCGGGATACGGCGGTTCCACACCTCGTAGGCCTCGCGCACCGTCGGCATCAGCTTCTCGACGCCTTTCCCGGTCGCCGCCGAGAGCGGCACGACAAGGATGCCGCGAAGCTGCGCGAGGGAGGAGGTCAGCACGTCCTCCACCCGCCGCCGCGCCGCCTCCCGGTCCTCCACGGCGTCCCATTTGTTGAAGGCAATGACGATCGCCCGCCCCTCGCGCTCCGCGAGGCGGGCGATCCGAAGGTCCTGCTCGTCCATCCCCTGCACGGCATCGACCACCAGCACGGCGATCTCGCATTCCTTCAAGGCCGCGATGGTGGCGGCGGTGGACATCTGCTCCAGCGCCTGGGTGATCCGCGCCCGGCGACGCAGCCCTGCGGTATCCACCAGCCGCACCGGCTTGCCCGTCTCGTCGATCCACTTCACCGCCACGGAATCCCGGGTGAGGCCGGGCTCGGGGCCGGTGATCATCCGCTCCTCGCCCAGCAGGGCGTTCAGCAGGGTGGACTTGCCGGCATTCGGCCGCCCGACGATCGCCAAGCGCAGCGGACGATCGGCGTCGTCCTCCTCCTCTTCCACCTCGGGCTCGGGCGGCAGGGCCTCGCGGATCTCGTCGTGCAGTTCGCCGAAGCCGTCCCCGTGCTCACCCGAAACCGGCAGCGGGGCACCGAGGCCCAGCTCATAGGCCTCCAGCGAGTTGGCGGCGCCCTGCCGGCCCTCGGCCTTGTTGGCCAGCACCAGCACGGGCTTGCCCTGGCGGCGCAGCCACTGGGCGAAAGCGCGGTCGGAGGGCGTGAGGCCGGTGCGGACATCCACCACGAAGAGCACGAGGTCCGCGCCCCGCAGTGCCGCCTCGGAGCTCGCGCGCATCCGGCCGGGGATGGTGTCGGGCGCGGATTCCTCCAGCCCGGCGGTGTCCACGAGCAGCACGTCGCGCCCGGCGATGCGCGCGACCACCTCCTTGCGGTCGCGCGTCACGCCGGGCGTGTCATCCACGATGGCGATGCGCCGCCCGGCGAGGCGGTTGAACAGGGTGGACTTGCCCACGTTGGGGCGGCCCATGACGACGATACGGGGGAGCATGGGGCGCAAGAGCACCGACGGCGCCCAGGGGTCAAGCGCGGCCTTGGCGGGTCACGCCCCCGCGCAGGGCGTGGTCGGGCACGGCCAGCGCCAATCAGTCCCGGCCAGACGGCGCGGCCGGGCGGCCGTACCCTCCGGCGGGCGCGGGATCAGTCGCCGCGGAACGCCACCAGCGTGCCCTCGTCCGTCACGAGGTAGAGCGTCCCGCCCGCCGCGATGGGCTGGAGCGTCGCCCCGTTCGGCAGCCGTATACGGCTCGAGACCGCGCCCTCGGCCGGATCGACCACCAGCAGCTCCCCGCCCGAGGAGGGCACGAGGATCGACCCGCCCGCCACGAGCGGCGAGCCGAAGGTAACGGGGTTGCGCCGCCGGTCGCGCGCGCTGCGCTCGTCGAGCACCGTCACCCAGCGCACCCGTCCATCGGCGCGGCCGAGGGCGACGAGTTGGCTGTCCGGCGTCACCACGAAGATCCACTCGCCGGCCACCGCGGGCGAGTAGTTGCTGCCGACGTCCCGCTCCCAGAGGCGGCGGCCGGAGCGCAGGTCCACCATCAGCGAGGTGCCCGCCTGGCCCGAGGCGAAGACGCGGCCATCGGTGATCACGGGCAGGCCGCGCACGCCGGCCAGCTCCGCCATGCTGCCGCGCTGCCCGCCCGGCCCGGCCGAGAGGCTCTCCGTCCAGATCACGCGCCCGTCCGAGGCTCGCAGCGCCGCCAGCTCGCCCGAGGGAAGCCCGGCCACCACGCTCTCGCCCTCCACCGCCGGCGCCGGCAGGCCGAGCGGCACGGCGGAGACCACGGTGCTGCGATAGGTCCAGAGGCTCCGCCCGTCCTCCGTGGAGAGGGCGGCGAGCTGGTTCTCCACCGTCGGCACGAAGATCCGCCCGCCGGCGACCGAGGGCGCGCCCCGCGTCGGCGCGCCAACCGGCGCTCGCCAGCGCACCTCCCCCGTGCCAGGGTCCAGCGCCAGCACCTCGGCCATGCCTGTCGCGACGTAGAGCGTGCCATCGGCGAAGGCGAGGCCCGCGCCGACCGCGCCCACGTCGTCCTTGTCCGGCGTCGTCTCGCGCTGCCAGCGCCGGCCGCCACGGGCCGTGTCGAAGGCCGAGACGGTGCCGAAGGCGTCGGCGGCGAAGACCGTGTCGTTCGCCACGATCGGCCCGCCCGTGATGCGCCGCCGGTAGGAGGAGCCGGTGCCGATGCTCGCGCGCCAGACCTCCCGCAGCCCCGTCCCCACGGCCGAGGGCCCCGGGTCATGCGAGAGCGTGCCACCCGAGAAGGGCCACTCGGTCCGCATCACCGGCGCCGGGAGCTGCACGGGCCGCCCGGCGCTGGCGGGATCGATCGCCAGTTCCCGATCCTGCTGGATGACCGGCAGCCGCTCGCCCGGCAGCGGCGTCTTCTTGTCGCCGAGGATGCCGTCGATCGTCTCGCAGCCCGAGAGCGCAAGGGCCGCGCCGCCCAGCAGCAGGCCGCGGCGGGAGGAGGTCGGCATCATCGGCGTCGCGCGCTCCGCATGGGTTGGTCAGGCATTGGGAAGCCCCGCCGCGACCCGTGCCGCCCGGTCCCGCATCGCCTGCGGCGTCGCCGGATCGGCGGCCAGGGCTTCCAGGATCTGGCGCGCCTCCCCGCCCCGGCCCTGCCGGACGGCGATAAGCGCCTGCAGCTCGCGCGCCGAGGCCCGCCAGGGATTGCCCTCCGCCGTCAGCGGCGTGACGCGGGCGACGAGCATTGCGGGATCCTGCGTATCCAGCCCGTGCAGCACCCAGTTGAGGCTCGCGAGATCGCGGTAGAGCGCGTCGGCCGCGCTGTCGCCGGCAACGGCGTCCCACTCGGCCAGGGCGCCGGGCAGGTCGCCTGTCTCGGACTTCAGCGCGGCGGCGCGCAGCCGGGCGAGCACGCGGTAGCCCTCCGGCGCCTGGGCCGCGATGTCGTCGAAGCGCGCGGCGGCCGCCTTCAGGTCCGCGCCAGGCCGCTCCGCCTCGCGGTGGACGATGAGGAAGGCATTCGCCGCCGCCTCGGACTCGCGCGTCTGGTACCAGCGCCAGCCCTGCCAGCCGCCCACCGCCACCAGGGCGAGCAGCGCCACCGCGGCCAGGATGCCGCCGTAGCGAAGGCCAAGCTGCCGGGCGCGCTCGGCGCGGAGATCCTCGCGCACCTCGTCGAAGATGTCGGGCAAGCGGGTTCCTTCCCCCTGGGTGCCGCAGAGGCCACCTCCTGGATGGCCGGGCCCGGGGGTATAGCGGGACCGTCACGAGGCGTTAAGCCCGCTCGGCCTAGCATGCCCCCATGCGCCGCCCCGCCCCCCCTCTCCCGTTCCGCCCCATGGTGCCCCGGAGGCTGTCCGGGCTGCTGCTGGCCGTGTTGCTGGCCGCCCTGCCCAGCTGCGGCGCCGTGGTGCCGCTGGCCGCGGTCAACGGGGTCTCGCTCATGGTCACCGGCCGGGCCGTGCCGGACCTCGTGGTCTCCGGCGTCACCGGGCGGGACTGCTCGGTCGCCTATCTCGACGCGAAGGAGCGCTACTGCCGCCCGGAGCAGGTGGCGGTGGAGCAGCCGCGCTGCACGCGAAGCCTCGGCTCCGTCGATTGCTGGACCGGGCCCGTGCCGGGCAACCCGCCGCCGCGCGAGGTCGGACAGGTCCTCCCGACCGCGCCGCGAGAGCCCTGGCCCGAGCGAATTCTGTAACCGACCAGCAACGAATGCTTGGAAAAACCACGGGAAGACACCATCTTAGCAGCACCAGGGCCCCGGCGCGGGCCCACTGCCCTCTCTCCTCCACGAAAGAGTTAGGACCCCCCATGGCCCGATCCACGGCCGCGGCGCCCAAGCGCGCTCCCGCCCCCACGCGCGCGGCCTTCAACCGCCTCTCCGCCGTGCTTCAGCGCGGCGCAACCCCCGAGCGCATGGTCCGCGAGGTCGAATCCGTCGTGGACGACCTGCGCACGAGCGGCGACGAGGAGGAACTGCGCGGCTGGCTCGAGGAACTCTACGAGGGCTTCCAGGAAAGCACCGAGGCCGCTGTCGAGGCGATCGACGAGGTGGAGCCGACCGAGAAGGCCGCCCGCCGCCACGCCGAGAACGCGGCCAACGCCATGGCCGCCATCCGCGACGCCTTCGGGCGGCATCTCGGGCGGGGCGGCTAGGCGGCCGGCCCCGGGCTCCCGTCCCGGGCCCTCGTCCTAGGCCCGAGTCCCCTCGAAACGCACCGGCGCCCCACCTGGGGTCCCCAGCACCTCGTCCTCGCGCATCACCGCGCGCCCCCGCACCACGGTCATCACCGGCCAGCCCTGGCAGCGGGAGCCGACGAAGGGGCTCCAGCCGCAGGGCGAGACGAGCCAATCCTGCTCGATCACCCGGCTGCGGCCCATGTCCACCACCGTGAAGTCCGCGTCGTAGCCGGCCGCGATCCGACCCTTGCCGATCGCGCCGTAGACGCGGGCCGGCCCGGCCGCCATCAGGTCCACCAGTCGCGCGAGGGAGAGGCGCCCCTCGGAGACGTGGTTGAGCATCATCGGCACGATGGTCTGCACGCCCGTCAGCCCGGCGGCCGTGGCGGGCCAGGGGCGCTCCTTCGCGGCGCGGGAATGCGGGGCGTGGTCGCTGCCCACCGTGTCCACCGTGCCATTGGCCACCGCCGCCCAGGCGGCGTCGTAGTGACGCTTGTCGCGGATTGGCGGGTTCATTACGGCAAGGGCGCCCAGCGCGTCGTAGGCGTCCGGCGCCCACTGGGTCAGGTGGTTCAGCAGCACCTCTACCGTCGCCACGTCGCGGAAGTCGCGGAGATAATCCAGCTCCTCGGCCGTGGAGACGTGCAGGATGTGGGCGGGGCGGTTCGTCTTGCGCGCCAGGGCCATCAGGCGACGCGTCCCGAGAAAGGCGCATTCCACGTCGCGCCATTCGGCATGCAGTCGGTGCGGCCCGCCATCCGCGAACATCGGCTTCCTCGCCTGCAGCCGGTACTCGTCCTCGGAGTGGTAGGCGATGCGGCGCCCGCCGTTACGCATCACGCGCTCCAGCGTCTCGTCGTCCTCGATCATCAGGTCCCCGGTGGAGGAGCCGGCGAAGACCTTGATGGCGCAGACATTCGGCTCCCGCTCCAGCGTGCCGAGCTCGCCCACGTTGCTCCGCGCGCCGCCGACATACATGCCGACATCGCACCAGGCCTTCTCGCGGATGTAGCCGCGCTTCCAGTCGAGCTGCTCGACCGAGGTGATGGAGGGTTGGGTATTCGGCATGTCGAACACCGCGGTCAGCCCGCCCAGCACCGCGCCCCTGGTGCCGGTTTCCAGCGTCTCCACCGCGGGGTCGCCGGGGTCGCGCAGATGGACGTGCGGGTCGATCAGGCCGGGCAGCACGTGCAGGCCGGAGCAGTCGATCACTTCCGTGGCCTCGTCGGTGCGGAGGTCGCCCACTGTCACGACCTTCCCGGCGCGCACGGCGACATCGGTTACGGCCTCGCCCCAGGGAAGGACGACGGTGCCGCCGCGCAGGATCAGATCGTAGCTCGCCATCTCGCCCCAGCCCTCTTTGCCAGCGCGGGGTGATAGCCCAGGGCCCGGCGGGGCGGGAGGGCGATTTCCCCTACCACCCCTCCCGGCCTATCATCGGGGCCAAGAGGAAGCGCCCCCTCCGTAAGGTGATACGCATATGCCGGCTCGGTTGGCCCAGTTGCCGGCCCCTTTGCAGTGGGCTCTCCTCATCGCGCTCGCGCTTCTCCTCGGCCTGGGCGGGCGGCTCCTGGGGCTGCCGGGTTCCTCGCTGCTGGGTGCCCTCATCGCGGCCATCGGGCTCAGCCTGGTGGGCGTCTCCATCCGAATGCCGCGGCGAATCTACGTCGCGAGCCAGGGGCTGGTGGGGTGCCTCATCTCCACCACCATCACGGCTGCCATCCTCCACTCCTTCGTCGAGGACTGGCCCTATATCGCGGCGGCGGCCCTCGGCACGCTCGTCGTCAGTGTCCTGCTCGGCTGGGTGCTCAGCGTCGGGCGCGTGCTGCCAGGCACCACGGCCATCTGGGGCACGGCGCCCGGGGGGGCCTCGGCCATGGTGGTGATGGCGGAGGCCTATGGCGCCGACGTGCGGCTGGTGGCGCTGATGCAGTACCTACGGGTGGTCTGCGTCGTCGGCGTGGCGGTCTTCGTCGCCCACGGGCTGGCCATCGCCTCACCCGGCGCGGCTCCTGCCCTGGCCGCCGCGCCGACGCGGCCGGAGGCGGTCGCGGCCGCGGTGGTGCTGGCGCTGGTCGGCGCCTGGGCCGGGCGCGTCTCGCGCATCCCGGCGGGGCCCATGTTGCTGCCGATGATCGCGGGCGCCACCCTCCAGTCGGCGGGGGTGTTCCAGATCCAGGTGCCGCTCTGGCTCAGCACGATCGGCTTCGGAGCCATCGGCTTCCAGATCGGCCTCGGCTTCACCCGGGGCGTCCTGGCCCAGGCGGCGGCGGCCCTGCCGAAGATCCTTCTCTGCATCGCCGTGCTGATCGCGCTCTGCGGGCTGATGTCGGTGGCCCTCGCCCACGCGCTGGGGCTCGACCCGCTGACCGCCTATCTCGCCATGAGCCCGGGGGGCATCGACTCCGTCGCGGCCATCGGGGCCTCGAGCGGGGCGGACATGTCCTTCGTCATGGCGCTGCAGACTGCGCGGATGCTGGTGGTGCTGCTGTTCGGCCCGCCGCTCGCGCGCGCCCTCTCGCGGCGCTCGGGGGGGTAGCCCCCCTACCAGGTCAGCTCGGCGACGGTGATCCGGTTCTCCGCCAGCGGCCAGGCGCGGGCGACCAGCCGTTCCTCGTTGAACAGGCCCGCGATGGCGGTGCCGATCCGCTCGGCCGGCAGCCGTGCGATGGCGGTGGCGCCGGCAGGAACGCCGCGCGGCAGGTCGGTGGGCTCGGCGCCATCCAGCAGCACGACATCGCGCGGGATGCCGTAGTAGCCGCGCGGGCGGCTGAAGCGAACCAGGGCGGCGGCGGCGCGATCGGCGGCGGCGGGCGGCGCGGCCGGACGCAGGTTCACCACCAAGGAGGAGCGGGGGAAAGGGTTCCGGTAGGAATGGGTGATCGGGTGCCCCGGTGCCGCGACGACGATCTCGAGGTTCCAGTCCGGCGCCACCGTCACCGGGCCCCAGCGCCCGTCCTCGCCTGTGGTGCGACGGTGGACCGCCTCCCCCATCCTCTCCCCATCGTCCGGCGACACGCGGAAGACCTCCACCACAGCCCCCGCCACGGGGCGGTTCGTCTGGATGCCGCCGGGCGTGCCCGTCACCCGCCCGTTGAGCACCGGCCGCGCCTCCGGCACCACGGAGAGCCGGTCCGGTTCCTTGCCGCCGATGAAGCGGAACATCTCGCGGAAGGCCCGGGCGGAATAGGCGGTCTCGCGGTGGTCCACCCCGGGCATGACGAGGTTGGTCGCGCCCTTCAGCGCCGGGCTGTCCGGCCCGACGCCGGTCGGCACGCCGGGCCGCCCGGCATAGCGCCCGTCCGGCTGGGCGTAGAGGTCGTTCGAATCCGAGCGCAGCGCGAGGAAGGCCGTGCCCGGCACCACCTGGGATTCCCCTGAGTTCAGCGCGCGCAGCAGGGCGGAGCGCTTGTTGAACTCCCGCCCCGCATTCTCCTCCCAGTCGTAGATGCCGTTGTTCGGGGTGCCACAGGTCACGACATGGGAGACCTCCGCGCCGCCGCCGTGCAGCTGCACATGGTTGCGGATGGGGTAGCCGCCGCGCGAGTTCCCCACCAGCGCCACCCGCGCCGCCCCCGTCCGCGCCCGCAACGCCGCGATCTCCGCTGCCAGTTCCCGCCAGGCGTCGTCGGAGGAGGAGCGCATCGGCTGGGCCACCGCGTCGTCGTCTCGTGCCAGCGGGTCGGTGAAGTCGAGCGCGTGCAGGCGGTCCCACGGCCAGCCATTGCTCTCGAAGCGCCAGAGAGTGGTCATCCACAGCGCCGAGTGGTCGCCATTTCCGTGCACGAAGAGGATGGGGGGCAGGGAGGCCTCCTGGGCATGGGCGAGGCGGGGAAGGAGAGGGGCGAGGGCCATCGCCCCGAGCATCGCGCGCCGGGAGTGCTTCATCTTCCGCGTTTCCTCGCTCTTCATCCTTGCCCGGCTATCCTAGGCAGCGCAGCGGATTGGAACAGATGCCGGGGATCGGCGTTTCAACCATGGAACGTTGTGCAGACCCGGGGGGCGGGACCCCGGATGGATGGGCCAGTTCGGATCCCGCGACGCCGCCCCTCCCGAGGCGGGCGTCGTCGGCCCATTCCTTTGATCGGCCGCCAAGCGCGCCTTAGCGGCCCGGTGTCGGCCCGGTCCCGAGAAGCCGGAGGTAGCGCGGCAGCACCGCCTCCCAATTGAGGTCGCGCCGAACGCGCGCCGCCGCGGCCGCGCCCAAGCGCCGGCGCAGCTCCTCGTCCCCTAGCAGCCGCGCGAGCGCCTCGGCCACCGCCGCCGGGTCGGCGCCGTCGCATACGAGACCTGTCTCCCCGTCCCTCACCGCCTCGGCGGAGCCCCCGTCGCGCCCTGCCAACGACGGCAGCCCGTACCAGGCCGCCTCCAGGTAGACGAGGCCGTAGCCCTCCACCGAGGCACCCTCCCGCCGCGACGGCATGGCGAATAGGTCGGCCCCAGAGTAGAGAGCCGCTTTCGTCGCGGCGTCCACGACACGGCCGACGAAGCGCACCCGCTCCTCTACTCCCATCTCGCGAGCGAGACCCTCCAGCCGCGCCCGGTCCGTCCCCTCCCCCGCCACGGCGTAGCGCAGGCCAGGATGGCGCGCGGCCAGCGCGGGCAGGGCGCGGATCACGGCGTCGATCCCCTTGCGCGGCTCCAGCCGCGCGACGGTCAGCAGCAGCGGCCCTTCGCCGCGCAGCCCGGCCACCACGGCGCGCGCCTCGGCCGGGGGATCGGGTTGGGGCGGTACGGGCAGGTGCACGACCACCGGCGGCGGCGCGGCGGGGGTCAGGTAGGGGCGGAGCAGCCCCTCGGTGAAGGCGGAATTCGGCGCGATGGCCCCTGCCCCCGCCAACGCCCGCTCGATCCGCCGCCGCTTCCCCGCGCTTGGCGAGGGCGGGAATTCCGATCCATGGGCGAGCACGAGGCTCGGCACGGGGGCGCGTGGCAGCACCTCCAGGCTTTTCCAGCTATCGGCGATCACGGCGCGCAGGGGCAGGCGGGTGAGCAACCGCCGCGCGGCCATTCCCTTGCGCAGCCGCCGCAGCGGGCGCGGCCCGCCGAAGCGGCGCAGCACGATCCCGGCGGGCCAGTCGGGCTCCACGAGGTCCCGGCCCCGGATATGGTCCGCCAGCACCAGCACCTTCTCCCCGCCCGCCGCCAGCGCGCGCGCAAGCCCGCCCATCAGCGCCTCGATCCCGCCGGGATCGGGCGGAAAGTTCTGGGTGAGGATGAGGATCAAGTCGGTGACCGGCTCACGCCGGGATCGGGGTGGGCAGCAGGGCGCGGGCGGCCTCTACCGCGCTCTCGACCGAAAGACCCGCCATAGTGTCATCGGGCGAGACCACCGCCCGGGCCGCGCGGCCGATCGGCCCGTACTCGTCGGCCGGTGTCGGCCCGAAGAGGCCGAGCGTCGGCGCCCCCGCCGCGGCCGAGAGGTGCATCAGCCCCGAATCATTGCCCACGAAGAGCCGCGCCCGCGCCAGCAGCGCCGCCGCCTCAGGCAGGGAGAGCCCGCCGACGAGGTTCAACGCGCCGGGCAGCGCGGCCACGACGGGGGCCGCCATGACCCGCTCCGCCTCGCCCGGCCCGCCCAGCAGCACCGGCCGGGCGCCTTCCAGCGGGCCGCCTGTTCCCGTCAGGGCCCCGGCGAGCGCCACAAAGCGCTCCGCCGGCCAGACCTTGCCGCCCCAGTTGGCCGTGGGTCCCAGCGCCAGGACCGGGCGGTCGTCGCCCAGCAGTTCCGCCGCCCGCCGGCTATCCTCGGGCGCGAACCACGCCACTGGGGGCGGCGGCGGGCTGATCCGCAGCACCGCCGCGATATGCCCGATCCGGTGCCCCGGCCGTCGGCCGCCGCGCATCACCACCCGTCGCCGCGCCGGCACCATCCAGCCGAGCGCCGAGCCGCGCAGGTCCACCACCAGGTCCCAGACCGTCCGCGCGACCTCGGCCCAGAGAACCGGCCAGTGCATCGAGAAGCGCCGCTTGGCGACGACGATCGTGCGCTCGCGCCCCGGCATGCGCGCGAAGACGCCCTCGGCCACGGGGCCGCAGGCAACGGTGATCCGCGCCCCCGGATAGGTCCGCAGGAGGTGGTCGAGCAGGCCGGTGGAGAGCACGGCGTCGCCGATCCGGGTGGAGGTGACAAAGAGGATCCGCATGAGCGCGGCGGGTTTAGCACGTCCCGCGGTGCCTGGGGCGAGAGGGAAGGTTGCGCGCGAGGAAATGTCGCCCGGGGACGAGGGTGCTTGCGCCGCGCGGGCCGCCCCCCGATCTGCCCCCTATGTCCAGCGCACCCCTTCCCGATCGCGGCCTCGTCGAGGTCACCGGCCCAGACCGCATCGGCTTCCTCCAGGGACTCGTCTCCAACGACATGACGGGACTGGGCTCGGGGATGGCTTGGTCGGCGCTGCTCTCGCCGCAGGGCAAGTGGCTGACGGACTTCCTCGCCTTCGAGGCGGCGGAACTGGTGCCGGATGCCATCCTGCTCGATCTGCCACGCGCCGACGCGCCCCTGCTGGTCGAGAAGCTCCTCCGCTTCCGCCTCCGCTCGAAGGTGACGCTGGCGGACCGCTCGGGAGAGATCGCGGTTGGCGCCGCCTGGGACGGGGAGCCGCCGGCAGCCGCCACCATCCGCCGCGACCCGCGCCTGCCGGAGGCGGGCTGGCGCGTCTACGGCGCGGACCTGGCCGGCGATCCCGCCGACTACGACCGCCACCGCCTGCTCCTCGGCCTGCCCGAGGGCGCGCTCGACCTCGATCGCGACAAGACCGTGCTGCTGGAGGCCGGCTTCGACGAGCTGGGCGGCATCGCCTGGGAGAAGGGCTGCTACATGGGCCAGGAGCTGACGGCGCGCACCCGCTATCGCGGCCTGCTCAAGCGCCGCCTGGTTCCGGTCCTGGTGGAGGGCGCCGTGCCGCCTCGCGACACCCCCGTCATGCTCGATGGCGCGACGGTGGGGGAAATGCGCTCGGGCCGCGACGGGCTGGGCCTCGCCCTGCTGCGCCTGGAGGCGGCCGGGGCCCCCGCGCTCGCCTGCGGCGGCGCGGTGCTGCGCCCGCGCGTGCCGTCCTGGATGAGGCTGCCCAGCCCCGCCGCTTAGAGCCGGTTGTCAAAATTCGCGGGCGAGCCGCCCTGCAACCAGGATTATGCAGGCGGCCTGAAGCAGCGACTGAATGACAAAGCCGAGCCGGTCGTGGCGCAGTGCCAAGCGTCTGTTCTCCAGCACCCAGGCATTGCTGCGCTCGACGGGCCAGCGCCGTCTTCCCAGCTTGGCTGCCGATCACAAGCGTCGATCACCGTGACGATAAGATGCAGAAGTTTGAGATCCACTGTGGCTGTCCCTGTCCGCTCATGCAGAGATGGACAGCGGCAGCACAGGACCGCCGATCAGGCCAGATCAACTGGAAGCAATCACAAGCACTGGCTGGCGTGGTTCACTGCTGGTGCTCCCGCCTTTGCGTGAACGAGAGGAAAGCGAGAAAGGCAGGTGTCCGTAGTGATTCCAAACGGGCCGTTGTCACGGATTTTCTTTGCCAGTCGCGTGGTAGCGGGCGAACCATATGCCCAGCAGGAACGCGGCCGTGAGGGGAGCGACCATGTCTACCCGGGAGGAGGCAGCCAAGCTCATTGAGGCCGCGAGGCATCTTGGCCCAACCATCATGGGCATGCGCGACGAGATCGAGCGCGAGCGCCGGTTGCCTGCGCCTCTTTTCGAGCAGCTACGGGATCTTGGCTTCTTCTCGCTCCTCCTACCTCGATCCTTCGGCGGACTTGAGCTGAGCCTGACGGACTACATCAAGGTGGTGGAGGCGGTGAGCCGGTTGGACAGCTCGGTGGGCTGGTGCGTGACCATTGGCGGCGGCGCCCCCGCGTGGCTCTCGGGCTTCCTGCCCGAGGCCGTCGCGCGCCGGATTTTCGTGGAGGACCGGTCACTGGTGTCCGGAGCACTCGGACCCATCGGCCGGGCCGTGCCTGTGCCAGGCGGCTACCGGATGACCGGACACTGGCCCTTTGGCAGCGGCATCATGCACAGCGTTTGGACCGCCTCGGGGTGCGTGGTGATGGACGGCGACGCGCCCCGCCGCAAGGCGGACGGCGCGCCCGACACGCGGATCCTGTTCGCCCCGACCACCGCGGTGGAGATCATCGACACTTGGTATGTCAGCGGCCTTCGGGGAACAGGGAGCCACGACTACCGAGTGACCGACGTGTTCGTCCCGGAGTCCCATGCCATCGCACTGGGCCAAGATCCAGTGGTGCCTGGCCCCCTCTATGCCCTTCCGCCGCCCACCGTCTTTGGGACTACGATCGCAGCGGTGCCGCTTGGCATCGCGCGGGCCGCCCTGGATACGGTCAGGCAAATGAGCGCTGGGAAGACGCCGCGGATCGGTGCGGCGCTGCTACGGGACAGGCCCGTGGTTCAGGCAGCCATTGGGCGGGCCGAGGCGCAGCTACGGGCCGCCCGGGCCTTCCTGTTCGAGGCCTGCGAGGAGGCTTGCAGCGCGACCTCAAATGGTATGCCGGTGACCCTGGAGCAGCGCGCCGCGGTGCGGCTGGCCTTGGCCCAGGCCGGGGAGGCTGCGAAGGGGGTCGTGCAAATCGCCTACGACATCGGCGGCGGCACCTCGGTCTACGACAGTTGTCCCCTGCAGCGCTGCTTCCGCGACGTGCATACGGCGTCGCAACACCTCCAGGTTCAAGGCGTGGGTTTCGAGACCGCTGGCCGCGTCCTGCTCGGTCTGGAGCCGGGCACGCCTGTTCTTTGAGGTCAAACAGGCATGGACATACTCGGCATCCGGAAAAACGAACTCCACCAGAGGTAGATATGGAAACTGCCGCTTAGGGCATAAGCTTCCCAGGATCACAGAACGCGAGGAAACGGCTTGCCCGAAACTTCCATGAGGGGGGATGGCGTCATCCCCGGCGGCGTGCTCGTCGCGCGGCGCGTGACCGAGGCGGTGGCCGAGCGCGCCCGCCAGCGCTTTGGCGCCATCATCACGGACCACGACATGACCGCGGACGAGGCGCTCGGCATCGTGGCGGAGAAGGGCCTGGCCGCCGTGGTCACGGGCGGCAAGGTGCGGATCACCGCCGCCCACGCGGCCAAGCTGCCGCCGAGCCTGCGGATTGTCGCCAACACGAGCGTCGGCCACGACCACATGGATTCGGAGGCGGTGAAGGCCGCGGGCGTCGTCGTCACCAACACGCCGGACGTGCTGACGGATTGCACGGCGGACCTCGCCTTCATGCTGCTGCTGAACGCCTGCCGCCGCGGCCACGAGTACGAGGCGATCATGCGCGCCGGATGGCGCAAGGGCTACGGGTTTCCGGACAATCTCGGCCTTCAGGTCAGCGGGAAGACGCTCGGCATCGTTGGCATGGGGCGGATCGGCCAGGCGATGGCCCAGCGGGCGCGCGGCTTCGGCATGACGGTCCTCTACCATAACCGCCGCCGGCTGCCGGCCGAGCAGGAGGCGGGGGCGGAATACTTCGCCGACCTCAACGAGATGCTTCCGCGCTGCGATATCCTCTCCCTCCACCTGCCCGGCGGCGAGGCCGGCACGCTGATGACGGCGGAGGCCTTCGCGCGGCTGCCCCGCGGCGCCGTCTTCGTGAACACCGCCCGCGGCTCGCTGGTGGACGAGGACGCGCTGATCGAGGCGCTGAAGTCCGGCCAGCTCTTCGCCGCCGGCCTCGACGTCTTCCGGCGCGAGCCCGATTTCGACCTCCGCTTCGCCGAGCTGCCCAACGTCTTCCTCACCCCGCATGTCGCGAGCGCCACGGTCGAGACGCGCAACGCCATGGGGTTCAAGGCACTCGACAACGTCGCCGCCGTGCTCTCGGGAAAGCCGCCGATCGATCCTGTCTGACAGACCTGTAGTGGAGGAAACAAAGAGATGAACCGTCGCCAGATACTTGGCCTTGCGGCCGGGGGCCTCGCCGCACCCGGCCTGCTGCGCGCCCAGGAGGCCTGGCCCTCCAAGCCCGTCACCATCATCGTGCCCTTCGCGCCCGGCAGCTCGTCCGACATCGTCGGCCGCGCGATCGCGCAGGGGGTGCAGGCGGCCACCGGCAAGCCCGTGGTGGTGGAGAACCGCCCCGGCGCCACCGGCGAGATCGGCGCCCGCGTCGTCATCCGCTCGGCGCCCGACGGCGGCATCCTCATGCACGCGCCGATCAGCACCTGGGCGATCAACGCCGCGCTGCGCCCGAATCTCAGCTATGACCCCACCCGCGACTTCACGGGGCTGATGCAGACCGTGCGCACGCCCAACGTGCTGGTGGTCAACCCCGCGCAGGTGCCGGCGAACGACCTGCCGGGCTTCGTCGCCTGGCTGAAGGAGCGAGGCGGGCGCGCCGCCTACTCAAGCTCCGGCGTTGGCTCCTCGGACCACCTGACGGCGGAGATGTTCAAGCAGCGCACGGGCACGGAGGCCTCCCACGCCCCCTATTCCGGCGGCGGCCCCGCCACGACGGACCTCATCGCGGGGAACGTGCAGTTCTCCTTCCAGAACCTCGGCTCCATCGCGCCGCAGATCCGGGATGGCCGCGTGAAGGCGATCATGACGACGGCGGAGACGCGCAACCCGACCCTGCCGGAGACGCCGCCCGCTGGCGAAGCCGGTCTGCCGGACTTCGTCGTCTATTCCTGGCAGGCGCTGGGCGCACCGCCGGGCATGGCGCCCGCACTGGCCACCCAGGTGCATGCCGCCTGCGCCGCGGCGCTGCGCCAGCCGGAGGTCGCGAAGCGGCTGACCGATATCGGCTTCGAGATCGTCGCCAGCGCGCCCGCGGACTTCGCCGCCTTCCAGCGCGGCGAGATCGCCCGTTGGAAGGAGGTCGTGGGCAAGGGGAACATCGCGCCCGAATAGGGCAAGCGCCTCAGAAGGTGCGGCGGCGCAGCATCGGGCGCCGCGGCACCGGCTTCGGCCCCATCACCTCGTCGATCTCGGCCTTGGCCTGATTGACGAGGTCGATGAGCAGCGCGCCCTCACCCACCGGCGTCACCTGCCGCGGCCGCCCGAGGCGGGAGGGCGGATGGACGACCACCGAGCAGGTGCCGTTGCCGCGCTCCTCGATGTGCAGCACGTGCTGGCGGTAGTCGCGGGTGGAGACAACGGTCAGGCGAGGCATGAGCACCCTTCTTGCGTCGTGAACGGCTGGGAACGGAGGAGCAAGATGCAGGCCATGACGGCCCGCCCGGGCATCACGCGGCCACCCGGTCCACGCGCGGGAGGCCGGCGAAGCGCGTCGCCCCCTCGATGCCCGCGATTTCGCGCGAGATCTTGCGCCGCACCGCGCGGTCGAAGGCTTCGAAGCCTTCTGCCACCACGAGGAAGGCGCCAGGACCGCCGATCACCTCGTCGCGGTAGTAGTCCTCCAGCGCGGAGGTGCCACCGGGCAGCGGCGCGCGGTCGAGCACGGCCAGGCCGTTCATCACGATCCCCTCCTCGATCATCCGCGCCCGCACCGGCTCCAGCCGGCGCCCGGCGTTGTTCATGCCGTCGCCGGAGATGTCGAGAACGCGCCGCGTGCCCTCGTAGCGGCCGCCCTCGTAGAGCCGCAGCGCGTGCTCCATGGCGCCGGAAATGGAGGTATAGCTGCCCGTGCGGCGCGGCGCGGCGTCGATGGCGGTAGCGAAGCGTTCCGCCGCGGCCTCCCCGTCGATCCGCATCCAGGGCACGAGGTTGTCCTGCGCGTCCACGTCGGACCAGGTGAAGAGGGTGCAGGCGATGGCGCCGATGCCGCCGCCGGCGATCGAGCGGATCACCTCCTGGTCCCGGAAGGCGCTCGCGTAGCCGCGCATCTGCGCCTCGTGCTCCTCGGCATCGATCGAGCGGCTGACATCCACCGCCAGGATCAGCTCCACGTCCACGGGCTCCCGGTCCTGTTGCTTCCGATCGGGCGGCACGCCGGCGGGCGAGGCGGCCCGGGCGTGGCTCAGGATCATCGGGGCGCAGAGCACCCCGGTACCGGAGAGGCGCAGAAGTTGACGACGCTGCATCGGTCCCATCCTTCAGGAAGGGCCATGTCTGGCTTTTCCCGCCCGCTTCGAGCACAGGCATTTTGTGCAATGCAGCATGACGATGGTTGGTTGCCGGCGCCAGCGGTTTCGTGAGGGTTATCGCCCTTCGGTGATGCGGCGGGGGATGGTGCGGGGGCGAAGTAAGATCGGTTCCAGCTGGCCGCAACGCAGGGGATAAGCCGCACCGGAAGGAGCCTCGCGGCGGGCGGGCCTGCCCGCGCGAGGCGGCCGGATCAGAGGCGCCGTTCGGCGAGCGGCGGCAGGAAGCTGTCGGTGTAGATATCCGCCACCTTCACCTTCGGCGCCATGCCATAGGCGCTCTCCACCGCCTCGATCGCCTTCTGGAAGCGCGCGGGATCGAGGTTGGACAGGCCGTTGGCCATGACATGGTCGGAGATGACCTGCTGCTCCATGCTGATGGCCTGCCGTTCCGTCTCGATCGCGACGTCCGTCAGCGGCTCCACCTTCTTGAGCATGGCGATGCTCTCCTCGCGGTTCCTGTTCGCGTAAATCAGCGAGCGGAACAGCGCGCGCTGGGCGTTGCGCACCACCTCGGGGTTGCGCTCCGCGAAGGCACGGGTGGTCATGTAGCAGGTGCCCAGCAGGTCGAGCCCGTGGTCGCGGTAGTACATGATCCGCTGCTGCGGGAAGTCGAGGCCGAGCGCCTTCAGCGACATGCCGACCGAGGTGATGGCGCCCGTCACGCCATCGGCGCGGCGCTGCACGAGCATCGGCTCGCGGAGTTCCGGGCTCACCGTCAGCCAGTTCACCTTGGAGGCATCCACGCCCGCGGTTCTCGCGAAGGCAGGGAAGAGCTGGCGGCCCGCATCCGACTCCGGCGCGGCGAGCGTCTTGCCTTCCAGGTCCTTCGGTGCGCGCACCCCGCCATCCGCGCGCGTGACGGCGCAGAGAAGCGAGCGGTCACCCCAGATGCCCGTGACGATGAGGCCGGAATTCGGGTTCTCCGCCATGAACTTGATGACCGGGTTGATGTCGGCCTGGCCCATGTCGTAGGCGCCGGCCGCGATATCCGTCGGCACGCGGCCGGAGCCGAAGCCACGATCGACCGTCGCGTCGATGCCGACCTCGCGGAAGAAGCCCTTCTCGTGGCCCATGGTCACATAGGCGTTCGGCCCCTGCTTCGCCCAGTCGAGCGCGAAGCGGAGCTTCGACATCGCCTGCGCGCGGGCGATATGCGGCATGGCCAGGGCCGAGCCGGCGAGCGCCGCGCCCCCGGCCAGCAAGCGGCGCCGGGAAGGATGCAGATCCATCGGTAAACCCTCCTTCAGGAGGGCGGCATGGGCCGCCCGCATGGACGGATGTTCAGCAAGAAGGGTGCCGGGCCCGCCTGCCCGGCAGGCCCCCGAGCCCGGTCCTTGCATGGCGCCCGCCATCATCACCGGGAGACAAGCCCATCGATCCCTCCGCCCTCACGGCCCTGACGCTGGTCGGGCTCTACCGCACCGGTGCCCTTTCCCCTTTGGAGGCCGCGCGCGCCTGTCTCGACCGGATCGCGCGGCTCAACCCGCGTCTGATCGCGGTCATCGCCCTCGATGAGGCCGGCGTGCTGGCCGCGGCGGCGCGGAGCGAGGCCCGCTGGCGCGAAGGCCGCCCCGCAGGCCCGCTGGACGGTGTGCCGCTGACCGTGAAGGACAACATCCCCGTCGCCGGCCTGCCCTGCCGCTGGGGCAGCCCTGCCTGGCCCGAGGAGCCTGCGGCGGTGGACGAGCTACCCGTAGCGCGGCTACGCGCGGGCGGCGCCGTCATCCTCGGCAAGACGAACGTCCCCGAGTTCACGCTGGAGGGCTACACGGACAACGCCCTCTTCGGCCCCACCGGCAATCCGTGGGACCCGCACCTGACCCCTGGCGGCTCCAGCGGCGGCGCGGCGGCGGCGGTGGCCTCGGGAATGGGGCCGCTGGCCCTCGGCACGGATGGCGGCGGCTCGATCCGCCGCCCGGCCTCCCATACCGGCCTCGTCGGCCTCAAGCCCACGCCCAGCCGGGTGCCGCGGGCAGATGGCCTGCCCGCCATCCTGCTGGACCTGGAGGTGATCGGCCCCATCGCCCGCACGGTGGCCGACACGGCGCTGCTGCTGGCCGCCATGACCGGCCCGGCACCGGAGGACCCCGCGTCTCACGGCCTGCCGCCCCTTGATCCTCCTGCCTCCCCGCCCCGCCTTCGCATCCGCTATCTGCCGCGCTTTGGCGCCTCCCCCGTCGATCCCGGCATCGCCGCCTCCGTCGCCACGGCCGCGCGGCGCCTGGAAGCGCTCGGCCACGCGGTGGAGGAGGGGCCGATCCCCTTCGATCCGGAAGCGGTGCTGCCGATCTTCCCAGCCATCGCGGGCGCGGGCCTGACCTGGTTGCTGGGCAACCTGCCCGGGGAACCGTCACCCGCCTCCGCCGCCCTCGTTGCCATGGCAAAGGCGGGACGAGAGGCGGGGGCACCGGCGCTCTTCGCCGCGTTGGACGCCATGGCCGGTTTCCGCCGCGCCATGGGCCTGTTCCTCGCGCGGAACTGCGACGCGATCCTCACCCCGGCGGCGGCCGCCCTTCCCTGGCCGGCGCGCGAATCCCACCCACCGGTCATCGACGGCCAACCGGTAGGGCCGCGCGGCCACGCGGTCTTCACCAATTTCGCCAACCTGGCCGGGCTGCCCGCCATCGCCCTGCCCTGCGATCCCGTGGCGGGCCTGCCGGTGGGCTTCCAGCTCGTTGCCGCGCCAGGGGCGGAGGCGGCGCTGCTCGCGGTGGCGGCGGAATACGAGGCGGCCCATCCCTGGGCCGACCGCTGGCCCGCCCTCTCCTGAACCCTGGCCCGGCACTTGCCCGGGTTCGCGCATCCTTTCGGAGCTACGCCTTGCCGCGCCTCGTCATCCACCGCCTCTCCATGGCGCATCCGGGCGATGTCTCCGCCCTCGCCGCCCTGCTTGATTCCGGTGCGCTCGCGGCAAGGACGATACGCGCGGTGATCGGCAAGACCGAGGGCAATGGCGGGCTGAACGACTTCACCCGCGGCTACTTCACCCAGTCCCTCATGCACCTCCTCTCCCGCGCCACCGGGGAAGCGCCGGAGAGCCTCGTCGCCCGCATCCCCTGCGTGCTCTCGGGCGGGACGGAGGGTGTGCTCTCGCCCCACTTCATGGTCTTCGCGGCCGAACCGGGCGGGGGCGCGGAGGGCCTGGCCATCGGCACCGCCTTCGGCCCGCCTGTCGCGCCCGGCGACGTCGGCAACGACGCCCAGATCGCTCGCGTCGCCGCGGCCACCCGCGCCGCCATGGCCGATGCCGGGATCGAGGACCCTGCCCGAGTAGCACTGGTGCAGGTGAAATCCCCTGCCGGCGGGCCGGGCCTGTTGCTGCGCTCCGTCGCGGGTGGTGCCATGGGCGCGGCCTTCGCCCTCGGCGACGTGCCCGCGGGAGCCGCGCGCGGGGCGGCGTTACTGAAGGACCTCACCCTCTTCTCCTCCCGCGTCAGCGCCTCCGCCGGGGTGGAGGTGGTGCGGGACGAGGTGGTGGTGCTCGGCACCGCGCCGGGCTGGGCACCGGGCCTCTCCATGGCCGTGCGCCCGATGGCGGATGCGCTGGACCTCGCGGCCATCCAGTCCGCCTTCCGCGCCGTCGGCCTCCCGGCCGATCCCGACGTGCCGTCCGCCCAGCGCCCGCGCATCCGCGCCGTGCTGGCGAAGGGCGAGCCGGACCGAGGCCTAACCGTGCGCGGCCAGCGCCACACGATGCTCGGCGACACCGACCTCGACGCCCAGCGGCACCTGCGGGCGGCGCTCGGCGCGGTGATTGCTTCGGTCGCCGGCGACGGGCGCGTCTTCGTGTCGGGCGGCGCGGCCCATCAGGGACCACCAGGGGGCGGACTGATCGCCGTTATCGCGGCCAGTTCTTGAGGAGGGTGCGGGATGCGCATCGGGATCATCGGCAGCGGCGTCGCGGGCTCGCTCCTGGCGGAGGGGCTGCTCGGCTCCCCGCACCACGACGTGGTCGTCTTCGAGCGCGCCGCGGCGGGCGAGCACGCGGAGGCCGGCACCGGCCTGAATCTCGGCCCCAACGCGCTGAAGGCGCTGCGCCTGCACGCCCCCGCGCGCCACGACGCCCTCCGCGCCGCCTCCCTCCCCTGGCACCACTGGCTGGTGGAGCTGACGGACGGCACGCCGCTGCTCAACCTCGACCTTCTCTCGGTGGCCGAGGAGCCGGGCGTGCGCATCCGCTGGTCGGAGCTCTACCGGGCGCTCCGCGCTCCTGTCGCCCATGTGACGCGCCACGGCCGCGCGCTGGAGGCGCTGGAGGAGGACGCTGCGGGTCGCCTCGTGCCCGTCTTCCGCACCCCCTTCGGCGCCCTGATCAGGGAGGGCGGCTTCGACCTGCTCGTCGGGGGCGACGGCCGTTACAGCCGCCTCCGCGCCCTGACCGCGGGGCAGCCCGTGCCGGAGCATCTCGGCCTCTGCATTTGGCGGCTGCTCGTCACCGAGGCGGATGATTGCCCCTTCGACGACTACGGCCAGTGGTTTCAGGGCAGCAACCGCCTCCTCGCCTTCCGCGTGCCGGGCAACGCCGTCTACATCGCCGGCACCTTCCGCCTGGGCGGCGACGTTCCCATCCCCGAGGAGGCCCGGACCGCCGCCTACCAGCGCGCCCTCTTCACGCCCGAGGGTGCCGCGCCCTCCCCCGCCGTCTCCTGGATGCTCGGCCGCATCGAGGCGGACCTCGACGGCATCCACTGGGCCCGCACGCAGGAGGCGCCGATGCTCCGCCACGCGGCGGGCGGGCGCGCCCTGTTTCTCGGGGATGCCGCCCAGGCGATGGTCCCCACCCTCGGCCAGGGTGCGACCCAGGCGATCGAGGACGGCACTATCGCCGCGGCTATCCTCCACGCCGGCGGGGACGCGGCGGCGGTCGCGGCCTGGCGCGACCCGCGGGTGGACTTCGCGCGCCGCCTCTCCCTTGCGGCGAGCGACACCATCCTCGGCACCGATCCGGTGGAGGGCACCCTGGAGAAGGGGCGCGCGCCCTTCCTCGCCGAGCTGCGCCGCCTCTACACCGAGGTGCCGGGGCCGGAGGAGCTGGCCCTCCCCGCGCGGGTCGCCGCCGCCTGAGCGGCGCGCCGCTTGCGCAACGGCGCGGCGGCGCAATCTTCCGGCGGATGAGCAACACCCGCCCTCTCGACGCGCCGGCGGCCCGGCGCGGCCGCTCCGTGTCGCCAGGCTGCCGGCGGTGAGCGCAGTCGTCATCGGCGCGACGGGCGGGATCGGCTCGGCCCTCGCGGACCTGCTGGCGGAGCGCGGCACCCACGTGCTGCGCCTCGGCCGAGGAACGACGCCCCGGCTCGACCTGCTGGACGAGGCGAGCATCGCCGCCTGCGCCACCGCGGCGGGGGATGGGCTGCGCCTGGTGATCGACGCCACCGGCTTCCTGCACGACGATCGCTTCTCGCCCGAGAAATCGCTTCGTGCGATCGACCCCGCGGCGATGGCGCACAGCTTCGCCGTGAACGCCACAGGCCCGGCGCTGCTGATGAAGCACTTCCTGCCTCGGCTGGCACGGGAGGGGCGGGCGGTCTTCGCCACCCTCTCGGCCCGCGTGGGCAGCATCGCCGACAATCATCTCGGCGGCTGGTACAGCTACCGTGCCTCGAAGGCAGCGCTGAACCAGCTCGTGCGCACGGCGGCGATCGAACTCTCCCGCACGCGCAGGGAGGCAGTCTGCGTGGCGCTGCATCCGGGCACGGTGGACACGGGACTCTCCGCCCCCTTCGCCAGGGCAGGGCTGGAGGTGCAGTCCCCGCGGCAGGCGGCCGAGCGCCTCCTCGCCATCATCGACGGGTTGGCACCCCGGCAAACGAGCACGCTGCTCGATCACAAGGGGGAGACGATTCCCTTCTGATGGTTACACCATCGGGCTGCCCATTCTCTGTTAATTGGTCTGGGCGACACTATCGCCATGTCCGCATCGACCGATGTGCAGCTCTCCCGTTACGCCGTGGAGGACGCGCGCCCCACGACCTTCCTCGAACGGGGGGTAACCGTGCCGTTCACGACGCCGATGCTGCTCGGCAGCCGCGTCCGGCCCGCGCAGCGCCGCAACCTCGAAGTTGCCATCCCGAGCCCGGCGGGCGTGCGGGGCTTCTACATCCTGCCGCTGCAGGGAATCTCCGATATCTGCGCCCCCACCCTGCACGACCGGCTGATGCTCGACGTGATGGAGAGCCTGTCGACCGTCGCGCCGAACACGATCCTCCGCATCGCGAGGGCGGCCGCGCAGGAGGGCCTGGCCGGCCGCGCCGCTGCCGCGGCAGCACTCGCCGCCGAAAGGACCGTCTCGGGCCAGAAGACGCTGACCAACTACCTTCTCCTGCTGCGTCTCGTCGCTCAGCTTGAGCATCCGTCGGAAGGCCGCGCCTCCCCTGAAAGTGACACGCCGGCGGACGTGCAGGCCCGCGCCAAGCGCGCCGTCGCGCGGCTCGCGCAGTCGCTTGGCCTCACGCCGGAACGGGTCTTCGCCGCGCTCGAAAGCCTCGCGGAAGCCTATCTGGACCTCGGGCTGCCGGGCGATCCTACGAAGGCGCGCTATCAGCAGCAGCTCTCCCAGATCGAGGCTCTCTCGGCCGAGGCGGCAAGCTGGGCAGAAACGGCGACCGACGCGCATCTCGCCAGCTCCGCCTCCCTCATCTCGCGCTCGGCCTTCTTTACGCTCAACTGCGGCCGGGTGCTGCTGGTGGACCTCCTGGCCCTGGTCGACGATCTATCGGCCCTCGTGCAGCGCTGGACCGCTAATCCGGACGCGATCCTCGCCGAGCTCGGCAAACTCGCCTGGCTGCTGGATGGATGGTCGATCATCGCCAGCATCTGGGGAACGGCCGAGCAGATCGGGGTTCCCGCCGCCATCCGGGAGATGTCGGTCATGGTCCCTTCCATGCCGCTCGAGGTAAACCAATGGGTGAGAGGCCCCGAGAAGGACTACTTCGCCGAGGCGCACAGGCGGCACAGCCGATTGGTGTCGCGGCTGGAGGAATGGCGCACCGGACGCGTCCTGGAGCTCATTCAGCGCAACGAGATGATCGTGAAGAGCTTCGTTTGAGCACGCCCGGCCTTGCCCACTTCCGCCAGCTCGGCGGCGCGCTGTCGCAGGCCTCGCCGCAACAGCTCGCGCGCGTGATCTCCGTGATCGACGCCCTGCCCGACCGCGCCGAAGCCGACACCATCCTCAGCCGGGTACGGCCGAGGCTGCGCGGAAAGGGCTTCCCCCGCCCTTTGCGCTTCGTCCGCCTCCTCTTCACGCCGTTGGACGGCGTGATCGTGGCGCCCATGGATTGGCGGCCGGGCATGATCACCGTGCCGCGTTCGGCACTTGCTCCCCTGGCCGAAGCGGTGCACCGCTCGCTCGGGAACTTCGCCGAACGGATCGCGGCCGGCTGCAACGGGCATCACCGGGAGGATTCCGCCACCGTCCTCGAGCTTGGTCGGCAGCTCTGGCCCGCCGCGGCCGCCGCCCTGCCCGCAGCCCCTCCCGATGGCTGGCGCCAGACGGGACTGGCCGACAGCGATTACGCGCCGATCCGCGCCAGTTGCGAAGCCGGCTGGCGCCACGGCGTCGCCCTTTGGCCAGCCTTGCGCGGCGCTGCCGAGGGCCCGCCCCCCGAACTCTGCCGCGAGCCGCTCATGGCCGCCGCCGACGAGGGACTCCAGGCCTTCGAGATCGTGCTGCGCCTCGTGCTGATCGACGCGGCGTGCCCGGCCGGCGTCGCCGCCCTGGCGATGGAAATCGCCAGCGGTGGCGGGCACCATCTGGTGCTGGCGGCGCAGCGCGCTACCGATCAGGCACTGGCCGCTTCCATCGCCCGTGTCTCCGCCGCCAG
Organism: Roseomonas aerilata DSM 19363; assembly: GCF_000711725.1. GTDB lineage: Bacteria > Pseudomonadota > Alphaproteobacteria > Acetobacterales > Acetobacteraceae > Roseomonas > Roseomonas aerilata. The sequence goes on along the minus strand of NZ_JONP01000003.1, from coordinate 176,973 downwards.
ATCCGTCCCGGAGGAGGACAAGGGGAATGCCGCCGCGGCCGCCGCGAGAGCCGCCTGGGCGCTCATCGAGGATTTCGAGCGATCGGCCCTGGTGGGGACGCCCCAGCGCCGGGAGAAGCTGCTCGCGCTTCGCCAGGTGGCCGACGAGGCGTGCCGCGCCGGCTTCTCGGAAACGCTGGCGGACGGGTTCCTGACGCCCGTCACGTCCTGGGTCCGCAACATGCCCGCCGACCCCTCCCTGGAGATCGCGAAGGTGGAGGAAGCCGCGCGCTGCCTCCGCCGGATCGAGGCCGCCGGCCGCCGGCTGGGCGGCGCGGAAACCTACGACCGGGCCCTCAGATCTGCCGCCCAGACCGTCATGGAGGAGGCGCGGAGCGGCGGCGAGGCCAGTCCCCTCCGCCGTGCGGATGTCATGCGCCTGGCCGAGATCCTGATCGGCCCCGACGCGGCCGAGCGCCTGTTGGGCGGGTTGCGCCCGCCGCGCTGAGGCGGCCTCGCCCGCTCAGAGAGCGCGGGCGGGCGGGCGCAGGAACTCCTCCATCGCCTGGAAGAAGATCGCGCGGTTCTTCGAGAGATAGGAGACATGCGCCATGCCCGGGATCACCACGAAGCGCCGGTCGTTGGTACCGAGCTTGGCGAAGTAGTTCAGCAGATCCTCCTCCGTCGCGATGCCGTCGTGCTCGCCGCGCACGATCATCACGGGGCAGGTCAGCTTCTCCGGCGTGACCACCGGCAGGTTTGCGCACATGTCGAGATAGGTGCCGGTCGGCATCGTGTCGCCCAGCGCCAGCTCGTAGTCGGCCAGGGCGTCCGCGATGCCCTCCTCGGAGGTGCCGGGCAGGTCGCGGTTGAAGATGGAGTGGAAGAAGGCGCGGTCCACCTTGCGGATATGGGAGGACCGCCACTCCTCCAGTCGCTCCCGCCGCTTGATAAGGGTCGGCGCGCCCTCCCCGGTATAGACGAAGGCGTCGAGGATCACGCGCTCCACCCGCTCCGGATGCGCCTCCCCGAAGAGTGCCGTGCGCAGCGCGCCGGAGGAGGAGCCGTAGAACATGGCGGAGCGCTTGCCGGTGCGCTCGAACACCACGTCGGTCGCGGCGCGCAGGTCCTCGGCGGCCATGGAAAGGTTCGAGTTCGACGCTGTGCGTGAGGAACGGCCGTAGCCCTCGAAGTCCATCGTCCAGACATCAAAGCCGCGCCGCGCGAACTCCTCCATGAAGGAGTAGCCGGGCTTTCCGGGCACATCGAGGTCGAAGCCCCCCTGCCCGCCGAAGGAGGAGCCGTGGACGAGGAAGAGGATCGGCTGATCCCCTGCCCCCGCAAGGCGCTTGCGATAGACGGCGAGGCGAACGTCGCCCTTCATCGCCCAGTGCTGCTCGGCCTCGATGGTGCCGCCGATGTTCGTATCCACGCCCGTTCTCCCGTTGATGCTTATTCGGCCCGCAGGCCGGCGTCGCGAATGAGGTTGCGCCAGCGCGGCACGCTGTCCCGCACCAGCGTGCCGAGCCGCTCCGGCGGACCGCCGACGATCTCGAAGCCGTTCTCCAGCAGCGTCTGCCGCACGGCCGGCTCCGCAAGGGCGGCATTCGCCCACTCATTCAGCTTCGCCACGATCGGGGCGGGCGTACCGGCGGGGGCCAGCAGCCCGTACCAGTTCGGCACGTCGTAGCCGGGGATCGATACTTCGGAGACCGTCGGCACATCCGGCAGCAGCGGGAAGCGCTGCGGCGTGGTGATCGCCAGCGGCACCACCTGTCCGCCGCGGATGAGGCCGATCACCGCACCGAGCGTCACGAAGGCTGCGTCCACGTTACCGGCCATGAGGTCGTTCATCGGCGTCGATCCGCCGCGATAGGGGATGACGGACCAGCGCGCCCCCGTCTCGTGCTGAATCACCGCGCCGGAGAGATGCCCGCCGCTGCCGAAGCCGGAGATCGCCACCTGCAGGCGGTTCGGGTCGCGCTTGGCGATCTCCATGAACTCCGCGAAGGTCTTCGCGGGGCCGTTGCGGTGCGTCACCAGCACGTGCGGGATGCGAGCCATCAGCGTCACCGGCGCGAAGTTCGCCACGGGATCGTAGCCGGCGTCGCGGAACAGGCTCGGGTTCACCGTCAGCGAATCCACGGCCACCAGCAGCGTCTGCCCGTCCGGCGCGGACTGGGCGACAAGCTGGTAAGCGAGGTTCCCGCCCGCGCCCGGTCGGTTCTCCACGAAGAAGGTGCCGCGGCCCTTCTTCACCAGCTCGTCCGCCAACACGCGGCCGATCGTATCGGTCGAGCCGCCCGGCGCCACCGGCAGTACGATCCGCACAGGGCGGGGTGGGTATCCCTCCGCCGATTGCGCCCCCGCCGTGCGCGGTGCGATCAGCCCCGCCGCGGCCAGCGCTGCGAAGCCGCGGCGCCCCATCCTCTCACGCATGCCCGTTCACTCCCGTTCGTCCCGTCTGTCGCGGGTTCATTCGCCATGCGCGTCACGGCACGGCATCCAGCACGCTCGCATGGAACAGGTCTTCCGGCGCGATCTCGCGCGCGGCCAGACCGTCGGCGAGGGCGTAGCGGATCATGGCCGCCAACTCGTCCCGGTTGCGCCGAAAGCCGTAGGGCCAGGGATCGCCGCCCATGATCCGCGTCTGCGCCTCCGCTTCCGCCGCGATCCAGGGGAGCGAGGCGCGCAGCACGTTCACCAGCGAGAGGTCGGCCACCGCCATCGCCCGCGCGCGGGAGAAGGCGCGGAACAGCTCCAGCGGCAGCCAGGGGTGCTCGGCCGCGAGTTCCTTGCGCAGCGCCATGCAGTGCATGATCGGGAAGAAGCCGGTCGCCTTGTAATAGGCCTCCTCCTCCGTCCGGTAATCGGGGTAGAGGCGATCCACTGGGGCGGAGTGGTTCAGGAAGCAGGAGGGCGGCCGCGGCCCGATGATCGCGTCGATCCCGCCCGAGGCGAGCAGCCCGTTCAGCGTCTCCTCCGGCCCGATCGGCCGCACGTCCAACTCGGGCGGCAGCTTCAGCGCCACGCGCTCGCTGCCGCCGGTTTCCTCCAGCCCGCCGGTGCGCCAGGCGATGCCGCGCGTGTCCACGCCGTAGTACTCGCGCAGCGCCCCGCGCACCCAGAGCGCCGCGGTCTGCTGGTATTCCGGCAGCCCGATCCGCTTGCCCGCGAGGTCGGCCGCCGTGCGGATGCCGCGATCCGTCCGCACGTAGATCGCGGCGTGGCGGAAGGAGCGAGAGGGAAAGACGGGAATGCCGATATAGGGTGCATCGCCCCGCGCTGTGGTGACGATGTGGCTGCTCATCGACAGCTCCGTCACGTCGAAGGCGCGGTCGCGGAGTGCGCGGCGGAAGATGTCCTCCGGCTCCCCCGGCAGCACCGTGAGCGTGACGCCCGCGACCTCCACGCGGCCGTCGATGATGGGCCGCGTGCGGTCCGAGCTGTGGCAGGCGAGGGTGAGGCGGATCTTCTCGGGCAAGTGTCTATTCCATGGCGGCGGCGAGGTTGTCGGGCGTGAAGGGCATGGCGCGCGGGCGGATGCCGAGGGCCGCGTGGATGCCGGCGGCGATGGCCGCCACCGTCGGCCCCAGCGAGGGCTCGCCCGCCCCCAGCGGCGGCGCGTCCGGCGGGCCGATCAGGCGCAGCTCCACCGCCGGCACCTCGGAGAAGCGCAGGATCGGATAGGTCTCCCAGGAATCGCTGGTCACGTTCAGCCGGTCGAAGCGCAGCGCCTCCTTCAGCGCGATGGAGACCGCCTGGAGCGCGCCCCCTTCGAGCTGGTTGGCCGCGCCGTCGGGGTTGATGACCTCGCCAAGGTCGGCCGCGATCCAGAGGCGGCGGCAGCGCACCACTTCGGCTGCCTCCACCTCCGTCGCCACGGCGCACCAGCCGCCCGTGCCCTTGTAGCGTGCGACGGCAATGCCTGTGCCGATCCCCTCCCCTGCCGAGGCGCGCGGCCAGCCGCACATGGCCGCGACCTCGCGCAGCACGGCGGCGCCCCGGGGGTCCTCATCCAGGTGGCGCAGGCGGAAGGCGACGGGATCCTCGCCGATGCGCTCCGCCAGCTCGTCCATCACGGATTCGGTCGCCCAGACATTCAGTAGCGCGCCCAGACCGCGCAGGGCGGAACTGCGGAGGGGCATTTCCAGCAGCCGGTTCATCGAGACGTCGAGTGAGGGCACGCGGTAGCCCGGCACCGAATTCCGCTGCCCGCCGCCACCGCCCGCCATCGGCGCGTCGATCGCGACCGGCAGGGGGAAGGGCGGGGCGAGATAGCCGGCCGAGAGCAGCGTCGGGTCCTTCGCCCGCCCGGGTCGCGAGGAGTGGCCGTTGCCGCGCAGCGCGGTTTGCCAGCGGCAGAGCATCCCCTCAGCATCGACGGCCGCCTCGATATCGGCGATGGCGGCCGGGGAATGCGGCGACCAGGCGAGTTCCTCCGCGCGGCTCCAGCGCACGCGCACGGGGCAGCCGGGAAGGGCGCGCGCCACCAGCGCCGCGTCCAGCGCCACGTCATCCGCACCGTTGTGGCCGTAGCAGCCCGCGCCCTCCATGTGGCGCACGGTAATGCTGGCGGCATCCAGCCCGAGCACGGTCACGAGGTCGGCGCGCAGGTTGTAGATGCCTTGGCTATGGGTCCAGACCTCCACCGCCCCCCCCTCCCAGCGCGCGACGGCGCAGGAAGGGCCGATGGAGCCGTGGGCGAGGTAGGGCCGCGCGAAACGGGCCGACACCGTGTGCACCGCGGGAGGCGCCGGGTCGTCCTGGCGCGCGACCTCCGTACGCTGCGCCGGCGTCGCCTCGATCCAGGCGGGAAGATTGCTCTCGTCGGGAAGGGATTCGCGCGTCTCCCAGCGCGCACGGGCCGCGACGCGTGCCGCCGCGGCATCCGCCGCCCATTCCTCCGAGGCGACCACGGCTAGGAGGTTGCCCAGGCGCAGCACCGTCGCATCCCCGGGCAGCGGGCCCTCCCGCAGCTCGACCAGGGTGGCCACCCGCGCGGGGGGCCGCACCATCCGGGCGTGCAGCATTCCCGGCAGCCGCAGGTCGTGCACGTAGCAGGGTGCGCCGAAGACCTTGTCCGGCAGGTCGAGCCGCGCGGCCGACTGGCCGGCGACGCCGCGCGCCGCCGCCGACTTCGGCGCCACGTCGCCGCGCGCCTCCACCTCCAGCAGCGCTTCCTCCGCCTGCGTCCAGTAGGCGCCGAGCGCGGCGCCGTCAGGGCCGAGGAAGACGCCGTCCTCCACGCGGACCGCCTCCGGCCCCACGCCGGCGCGTGCCGCGGCGAGGTGGAGATGAATGGCGCGCGCCTCCGCGCAGGCGTGGCGGATGGCCGTGCCGCTCTCCTGGATCGAGAGGCTGCCCGAGGTCACACCCTCGTTCGGGCTGCCGGGCGTGGAGGCCGCGGCCACGCGCACGCGGTCGAGCGGCAGGTCCAGCTCGTCCGCCGCGATCTGCGCCAGCGCCGTCAGGATGCCCTGGCCGATCTCCACCTTTCCGGGCGTGACCGTGACGGTCCCGTCCGGCGAGAAGCGCAGCCAGCTCGAGAGCCGCGGTGCCGCCCGCAGGCTGCCCGGCAGGTCCGGCGCGTTGCCGGCCTGCCCCATGGGAAAGCCGAAGGCGAGGTTCACGCGGTTGCCCCGCTCATCACCCGCGCCGCACGCCTCACGGCGCGGATCATGCGGTTATGAGCGCCGCAGCGGCAGAGATGCGGCTCCAGCGCCGCGCGCACCGCGGCCTCGTCCGGGTCGGGGTTGTGCTTCAGCAGCGCCGCCGCGCTGACGAGGATGCCCGAGAGGCAGTAGCCGCACTGCCCCGCCTGCTCCTCCAGGAAGGCCGACTGGAGCGGATGCGGCGCCTCCGGCGTGCCCAGCCCCTCCACCGTGCCGACCGCGCGCCCCTGTACCGCTTCGGCCGGCAAGGCACAGGAGGGGCGCGGCTCGCCGTCGATGGCGACGTAGCAGCAGCCGCAGGCCTCCGCGCCGCAGCCGAAGCGCGGGCCACTCAGCCCCAGCGGGCCGCGCAGCGCGTGCAGCAGCGTCATCCCCTCGGGCGCCTCCACCCGAACGGGCGCGCCGTTCAGCGTGAAGGAGACCTCCATCCTAGTTCACCTCGATCCGGGCCATGCGGACGTAGTTGCGCTGCGTCTCCACGTCCTTGCGCAGGAAGGCATCGAATTCGGCCACCGACATCGGCATGGGCTGCGCGCCCTGCTTCGCCATGGCCTCCCGCGTCTGCGGGCGTGTGAGCCAGGCGTTCACCGCGCCGTTCAGCTTCTCCACAATCGGCTTCGGCATCGCGAGCGGCGCCATCAGCCCGAGCCAGATCGAGGCCTCGTAGCCGGGCACCGTCTCGGCCACAGTCGGCAGTTCCGGCAGCAGGGGGTCGCGCTGCGGGCCAGTCGTCGCGAGCCCCTTGGCCCGTCCGCCCTGCAGATGCGGCTCCATCGTGGGGATGGCGTCGAACATCATCGGCACCGTGCCGGAAATGACCGCCGTGCGCGCCTCGCCCGAGGAGCGGAAGGGAATGTGCTGGATCTCGATCCCGGTCATCGCCCGGAAGACCTCGCCCGCGATGTGATAGGGCGTGCCGGGACCGGAGGAGGCGTAATCGATCCTACCGGGCTGCGCCTTCGCCTTTGCGATCAGCTCCGCCACGCTGTTCACGCCGAGCGAGGGATGCACCGCCAGAACGTGGTGCGCGACATTCACCGCCGCCACCGCCGCGAGGTCCCGCATCAGCACATAGGGCCGGTTCGCGATCAGCGTCTCGTTCGCCGTGTGCGTGTTGGACATCATCAGGATGGTGTAGCCGTCCGGCGGCGCCTTCACGACGACATCGGTACCGATCACCGCGCCCGCGCCCGGCCGGTTCTCGATAACGAAGGGCTGGCCGAGCGATCCCGTCAGCGCCTCCGCCACATTGCGCGCCGCGATGTCGGCGGAGCCGCCGGCGCCGAAGGGCACGATGATCCGCACTGGCCGCGTGGGCCATGCGGCGTCCTGCGCGAGGGCGATCGCCGGCGCCGCCAGCCCTCCCGCCGCCAGAAGGCCCAGTCCGCGCCGCGTGATCACGCTCGTCATCTGCCCGTTCCTTCCCGCCCCTAGTCCACTTTGCCGATGCGCTGCACCGCGCGCACCAGCCGCGCGCTGTCCTCGCGGAAGAAGCGCTCGAAGGCCTCGCCGTCCTGGTGGGCGATGGGGCTGCCCGCGGCGTCCAGCGCGCGCTTCAGCCCCTCGTCCTTCTCGCAGACCTGGCGCAGAGCGGCGCGCATCCGCTCCTGGACCGGCGCCGGTGTCGCGAGCGGCAGAAAGAAGCCTGTCCAGATGTAGAACTCCACATCCGTGTAGCCCTTCTCGATGAAGGTCGGCACGTCCTCAAAGCCCGGGATGCGCTCGCGCCCCCAGCTCGCGAGAGCGCGCAGCCGCCCCTCCTTCACATGGGACAGAGCGGGGCCGGGGCCGGATGCCAGCGAGTCCAGCGTGCCCGAGAGCAGCGCGGTCAGCGCCGGTCCGCCGCCCTGGAAGGGCACGTGCAGCATGTCGAGCCCCGCCGCCCCCGTCAGCATCGCCATGGCGACGTGCAGGGTGGAGTAGTTGCCCGCGGAGCCGAAGCTGATCGCGCCCGGCCGCTTCTTCGCGTCCGCCACGAACTCTTCCAGCGAGTGCCAGGGCGAGTTGGCGGGCACGACGAGCACCGTGGGATCGGCGGTGATGCGCGCGATCGGAGCGAACTGCTCCACCGTATAGGCGGGCACGCGCCCCTGGATGCGCTCGCTCTCCGGCAGCATCGCGAGAGAGGAGAGCGCGAGAAGCGAGGTGTAGCCGTCCGGCGCCGCGCGGGCCACGCTCGCGCTGCCGACGATGCCGCCCGCGCCCGCGCGGTTCACTACCGGCAGGGGCTGCCCCAGCACCCGCTCAAGCGCTGCCGCCAGCGGACGCGCCGTCACGTCGGCCTGCCCGCCCGGCGGGAAGGCCACGATCATCTGGATAGGGCGCGTCGGCCAGGACGGCGCTTGCGCCAGGGCCGGCAGCGGCGCCATCGCGGCCAGGGCCGCCATCATGTCACGACGGTGCAGCACAGCCTTCCTCCCACGGGCGGCCCATCGCCGCCCCTCAATCCCTTGCCAACAGGCGGTCGCCGGTCTTCCGCCGGCCTCGCGCCCTCCGGGCGGCCTTCAGGCCGCGCCGCGCAGAGCCGCCGGGTCGACGCGCCGCAGCGTGTTGCGGATGCGGCCGATGCCCTCGATCGCGCATTCCACGACGTCGCCGTCCCGGAGGAAGCGCGGCGGCTTGAAGCCGATGCCAACCCCTTCCGGCGTGCCCGTCGCGATCACGTCGCCGGGCAGCAGCGCCATGCTGAGGGAGATGGTCTCGATCAGCGTCGGGATGTCGAAGATGAGGTCGGAGGTGACGGCGTCCTGCCGCTTCTCGCCGTTCACCGTGCAGGTCACGCGCATTGCCTGGGCGTCCAGCTCGTCGGCCGTCACGATCCAGGGGCCCATGGGGCAGAAGCCGTCGATGCCCTTCCCGAGCAGCCACTGCTTGTGCACGCCCTGTAGGTCGCGCGCCGTCACGTCGTTCACGACGGTGTAGCCGAAGACGTGGTTCACCGCGTCGGCCTTGGAGATGCAGCGCCCGCCGCGCCCGATCACCACGGCGAGTTCCGCCTCGTAGTCCACCTCCGCGTCCAGCCCGGGCACCATCGGAATGTCGTCCCAGGGGCCGGAGATGGAGGTGAAGGGCTTGGTGAAGATGATCGGCGCCTTCGGCACCGCGTCCGCCGCGCTGGTGGAGGAGGAGTCGTAGCCGCTGCCCGCGAATTCCCGCGCATGGGCGAAGTAGTTCTTACCCACGCAGAAGATGTTGCGCGGCGGGGCCGGCAGGGGCGCGAGAAGCGCCGCCTCGTCCAGCACCTGGCCCTCGCCGCTCGGAGCGGGGATGCTGGCGCCAGAGGAGAGTGCCGCGATCAGGGCCGTCATCTCTCCGGGCAGGCCGGGCGCGAGACTCTCGACCGGCCAGAAGCGGCGCCCGGCATCGTCCACGCGCACCACCTGTGCCCCGCTGCCCGTCCTGACCATCGCGAGCTTCATACGCCGCCCCCTATACCAATTCTGCTTTTCACTGAACCAATCTGGCTTTATGGTCCTCTGATTGGTTGATCCAGTCAAGACATTCGAGGCGATGCCGGAACTCACGGAGCGAATGGGCGCCTCCGCCCTTCAGGATGCCCTCTCGCGCGACCTGCGGGCCGACCGCTGGCGGCCCGGGGAGCGCCTGCCCACTGAGCGCGACCTCGGCGCCCGTTACGGCGTCGCCCGCAACACCGTCCGCCGCGCGCTGGACGCTCTGGAGCAGCAGGGGCTCATTCAACGCCATGTCGGTCGAGGCACCTTCCGCGCCGAGCCGCCGCCTGCCGCGCCTGCTGCCATGGAGGAAAGCCTCAGCCCTTCCGATGTCGTCGAGTGCCGCCTCATCTTCGAGCCCGAGATGATCTCCCTCGCCGTCGCCCGCGCGGACCAGGCGGATATCGCGCGCATGGGTGAATGCCTGCGCGGCACCGACGAGGCCGCCGACCTCGCGGCCTTCGAGCGCTGGGACGCCGCCTTGCACGACGCCCTCGCGGCCGGCACCCACAACGGCGCGGTCATCGCCATGTCCCGCTCCCTCGCCCGCGTGCGGGAACGGACGGACTGGGGTCAGCTCAAGGCCCGCGGCAACACGGCAGAGCACCGCGCCGTCCTCCAGGCGCAGCACCACGCCATGGTGGAGGCCGTGCGCCGGCGCGACCGCGCGGAGGCCCGCCGCGTGATGCGCGAACACATCCTCTTCGTGCAGGACTACATGTTCGGGGACTGACGCGAGCGAGGGCTCCGGCCGGGGCGTCAGGGTTCAGGCGCGGCGCCCGGAGGCGGCGGGCGCAACGGAATTCACGGGCCGCCCACGGCTAGCGAAGCGATGTCCAAGGGCGATGAAGCGGTTCTCAAACCCGAAGGTGGAGAGGTGCGCGAGCGCGAAGCTGGCGGCGATCAGCAGCGGCCGCTTGGCGTACTTCACGAGCTTGTCGCCCGTGCCGAGCCAACTGCTCATCAGCATGCCGTGGATGACGTAGAGCGCGAAGGAGACCTGCGCGACATAAGCCATGGATCGCGCCTCAAGCACCCGCGCGAGATGCCGCGGCGCCGCATACAATGTTGACCCCACGAGCGCCATGGCGATGTAGGGCCGGAGATAGTTCAGCGCCCCCGCCTCCGCATGGGCGCTCGCCAGGAGCAGCGGCATCAGCAGATGCGGGTTGAGGCGCCCGAGCCAGCGCGCCGGCCGTTCCCCCAGCCATCCGCCATGAAGAAGCGCGAGGGTGCAGCCGGCCAGGATCTCGTCCACCCGCCGCCAGGTTACGAAATCGAGATGCGCCCCCCAGGCGATGCGGTGCGCCGTGACCGCGAGGCAGATGACCGGCAGCGCGTAGAGTCCGCGCCGCCCGAACAGGCCGACGAGCGCCGCGACGCCGACATAGAACTGGACCTCCACGCAGAGGCTCCAGAAGTGCTCGATCTCCGGGATAAGGTGGAAGCCCGGCAGATTGGACAGGAAGAGGAAATGTGACGGATAGGCCCCCCACGGCGCCCCGGTGACGATCAGCGCCAACGCCATGGCCAGCCAGGCCAGCGGCAGGATGCGCGCCGCGCGCCGGATGAGGAAACCGGGCACGTCGTCCTTCGCCATCAGGAAGCGCACGATGAGGAAGCCCGACAGGGTAAAGAAGAGGGCCATCCCACTGGCCGCCACCGCCGCGTTCAGCTTCAGGAAGGAGGGGCCGATCGGCAGCAGGTGCCCCGCCATGACGAGCAGGATGCTCACCGCCCGCCAGCCATCGAGCACGGCGAGGCGCCGCGATGGATCCGCCTTCCCCAGCATCGGCTCGCCAATCCCCCAAGTCGTTCTTGAACTGTACCATCGGGGCATTTCGCCGGAAAGCGATGCCCTCGCTGCGGCCGCAGGATTCCAGCGATCGAAGGCACGCGGGGCATAGCGCCGAAAGATGAAGGTTTGGCTCCCGCCCGGCGCCCGGCCGAGCCGGCGGAGGCCGCTAGAGCTGGACCTCCACCCTTCCGTTCACCTCGCGCGCCGGAATGCTTCGCACAGGAGCGGTGATCGGCGCCGTGCGGGGCTCGCCCGTGCGGATATCGACCAGCCCCTGGTGCAGCGGGCACTCCACGCAGCCGTCCTCCACATAGCCGTCCGACAGCCGCGCCTGCCCGTGGGAGCAGAGGTCGTGCAGCGCGAAGACCTGCCCCTCCACCCGGAACAGCGCGACGGGCACGCCGCCCACCACGCAGCCCAGCACCTCGTCCTCGACCACGGCGCCGGCATCCGCCGCGTCATGCCACTCGCTCATCGTGCTTCGGTTCCGTCAGATCGGAAAGGCGAGCAGGGTCTGCACGCGCAGGGTGTCGTAGATGCAGCGCTTCTGGCGGAAGCGCAGGCCCTCTGGGGTGCGCACGACCTGGTCGAGGTAGCGCCCCGCCTGGTAGATCGTGGATTCCCCCTCGATCGAGGTGTTCACCACGACATAGCTGGAGGACACGGAAAAGCTGCCGTCCTCCTCCGCCTTCCACTCCAGCCCGGAGAGCATGTGCCGGTAGACGGGCCTCTCGTAGATATTCGCGTGGCGCAGCGCCAGCACGCGGTCCCGCAACATGCCCGCGTTGTCGCAATACATCACCGGCGCCGGCAGCCCCGCCTCCTCGTTCTCGCGCGAGACGATCTCGTAGAGGCAGTCCTCGACGAAGAAGCCTGGCCACTCCTCGATGCGGTCGTTGTCGATCGCCGACACGTAGCGGTCCTGGAGCGCCATCAGCTCCAGCCGCAGCATCAGATCCTCGCTCACACTCATTCCGCGGCGGCCGCCTGCACGTCGAAGCCCATCAGCTTGCGATACCCCATCCAGAACTGCCGGATCAGCTGCTCGGAGATGAGCGTGTCCCGCCGCTCCGGCGCGTCGCGGGACATCTCGATGACCGAGGACTTGTCGGCATCCCGCAACGTGCCGCGCTGCACCAGCTCCGTCGCCTCCGTGTCCTCCATGGAGATGTATCCGGCCGGGCCCACGAGATTCGCCTGCTTGATCCGCAGCTTCCGCATCTCCGGCGTGTCGTCCTCGTAGCCGAAGAAGTGGAACACCAGCTCGAAGTGGTTCGGACCCTTCGGTAGGATCTGCCGCGCCACCAGCGTGTTGTGGATCTGCTGAATGACCAACTGCGGGAAGATCGGCTGGATCTGGTTCGTCGCGACCTCCTCGTACTCCTTCTCCAGCGCGAGGATCGACTCGTCCTCCAGCCGGAATCCCTCATCGTAGGAGCGGATGCCCTGGCTCTTGTAGTCGGCGGCGTTCTCCTCCTCGTTCTTCATCACGAAAATCACGCTGTGCATGCCGCCCTTCTCGTCCGGCAGGCAGCGCGCCTTCATGCCCACGCGGAAGATGTTGAAGGTGGTGTGGAACAGGTGCAGCAGGCTGGCGTGATAGGGGTCCTTCACGTTCTCGATGTAGAGCTTCCAGTTGCTGTCCGAATACTGCCGGGTGCAGCCGAGATAGACGACGGGCTTGTGGAACACGCGGTCCACATAGGGCCGCATCTGCGGGCCGATATACTCCGCCAGCGGCTCCACCGTGTCACTGAAGGTGGCGAAGACGAGGCCGCGGTAGCTCTCCACCCGAAGCTGGCGCAGGTTGTGCTGCTTCGGGTCGAAGTCCTTCGGCATCCCCGTCGCGTCCTTCTGGCCGCGCCGGAAGGGAACGCCCTGGAGGTTGCCCTTCGCCCCGAAGCTCCACTGGTGATAGACGCAGGAATGCGACAGCGCGTTGCCGCGCGGCAGGCGGCAGACCATCGCGCCGCGATGCGCGCAGCGGTTAACCCAAGCCGCCAGCTCCCCGTCCTCGGCCCGCGTCATCACCACGGGCGTGTCGCCGATGAAGGTGCTCTTGTAGTCGCCGACCTTCGGAATCTCGGCTTCCAGCCCGAGGAAGCTCCAGGTGGGGCCGCGGTAGATCCGCTCCTGCTCCAGCGCGTAGATCTCATCGTCGCTGAACACCTTGTAGGGCACGCGGGAGCCGTCGGCGCGGGGGAAGACGGCCAGGGTCTCTGCCGGCAGGCCGCTCGGAAGGGGATGGTCCATGGGGGCAATCCTCGGGTCACCGGCGCGGAGGGGTCCGCGCCGGCCGCTCTGGCAGAAGCACGCGAGATGCCATTATTCCGCCCGCCACCGGTCCTGACCACCCTTTCCTCCGGTGCGCCCCCTTCAAGCCGGGCGCGGCCCAGCCTTAGATCGTGGGCACCAGGGGAAACGGAGCCACATGCCGACCGCGAGCGACCTGCCCGAGGCCGGGCTAGGCACTATCACCGGCGAGGAGAACGCGCTCGTCCTCGTGCTCCAGCCCGGCGAGGAAAGCCTCGACTGCGGCGGGCTGATCGCCCTCTCCTGCCGGCGCGGGCGCCAGCCCTTCGTCATGGTGCTGCACGACGGCAGCGCCTCCCACCCTCGCTCGAACGCCTGGCCGCCCGAATGCCTCGCGGCGCTGCGCGAGCGGGAAACACGCGAGGCCGTGCGGCGCCTCGGCCTTCGCCCGGAGCGCCTGCTCATGGCCGGCCTCTTCGACGGCCCGACGCCCGGGGAAGGCCCGGTCTTCGAGGCGATCGTCCGCGCCGTCTCCCTCGTCACCTGGGCGCGCGACCTCAACCTCATCCTCGCCCCCTGGCCGGGCGAGGAGGACCCCGCCACCCGCGCTGCGCACCGCATCGCGGCCGAGGTCGCGCGCCGCAACGGCATCGGCCACCTCTCCTATGCCGGCCGCTCCCCGCCCTCCCCGGAGGCCACCGTGGAGGGATGGCGCCTCGACATCGCCCCCTGCCTGGAGACGAAACGCGCGGCTGTCGCGGCCCACGCTTCCCAGACCGGCGGCGTCGTGGGTGGCGGCCCCGCGCCGCGCTTTGACGCCGCCCTGCTTCCGTTCGAGACCCTGCTGCGCCCGCCGCAGGAAGCGAGGAACGGTTAGCCCGCCAGCCGCCCCGCCGCCGCACCCAGGGCGGAGGCGAGCCGCAGCGCCCATTCCTCGATGCCCGCCGCGTCGCCCAGCAGATCCTGGCGCACCTCGATCAGCGCCGCGTCGATTCCCCTGGCATCGCCGTGCACGGGCACGGTGTAGTCGTGCAGGCCGGGCTCGATCCGGTAGGGCTCGTTCTCTCCCACCACCAGGGCGGAGTCGGCGGCGATGGCGGCGGCAAGGGCGCGGCCGAATCCCTCCGCGCCCGCGAAAAGCACCCCCGCGTGCCAGGGCCGGTCCACGCCCTGGAAGCGCGGCGTGAAGCTGTGCACCCCGACCACGATCGTCGCCGCGCCGGCCGCCGCGCGCCGGTCCAGCAGGGCCGTGACAGCGTCGTGGAAGGGGTGGAACCAGGCGCGCTCCCGCGCCGCGCGCTCCTCCGCCCTGATTCCGGCATTGCCGGGGATGATCGTGTCCTCGCTCCGCTCCGGAATGCTCGTCGGCACGCCGGGCGGGCGGTTGAGGTCGATGACCAGTCGTGAGACGGCCGAGAGCAGCAGCGGCGCATCCAGCAGCGCCGAAAGCCGCCGCGCCAGCGCCGCCGCCCCGATGTCCCAGGCAATGTGGCGCGCCAGCTCCGCCTCCGGCAGGCCGAGCGCGCCGTAGCGGGCGGGGATGTGGTTGGAGGCGTGCTCGCAGAGCAGCACGAAGGGCGAGGCGCCCTCCGCGTTCAGCACCGTGACGGGCGCGGGATCGCTCACGGCGCGGTGCTCGGCTTCACCTCGTCCGTCACCACGTTGAAGCCCGCCAGGCGGCAGGAACCGAAGGTGGTGGCGATCGCCACATCCGTTGCGTCGCGCCCGCGCGCCATCAGGATGCGCCCGATCCGCGGCGTGTTGTGCCGCGCGTCGAAGGTGTACCAGTGGCCGCCGAGATAGGCTTCGAACCAGGCCGAGAAATCCATCGCTGCATCCACCGGCGGCACGCCGATATCACCGAGATAGCCGGTGCAGTAGCGGGCCGGGATGTTCATGCAGCGGCACAGCGCGACGGCGAGATGCGCGTAGTCCCGGCACACGCCCACACGGTCGCTGTGGCCGCTGAAGGCGGTGCGGTAGACATCCGCGTGCTCGTAGCCGAAGGCGATGCGGTCATGCGCGTAGTCGCAGATCGCCTGCACCCGCGCCCATCCCGGCTCCACCCCCCCGAAGAGTGACCAGGCGAGGTCCGAGAGCCGGTCCGTCTCGCAGTAGCGGCTGGCCAGCAGGAAGACGAGCGCGTCGTCCGGCAGTTCCTGCACCGGGATTCCCCGCGCTTCCGGCACGACCACGTCGGGCGTGCCGGAATCGAGCACGTCGAAGCGCGTGGAGATCGTCAGCCGCCCGGCCGGCGCGAGCACGCGGTGGCAGATGTTCCCGAAGCCGTCCCGGTACTCGGTGGCACCGATCGGCGGGTCGAAGGTGATCTGGTGCGGCCCGATCACGTCCGCCATGCGGGAGGGATGCACGCTCAGCGCCAGCAGCATGGGCGTCGGCTGCGCGCATTCATAGGTGATATCGTAGCCGGCATGGATCTTCACGGGCGCTGCATCTCCAGGGCGGGTTGGTAGGATGTGGGGGACGGCAAGGGCGCTCAGGCTCCGGACATCGTGGCCAGGAGGCGGGCCTCGGGCACGGCGGGCGCGGGATCGCCACCCTCGGTCACCTCGACGGAGACCTCCATGCCCAGCGCATCGTCCGGAAAGCCCTTCCAGCGGCCGTGCAGCGGCACCGCCTGCGAGGGCTCGCGCGCAACGGCCACGCGGATGAGGTCGCGGTTGCCGAGGATGCCGTTCGTCGGGTCGAACTCCACCCATCCCGCGCCGGGCAGGTAGACGCGCACCCAGGCATGGGTGGAACCGCCGCCCACATGGCTGCCCTCCCGCTCGCCCTGCAGGCCTGGGGAATAGAGGTAGCCGGAGACGAAGCGCGCCGCGAGGCCGAGCGAGCGGACCGCCTCCAGCATGAGAAGCGCGAAGTCCCGGCAGGTGCCGCTGCCCATCTCCAGCGTGCGCCAGGGTTCCTGGATGCCGCGGACGGAGCGGGCGATATAGGTGAAGTCCCGCTTCACCGCCCGTGTCATCGCCTCCAGCAACTCGAGCGTGCCGGTCGGGCCGTCGCGCCGCATGAAGCCGCGCGCCCAGCGGTCCACTACGCGGTCGGGGTCCGGCACGTGCCGCTCGATGGAGCGGGCGAGGTCCGGCATGTCCTCCGATGAGTAGGAGAAAGGCAGGCTGCGCGCGTATTCCTCCAGCCGGTAGTCAAGTGCCTCCACCGGGCTGTGTTCCAGCCGCATCGTGCTGTCGAAGCGCAACTCGCGCGCGCGCGTGTCGAAGCGGGCGACGCCGACGCTATTGCCGAAGACGTCGTGCACCCACCAGAAGTCGGCGGGCTCGGGCAGGATGGCGATCCGCGCCTCCAGCAGCCGCTGGTCGTGCCCGGCGCGCGGCCGCAGCATCATCCGGTGCTCCCCGAAGGAGACGGGCTGGCGGTAGCGGTAGGTCGTGACGTGTCGAACGGTCAGGATCGGCATGGGGGCAGCCCGAAGGTGACGCATCCCGACGCAAAGAACGGGCCGGAGGCGGCGGGAAGGGTTCCCGCCGCCTCCGGCCCGTTCCTCCGGCGGGAGCATTGGGGGCCGTAACGCCGCGGCCGCCCCCTCGTTTCACACGCGGCGCCATTCCAAGCCGCGCTCGGCCTGCCATGATGCGGGAATGCGCCGACGCCCCCTTCTCGCCACCCTCCCAGCCCTCGCCGCCAGTCCCGCCCGGGCGCAGGAGGCCTGGCCCCGCCGCGGCATCACGGTCCTCGTGGGGGTCGCGCCCGGCGGGACTGCCGACCTCGCGGCCCGCCTCCTGGCCACGCACCTGTCCCAGGGCATCGCCGCCGGCCGCCCGGTCGTGGTGGAGAACAAGCCAGGCGCTGCCACCCAGCTGGCCACGGCCGAGCTGGCCCGGAGCGCCCCGGACGGCCACACCCTGCTCGTGGCCGGCGCCCCCTTCGCGATCAACCCCGGCCTCTTCCCCCGCCTGCCCTATGATAGCCGTGCCGAATTCGCCTCCGTGGCCATGCTCGTCCGCAACGGCCTGGTCCTGATGGTGCCCGCCAATTCTCCTGCGCGCGACGTGCCGGGGCTTCTGGCCCTTGCCCGGGCGCGCGGGGCCATCAACTTCGCCTCTGCCGGCAACGGCTCCATGAGCCATCTCGCGATCGAGATCCTCGCCCAGCGCAGCGGCGCGCCGCTCACCCATGTGCCCTACCGCGGCACCGGCCCTGCCCTGCCCGACCTCATCGCCGGGAATGTGGAGGCGATGTTCGACAACCCCTCCTCCGCCCTCCCCCTGGTGCGGGAGGGCAAGCTGCGCGCGCTGGCCTATACCGGCGAGGCCCGCAGCCCTGCCGCCCCGGAGATTCCCACCCTTTCGGAAGCCGCGGGAATGCCGGGGCTGGCGGCGGAGAACTGGTTCGGCCTTTTCGCCCGCGCCGGCACGCCCACGCCGATCCTCGACCGGCTGAACTCCGCCGTCCGCGCTATGCTGGAGCAGCCGTCCATCGCCGAGCGCCTGCGCCGCGACGGCACCGAACCCGCGCCGATGCCGCGCGCCGCTTTCGCCGCCTTCGTCGCGCGGGAGATGGACGACTGGGCGGGCGTGATCCGGGAGCGCGGGATCCAGCCGGGATAGGGGCGGGCGCGCGGCCGCTAGAAAAGCCCCTCTATCCGCCCCTCCGCGTCCAGCCCGATCGTCTCCGCCGCCGGGTGGCGGGGCAGGCCCGGCATGGTCATCACGTCGCCGCAGACCGCCACCACGAAGCCGGCGCCGGCCGAGAGCCGCACCTCCCGCACCGGCAGAACATGGCCGCTCGGCGCGCCCAGCAGCGCGGGGTTGGCGGAGAAGGAGTACTGCGTCTTCGCGATGCAGACGGGCGCGCGGCCGAAGCCCGCCTCCTCGAAGCGCCTGAGCCGCGTGGCGATGGCGGGCGGCAGCGCAACCTCCGCCGCGCCGTAGATCTCGCGCGCGATGGTGCCGATCTTCTCGGCCAGCGGCATCTCGTCGGGATAGAGCGGACGGAACCGCGCGGCGCCTTCCGCGATCAGCCCCTGCACGGCCCGCGCGAGATCGGCCGCGCCCGCCGCGCCGTCCGACCAGTGCGTGCAGAGGATCGCGCGCGTGCCGAGCGCCGCCATCGCCTCCTCCACGGCCGCGATCTCGGCATCGGTGTCGCTCGTGAAGCGGTTCAGCGCGACCACCACGGGCAGGCCGAACTTGCCCATATTCGCCACGTGCCGCTCGAGGTTGGAAAGGCCGCGCCGCACCGCCGCCACGTCCTCGGTGCCGAGCGCCGCCTTGGCCACGCCGCCATGCATCTTCAGCGCGCGCACCGTCGCCACCACCACGCAGGCGGCGGGCGAGAGGCCGGCCATGCGGCACTTGATGTCGAGGAACTTCTCCGCGCCGAGATCCGCGCCGAAGCCCGCCTCCGTCACCACGACATCGGCCAGTCGCAACCCGAGCCGTGTCGCGATCACGCTGTTACAGCCGTGCGCGATGTTCGCGAAGGGCCCGCCATGCACCAGCGCCGGGCTGCCCTCCAGCGTCTGCACGAGGTTGGGCGCCAGCGCGTCGCGCAGCAGCGCCGCCATGGCGCCGTCCGCCTTCAATTCATGCGCGGTCACCGCCCGCCCGTCCCGCGCCTGCCCGATGATGATCCGCCCGAGCCGCGCGCGCAGGTCATCGAGGTTCTTCGCGAGGCAGAAGATCGCCATCACCTCGGACGCCACGGTGATGTCGAACCCGTCCTCCCGCGGGAAGCCGTTAGCGACGCCGCCAAGGCCGAGCGCCGCCAGCCGCAGCGCACGGTCGTTCATGTCGATCGCCCGCCGCCAGGCGATGCGCCGCACGTCGAGGTCGAGCGCATTCCCCCAGTGGATGTGATTGTCGATCATCGCGGAGAGCAGGTTGTTCGCGCTGGTGATCGCGTGGAAGTCGCCGGTGAAATGGAGGTTGATCTCCTCCATCGGCGCCACCTGCGCCCGCCCGCCGCCGGTGGCCCCGCCCTTCACCCCGAAGCAGGGGCCGAGCGAGGGCTCGCGCAATGCAATCATCGTGCGCGTTCCGAGCGCGACGAGCGCGTCGCCCAGCCCAATGGTCGTGGTGGTCTTGCCTTCCCCGGCCGCTGTCGGGCTGATGCCTGTCACCAGCACCAGCGCCCCATCGGGCCGGCCCTCCTGCGCCCGCAGGAAATCGGTGCCGATCTTCGCCTTGTAGCGTCCGTAGGGCTCCAGCGCCTCGGCGGGGATGCCCGCGCGCGCGGCGATCTCGGCAATGGGGCGCAGCGTGGCGGCCCGCGCGATCTCCAGATCCGTGTTCATCCGTTCCCTGCCATCCCGTCCCTCCCGGGTTAAGGCAGGCCCGGCGCCCGGGCAAGCAGGGGGCGCTTGGCCGGGGCCGCAGGGAGGTGCCATGCTGCCCGCAAAACAAGCCAGGGAGTGAAACCAGATGCCCCGCCCCACCCGACGCGCCCTGCTGGCCGTCCCCGCCCTGCTGCTGGCCCCGCCGGCGCGCGCCCAGGCACCGGATTCCTGGCCCACCCGCCCCGTCTCGGTCCTGGTGCCCTTTGTCGCCGGAGGCCCCTCCGACATCGTGGCCCGTGCCGCCGCCAACCGCATGGCGCAGGCCCTGCCCCAGCCGGTTGTCGTCGAGAACCGCCCTGGCGCGAACGGGGAGGTCGCGGCGCGCGTGGTCATGCGGGCAGTGCCGGACGGGCACAGCCTCATGGTCGGCTCCATCGGCGTCTGGGCGATCAACGCGGCGCTGCGCCCGAACCTCGGCTACGATCCGCTGCGCGACTTCACGCCGCTCGTGCTCGCCGTCACCACGCCGAACGTGCTCGTCGTCAACGAGAAGCACCCGGCGCGCGACATGCCCTCGCTCATCGCCTGGCTGAAGGAACGGAACGGCCGCGCCTCCTACTCCACCTCCGGCGTCGGCTCCTCAGACCAGATGACGACGGAACTGTTCAAGCTGCGCACGGGCACGGAGATCACCCACGTGCCCTATACCGGCGGCGCCGCGGCCGCGACCGACCTCATCGCGGGCAACGTGGACATCTCCTTCCAGAACCTCGGCACCGTCGCAGGCCACATTGCCGGCGGGCGGCTGCGTGCGCTGATGGTGACGAGCGACAAGCCGCACCCCGTGCTGCCGGGCGTGCCCACGTCGAAGCAAGCGGGGCTGGAGGATTTCGTCGTCACCTCCTGGCAATCCTTCATGGCGCCGGCCGGCATGCCGCTGCCGCTGCGCGACCGCGTGGCCGGCGCGCTGCGAGACGCGCTGCTCCACCCCGAGGTGCGCCCGCGGCTGGAGGCGATCGGCTTCGACGTCGTGCCCACCACGCCCGAGGACTACGACCGCTTCCACCGCGCCGAGATCGACCGCTGGCGCGAGGTGGTGCGCCGGGCGAACATCACTGCCGGCTGACCCATGACGCTTCATTGATTCAAATCAAGGTGGAACGTTCGGCCGGGGCGTAGCCCGTATCCGGTGGCGGCGACCTGCTGCCCGTGGAAACGAGGATGCTATGACCACACGTATCGGTGCCCTGGCCGCGGCCCTGCTGGCCTGCACCGCGCTGGCTGCCACCCCGGTGGCGGCCCAGGATTTCGGCAGCCAGCCCGTTCGCGGCAAGAGGGCCGGTGACATCGTGCTCGGCGCCGGCCTCATCGGCGTGCTGCCCGAGGGCGGTGGCCGCGTCAGCCTCATCGGCGGTAAGCCGGAGGCGAGCGACACCGTGACGGGCCAGCTCGACCTCACCTACTTCATCATGCCGCAGCTCTCGCTGAACCTCATTGCGGCCACCACGCGCCATGACGTGCACGTCCGCAACAGCGCGCTCGGCGACGTGGACCTTGGCCGCGTCTGGGCCCTGCCACCCACGCTGAACCTCCAGTTCCATCCCTTTCCGGCGGCGCGCTTCAGCCCCTATATCGGCGCGGGCCTGAACTACACGATTTTCTACGGCGAAAGCGGCGCGCGCACCGCGCCCGTGAACAAGGTCGCGATCGACAATGCCTTCGGTTACGGCGTCAACTTCGGCCTCGACGTGGAGGTCTCCCCGCGCTGGCTCGTGAACGTCGACGCGAAGAAGCTCTGGCTGCGCCCCGATGTCAGCGTGAACAGCGGCCTGATCACCGGCCACGCGAACATCGATCCCTGGATCGTCGGCGCCAGCGTCCGCTATCGCTTCTGATCCTGAAGGCCGGAGGGATGCGTCCCCCCGGCCCCTTCGCGTTCAGGCCGCCTTGCGCGCGGCGCCCAATTCCTCCAGCGCCTCCCCCATCGCGCGCAAGGCCACCCGCATGTCGTCGGCCGTCACGGCGCCGATGCAGCCGATGCGGATCGTCGGCGACTGCGTCGTGAAGAAGTTGCTGATCATCACCCCGCGTCCCTTCAGCGCCTCCACGAAACCCTGCAGCGTGAAGCCCGGCGTCTCCGGCTGGTGCAGCGTCAGGATGATCGGCCCCTGGTGCTCGGCGTCGAGATACGGCACCAGCCCCAACGCCTCCGCTCCCGCGCGCAGCACGCGCATGTTCCCGGCATAGCGCGCGAGCCGCGCGGCCTGCCCGCCCTCCTTCTCGTAAAGGTCGAGCGCGACGGCGAAGGCGTGCAGCGCCTGCACCGGCGGGGTGAAGCGGAAAGAACCCCAGCCCGAGCGCTCCGCGTGCTTCAGCACGTCGCCGAGGTCGAAGCACCAGGATCCCGCCTGGCCTGCCTGCCCGCGCGTCCGGTCCATGGGGCAGACGGCGAAGCCGATTCCGGGCATCCCCTCCAGGCATTTGTTGGAGGTGAACAGCACCGCGTCGCATTCCGGCTGCGACTTCAGGTCGAAGGGCAGCGCGCCGAAGGCCGAGACGGCGTCCAGGATTAGTCGCCGCCCCGCCGCGCGCACGGCGGCGCCCACCGCCGCGGGGTCGTTGACGATGCCGCTGCCCGTCTCGGAATAGACCATGCAGACGTGGGAGATCGTCTCGTCCGCCGCCAGAGCCGCTGCCACCTCCTCGGCGCGTACGCCGCGCGTGTCGGGCACCGGCAGTGCCACCGGCTCGCGCCCGGCCTCGCGCGCGAGGCGCATCATGCGGTCGGCATAGGTGCCGTTGCTTGGCACGAGGATTCGCCCACCAATGGGCACGAAGGTGCGGATCGCGGCCTCCACGAGGAAGTGCCCCGCGCCCTGCAGCGGCAGGGTCGCGTGCACGCCGGGCAGGCCGCCCGCGATGTCGCGCACGCGGTCACGGATGCCGGCGTACTCCGGCCCGAAGTCGCGGTCCCAGGGAGCGATATCGACCGCCATGGCCGCCCTCGTTTCTGGGCGGGTCTGCACGGGGCCGGGAGTGAGGAAAATCATGCCGGTGGCCTTGGGCGTTGAAGGGGTGCGCGAGCCAAGCTGCACCCGCGCACCGCGGCGGGACAACCCGCCCCCGTCACATTGTCCGTCGATTCCTTAGGCGGTGAGCGCCCCGCGCAACTCCCGCACCAGCTTGCGCCGGATCGCCTCCGTGAATTCGGCATAGTCGCGGCATTCCATGACGAAGGAACCGGGCCCGCCGATCACCTCCGCGGCGTAGTAGGCGGGCAGGTCCGGCTCCTCGTTCACCACGGCCAGCCCGTTCACCGTCACTCCCGCCCGCACCGCGGCGTCCCGCACGGGGGCGGAGGGGATGCCGGCATTCCCCGCCCCGTCCCCGGAAACGTCGATCACCAGCCGCGCCGCCTGCCCCGGAAATTCCGCCAGCAGGGCGAGCGCCGCCCTCATCGCCTCCCCGAGCGCCGTCGCCCCTGGCGGCACGAGCCGCGGCACGGCGTCCAGCGCCTCTGCCAGCGCCGCCGCCCCGGAATCATCGGCCACCAGCATCCATGGCACGGCCACCTCCTGCGTCACGGACCACAGGATCACGGAGACCACGGCCGCCCCGCGCGGTCCGCCCGTGGCCGCCGCGGCCACCAGCGGATCCCGGAAGGCCTCGGCCAGCCCGACCATCATCAGCCCGAACTCGTCGTGATCGACGGAGGAGGAGGCGTCCACCGCCAGGCACAGCGCGATGTCCACGTCCCGCATCCGCCGAAGGTGGGGCAGCGCCCGCCCGGGCGAAAGGGCCGCTGGCAAGGCGGTCGCGTTGCGGGGCAGGATCGGCTGGTCCCTTGCCGGTGGAGGCCATCCGCATGATGAAACGCCGTTCCGTCCTCGCTGCTGCCCCCACCCTCCTCGCGGCGCCCGCGCTGCACGCCCAGGGCGCCTGGCCCAACCGCCCCATCCGGATGGTTGTCCCCTACACCCCCGGCGCCGCCACCGATGCCATGGCACGCCTGGCCGCCCAGAAGATCGGGGAGCGGCTGGGCGTGCCCGTGGTGGTGGAGAACCGTGCGGGCGGCAACGGCGCGATCGGCAGCCTTGCGGTGCTGCAGGCGCCGGCCGATGGCTACACCATCCTCGGCTCGGCCAGCGTGCACCCCATGGCGCGGCAGGTGATGAAGGCCGCGCCTTACGACCCCGTGGCCGATTTCGTCCCCCTCTCCCGCACCGCCCGCGGCCCCCTGGTGCTTGTGATGGACCCCCGCCGCCCCCAGCAGACCCTTTCCGAGGTGGTGGAGGCGGCGAAGCGCGATCCCTCGAAATGGAGCTTCGCCGTCTCCTCCCTCGGTGCCGCCGGCCACCTCAGCGCCATCGAGTTCAATCGCGTGACCGGCGCGCGGGTGGAGATCGTTGGCTATCGCGGCACGGCGCCCGCCCTGTCGGACGTCGCGGCCGGCAACGCGCAGCTGATGCTCGACGCGGTGCTGGCGATGCTGCCGATGGTGCGCGGCGGGCAGGTGCGCGGCCTGGGCATTGCCACCCCGGCCCGCACCGCCCTCGCGCCCGAACTACCGACCCTGTCCGAGGCCGGGTTGCCCGGCTTCGAGTTCTACTCCTGGTACGGTGTCTGGGGCTCCCGCGCCCTGCCCGCCGAGATCGTCGCCCGGTTCCACGAGGCGGTGACGGAAGGCATGCGCGAGCCCGAGACGGTGCAGCGCCTGGCCTCCCTCGGCTTCGAGCCGGTGGTGGAAAGCCAGTCCACGCTTGAAACCTTCATCCGCGACGACGTGGCCCGCAACGCGGCGCTGCTCCGCCTCGCCGGGTTCCAGCCGGAATAGGGGTGCGCCGCCTCGCCCATGGACGGGCGTGCGGGCGCCGGGCAGAAGGGCCCGGGCCGGCGCGGCATGGAAGCCGCCGCGCCACGCGAGGGAACAGGACACCGCCGATGGATGCTCCGACGATCCCGCCTCCTCCCGCCCCGCTGGAGGAGCGCGAGGGTGCCCCCATCTCCCGCATCATCGCCGAGGTCGCCGCCGCCTGCCCTGGCGAGCGGATCACCCTCGGCGAGATGTCCGAGGCCTTCGGCGACCGCGCCTTCGGCCTCCTCATCCTCCTGCTCCTGCTGCCCTCGCTCCTGCCGGGCATGGCCACCGTCTTCGGCATGCCCATGCTGCTGCTGGGGGCCCAGATGGGCCTCGGGCGCCGCGTGCCGCGGCTGCCGGCCTTCATGGCGCGGCAGTCCATCAAGCGCGACGACCTGCTGCGCCTGGCCGGCGCCTCCTCCAAGTGGCTGGGAAAGATCGAGTGCTACGTCCGCCCCCGCCCCGGTCCTTTCACCACCCCCTTCGGCGACAGGCTCTTCGGCTGGCTGACGGTCTATGTCGCCATCATGCTTATCCTGCCCGGCCCGGGCACCAACGGCCCGCCCGCCTTCGGCAACATCGTCATGGCGCTCGGCCTGGTGGAGCACGACAGCAAGACCATGGGATGGGGCATCCTGCTCACCGTGCTCGGCTGCGTCTTCGCGACGGGCGTGCTGGCGGTGATCGGCTGGATGGGCGTGCGGGCGATCGGCTTCGTGTTCTGAGGAACACAGGCGCGCGGCTTCCGCCACACCCCCTCCCGGCCCCGCCCGTCGCGCGCTAGAAGCCGGCCATGCGCCGGTGGCCCGAAAGGGCTGAAACGGGAATGCGCGACGCGTCGCGGGTCCATCGGGCCCGGGGCGCCCATCCGCAGCTGCCCTCGCAACTGTAGGCGGCCCTTTCCGGCCCCCAATCGCCATTGCCACCCCCGGGTGTCGAGAAGGCGGGGGCCGGTTCCGAAAGGAGGGCCGCGAGCCAGGAGACCGGCCGGCGCAGAGCTGTCTCGCGCGTGCCGGGCGAGGTGCACCGGCGCAACGGACATACGGGGGGCGATCCGCCCCTTCCGCATGCGGGAACCGCGTCCACCGTCGCGTGGCCCTTTCGGGGTCGCGCGGCAGATCGTGTCCGCTCGCCTGGGGAACCCCGATGCGACGTCTTCTGCTTCTCTCCTTCACCGCCCTCGCCGCGCCCGCCGCCCTGGCCCAGCCGACGCCTCCCGTGAACCAGCCGAGCGCCGCGGTCACGGAAACCGTGGTCACCGCCACCCGCATCCCGACGCCGATCGAGCGCGTGCCCGGCAGCGTCACCGTCATCGACCGACAGACGATCGAGGAGCGCGGCTACCAGACCCTGGCGGAGGCGCTCGTCTCCGTCCCCGGCCTCTCCCTCATCCAGTCCGGCGGCCTTGGCCAGCCGTCCAGCGCCTTCATCCGCGGCACCGCCTCCCGCCACGCCCTCGTGCTGCTGGACGGCGTGCCCGTGAACGACTCCTCCGAGCCCAACGGCGCCTTCAACTTCGGCAACGACCTGCTGGGGCTGGAGGTGGAGCGGATCGAGGTGCTGCGCGGCCCCGCCTCCTCCCTCTACGGATCGGGCGCCATCGGCGGCGTGGTGAACATCGTGACGCGCCGCGCCCCCGCCGATCGCCCGATCGAGGCCTTCGGCGAACTCGCCGGCGGCAGCAACCGCACGCTGCGCGGCGGTGGCGGCATCGCGGGCACGGTCGGACAGTTCGACTACCTTCTCTCGCTCCGCAGCCTCTCCACCCGCGGCACCGACGCGACGCCCGGCCGCTTCTATGCGAACACCGGGGAGCGGGACGGCTTCCGCGGCCTCACCGGCACCGCCCGCCTTGGCTGGACGCCGAGCGAGCGCCTGCGCGTCGAGGGCTTGTTCAACTGGCGCGACAACTCCGGCGGCCTCGACAACGTGCCGGCCGACGATCCCAACTACTCCTTCAACGACCGTCGCTTCACCGGCCAGCTCCGCGCCGAGGCGCGCCCGATCGACGCCTGGACTACGGGCTTCCGCATCGCGCAGACGCGGGACCGCCGCCGCTACACGAACCTGCCTGACAGCCTCTCCTCCGCCACGACCGACGACCTCTATCGCGGCGAGCGGACGGTCTATGACTGGGGCAACCAGCTCCGCCTGCCCGATGCCGGTCCCTTCGACGCAAGCCAGCTCGCCTTCGGCCTGACGCATGAGCGCGAGGAGGTGCGCCAGGCCTCCGGCGGCAGCTTCTTCCGCACCACGACGAACGCGGCGGCCAGCAACACCGCCGTCCACGCGGGCTACCAGGTGCGGCTCCTCCGCCGCTTGGACCTCACCGCCGGCATCCGCAACGACGATGCCGAGGACTACGGCAGCCACGTCACCTACCGCCTTGGCGCGGTGCTGGCCCTGCCGGAGATCTCGGCCCGCCTCCGCACGGCCTATGGCACCGCCTTCAAGGCGCCCTCGCTCTACCAGCGCTACGGCGTCATCACAGGCTTCTTCCAGGGCAACCCGAACCTCCGCCCCGAAACCTCCGAGGGCTGGGAGGCAGGCATCGAGTTCGACGTGCCCTTCGCTGGCCAGCGTGACCTCGCGACCCTCGGCGCCACCTACTTCGCGAACCGCATCCACGACCTCATCAACTACGACGCCGCCTTCACCTCGCTCGAGAACGTCGACCGTGCGCGGATCAAGGGCGGGGAGTTCACGGCGACGCTGCGCCCGGCCCGCTGGCTGACGGCCAGCGCCGCCTATACCGTCACCGACGCGCGCGACGCCCGCAGCGGCGAGCGCCTGGCCCGCCGCCCCGAGCAGCAGCTCGCGCTCAACGCCAGCCTGCGCCTGGCCGATGCCGTGACGGTCGCACCCGAGCTCGTCCTCTACGGTCGCTCGCAGGAGGGCGCCTTCGCCTCCTACCGGGATAACGGAAGCGCCTACACCACCGCCCGCGACAACAAGGCCGGCACGGTCTTCAACCTGACGGCCACCTGGCAGGTAACCGAGCCCGTCGCGCTCTTCGCCGAGGGTCGCAACCTCACGAACAGCCGCTTCGAGCCCGCGAACGGCTTCGTCATCGCGGGACGGACGGCCCTGGTGGGAACCCGCTTCCGCTTCTGAGGCGCCCTCCCGAAGGCCACGGACGGGGGCGCCCGTCCCCGTGCGCTGCTCACCGTTTTCGCGGCCCCGCCGGGAAGCGCGACTTCTTCACGATACGGCAAGGCTTTATCGCTTGAATGTCCCCGTCACGTGATGGGAGGCGGAAGGTGTCCACCCTGGGTTCGGGGTTCGAAGGAGGTCGCGGCCCTCGTGGCCGGGATCACCTCGATCTTCCACAGGCTCGACGGCAAGGGGCGGCTCTCCCCTCCTATGGGCGCCGGCGGCTGGGGCGGCGTCGCCGCGGCGGCCCGCCTTCAGCGGGGCCGCAAGGCGCGGGCGCCCTTCCCTCCCGCTACCTCCGGTCGCGGGGGGCGCCGTGAACGCCGTCCGCCCGGTCGCGGGCCCTGCCCCGCAGGTCGGCGCCGCCCCGGTGTCCCGCGGTGGTGGCTTCAGCGTCCCGAACCTGCCTCCGGCCCTCGCCGGCGCCTCTCCGGCGCTGGAGCTCCTCGCGATGGAGTCCCTCCTGAAGCTCCAGGAAGGCTTCAACAGCGGGGCCGCCAAGCCGCGCGCGGCAGAGGCCTCCCCGGGCGCCCTCCCGGCCGCTGCCTCGCGCTTCCCGAAGGCTTTCATGGCATCGGACTACGGGAAGTATATCGGCCGGTCGACCGGCTCCGGGCAGTGCGTCGCGCTGGTGCAGGCGGCGAAGCCCGAGGTGGGGAAGACGGCCGGCTGGACGCGGGGCGAGGCCGTGCGCGGCAACACCTCGCTCCAACCCGGCACGATCATCGCCACCTTCAACAGCACGGGCCGCTACACCAACGCGGAGGACGGCAGCAGCCACGCCGCGATCTATCTCGGCCAGGACGAGAGCGGGATTCAGGTTCTCGACCAGTGGGTGGGGAAGCCCGCCGCGATCCGCACCATCGCCTGGGCAAGGCCTGGCGCCTCTCCGTCCAACACCGGCGAGCGCTTCCACGTGGTCGGGCACGCGACCTGATTCACGCCGGAACGACGGCGTCCGGCGCGGCGCCGTCGTCGGCGCGCGCGGCCTAAAGGGTTTCCAACAGTCCCGCGATCACCTCTCCCCGCGGCGCCAGATCGCGCCACAGGATGTGTTCGAAGGGCGCGTGGGCCCCCGCGCCGGTGCAGCCCAGCCCATCCAGCGTCGGGACGCCCAGCGCCGCCGTGAAATTCCCGTCCGAGCCGCCGCCGCGGTGCTGCTTCGGCAGCTCGTAGCCGGCCTCCCGCGCGAGGGTCCGCGCGCGCTCGTAGAGGTTGAGGATGTTCGCGTTCTCCGCGAAGGAGGGCCGGTTCATCCCGCCCTCCACGGTGATGGTGATCCCGTCCTCGCTGCCTGCCAGTGCGAGGATCTCCCGCTCCATCCGCTCCCCGTCCTCGAGGTTGGCGACGCGAAGGTCGATTTCACAGCCGGCCTCGGGCGGAACCACGTTCGGCCGCGTACCGCCCCAGACAGGCGCGACATTGGTGGTGGTGCCCGCCGCCAGGTCCACCATGGCGTGGACCTTCTGGATCACCCCCGCCAGCGCCACCACCGCGCTCCGCCCCTCCGACCAGTTGCCGCCGGCATGGGAGGAGACGCCCTGGATGCGCACGGTGAAGCGCCCCACGCCCTTGCGTGCGGTCACGCAGGCGCCGCCCGGGTTCCCTGCGGGCTCCGGGATCAGCACGGCGCTGGCGCCCCGCGCCTCCCGCTCGATCAGCTCGCGGGAGGTCGGGCTCCCCACCTCCTCGTCGGGCGTGAGGAGAAGGGTGATGGGGCTGTTGGTCTTCACCCCCTGCCGCAGGATCTCCCGCAGCGCGTGGAAGGCGAGGAAGGAACCCGCCTTCATGTCGTAGATCCCGGGCCCGAAGGCCTTCTCCCCCTCCACCTTCCAGGGCATCGAGGAGGCGAGCGTCCCGTGATCCCACACGGTGTCGAGATGCCCCGCGATTACCACCGGCTTGCGGTTGCCCGTGGAGGGCGAGGGCGGCGTGCGGGCGACGAGATTGTCGCCGTAGCCGTCGCGGCCGGGAATGCGCGTCACATCGGCGCCCGCCTCGCGCAGGGCAGCCTCGGCGCGGTCCATCAGCCCGTTCACGGCCGCCGCGTCGGTGGTGGGGGTCTCGTGCAGCACCCAGCCGCGCAGCTCCTCCAGCAGTTCCTCGCTCGTGCCGATCCGGGTTGCCGCCATGGTGCCTCTTCCCTCTCAAATGCGCCGGGGGTTCTCGCGCCGGGGTCAGGACTTGTCCATGCTGACACCGCAAGGAGTGGTCACATGGACGGGATTCGATTCGAGGACCTATCGCTGGGCCAGTCGGCCCGCTTCGCGAAAACGATCACAGAGGCCGACATCCTCCTCTTCTCCGCCGTCTCCGGCGACAACAACCCCGTCCACCTCGATGCCGAGGCGGCCGCCGCCTCCTTCTTCGGGGAGCGCGTGGCCCATGGGATGCTCACCGCCTCCCTTATCTCCGGTCTTCTGGGCACGAAGCTGCCCGGGCCAGGGGCGGTCTATGTCTCCCAGACCCTTCGCTTCCGGGCGCCGGTCCGCATCGGCCAGACCGTGGCCGCGGCCGCCGAGGTCACGGGCCTGGACCCCGAGCGCCGCCGCGCGACGCTCCGCACCACCTGCACTGCGGCGGGCGTGGTGGTCCTGGAGGGTGAGGCGGTCGTAATGATCCCGGAAGGTCCGCAGGCCAGAAATGAAGCCCCTTCGGCTGGATAGGCGGGTGCTGCGGTGCCACATTCCGTCCCATGAGCATTGAGATGAAGCGGGTCTGCGTCTTCTGTGGCGCGAACCCGGGCAACAACCCCGCCCATGCCGAAGCCGCCCGCGCCCTCGGCCTTGCCATCGCGGATCGCGGCCTCGGCCTCGTCTATGGGGGCGGCAAGGTCGGGCTGATGGGCATCGTCGCCGATGCCGCGCTGGAGGGCGGGGCCGAGGTGGACGGCGTGATCCCCGAGCACCTGATGCAGCGCGAACTCGGCCACGGCTCCGTCACCCGCCTGCACGTCGTCGCCTCCATGCACGAGCGCAAGGCGATGATGGCGGCCCTTTCGGACGGCTTCGTGGTGCTTCCCGGCGGCTTCGGCACGCTGGAGGAGGCCTTCGAGGTCCTCACCTGGTCGCAGCTCGGCCTGCACCGCAAGGGCACCGTCTTCCTCGACGTGCAGGGCTACTGGAGCCGGCTGAACGGCATGCTCGACGCCATGGCCGACGAGGGATTCGTGAAGCCCGAGCACCGCGCCATCGCCCTGACCGCCGCCGAGCCGGTGGAGGCGCTTGACCTGCTCGCCGCCTTCCGCCCGCCGGAGGTGACGCGCTGGATCGAGCGCGTGGCCCAGGCCTGAGCCGCCGCTTCATGGACTGCCAGGTCTGGACCGACTGGCACGCCCTGCCGGAGGCCGCGCGCGGCGGCACGGTGGCGCTGGGCAACCTCGACGGCGTGCATCTCGGCCACCGCGCCGTCCTGGCCGCCGCCCATTCCGCACGCCCGGACCTGCCGCTCGCCGCCCTCACCTTCGAGCCGCACCCGCGCGAGCACTTCCGCCCGCAGGACCCGCCCTTCCGCCTCACCCTGCTGCCGGCGAAGGCCGAGGCCCTCGCCGCGGCCGGCTGCGCCCATGTCCACGCGGTGCCCTTCGACGCCGCCCTCGCCGCCATGGAGGCCGAGGCCTTCTGCGACACGGTCCTCCATCGCGCGCTCGGCGCCCGTCATCTTGCCTGCGGCTCGGACTTCGCCTTCGGCCACCGCCGCGGCGGGGACACCGCCTTCCTTGCACGCTGGGCGGAAGCCCGCGGCATCGGCCTGACGGTCGTGCCGCCGGTCTCCGACGCCGCGGGCCCGATCAGCAGCACCCGCATCCGCCGCGCGCTTCAGGACGGCTACCCGGAGCGCGCCGCCGCCCTTCTCGGCCGCGACTGGGAAGTGCGCGGCGAGGTCTTCCACGGCGACCGGCTGGGGCGGGAACTCGGCTGGCCGACGGCGAATGTCTGGCTTGGCCGCCATCTGGAGCCGGCCCGCGGCGTCTACGCCGTCGTCGCCGCCCTGCCGGATGGAGGCCTCGTGCCAGGCGTCGCCAATGTCGGCCGCCGGCCAACCCTCGGCGGCGATCCGGAGACGCGGCTGGAAACCCACCTCTTCGACTGGTCCGGCGACCTCTACGGCCAGGAGATCGGCATCCGCCTGCACCGCTTCCTGCGCGAGGACGCGACCTTCGACGGGCTGGATGCGCTGAAGGCCGCCATCGCGAACGACGCGACCCGCGCACGCGCCGTGCTGGGCGCCTGATCTGGCGGAAGCCCTGCGGACGAAGGTCATGTCGCGGGCGCAACACATCCGGACCGATCGGTGCCGCTGCACGGCACGAAACAGGCGGTCCCGCCTTCACAAGCAGGGTCCGGGGCCCCTAAGAGCAGCGCGCGCCAGCGAACGCGCCGCCCCAGAGAAGGATTCCCCTTACCGTGTCGAAGAAGTTCCTCACCGACGTCATCCAGAACTCCACCGAGATGACCGGCGCTGCCGCCGGCCGCCTGGCGGCTGACCTGATCGCCGCCATCAAGAACGAGATCATCGAGAACGGCCGCTTCTCCCTTCCCGACTTCGGCTCCTTCACCGTGCGCGAGACGCCCAAGCGCTCGGCGCTGAATCCCCGCACGGGCGAGAAGGTCGCCGTTAAGGCCGGCGCCACCGTGCGCTTCAAGGCCAGCCCCTCGCTGAAGGTCGCGGCTTTCGCCGGTGCGAAGAAGGCGAAGCGCAAGGCCGCGAAGTCCGCCAAGGCGGGCTGAACCGACCACCCGCATGCCACGCCGCCGGCGCCGCGCTACGCCGTCCGCTGCCCAGCACGCGGCGCCGGAGACGACTCTCTACGCGGCGGTGAAGGCGCATCTGGAGGGGCTCGGTTACGAGGCGAAGGGCGAGGTTTGCGGCTGCGACATCGTTGCCGTCCGCCCTGGCGAGCCGCCCTTCCTCGTCATCACCGAGATGAAGATGGGCTTCACCCTGGAACTCCTCCTCCAGGGCGTGGACCGGATGGCGGCGGCGGACGAGGTCTGGCTCGCCGTCCGCGCGACGACGCGCGGGCGGGACGCGGACGCGCGCGTACGAAAGCTCTGCCGCCTGCTCGGCTTCGGCCTGCTGGCAGTGGATCCCGGCCGGGCGGGCGTGCAGGTGTTGGCGGAGCCCTCACCCTATCGCCCGCGCGGCAATCCGCGCCGCCGCGCCCTCCTGCTGCGCGAGCACCGCCGCCGCCGCGGCGATCCGAACAAGGGCGGCGCGACGCGCACGCCGATCATGACCGCCTATCGCCAGAACGCCCTTGCCTGCGCCGCCGCCCTGCGGGAAGGCCCGCGCCGCCCGCGCGACCTGACCGCGACGGTGCCGGAAGCCGGCGCGATCCTGCTGCGCAACGTCTATGGCTGGTTCGACCGGGTGGAGCGCGGCGTCTACCGCCTCTCCCCCTCGGGCGAGGCGGCGCTCCTCCTGGCTGCAAGCGCCTAAGGCGTTTCCGCTCGGCACCAACCGTGGCAAGCCGAAGCCTCGACGAGATTTATTTTCCACCGGTGGTCCGTGGCGTCTGGATCGGCGGGAAAAGCGACTATCTGTTCGTAGTGGCCACGCGGTCGTCCCGCCAGCATGGCTGGAGTTGATCGCGTTCAGTGTCCACAGTCGACTGGCTAGCTGCCTTCGGGCCAGCTTCCTCCGCGGCGCCGCAACCCTCTCCTTGAAGGGGCGGTCAGCCGCCGCGACACACCGCATTGCCGGTGTGGCCGCACTTCGCAGCCCGCGTGCCGCTTCCACCATGGATGCGGCCAACACGGCCCCAATCTCCGCAATCCGCGTGGCCGAGCCACTTGGTCCGACACGCAACAGACCTATTGGAGATGTGCGATGCGCAGGATCTTCACGGTCGTCACCATGGCAGGCGTTCTGATGAGCGGCGCACCGCCGGCTTTCGCCGACGGCAATGACGTCATGGGCGGGAAAACCAGGGCGGAGGCCTGGAAGCAGCCTTCACGCCCTGTCGCACGCGTAGAAGCGGCGGCGCCCAGGTTTGTTGGAGGCGAGGACCAGTACCTCGTTTCCCCGGCGAGATCACCGGCCTGGACCCCGCCCGCCAACAACATGGCACGGCCGGCGACGGGCCGCTTCGATGTTACCCCCGCCGCCATGAACTTCTTCGCTGACCAGAGCGGCTGACGCTCACCTCGCGGGTACCCGGCCGCGTCCATCGCGGCCGGGTACACTTGGCGTCACGCACGGATCGTGGCCCTACTGGCTGTATTGCCGCTCCGATCATCCCGATCAGAGCGCCTCCCCGCCGTGCTCCACGGCGGCGATGGTCATCGCGTCCTCGATAATCCGCAGCTCGCGCTGGCTCACCTCCGACCGCCCCGCCGCGATCGCCGCGCGGAAGGCGCGGTAGACGCCGTCGTACTCGACGTCCGGTCCCTCCGGCAGGATCACCGCGCCGTCGCGCAGCAGCGTCCGCACGCCCCTGATCAGCAGCTCGCCGAAGGTGCCGCGCAGGGTGATGTTCCAGATATCCGTGCCGCCGCGCCGCCACTCGAAGGCGGCCTCTCCCTCGCCACCCTCCCAGGCGAGGCGCATGTCCACGGCTGCCGGCGTCGCGGCCCCCGGCGGCAGGCGCAGACGCGCGCTCGCCACGCGAAACTCCGCGCCCGGCATCACGCGGCAGAGGATCGAGAGCGCGTTGATGCCGGGATCGAAGACCCCGAAGCCGCCGGGCTGCCAGGGCCAGGTCTGCCCGCCGTGCCAGCGCTCGAAGTCCTCGCGCCACTCGATGGAGACGCTGGCCGGCGGGTGGCCCTCCAGGATTTCCCGCGCCCGCTCCACCGCCGCGTTGTGCTGGGCATGGAAGGAGGTGACGAGCACCTTGCCCTGTGCCGCCGCGATCCGCTGCAGCTCCACAACCTCGCCGAGCGTCGTGGCCGGCGGTTTTTCCAGCAGCACGTGCCGCCCGGCGAGCAGCGCGTCGCGCGCGACGGCGAAATGCGTGCCGGTGGGCGAGGCGACAGAGACCGCCTCCACCTCCGGCTCCGAGGCCAGCATTTCCCGGTGGTCCGCGTAGTGGTGCGCGGCGGTGCCCTCGGGGTGCGCGTGGGGGTCGGCGGTCGCCACCAGCTCGAAGCCGGTCTCGCCCGAGAGCGCCGGCAGGTGCTGCGCGCGCGCAATGGCGCCGCAGCCGACGAGCGCGATCCTCATGCCACCCTCTCCGAGTTGATGGCCACAAGCGGCAGGCGCAGGCAGAGGCTGCGCGCCGGCAGCACGTCCTGCCACTGGCTGATCAGCCGCTTGTAGGCGCGCCCGACCTGCCTCGGCTTGCGGTCGAGATCGTAGAGGCCGACGGAATTCACCCGCCCGTTGTTCTCGCGCAGCGCCGTGTCCCAGTCCACCTGGTCGGTCAGCGAGAACCAGGTGAAGCCGAGCACCGGCACCGGCGTCTCCCACAGCAGCAGCAGGTTCGCCCACTGCTTCCACAGCCAGTCCGTCGAGCTGCCGTGCAGGTCGTCCGCCAGGTTCGTCTCGGTGTGCATCAGCGGCAGGTGGTAGCGGGCATAGTACTGCTGGATGATCGTGGCGTAGCCATAGACATCGCCCGAGGCGCGCGTGCTGCAATCCTCCAGCACCAGGTGCTCGTTCGTCACGTAGTAGTCGGTGCCGAGCACGCAGTGGCGCTTCAGGTCGGTGGTCTGAAAGGCCGCGTACTCCTCCGGCGTCATCCCGTTGTCCATCAGGTGCTCGTACATCGGCGCCTCTATCTGGTGCCCGTAGTTGAGGTCGAGCGAGAGGAAGCGCTCCGCGTTTCGCCGCTTCGCCTCCGCCCAGGCCCGCGGGGAGGAGGCGTGGTACTGCTCGGCGGATTCGCTCTGGATGAATATCGCGTCCGGCCGCACGCGCAGGATGGCGCGCATGGCCAGCCGGTTCGCGGCCACGAGGTGCTTCAGCGCCGTGACGAAGCCGCGCTCCGTCGTCATCCGCTCGTTCCACCAGCCGTACCGGCCGGAGAAGAGCGCGCAGACATACATCTCGTTCACGGGCGTGTAGAGCTGAACCCAGGGGAAGCGCACCGCAAAGGCCTCTGCGTAACCCGCGAAGAGGCGCGGGAAATCCGGGTTCTGGAAATCCCCGATCCAGTCCGGCACGCCGAAATGGCAGAGATCCACGATCGGGTAGGTGCCCTGGTGGCGGAGGGCGGCGAAGGTCTCGTCAGCGAAGGCCCAGTCGTAGCGGCCCTCGCCGAGCCAGGTGCTGTGCAGCGGCGGGCCATAGCGCAGCGCATTGCACCCGACCTCCTGCACGAGGGCGAAGTCCTCCCGCCAGCGCTGCATGTGCCCACTGGCCGCCATCTGGTCCACCCGCCGCTCGCCCACACGCGGGTTGCTGTTCTCGATTCCCGTCGCGAAGAGGAAGAGCGGCGCAGTCACGCCAGGGCTGGGCGGAAAGGCCGGGGGCAAGAGATCGGGCATGCGGACTCCTCGGCCGGTTCAGCGCGGGCAAGCCGGGCAGGGTTGCCCGAAAAGGGGCGCCGGCGTGCTCCGCGGTCCTATCCTCGGGGGCGTAGCGTCCCGCGGAACGGTACGGCGCGACCCGCCCCGATCCGCTGGGCGCATCCTGCAACCCGGGCGCTTCCTTGTTCGTTCGGGAGGGTCATTTCGCGCGCTCTTTATGGAAAGACAGGCGATGCGTGTGCTCCGGCAATCCTGGCCTCACGCCGCAACCGGGTGCGCGGCGCGCGGGCAGCTCTTCCAACTCCCTGAAATCGGCGTTACCCAGTCCTCGTCGCGGCCTCGCCGTGTTTGACCAACAGGAACGCCGCATTATCCCGCAGACGCCGAGAGGCGGGGGGGACCATCCTCCGCCGGCCAACCCTTCGCCCGACGGCCGGGGAGCCAGGTCGGGCCCGGTGATGCCACCCTCTCACCCCCGCATGCTCGCTGGCCGCTGCGTCCTGATCGTCGAGGACCACTACCTCATCGCCGACGATCTGCGGACGCTGGTCGAGCGTCTCGGCGGCCGGGTGCTCGGGCCGGTCGGGCAGGTCGCCGCCGCCATCCGGCTCCTCTCGCAGGAAAAGCCGGACCTCGCCCTGCTGGACGTGAACCTCGATGGCGAGGCGGTCTATACCGTGGCGGAGGCACTGGGCACGGCCGGCGTGCCCTTCGTCTTCGCCACGGGCTACGACTCCTGGATCATCGACTCCCGCTTCAGCGGCACCCCGCTTCTCGAGAAGCCGATCGGCCTGCCCGCCCTGGTGGCCGCCCTCGGGGAACTGAAGCTTAGCTAGGGGAAAAAGAGGGGCCCCGGTCTCACCCTCCTCCCGTCGGAGTGCCGGGGCCGAGCTCCTGCAGCGTCTCCTCCTTCACCAGGCGCTCGGAGAGCGGCAGCGCGATGGTGCAGAGCAGCCCTGTGGGCTCGAGGCTCCGCTCCACCTCGGCATTCAACTCATAGGGAAGGGTTCGCTCGAACAGCTCGGTGCCGAAGCCATGGTGCAATGGCGGCTCGGCCGCCAGGGCCGCACCGCTCTCCCGCCAGTGAAAGAGCAGGCGTGGCGTCCCGGGGGGGAGCTCCGCGCCCCAAGTGACCTCTACCCTTCCCTGCGGTTGGGACAGGGCGCCGAACTTCACCGCATTCGTCGCCAGCTCGTGGAATGCCAGCGCCAGCGTCTCCGCCGCCTTTGGTCGCAGCGCCACCGCCGGCCCCTCGATGCGCACCTGCTTTCCCTCCCGCGCGGAATAGGCCAGCAGCTCGTCCGCCACGAGCTGGGCGAGGTCGATGCCGCGCTCCGGGTTGCGCGTCACCGCCGCCTGCACGCGCGAGAAGGCGTCGATCCGCCCGTCCAGGTGCATCGCCAGGTCATCGAGGCTGTCGCTTGCCTGAACGGTGCGGCGGATGATGGATCGGATCACGCTCAGGGTGTTGCGCACCCGGTGCTGCAACTCGGCCAGCAGCAGCCGCTGGTGCTGGCCCATCCGCCGCAGCTCGTCCACGTCGGTCGAGGTGCCCAGCCATTCCACCACCGCCCCCGCCTCGTCGCGCACCGGGGCGGCGCGGGCCTGGAACCAGCGGTACAGCCCCTCCGCCGCGTGCAGCAGCCGGAACTCGGCCCTGAACTCGGCCGGCGGCTCCCCCTTGGCCGCGCAGCGGTGCCAGGTGGCCATCACGGACTCCCGGTCCTCCGGGTGCACGGCGGCCAGCCAGCCGTAGCCGCGGGTGGCCGCCTCCGACAGGCCGGTATAGGCACTCCATTGCGGGCTGGACCAGGTCCAGCTCCCGCCGTCCACCGCGCGCCAGACGAGCTGCGGAATGCCCTCCAGCAGGGAACGCAGCCGGCGCTGACCCTCGCGCGCCGCGGCCTCCGCCGTCGCCCGCTCCGCTGCCTCCCAGACCCGCTCCGCCACCTCCCGCAGGAGGCGCCTCTCGTGCTCGGGCCAGGCCCGCGCGCCGGTGGCGGTTGCCCGGAACCAGGCCACAAGCCGCCCGCCGCGGTGGAGCGGAATGGCCAGGCCCGCCGTCCCGCCTACCGGCGCCTCAAGCGCGACCACCCGCCCCTGCCGCAGCGCGCCGGCCGCCTCGGGCAGGAGCTCGGCGAGGCGGAGCGGCCGGTCCGTCCAGGGCGGCACACCGCCACCCGTCGCCTCGTTCCCCGCCGTCCCATCCGCCTCCGACGGGTCCAGCACGTTGTAGCCGGCCGTCGTGAGGCCGAGGTGGCGCCGCAGCGCCTCCGCCCCCTCCGACAGGATCGCGTCCCGGTCCGTCAGCGGCCTGATCCGGTCCACGACGGCCAGCAGCACGGCGCCCCGCGCCTCGCTCCGCCGCAGGTCGTCCTCGGCCCGCACGCGGCGGGTGGTCTCGATCACCGTCGCGAAGAGCCCGGCCACCGCCCCGCTCGCGTCGCGCAGCGGGCTGGAGGAAAAGGTGAAGCACTCCCTCCCCGGCGGCTTCCCGGCTGCGGAAGGCAGGGCGAAATCCTCGCGCGAGACCGTCTCGCCGCGCGTCAGCACCTGCTCGGCCAGCGGCCCGACGGTGTCCCAGGCATCGGGCCACACTTCCCGCATCGGGCAGCCGAAGGCCCCTGGGTGCGGCACGCGGACAAGCGGGACCGCGGCGTCGTTGTAGAGCTGCGTCAGCTCCGGGCCCCAGGCCACGAAGCAGGGGAAGGCGGAGGAGAGGCAGATCTCCACCGCCGTCCGCAGCGCCGGTGGCCAGCCGCTGGCCGCGCCGAGCGGCGTCGCCGACCAGTCCATGCGCCGGACGGTCTCGCCCGTCACTCCGCCATCGGGGGGCCAGCCCCCCGGATCTCCCCTGCCGCTCATCGCCCGCCTCCCCCCCGCGGAGCCATGGGACCCCGGCCCGGCGACACTGCCCCCGGCGGCGTCCGCGGCCAGGTCCTAGTTATTCGCATCGAGATGCCGTCCCTCCGCATCGAGGTGGAGGTAGTTGGGGTTGAACTGCGCCGCATCCTGCAAGGCCGCAAGATCGGGAATGGTGAGCGTCCGGCCCTTCAGCACGATGAGCTTCATCGCGCGCAGCTCCTGCAACGTCCGATTCACGTGAACGACAGAAAGCCCCATCGCATCGGCCATCCCCGCCTGGGTGAGCGGCAGGTCGCAGGAATTGCCCTCCGTCTGCCCCACGCCGCGCAGCCGGAGGAAGATCTCGCACATGAGGTGCGCCATCCGCTCCAGCGCGTGGCGCTGACCGAGGCTCACCGTCCACTCGCGCTGGATCGCGGCGTTCACCAGCGCGTCCCACAGGAAGGCCTGGTTCAGGCGCGGGTGCTTCGCCGTGATCTCCTCGACGCGCCGGCGCGGAAGCTGCGCGTAGGTCAGCGGCGTGAGGGAACCGATGGAGTGGTCCATCTGGCGCAGGACGAAAACGTGGCTGTCGCAGAAATCGCCTGGCAGAACGAAGGAGATGATCTGTCGCCGTCCGTCCTCGAGATGCTTGTAGCGGCAGGCCCAGCCCGAGAGCACGAGGTTCAGCGTCTGCGGCCGGTCGCCCTCGCGGATGATGTCGCCGCGCGGCCCGATCTGGCGCACCCCTTCCGACGCCGCGAGGTTAAGGACCTGCTTCTCCTCGAACGAGAGCCGGACGAATTGTTCCAGTTTCAGGATAAGAGGATTCGAGGCGAGAAGATCCATCGGTGCTCCGGTCATGCCACAGGGGCCACGACAGGGGGCCATGACCGGCATATGCCCTTCGATCGGATGCGGTCTTAACCTATGTAATTCACTTAACTTGCGGTCAGGTCGAGCACAAAATCAAGCTGTGGCGAACTGCCACGGAGGGAGACGCCGGCGATGACAACTCTTCCCGACCTTCCGCGACGCTCCTTTGGTGGCGCGGTGTTCCCAGGGCCGCAGCAAGGCGCCGGTGCGGCGCCCGCCGGCCGCCGCGTTCTCGTCGTGGAGGACGAGTTCTTCATCGCCGACGACATCGCCGAGGCGCTGCGCGAACTCGGGGCCGAGGTGATCGGCCCGGCGCCGCGCCTTTCGGAAGCGCTCGAGCTGATCGAGAGCGCGGGCCCGATCGACCTCGCCGTGCTGGACGTGAATCTCGGGGACGACGCGTGCTTCCTTGTCGGCGACGCCCTTCTCGCGCAAGGCATCCCCTTCGTGTTCGCGACAGGCTATGATCGTAGCTTC
This sequence comes from Roseomonas aerilata DSM 19363, assembly GCF_000711725.1. Classification (GTDB taxonomy): domain Bacteria; phylum Pseudomonadota; class Alphaproteobacteria; order Acetobacterales; family Acetobacteraceae; genus Roseomonas; species Roseomonas aerilata. Next base: position 136,938 of record NZ_JONP01000003.1, on the reverse strand, counting down.
CTGCCCGCGCGCTTTCGGAGCGTGCCCTACTGGGAGAAGCCCTTCGATCCCGGCTTGCTGGCGCAGGCGCTCCGCGAGTTTTGTGGTCCATCGAACGGCTACGGCTGAAAGACCGAAGGCGGCGGTCTGTTCTGTCAGATGTTAACGACAGCCGCCGCCCGGGCGACTTGTCTTACGCAATGAAAGCGCTTCCGCCGCCGGCAGAGCTGAACCGGCGTCTTCTTCAGCTGCACCTCATCCTGTCGCTCTCGCCGCGCCAGGCCGAGCTGCTGCAGGCGCGCCCCCCGTTGCGACACCCGGCCGCGCCGCAACCCGCCCCGCCCTCGCGCTTACGGGCCAGGAGCCAGGCCAGGGCCCTTCGTCCCACCATGAGCTGAGCCATTGCGCCCTGCGGCTTGGCGGCGCAGGTCAAACACTCGTGTCCGTTATCTCAGGTGAACGGCACATCGCGCGCGCGTACCCACATACGCATTCCCGACGGCAGAACGCCTGCCAAAGAAGGAAGCACGCATGTTCTTCAGCACCCCCCGCCTCCAGTACCCCGTCCGTGTCGACAAGCCCAATCCCGTCTTCGCCCGCGCGCTGCAGCAGGCGATCGGCGGCGTGGAGGGCGAGATTCGCGTCATGATGCAGTACCTGTTCCAGTCCTGGGGCTCGCGCGGCCCGATGAAGTACCGGGAGATGCTGCTGAACACCGGCACGGAGGAGATCGGCCATGTCGAGATGCTCTCCACCGCCGTCGCCCTGAACCTCGAGGGCGCACCGCTCTCCTTCCAGGAGGAGATGTCGAAGGACTCGATGGCCGGCGCCGTGCTGAACGGCATGAACCTGCGCCACATCCTCTCCACCGGCCTCGGCGCCACGCCCGAGAACTGCAACGGCGTGCCCTTCAACGCGAGCCACGTCTACGCCAGCGGCAACATCGTCGGCGACATGTACGCGAACGTCGCGGCGGAGGCGACCGGCCGCGCGCTCGCCACGCGCCTCTACAACATGACCGATGACGCCGGCATGAAGGACATGCTCTCCTTCCTCATCGCGCGCGACACGATGCACCAGCAGCAGTGGCTGGCCGTCATCGAGGAGCTCGGCGGCACGGAAGCGGCGCTGCCCGTGCCGAACAGCTTCCCGCAGTCGCAGGAGAAGGGCGAGTTCGCCTATGCCTTCTTCGTGCATGGCGTGGACGGCACGGTGCCCGAAGGCCGGTGGACGACCGGCCCCTCGCTCGACGGCAAGGGCCAGTTCGAGGCGATGATCTCGAAGCCGCTCGGCCAGGTGCCGGAGCTCGCTCCAGCCCGTCCGGACAGCGGCGCGCAGGTGGAGCAGACCTCCACCCAGCCGCCGATGACCTCGCCGGCGAACTGACGGCGGCGGCGCGCGGCCCAGGGTCGCGCGCCCTTTGGGGAACTGGGAATAAAGACGGGCCGGCGAGGCAGGCGGGTGCCTCAAGCCGGCCCTGAGCCGCCGGCGCTTGGAGGAGCACGCAGCGGCCTGCCCTCCATATACGCGACCGGGGCCTGAAAAGCGAATCAACCGAGCGCATCCGTCGCTCAGATCCGCCCCCGGGGACGAGCAGGGACCTGATCGGCCCCGGCTCAGGAAGGAGGCCGGGCGCCCAAGCGCCCGGCCTTCGTCGCTTGAGCCGCGAATGGCGCGGCCCTGCTCTCAGACCTTGTTCAGGCCTGCGGCTGCCTCTTCGCGCCGCGGCGGCGCACCAGCCCCATGCCCAGCAGCCCCACGCCGAACAGGGCAAGGGAGGCGGGCTCGGGCACCGCCACGGGCGCGTAGGCCTTGTCACGCTCCGCCCTGGCGATATCGGCGAAGTTGGTGAACACGCCGTCCACCCCGAGCGCGTAGAACTGGGCGTACTGCGCGGGATTGTTCAGGAAGGTGTAGGGATGCACCGTCAGCCCGGCGGCATGGGCGATGTCGACGCAAGCCTGGGTCACTTGGCTGATGGAGGGCCCCACGCCGTCGGCATAGGCCTTGATCGCCTGGGCCTGCGCCGCGGTGGTCGGGCAGACGCCGAGCTGGGCGAGCGGCAGGTCGGTCACCGTATTCATGTACTGGACCTGCGCGGGGTCGAAGGACTGCAGGATGGCGTGGCCCGATCCGGCGGCGAAGTAACCGTTGTACTTCGGGTCGTTCAGCACGGCGAGAATGGCATCCACCACCGGCAGGCCGCTCTGCTTGGCCTCCGGATAGATGCCGAGGTTCTGCCCCGTCGCCTGGGCCGTCTGGTAGGTATAGTCGGCGAGCTGCGCGAGGCTGATCATCTTGTAGTCGCGGGTCGGGTCGTAGAAGCTGCGGTCGGTGCCGTAGCCGTTCGCGTTGCGGATGGTCGCCGTGAGCTGCTGGAGCTGCGAATAGGTGAAGTTGTTGACGTTGTAGGTGCCGTTCGGCGACCGAAGGGCGGCGATCTCGGGATGCGTGCTCGCGTAGCTCACCACATTCGTCGTCGCGTTCAGCGTGCCGTCGTGAAGCATCACGGCGACCCCGTCCCGCGTGGTGTACACGTCGCCCTCCAGGTAGTCCGCCCGCATGGCGACCGAGAGCTGATAGGCCTCCAGCGTCTCCTCGGGCAGGTAGCCGCTGGCGCCGCGATGGTTGATGATCAGCGGAGGCTCGCCGCTGAGGGTGGATCCGCCGAGCAGGGGCGCCGCCTGTGCGGCAGTAGCGGAAAGAGCCGAAGCAACGACCAGCGCGGTCGAGAGCCGTGTTGCCGGAAGAACCCGGCGAAGAACGGTGAAGCAATGCGCGACCATAAGGGCGTCCTCAGAGTTGTAGACATCCGCTTCGCCGCAACTGCCATGCCAGCCTGGAAATTCAGAAGCTTAACCAATACCCTTCGAAGCAAAAATTTCATAATAACCGATGTGCCGACCCGAGTGGAAAAAGCGCCGACAAGAACAAACGAGATTTTAAATACTTTGATATACTTCCGATACATGGAAGCAAAATCTTAACCAAGAATTCCTCTTCGCCCCGTAGACATCGGGTAGTGAGAAAAAACGGCTTCCTTTCCATGGGTGGCCGCGCTCCGATGCTTCTATGCTTCCTCAGCAGCCACTCAGAATGCACGGCCGGATATCCGCCGCGACGTAGCACGCCGATCGCGACGCGGATCATCGGAGCGACACCCAAGATCCAGCGAGGGCACCGCCTGGCGTTCATCCGGCGGAAGGTTTCCTGTTCACTCCTTCACGCCGGAAACATCGCATCTTCGTCGCGCTCCGCACCCGGGGCGCCGAACGGACCAGCGGAGAATTCGCGCGGTGAACCGCGGCATCCGTCAACCCGGCTGCGGACCCCGCCCCAGCCGCCACCGGGACGACCGCGCATCACCCTTCCACCTCGTGCAGCACCAGCCCCGGCGCTGCGGCCCCGCCGGTTTCCTCCCCGATCCGCCGCAACCCCTCGCGCAGGGCCGCGGTGCCGGCCGACCAGCGCTCCCCCACCGCCAGCGGCGAGAAGTCGAAAGCCTTGCCCAGGCCGGCCTCGTCCAGCCCGGCGCGCTGGCCGAGCACCAGCAGGGTTAGCCGGCGCGGCCCACCGGCCTCGCGCAGCAGGGGAGCGATCTCCGGTCCCTCGCGCAACTCAGGCGGCAGCCGCTCCGCCACCTCCGCGACCAGGGCACGCAGGCGGAACTCGCGCTCGCAGGCCTCCACCAGCCGCCGCGTCTGGTTGCCGAAGGCAAGGTCCCCCGCGCGCGACGCCGAGGCCGCCAGCGTGCGGGGCCGGCTTCCCCGCTGCGCGAAAAGCTCCACCAACAGGCAGAACACCGGCTCTTCACCGATGTCGCCAAGCAGCAGGTCGAGCGGCGCGTTGGAGGAGAGCCCACCGTCGCCCAGCAATCGTCCCTCCACCTCCACCGGGGCGAAGACCGGCAGCAGCGCGCAGGAGGCAAGCAGGTTTTCGGGCCCGATCCGGTCCCGCCGCGTGTCGAACACCACGCGCTCGCCGCTCACCACATCGGTCGCGACGACGCTCAGCCGCGGCGAGGAGGGATGGTTCAGCCGCTCGAAGTCGAGGCATTCCGGCAGGCGCCGGCGCAGCGGCGCGAGGTCGTAGAGCGACGGCGCCCGGCCCGCGAGGTCACCGCCCATGATCCGCGGCTGGAAGAGCCCCGGACGGCCGAGCAGGAGCGACTGCACCACCGCCGCCTCGCTGTAGGCGCGCCGCCAGGCTCCGGCTGGTGGCGGCAGGCCGAGCAGGAAGGAGGTCCAGGGCGTCGGATCGCCCGAGACGCCCTCCCAGAACCGGCGTAGCGCCTCCACCCGCCCTCCCGGTGGGTTGCCGGCGATGATGGCGGCGTTCAGCGCCCCGGCGGAGGATCCGAGCAGCCAATCAGGTTCCGCCCGGCCGGCTTCCGCCAGTCCTGCATAGACCCCTGCCTCGAAAGCCCCGAGCGCGATCCCGCCGGAGAGGACGAGAACCATCCTCTCTCCCTGGCGGGACGGGCTGGGTGCGGCGCCTGCGCCCAGCCCCTCAGGCATTCGCCTTGTGGCCGGGCCGTCCGCCATCGGATTTCGGGGAGCCGGTGCCGCCGATGTCGCGCTGGTTGTCGTGGCGCGGCTCGTTCTCGGCAAGGCGCCCCGTGCCCGCCGCCGGTCCGGCTTCGTTGCTCACGCCGCCCTTGCCCGAGCCCGTCTCCTCCGCGCGCCGGTCCGCCTTCTTGGCCGTGGTCATGTTGCCGCTCCTCTTCCAGATCTCTTCTGCCTGATCGAACGCACGCGATGGCCCCACGGTTTGGCCGCCGCCGCCCATCACGCTTTGAGGAAAAGGCGCGGCCGCTTGCACAGGTTAAGGGCGTTCCATCCGGGTAGCCGACAATGATCGGACGGCGACCGTCGTGCAGGGAGTGCCTAGCCATCCAGCACAGCGCTGACACACCGCCAACTGCCGCCCGCCCAGACCGCGCCGGGCGACAGGGCGAAGGACTGACGCGCATGTCCGCCGATGGCGGGGCCGTCGCGGCGCACCGGTCGCTGCCGATCCACCCGAACACGAAAGAGCGCCCATGAGATTCGTCTCCACCCGTACGCACGGCATGATCGACTACGTCGCGGGCATCGTGATCGCCGCCTCCCCCTGGATCTTCGGCTTCGCCGACGGCGGCAGCGCGCAGTGGATCGCGGTCGTCGTCGGCCTCGTCCTCCTCGCCAGTTCCCTGATGACCGATTACGAGCTCGGCGTCGTACGCGTCATCCCGATGCCCGTGCATCTCGGCCTCGATCTCGTCGCCGGCCTGCTGCTGGCCGTCTCGCCATGGCTCTTCGGCTTCTCCGGCTATGTCTGGCTGCCCCACCTCATCCTCGGCGCCTTCGAGATCATGGCGAGCCTCATCACCCGCACCACGCCTGACACCTCCACCCTGACCAGCCAGGCATGAGCGCCACCATCGGCCGGCCTACGCGCGGCCCCGCCTTCGCGGCCGGCGTGCTCGGCTTCGCGCTGGGCGGCTTCTTCGACGGGATCATGCTCCACCAGGTGCTCCAGTGGCACCACTTCCTCTCCCTCGTCCCGGGGGAGGCGCTGCGCGACATCCGGGCGCAGATCCTGGCGGACGGCATGTTCCACGTGGTCGTCTACCTCATTGCCGCCCTCGGCCTCGGCCTTCTCTGGGGCCGGCGCCATGGGCTGGCCGGCGGCTCCGGCGCGCGGCTGCTCGGGGCCGTGCTGCTCGGCTTCGGCGTCTGGCAGGTGGTGGACGTGGTCGTCTTCCACTGGATCGTCGGGATCCACCGCATCCGCGTGGACGTGCCGGACCCGCTTCTCTGGGATATCGGCTGGCTCGTCGTCATCGGCGTGCCGCCGCTCCTGGCCGGCCTGCTGCTGCGCCGGCGCGCCGAGCCCCCGGCGGGCGGCGGCTATGGCGGGGCGGTCGCGGCAGCGCTCGCCGCCATCGTCGTCGCCTCCGGCCCGGTCGCGGCCCTCTCGCCCGCGGGCAGCACCACCGTGCTGGTGCTGTTCCGGGAGGGCCTTGCCCCCGAAGCGGCCTTCGCCGCCGCCATCGCCGCCGGCGGCCGCGTGGCTTGGGCCGACGCCTCCGGCGGCCTGCTCGCGGTGGACATGCGGGACGGCGGCTCGGTCCTCGAACTCTACCGCCGCGGCGCCCTCCTGGTGGGCAGCTCCGCCATCACCGGCGGATGCCTCGCCTGGACGCAGCGGCCAGCCTAGGGAACCGGCCCCGCGGGGCCGCGTTCCCACCCGGATCCATCACGGGCAACCCGCCGCCTTCCCAGGCGGCGGGCCGGGCCGGCAGAGACAGGGGCCAGCCGATGAGCACCGACACCTCCCCGCCGGGTGGGGGCCGCCCGCTCCGCGTCGTCATCCTCGGCGCCGGTTTCGGCGGGCTTGAGGCCGCGCGCGCTCTCTCGGGTGCCCCGGTGGAGCTGACGATCATTGACCGGCAGAACCACCACCTCTTCCAGCCACTCCTCTACCAGGTCGCGACGGCCGCCCTCTCCCCCGGCGACATCGCCTGGCCGGTCCGCAGCGTCTTCCGCCAGCAGGAGAACGTGACGGTCCTCATGGCCGAGGTCTCGGGCGTCGATCCCGTGGCCCGTCGCGTGCGGGCCGACGGCGTCCTCATCCCCTACGACATCCTCGTCCTCGCGACGGGCGCGACCCACTCCTATTTCGGCCGCGACGACTGGGCCCCCTTCGCGCCGGGCATCAAGACGATCGAGGACGCGACCGAGATCCGCCGCCGCCTGCTGACCGCCTTCGAGCGCGCGGAGATGGCGCTGGAGGAGGCCGAGCGGCAGCGGCTCCTCACCTTCGTCGTTATCGGCGGCGGCCCGACGGGGGTGGAGCTGGCCGGCGCCATGGCCGAGCTCGCCCGACAGGCCCTGAAGCGCGAGTTCCGCCGCGTCGATCCCCGCCGCGCCCGCATCGTGCTCGTGGAGGCCGGACCGCGCCTCCTTGCCAGCTTCCCCGAGGAACTCTCCGCCTACGCGCAGCGCTCCCTCGAGGACATGGGGGTGGAGGTCCGCACCGGCGCCCGGGTCACCGGCTGCGACGCCGGGGGCGTGAGCCTGGGGGAGGAACGGATCGACGCGAGCACCACGGTCTGGGCCGCGGGCGTCGTCGCCTCTCCCGCCGGCGCCTGGATCGGGGCGGAGCGGGACCGCGCCGGCCGCGTCGCCGCGGGCACCGATCTCTCCGTGCCCGGACATCCCGAGATCTTCGCCGTTGGCGACCTCGTCACCGCCAGGGACGGGCAGGGCAAGCCGATCCCCGGCAATGCTCCCGCGGCCAAGCAGATGGGCCGCTATGTCGGGGGGGTCATCGCCGCACGCGCGAAGGGCCAGCCCGTACCGCCGCCCTTCTCCTACCGCCACCATGGCGACCTCGCGACCATCGGCCGCCGATCGGCGGTCGTGGCGATGGACGGCTTCCGGTTGAAGGGGTTGCTCGGCTGGTGGTTCTGGGGGATCGCCCATGTCTACTACCTCATCAGCTTCCGCAGCCGCGTCGTCGTCTCCTTCGAGTGGTTCTGGAGCTACATCACCTTCCAGCGCGGCGCCCGGCTGATCACCCGCCGCCCGCCCGCGCCCGAGGCTGCCGCCGTGAAGGAGAGGGCCGAACCGCCCCGCCAGCCAGAACTGACAGGTGGCTGATCCCCCGCCGCGCTTCCGCGACCCAGTCCCCGGGCGGTTCCCTGCGTGCGGCGGCATCTTGCGGCCGGCCGGCAGGATCGCATCATAGGTTAGTCTTCGTGCCCGCGATGGTAGCCTAGACAGGCCCACGGGCTCGGCGCCCTTAGGGAAAAAAGGTCTTTCCCCTCCCCGAGGAAACAGCACTTGCCACCACAGAGCCCTTCTCACGAACGCCACCGCCTCGTGCGCCGGCTGGAGAGCACCACACTCCTCGACGATGCGGAGCGGCAGGCGTTGATGGATCTGCCCCTCATCCTCCGCGACTTCGCGGAGGGCCAGGACATCGTGCGGGGCGGTGACCGGCCGAGCCATTGCTGCCTCATCCTCACCGGCTTCGTCTGCCGCTACGCCCTGCTGCCGGATGGCCGCCGCCAGATCCTGGCCTTCCATCCCCCCGGCGACATTCCGGACCTGCAGAGCCTGCACCTGCAGATCATGGACCACAGCATGAGCGCGATGATGCCGACCGCCGCCGCCTTCATCGCGCATGACCACATCCACCGCGCCCTGGAGCAGCACCCGCGCCTCATCCACGCCTTCTGGCGCGAGACGCTGATCGACGCCGCGACCTTCCGTGCCTGGATGATCGGCCTGGGCCGCCGCACCGCGCATGAGCGCATCGCGCACCTCATCTGCGAGATGCTGCTCCGCTTCGAGGCGGTGGGCCTTGCGGAGGGCGACACCTTCCAGATGCCGGTGACGCAGAACGACATCGCGGACGCGCTCGGCCTCTCCAACGTTCACGTAAACCGCGTGCTGCAGGACCTCCGGCGGGACGAGCTGATCTCCTGGCAGCGGCCCGTGATCTCCGTCCTCCGGCGCGAGGCGCTGCAGAACCTTGCGATGTTCGACCCCGCCTACCTGCACATGCGCCGTCTGCCGGGCGGGCGGGGCAACGGGGAGGAGCACTAGCCCGGGCGCTGGCTTCCCCGTGCGCTGATCTCGTTCTCCAGTCGCTCCCCCCGCTCGAAGGCGGTGATGCTGGCCAGCGTCGTCGAGAGGATCGTGCCGATCGCCTCACGCGTGAAGAAGGCCTGGTGCCCCGTCAGCAGCACGTTGGGGAAGGAGACCAGCCGCTGGATGAGGTCGTCCGTGATGATATCCGAGGAGAGGTCGCGGAAGAACAGATCCGCCTCCTGCTCGTAAACGTCGATCGCGAGGCCCCGGAGCCGCCCGTCCTTCAGCGCGTCGATCGCGGCCTGCGTATCCACCAGCCCGCCGCGGCTCGTGTTCACCAGCAGCAGCCCGCGCCGCACGCGGGACAGGCTCTCCGCGTTCATGAGGTGCCGCGTCCCCGGCGTCAGCGGGCAGTGGAGGGAGAGCACGTCGGACTCCGCCATCACCGTCTCCAACGCGGCATAGCGCCCGCCGCAGGCCTCGAAATCCGGGTGCGGCACGGGGTCGTGCCCGATCACCCGGCAGCCGAAGCCCGTCATGATCCGCGCGAAGGCCCGCCCGATCTTGCCTGTGCCGACCACCCCCACGGTCCGGCCATGGAGATCGAAGCCCATCAGCCCGTCGAGTTCGAAATTCCCGCTGCGCGTCCGCTCATAGGCGCGGTGGAGGTGCCGGTTCAGCGCCAGCAACAGGCCCACCGCGAATTCCGCGACGGAATACGGGGAATAATCCGTCACCCGCACCACGCGGATGCCCAGCCGCGCTGCCGCCTCGAGGTCGATCTGGTTGAAGCCGGTGGAGCGCGTGGCCACCAGCCGCGTGCCTCCGGCCGCCAGGGCCGCGAGGACCTCCGCCCCCACGTCGTCGTTGACGAAGACGCTCACCGCCGGGAAGCCGGCCGCCAACGCCACCGTTCCCGCCTCCAGCCGCGCCTCCTGGAAGACCAGCTCGTGGCCATGGGCGGCGTTCGCCTCGGCCAGCAGGGCCCGGTCGTATCGCTTGGCGCTGAAGACAGCGACCCTCATGCAGGCTCTCCTGGCGGCAGGGGCGGGTGGCCCCTACCGGTCATCGCGCCGCCCCGGCGCGCGATCAACCCGCCTGGCGCCCTCGCGCGCGCCCCTGGGCGGCGTCTTCGGGAGGGGGTGCCATTCGCGTTCCACGCAGCGCCCATTGCGAAAATTGAGCCCCTCCGTGCGACAAAATCTCTATACTCACAATCCAGTTACGAAAGCGGCGGGATGCGATGACCCAAATCTGTTCGGAGTGCCAGGTCCGCGACCGTTCCATCTGCGGCAGCCTCTCGGATCCCGAGCTGGAGACCCTGAACCACCTCGGCCGCAACCGCCGCCTGGAGAAGGGCGAGACGCTGTTCTGGGCCGGGGAGGAGGCGGTGGTCTGCGCCAACCTCCTCTCGGGCGTGCTAAAGATCAGCACTGCCACCGCAGACGGGCGGGAGCAGATCGTGGGCCTGCTCTACCCCTCCGACTTCGTGGGCCGCCCCTTCGCCGAGGAGGCCGAGCAGAGCGTCACCGCGCTGACCGAGGTCGAGCTCTGCGTCTTTCCGCGCAAGCCTTTCGAGGCCGCGCTGGAGCACCATGCCCGGCTGGAGCGCCTGCTCCTCCGCCGCACCCTGGCCGCGCTGGACGAGGCCCGCGCCCGCATGCTGCTGCTCGGCCGCATGACTGCCGGGGAAAAGGTGGCGGCCTTCCTGCTGGACATGGCCGGCCATCTCGGCCAGCGCTGCGCCGCCGGCGCCACCACCTTCGACCTGCCCCTCACCCGCGCCGAGATCGCGGATGTGCTGGGCCTGACCATCGAGACCGTCAGCCGCCAGATGACGAAGCTGCGCCAAGACGGGCTGATCGACCTCCCCTCCGGCCGCCAAGTGACGATCCGCGACCGGCACGGGCTGCAGGAGCGCGCCGAGGCCGCCTGACGCCGCTCAGGTATCGAGCGTGCCGGCGGCGAAGACCTCCTCCAGTTCCAGGCGCCGGCGTGAGAGGTGCTGCGCCGCGGACCAGCGCAGCACGGCCTCCAGCTCCGCCCGGTTGGCCGAGACGCCGTAGGTCCAGGGGTCCGCTCCCAGCACCGCCCGCGTCTCCTCCCAGGCCTGGGGCAACCAGGGGATCATGGCCGGCAGGGTGGAGGCCCGGAGCGCCCTGTCCCACTCCGCCATGGCCAGGCGCTTCGCCTCCAGGAAGCCTTCATAGAGACGCCTCGCGAGGCCGGGGTCGCGCGCCAGCACCGCCCGGCGGATGCCGATCACGTGCATGATCGGGTGGAACCCCGTGCGGCGGTGATAGGCGATTTCCGCCGCCTTCACCTCCGGGAACAGCCGCACCACGCGCGGGTCGCCCTCCGTGAAGGCCTTGGGCGGGGTGGGGGAGAAGATCGCGTCCAGCTCGCCCCGCAGCAGAGCCGCGTTCAGTGTGTCTCCCTCGGCCAGCGGCGCCACGTCCATCCCCGCGGGCAGTTCCAGCGGCAGCCGCTCCCGCCGCCCCGCGGCATTCGTGCCCGCCGTGCGGTAGCGGATCGCGTTCACCGCCACCCCGTGCTCGTCCGCGAGGATCCCGCGCACCCAGAGGCCGAGCGTCATCTGGTACTCGGGGATGCCGACCAGCCGCCCCTCCAGGTCCTTCGGCCCCGCGACCCCCGCGTCACGCCGAAGGTAGATCGCCCCGTGCCGGAAGGCGCGGGAGACGAAGACGGGCAGCGCCACATACTCCCCCTCCCCGCGCGAGACCTGCATGAGCTGGCTGCTCAGCGACAGCTCGCTCGCGTCGAACTCCGCCCGCTGCACCGCCCGCGGGAAGCTCTGCTCCGAGGCGATGGGCACGGGCACGATCTCCACCCCCTCCACCCTCACCCGCCCGTCGAAAAGCGGCTGCACGCGGTCATAGGGCGCGCAGGCGAGGATAAGGGTGGTCATGGGAATCGCTCCTCCGGCCGCCGCATCATGGCGCGGCTTGGCAGGGCTGCCAGCCGCCTTGCCCCGCGCGCGTCCGGGGCCGCAGACTGGCGAAAACCGGAACGGAACGTCCCCCATGCTGCGCCGCCATCTGGTGCCGGGCGCCATCGCCGCCCTGGCCGCCCCCTCCATCCTTCGCGCGCAGGAGGCAGCCTGGCCGCAGCGTCCCATCACCATCGTCGTGCCCTTCCCGCCCGGCGGGTCGAACGACCTCCTCGCGCGGCCCCTCGCCCAGCGCCTGCAGGTCGCGCTGGGCGGCAACCCCATGGTGATCGAGAACCGCGGCGGCGCGGGCGGAACAGTCGGCGCCACCGCCGTCGCGCGGGCGCCGAAGGACGGGCACACGCTTCTCTGGGGCCATATCGGCACGTTGGCGGTGAACCCCTGGCTCTATCCCCAAATCACCTACGATCCGATCCGGGATTTCGCGCCCGTCGCCCTCGTCGCCACGCTGCCGAGCGTGCTCGCGGTGCATCCCTCCCTTCCCGTTCGCACGGCGGTGGAGTTCATCGCCTACGCCCGTGCCAACCCCGGCCGGGTCGAGTACGGCAGCGCCGGCAACGGCGCCGCCTCCCACATCACCATGGCCGCCTTCGCCGATGCGGCGGGGATCGAGCTCGTCCACATCCCCTATCGCGGCAACGGCCCCATGCTCGCCGACTTCCTCGCCGGCCGCCTGAAGGCGAGCTTCGCCGGCGCGCCCGTCGTCATGCCGGGCGTGCGCGACGGACAACTCATGGCCCTCGGCATCAGCGCCGCCAGCCCCTCCGCCTCCATCCCCGGCCTCCTGCCCGTAGGCCAGGAAGCGCTGCCCGGCTTCGAGCTCGTGCAGTGGCACGGCCTGGTCGCCCCCGCCGGCACGCCGCCCGCCCTCGTCGAGGTGATGAACGCGAAGCTCAACGCCGTCATCTCCGGCCCCGAGATGCGCGAACGCCTGGCGACGGAGGGCGCCGATCCCGCCGCCCGCTCGCCCCAGGCCTTCTCCCAACTCATCGCCTCGGAGATGGAGCGCTTCCGCGTCCTCGTCGCGCGCGCCGGCATCAAGGCGGACTGACGCCCCTAGCCCTCCGCGGTGATGCCCAGCCGCCGGATCAGCCCGCCCCAGCGCGCCCGCTCCTCCGACGCGAAGGCGGTGAAGCCGGCGGAATCGGAGCCGACCACCTCGAAGCCGGCGCCCTCCAGCACGCCGCGCGCCCGTGGCGCGGCAAGGGCGGCCTGCGCTTCCGTTCCCAGGCGCGTCACGACCGCGGGCGGGGTGGCGGAGGGGGCGACCATCCCCATCCAGGCGTAGCTCGTCGCATCAGGCATCCCGGCCTCCTCCAGCGTCGGCACGGCGGGAAGCCGGGCCAGCCGGTGGTCGGCCGTCGCGGCCAGGGCGCGCGCCTTGCCCTCGGCCACATGCGGGATGATCCCGGCGGCGATGATCACCATCGCCTGCAGCCGCCCGGCCACAAGGTCGAGCGTCGCCTCGGGAAAGCCCTTGTAGGGCACGTGGACGAGATCGAGCCCGAGCCGCGCCTTGATCTCCTCCATCGCCAGATGCCCGGCCGATCCGGCGCCCACCGAGCCATAGGCGATCGCACCCGCATTGGCCCTTGCGTGGGCGACGAAGCCCGCGAAATCCTCCACTGGCACCGAGGGATGCACGACGAGAAGCTGCGCGCCGCGCGCCAGCAGCGAGATGTAGGAGAGGTCCCGCGCGGGGTCGTAGGGCAGCCGCGGATAGAGCGCCGGCGCGGTGACCAGTGGGCCGTTGATGCTCACCCCCAACGTGTGCCCGTCCCGCGCCTTGGCCACCAGCTCCGTGCCGAGGTTCCCGCCCGCGCCCGGCCGGTTGTCCGCGACGAAGGGTTGCCCGAACGCCTCGCTGAGATGCGGCAGGACCGCGCGCGCCACCGTGTCCGGCGTGCTGCCCGGCGGGAAGGGCACGATGACGCGCACGGGGCGGTTCGGCCAGGCCTCCTGCGCGCTCACCCCGCGCGGCGCGCCTGCGGCGAGCGCCAGCCCCGCCAGGATGCTCCGCCGGTCGAGCTGTTCCGTCATCATGTTCCTCCCCTCTTCCTTCGCTGCACCCTCGGGGAGCAGGGCAATTCCCCGCCCTCTCCCCGGAGTAACCTGCCCGGCCAGCCTCAATCCATTCGCCCGAGGAAGGCACCGCTCCTTTCCAGCCGTTCCTGCAACGCGGCCACATCAACGTCCCGCACGCCGGCGTTGCCGCGCGCGACCATGGCCGCCGCCGCGCCCGCCGCCTCGCCCATCACCAGGCAGGCGCCGGAGACGCGGGCCGCCGACTGCCCCATATGCGTCATCGAGGCGCAGCGCCCGGCCACGAGCACATTCTCCAGCCCGCGCGGCAGCAGCATGCGGTAGGGCAGGTGGTTGAAGCCCCGGCTCGCGGGGATGTCCTGCCACTTGAACAGCACGTCGCCCGCGACGTGCGCCTCCACCGGCCAGCCGTTCACGCCGATGGTGTCCGCGAAGCTCGCGCAGCCCAGCACCTCCTCCTCCGTCAGCACGTGGTCGCCGAGCACACGCCGCGTCTCGCGCAGTCCGAGCTGGGGCGGGATGTCCACGATGTAGGCGTTGCGGAAGGCGGGCACGCGCGCGCGGAGGAAGGCGAAGCTGTCGCGGATCTGCCGCCGTCCCTCGATCTCGCCGCGGCTGAGCTGCAGGGCGTCGGTGCCGTCCACCGCGCTGCCATCCGCATTCGCCACCTGCGTGACGTTCGCGCGCCACTCGATGGAGTTCTTCTGCGGCCGCACGATCGGCGTGCGCCGGGGAAAGCGGATGCCCTCGTCGCGCTCGGCGGCGGCCATGATGGCGGGGATCCCCTCCCAGGCGCGCGCCTCGGCCGCGCCCGGCTCCACCGCGTTCAGCCGGAACATGGTGGAGGGGTAGAGCATCCCCCCTTCCCCATCGCCCAGCTCCCAGGGCGCACCGGCCCAGGCCGCCAGGTCGCCGTCGCCGGAGGCATCCACGAAAACCCGCCCCAGCACGGCCCGCCGGCCGGAGCGCGTCTCGATCAGCAGGGCGGAGACGCGGCCGCCGCCCTCCTCCATCACCACGCCCGCGGCGACGGCGTGGAACAGCACCTCCGCCCCCGCGGCCTCCAGCAGGTCGTCCGCCGCGATCTTGAAGGCGGCGGTGTCGTAGGCCTGCGCCCAGGTCTTGCCGAAGACGTCGTGCGGCGCCCTGAGCCCGCCGAGCCGGTCAATCCGCCCCAGCAGATCGTCGGTCACGCCGTGCACGACCTGGCGGATCTCGCCGTGGACGTTCGCGTGCAGGCCGCAGAAATTCGTCACCCCCGCCGCGGTGCCCATGCCGCCGAGGAAGCCGTAGCGCTCCACCACCAGCACGGAGGCGCCGTCCCGCCCGGCCGCCGCCGCGGCCGCCATCCCCGCCATGCCGCCGCCGAGGACGACCACGTCGTACTCGCCCAGGACCTCCGTCCGGCGGCTCGGCTCCGTCAGTGCGCGCCCGGTGCCCATCTCGCCCCTCCCCTTCACGATTTCTTCCGCCCTTTTACTCCGTGCGGCGTGGTGGTTAATCGGCCATCCTGCCGGATCACCTCACGCGGTTTGAAGGGGAATGCGCCCTTGGACACCCTGGCGAACCTGAAGGCCTTCCTGGCCGTCGCCGGCAGCGGCAGCTTCTCGGCCGCAGCGCGCGCGCTCGACCTCGCGCCCTCTGTTGTCACGAAGCGCGTGGACCAGCTGGAGCACGCCGTCCGCCGCCCCCTCTTCCGCCGCACCACCCGCCGCGTCTCGCTCACCGAGGCGGGGGAGCGCCTGCTTCCCCGGGTGCGCGCCTCGGTCGCGGAGGTGGATGAGGTGCTCGCCGCCCTCGCCCGTCCGGACCGCGACCTGGAGGGCCACCTGCGCGTGAAGATGCCGACCACGCTCGGCATCCTCTATCTCGGCCCCGTGCTCGCGGCCTTCCAGTCGCGCCACCCCCGCGTCAGCCTCGACGTCGTGCTGACCGACCGGCCGCTGAACCCGATCGAGGAGGGCTTCGATCTCGCGCTCGGCGCCTTCCCGCAGGCCTTCCGCGGCGCCCTCGACGTGCCGCTCTGCCCGCTCGAGCGCATCGCCTGCGCCTCGCCCGCCTTCCTGGCCACGAACGGCACGCCGCAGCACCCGCGCGACCTCGCCGCGCTCGACGCGCTCAGCTTCCTCCCCACCGGCAGCACATGGACCTTCGGCAGCCGCAGCGGCCCGATCAGCGTGACGGTGAATCCGCGCCTCTCCGCCAACGACAACCACGTCATCCTCGCCGCGGCGCGCGAGGGGAACGGCATCGCGGTGCTGCCCCGCTACGTCGCGGGTCCCTCGCTGCGCGCGGGCGCCCTGGTGCAGGTCCTCGCGGAGTTCCCGCTTTCCGAGATGTGGCTGAAGGCCGTGGTCCCCGAGAACCGCGCCCGCGTCCCGCGCCTCGTCGCGCTGCTCGAGTTTCTGCGCGAACACGTCGGCGGGCAGCCGCCCTGGGAGCGGGAGGAGTGATCCTCGTCACCGGTGCGCGGCTGCCCGAGGCTCAGCGCCACCCAACCGGTATGAGGCCGCCACGGCGCATGCCATGCTCCCCGGCAACGAAACGGAGGAGCGCGCGCCATGATCGACCGCCGGGTTCTGCTTGCCCTTTCCCTCGTGCCGGCGCCGCTCCTCGCCCAGACAGCCTCGCCCCTTATCTTCGCCGCGGGCGCGACGAAGCACGCGGTGGAAAGGTTGCAGGAGGCGCTGCGCGCCGCCGGCCAGCCGGTGCCCGAGGCGGCCTACGACACCGTTGGCGCGCTGCGGGACCGCGTCCTCGCCGGGGAGCGTCCGGCCGTCGTGCTGCTCTCGGCCGACGCTGTGTCCGCCATCGCCGCACGCACCGCACTGCCAGCCGAGGGCGTGGCGGCGGTTGGGCGCACCGGCGTCGGCCTCGCGGCGCCAACTGGGCAAGGCGTGCCTGATGTGTCCACGCCCGAGGCCCTGCGCGCCGCCCTTCTCGCGGCCGAGACCGTGGCGGTCGCCGATCCCGCGCGCGGGGCCACCGCCGGCCGGCACTTCATGACCGTGCTGGACCGCCTCGGCATCGCGGAGGCGATGCGCCCGAAGCTCCGCCTCGTTCCCTTCGGCGTGGAGGGCGTGGCGATGGCGGCGCGCGGGGAGGTTCCGCTCGCCGTCAGCCAGGCGACCGAGATCACCGACCGGCCGGGCGTGCAGCTCGTCGGCCTCTTGCCGGACGCGCTGCAGCTCTGGACCGTCTATCAGGTCGCCATGCTGCGGGAGGACGAGACGGCGCGCGGCCTGATGCGCCTCCTCACCTCGGAGGACGCGCGCGCCGCCTTCGCGCGCATCGGCTTCCGCCCGCCGGCCTGAGGGGCCGCCTCACTCCGCCCGGATGCCGGCGCTGCGGATCACCTCGCCCCAGCGCTGCCGGTCCGCCGCGATGGTCGCGCGGAAGGCCGCCTGATCGCCTGCCAGCACCTCCAGCCCACTCTCGGCGATGCGCCGGCGGAACTCGTCCGAGGCCGTCACCCGCGCCAGCGCCGCGTCCCAGCTCGCCACCACCGGCTGTGGCAGCCCGGCAGGGCCCGCGAGGCCGATCCAGCTCGTCACCTCGAAGCCCGGTAACGCGTCGCGGATGAGCGGCGTGTCCGGGAAGAGCGGCGAGGCCTGGGTGCCGCCGAAGGCGAGCAGCCGCAGCCCGCCGTCGCGGATCTGGCCGATGAATTCGGGGAAGTTGCCGAACATCATGTCCACGCGCCCGGCGGCGATGTCCACGATGGCGTTGGAGCCGCCGCGATAGGGCACATGCGTCATCCGCACGCCCGCCAGCCGCGAGAACAGCTCCCCCGCCAGGTGCTGGCTGGTGCCGTTGCCGGTCGAGGCATAGGTCAGCCGGTCCGGCGCCGCCTTTGCCGCCGCGATCAGTTCCCGCACCGTGCGGAAGCGCGACCCAGGCGCGACGACGAGCGCGTTGAGCACGCCCGCGACATTGCCGACCGGCACGAGGTCCCGGTCCATGTCCACGGGCATCCGCTGGCCCGGCAGTTGCGGCAGCACCGCGTAGGCGCTCATTGCCGCGACGTAGAGCGTGTGCCCGTCCGGCGCCGCCCGCACGGCGGCCTCGGCCGCGATGAGGCCAGAGGCGCCGGCGCGGTTCTCCACCACCACGTTCTGGCCGAGCACGGGCCGCAGCGGCTCCGCGACGAGCCGCGCGACGAGGTCAACAGCCCCGCCGGCCGAGAAGCCGACGAGCAGCCGCACGTCGTGGTCCGGGAAGGCCGCGCGCGCGGCGAAGGGCGCCCCGGACGCGGCAAGCGTGCCCAGCGCGAGGCGGCGGGTAAGCGGCATCACGCCGTCCAGTCCGCGGCCTGGAAGCGGAAGCCCTCGCCGTCGCGCGCGATGTAACCGTTCGCGGGGAAGGGGAAGTGGTAGCCGGTCACGCGCACCCGGTCCGCCGCGCAGCGGTCGAGCACCGCGCGCCGCGTTGTCTCCGCGGCCACGGGATCGAAGTCGTACATCGCGTGGAAGCCCGGCCGGCGCGCGAACAATTCGGGCCGGTGCGTCACGTCGCCGAGCACGATGAGCTGCCCGTCCCCGTCCGAGACGTGCCAGGAGGTATGCCCCGGCGAGTGCCCGTGCGTGCTGATGGCGCGAATGCCCGGCAGCGCCTCCTGCCCATCCGCCACGCGCCGCACACGCCCCTGATAAGGTGCGAGGCGCCGCGCGAGGTTGCCGAAATTCGGCTTCTGCCGCGCGGGCGCGGAGGATTCGTTGGAGGTATCGCTCCAGTAGCGGAACTCCGCCTCCGGGATCACCACCTCAGCCCTTTCGAAGACCGCCTTGCCGTCGGCGGTGGTCAGGCCGGTGATGTGGTCACCATGGCAGTGGGTGAGGACGACATAGTCGATCGTCGCGGGATCGATCCCCGCCGCGCGCATGTTGTCGAGTGCCGAGCCCGCGGTGGGCGCGAGCTGCCCGCCCGTTCCGGCATCGAATACCGCCGTGCCGCGCGGGGTCCTCACCACCGTCATCGTATAGGGCGTGACGTAGCGGTCGCGCGGCAGGAAGCTCTCGGCCAGCACGCCCTGCACCGCATCGAGCGGCGCGTTCAGCACCAGCCCTTCAACGGGGATGGTGCCGATGCCATCGAACAAGGTCACGGCGGTGAAGCCGCCGACGCGGAAGCGGTGGAAGCCTGGATTGGCAGGCGCCGCGGGCGCACTTCCCTGGGCGCGCGCGCCCGTGTTCCCGGCCAGCAACGCGGCAGCGCCGAGCCCGGCATGGCGGCGTGTGATCATGGCCCTATTTCCTCCCGTTCTTGCTTCGCTAATCGGCACGCATATCCGCGCGGCGGACCACCTCGCCCCAGCGCGTCCGCTCGGCGAGGATGAAGTCGCGGAAGGCCTCGGGCGTGCCCGGCGAGGAGACCGCGCCCTCCGCCTCCAGCCGAGGCCGCAGCGCCTCTCCCTTGAGAATGCGCGCGGACTCCGCGTTCAGCCGCTCGACAATCGGGCGCGGCGTGCCGGCCGGGGCCAGCAGCCCGTACCACTGCGTGGCATCGAAGCCGGTGACGCCCTGCTCGTCCAGCGTCGGGATGTCCGGCGCCCCCGACAGCCGCTCGCGCGAGGAGACGCCGAGCGCCCGCAGCAGCCCCGCCCGCACCGGCGGCAGGGCGGGCGGGCCGCCGGTGAAGGTCAGGTCGATGGTGCCGCCGATGAGGTCGTTCATCATCGGCGCCGTGCCGCGATAGGGCACGTGCGTCATCTCCGTGCCGGTCGCCAGGTTGAAGGCGGCCATGGCGATGTGCGCGGCCGAGCCGTTCCCGCCGGAGCCGTAGGTGAGCGCCCCCGGCCGCCGCCTGGCCAGCGCGATCAGCTCCTGGATCCCGCCCGTCGGCATCTTGCGCGGGTTCACCACCATCACGTTCGGCACCACCGCCGCCAGCACGATCGGCGCAAAGGAGGTGACGGTGTCGTAGGTAAGGTTGCGGTAGAGCGAGGGGTTCACGGACAGCGTGCCGATATGCCCCATCAGCAGGGTGTAGCCATCGGGCGGCGCGTGGGCGACCACCTCGCACCCCACCGTGCCGCCAGCCCCGCCGCGGTTCTCCACCACGAAGGGTTGGCCCAGCGCCGACTGCAACTCGGCCCCCAGCGCCCGCGCGATGATGTCGGTGGAGCCGCCGGGGGTGAAGGGCACCACGATCCGCACTGGCCGGTCCGGCCACCCCGCCTGGGCGCGCGCCTTGCCGGGGAAAGCCGTGAGAGCGGGGGCGGCCAGCAATCCGCCGAGGAGGGCGCGGCGCGAGGGAATGGGCGGTGGGTAGTGCGGCATGGGGCGTCCTCCTGCCCGTTCTCGGCCGGGCTGCGCACAGCCTAGCCGCGGCACGGGCCGGGAAATCCATCACTATTTCCGCCTGACCTATACGCTCCGGGAATAGGCGCGGCCGCCGTTGAATCCGCCGCGCCCGGCATGACGAGGGGGCAACAACCGTCTAAGGATGGCGGCATGCGCCGCCCGCGGACAGGCCTTGCCCGCCTCCTCGCCTGCCTGCTGCTCCTGCAATGGGCCGGCGCGGTGCTGCCGCAGGCCCGCGCGATGGCCCGCATGGCCACGGCGCAGGCGGTCGAGCTCTGCACCCATGAGGGCAAGCGCCGGGTCCTCCTCGACGAGAGCGGCGCGCCCATCGAGGCGGCGCAGGATGCGGGCTGCTGCACGCCTGGCCCGGGCCCGGCATCGGTGCCGCCCGAGCCGCTCCGCCTCGCGCGGCCGGTGCTCTACGCGCTGGCCACCAGTGCCGAAAGCCGGGAAGGCCTGCCCGCAAGCCCGCCCCGCGCGCCGCCGCAGCAGCCCAGGGCTCCGCCGCAGCGCTGATCCCCCGCGCGCCGGTTCCGGCGCCGCGCTGCCCTTTCGTGCCCATCCATTCGCCGCCGCGCGTCGGCGGCACGCCTCGCAAAGGCATCCCCATGCTTCGCCCGATCACCGCCGCGCTCGCGCTCGGCGCCGTCCTCACGGCCGCGCCCGCCCTCGCGCATGTCACGCTCGACCAGGCCACCCTTCCCGCCGACAGCAGCCTGCGCCTCGTCATCCGCGTGCCCCACGGCTGCGCCGGGGCCGCGACGACCGGCATCCGCCTCCAGGTGCCGCCCGAGCTGCGCGGGGCGCGCCCGATGCCGCTCGCCGGCTGGACCCTCACCACCGTCATGCAGGGCGGCGCGACCGTCGCGGGGGAGCACGGCACCGTCGTCGTCCCGCGCGAGATCGCCTGGGCTGGCGGCCACCTGCCGGACGACCAGTACGGGGAGTTCGTCCTCCTCATCCGCACCCCAGCCGAGGCTGGCGCGACCCTGCACTTCCCCGTGGTGCAGGACTGCGAGGGCGGGAAGGTCTCCCGCTGGATCGAGCGCCCCTCGGCCGCCGAGGAGCGACCGCGCTCCCCTGCCCCTTCGCTCCGCATCGTTCCGAAGGGCTGAGCCGCGGTGGCGCGCGCGCCCCTGCTACGCCGCGCGCGCCGCCTGCTCGGCGCGCTGCTTCTCGCGGCGCCGATGCTGACGATGGCGGTGCCGGAGGCGCTCGCCCACGCCGCACTGGTGGAATCCTCCCCGGCCGACGGCGAGGTCCTGCCCGCCGGTCCCACCTTCCTGTCCCTCCTCTTCGACGAGCCGGTCACGCCCCTCGCCCTGCGCCTCCTCGGCCCCGCCGGGGAGGTGCCGCTGCGACCGGCGCCGGGGCCGGCCGGCACCCTCCGCGCCGCCCTTCCTGCGGGCCTGGCAGAGGGCACCTACATCGCCAGCTACCGCGTCGTCTCGGCGGACGGCCACCCTGTCGGCGGGGCCCTCGCCTTCGGGCTGGGCACGGCGCCAGCCCCGGCGCCAGTGGGAGCGTCGGAGGACGCGGGCTGGACGGATGCTGCCGCGGTGTTGCGCGGCATCTTCCTCGCGGCCTTTGCCATCGCCGCGGGCGGCGCCCTCTTCCGCATCTTCGTGGAGGAGGTGGCGCCTGCCCGGCGCCGCTCCATGGCGGCCATCGCTGCGGCGGGGGCAGCGGCCGCGCTCGCGGCCCTGGCCGTGCAGGGCGGTGCCATGGCGGCGTTGCCCTTTCCCGCTGGCCTGGCCGATCCCTCCCTCCTCGCGCTCGGCGCGGGCTCGGCGCTGCTGCCGCGCGCCGTCGCCACCTCCGCGGGCATGGCGCTGCTGGCGGCGTCGCTGCCCTTCACCGGCCGCCTTGCGCGCGGAGTGGGCCCTCTCGGCGCGGTGCTCGCCGCCATCGGCCTCGCCCTCTCCGGCCACGCGGCGGCAGGGGGCGCTGGAATGCAGGCGATGCTCGCGGCCCACGCGCTGGCCGCCGCCTACTGGCTCGGCGCCCTCTGGCCGCTTCTCGCGATCCTCTCCGAACGCGGCGCGGGCGCCCTGCCCGCCGTCCGCCGCTTCGCCGCCCTCGCCATCCCCGCCGTCGCCCTGCTGCTTCTCGGTGGCACTGTTCAGGCGTTGGGGAACCTGCCGGGATGGGGCGCGCTGTTCGACACGGGTTACGGCGGGCTCCTGCTCGCGAAACTGGCGGGCACGGCGGCGCTGCTCGCGCTTGCCACGCTAAACCATTTCCGCCTCACGCCCGCCCTGCCGGGCTGCGGCGGGCGGCCCCTCGCGCGCAGCATCCGGGCGGAGGCCGCGATTGGCCTTGGCGTCCTCGCCGCCACCGCCTTCCTCGGCGTCACCCCGCCCCACGCGGCGCCCCATCACCCCGCGGCCGTGCCGACCGGCATACAGGCCACCGCCCAAGCGGCCGGGATGGCGATGCGGCTGGAGGTAACGCCCGCCCGGCCCGGCCCGAACCGCCTTACCCTGCACATCCAACACCCCGACGGGCGCCCCGCCGATCCCACGGAGGTCTGGCTGGAACTCTCCCAGCCCGCGGCCGGGGTGGACGGGTTGCGCCGGCGGATGCGGCCGGAGGCGCCCGGCCGCTTTGTGCTGGAGGGGCCGGAACTGGCCGTGCCCGGGCACTGGACGGCGCGCGCCGAGCTGCTTCTGGGCGATTTCGACCAGGGGGCTGCCACCTTCGGCGTCGAGGTCGGCCCCGCGCCGTAGCGTCGCCTACCGCTCGCCCCCGAGCGCGCTCTCGTGCCAGCGGCGGAGCAGCAAGTGCGAGAGAAGCGACAGCACGAGGAAGATCGCGACGCCTGAGAGCGAGATGAGCGCCAGCGCCGCGAACATCCGGGGGATCTGCAACTGGTATCCCGCCTCCAGGATCCGGTAGGCGAGGCCCGAGCTGTTCCCGCCCGTCCCCGCTACGAACTCGGCGACGATGGCGCCGATCAGCGACAGCCCGCCCGAAATGCGCAGCCCCGCGAGAAAGAAGGGCAGCGCCGCCGGCAGGCGCAGCCCGACCAGCGTCTGCCAGCGCGAGGCGCCGAGCAGCCGGTAGAGGTCCAGCAGGTTCCGGTCCGTGCTGTTCAGCCCGATCGTGGTGTTCGACACGATGGGGAAGAAGGCGACGATCCAGGCGCAGACGAGCAGCGCCGCCTGCACGTTGTCCACCCAGATGATGATCAGCGGCGCGATGGAGACCACGGGCGTGACCTGCAGCATCACCGCATAGGGGAGGAAGGTCATCTCCACCCAGCGCGACGCACTGAACAGCATCGCCAGCGCGACGCCCGTGACCACCGCGAGCAACAGCGCCAGCAGCGTGATCCGCAACGTGACCGCGAGCGAGCCGAGGAGGGAGGTCCAGTTCTCCGCCAGCGTCTGCCCGATCGCGACGGGGCCGGGCAGGATGTAAGGGGGCACCTCGAAGTGCCGCACCGCGAATTCCCAGGCACCGAGCGCAACCAGCCCCATCAGCAGCGGCGCGAGGATGCGCGGCCAGGTGCCGCGGCGCAGCCCGAGCAGCCGCGGCTCGCGCGGCAGGGCAATACCCTCCGCGCTCATGCCGCCATGGCCCCCTCCAACGCGCCGGAGACGGTGCGGCAGAGCGCGGCGTAGGCGGGCGAGGTGCGGAAGGCTTCGTTGCGATGGCCCGGCGCGTCGAGCCGGATATCGGCGTGCAGCCGCCCCGGCCGCGCCGCCATCACCACCACACGCTCCGAGAGATAGACGGATTCGAACACCGAATGCGTAACAAAGACGGCCGTGAAGCGCCGCGCTTCCCATAGGCGCAGCAGGTCGTTGTTGAGGCGGAAGCGCGTGATCTCGTCCAGCGCCGCGAAGGGCTCGTCCAGCAGCAGCACCTCGGGTTCCGTCACCAGGGCGCGCGCGATGGACACGCGCATCCGCATGCCCCCCGAAAGCTCCCGCGGGTAACTGCCGGCGGCATCGGCCAGGCCCACGAGCGAGAGCATCTCCCGCGCCCGCCGGTGGCGCTCCGCCTTCGGCACATGCGCGAGGCGGAGCGGCAGCGCCACGTTGTCGAGCGCGCTGCGCCACGGCATCAGCGTCGGGTCCTGGAAGACGAAGCCGAGGCTCGGCCGCGTGCCGCCGCGCCAGGCGATCCCCCCGGCGGTCGGCGGATCGAGGCCCGCGATCATCCGCAGCAAGGTGCTCTTGCCGCAGCCGGAGGGACCGAGAAGGCTGACGAAGCCGCCCGCCTCGATCTCGAGGTCCACCCCCGCCACCGCCACGGTGCCGTTCGCGTAGCGCTTGCCGACGCCGCGCAGCGCGAGCAGCGCGGCGGGCGTCGCGCCCCTGTCGAGGGCCGCACTCATGCGGGGGTGGTCGGGATCATGCGGCCTCGCCCTTAGCCGGGCCGCGATCCTTCCACCACCCCTTGGTCGCGAAGCCGGCCCCGGCGCTGGCCGAGACCGAAGCCTCGTCGATCGCGAGCTTGCCGGGGTTCAGCAGGTCATAGGGGTCCATGCTGCGCTTGAAGGCAATCTCGATCCCGTCCACCGGCTTCATGCCGCCCTCCCGCACGAGGAAGGTGTGGTTGTTGGCGGCGATGGCGCCGTCCGCCTGCATCCCCTCGTTCACCGCCGCCAACTGCGCGTCGTCCGCATAGGGAAAGATCGGCGCGCCCTGGAAGGCGACCGCCCCGTCGATCCGCTTGGCCTCCAGGTGCATCGGCCCGAGGTCGCGGAAGCGCTCCGCCGAGCGGCCGATCATCTCCACCAGCCCCGGGTCGCGGTAGAGGCCGACAAGGCTCACCTGCCGCCGGTCGGTCTTGTTGATGTGCAGCCGCGTGTGCCCCCAGGAGAACTCATAGACCGGTGCGCCATAGGGTCCCTCCCCCTCCGCGGCGAGCGAGGCGACGGTGCCGCCGAAATCGCGCGCCAGAACCTCCAGGCTCTCGACGAAGGGCGCCGCGACCATGGAGAGCACCATGTGCTCCCCCTCCCGCCCCACGGCCGCGAGCGGGGGGATCATGCGCGCGATCGGCCATTGCTGAACGGAGACGAGCTTCTTCACGATCCCGTCCGAAACAGTCAGCGCGTGGGCGAAGCGCACGGCCTGCATGAAGTCAGGAAAGAGCGTCACCGCCTCCGTCCAGGGCCAGGCGGGTGCCAGCGGCATCTCTACCTCCAGGATGATCCCGTTGGCGCCATAGGCGTGGTGCGGCAGGTTCACGTCCGCCCCGCGAAGCTCCACGACCCGCGGCTCCTCCTCCACGCTCAGCACCTGCAACCCGAGGATGTTGCCGGCGTCGCGCAGGATGCCGTAGGCGCAGCTCCCCACCCCCGCATGGCCGCCGCCTATATAGCCGCCGATGGTGCCGGCCCGCCGGGTGGAGGGGTGCATCCGCAGTTCCCAGCCCGTCGGCCGCGTCACGGCGTCGATGTCGATCATCCGCGCCCCGCATTCGGCCCTCACCTTGCCGTCCCGCGTCCAGAGCACCCGGTCCAGCGCCGTCAGGTCCAGCACCGCCCCACCTTGCAGGGGAATGCCCTGGCCGAAATTCGCCGAGCCGCCGCCCCGCGCGATCAGCGGCATCCGCGTGCGTGCGGCGGCGGCGGCGATGCGGACCACCTCCTCCCGCGTGCGGGGGTTGAGGATGGCGTCCGCGCTCCGGTCCCGCGCCTCCCGCTTCAGGATCGGGCTGAAGGCGCTGCTCATGTCGCGCGAGCGCTGGCGGACGAGGACCGGGTCCGTCGTGACGGGCACGTCGCCGATGGCGGCCAGGAAGGGCGCGAGGCTGGGATGGGTCATGGCGGGCTCGTCCGGCGGTTTGCTGCATTGCAGAACGGCCGCCCGGCTTTGGGAAGTGCAAAGCGGGGCCAGGGGTACCTGCGGAGGCAGTGGTGCCGATCCCGGCCGGCAAGTCCCGGGCGGGGGCTCCCCCCCGCTCCGGCCCTGGCGCCCACGACGCCGGTCAGTCCATGCGCGCGCCGCTTGCCTTCACCGCCGCCGCCCATTTCCCGCGTTCCGCCGCCACGAAGGTCGCGAACTCCGCGGGGCTGTCCAGCGGCACCACCTCCGCCCCCCGGGCGCGGAGGCGCGCGACCGTCTCGGGATCTCGCAGGCCCCGGCGGTAGGCGGCATTGATGGCGGTCACGGCCGCCGCCGGGGTGCCGGTGGGCGCGAAGATGCCGTCCCAGGCCGCCACCTCGAAGCCCGGCAGGACGGAGGCGACGGTCGGCAGGCGGGGGTGGCTCGGCAGGGCTTCGGCGCTCGTCACGGCCAGGGCACGCACGGCGTTGCCCTCCATCACCGGCGCCGCGGCGGGGATGAGGTCGATGCCGAGGTCCACGCGCCCGCCCGCGAGGTCCGTCATGGCGGCCGCGTTGCCGCGATAGGGAACATGGAGGATGTCCACGCCCGCCGCCGCGCGGAACATCTCGGCGGCGATGTGGCCCGTCGTGCCGTTCCCGGCCGAGCCGTAGCTCAGCTTGCCCGGATTGGCCTTCAGGTAGGCGATCAGCTCCGGCAGCGTCTCTACCGGCAGGTCCTTGCGCACCACCACGACGAGGGCGATGCGCGTGAGGGCGGCGACAGGGATGAAGTCCGCGTCCGGCCGGAAGGGCAGGCGCGGGTAGAGCGCCTCGTTGATCCCGTGCGTGCCGTTGGTGCCGTAGAACAGCGTGTAGCCATCGGCCGGCGAGCGCGCCGCCGCCTCGGCGCCGATATTGCCGCCCGCGCCGGCACGGTTCTCGATGACAACCGGTTGCGGCAGGTTGGGCTGCGCCGCGAGCGAGGAGAGGCGGGCCAGCGTGTCTCCCCCGCCGCCGGGCGGGAAGGGCACGATGAGGCGGATCGGCCGGTCGGGGTATGACTGCGCGAGTGCGGGTGCGGCGAGCAGGGCTGCCGCGCCGCCGAGGAGGATGCGGCGGGACGCTTCCATCTCTTTCTCCTTCTTGCCGGCGCTAGACCGGATAGGCTTCGAGCAGCTCCACCGGATCCCCGTAGGTCTCCGCCAGCGCCCGCACGGCGGGATCGCGCAGCGAGAGAAGATAGCCGTCCTCCACCATCGTGCGATTGCCCGCCATCACGGTAGCGTCGAAGGTGACGAGGTCCATGTGGATATGCGGCTCCTCCCAGTTCGGCATCACGCGTCGGAGGTATTCAGAGGGCTTGAGCGCGTTGATGCCGAAATGCAGCGCGCCCGGGGAATTGGGGCCGGCGGGATAAATATCGAAGCGCGGCGCCTTCGGGTTGTGGCCGCAGCCCACCTCCTCCAGCGTGCCGCCGATGAGGTAGTCGCGCATGACGTCGGCCTCCCAGCCATCGCCGTGCACCGCATGAACCACGTCGTCGCGGAACTCGACGCCGAGCGGTTCCTTGAAGGGCTCGTCGAAGCCCACGGCCCATTGCGGCCAGATCGTGCCGGTCACGCCGATTTTCTCGTCCGGCTGCAGCCCCACCATGTTCGGCTCGAACAGGTTCGGCCCGTGGGTCGGCAGGTAGTGGACGTAGCAGCCGTCCTGGTCCGCCACGTTCTGCCCGCGCCAGCGGTTGTGCGCGCGCATCTTCTTCAGCATCGCCTCGCTGAAAGGCACGCGGAAATCGGTGCCGCGCGGGTCGGTGATGCGCAGCGTGAAGTCGCCGGCCTCGGGGAACATGCGGCCTGTTGCGCGGATGATCTCGCCCAGGAGTTCGACGGGGAACCCCGCCTGGGGCGTGTGCAGCAGGTCCAGGTCGCGGAAGAAGGTGATCTTCACCCAGCGCTGGCCCTTATTGCGCCGCAGCCCGATGCAGTAGGGATCGAGCACTGAGGCGAACCAGGTGGAGACGACGAAGGTCGCGCGCTCCAGCAGCGGCTTCGCCTCCTCCGGCACGGTCACGTAGCGCGTGGAATCCCCCATGTAGGAGATGAAGGTCGCGCCCCGCCCGCGCGCCAGGCCCTGCACGGCCTGCACCACGCGCGGGTCGAGCAGCGGGTCCGTCAGCATCACCACGTGGTCGCCCGGCCGGATCGCCATCACCCGGCAGAAGTTGTCCACCCCCCGCATGTACGAAGCGGTATCCGCCACCGGGTGCTGGATCTTCCGGGGCAGGCCCCGTCGGGTGGAGGACGCCATGATGTCCTCGACCCGGTTCTGGAAGGCGGTCATGGCGTCGTCTCCTGTGCTGCTAGAGGCGGAAGGATTCGAGCGAGGCGGGGTGGAACAGCTCCTCCGGCTTCAGCCGGCGGGAGGAGAGCCCCTGGGCGTGATGCGCCTCGAGGAAGACGTCCAAGCCTTCGCGGTTCGCCTCCAGCCCGTAGGACCAGAAGTCATCGCCCATCAGCTGGCGCGCGTGCTGCAGCCGCTCCTCCACGAAGGGCAGCGTGACCTTCGTCGCGGCCGTGTTGGAGAGCCGCGCGAGGGCGAAGGACTTCGCCTCCTCGAAGGCCTTCACCAGCGCGCCCGGCAGGTAGCGGTGCCGCTCGGCCACGTCCTTGCGGATGCCCAGCACGTGCATGATCGGGAAGATCTTGTGCTTGCCGTACCACTCGGAGGCGGCGGCCACCGGATCGGCCCAGAGCCGCCCGACCTGCGGGTGCCCACGGTCGAAGCAGGAGGGCGCGCGCGGGCCGATCACCGCGTCGATCGTGCCGTCCGCCAGCGCGGAGGAGATGGTGGCCCCGGCCGGCAGGCTCTCCAGCCGCACGTTCGCGGGCAGGTTGAGGGCGATCTTCTCCTCTCGCCCAGGATGCTCGTAGCCGCCGCGCACCCAGGTGATGTCCTCCGGCCGCACGCCGTATTCCTCCAGGATCACGCGCACCCAAACATTGGCGGTAAGCTGGTATTCCGGCACGCCAACGCGCCGGCCCTTCAGATCCTCGGGTTTCGTGATCCCACGGTCCTTGCGGATATAGACCGAGGTGTGACGGAAGGCGCGGGAGGGAAAGACGGGCACGGCGATATAGGGGCAGTCCCCGTTCGCCGTCTTCACTGTGTAAGAGGAGAGCGAGATCTCGCAGATGTCGAAATCCGCGTACTTGAACGCGCGGAAGAAGATCTCCTCGGGGTCGAGGATGGAGAAGACGGGATCGACGCCGTCGATGCGGACATTGCCGTCCACGAGGGGACGGATCCGGTCGTAGTCGCCGATAGCCAGCGAGAGGCGGAGGTCGGACAAGCTTCTGCTCCTGAAAGTTTATCGCCACAGGCCAGGGCGGCCGGCAGCGCGGTCAGCGCCCTTCAGGCGCGCGGCGCGCTGGCCGCGGCGGCGAGGATGGCCAGGAGATCGTTCTCCGCCGCCGCCGCCGAGGCGTAGCGCGGCTGGGTGGTGACGAGCGGCGCCCCCGCGTCGTGCGGGCTGTAGATCTCGAGGTAGTAGTTGCCGCTGCGCTCGTCGCGCACGGGCTCGATGCGGATCAGGGCCATGGGCCTCTCCTCACTCCGGCTGGATGCGGGCGGCGCGGATGATCGCGGCGTTGCGCGCCGCCTCCGCCGCGATCTGGCGCGCGGCCTCGGCCGGGGTCTCGTTGATCGGGGTGCAGCCGATGGCCGCGAGCCGCTGGATCACCTCCGCGTCGCGCAGCGCGGATTGCGCCGCGGCGCAGGCGGCCTCCACCCGTGCCTCCGGCAGGCCCTTGGGCCCCCAGATGCCGCACCAGCCCTCGAACAACATCTCCGGCTGCCCCGCCTCCGCCATGGCCGGCGTGTCCGGCATGGAGGAAAGGCGCGCGGGCGCCGTGACGGCATAGGCGCGGAGCTGCCCGCCCTGGATCATCGGCAGCACGGCGCCGACGGGGGCGAACATCAGCGGCACGGCGCCTGAGATGACGTCGTTGATGGCCGGCCCCGTGCCCCGGTAGATCACCGTCGTGACCTCCACGCCCAGCCGCTGCCCGAGCGCCGCCGCGCCGAGATGCCCGACCGAGCCGAGCGAGGAGCAGGCGAAGGTGAAGTCGTTCGGCTTCGCCTTTACCGCCGCGAGCAGCGCGCGCGGATCGGCGGAACCCGCCGCCTTCGCCCCGCCCACGAGGACGTAGGGAATGCTGACCGTGCGCGTGACGGGGGTGAAGTCCTCCGCCGCGTCGAAGGGCACGCCGCGCTGAACCAGGCGCAGGATCGGGTGGACCTCGTTCGAGTAGAGCAGCGTTGTGCCATCGGGCGCCGAGCGCGCCACCTCCTGCGCGCCGATCGCACCGCTGGCGCCGGAGCGGTTCTCGATCACGCAGGTCTGGCCCAGCGCCTCGCCCATGCGCGGCGCCATCAGCCGGGCGGTCACGTCGTTCGTCCCGCCGGGGGCATAGGGCACGACCAGGCGCACCACACGGGTCTGCGCGCGCAGGGCACCGGGGACCAGGACCGCGGCGGCGGCAAGACCCAGGGCGGCACGCCGCGTGGGGGCTGCTGGGAACATCGTTTCTCTCCCGGGATTCGTTGCGGGCATCATGGCGTGCCCTGGTGCCGGAGCGCCACCTCCCTTCCCGTCCGCGCGGACACGAGAAGGGAGAGGCAGATCTCGGCCGTGGCCAGGCCCCAGGCGCCGTCGTGCAGGGGTGGCACGGCCTGGAAAATGGCCGCGTGGAGCTCGTCGATTACCTCCGCTCGCGGCACGTCCGGCGGCGGCAGCGGCTCGAAGCGGCGCTCGTCGTCGGCATAGATCGCAATCCCACGCGGCGTCGGCCGCAGATCCGCGCGCTCGCAGGAAGCGATGACAAGGCCGAAGTGGTTGTAGGCGGGCGGGGCCGGCGTGCTGCGGGCTTCGGCCGCCCCGCTGCCCCGCCCATAGGCGCGGCGCTCCTTCAGCGCCGCCTCCTCCTCGGGCGAGGAGACAGCGCGCAGCGCGGCGCGGGCGGTGCCGTAGGCCGCGGCGTCGCGCGGCGTGCCCATCTCGCCGATCCAGTCCTGGAACTCGTCGGTATCAAAGTGGCCGTGGCCGTTATAGGTGAGCGTGGCGGATAGGCCTTCGCCGAAGTCGAGCAGCGCGTTGTAGGCGCCCTCGGTCCCGCGCGCGCGGTCCCACACCGTCGCCACCGCGCGGATGGAACGGGCGGGGCGGCCGGCCAGCAGCCGCACCACCTCCACCTGGTGCGGCGCCTGGGAGAAGATGGCGCCGCCGCCCTGGGAGGTGTCCAGCTCCTCCGGCCGGCGCGGGCGGTAGAGGTAGTCGGTGAAGTTCATCGCCGTGATCATCCGCACCGCGCCGAAATCCCCGGCCCGGATCATCTCCCGCGCGCGGAGATAGGGCGCGTCGAAGGAGTGGCTGTGCCCGACGAGCAGGTGCACGCCCCCCTCCCGCGCGGCTGCGATCATCGCCTGGCAGTCCTCGATCGTCAGCGCCATCGGCTTCTCGACCAGCACGTGTTTGCCGGCGGCGGCGGCGGCTCGGACATGGGCGACGTGGAACCCATGGGGGCTCGCGATATAGACCGCGTCGAGGTCGGGATCGGCGCAGAGCGCCTCGACACTGTCATACACCCGCGCGCCGAAGTCGTCGGCGAAGCGGGCTCGGGCCTCGGGGCGCGGGTCGGCGGCGGCCACCATCTCGACCCGCGTGTCGCGCGCCAGCGTCGGCAGCATGAGCATGAAGGCGCGGCCGAGCCCTGCCACCCCCAGCCGGATGCGCGGCGCCCCGCTCAAAGCTCGATCACCAGCGTGTCGGTCTTCGCGCGGGAGACGCAGATCATGAGCTGCGACTTCCGCTCAGCCGGCGTCAGAACCATGTCGCGGTGGTCCACCTCCCCCTCGACGTAGCGGGTGCGGCAGGTGCCGCAGGTGCCGCTCTCACAGGAGGAGGGAAGCTTGCGGCCGTGCAGGCGCAGCACGTCGAGGATCGTCGCCCCGACCGGCACCTCCAGCGGCGCGCCCTCCCGCCCGACCTGAACGGTGAACGGCTTGTCGTCATCCCTTGGACGGACAAGGTCGGAGCCGAAATCCTCGAAGTGCACGCTGTTCTCCGGCCAGTGCCCGGTCATGTCGCGCACGGCGTCCATCAGCGGCCGCGGACCGCAGCAGTAGATGTGCTCCTTGGTCGGCTCCTCGAAGACCGGCCAGAGGTCGTAGGCGTTCTCGGGATCGCCTTCGTCGTGGTGAATCACCACGGCGTTGCTGCCGGCGAAGGCGGGGTCCGAGACCTCTCCGTGGAAGGCGGTGCCGGCGGTGTGCCGCGTGAGATAGAAGAGGCGGAAGGGCTTTCCGCCGGTGGCCTTGAGGTACCGGATCATCGCGAGGATCGGCGTGATGCCGATCCCGCCGGCGACAAAGATGTAGCCGGGCGCGCGCGTGTCCAGCTCGAACAGGTTGCGCGGCGCCGAGACATCCAGCGTATCGCCCGCCGCCACCCCGTCCACCAGTGCGACCGAGCCGCCACGCCCACGCTCGTCCCGCTTCACGGCGATGACATAGCGGTCGCGCTCGTGCGGGTCGTTGCAGAGGGAGTAGTTGCGCATGGCCCCGCCGGGCACGCGCACCGAGAGATGCGCGCCGGGAGTGAAGGGCGGCAGCGGCGCGCCCGCGGGATCACGCAATTCAAAGAGGTGGATGCCTTCGGCGGCCGGCTCGGCGCGGGTCACGCGCAGCGCCAACAGCTCCCCCTCGGCGGGTGCGTCGGACATGCCCTCTTTTCCTCCAACACCGCGGCCTGGACGTGGCGATACGCTTAGAAGGCTAAGTTTGTTCTGACAAGGCCGGCTCGCAGGCGCCGGATCATCACGCTTGGCGGAGCAGATAGGAGGGCACTTCCCGGTACGTGCCGTTTCTCCTTGACCCGTCGGACGCCGCGCATAAACTTAGGGTCCTAACTACTTGCCGGCCCCTCCCGCGTTCTGGCCGCCCCTTACGGAGCCCCCGCCCCATGCTGACCGCCGCCGAGAACGAGACCCTTTGCCGCGTCGAGGGCGATGCCCCCATGGGCCGCCTGATGCGCCGCCACTGGGTGCCCGCCCTCCTCTCCGAGCAGGTGGCGGAGCGCGACGGCAAGCCTGCCCGCGTCACTCTTTTCGGCGAGAAGCTCGTCGCCTTCCGCGACAGCGAGGGCCGGCTCGGCGTGCTCGGCGAGTTCTGCGCGCACCGCAAGGCCTCGCTTGCCTTCGGCCGCAACGAGAACTGCGGGTTGCGCTGCCTCTATCACGGCTGGAAGTTCGACGTGGAGGGCAACGTCGTGGACATGCCCTCCGAGCCGAAGGAGAGCAGCTTCGCCGAGCGCGTGAAGCAGAAGGCCTATCCCGTGCGCGAGGCCGGCGGCTTCATCTGGGTCTATATGGGCAAGCCCGAGGAGATGCCGGAATTCGAGCAGCCGGCCTGGGCGCCCACGCCCGGCGCCAACGTCTCGGCCATCCGGATCGAGCTGCCCTGCAACTGGGCGCAGATCATGGAGGGGCAGATCGACAGCGCCCACTCCTCCTCGCTCCACTCCTCGGACATGCGGCCGGCGCGGGGCGAGGCGAAGGCGCTCGACACCCACTGGGTTCGCCCCTCCACCGACAAGAACCCGCGCATCCAGGTGCAGGTCACCAACTACGGCATGCGCTACGCCGCGATCCGTCGGCCGATCATGAACGCGGCGACGCAGGATTACGTGCGCATCACCACCTTCGTCGCGCCCTTCACCGCGCTGATCCCGCCGAACTCCTCCTACAACGTCGCCAGCGTCATCGTGCCGCGCGATGACCACAGCACCTATTTCCACTTCATCGCCTGGACCGAGGAGGGGCGCCAGAACATCTCGCCCGAGGCCTGGCGCAAGTTCTGCGTGGCCGAGGTGGGCGTGGATGTGGACGCGGAGTTCCGCCCCATGAAGCGGCACGCCTCCAACGACTACCTGCAGGACCGCGAGCTGATGAAGACCGGCGACTCCTTCACGGGCATCCCGGGCATCCCCAACCAGGACATCGCGATGTGGGAGTCGATGGGCCGGATCGCCGACCGCACGAGCGAGCGGCTGGGGGCGAGCGACATCGCGGTGATCCAGTTCCGCCGCATCATGCTCGACGCCGTCGCGCGCCACGAGGCCGGCGCGGCGCCGATCGGTCTCGAGGCGCCGCACCTGCCGACCTCGAAGCTCCGCTCCTACCAGGGCGTCGTGCCCAAGACCGAGGACTGGCGCACCCTCGGCGCCTCGGAGGAGGAGGCCGCCTACCTCACGGGCATGGAGGAGGAACCCGAGGAGAAGGAGATGGCCCAGGCCGCCGTCGCCTGAGCCCGCCCCTCTCCTCCGCCGCGGCCCGGGTTCCGGCCGCGGCGCCAGCGGCGGAAGGCCGCATCGACCCCCTGCCCTTCGAGCAGAGCGTCGGCTTTCTCGTGCGCGACCTCAACCGCGCGATCCAGCGCCACCTCCAGGCGCGGCTGCAGCCGCACGGGGTGGCGCCGGGCGCCTGGTACTTCCTCCGCGTGCTGTGGGAGGAGGACGGGATCACCCAGCGCGACCTCGCCCGCCGCGTCGGCATGATGGAGCCGACCGCGGTGATCGCGCTGCGCGGCATCGAGGCCCAGGGCTGGATCCACCGCGTGCGGTCCGAGACCGACAAGCGAAAGGTCCATATCTTCCTTACGGCGGCCGGCCGGGACCTGCGCGAGGTGCTGGTGCCGGAGGCGCATGAGGTGAACGCCCTGGCCACGAGGAATCTGTCGGAGGACGAGGCGCGGATGCTGCGCGCCCTGCTGCGGCGGGCGCGGGCGAACTTCCCGGCGGGGGACTAGGCACGCGCTGCCGGCCCTGCCCAAGGCCAGCAAAGGCGCGGGAGACCGCACCTTGTTTACCGTCCGGAAGTGACTCCTCTCCAGATTGCCCCGGCAGCCATCCAAACGGCACCAGGAACCATAATGCCCCCAGCACCCGCTTCCGGATTACCCTCCCGCGCGCTGTCCATCCGCTCCTCCCTTCTCGGCACGGTCTGCGCGCTCTCCCTGCTCGCCGCCGGTGGTCTGGGCTGGCACGCGGTGGAGGACGTGGGCGTGCTGCGGCAGGCGGAGGCTGCGCGCAAGGCGGACCGGGGTGCGAACCAGTTCGCTGCAGGCCTCTTCGAGGTGCTGATGGAGCGCTTGACGACCAACAACGCTCTCCAGGCCGCGGGCCCTGCCGATGCGGCCGTGCTGCGCGAGATCGAGACCCGCCGCGCCGCCGTCGCGGCGAATTTCGGACCAGGGCTCGAAGTCCTCTCGGCGCAGGTTTTCCCCGACCGGGACGCCCTGCTGGGCAAGCTGCGCGCGGCGCTGGACAACGCCAACGAGATCAGGAAGCGTGCCGACGCCGCCATCCGCCTTCCTCGTGACCAGCGCGAGCAGGCGCTGCTCCGCGATTACATCCCGACGATCAACGCCTCGGTGAGTGCCGCCGTCGATGTCTGGTTCACGGCCTCGCACGCCGTGGCCGCCGCCGATCCCGTGCTCGCCCGTCTGGCCGTGGTCAAGGAGTTGGGCTGGCGCATGCGCGATATCTCGGGCGTCGAGCGCTCGAACATCGCCTCGACCATCACCGCGGGCCAGCCGGTGGCGGCCGACAGGATCGCCGCCAACGCAGCGAGCCGCACGCGGGTGGACCTGCTGTGGGAAATGCTGCGGAACCTGGCGCCGGAGGCCGATGCGGCCACCGACCCGGCCCTTCGCGCGGCCATGGCCACGGCGCGGCGGGAGTATTTCGAGAACTTCCGCAAGCTTTCCGACGAGTTGGTGCGAGCCGGCGCCACGGAGGCCGGCCGCTACCCGATGACCGCCGCTAACTACGTGGAGACGTCCACGCGGCAGATCGGCACGCTGCTCGCAGTGATGCATGCGGGTGGGCAGGCCAGCCAGGCGCGCGCCGCCACGCAGGTCTCCGAGGCGCGCGCGCATCTCACCCTCGCCCTCTCCCTGCTCGCCCTGTCGCTGCTCACCACCCTGGGCGCCGCCTGGATCGTGCTGCGCCGCGTGACCAGCCCGCTCTCCGCCCTGGCCACGGCCACGCAGCGCCTGGCGGACGGCGACCTGGAAGCCGCGCTGCCGATGACCGGCCGCGCCGACGAGGTCGGCCGGCTCGGCAAGGCCCTCTCTGTTCTGCGCGAGAACTCGCGCCGGGCCCGCGCGCTGGAAGGCGAGGCGGCGCAGCTTCGCGATTCGGCCGAGGTCGACCGCCGCCGGAACCAGGCCGTCCTGGCCGAGGAGGTGGAGCGCTCGCTCGGCGGGGTCGCGGCCGCGCTCGCCGCCTCAGCCACCTCCATGCGCCAGTCCTCCGGCGATGCCGCCGCCACGGCCAAGCGCACCGCGGAGGAGGCGGGCTCCGCCGCCCTCGGCGCCGGCCAGGCGAGCGCGAATGTCCAGACCGTCGCCGCCGCCGCCGAGGAGATGGCCGCGACGGTCGGCGAGATCACCCGCCAGGTCACCGAGGCCGCGACCGTCGCCCAGCGCGCCGCCGCCGAGGCGAGCGCCAGCGACGCCACCGTGCGCGGGCTGAGCGAGGCCGCGCAGCGGATCGGCGAGGTGGTGCGCCTGATCGGCGATATCGCCGGCCAGACGAACCTTCTCGCCCTGAACGCGACGATCGAGGCCGCGCGCGCCGGCGAGGCCGGAAAGGGCTTCGCGGTCGTCGCATCCGAGGTGAAGTCGCTCGCCGCGCAGACGGCCAAGGCCACCGACGAGATCGGGCGCCAGATTGCCGAGATGCAGGCCGCGACCGAGCTGGCGGTCGGGGCGATCCAGGGCATCGGCGCCACCGTGGACCGGTCGAGCCAGATCGCGGCCGCCATCGCCGCGGCGGTGGAGCAGCAGGGCGCCACAACCCGCGAGATCGCGCGCAACGTCGCCGAGGCCGCGCAGGGCACCGGCGCCGTCTCGGAGCGGGTGGCGGAGGTGGGCCGCGGCGCCCAGGAGACCACCGCCGCCATGTCGGCCCTGGGCGACGCCATCGGCGAGGTCTCCCAGCACGGCGAGGCCCTGAGAGGCGCTGTCGAAAGCCTTGCCTCCCGCCTGCGCGCCGCCGGCTGAGGCACCGCGACCCGGCTCACGCAGGAATGATCCTCCGTGGCCGGGCGTTTCCCCTCGCGCATTAGGGGAGATAGGCCGCTGCGAGCGGCCGGGGCGGTTGCGCCGGCCGCGGCGGGGCGTTACCGCGGGGGGACATAATCCTGAGATAAACTCATGTCCGTCCGCCCCGCCCTCCTCGCCGCCTCCACGATGCTGGCGGGGTTGTTGGCAAGTGCCCTGCCGGCCGAGGCGGCGCCCTACTCGGCGCTCTACGTCTTTGGCGACAGCCTTTCGGACAACGGCAACCTCGCCGAGATCCTCTACCGCCAGAACCTGCCGAACCCGCCGAGCTACAACAACAGCTTCACCAACGGCCCCGTCGCCGCCCAGCTCCTCGCGAACAGCTATGGCCTGTCGCTCACCCCCTCCCTCTGGGTCACGGGGGGACAGGACGCCTTCAACCTCTTCGGCGGAAGCGCCTACACGCCCGGCACCAACTTCGCCGTCGCGGGGGCCACCGCCGCCGCCAGCGCGGTCGGCGGCCCGCCCGCCATCAACCTGCCGCAGCAGGTGGCGGCCTTCAGCCTCTCCACCGGCTTCGTGGCCGACCCGAACGCGCTCTACCTCGTGGCGATCGGCGGGAACGATGTGCGCAACGCGGCCCGGCAGGGCACCGGCGCCGCCGCCATCACGGCCGGCGTCCAGGCAGAGGTCGCCGCCGTGGGCGCGCTCATCGCCGAGGGCGCGCGGAACCTCCTCGTCGTCAACGCACCGAATATCGGCGCCATCCCGGAATTCGCGCTCGGCAGCCCAAGCCTGGCGCCGACGGCCACGCTCCTCACCCAGGCCTACAACACGGGCCTGGCCACCGGGCTGGCCGGCCTGTCCCTGCCGCCCGGCACCAGCGTGATCCAGTTCGATCTCGCCAGCTACAACACCTCCCTTCTCGCGAACGGCGCCAGCTACGGCCTCACCGACGCGACGAACCCCTGCTACCTCGGCACCCCGCTCTCGGCGGCGACCACGCCGCAATGCGGCCCCGGCGCCGCGAACATCGACAGCTTGGCCTTCTGGGACGCCATCCACCCCACCGCCAAGGTCCATGCCCTCTGGGCGCAGGGCTTCGAGAGCGCGCTGGCGGTGAAGGTGCCTGAGCCGTCGAGCCTGGCGCTGCTCGCCACCGGCCTTGTCGGCACCGCGGGCCTCGCCCGGCGCCGCCGGAAGGCCGCCAGCGCTCAGGCGTAGGTCAGCGGCCGGCGCCGCGCCGCCAGCGCCTCGATCACCGCCACCTGCCGCGGCAGGCAGATGCGGCGGAGGTCGAAGCGCTTCTCCACGGTCCGTCGCGCCGCCGCCCGCAGCGGAGCGTGGCGCGCGGGGTCGGCCAGCGCCTCGGCCATGCGGCGTGCAAGGGCCGGCGCATCGTAGAGGTCGGTCAGCAGTCCGTTCACGCCGTCCTCCACCACCTCCTGCACCGGCGGCGTCGCGGAGCCGAGGATCAGCGCCCCGCAGGCCATCGCCTCCAGCACGCTCCAGGAGAGGACGAAGGGCACCGTCAGGTAGATATGCACGGCCGAGACGCGGAACAGCGCGTGCAGCGCCGGGTGCGGGATGCGGCCGAGGAAGTGCACGCGCGCGGGGTCCAGCGGCCCCACCTCCGCCAGCATCGCCTCCCGCCAGTTCGCGAAGCCCGCGGGCGCGCGGCCGTAGCTTGCCTTGTCGTCCCCCACGATCACCACGCGCGCCCCCGGCCGCGCCGCAAGAAGTGCGGGCAGGGCGCGCATGAAGGTCGGGAAGCCGCGATAGGGCTCGAGGCCGCGCGCGACATAGGTCACGACCTCGTCGCCCGGCCGCAGCACCGTGCCGTCCGGCAGGGCGAAGCGCGCCTCCGGATCGGGGCGGCAGATCTCCGTATCGATCCCCTCGTGCATGAGGCTCAGGCGGTTGCGGAACCACTCGGGGAAGCGGTCGCGCTGCCAGCGCGTCGGCACCGCGCCCCAGTCCGCCGCCTGCATCGAGGAAAGGAACGGCATGTTCATTGAGCGCACGCGCAGCGCGTCCTGCAACGTGGAGGGCTTGCCGGGCTCGTGCCCGACATCGGCGCCCGTCGCGCTGTAGAAGAACTCCGCGTAGAGCAGCAGCGGCGCCTCGGGGAAGATGTCCTTGAGGAAGATCGTGTCGCCCCAGCCGATATGGCCGAGCACCACGTCCGGCACGAAGCCATCGCGCCGCAGATCGAGCCCGAGGCGCGCCACGCGCTCGGCGCGCGCGAGAGCGGCCTGGGTGGGGCGCAGGCGCGGCGGCACCTCATCGCCCGGCGGGGCCGGCGGGTCGTAGACGCGAAGGTCCACCCCTTCCGGCACGGGGAAGGTGCGCGCCCCGATCCCGGCCACCCGCGTGCCCGGCCGGGACGCCAGAAAGGGGAGGATATGCGCGTACTGCCCCGGGAAGTTCGGGTGAACGAGGAGAACCTTCACGCGGCCATCCCGCGGAGGAACCGCACCTTCCCGCCCCTGCCCATGCGCACGCCCAACCCCTTTGTCGTGCCCGCAGTCTGTCGCGCAGGCCCGCGTGACACAATCGGGGGCACAACCGGGCCATGACGCCCGGGCATGGCCCGCGCCGCGCGGCGCTGACACATTCGGGGCCGATCGGAAGGATTCGCGCGATGCGGCTGCTGGCCCTGGACGGCGCATTGGCGAGCGCCTCGGCGGCGCTCTGGGAGGACGGGACGGTGCTCGCCGCCGCTCGGCGGGAAGGCGCGCGCGGCCAGCCCGCGGCCCTGCCCGCCCTCGCGGCCGAGGTGCTCCCGCCCGGCACGCGCGCGCCCGATGCGGTGGCGGTGGGCGTCGGCCCCGGCGGCTTCACGGGCATCCGCGCCGCCCTCGCGCTCGGGCAGGGCCTCGCGGCAGGCTGGGGCGTGCCCTGCCACGGCGTGACCACCGGGGAGGCGCTGGCGGCCGCGCTCCCGCCCGGGCAGGCCGCGGGGCGCGCGGTCTGGTCCGTCACCACCGCCGGCCGCGGCGGCCTCGTCCTCGAACGTCCCGGCGAGGCGCCGCTGCTGCTGGAGGAAGCCGCCCTTCCCCTGCCGCCCGGCCCCGTGGTGCTGGTGGGGGACGCCGCGCCTCAGGCCGCGGCCCGGCTGCGCGCGCGGGGGGCGGACGCGCTGCTCTCGAACGGGCGGCTGCCCGATGCGGCCGCCCTCGCCGCCGCCGCCGCCCGCGCCCTGGCGGAGGGCCGGGCGCGCCCTGCGGCGCCGATCTATGCCGAGCCGCTTGCCTTGCGCCCCGCGCCCGCGAGCCCGTGACAGAGGCCAGGATGTCCCCGCCGCGCCCTGCTGAACCCGCCGAGGTGCCCGTCCTGGCCGCCCTGCACGCCGCGGCTTTCCCGCCGGAGGAGCGCTGGGGCGAGTCCGCCATCCGCCTCATGCTCGGGCTTGAGGGCGCCTTCGGCCTGGTGGTGGAAAGGGTGGCCGGGCCCGCCGGCTTCGTCCTCGCCCGCGCCGTGGCGGGGGAGGCGGAGATCCTCACCATCGCCGTCGATCCCGCGGCGCAGCGGACCGGCCTGGGCGCCGCCCTGCTGGGCGCCGCGCTGGCCGAGGTCACCCGGCGCGGCGCAACCGTCCTCTTCCTGGAGGTGTCCGAGCGCAACGCTCCCGCGCGCGCTCTCTATGCCCGGGCGGGGGCCGAGCCGGTCGGGCGGCGGCGTCGTTACTATCCTGATCGCAGCGACGCGCTGGTGTTGCGAATCACCCCCCCTTCCGGATGAGCAGGCGGGCGGTGCCGTCCGCCGCCTCCTCCATCCCGAGCACCCGGTGCCCCTGCTCCTCCGCCGTGCGCGGAACGTTGCGCCGCGGCTCATCCCCTCGCAGCAGCACGAGCAGCACCTCGCCGGCCGCCATGCGGTCGAGAGCGAGGCGGGTGCGGACGAAGGTCATGGGGCAGGAGTCGCGAGTGATGTCGAGCGTGACCCCTGCTTCGCAAGTCCCCGCGGCATTTCCACCCACTCCCGCGCCGATCATTTCTTGCGTCATATCTGTCACCCTTAACCTTTCTCTGTTATGGAAGCGGTAGGCGATGTAGATCAGTTGCGAATCGGGTTGCCACAAAGTCCCCGTCCAGTCTCAACAGTGCATACCGTCCATCGAACACTGACACGCAGGAGATCGTCATGCCGGACAGCACGGCCAATGCCCGGGAAAGCACGGACTCCGGCGTTCTGGGGCTGACGGCGCAGATCGTGGCGGCGCATGTCTCCAACAATCCCGTCCCGCTGACGGAACTCTCGGGCCTGATCGAGAACGTCCACCGCACCCTGGCCGGCCTCGGCCGGGTGCAGGAAGCCCCGGCGCCCACGCGGCCCGAGCCCGCCGTCGCCGTGAAGAAGAGCGTGACGCCCGAGTATCTCGTCTGCCTCGAGGACGGGAAGAAGCTCAAGATGCTGAAGCGGCATCTCAAGACCGCGTACAACATGACGCCCGACCAGTATCGGGAGCGCTGGAACCTTCCGCCCGAATACCCGATGGTCGCGCCCGCCTATGCCGAGCACCGCTCCTCCCTCGCCAAGAAGATCGGCCTCGGCACCCGCCCGCGCTCGACCCGCCGCAGCCGCGGCGCGAAGGAGTAGCGCCTGCCGCAGGCCTAGCCAGGCACCGGCGGCGCACGTTCGTCGGCCGGGTCATCCAGCCCGGCGCGCCCTCTCCACCAGGGCGCCGCACCAAGCCACCGGGCGCGGTGCCTCGCCACGGCCTGCGAAGGCCAATCGTTACGGTCCGGCCGCCTCGGCGCGGGCGGGCCGCCCCTGCCCCGTTCGGCGCTCCGTTTGGCGCCGGGCCCCTCGCGGGCTAGTCTCCGCCCGAACGGGATGACCATGGACCACGCCACCGACACCCATACCAAGGCGCCGCACGGCAAGGGCCCGCATGGCGGGGATCCGACCCGGATCGAGCGCCTGTGCATCGAGCGCGGCCTGAAGATGACCGGCCAGCGCCGGTTGATCGCGCGGGTCCTAAGCGAGGCCGAGGACCACCCGGACGTGGAGGAGCTTTACCGCCGCGCCATCGCCCTCGACAGCAAGGTCTCCATCGCCACCGTCTACCGCACGGTCCGGCTGCTGGAGGAGAAGGGCATCCTCGAGCGCCGCGACTTCGGCGGCGGCCGCTCCCGCTACGACCCGGCGGACCGTGGCCACCACCACCACCTGATCGACGTGGACACCGGCACCGTCATCGAGTTCGAGGACGAGGAGTTCGAGCGTCTGGTGCAGGGGATTGCCGCCCGCTACGGCTTCACCCTCGTGCAGCAGCGGCTGGAGCTCTTCGGCAAGCGCGCCGCCCCCGCGCCCGAGGGCAAGCGCCGCGCGGCCGGCAAGGCCCCCGCCGCGCCGAAGGACGGGGGATGACAGGCCTTGCCGCCGGGCTGGGGGAGCTGCGCGCGGGCGCCCTCGGCGTCCGCATCGCGGAGAACGCGGCCGAGGTCGAGGCGGCGCAGGCCCTCCGCTGGCGCGTCTTCTACGAGGAGATGGGCGCGCACCCGGACCCCGCCACCGCGGCCTTGCGCCTCGACGTCGATGCCTACGACCCCGTGGCCGACCACCTGCTCGTCCTCGACCACGACCGGGGCGAGGGCGCGCGGTCGGTGGTCGGCACCTATCGGCTGATCACCCGCGCGGCGGCCGAGAGGGTCGGCGGCTTCTACTCCGCCTCCGAGTACGACCTCTCCCCCATCCTCGCGCAGGAGGGCGGGCTGCTGGAACTGGGCCGCTCCTGCGTGGACGAGCGGTACCGCAACCGCGGCACCCTCCAGCTCCTCTGGCAGGGCATCGCCGCCTATGTCTTCCAGCGGCGCATCTCCCTCATGTTCGGCTGCGCGTCCCTGCCCGGCACGGACCCGGACGCGCTGGCGGAATCGCTCAGCTACCTCTACGCCCACCACCTCGCACCGCCCGCCCTGCGCCCGTGCGCCCTGCCGGAGCTGCGCGTGCCGATGGACCGGGTGGAGCCCTCCTCGATCGACACCCGCCGTGTGCTCGCCGGGCTGCCGCCACTGGTGAAGGGCTATCTCCGTCTCGGGGGCTTCGTCGG
This sequence comes from Roseomonas aerilata DSM 19363, assembly GCF_000711725.1. Classification (GTDB taxonomy): domain Bacteria; phylum Pseudomonadota; class Alphaproteobacteria; order Acetobacterales; family Acetobacteraceae; genus Roseomonas; species Roseomonas aerilata. The sequence goes on along the minus strand of NZ_JONP01000003.1, from coordinate 94,097 downwards.
GGACGGCGCGGTGGTGGACCCGCAGTTCAACACCACCGATGTCTGCGTGGTCGTGAAGACCGACCAGGTAACGGCGAAGTATCTCAAGCACTACGAGCGCAAGGTCGGCCACCAGCCCGACGACGACGCCGCGCCGCCGGAACTGGGCGCCTGAAGCCGGCACGCGCCACCATGGACGCCGCGGGGCGAGCGGGCTAACCCGGCGCGATGGACGCCCTGCCCAGCGACCCTGCCCTCGCGCTCGCCCCACCCAGCCGCCTTCGCCGCCGCACCCCTATTCAGTTCCGCCGCGCCGTGCCGGGCGGCCGGGCCTTCGACGTGATGGGGGACCGTCCCCTCGGCGGACGCCTCCGCGCCATCCGGCGCCTCCTCCTCGCGGTGCTCTGGACCATCCTCTGCATGCCCGTGCAGGCGGTGCTGCTGTTGCTGCCGGGGCGCGGCAAGGTGGCTTTCGCGCGGCTCTACTGGCGCGTGGCCTGCACCCTGATGGGGATGCGGGTGCGGGTGGTGGGGGAACGCTCCTCGGCGCCGCGCACCCTCTATCTCTCCAACCACTCCTCCTGGCTCGACATCCCCGTGCTCGGCGGCGCGCTCGAGGCGGCCTTCGTCTCGAAGGCGGAGATCGGGCGTTGGCCGCTGATCGGATGGGTGGCGCGGCTGGGCCGCACGGTCTTCGTCTCCCGCTCCCGCCGCCGCACGGGGGACGAGGCGCGGGAGATGCAGGAGCGGCTGGCCGCCGGGGATTCTCTCATTCTTTTTCCGGAAGGAACCAGCTCGGATGGCACGCGGGTGCTGCCCTTCCGCTCCTCCTTCCTCGCCGTCGCCGAGAAGGCGGAGACGATCCGTCCTGTCTCGGTTGTCTATGACCGTCTGGGTGGCCTGCCGGCCTGCCGGCGCGACCGGCCGGTCTTCGCCTGGTACGGCAACATGTCCATCGCGCCCCATGCCTGGTGGCTGCTGCGCCATGCCGGGCTGCGGGCCACGATCGTACTGCACGACCCGCTGCCGCCGGGCGCCATCCCCAACCGCAAGTCACTCGCCGCCGCGACGGAGGCGGTGGTGGCCGAGGGCGCCTCGGCCCTGCGCCAGAACCGCGAGGCGCGGCCGCTGGCGGTGAACCTCTCGTGACGAAGGCCCGGGCGGCCCGTCGCCGCGCTTGACGCGAATCCTAGCCTGCCGCGAACCTACCGACATGGACGCGCCCCACCCCCCGCGCCCGGGTCTTTCTTGACCTCGAAGGCCGCGCGCCGCACATCGCCCCATCCCGAAGCCCCCTCCCACGGTGGGCGCTCGGGGCTAGAGGGGTTTCTCTCCATATGAGCAGTCTCATCGGCCCGGTTCCGGCCGTCGCCCAGGCCCCCGCCGGGGCATCCACCGCGGCCGCCAAGCCCGCGCGCAAGCTCCTGATCCGCACCTGGGGCTGCCAGATGAACGTCTATGACAGCGGGCGCATGGCCGACATCCTCGCCCCCCTCGGCTACGCGCCGACGGAGAGCGCGGAGGAGGCCGACATGGTCATCCTCAACACCTGCCATATCCGCGAGAAGGCGAGCGAGAAGGTCTTCTCCGACCTAGGCCGCCTGCGCGAGACGAAGAAGGCCCGCGCGGCCGAGGGGCGCCAGACCGTCATCGCCGTCGCCGGCTGCGTCGCCCAGGCGGAGGGGGCGGAGATCACCGCCCGGGCGCCCTGGGTGGACATCGTCCTCGGCCCGCAGACCTATCACCGCCTGCCCGAGATGGTCGCGCGCGCCTCCCGCGCGGCCGGCGCGGTGATCGAGACGGACTTCCCGGCGGAGGACAAGTTCGACCACCTGCCCGAGGCCCGCGCCTCCCAGGGCCCTGTCGCCTTCCTGACGATCCAGGAGGGCTGCGATAAGTTCTGCTCCTTCTGCGTGGTGCCCTACACGCGCGGCGCCGAGTTCTCGCGCGGGCCTGAGGCCATCATCGCCGAGGCGCGGCAGCTCGCCGCCGGCGGCGCGCGGGAGATCGCGCTGCTCGGCCAGAACGTGAATGCCTGGGCCGGGGAAGCACAAAGCGGCGCGAAGTGGCGCCTCGCGCGGCTGCTCCGGGAACTGGCGGAAATCCCGGGCGTTGCCCGTCTGCGCTACACGACGAGCCACCCCCGCGACATGGACGACGACCTCATCGCCGCGCACGGGGACATCCCCGCCCTGATGCCCTACCTGCACCTCCCCGTGCAGTCCGGGTCCGACAGGGTGCTGGCCGCGATGAACCGGGGTCACAAGGCCGACCTCTACCTCCGGCTGGCGGACCGGCTGCGCGAGGCGCGGCCCGACATCGCGCTGACCTCCGATTTCATCGTCGGCCATCCCGGCGAGACGGCCGCCGACTTCGAGGCCACCATGCGGCTGGTGGAGCGGGTTGGCTTCGCCGGCGCCTATTCCTTCAAGTATTCCGCCCGCCCCGGCACGCCAGCCGCCGGCCAGCCCAACGCGGTGCCGGAGGCGGAGAAGGACGCGCGCCTGCAGACCCTGCAGGCCCTGCTGCGGGAGCAGCAGGACCGGTTCAATCGCGCCGTCGTCGGGCGCGTCGTCGATGTCCTGATCACCGGCACGGGGCGGCATCCCGGCCAGGTGGCGGGCCGCAGCCCGTGGCTCCAGCCTGTTCATGCAACAGGCGCAGCCCCGGTGGGCGCGGTGGTTCCGATGCAATTGCGGGCCGCCCACCCCAATTCACTCTCTGCAACCATGGCGCACCAGGAGTCTGCCGCCGCTTGACCCAACTCGCCGCCCCCGCCGCTGGCATCGCCTTGCGGTCCGACCCTCGCGCCCTTCCGCGCAACCCGGCCTTCGCGCCGGATGCCCCGCGGACGGTCACCGTGACCTTTGATGACAACGCGCTGCTGCCGTTGCTCTACGGGGAACACGACCGGCACCTCGCGCGGATCGAGCAGCGATTGGGGGTTCGGATCGCCTCGCGCGGGAACCGGGCGACGATCTCGGGCGGCGCGGAGGGCACGGGCCTCGCGGAATCGGTCCTGCGCGCCCTCTGGCAGCGCCTGGAAAAGGGAGAAGTGACCGGAATGGCCGATGTAGAGGCCGCGCTGCGCATGGCTGACGGCCCCGTGGAGGACCCGCGCCTGCCGCTGGCCGACATGCCCGCCATCCGCACGCGCAAGGGCGCCATCGCGGCCCGCAGCCGTGCCCAGGGCGCCTATATGGACATGCTCCAGCGCCATGAGATGGTCTTCGGCGTCGGCCCCGCCGGCACCGGCAAGACCTACCTCGCGGTTGCCCAGGGCGTGGCCCTGCTGATGGCAAACCAGGTGGACAAGATCATCCTTTCCCGCCCCGCGGTGGAGGCTGGGGAGCGGCTGGGCTTCCTGCCGGGCGACATGAAGGAGAAGGTCGATCCCTATCTCCGCCCCCTCTACGACGCCCTGCACGACATGATGCCGGCCGACCAGGTGGCGCGTCGCCTGGTTTCGGGGGAGATCGAGATCGCGCCGCTCGCCTTCATGCGCGGCCGCACCCTCGCGCACGCCTTCGCCATCCTGGACGAGGCGCAGAACACGACGCCCGCGCAGATGAAGATGTTCCTCACCCGCATGGGCGAGGGCACGCGGATGGTGATCACCGGCGACCCCTCCCAGGTGGACCTGCCGCCGGGGCAGAAATCAGGGCTGGTGGAGGCCCTCTCCATTCTCGATGGGGTGGAGGGGATCGGCATCACCCGCTTCGCCGAGAACGACGTGGTGCGCCACCCCCTGGTCGGGCGGATCGTCTCGGCTTATGGGCGGGCTGAGACCGCGGCGGCCGACGGCCGTGCGGCGCGCGCGAGGTTGAAGGAGTAAGGAAGCGGTGGGCAGTCGCCCGCCCGGCGGAGGACCCGCCGGGCCGAACCACCCTGCGCCGAGCGGCCCTGCCGCCGGCGCGGAGGACGAAGAATCCCCCGGGGAGTTCCTCCCCGGGTGGGAGCATGACATCGACGTTGTGCTGGAGGACCCCGCCTGGCGGTCCGCCGTGCCGCGTGTCGAGGAAGTGGCGCGCCGCGCCGCCGCCGCCGCCTTCGAGGAGGCGGGCGTCGAGGGCGCCGTGACGGTGCTGCTGACCGGCGACCTCCAGGTGAAGCGCCTCAACGGCGAGCACCGCGGCAAGGTGAAGCCCACCAACGTCCTCTCCTTCCCCCCGCTCCACCCCGGCATGCCCGGGGACGTCGCGCTCGCGCTCGGCACGGTGCGGCGGGAAGCGCGCGCCGCCGGGCGCAGCGTCATGGCCCATCTCTCCCACCTCGTGGCGCACGGGGTGCTGCACCTCACCGGCCATGACCATCTCCGGGCCGGCGAGGCCCGCCGGATGGAGCGGGCGGAGGCGCGCATCATGCGCCGTCTCGCCCTGCCCAATCCCTGGAGGGGCGTGGCATGAGCGAGCGCAACGGCCATTCCGAGCGGGCGCATGAGCGCGCCCAGCGCAACAACATCTTCTGGCGCTTCCAGAGCCTTCTCCGCCGGCGCGAGGCCGAGAGCGTGCGCGACCAGGTCGAGGCCCTCGTCGAGAGCGAGGGCGAGGACGGCGCCGCCCCCGAGGCCGACGCGCTGGACGCGAACGAGCGCGTCATCCTTGGCAACGTCCTCAAGCTCCGGAACAAGACCGCGGTGGATGTCATGCTGCCGCGCGCCGACATCATCGGCATGCCCTGCGACCTGACGCTGGAGGAGTCGATCCGCCTCATCCAGCGCGAGGGCCACAGCCGCTTCCCGATCTACCGGGAGAACCTCGACGACATCCGCGGCATGGTCCACATCAAGGACGTCTTCGCCGCCGTCGGCAGGGAAGGCCCCTTCTCACTTGAGGCGGTGCTGCGCCCCCTGCTCTTCGTGGTGCCCCAGGTGCCCGTGCTGGACCTGCTGCTGCAGATGCGCGAGGCCCGCACGCACATGGCCTTGGTCGTGGACGAGTACGGCGGCATCGACGGGCTGGTGACCATTGAGGACCTCGTCGAGACCATCGTCGGCGACATCTCCGACGAGCACGACGAGGAGGCCCCGCCCCAGGCGGTGGAGCGCCCCGACGGCAGCCTCGACCTCGACGCCCGCATGACCATCGAGGCCTTCGAGACCCGCTACGGCGAGGTGCTGACCAACGAGGAGCGGCACCAGGACATCGACACCGTGGGCGGCCTCGTCTTCACCCTTGCCGGGCGCGTACCGGCGCGGGGCGAGCTCGTCTCCCACTCCTCGGGCATCGAGTTCCGCGTGCTGGACAGCGACCCCCGGCGGATCCGCCGCCTGCGGGTCCGCCGCCCGGCCCCGGCGACGCCCGCCATCGAGATGCCCGGCGCCGGCATCGATTCGGGCGCCACCGCGCCCCAGGCCCCCTCCCAGGCGGCGGAATAGGCGGACCCCCTTGCAGCGACTGGCCGGCTACCTGGAATCGCGCGCCGGCTGGCGCGCCCTCGCCGCGGCCTTCGGCCTCGGTGCCCTCTCCTCCCTGGCCATGCCGCCGGTCTTCGCCCTGCCGGTGCTGCTGGTTTCCTTCCCTGGCCTCCTGCTGCTGCTCGGGCGGGCCGAGAGCTGGAAGCGGGCGGCGGCAATCGGCTGGGCCTTCGGCTGGGGCATGCACGTCACCGGCCTCTACTGGATCACCTACTCCATCCTGACGGAGGCGGAACGGCTCTGGTGGCTGGTGCCGTTGGCCGTGCCCCTGCTGGCACTCTGGATGGGGATCTACACGGCCATCCCCGCGGTGCTCGCCTGGCGGGCGGCGCCGGGATGGCCGCGGGTGCTGGTGCTGGCCGGTAGCTGGGTGCTCGCGGAATTCGTGCGGGGCTGGGCCTTCACCGGCTTCCCCTGGAACCTGCTCGGCACCGTCTGGGCTTTCGCCGCCCTGCCCATTCAGGGCGCCGCCTGGATCGGGGTGCACGGCCTCTCGCTGGTGACCGTCCTGCTGGCCTGCACGCCCCTGCTCGGCCGCCGCGCCATGGCCGGCGGCGTCCTGGCCATGGCGGCCTTCGCTGCCTTCGGAGCTGCCCGTCTGGCGCCCACCGATCCGCCGGCTCTGCCCGTCACCCTCGTGCTCGTCCAGGGCAATGTCGCGCAGGAGGCGAAGTGGCGGGAGGAGACGCGGGTGCCGATCTTCCGCCGGTATCTCGAGTTGAGCGCCGAGGGCGCCCAGGCCGCCCTGCGGGAGCACCCCGGCACGCGCCCCGTGGTCATATGGCCGGAGACCGCCAGCCCCTTCCTGCTGACCGACGACACGGAGGCCCGCCGCCTCGCCGCGGCCGCCCTGCCGCCGGGCGGGCTGCTGATCGCCGGCACCGTACGGGCGGAATGGGGGCCGGACCGGCGGCCCTCGAAGCTTTTCAACAGCCTCGTCGCCCTCGGGCCGGACGGGGTGATCGCCGCCACCTACGACAAGTCCCACCTCGTTCCCTTCGGCGAGTACATGCCGCTTTCCGGCCTGCTGCCGATCCGGGTCATTCGCGGCGGGGTGGATTTCGGGGCGGGGCCGGGCCCCGTCGCGCTGGCGCTGCCTGGCCTTCCTGCAGCTGGGCCGCTTATCTGCTATGAGGTGATCTTCCCCGGCGAGGTCGTCGGGGCGGAACGCCCGGGATGGTTGCTGAACATTACGAACGACGCCTGGTTCGGCATATCGGCCGGGCCGCACCAGCACCTGGCGGCCGCTCGGTTGCGCGCCGTGGAGGAGGGCCTACCGCTCGCCCGCGCCGCGCAGACGGGCATCTCGGCGGCCTTCGATTCGCGTGGGCGAGAACTATCGAGTCTCGGATTGGGCGAGACCGGTTTCCTCCTTTCGCCTCTTCCTGCCGCTGGCGAGCCGACGCCCTTCTCCCGCTTCGGTCTCCTGATCCCGGCGCTTCTCGCGGCCATGGCCCTGTTTTCGGGCCTTTTGCACACGAAATCGCGTCGCAACGAATCTGTGGGGAACACCGTTCACGGCAGCTGAGCGGCCTGAACAGCCCTGTCGCAATAATTGGAATCCTCGAAAGAGTTGACAAATCGTTAGTGTCTGTTCAAAGTCGTTTCGATCGTTGCAGGGTTCTATGACGGGCGCGGGCGAGCCGTGCACCGCTCATGGTGTGCAAGACGTGCGCCGCCCCCTGGTATGTGCAAAGAGGAGTGGCGCGTATGGCTGGTGAGGAGTCGCTTGATCGAGTTGAGAAAGCCGAGCACCGCCCCAGCCCGATCGACGTGCATGTGGGCAGCCGCGTTCGGCTGAGGCGCACCCTTCTGGGCATGAGTCAGGAGAAGCTGGGCGAGGCCCTCGGCCTGACCTTCCAGCAGGTCCAGAAGTACGAGCGCGGCGTGAACCGCATCGGCGCGAGCCGTCTCTTCGACCTCGGCCGCGTGCTCGACGTGCCCATCGGCTTCTTCTTCGACGACATGCCGGACAGCATGAGCGGCGCGACCACCGGCATCCGCTCCCGCCTGGCTGGCTTCGCCGAAAGCCAGGAAGGCTTCGAGGACGACACGATGCACCGGCGCGAGACACTTGAGCTGGTGCGCGCCTATTACCGCATCACCGAACCGAGCGTGCGCAAGCGCGTCTTCGACCTTATCAAGAGCCTTGCCCCCACCGAATAGGGCGGCGCTGGCGGCTCTGCGGCGGGGAGGAAGGGGTTCTTCCCCTTCCCGCCCTGTCTCATCACTATTCGCCGGGTTAGCTTAAGAACTCGTGTACGGCCCGGGAAGCTCGGGCGAATTATCGAAGCCGAGCGCCTGCCGAGGATTTTCCGCGCTTGGCCTCAGTCCAGCCCGGCGCGGGTCTGCGGGTTGTCGAAGACCGGGTTGCGGTAGTTCCGCAGGGCCGTGGTCAGCGCCTCAGCCAGGCTGGTCTTTTCCGGCTCATGCAGGAAGTGCCCGATCTCGGTCGATCGGCCGCGCGCTGCCAGCCGCAACTCGCTCACCCGCCCCGGCCGCTCGGTAAGCGCCACGCGCGCCCAGTAGGCGTCGAACTCTACCGCCCTTTGGCGCCCCTTGCGGTCCGTCCGGTCCACCCGGACCCGCCCGCCGGCCAGCGTGATCCGCTCCGCGATCCGGTTCGACCAGCGCCGGTGCGCGCGCAGCAGGCCGATCACGAGCACCACCTCCCCGCCCATGAAGCCTGCCACCGGCCAGGCGCCCAGCGACCAGAAGAGGATCGTCAACCCGCCCGAGGCGAGCATCACCAGCCCCGCGATCACCCGCAGCCCGGCCGCGCTGCCGGACTGGTGGGGAACGGTAAGGGCCTCGAAGAGCGGGGCTTCCTGACCTGCTGTCATCATCGGCAACATAGGGTGTGCGCGCGCGGATTTCCGCCGGAAAGCGGTTCCGGGCTATGGACGATCGCGTGAGCCGCGCCCCCTCCCCGCCCCGCCTCCCCGCCGCCCCGCTGCACGGCACGGCCGCCAAGCCCCGCCGTGCCCGGCGGATGTCGGCTGCCCAGGCGGCCCTCTTCATCCGCGCCTTGGCGGCGGCGAATCCCGAGCCCGAGCCGGAACTCGACTATCGCGACCCCTTCACCCTGCTGGTGGCGGTCGTCCTCTCGGCACAGACGACGGACCTCGCGGTGAACAAGGCCACCGCCACCCTCTTCGCGGAGGCGCCAGACCCCGCCGCCATGGCGGCCCTCGGGCCTGAGGGCATCGCGCGCCACATCCGCCGGATCGGGCTGTGGCAGGCCAAGGCGAAGAACGTGGCGGCCCTCTCGGCGCTTGTGCTTGAGCGCCACGGCGGCGTCGTGCCGAGAGACCGCGCGGCGCTGGAGGCCCTGCCGGGTGTCGGCCGCAAGACCGCCAATGTCGTCCTCAACGTCGCCTTCGGCGAGAACGCCATGGCGGTGGACACGCATATCTTCCGCCTCGGCAATCGCACCGGCCTCGCGCCCGGGGACACTCCGCGGGCGGTGGAGGACGGGCTGGTGAAGCGCTGCCCGCCCGAGCTTCTTCGGGATGCCCATCACTGGCTCATCCTGCACGGGCGCTACGTCTGCAAGGCGCGGCGCCCCGAGTGCTGGCACTGCGTGGCGCGCGAGTTCTGCAACTACCCCGACAAGGTGGCGGGGCCGAGCGGCGGCTGAACTCAGGCCGGCGGCTTCGCGCCCACCTGCTCCACGATCCGCCGGTAGTGTTCGGGGCGGCGATGGGCCTCGAAGTTGAACATCTTCTCCTTGCCCTGGCGGGTCAGGTCGAGGTCGCAATCGGCCACCAGCACCTCGTCGCCCAGCGTCCCTGCCTGGGCCACGATCACCCCGTTCGGGTCCACGATGACGGATCCGCCGATGAGGCCCGACCCGTCCTCGTTCCCCGCCTTGGCCACGCTGACCGCCCAGGTGGCGTTCATGTAGGCGTTCGACTGCGCCGCGAGGGTGGAGTGGAAGGTGCGGATCTCCTCGTTTTCCGTGCTGCCGCCATTGGGGTCATAGGCGGCGGAGTTGTAGCCCATGACCATCAGCTCCACGCCTTGCAGCGCGTAGACTCGCCAGGCCTCGGGCCAGCGGCGGTCGTTGCAGACAAGCATACCCATCACCGGCGCGCCCCAGTCCGGCGCCCCGCGGAAGGCCGGAAAGCCGAGGTCGCCATACTCGAAATAGCGCTTCTCAAGCTGCTGGAAGCGGTCGCCGGGTCGCGGCTCGACCGAGCCCGGCAGATGCACCTTGCGGTACTTCGCGAGGATAGAGCCGTCCGGCCCCGTGCTGATGGCGGAGTTGAAGCGCTGCCCCTGCGGCGTCAGCTCGGCATAGCCGACATAGAAGCCGACGCCGAGTTCGCGCGCCCGGTCGAACAGCGGCTGCACGCGCGGGTTGGGCATCTCGCGCTCGTAGTACTGATCGAGTTCCGCGCCCTCGATCAGCCAGCGTGGGAAGAAGGTGGTGAAGGCCAGCTCGGGGAAAACGACGAACTTCGCGCCCTTCCCGGCGGCTTCCTCCAACAGGGCGATCATGCGGGCAAGGATGGTCTCGCGCGTGTCGGCGCGCTGGTTCGGGCCCATCTGGGCGGCGGCGAGGCGAAGGATGCGGGGCATGGGCGGGGGCTCCTGCGCGGTGTGCGTCACGGGGTGCGTGACCGGGCGGCTTCATGCCGTGCCGGGGTGCGGCACGGCAACCCGGGGTCAGTGCGGTCCGCCATCCCCATCCATGCCATGGACCACCCCCACTGGCTCCCGCCGGCCGATGCCTAGAAGCTGGTAGAGGCCGATAGCCGCGATGGTCGCCGTGCCGATCCCCGCGATGGAGAAGCCGCCGATCGTGACCGTGAAGTTGCCGGAGCCGAGCACGAGCGCCGTGCCGACCGTCAGCAGGTTTCGCGGGTCCGAGAAGTCCACGCGGTTGTCCACCCAAAGCCGGATCATGGCCGCCGCGATCAGCCCGAAGACCACCACGGCCAGCCCGCCCAGCACCGGCCCCGGAATGGTGCGGAGCAGCGCCCCGAATTTCGGCGAGAAGCCGAGGAGGATGGCCGCCAGCGCCGCCACAATGAAAAGAAGCGTGGAGAAGACGCGCGTCACCGCCATCACGCCCATGTTCTCGACGTAGGTCGTCACGCCCGTGCCGCCCCCGTAGCCGGAGACCATGGTGGCGATGCCATCCCCGATGAAGCCGCGGCCGATATAGGGGTCGAGGTTGCGCCCCGTCATCGCGCCGATGGCCTTGATATGACCGAGATTCTCCGCAACGAGGATGAAGGCGACGGGGGCGATGAGCAGCATGGCGCCCGGCTCGAAGCGCGGGCTGCGGAAGGCGGGCATCCCGAACCAGGGGGCCGCCGAGAGTTCGGCGAAGGAGATCGGCGGCAGCAGCCCCATGACGTTGCCGACAACGAGATACAGCACATAGCCGCAGGCGATGCCCGCGAGGATGGAGATGCGGCGGATGGCGAGCGGCGCGTAGACGGCGATGAGGGCCGTGGCCAGGAGCGTCGCCAGCGCGACGAGCACGTGCGGCCCGGTCCCCTCGATCCCTTTCACCGCCACGGGCGCGAGGTTGAGGCCGATGGCCGCCCCCACCGCGCCGGTGACGGCCGGCGGCATCAGCCGCTCCACCCAGTCCGAGCCCGTGATCATCACGAGCACTCCGATGGCCGCGTAGAGCGCCCCGCAGGCGATGATGCCGCCGAGCGCCGGCCCGATATCCGGGTTGGGGCCCGAGCCCGCATAGCCCGTGACCGCGATGACCACCGCGATGAAGGAGAAAGAGGAACCGAGATAGCTGGGCACCCGCCCGCCCACGAGGACGAAGAAGATGAGCGTGCCGATGCCCGAGAAGAGGATCGCGAGGTTCGGGTCGAAGCCCATGAGCAGCGGGCCGAGGATGGTGGAGCCCGACATGGCCACGAGGTGCTGGATGCCCAGCAGCCCGGTGCTGCCCCAGGGCAGGCGCTCGTCCGGGGGAACGGTGGTGCCGCGGGCCAGCGGCCAGCGGGGGAAGAAGGACATGCGCGGAGGGTCCTTGGCTGCTCGGGAGTCGATGGCGGGCACTATGCGGCCCCTTCCCCACGCCGGGCAGGCGGTCGCGCCGACATTCCGCGCCCGCACCCGTATCGGCCCGCCTCAGAGCACGAGGACGCCCCGGTGCTTCGCCTTGCCCTCCGGCTCGACATGGACGGTGACCACCGCCCCGCCAACCTCCTCGTGCAGCGCCTCCTCCAGCCGGTCGCAGATGTCGTGCGCGTCCGCGACGGCCATGCGGGCGGGGACGACGAGGTGGAACTCGATGAAGGTCACGTGCCCCGAGGTCCGCGTGCGCAGGTCGTGCGCTTCCAGCGCGCCCTCGGCGTGGGTGGAAATGACCTGCCGGATGCCCCGCAGCACCTCCGGGTCCACCGCCTTGTCCATGAGTGCGCCGACCGATTCCCGGACCATCCCGAACCCGGCCCATATGATGTTCAGCGCCACGATCCCCGCGAGCGCCGGGTCCAGCCAGAGCCAGCCGGTGACCGGCACCAGGGCGAAGCCCACCAGCACCCCGGCCGAGGTCCAGACATCCGTCAGCACGTGCCGGCCGCTCGCCAGGATCGCGGGGGAGCGCCAGGCGCGGCCGGAGCGGATGAGGTAGGCCGCCCAGACCGCGTTGAGCACGCCCGCGGCGCCGTTGATGACCATGCCGAGCAGCGGCGCGTCCGGCGCCACCGGGTGCAGCCAGGCGCCATAGGCCTCGCGCAGGATGGCCGCCGCCGCGCCGAGGACCAGCATGCCCTCGATCACCGCCGAAAAGTACTCGGCCTTTTGGTGGCCATAGGGGTGGTCGGCATCGGGCGGCACGGCGCTGATGCGCAGCGCCACCAGCGCCGTGAGGGCCGCGACGACGTTGATGACCGTTTCCAGCGCGTCCGAGTAAAGGGCCACGCTGCCCGTCACCCACCAGGCGGCGAGCTTCAGGCCGAGGGCCACGAAGGCAACGGCCAGGCTGCCCCAGGCAGCCCTCATGGTGCGGCTCATGCGAGGCCCCGCGCAGTGAACTGCTGAATATATGAACAGCAATGCACTTGTTTGGAAGCCTGGTCCTTCGCCCGATCAGCCCTTCGTGTTGCCGCATCGGACCTGCCCGGAGCTCCCGCCGGTTTCGAGCAGGGTCGGCGACGGTCGCGACGCCGGAAAAGGGTTAGGATCGCCCCATGGCCGCCACCCTCGCGATCTACCTCGCCGCCGCCCTTGCCGAGATCGTCGGCTGCTTCACCTTCTGGACCTGGCTCCGCCAGGGAGGGTCCGCCCTCTGGCTGATCCCCGGCGTCCTCGCTCTGGTGGCCTTCGCCTGGCTGCTGACGCTCAGCCCGGCGGAGAGCGCGGGCCGCGCCTATGCCGTCTATGGCGGGGTCTATATCGCCACCAGCCTGGGGTGGCTCTGGGCGGCAGAGGGAATGCGCCCGGATCGCTGGGACCTGATTGGGGCCGCCATGTGCCTCGCCGGCGCCGCCGTCATCCTGCTCGGTCCGCGCGCGACGTAGCGCCCGCTCCCAGGCGCATGCCGCGAAGGGACCGGCACCGTCAGGCGGGGCGGCACCCTCTTCCGGCGTGCGGCGCCCAGCCCGGCTACGCTGCGCGCCGGACGGAGGGCACGCCCCGCAGCCGCCCGCCCGGCGTCGCACCGGGAATCCCCGCCGCGAGGTCCGCCGCGGCCAGAAGCCGGTCCAGGTCGATCCCGGTCTCCACGCCCATGCGGCGGAACAGCCAGGCCACGTCCTCGGTCGCGACATTGCCGGTGGCGCCGGGCGCGAAGGGGCAGCCGCCGAGGCCGCCCGCCGCGGAATCGAAGATCCGCACCCCCGCTTCCCAGGCGGCGGCGACGTTGGCGACGCCCATGCCGTAGGTGTCGTGCCCATGGAAGGCGAAGCGCAGTCCCCAGGAGCGGTGCGCCCGCTCGAACAGCCGCCGCACCTGGTCGGGCGCCGCGTTGCCGGTGGTGTCGGCCAGCGCGATCTCCATGCCGGGGTCGAGGGCCACCGCGCGCTCGATCCAGTCCAGCGCCTCCTCGGCCGGCACCACGCCCTCGAAGGGGCAGTGGAAAACGGTGGAGAGGTTGAAGCGAAGCTCCAGCCCCGCCGATTTCGCGTCGCGCACGATGGCCGCGAGGTCGGCGAAGGATTCCTCCCGCGTGCGGTTGAGGTTCGCCTTGTTGTGGCTCTCCGTCGCCGACATAAAGAGGCCGAGCCGCTGCGCGCCCGAGGCCGCCGCCAGCTCGAAGCCGCGGCGGTTCGGCACCAGCACCGTGCATTCGAGGCCGGGCAGATCGAGCGCCGCGCGCAGCACCTCCGCCGTATCCGCCATTTGCGGCACCGCCTTCGGCGAGACGAAGGAACCCACCTCCATCCGCCGGACCCCCGCGGCGTGGATCGCGCGCACGAGGGCGATCTTCGTCTCCGTCGGCACGAAGGGCCCGATGGATTGCAGCCCGTCGCGCGGGGCGACGTCGCTGATCGTGGCGCGCGGATTGGTCGGGGTGATCATCGGCTTCCCTCATTCTTCAGCAGCGCGCCGAAGACGTAGCTGTTGTGCGCTCCGACCGCGGGGCCGGGCCAGCGCACCATGGCGGCGGGCGGCACCCCCTCGAAGCGAAAGGGCGCGGCGGGGTGCGGCACGGTGCCGATCAGCGGATCCTCCACCGGCAGCACCATGTCGCGCGCGAGGAAATGGGGATCCTCCGCGCAGTCTTTCATGTCGTAGAGGCGCGAGCACGGCACCTCCACCGCCTCCAGCGCGTCCTGCGCCTCCTTGGCGGAAAGCGTCCGGGTCCAGGCGGCGATCGCCTCGTCCAGCTCGGCCGCATTGGCGCAGCGGCCGGAATTGCCGGCCATGCGCGGGTCGTCCGCCAGGTCCGCGCGGCCGATGCGCGTCATGAGGCGGCGGAAGATGAGGTCCGAGTTGCCGGCGACCGCCAGCCACTTCCCGTCGGCGCAGGGATAGGTGTTCGTGGGCGCCGCGCTCGGCAGCGCCGCCCCCATGGGCTGGCGAACGCGGCCGAGCATGGCGAACTCCGGCAGCATCCCCTCCATCAGCGAGAAGACGGAGGAGACGAGGTCGAGATCGATCACCGTTCCCTTGCCCTCGGGGTTGCGGTCCCTTCCCCAGCAGGCGGAGACGAGCGCGAGAGCCGCGTACATTCCCGCGAGGTCGTCGCTGATCGAGACGCCGCAGCGCGGCGGCGGCAGATCCGCCTGGCCGGGATTGGCGGTGAGGTGCCGCAGCCCGCCCATCGCCTCCCCGATGGCGCCGAAGGCGGGCTTGTCCCGGTAGGGCCCGTCCTGCCCGTAGCCGGAGACGCGCGCGATCACGAGGCGCGGGTTCATCGCGTGCAACGTCGCGGGCGCGAAGCCCATCCGCTCGATCGCGCCGGGGCGCAGGTTCTCCACCAGCGCGTCCGCGCGGGCGAGAAGGGCGCGGAGCTTCTCCTTCCCCTCCTCCGTCTTGAGGTCGAGCGTGACGGAGAGTTTGTTGCGCCCGTGGATGGAGAACCACACCGCGTGCCCGTTCACCCGCGCGCCCCAGTCGCGGTGCGGGTCGCCCTCCGGCGGCTCCACCTTGATCACCTCCGCCCCGAGATCGGCGAGCAGCCGCGTGGCGAAGGGGGCGGCGATGTAGTGGCCCAGCTCGACCACCCTCAACCCGGTGAGGGGCAGCCTCGGGTCCTGCGGTGGTGTCTCGGGGCCGGGCTGTTCCGGCATGGGCATCTCTCCTGCGTCGGCGGGGATGTTCCCCGGCGCAGAAGCGGTGGCAAGGGGGCGCGTGTCAGGCCCGCGCGAGCACCTCGGCCACAGAGGTCCAGGCGAGGCCGGGATAGCGGCCGTTGTCGAGCGGCGCGAGCTTGCCCCGCCCGCCGAACATGTCCCGCAGGTATTGCAGCCCCTGCCAGGGCGGGAACACCTGCCCCTTCCCCGGGGCGAGGACCTGCGCGGCGCGGATCATGACCGTGAGCGTGCCGAGACCGCCCAGGCGCGTCGGGCGAAAGGGGCGGCCATGCACGTCCGCGGCAACGGCGGCGAGGCCATGGGCACTCACCTGGTCACCCGCGATGCGCAGGATGCGGGGCGCCTCGGAGTCGAGCGCGGCCTCCGCGGTGAAAGCCGCGGTGTCGTCCTTTGTCGTGAAGTCGAGAGGCTGGTCGGGGCTGCCCCAGTAGAGCACGCGGCCGAGGCGCGGCAGGATCAGCGGCATCGCGTCCGCCAGCATGTCCGCGAAGCCGCCGTTCAGGATCGAGGTCGCGCGGATGGGCGCGGCGTCCAACAGCCGGTGGAATTCGCGCCGCAGGTCCAGATTGCGGTTGCCGCCCGGCGCGGTCTTCGTGAAGTCGAGCGAGAAGTCCGAGGGGATGAAGCGCGGCACCCCCGCCGCGACCGCCGCGCGCAACAGCACGGCCTGCGTGCCGAGGATCGTCCCCTCCAGCCCGTTCAGCGCGGAGACGACGCAGACGGCGCCACGGCAGGCCCCGGTCATGGCGTCCTCGTCCCCCAAGTCCAGGCGGATGGCCTCGATGCCTGCCTGCTGGAGCGCGAGCGCGCGCCCGGCCTCGGTGTCGCGCCGGATCGGCGCGACAACATGGGCGCCGCGACGGTGGAGGGCGCGCGCGATGCGGCCGCCAAGATCGCCGGTGGCGCCGGCCACGAGGATACGCGGCGGCTCCGCACCATGCTGGGACATAAGGTGGCTCCTGGATGCCGCCCCGATCTTGGCGCGCAACGTCTCGCGGCAAGTCCCGGTCCGGGCGGGAACCCGATTTGCGCCAGATCAAGGCTCGGGCGGCCGCCCTGCCCTAGGCCAGGGCTCATGACCGCCACCATCCCCTCCCCAGCCCCGTCGAGGGCGCTCCTCGCCCTCGCCGAGGCGAAGGTGCCGCGCTACACGAGCTACCCCACCGCCGCGCAGTTCGGTCAACTGGACGAGGCCACCTATCGCGGCTGGCTGCGGGACGGGATCCGCCCGAACGACCCGCTCTCGCTCTACCTGCACGTCCCTTACTGCCGCGACCTCTGCTGGTACTGCGCCTGCCACGCGAAGCCGACGCGCTCGGAGGCGCGGATCGACGCCTTCGCCGCCGCGCTGGAGGGGGAGGCGGACCTGCTGGCGGCGGCCCTGCCCGAGCACGGCGGCGTCTCCCACCTGCACCTCGGCGGCGGCACGCCCTCCATCCTCGGGCCGGTGCGGATGCGCGCGCTGGTGAACGGCCTCCTTGCCCGCTTCGGCCAGCGGCCGGGGGCGGAACTCGCCATCGAGCTGGACCCGCGCATCCTGGACGAAGGGATGGTGGATACCCTCGGCGAGCTCGGCTTCACCCGCGCCAGCCTCGGGGTGCAGGACATCTCGCCCGAGGTGCAGGCACGGATCGGCCGCCCTCAGCCCTCCGAGCTGATCGCCGTCGCCGTGGACCGGCTGCGGGGCGCGGGCATCGCCGGGGTGAACCTCGACCTCATGTACGGCTTGCCCGGCCAGACGGTGGCGCATGTGGAGGCCAGCGCGCGCTTCGCGGCCTGGCTCGAGGTCGATCGCGTCGCCGTCTTCGGCTACGCCCATGTCGCCTGGATGAAGCCGAACCAGAAGGCCATCGACGCCTCCACCCTGCCCGGCCCCGAGGCCCGGCTGGAACAGGCCGAGGCCGCCGAGCGGGTGCTGTCGGCGGCCGGCTACGTCGCGCTCGGCCTCGACCACTTCGCCTGGCCCAGCGACCCCCTCGCGCGCGCGGCGGCGGAAGGCCGGCTGCGGCGGAACTTCCAGGGCTACACGACCGACGACGCGCCCGTGCGCCTGGGCCTGGGCCCCTCGGCAATCGGCCAGCTGCCGGGCGGCCTCGCCGGCAACATCCTCGACGAGCGCGCCCACGCGGACGCGGTCGCGGAAGGCCACCTGCCCGTCGCGCGCGGCGTCGCCACCAGTGCCGAGGACCTTGCCCGGGGGGCCCTGATCGAACGGCTGATGTGCGACTTCGCCCTCGACCTCGGCAACACCGCGCCATCCATGCAGCCTGCTATCGCGTCCGCCCTCGCCGCCATGGCCCCGCTTCGGGACCAGGGGCTGGTCGAACTCACGCCGGGCCGCGTGGTGGTGACACCCCAGGGGCGCCGCTTCGTGCGCCAGGTGGCAGCCTGCTTCGACGCCTATCTCGCGCCGTCGGCGCAACGGCATTCGGCGGCGGTTTGATCGGGCAGGGCGAGTGACTCCGGGGGGAGAGAAAGAATTCTCTCCCCCCGGACCCCCTCTCATCTTTTTCTATCGGTTTGACCGGTTGTGGGGCCGGTGCGCCTCGGGTCGTGGACCCGAGGCGACGGCACGCTCGGGATGGTTCCGCGAGCCGCAGATGAGGCTCCAAGGGCCTCAGGCCCTTGGCGGGCGCGGGACGAACGCTGCGCGTTCGCCCGGGAGGTCTGGAGAGGGAGGAGCCCTCTCCAGAGCCACCGGATCAGCCCTCGGCCGCCGGCGAAAGATGGGGCGGCAGGATGAGGGTCGCGGAGAGCCCCGGCGGGGAGGCGCCGGGCCGTGTATCCGCCAGCACGAGTTCCCCCCCGTGCAGCCCGGCCACGGCGCGCACAAGCGAGAGGCCGAGGCCGTAGCCGGGGGTGGCGCGCGCGCTGTCCGCGCGGAAGAAGCGCTCGCCCGCGCGGGCGCGGTCCGCCGGGGAGAGGCCCGGCCCCTCGTCCGCCACAGTGATGCGCAGCGCCCCCGCCGAGAGCCCGGCCGAGAGGCGGATGATCCCCCCGGCGGGGGAGAACTTCACCGCGTTGTCCAACAGATTCGCGACGGCCTGGAGCAGGAGGTCGCGGTCGCCGGTCAGCGGCAGGGATTCCGGCAGATCCACCCGAAGCGCCACGCCCCGCGCCTCCGCAATGGCGTCGTAGAGCTCGGCGGCATCGGCCAGCAGCGGCGCGAGGTCGAGAGAGGCGAAGGCGGCGCGGCGGGCGCCCGCCTCGGCCTCGGTGATGCGCAGCACGGCCTGGAAGATGCGCGTCATGCCGTCGAGGTCAGCCAAGCCCGTCTCGATCGCGCGGCGCATGGTCTCGGCATCGCCGTCCAGCGCCTCCTCCAGCCGGCCGCGGGCGCGGGCGACGGGGGTGCGGAGGTCGTGCGCGATCGCGTCGGACACGCCCCGGATACCCGCCATGAGGGTGCCGATGCGGTCCAGCATGGCGTTCAGCGTGCGGCCCAGCCGGTCGAACTCGTCCTCCTTCCCGGAGAGGGGCACGCGCTGGCTGAGGTCGCCCTGGGCGATAGCCTGCACCGTCTCGGCGGCCGGGCGCAGGCGGGACTGGAGGGCGCGGCGCAGCAGCAGCGCGCCGATGAGGGCGATGAGGCAGGAGGCGCTGGCCGCCCAGCCGAGGCCGCGCCCGAGCAGCTCGCGCAGCCGCAGCCGTTCCTCCACGTCGCGCCCGACGATCAGGCGGTCCCCATTCGCGAGGTCGGCGCGGTAGAGACGCGCCTCCGTCAGCGCGCCCTCCCGCACGAGGGGGGCGCGCAGCCAGCGCAGCGCCTCGGCCTCGGGCGCCGGGCCGTCCAACTCGTCCGGCGTGTCCGCGAGGTTGCCGGCGATCTGGCGGCCGGCGGCATCGGTCAGGCGGTAGAGGTCCTGGGAATCCCCGTCGCGCTGCAGGCGGAAGATGATGGCCTGTTCCACCCCCGCCCGCCCCGCGTCGCGGTAGCGCTGCATGAGGGCGGCGACATCGGCGCGGATGGCGGCGTCCGTCTGCCGGTCCAGCCCGCCCGCCGTGTTCCACCAGACGATGCCCGCGAAGGCGACGCCGCCGAGGAGGAACATGACGGCGAAGAAGACAGCGAAGCGAAAGCCCGCGCTGTCGATCAGGCGCGGCGCCGGCGCGCGCCGGATTTCCGCCGCGACCACGAAGCCGCCTCGCCTCAGGCGCCGGCCTTCACGCCGCGTCCTCGGCGCGGATCATGTAGCCGGCGTTGCGGATGGTGTGGATCAGCGGCTTCTCGAAGCCGCGGTCGAGCTTCTGCCGTAGGCGGGAGACGTGCACGTCGATGACATTCGTCTGCGGGTCGAAGTGGTAGTCCCACACCTTCTCAAGCAGCATCGTGCGCGTCACCACCTGGCCGGCATGGCGCATCAGGTGCTCGAGCAGCCGGAACTCGCGCGGCTGCACGTCGATCCGCTTGCCCCCGCGCGTGACGGAGCGGGAGAGGAGGTCCAGCTCCAGGTCCGCGACGCGCAGCCGCGTGGCAGGCACCTCGGCGGCGGGGCGGCGGCCGAGCGCATCCACACGCGCGAGGAGTTCGGCGAAAGCGAAGGGCTTGGTGAGGTAATCGTCGCCCCCCGCCTTCAGCCCGCGCACCCTCTCATCGACGGAGGAGAGGGCAGTGAGGAACAGCACGGGCGTGCGGTTCTCCTGCCCACGGAGCGTCTCGACCAAGCGCAGCCCGTCCACGCCGCCCGGCAGCATGCGATCGATGACGAGCAGGTCGAAGGGCTCGCCGGCGGCGGCAAAAAGGCCGTCGCGGCCGTTGTCGCGGTGCTCGACGGCGTGGCCGGCCTCGGTCAGGCCACGGCGGACAAAGCGGGCGACCTCGGGGTCGTCCTCAACGAGGAGGATACGCATGGTGGTCCTTAGTGTTCTGTCCCAGGGAGAATGCCGGGCCGAGCGGTAGAGGGCCAGATGGGAGCAGGACAAGAGTTCATCCACCCGGATGGCACATCTAAACGGCGGAGAGCAGGATTCCTGATTGCTGGAGCAGCAGGTTATCCTCTCAGCGATAACAGAAACCTGTCGATCCTCATGCTGGCAGTGGCATTTTATCAGGATCGACAAGTTTAAGACGTTAGGGCCAGGTCTTAGTCATGGATTTCCTCGAAGGTCTTTCCAAATTCCCCATTTGGCATCCTCCGCCGAGCACCAAACCATCTCCGACCTACCTTGGCGAGGAAAGGCATGCCACCATTTTCCTTGCCGTCGGACAGGCAGTCAACGAATGGGAGCGGTTTGAATTGCAGATGGCGATTTTGTTCCGCACCTTCTGCGAAGCTGAGTCGCGAGCTGCTCAACGCGCTTATGGTACGATTTTTGGAGCACTTGGAAAAGGCGACGCAATCACCGCAGCTGCCACAGAATTTTTCAGGCGCCGCTCGAGCCCAAACTCAGATGATGCTGCGATGCAGGAGGAAGACAAGACAAGATTGAAGAAGCTCCTGAAGGCCCACACTGCGGCCGCAGCCTACCGCAACAACATTGCACATGGAATGGTGTGGGAGATGCGCATAACTAGGTCTGACGGGACTACAGCATCAGGAGGCCTTTATCTCTGCGCATCTCCGCAAACTACCAAGAAGCTGGAACTTCCTGATAGCGCCTTATCCACCTACTATTATCGTGCAGCAGAAATTCAACATTGCACTAAGCGTTTCAGCGAACTCGCATATTTCACGCTGGATCTAGCAGCACGAATAGAAAACCATTATCTTGATCCTGCTAAAGATCCTCAAGAGTAATCACCTTCAAGAGTACGCCCCCACACTTCCTGTGCAGAGGGCAGAACGCTCAAAGCCGTTCTGCACCGTCATCGTGACCAAGTAGATCTGGCGCCCTAATAGTGCTTGGCCTACGCCCCCCCTACTGCGGCTGCACCGCCGCCGCCGTCCCCGGCGGGCGCCGCCCCACCTGCACGTTCACGTCCTGCCCGCGCCCGTCCCGCGTCAGGGTCAGCCGCACGCTCTGCCCGGGCGTGACGCCCGCGATGCTGCGGATCAGCGCGCGGGAACTCTCGATGCGGTCGCCGTTCAGGGCGGTGACGAGGTCGCCCTGCCGCAGCCCCGCCCGCGCGGCGGGGGAGTTGCGCTCGACCCCCTGGATCTGCACGCCGCGCCGGCCGCGCGGGGCGTCCGGGTTCACGTCCTGCACGGCGACGCCGAGCCAGCCGCGCTCTACCCGGCCATCGCGCCGAAGCTGATCGATGACGCCGCGCGCGAGGTCGGAGGGTGTGGCGAAGCCGATGCCGGCGGAGGCGCCGGAGGGGGAGTAGATGGCGGTGTTGATGCCGATCACCTCGCCGGCCGTGTTGAACAGCGGCCCGCCGGAATTACCGGGGTTGATGGCGGCGTCGGTCTGAATGAAGTCGTCGAAGGGCCCCGCCCCGATCTCGCGCCCGCGGGCGGAGACGATGCCGGTGGTGACCGTGCCGCCGAGGCCGAAGGGATTGCCCGCCGCCATCACCCACTGCCCCACGCGCACGGGGCTGCTGCCCCAGGGCACGGCGGTCAGCGGCACGCGCGACTCGATCCGCAACAGGGCGAGGTCCGTCAGCTCGTCGGTGCCCACCACGCGCGCCGGGTGCTCCGTGCCATCCTGGAGGGATACGACGACGCGGGCGGCGGAGCCGACGACGTGGTTGTTGGTCACCACGAAGCCGCTGGGGTCGATGATGAAGCCCGATCCTGCGCCCTGCACCTGCTGGCGGTTGCGGCGCTCGCGGAAGTAGCGCTCGAAGGGCGTGCCGCGCAGCTCCGGCGGAACCTGCGCCGTCTGCTCGCCCGTCACCGCGATGTTCACCACGGCCGGCAGCACCGCCTGGGCGAGGTCCGCGAAGTCCGGCAGCACCGTCATGCGGGGGGAGGCGGATTGCGCGCGGGCGTCGAGCGGCGTGCAGCCGGGGGCGATCGCGACGGCGGCAAGGGCCAGCAGGGCGGCGCGGCGGCCCGGGGAGGTCGCCGGCGGCGCGGGGGGCTGGAAGGCGGTATCGGGCATGCGGGCTACTGGCTCTCCGGCAAGTCGCGAGAATGTCACCCCATAGAGGGGTAGCGTCGAGGAGGTGTTCAAGGTCCGGGGATCAGCCCCCGGCGGAGGGGTCCTCCGGCCAAGCGTGGCGCGGGTATCGCCCGCGCATCTCCCGCCGCACCTCCGCCCAGCCGCCGCGCCAGAAGCCCGGCAGGTCCGAGGTGACGGCGATCGGCCGCCCGGCGGGGGAGAGGAGCGAGATCTGCAGCGGGATGCGCCCGCCCATCAGCCGCGGCGGGTCGGCCAGGCCGAAGAGGTGCTGGGCGCGGGCCTCGATGGCCGGCACCTCGCGGTCGTAGTCGATGGCAGCGCTGCGGCCCTCCGGCAGGTCCACCCGCGCGGGCAACTCGGCATCGAGGCGCCGCCGCAACTCCCAGGGAACGAGGGATTGCAGCACTGCCATGGTATCGATCCCGCGCAGCTCCGCGAGGCGCGACTTCCCGTGCAGGTAGGGGGCCAGCCATTCGGCGACGGTCGAGGCGAGGGTCGCGTCCGACACATCCGGCCAGGGCGCGCCCTCTGTCACGTAAGCCCAGCGGAGGCGGGCGCGAAGCCCCACGGCCGCTTTCGTCCAATCGAGGTCGCGGAAGGCGCGGCCGGCGGCGGCGTGCGCCAGGGCCTCTGCTACCTGTGCCGGATCGGCGTGGGGAAGCGTCGATTCCTCCAGCACCAGCGGGCCGAAGCGCAGCCGCCGGCGGGCAACGACCGCTCCGGCGCGGGCGTCGAACTCGGTCACCTCCTCCCGCACGAAGCGCTCGGGGAAGCGGGCCTCCAGCACCGCGCGGTCGAGCGGCGCCGCCATGCGGATGCGGGATTCCGTCCCTTGCAGCTCCAGCGCCGCCACAGCCAGCAGCGCGGATTTGCGGAGCGGGTCGGTCGCCGCCAGCCGCGCGCCCTGGCCGGAGGCGAGGCGATAGGCGCCCTCCATCGTGCCGCGCCGGGCGGCAATGCGGTCGGGGAAGCCGGCGGCGAGCAGCGCGGCCGGGTCGCCATCGGGATCCGTCCGCTCGGGCACCGACAGGCGGCGGCGGTGAAGCCCCGCCGTGCGGCGGATGCGGGCGACGGTCGCGCGGTCCGCCTCCGGGTGGTCGCCCCCGCGCAGCAGGTCGAGGCGGAGGTGAAGATCGGTCGGCGCCTCGCGGTTACGGATCGGGTCGCGCTCCTCCAGCAGGGCGGCGAGGTCGGCGGCCAGCGCCCCTTCCCCCGGCGTGCGCGTCTCGACCATCACGCGGGCGAGGCGCGGATGGGCGCCGAGCCGGGCCATGCGCCGCCCGGTCGCGGTGATCCGCCCCTCGCCGTCCAGCGCGTCCAGGTCGTGCAGCAGGGCGCGCGCGGCGGCCAGGGCGCCCTCGGGCGGCGGGTCGAGGAAGGGCAGCGCGCGGGGATCGGCGCCCCAGGCCGCGCAGTCGAGCGCGAGGCCGGACAGTTCCGCTTCCAGCATCTCCGGCCGGTCGGCGAGAGACAGGCCGCGGTGCAGCGCTTCGGTCCAGAGACGGATGGCGACGCCGGGCTCCGTGCGCCCCGCGCGCCCCGCTCGCTGCTCGGCGGCGGCCCGGGAGATGCGGACGGTGACGAGCCGGGTCAGGCCGGTGGCCGCGTCGAGGCGCGGGGCGCGGCGGAAGCCGCCATCCACGACGATCCGCACGCCCGGCACCGTCAGCGAGGTCTCGGCTATGGAGGTGGCGAGCACCACCTTGCGCCGGGTGGAGGGGTTCAGCGCCCGGTCCTGCTCGGCGGGCGGCATCTCGCCGTGCAGCGGCAGCACCTCGGCCTCGATGCCGGAAAGGCGCTCGGCTGTGCGCCGGATCTCGCCCCAGCCGGGCAGGAAGGCGAGGACATCGCCGGGATGCGCGCGCAGGGCCTCGCGGATGGCGCCCGCCATCGCCTCCGGCAGGTCGCGCGGTTCCTTGATGTCGCGCGGGCGGTGGTGGACGGCCACGGGGAAGGCGCGGCCGGCGCTCTCGATCAGCGGGGCGTCCAGCAGCCCGCCGAAGCCTGCGGCGTCCAGCGTCGCGGACATGGCCACCAGCCGCAGGTCCGGCCGTAGCGCGCGCTGCATGTCGAGGCAGAGGGCGAGGCCGAGATCGGTGTCGATGTGCCGCTCATGCGCCTCGTCGAAGAGCACGGCCGAGACGCCCTCGAGGTCCGGGTCGGATTGCAGGCGGCGGACCAGCAGGCCCTCGGTCACCACCTCGATCCGCGTGCGGTCGGAAACGGCGCGGTCAAGGCGGGTGGAGAGGCCGACCAGGCCGCCCGGCCCGCCCTCCCCGGCCAGATCCGCCATGCGGCGCGCGGCCGCGCGGGCGGCGACGCGGCGGGGTTCCAGCACGAGGATCTTGCCCGTAGCCCAGGGCTCGTCGAGCAGGGTGAGCGGAACGATGGTCGTCTTGCCCGCGCCCGGGGGCGCGACGAGGACGGCGTTGGAACCGGCGCGGAGCGTTTCGAGAAGCGCGGGAAGGGCCTCGGCGACGGGGAGTTCGGGAAGCTGCATGGAGGGCCGGTCTCGGCGCCGGGGGGCGGCTTGTCAAACCGCGGGGCCGCGCCGCGGGGAAATTCGCGCCACGGCGTCACATCCGGCCGCCCTGCCCCGTCCTATGGCCGCAACCCCAGCAAGGACAGCGCGCCATGACGCCCCGCCTCGACTACTTTGCCGCCGCCCCCAGGCTCATGCAGGCCATGGTCAACCTCGAGAAGGCCGTTGCCTCCTCGGGGCTGGAGCACGGGCTGATCGAGCTGGTGAAGACCCGCGCCTCGCAGATCAACGGCTGCGCCTTCTGCATCGACATGCACACGCGCGACGCCCGCAAGGCCGGGGAGAGCGAGGCGCGCCTCTACCTCCTCGACGCCTGGCGCGAGGCGCCGCACTACACGCCCCGCGAGCGCGCAGCCCTCGCCTGGACCGAGGCGCTGACCCTCGTGGCCGGCACGCGCGCGCCGGACGAGGATTACGATGGCCTGAGGCCGCATTTCACCGAGGAGGAGATCGTGAAGCTGTCCCTGCTGATCGCGACGATCAACGCCTGGAACCGGCTGGCCATCGGCTTCCGCGCCGTGCCGGCCTCGGCGGTCCAGGCGGCGGCCTGACGGTGACGGGCGGGCCCGAGGCCATCGAGCACTTCGCGCCGCTGCGCGCGGAGCTGATCGGGCTCGCCTACCGCATGACCGGCTCGCTCGCGACGGCGGAGGACATCGCGCAGGACGCCTTCCTCCGCTGGAATGCGGCGGACCGCGGCAGGATCGAGGTGCCGCGGGCCTGGCTGCTGAAGGCCACTGCCCGCCTCAGCCTCGACCACCTCCGCTCCGCCCGGCACCGGCGCGAGCTCTATGTCGGCCCCTGGCTGCCCGAACCGGTGCTCGATTCCGGGGAGGCACCGCAGCAGGCCGAACACGCCCACGTGCAGGAGCTGTCGGTCGCCTTCCTCCTCGCCCTGCAGCGCCTCACCCCGGCGGAGCGGGCGGTCTTCATCCTGCATGACCTTTTCGAGACCCCCTTCTCCGAGATCGCTACCCTTCTCGCCCGCAGCGAGGCAGCGTGCCGCAAGCTCGCCACCCGTGCCCGCGCGCATCTCGGCGAAGCGGAGCCGCGGCAGTCCGTGACGGAGGAGGAGGCGCGGCGGATCGCCGGCGCCTTCCTCGCGGCCTCCCGCAACGGCGACGAGACCGCGCTGCGCGGGCTGCTGGCGGAGGACGTGGTGCTGCGGACGGATGGCGGCGGCATCCGTCCCGCGGCCCTCAACCCCATCGCGGGTGCGGACAAGGTTGGGCGCTTCTTCGCTGGCCTGGCCCGCAAGCGGTTGGCACCCCCCTCCCCGCTGCTGCATATCGGCCGCGTCAACGCGCTGCCCGGCTACGTCACGCTGGAACCGGACGGGTTGCCGCAGACCACGGCGCTGGAGATCCGGGACGGGCGGATCGCCGCCATCTACATTGTGCGAAACCCGGAGAAGCTGGGGCTGGTGCGCACGGCGGTGCGGGCCTGACGGCCGCGGCCGCGCCTCCGCGAGGGGCGGGTGCCCCCCTGGGCAGCACGGGGCCCGCCGCCCAACTGGGGTCCTGCACCAAGAGATGGACCACCCCATGCAGATGCGCGCCCTCGGCCGGACCGGCCTCGAGATCGCTCCCCTCGTTTTCGGCGGCAACGTCTTCGGCTGGACCGCGGACGAGCCGACGAGCTTCGCCCTCCTCGACCGCTTCGTGGATGCGGGGCTGAACGCGATCGACACGGCCGACGTCTATTCCCGCTGGGCGCCGGGCCACCGGGGCGGCGAGTCCGAGGAGATCATCGGCCGCTGGCTCCGCGCCAACCCCGGCAAGCGGGAGCGGGTGCTGATCCTCACCAAGGTCGGCATGGACATGGGCGAGGACCGCAAGGGCCTCTCGCCGCGCTGGATCGAGCGGGCGGTGGAGGACTCGCTTCGCCGCCTCGGCACGGACCGGATCGACCTCTACCAGTCCCACGCCTTCGACGCGGCCACCCCGCAGGAGGAGACGCTGCGGGCCTACGAGGCGCTGATCAAGGCCGGCAAGGTGCGGGCCATCGGCTGCTCGAATTTCGACGCCGCGCAGCTCTCGGAGGCGCTGGACACCGCCAAGGCGAGGGGCCTGCCCCGCTACGAGTGCCTGCAGCCCGAGTACAACCTCTACGACCGCGGGAGCTTCGACGGACCGCTGCGCGACCTCGTCATGCAGGAGGGCATCGGCGTCATCACCTATTTCAGCCTCGCCGCCGGCTTCCTCTCGGGCAAGTACCGCTCCAAGGCGGACCTGGAGGGGCGCGCCCGCGCGGTGCGGGTGGAGCGATACATCAACGAGCGCGGCACCCGCATCCTGGCGGCCCTGGACGAGGTTTCGGCCCGCCTCGGCGCCGCCCAGGCCGAGATCGCCCTCGCCTGGGTAATCGCGCGGGAGGGCGTGACGGCGCCGATCGCCAGCGCCACCAGCCTCGATCAGCTGGAAAGCCTCATCCGCGCGGTGAACCTCACCCTCTCGGCGAGGGATATCGCGGCGCTGGATGAGGCGAGTGCCTGATGCGACCGACTGAGAGGGCCCTGCCCTCCCCCGCCAGGAGCACAAGGTTCCTGGCCCCCCATCCCACTGCCGCCGGGGATTTCTGACCATACCGTCGCCTCGGGCCATCGGCCCGAGGCCCACCGGCCCCAGGGCGAGTCCAACGTGAAGAAGAAGATGATGGAGAAGGGTCCGGGAAGAGGAAGAATTCCTTCCGCCTCTCCCCGAAGTCACGCGCGACGACAGCAGGCGTTGCACCCCCCCGAGCATCGGTCCTATCCCCTGTCCATGCGCGCCCTCTTCCTCCTGCTGGCGTTCCTGCTGGCCCCTGCCGCCGCGCGGGCGGCGGAGAGCGAGGCCGTGGTTTCGCCGCGCGCCCGGGTGACGCTGGTGGCCGAGGCGGCGGCGGTTGCGCCCGGGGGGACCTTCCGGCTGGCGCTGCGACAGGTGCTCGCGCCGGGCTGGCACACCTACTGGACCAATCCGGGCGACGCCGGGGAGCCGCCCTCGCTCGATCTGTCGCTGCGCGATGGCGGCGAGGCCGGGCCGCTCCTCTTTCCCGCGCCGCTCCGCATTCCCTACGGGCCGCTGGTCAATTTCGGCTACCTGGGGGAGGCGGTCTTCCCGCTGACTGTCCGCGTGCCCGAGGGGATCGAGCCCGGCCGGATCTATACGATCGAGGGGACGGCGCGTTGGCTGGTCTGCGCCGACCTCTGCATCCCCGAGGAGGGTGCCTTCCGCCTTGACCTGCCGGTGGAGGCCGCGACGCGCCCCGATCCGGGGGCAACCGATCTGTTCCGAGCCGCCGAGGCCGCGCTGCCCCGTCCTTCGCCCTTCGTGGTGCGGGCAGGCTTCGAGGGTGCGCGGGGCGGGATCGAGCTGGCGGGCGCCGGGCTCGGCCCGGCCTCGGTGCGCGAAGCCTTTTTCTTCCCCGACGAGCCCGGCATGTTCGACAATGCCGCGCCCCAACCTCTCTCACTGCGTGAGGGCGCGCTGGTGCTAGGGCTTCGGCGCGGCGCGGCGCCGTTGCCGGGGGAGTTGTCCGGCCTTGTCGCCATCACGGACGCGGCCGGGGTGCGCGCAGCCTACAAGGTTTCGGCCACACCGGGCGCGGTGCCCGAAGGCGGCGGCGCGGCGCTCTGGCAGGTGGTGATCTGGGCCGCCCTGGGCGGGCTGATCCTCAACCTCATGCCCTGCGTCTTCCCGGTGCTGGCGATGAAGGCAATGGGCATCGCGCGACTTTCCGGCGCCTCGCGCGGCGCGGTGCGGGCAGAGGCGCTGGGCTATGTCGCGGGGGTGGTCCTCGCCTTCCTCGCGGTCGGCGGCGCGCTGGTAGCGGCGCGGCTGGCGGGCTCGGCGGCGGGATGGGGGTTCCAGTTCACCGCCCCCGCCTTCGTCGCGGCGCTCGCCTGGCTGATGCTGGCCGTTGGGCTGAACCTCTCCGGCGTCTTCGCGGTGGGCGGTCCCTCCACGGGCGGGCGGCTGGGCAGCTTCGGCACCGGCGCGCTGGCGGTGGTGGTCGCCACCCCCTGCACGGCTCCCTTCATGGCCGTGGCGCTGGGCGCGGCGCTCGCGATGCCGCCGCTCGCGGCGCTAGCGGTCTTCGGCGCCATGGGTCTCGGGATGGCCGCGCCCCACATGCTGCTGGCCGCCTTCCCCTCCCTCGCCCGCCTCCTGCCGCGGCCGGGGGCCTGGATGGAGCGGCTGCGGCAGCTCCTCGCCTTCCCGATGTATGGCGCGGCGGCCTGGCTCGCCTGGGTTATCTCGGTGCAGGCAGGGCCGGAGGGGGTGGCCTGGGTGCTGGCGGGCGCGCTGCTGGTGGGTTTCGCCGGCTGGGCGCTCGGCGCGGCCCAAGCGACGAGCGGTGGGCGAATCGGGCGCGGGGCGGCGGTGCTGGCCGTGCTCGGCGCCCTTGCCCTGCTGCCGATGGTGTCGGGCGCCACGCCCGCAGGCCCCGCTGCCGTTTCGGGCGAGGCTTGGTCGCCCGCCCGGCTGGCGGCGCTGCGCGCGGAGGGGCGGCCGGTCTTCGTGAATCTCACGGCCGCCTGGTGCATCACCTGCCGGGTGAACGAGCGCGTGGCACTCGAAACCGAGCCCACGCGCGCCGCCTTCGCGCGGGCGGGCGTCGCACTGCTCACCGGCGACTGGACGCGTGGCGATCCCGCCATCACCGCCCTGTTGCGCGAGCGCGGGCGGGACGGCGTGCCGCTCTACCTCTTCTACCCTGCTGGCGGAGGGGAGCCCGTCGCGCTGCCGCAAATCCTGACGGAGCGGATGGTCATCGAGGCGATCTCCGCCGCCCCGGAGCGAGTGCGCCCGGCAGCTTGATCAGCCCGCTCGATGCGGAGGCGTGACGGGACCGCAGACGGCGCTATGATGCGCCGTCCCCCCCCTTGGCGGAACGGTAGACGCAGGCGACTTAAAATCGCTCACCCGTTGGGGTGTGCCGGTTCGAATCCGGCAGGGGGGACCACCTATTCCGCCGAGGCGACGGCGCTGCCCGTGCGCCGGACATTCGCTCCGCCCTGGCTCAACCCGGGCAGGAGCCCCTGGTTCATTCCCTGGCCCGCCGCCTGCCCCATACCGGTTCCGCCTCCCTGCACGGTAACGAGGCTGCCATGGATCCAGCCCTCCGGCGTGCTCTCGCCCACCTGGTACCAGCCGCCCGGCGCGGTGCCGAAGACGTTCAGCACGGCGCCCGAGCGCGCCACCCGCAGCACCGCCCCGCCCCCGTTCGGGGAGGAGCGGAGATTGCCGTTCTGGCGCATCACCAGCGTGCCGGCAGCCCCATGCAGCGGTGCGACCGAAGCGGGCTCAACCGCCGCGGGCGGCGGCACGGGCTGGGTGGCCTGGGCCATCTGGTCCAGGGTCGGCAGCCCGTTCGGCAGCGGCGGTGCCGGCGAGGAGACGGTGCTACCGCCAGCCCGCTGCACCGGCCCGCCGCCGTCGAAGCAGCGGCCAACCAGCTCCACATAGACGCGCGTCGCCTCGATGTTGCTGCGGCCGATATACTGCTCCACCTCGGTCGTGCCGCCCGCGGTCTTCACCACGGAAACGAAGGGCACGAAGACGGAATCGCCGGAAACGGTGGCCTGGCCGCAGACGGCATAGGTGTCCGCGATCGCCTGGCGATGCGTCTCGACCGCGCGGAAGCGCAGGTTCTCGGGGTCGCGGGCGGCGGCGCGCACGCGCTCCTCCGCGGCCGCCCTCACGCGGGAGACGGCGCCATTCCCGGCGGCGGTCCCGGATGACTGGCCCTTGGGTGCGGCATCCTCCCAGCAACCGCCCAGCGCCAGCAGGCCCACGAGGAGAAATCCCTTACGCAACACGTCGTTCCACCCGATTCCATGATTCAAAGCTCACAACGCGGGACGGGGCTGAGTCTCGGTTTCACGAACCCGTGCCCCGTCGTGCAACCAGTGGCACGACCGGCGGTGCCCTGCGCGGCCATGGCGCCGGCGCGCGGGAGATGGTTGCATCACTCCCCGGATGAGAAGAGGAAAGCGCGCATGCCCGGGCTCGACGCAACGCTGCTTGTGGTGGTGGACACGGTCTGCCCCTGGTGCTGGCTCGGCAAGCGGCGGCTGGACGCGGCACTTGCCATATTAGCGGCAGAAGACCTGCACCTCGCCCGCCAGTGGCACCCCTTCCAGCTGAACCCAGATATGCCCGCGGGCGGGATGCCGCGCGCCGAGTACCGGGCGCGGAAGTTCGGCAGCGTCGAGCGCGGGCGGGAGCTGGACGCGCGGCTGGCGGCCGAGGGCGCGAAGGACGGGCTGGCCTTCGACTTCGAGCGGATCGAGCGCTCGCCCAACTCCCTCGGCAGCCACCGCCTCATCCGCCTCGCGGCCCTGGAGGGCGGTCCGACCCTCGCCGATGCTGTGGCCGAGGGGGTCTTCGCCGCCTACTTCTCCGAGGGTCGTGACATCGGCGACCCCGCGGTGCTGGCCGCAATCGGCGATGCCGCGGGCCTGCCGCCCGGCCGCGCCGCGGCGATGCTGGCGAGTGACGACCTCGCGGCGGAGGTGGCGGAGGACGCCGCCCGCGCCGCCGGGCTGGGCGGCGTGCCGGCAATCATCCTCGGGCGGCATCTCATCGTCTCGGGCGCCCAGCAGCCGGAAGCGATGGCGGCCGCCATCCGCGCGGGCCTCCGCGAGGCGGCCTGACGGAACGGAAGGGCGCGCACCCTCTCATAATAACCGCCCTGTTGAACGACCGCTCCGGCCCTGCGAGCGGACCCAACTGCGAGCCCTCTGCGTTCGCCCTTGATGGTGTGGTCCGGTCGGGGGCGGAGCGGCAGCTCGAGGGCGCCCGTATGGTGACGCCGACAATTTGGGTGAGGGGCGGAGGAACTGCTACCAACCGGCCTGAGCACGTTCGTGAAGTCGGCTGTGTAGCCTGGAAGCGAGCGTTGCGCTCGGCGTCAGGCAAGAACATGAGCTTTCCCATGAGGACACGGATCAAGGTTTGCTGCATCTCCTCCGTCGAGGAGGCCATGGTCGCGATCGAGGCTGGCGCCGACGCGTTGGGCCTGGTTGCGCGCATGCCCTCGGGGCCTGGCCCCATCGCGGACGGGACGATTGCGGAAATCACCGCCATGGTGCCACCACCGGTGGCGACCTTCCTACTGACCTCCGAAACAACGGCGGACACCATCTCGGCGCACATCCGGGCCACTCGGCCTTCAACCGTGCAGGTGGTCTCGCACATCGCTCCGGTGGAGGCGGCACGGCTGGCAGCGGTGGAGCCTCATGTGCGCCGAGTGCAGGTTATTCATGTCGAAGGGCCGGAAGCCCTGAAGTTGATCCCGGCGTACAGCCCTTACGTGCATGCCTTCCTGCTCGACTCCGGCAGGCCTAATGCCGTGGTTGCCGAACTTGGCGGCACCGGCCGCTGCCATGACTGGGCGGTCAGCGCCGACTTCGTGAGGGCGAGCGAAAGGCCGGTCTTCCTGGCTGGCGGTTTGTCCGCCGCCAACGTTCGCGACGCGATAAGGCAGGTGCGCCCGTTTGGGCTGGACCTGTGCTCCGGTGTTCGAACCAGCGGACGCCTTGATGCCGCCAAGCTGAGGGCTTTCGTACTCGCCGCCGAACGCGCCGACGCGGAGCTGGCCGGCGGCTAGGCCGAAAAAGGTGCGGCGTCACCGGTTTGTAGCAAGCCCCGGAACCCCCCTCCATGTCCCCAGGTCCGGGCCTTGTTCGGGAGGACTCAAGAGGCCGTAAACGGTCATTCACCGGGACGGTTATTATCCCCCCCAGCCGAGCGCCATCGCCGCCAGCCGCGCCCGCTCCGCCGTGCCCAGCCGCGGCCGGAGGCGCGGGGGGTGGAAGCCGCGGGCGACGAGGCGGTCGAGGATGCGGCGATAGGCCCACATCATCACCCGCGCGGGCCGCAGCGGGCCGGCATTGGCGGAGGTCAGCTCGGCCTCGGCCGCCGCGAACCCGGCTTCGGCGCGGCCGAGCAGGCGGTGGCAGGCCTCGTGCAGGTCGGGGCGCTCGAGAAGCTCTGCCGGGGAGGCATCGGGGCCGAGCCAGGAGAGAGGGATGTAGACCCGGTCCCGCTCCGCGTCTTCGTCGATGTCGCGCAGGATGTTGACGAGCTGCAGGGTGCGGCCGAGGGCGAGGCCGAACTCCACCGCCTCCGGCGCGCCGAAGATCCGCACTGACATGGCCCCGACGCTGCCGGCGACGCGGCGGCAGTAGAGTTCCAACGCCGCCTCGTCCGGCAGGCGCAGCCGGGGCGCGGCGTCGGTCTCCATGCCCTCGATCATGGCGATGCATTCTGAGTGCGGCAGGTCGAAGCGGGCCCGGGCCCAGGCCAGTTCGCGCGAGAGGGCGCAGTCGGGCGCGTCGAGCTTCGCGCGCCACTCCGCGAGGAAGCGGCGCTTCTCCGTGAAGGGGGCGGCGCCGTCGGCGATGTCGTCCACCGCGCGGCAGAAGGCATAGACGGCGTAGAGCGCCCGCCGCCGCTCCCCGCGCAGCGAGGCCATGCCGCGGGAGAAGGAGGAGCCCGCCCGCGCGACCGCCGCGCGCACCACCGCCGCGTCGGAGGCCGGGCGCGGCGAGGCGAGCAGCGCCGCCAGCGCGTCCGCCTTCGTCAACGCCACGCGGCCGGCCATGGGGTCGGCCGCGCGCAGCCGCGCCAGCAGCCGCCGCGCGCAGCCGATGGTGGTGGCGGATTCGAGGGCCAGGCGACGGCTTTGCAGGCGGTGCGGCAGGGCGGCCGCGATGTCGAGCAGCGCCTCGCAGCGGTCCAGCAAGGCGTCGAGCAGGGCGCGGCGCGGCGCCGGTTCGTTGAAGACCGCCGCCTCGCCCCCGACCTCGTTCATCCAGGCTCGCGGCAGGTAGATGCGGCCGATCTGCGCGCGGTCCTCGCCCATGTCCTGGAGGTGGTTGAGAACCTGGAGCGCGATGCAGAGCGCATCCGCCGCGGGCTGGGGCGCCGGGCCCTCCCCGTGCAGGCGGAGCAGGATGCGGCCGACAGGCACGGCGGAATAGGCGCAGTAGTCCACCAACCCTGCCCAGTCCTCACAGCCCTCGTTGCGGGAGTCGCGGCGGAAGGCGGTGAGCATGGCGCGCGCCTCCTCCACCCCGGCGCCGCTCGCCCGCAGCGCCGCCGCCTCGGGGACGCCAGGGGCGCCGTCGAGGGCAGCCTCGATCGCGTCCAGCCGCCGCAGCTTCTCGGCGGGGTCGAGGTCGGGGCTATCCGCGATGTCGTCCGAGAGGCGCACCACCCGGTAGAAAGCGAGCACCTTGGCCCGCACCGCCGGGGAGAGCAGGCGGGAGGCGACGGGGAAGTTCTCGCTGTCCGGCCCGCGCGTCGGCGCCCCGGCGGCGACCCCCTCCATCTCCGGGGCCATCTGCGCGCTCACAGCCCGTCCGCCGGCTGATAGGCCCGACCCTTCCATCCCGCGGGGCGACCGAGGGCGGAGCGGATGAGGGCAGTCCACTGGATGGCGAGGGCGACGGCGACGGTCAGGGGATGCAGGGGAATGGTCCAGAGCGGTTCGCGCACGCGGATCGTGATCGCTGCGCGGGTGAGAAAGGAAAGAACCAGCGCCGCCACAGCCCAGGGGCTCGGCAGCAGCAGCCACGGCAGAAGATGCGGCCCGGCCAGCAGCACCGTCCAGACCGGCAGGCCGGCGGGGGTGGCCATACCCTCGCGGGCGTTCTTGATGAAGCCGCGCCAGGCCTCAGCGAAGCCGGAATACATGCGGCACTCGGCAAGGGGACTGCCGTCCACCACCTCCGTCCGGCGACCGGCCTCGCGCAGGTTGCGCGAGAGGGCCATGGCGTCGTGCAAGCGGTGGCGGAAGGCCGCGTGGCCGCCCACGGCCTCGTAGGCACCGCGTTCGGCCATCAGGAGCTGGCCGCAGGCGGCGGCCATGGCGGGGTGTTCGGTAAAGGCGCGGCCGGCCCCCGGCAGGTAGCCGAGCATCATGAGGTTGATCGCGGGCACCGTGATCCCCTCCCCCAGCGAGCCCAGGATCTGCCGGGGCACGCCGCTGACGAGCGCCAGGCCGTTCGCGCGGGCATGGGCCGCCATGCGCGCGGCGGCGTCGGGCGCGAGGCGCACATCGGCGTCGATGAAGAGCAGGTGCGTCCCCCGCGCGGCCTCGGCCAGCCGGGCGCAGGCATGCACCTTCCCCGTCCACCCCGGCGGAAGCGGCGGAGCGCGGAGGAGGCGCAGGCGCGGGTCCGCCTCCGCCCGCGCGGCGACGATCGCGGCGGTGCCGTCGGTCGAGCCGTCGTCCATCACCAGCACCTCGACCGCGACGCCCGTGCTGGCGAGCGCGGCGTCGAGGCAGGCGCCGATATTCGCCGCCTCGTCCCGTGCGGGGATGAGGACCGAGACGAGGGTATCCGGCGCGGGCACCCCCTCCGCCCGGCCGAGCAGGAACAGGTTGGCCGCCGTCATGCTGGCGGGGAAGGTCGCGATGAGAAGGGAGAGGATGTCGATCACCGCGCATCCTCCCCATTGGCTGCTTCGGGCGTCACGCGGGGCAGTCTAGCCGGATTTGGCGTCGCGCACATGCCGGGGGTCGAAGCGCCGGCCGCGCAGCAGGGCGCGGAAGCGGCGCCAGAGGTCGTAGAACCCGCCCATCCCCTCCGCGCCAGCCGCGACGACCTCGAAGCGGGCGGGGTCGCGGGTGATGGCCTCGGCCGCCAGTCGGTCCATCGTGGCGGTCAGCGCCTCGCGCAGCGCGCCCTCCCGCGCCTCGCGGTCGAGTGCCAGGAGGTCGGCCGCCTCCATCGGGGGGCCGAAGGCGGCCAGCATTTCCGGCCGGCTTTCGGTCCAGAAAACGTAGTCCAGCGCCAGCGGCAGGATGACGGCGCCGGGCGCGATCTCGGCCAGGCGCGTGACGCCGGGCGCGATGACCACCGGGCGCTCCCGCCCGTCCTGGAAGCGGCCGGGCACGTTCATCCAGAGCATGGCGCGCGGCGCG
Organism: Roseomonas aerilata DSM 19363; assembly: GCF_000711725.1. Taxonomy (GTDB): domain Bacteria; phylum Pseudomonadota; class Alphaproteobacteria; order Acetobacterales; family Acetobacteraceae; genus Roseomonas; species Roseomonas aerilata. Next base: position 58,489 of record NZ_JONP01000003.1, on the reverse strand, counting down.
GCCAGCACCTCGTTCGCGGTGCGGAGGAAGGCCGCCGCCCCTCGCGCGCCCGGCTCGATGCCGAAGACGCCGAGGCGGCGCATGAAGCGGTACTTCGCCAGCGCCTCCGCCGCCATTGGAATGAAGACGTGGCGGCTAGGAAAGAGGCGCGCCGAGAGCAGCATGAAGGCCACCCCGTCCCACCAGGAGGGGTGGTTGGCCAGCACGATCAGCGGCCGCCCGCGATACTCGGCCGGGATGCCCCAGGGGGGCACCCGCAGCGCGCCCATTCCCCGGCGGAAATGACGCGAGAAGACGACGTGGAAGAAGGCGAAGAGCCGCGCGTCCCGGAGCGTGACGGGCGACGGCGCGGGCATGCTTATTCCGCCGGGGCCATGGCGGCATCCATCCGCGCCAGCACCGCGTCGCGCGTGCCGGCGCGGCGGGCTGCCTCGGACATGCCGGGCCCGCCCATGTCCTTGTCGAGCGCGTCGGCCGCGATCCAGCCGGACATCATCACCATCGGCATGCCCGGCCCCGGATGCGCCGCCCCGCCCGCGAGGTAGAGGCCCTTCACCTGCCGCGAGCGGTTGCCCGGCTTGAAGGCGCCAAGGAAGGCACCGTGCGAGGCGAGGCCGTAGATCGCGCCGTCGAGCACCTTGTAGCGCTCGTGGATGTCCTGCGGCGTCAGCGCCCGCTCCACCACGATGCGCTCCTCGATGTCCTCCATGCCCGCGGTGCGCTTGAGCTTGTCGAGGATCACCTGCCGGTACTCGGGCAGCATCTTCGACCAGTCCTGCCCAGGGCGCAGATGCGGGGTGTGCACGAGGACGTAGAGCGCTTCCCCGCCATCCGGCGCCACGCTCGGGTCCGTGCCCGAGGGGGCGGCGAGATAGGCGGTGGGATCGGGCGCGGGGATGCCCTTCTTGTAGATCGCGTCGAACTCCTCCTCCGCGTCGCGCGAGAAGACGAAGTCGTGGTGGCCGAGATGCTCGTAGCGCTTGTTGAGGCCGAGATAGAGCACGACGCCGGAGCAGGCGGGCTTGAAGCCCTTCTTCTCGTATTTGCGCCCCGGCTTGCCGCCGACCAGCTCCTTGTAGGTGCGGATCGCGTCCATGTTCGAGATCACGGCGTCGAAGGGAATCGTCTCGCCCTTGGCGATCACGCCCGCGATGCGCGTGCCGTTGTCGCGGAGGTCGAGGCCCGTCACCTCGGTCGAGGGACGCAGTTCCGCGCCGAGGGATTCCGCGAGCTTCGCCAGCCCCTCCGCCACGGCGCGTGTGCCGCCCACGGGATACCAGACCCCCTCGCTCGCCTGCATGTCGCCGATGCCGCAGATGACGGCGGGCGCGAGATAGGGCGAGGAGCCGACATACTGCGTGTAGTGGTCCAGCATTTGCGCGAGGCGCGCGTCCGGCACATGGCCGCGGATGACCTTGGCCACCGTCTTGCCCATCCGCAGCGCCATCACGTCCTTCAGCGTGTCGGCCTGCATATTGGACCGGAAGTCCATCGTGTCCGTCAGGTCCTCGACCGACTTCCAGAAGAAGAAACCCTCGGAGATGCGGTGCAGGTTCTCGGACTCGCGCTGGAATGCGCGATAGCCCGCGCCGTTGCCGGGCGCGAAGGCGTCCATCTTGGACGCCATCTCCTCGACGTTCTCGGAGAGGTCGATGCGCGTGCCGTCCTCGAAGAAGCAGCGCCACTGCGGGTCGAGGCGGACGAGCGGCAGGTCGCGCGCCTGATCGCGCCCGGCCTCCGCGAAGATGCGGCGCAGCACGCGCGGCACCGTCAGGATCGTCGGCCCCATGTCGAAGCGGAAGCTGCCGCCGTTGCGCCCGCCGGGCGTCGCGGGGGCGTCGAGGTGCAGAACGGCGGCCTTGCCGCCCAGCCACTCGTTCTTGTCGAACAGCGTCACCTGGTGCCCGCGGGCCTGGGCCACACAGGCGGCGGCAAGGCCACCCAGGCCCCCGCCGATGACGGCAACCTTTGCCATGCTCAGATCCTCGTGGAGACGGGTGCGCGGCCGAGGTCGCGCAGCAGGAGGTTGGCGCTGATCCGCGCCCCCTCGTAGATCACGGGCAGGCCGGAGCCGGGATGCGTGCCGCCCCCGACGAGGTAGAGCCCCTTCGTGTCGCCGAACCGGTTACCGGGCCTGAACATGAGCATCTGGCGCAGATCATGCGCGAGGTTGAAGGTCGCGCCATAACCCACGGCATAGTCGTCCCGCCAGTCGCGCGGCGTTACGATGCGCTCGTAGCGGATGCGCTGCTCGATATCAGGCACGCCGAGGCCGCGCAGACGGTCCAGCGCCAGCTTGCGGTAGCGGACAGTGTCCGCCTCCGTCCACTCGTGCCCGTGGGTAAGGTTCGGCACCGGCACGAGCACGTAGAGGCTTGTATGCCCCGGCGGCGCCATGCTCGGGTCGGTCGCGGTGGGATTGTGCAGGTAGAGGGAGGGCGTCTCGGGCACGATGCCCTGCTCGATCTCCGTGATGTTCCGCTGGTACCCCTCCGAGAGGAGGATCGAGTGGTGGGCGAGGCCGGGGAACTCTCCCTCTACCCCGAGGTAGAGCATGAAGGTGGAGCAGGAGTAGCGCGAGCGCTCGATCCGCTTGTCCGACCATTTTCGGCGGATCGCGTCGGGCACCAGCCGCGGCATGGCATGGGCAAAGTCACCGTTGAGAACGACGGAAGCGGCCGGGATCAGCGTGCCGCCCGCCTCCACCCCTGTCGCGCGCTCGCCCTCGAAGGTGATGCGGTCCACCGGCGTGCCCAGGCGGAACTCGACGCCGAGATCGGCCGCCACGCGCGCCATGGCTGTCGCGACCGTGCCGCAGCCCCCACGCGGGTGAAACACGCCGTGCTCGTATTCGAGGAAGGAGAGGATGGTGAAGAGGCTGGGGCAGCGGAACGGGCTCATCCCCAGGTATTTGGACTGGAAGGAGAAGGCGAGCCGCGTGCGCGGGTCCCGGAAGAAGCGGCGCAGGTCGGCATCGACCGAGCGGCCCGGCTTGAGCAGCGGCAGCGCGCGCAGCATATCGGGCGCCATCAGGTCGGCGGCCTTACTGAAGGCGCGCTCCAGCACCGGGCGGAACGCCGCGAGCTTGCGGCGGTTCTCCGCCATGAAGGGGCGCACCCCCGCGGCGTCCCGCGGGTCGATCTTCGCGATCTCCCGCTCCATCCGCTCCAGGTCGGGCGTCGCGTCGATGGTGACGTTGCCGGCGGCGGCCTCGAAGACAAGGCGGTACTGCGGGTCGAGGCGGATCAGCTCCACCTCGTCCTCCAGCCGGGTGCCGCATTCGGCGAAGATCTCGCCGAGGATGCGGGGATAGAGGAAGAAGGTGGGGCCGAGGTCGAAGCGGTATCCCGCCTCCGTCTCCAGCGTGCGGCTGCGGCCGCCGACCACCCGGTCCTTCTCCAGCACGGTGACGCGCAGGCCCCGGGCCGCGAGCAGCATGGCCGAGGCCAGTCCACCGGGCCCCGCCCCGATGACGACGGCGTGCGGCCGCTCAGGGCGCAAGGAGGGGCGGCTTAGGGCGTTCATCGGACTCCGTCGGGCAGGGACACCGGGGATGTTTGCGCGGAAGCCGCGTGCGCAAGGGCTCGTTGAAGCAGGTTGCGCGGGCGATGCGAAGGCATCCGCCGATCAAGCGGGCGCCATCGCCTCGACCAGCCGGGCCCCGGCCCGGGGCAGCAGGCGGCGAAGGAAGAAGCCGGCATCGGCCGCGAGCGCCGGCTCGGCCGCCGCCGCCCGGACCAGCCAGCCACCCCCGAGCACCCAGCCGGCGGCGTCGAGGAAGGGCACGGCCGCAGCACCCGCCACCTCCGGCGGCGCCTCGGCCAGCCGCCGGGCGGCATCTGCCAGGGCCTCGGCCGGCGCGCGCAGGGCGGGGTCGGCCGCCCCTGCCTCCTCCACCAGCAAAAGGAAATCCGGCAGCGCGCGGGGTATCTTGCGGAGGGTGAGGTCCGCCGCCTGGATGCCGTTGGTTCCCTCGTAGATCGGCGCGATCCGGGCATCGCGCCAGATCTGCGCCGCCCCGGAGTCCTCGACATAGCCGGCGCCGCCATGCACCTGGATGCCGAGGCTCGCGACCTCCACGCCCCGGTCCGTGCACCAGGCCTTCACGATAGGGATCAGAAGGGCGAGGCGCGATCCGGCGCCCGCCTCCCCTGCCCTCGCCCGGTCGATGCAGACCGCGGCGTCGAGCGTCAGCAGGCGCGCGGCATGGGTCACGGCGCGCATCTCGGAAAGCATCCGCGCCACGTCCGGGTATTCGGCGATCGGCCTTCCGCCCTGCACGCGCTCCGCTGCATAGGCCTCGGCGAGGAGGGTCGCGCGGGCGCACTGGCCGACGCCCTCCACCCCCACGGCGAGGCGGGCCGCGTTCATCATGGAGAACATGGCGGCCAGGCCCCGGTGCGGCTCGCCCACCAGCTCGGCCTCCGCCTCCTCGAAGATCATCGTGCAGGTGGGACAGGCGTGAATGCCCGGCTTGCGCTCGATGCCCCCGCAGCGGAGCGCGTTGCGCCGGCCGTCCGGCAGCACCTTCGGGCAGGCGAAGAGCGAGATGCCGCGCGAGCCCGGCGGCGCGTCCGGTAGGCGCGCAAGGACGAGGTGGAGCGTGTTCTCCGCGAGATCATTCTCGCCCCAGGTGATGTAGATCTTCCCACCGCTGATCCGGTAGCCGCCGGCGCCGTCCGGCACGGCCCGCGTGCGGATGGCCGAGAGGTCGCTGCCCGCCTGGGGCTCCGTCAGACACATCGTGCCGTTCCAGGCGGCGGAGACGAGGGGCGGCAGCAGCCGCGCGGCCTGCTCCTCGCTCGCGTGGTGCGCCAGCAGCTCGATGGCGCCCGCGGTCAGCATGGGCATCAGGGCGAAGGCCATGTCGGCGGAGGTCGCCAGCTCGAAGACCGAGGTGAGCATCGCGTGCGGCAGGCCCTGCCCGCCCTGGGCTTCCGGCGCCGCAATGCCCTGCCAGCCGGCCGTGCGCCATTCCTCCAGCAGCGCCGCATAGCCGGGTGGCGTGCGGACGACGCCGTTCTCGATCGTGCAACCCGTGCGGTCCGCCTCCACTCGCCCAGGAGCGATTCGCTCCTCGGCGAAGCGCGCGGCCTCCTCCAGGATGGCCACGACGTCATCGGCCGCGAGCGGCGTGCCGAGCCGCGCGGAGAGGCCCGGCAGGTCGTGCAGGCGGTTGAGTGCGAGGGCCAGGGCCTCGGCGGCGGGCATCATCATGCGGCGACATCCCCTCTCTGCTGCGCATCACCCGCGGCCCAGCCTGGAAGGGCGGCCATGCGGGCGGGATCACCGAGCGCCGCGGCGACCGCCCGTCCGAGCACGGGCCCGAACTTGAAGCCGTGACCCGAGAAGCCGCTCATGACCACGCAGCGGCCGGAGAGCGGCTCGACCACAAATCGCTCCCCCTCGGCCACGTCGTAGTAGCAGGCGCGGGCCTCGATCACGCGATAGGCGCCGGCATCGCGCAGGCGCGGCAGCGCGAGGCCGAGGATGGCGTCGCGCTCCTCCGCCGTCGCCTCGCGCGGGTCCTCGGCGTCGCCACGGAGGGAGAAGCGGTGGTCGCCGATCTTCAGCCCCGTGCCGGCGACCGGCGGCACGGCGTAGAACCCGCCCGCTTCCGAGAGGTCGAGCACCATGGGCGCCCGTACCCAGGCCTCGCGCTGCGCGGGCGGCGGCTCGAGATAGACCACCACCTGGCGCGACGGCGTCACGCGCCCGGCGAGTTCGGGCAGCAGGCGCGGCGCCCAGGGCCCGGCCGCGACGACGAGCATGTCGGCGGCCATCGTATTGCCCCCGGACAGCGTGACGCTGGCGCGCGCCGGATCGACCCCCACCGCCCGCGCGCGGTGGAAGGCGACGCCCCGCGCCCGCAGGTGCCGCGCGAGCCCAGCGACGATGCGGCGCGCGAGGAGCACGCCGCCGCGGGGCATGTGGAAGCCCTCCGCGACGCCGGCGGCGCGCAGCCAGGGGAAGCGCGCCTCGAGCGCGTCGGGACGGAGGTCCTCGGCGGCCAGCGCGTGGCCCCGTAGCGCGCGGCGGCTGGCGGCGAACCAGTCCGCCTCCCCGTTCGCGCCGTCCGAGAGGGCGAGCACGCCCGTCTCGGCATAGGCCCGCTCCCCGATCGCGGCGAAGAGGTCGTCCCAGGCGGCGTAGGCCTCGTCCACCATCCGCATGTAGCCGGCGGCGGCGCCGTAGGCGTGGCGGATCAGGCGGTGTTCGTCCACCGAGGCGCCGCGCGGATTTGGCACCTCCTGGGCCTCCACCACGCTCACGGCATGGCCGGCGGCCTCCAGCGCCCAGGCGGCGGAGAGGCCCATGATCCCGGCCCCGAGGACAAGCGCGCGCTGCATGCCCCCATACTGCGCCCCGCCGCGCCCGGGTGCCAACCGGGGCGGCGGGCCGTCAGCCGCGGCGCGTGGGCGGCTTGCGCGGGGTGGTCGTGCGGCGGGCGGCGGTGGTCTTCGGCGCGGCCGCGCGGCCCGCGCGCGGCTTGGCGGCCGCCGCCCGCCCCTTCGGGGCTGCCTTTGCCGGGGCAGCTTTCGTCGCGCGGCCCCTCGCCGGAGCCTTCGCCGGGGCGGCTTTCGTCGCGCGCGTCTTCGCAGGGGCCTTGGCAGGGGTCTTGGCAGGCGCGGCCTTCGTCGCGCGCCCCTTACTCGGTGCGGCTGCCCTGGCCGTCCGGGCGGGTGCCTTCGCAGGGGCGCGCGGCTTGGCCGGGGCGGCCTTCGTCGCACGGGCCGCGGGCTTTGCCGCCGTGCGCGCCGCCGCGCCCCGAGTGGCGGGCTTCGTGGCGGGCTTCGTGGCGGCCTTGGCGGTGCTGCGCCGCGCCGTGGCCGGTGCCTTGGCGGCCGTCCGCCGCGCCGGGGCCTTCGCCGCGCCGCTACCCGATGCCTTGCCGCCCGAAGCCCTGCTTGCGGTGGCCTTCGCGGCAGTGCGGCCGGCGCTGGCCTTCGTTGCCCCCGCCTTCCCGCCCGTCGTCCGCGTCGCCGAGGCCTTGGTGCCCGCGGCCCTGGTGGACTTCGTGGCCGAAGGCTCCGCGCTCGCTTTCCGTCCCGCCGGCCTTGCGGTGCGAGCGCCCGCGGGCGCCGCAGCCTTGCGAGGAGCAGTACGGCGCGCGGCGGTCTCCCGCGCGACGGGCTGGCGCACAGCCGGCTTGCGTGCGGTCGTTCGCCGCGTCGCGGGCTTGCGCGCCGGGGTGGGCGCGTCCTGCCGCGCGTCCGGCCCCTTCATGGGGTCATGCCCCCAGTTCATCAGGCTGTAGCGCCAGCGGGAGTGCTCGATATCCTCCGCCGGGCCCTGCGCCATGTGGCGGTGCACATAGCCCACCACCTTGCGCATATGCGCGAGATCCTCCTCCGAGGGTTCCTCGGGCGGGTTCTCCAGCAGCCGGACGATGTGGTGGCCCATCTCGTGGCCCACCGCCTCGCTCTCGCCCTCCCGGACGAAGCCGACGGAGCGGCTCTCCTCGGTCTCGAGCCAGTCGCGCAGCGCGGCTGCTTCCATGTTCACCGCCTCGCGGAAGGCGCGCAGGAGATCCTGCGGATCGGTCGTGTCGTCGCTCACCGGGTCTTCCCCTTGCTCGGGCCCTTGGTGGGGCGCTTGGTCGTGACGCGGCGCGTCGCGGGGGTAGCGCGGGCCGCCGCCGCCCGGCTGGGCGCCTTGCGGGCGGCCGGCTTGGTGGTGGTCCGCGTGGCTGCCTTCGCTGCCGGGCGCTTGGCCGGGGCCTTGCGGGCGGCCGGGGCGGTGCGCTCCGCCGCCGGGGCGCGCTTCGCCGCCGGGGCGCGCTTCGCCGCCGGGGCGCGCTTCGCCGCCGGGGCGCGCTTCGCCGCCGGGGTCGCTGGCTTGCGCGTTGTGCTGCTCGTCGCGGATGCCTTGCGCGCGGTCGTCGTCCTCTTGGCCGCGGGCGAGCGCTTCGTCGCCGCCGCGGCCGGCTTGCGCGCGGCGGGCGCGGCGCGGCGCGTGGTGGTGCCCTTCGTCGCGGCCGGCTTCGCCGCGGTCGCCCGCTTCGCCGGCGCCGCCTTGCCGGTGTCCCGCGCCTTCGCCGTCTTGCGCGCGACATCCGCGGGCTGGCGGGAGAACTGCTTGCCAGCCGCCGTGTCGCGCCGCTTGGCTGCTGTCGTGCGCGCGTACTCCGTGCTGCTCAGCGATTCCCTAGCCTTGCGGGGAAGGTAGCGCTCGCCGGTCTTCCCGCTCTCGCGGCCCGACTTCGTGCCCCAGTCCTCCTCCGTCCACTGGGAGAGGTGGTTGTCGGCGCTCTTGCCGCCCTCGTAGCCGCCGCCCGCCTTCTTGTACTCGGCAACCGCCAGCTGCGCCTTGCGCGCCGACCACTCGCCGGCATCGCCGCCTTTGCTGCCGCGCGTGACGCGCGCCTTCACCTTCTCCCAGAGCTTCGGGTCTGTTCTGCGCGCCGTGCCGGATGCCATGGTGAGGATCTCCGCAGTTCGCTGGCGAACGCGGTGCTGCTCCCGAAGGTTGCCGGTTGCATCACGTCACGGGCATCAACGAGACTCCCCCTGTGATCGCCGCGCCATGCGCGAGGTGCCGCATGTCACCGAAGGAGGCGAAGTCGGGACGGTTCGCCACGTCCGGCACGTGGCTCACGGGCTCGGCGCAGATCACGCCCGCGCCGCGCGGCGCGAAGACCTGCAGGTTGCGCGACCAGGCGCCCTCGCCCGTCATCGCGAAGGCGCGCGCGCCGAGATTGAGCCGCAGCGCGCCGTCCCAGCCGGTGTAGTGCGTGTCCTGCCCCGCAAAGGCCTCCTCGCCGCCTTCCAGGCCGTCGGAGGCAGCGAGGCCGACGGGAAGGTTCCGGACGTCGCGCTCGATCATGCCGCTCGCGCGGAAGGCGATGCGCGTGCCGGCTGGGCGGACGAAGAAGGGGTGCCAGCCGCTGCCGAAGGGCATCCCCTCCGCCCCGTCATTCGTCACCGTCAGCACGAGGCCGAAGGCCGCGCCCAGCCGCAGCTCCATCCGCGCGACGTAGCGGTAGGGCGCAATGTCGATCCGCTGCACGAGCACGGCGCGGTCCGCCCCGGCGCTCTCCACCTCCCAGGCGTGCTCGCGCGAGAGGCCGTGCAGCGCGGTGCGCTCGGCCACGCGGTTGCACGGGAAATGCGCGACGCCCCCCGGATGCGGCAGCCGCCCCTCGTCCAGCCGGTTCGTCCAGGGCAGCATGACGAAGGCGCCGGCCCAGCTGTCGTTGGGATCCGCGCCCTCGGGCAAGGGGACGAGCACGTCCTCGCCCGCATGGGTGAGGCGGGCCAGGGCGCCGCCGCGCGCGGGCAGCAGGCCGGCCCGCCACTCGCCGCCGGCGATCTCGATCATCCCGCCTAGTCCAGCGAGAACTGGTCCTTCGGCGAGGGCGTCTCTCGCGTGTAGTCCATGGCGGTATAGCCGCCGCCCTGGTAGCGCTCCGTCACCGGGTCGCCCGAGACCTTGCCGCCGACCTTGTCGCGGAAGGCCTCGGCCGTGTCCTGCGGCTCCCAGCCGATGCGGTCGCGGTGATCGCCGCCCCAGTAGGTCGCGGGGTTCTTCGAGGCGCCCCAGACCACCGCATGGCCGATGCGCGGTGCCTCCAGGAAGCGCTCCATCAGCCGCGCGAGGTCCGCGTAGGAGAGCCAGGTGGAGAGCATCCGCGCGTCCACCGGCTCGGGAAAGGAGGAGCCGATGCGGAGGTTGAGGTTCTCCACCCCGTGCTTGTCCCAGTAGAGCCGGCCCATCAGCTCGCCATAAGCCTTGGAGAGGCCGTAGAAGCCGTCCGGGCGGAAGGCGCAGTCGGCGTCCAGCAGCTCCGCGTTGCCGGCCGGACGCTCGTGGAAGCCGATGCTGTGGTTGCTGCTGGCAAAGAGGACGCGGGCGCGCTCCCGCCGGGCGGCCTCGTAGATGTGGTAGAGGCCGCGGATGTTGGGGCCGAGCACCACCTCGAAGGCCTGCTCGGTACTGACGCCGCCGAAGTGCAGGATCGCCTGGCAGCCCTCGGCCAGGCGCAGGATGGTCGGGCCGTCGTTCAGGTCCGCCTTCGTGAAGGTGGCGCCGGCCGGCACCGCGTCCGGAAAGGGGGCGATGTCGGTCAGGCGGAGCGTGTAGCCGGCCGCGGTCAGCGCGGGCGCGAGCGCGCGGCCGAGGTTGCCGGACGCCCCGGTGAGCAGGACGGGGCGTGTCTTGTCGGTCATGAGGGCCTCAGTGGAAGACGGACGGGAGCCAGAGCGAGAGCCAGGGAATGTACGTCACGGCCAACAGGACCACAAAGCTGGCGATGTAGAAGGGCGCGCTGGTGCGCGTGGCCTCCCACATCGAGACCTTGCCCACCGCGCAAGCGACGAAGAGCAGGGGACCGACCGGGGGCGTGATCAGGCCGATGCCGAGGTTCAGGATGAGCACGATGCCGAACTGCACGGGGTCCATCCCGGCGGCCACGGCCACCGGCAGGAAGACCGGCGTGCCGATCATGATCAGCGGCGCCATGTCCATGAAGGTGCCGAGCACCAGCAGGACGACGTTGATCAGCAGCAGCATGGCCAACGGGTCGGAGGTGATGCCCTTCATCATCGCGACGGCCGCGGCCGGCACCTGCATCAGCGCCATCAGCCAGCCGAAGGCGGAGGCCGTGCCGATGATCAGCAGCACCATTCCCGTGGTGCGGCAGGCGCCGAGGACGGCCTCCTTGAAGGCCCCCCAGGTGAGGCTGCGATAGACGAGGCCGATGACCAGCAGGGCGTAGATCACGGCAACGCAGGCGCTCTCGGTGGCGGTGAAGATGCCCGAGCGGACGCCGGCGAAGATGATGACGATGAGCATCAGGCCGGGGATGGCGCCGACGGCGAGGCGCAGCAGCGCCCACCAGCCCGGGAAGGTCTCCCGCGGGTAGCCGCGGCGGACGGCGACGAGCCAGGCGACGAACATGATGGTCAGCATCAGCAGCAGGCCGGGGATGAGGCCCGCGGTGAAGAGGTCCGCCACCGAGATCGCGCCGCCGGCGGCGATGACGTAGAGGATCATGTTGTGGCTGGGCGGGATCAGCAGGTCGATCAGCGCCGCGTTGGCGGTGACGTTCACCGCGTAGTCCGGCGCGTAGCCCCGCGCCCGCATCTGCGGGATCATCACGCCGCCGATGGCCGAGGCGTCGGCGACGGCCGAGCCCGAGACACCGCCGAAGAGCGTCGCCGCGACCACGTTCACCTGGCCCAGACCCCCGCGCAGGTGGCCCACCATGGCGGAGGCCAGCGCCACGAGGCGGTCGGCGATCTGGCCGCGCATCATCAGGTCGCCGGCGAAGATGAAGAAGGGGATCGCCAGCATGGAGAAGATGTTCATGCCAGAGGCGATCTGCTGAAAGACCACGATGGCCGGCAGATCCATCCAGAGCACCGTGACGAAGGCGGCGATGCCCAGCGCGAAGGCAACGGGCGTGCCGATCAGCAGCAGCAGCGCGAAGCTGCCGAGCAGGACCGCGATATCCATGGATTGTCTCTCCGCGCCCGGGGCGTCAGGCGTCGGTTAGGATGGGTTTGGGGTGCATGTCCGCCGGCGCCCGCATCCCGGCCGCGTGGGCAAGGAGGCGCTCGATCCCGAACAGGGTGATGAGCACGCCGCCGAGGACCAGCGGCAGGTACTCCACCGCGCCGCTGAGCCCGATGGTGGGCAGGGTGGTGTCGGCCACCTCAGCCGCGAGCTGGCCGGTGAACCAGGCCATGCCGATGCCGAAGGCGGTGATGCAGAGGTCGGACACCACGTCGCAGAGCCGTTCGAGCGGGGCGGGCAGCAGGGTCTTTAGCGTGTCGAAGCCCATGTGGAAGCCCTCCCGCACGCCGACGGCGGCGGCACCCATAATGGTCCAGGCCATCAGCATCATCGCGGCCGACTCCGCCCAGGAGGGCGTGTCGTTCAAGACGAAGCGCCCGAAGACGGCGTAGGCCACCACTGCCACCATCGCGAGCAGCGCGAAGGCAGCGACGAAGAGGGTGACGCGGCAGATGGCATCCAGCGCGGCCGAGAAGCCGCGCTGAGTGGTGGCGAGCACGATCAGGTCGACTCGCGGATGCGGGAGACGATGCCCTTCATGCGGGCGTCGCTCACGAAGCGGTCGTAGACCGGGCCCATGGCGCGCTCGAAGGGCGTCTTGTCCATGGTGTTGATCTGGGCGCCGGCGGCGATGACGGCGGCCTTGGCCTCCTCGCTGCGGGCCTGCCACAGGCGGCGCATCTCGGGCACGCTGTCCTTCGCGGCCTGGCGCAGGATGTCCTGCAGCTCCTTCGGCAGGCGGTCGTAGGAGCGCTTGGCCATGACCAGGATCTCCGGCGCCATGGAGTGCTCGGAGACGGAGTAGAACTTCGCGACCTCGAAGTGCCGGAAGGACTGGTAGGAGGGGTAGTTGTTCTCGGCCCCGTCCACCACGCCGGTTTGGAGGGCGGAGTAGACCTCGCCGGTCGGCAGCGGCGTCGGGTTGGCGCCGAAGGCGCGCATCATCGCCACCCACATGTCCGAGGCCTGCACGCGGACCTTCTGGCCGCGCAGGTCGCCCGGCTCGTGGATCGCCTTCGTGCGCATGTAGAAGCTGCGCGCGCCGCTGTCGTAGTAGCCGAGCGGGATGAGGTTATGGCGCGGGCCGCTGGACATGATGTCGTCGCCGATCGCGCCGTCCAGCACGCGGTGCATGTGCGCCTCGTCCCGGAACAGGAAGGGCAGGCCGGGGATCACCGTCTCGGGGATGAGGGAGTTGAGGCTCGCGGAGTTCACACGATTCAGGTCGATGACGCCGAAGCGCGTCTGCTCCAGCGTGTCCTTCTCCTCGCCGAGCTGGCGGGAGCCGAAGACCTGGATGCGGAGCCGCCCGCCCGAGCGCTCCTCGACCTGCTTGCTCATGAACTTCACCGCCTCGACCGTCGGGTAGCCGTCCGGATGGACGTCGGCGGAGCGGAGCGTGATCGCCTGCGCGAAGGCGCGGCCGGCAATGAAGGGGGCGGCGAGCGCGCCCAGGAGCAGGGCGCGGCGAGGCGCGTGGATGGTCATGGACAGTCTCCCGGTGTCGCAGGGGCCCCTTGACGGTAACCCAATGGTTATCCGCAACGTGCTGCCAGCCGCCATCCGCTGTCAACGTCGCTCGCATTGCCGTCCCCCCACGGGCGCCGCATCATCGCGCTATGATGACGATCGACGCCGCCGCCCGCGCCCTCGCCGATGGTGGGACCACCGCCGCGCAGCTTGTGGAGGAGGCCCTCGGCCGAATTGCGGACCCCGCCGGCGAGGGCGCGCGCGCCTTCGTCGAGGTGCAGGCGGAAGCCGCGCGCGCGGCCGCGGGGGCGATGGATTCGCTCCGCCGCGCCGGCCGTGCGCCAAGCCCCTATGCGGGCATCCCCATCAGCATCAAGGACCTCTTCGACCAGGCGGGCGCGGTGACGCGCGCGGGCTCGGTCGCGCTGCGCGACGCACCGCCCGCGACGGCGACCGCTCCCGCCATCGCGCGGCTGGAACGCGCGGGCTTCGTCGTGCTCGGGCGCACGAACATGGTGGAGTTCGCCTTCTCCGGCACCGGCCTCAACCCGCATCTCGGCACGCCCCTCTCGCCCTATGACCGCGCGACGGGGCGGGCGCCGGGCGGCTCCTCCTCCGGCGCTGCGGTCGCGGTGGCGGACGGGATGGGCTTCGGCGGGATCGGCTCCGACACCGGCGGGTCCTGCCGCGTGCCGGCGGCGTTCTGCGGCATCGCGGGCTTCAAGCCGACGGCCCGGCGCGTGCCGCTGGCGGGTGCCTTCCCGCTCTCGACCACGCTCGACAGCATCGGCCCCCTCGCGCCTTCCGCCGCCTGCTGCGCCATCCTGGATGCGGTGATGGCGGGGGAGGAGGATGCCGCCCCGCCGCCGGCCGCTTCACTCGACGGGCTGCGCCTCGGCCTGCCCAGCTCGACCGCTCTCTTCGACGGGCTAGCCCCGGCCGTCATCGCCGCCTTCGAGCTGGCGCTGCGGCGATTGGAAGCGGCGGGGGCGCGGCTGATGGACGTGGCGCTGCCGGAACTGGCGGAGATCCCGGCGGCCAACGCCACCGGCGGTTTTGCCGCGGCCGAATCCTGGGCGCTGCACCGCGACCTCATCGCCCGCGCGCGCGACCTCTACGACCCGCTGATCCTCGCGCGTATCGAGCGCGGCGCAGGCATGACGGCGGCGGACCTCATCGCGTTGGGGGCCGCGCGCGCCAGCATCATCGCGGCCACCGCCCCGCGCACGGCGCCCTTCGACGCCATTGTCGCCCCCACCTGCCCACTGACGCCGCCCGCCATCGCGGAACTCGCGACGGCCGAGAGCTTCAACCGGATCAACCTGCTGCTGCTGCGGAACACGGCGGTCGGTAACTTCCTCGACCGCTGCTCGATCAGTCTTCCCTGCCACACGCCGGGCGAAGCGCCGGTGGGGCTGATGCTGATGGGGGAGAACGGCGGGGACCGGCGGCTGCTTGCCGTCGCCCGCGCGGTGGAAGGCGCGCTGGCGGGCGGGGAGTGATCCTCCCCGCCCGCCGCTTCGGCTAGGCGGAGCCGAGCCGGGCCTTTGACATCGGCAGGCTGCGGATGCGCTGGCCGGTCAGCGCGGCCACCGCGTTCGCCACCGCCGGCGGCACGCCGGGCACGCCAGGCTCGCCCACGCCGCCGAGCGCCGCGCCGCTCTCCACCACCTTCACATGCACCCGCGGCATCCGGGCATGAGGAAGGATGGTGTAGCCGTCGAAGTTCCGCGCCTGCGGCTCGCCATTCTCATAGACCACCTCCTCCAGCAGGGCGGAGGAGAGGCCGATGGCGGCCGCGGATTGCACCTGGGCCTCGATCAGGCCGGGGTTCACCGCCCGTCCCGGATCGATCGCGATCCAGAGGTCGTGGACCTGGATCTCTCCGTCGGTGATGGAGACCTCGGCGATGGTCGCGACCTCCGAGCCGAAGGGCGAGGCCATGGCAACGCCGCGGGCGCGCTTGCCGCCCTCGGCATCGAAGGGACCGCGCTTCCAGCCGCCCGAGAGATCGGCCACCGCGCGCAGCAGCGTCGCGTGGCGCGGGCTGTCCTTCAGCATCGCCAGCCGCATCTCGAAGGGGTCCTTGCCGCCGGCGGTCGCTAGCTCGTCGAGGAAGGACTCGTAGAAGAAGTCGTTCATCGAGTGGCCGACCGAGCGCCAGAAGGCGATGACCGGCGGCTGGCGCAGCTTCACGCAGTCCACCCGCTTCGCGCCGATGGCGTAGGGCTTGCCGGCGATGCCCTCGACCATCGAGGGATCGACGGGGGCATTGGCGGCGAAGTAGCGGCCGATGGGCCCCTCCCCCACCGCGGCGGCCTGGAGGGCGACGGGCATGCCGTCCGCCCCCACCGCGCCCTTGAAGCGCACGAAGCCCATGGGGCGCAGCCCGTCGCGCAGGAACTCCTCCTCGCGCTTCCAGATCACCTTCACCGGGCGGTTCACGGCCTTGGCGAGAGCGATGGCCTGCGGGTAGGGCGCGGCGGCGTCGTAGGTGAAGTGCCGGCCGAAGAAGCCGCCGAGGATGGGCGAGTGGACCTTCACCTTCGACGCGTCCAGCCCGGCCTCCTTGGCAGCCAGTTCCTGGAACACCTCCGGCGCCTGGTTGGGCATCCAGAGCTCCAGCGTGCCGTCCCCGTTGAAGCGGGCGATGGTGGAGGGCGGCTCCAGCTGCGCGTGGGCCAGGTAGGGCGCGTCGTACTCGGCCTCGATCGTCTTGCTGGCGCTAGCGAAGGCGGCGGCGAGGTTGCCGCTCTCCTCCGCGGGGCTGCCGGCGCCCTTCTCGGCGCGCAGCGTGGCCAGCATGCCGGCCGAGGAGAAGTCGGCGGGCAAGGCGCGGTCATGCCGCCCCTCCGCCCAGGTGACGTTCAGCGCCTCGGACGCCTTGCGGGCGCGCCACCAGCTATCGGCCAGCACCGCGACGGCGCCGGGCAGCTTATGGACGGAGTGCACACCGGGCATGCCGCGCACCTCCGCCTCGTTCGCGATCGCGCCGGGCTCCTGCCCGAGGCGCGGGGCGTGAACCACGCTCGCCTGGAGCATGTTCTCGACGGTGAGGTCGATGCCGTACTGGGCGCGTCCCGTGGACTTGTCGCGCGCATCCAGCCGCGGCACGGGCTTGCCGATCCAGCGGAAGGTCGCGGGGTCGCGGAGGGAGGCGACCTCGCTCGGCGGCAGCTTCATCGCGGCCTCGGCCAGCTCGCCATAGGCGAGGCTGCGGTTCGAGGCCTTGTGGATCACGCGGCCGGGCTCGGTGGTCAGCTCGCCCTCCGGCACGTCCAGCCGCGCGGCGGCGGCGCGGACGAGCAGGTTGCGCGCGGTGGCGCCGAGCTGGCGCATGGTGGCGTAGCTGGAGCGGACCGAGAGGCTGCCGCCCGTCAGGCGCCGTCCGTTGACGATGAGGTAGTCGGCGCCGGGCGGGGCGCAGTCCACGATGAAGTTCGCGGGCTCGAAGTCCAGTTCCTCGCCGACGATCTGCGCCATGGCCGTCGCGATGCCCTGCCCGCCCTCCACGAAGGGCGAGAGGAGGCGCACCTTGCCGTCGTTGCGGATCTCGAGAAAGGCCGGGACCTGCGTGCCCGGGCGAGGGGCGACGGCCGCCATGCCCTCGCCCTGCGCGCGGGCCGGGCGGGTGCGGACCATCGTGCCGAGCAGCAGCGCGCCCGCGCCGATACCGAAGAGGCCGCGGCGGGAGAGGTTGGCCACGCCCCGCTCGGGGATGGAGACCGGCGTGCCGAGAAGCGCGTCGGTGCCGGGGATGTTCATGCCGTCCACGATGCGATCCCCGCTCAGGCCGTCGCGGCCTGCCGCACGGCGGCGGCGATGGCGTTGTAGGTGCCGCACCGGCAGAGATTGGTCATCGCGGCCGCGATGTCCTCGTCAGTCGGCTTGGGCGTCGCCTTCAGCAGCGCGGTCGCGGCCATCACCTGGCCGGACTGGCAGTAGCCGCATTGCGCCACCTGGCCGGCAACCCAGGCCTCTACGACCTTGGCGCCGACGGGATCGCTCTCCATCGCCTCGATGGTCGTCACCTGCGCGCCCACCACGCTCTCGGCGGGAGTGACGCAGGAGCGGGTGGCGTTGCCGTCCACCAGCACCGTGCAGGCGCCGCACTGGGCGATGCCGCAGCCATATTTCGTACCGGTCATGCCGAGCGTGTCGCGCAGCACCCAGAGCAGCGGCGTGTCGCCCTCGGCGTCCACCTGCTTCGTCTGGCCGTTGATGTTGAGTTCCAGCATTGCCGGCTCCGTTCCTTCGGCCCCTGAAGGCCATCGATCTAAGCTAGCGGGCTTCTGGCAAGAATGTCAGCGGGGCTGGCACAACCCACCATCACTCTCCGGCGAAAGCGTATGAGAAAGGCCCGCTCCCCGGAGGGAACGGGCCTTCCAGCAGGCGGCAGGTGCGATCAGCGGCCGGTCATGATCCGGCCGACGAGTTCCTTCACGGTCGGGATGAAGCCGTTGGAGTAGAAGGGGTCCTGCGCGAAGCGGTAGGCGTTGTGGCCGGCGAACATGAGGTTGTGCTCGGGGTCGCCGCCATGGCCGATGTCCTGCAGGGTCTTCTGGATGCAGAAGCTGCGCGGGTCGGCCTTCTTGCCGTTGGAGTGGTCGTCGGTGTGCTGCGCCCAGTTGGAGAAGCGGCACTGGGAGAGGCAGCCCATGCAGGCGATCTGGTCCGCCACGATCTCGCGGCTGGTCTCGGGCGTCACGAAGATGAGCGTGTCGTCGGGCGTGCGCAGCGCCTCGGTATGACCCTCGGCCTCCCACTGGCGGACGTGCTCGAGGTCCGCCGGCACGAGATAGACGGGGCGCTTGCGCGGCCCGACGCCATAGGTCGCGGAGTGCTCGCCCACGGGCTGCACGGTATAGGCCACCTGACGGTGGCTGCGCCCCTCCAGCTCGCGCAGGAAATCGTTGCGCACCGCGCTGCTATAGAAGCCGGTGGGGGAGAAGTTCTGGAGGGACACGTCGCCGGGCTTGAGCGTCAGCAGGCGCTGCTTCCAGGCGTCGGGGATCGGGCTCTCGCGCGTCACCAGCGGGCGGGTGCCGAACTGGAAGGCGATCGGGCCGAGCTCGGGGTTGTCGATCCAGTCCTCCCACTCCTCGAGCCACCACACGCCACCGGCCATGATGATCGGCACGTCGCCGAGGCCGAACTCGCGCATCTGCTGGCGCAGCTTCAGCACGCGGGCATAGGGCGCCTCGGGCTTGCGCGGGTCCTCGGAGTTGGAGAGGCCGTTATGGCCGCCGGCCAGCCAGGGATCCTCGTAGACCACGCCGCCCAGCCACTCGCTGGCCTTGGAATAGGCGCGCTTCCACAGCGCGGAAAAGGCACGGGAGGAGGAGACGATGGGATAGATGTGCACGCGGTACTCGCGCGCGATGTCGGCCAGGCGATAGGGCATGCCAGCGCCGCAGGTGATGCCGTTGATGAGGCCGCGCGCCCCTTCCAGCATCCCGCGCGCCACGCGCTCTGCCCCGCCCATCTCCCAGAGGATGTTGGCGTGGACGCGGCCCTTGCCGTTCGACCGCTCATAGGCCTCACGCGCCTGGGCGATGCCCCCGGCGATGCCATAGGCGACCAGCTCCTCATGCCGCTCGCGCCGGGTCTTGCCGTGGTATTCCTGGGGGATGATGCGCCCCCCGGCGTCGTAGCTGTCCGCGTTGACCGCGGAGAAGGTGCCGACGCCGCCTTCCGCGGCCCAGTTGCCGGCGGAGGCGCCGTTCGACGCGGAGACGCCCTTGCCGCCCTCGACGAGGGGGAGAACGTCGGCACCGCCCATGCGGATGGTGTTGATCGCCTTCACAGCCGGGGTGTTCCTGAAACGGGGACAAACATGGGTTAAGCGAGAGAAGCCCATATGGAACGGCCCGGAGGAATGGAACAGTCCTCCGGGCCGCTGGGCGATGTTCTCAGGGAGCGAAACCCCTGGCTCCGCCCCCTGGTTTCATCAGTCCTCGCGGCGGCGGGGGGCGCGGTCACCCCCACGGTCACCACGATAGCCGTCGCGGTCGCCACGCTCACGGCGCGGGCCGCGGTCGCCGCCTTCCTCGCCCTCGGGGCGGGGACGCTTGGCGCCGACCTGCTCGGTGATGTCGGCGCCCGTGGCCTGGTCCACCGTCCGCATGGACAGCTTCACCTTGCCGCGGTCGTCGAAGCCGATGACCTTCACCTTCACCTTGTCGCCGACGGAGACGACGTCGCCGGTGCGGCTCACCCGCTCCTGGCCGAGCTCGGAGATGTGGACGAGGCCGTCCTTGGCGCCGAGGAAGTTCACGAAGGCGCCGAAGTCGGCGACCTTCACGACGGTGCCGTTGTAGATCGCGCCCACCTCGGCCTCGGCCGTGATGCCCTTGATCCGGTCGATCGCGGCCTGGGTCGCCTCGGGGCTGCTCGACGCGATCTTGATCGTGCCGTCGTCCTCGATGTCGATCTTCGTGCCGGTCTGCTCGACGATCTCGCGGATCACCTTGCCGCCCGTGCCGATCACTTCGCGGATCTTGTCCTTGGGCACCTGGATCACGGTGATCCGGGGCGCCGTCGCGGCCACTTCGCCGCGGCTGCCGGACAGGCCCTTGGCCATCTCGCCGAGGATGTGGATCCGCCCGTCCTTCGCCTGATCGAGCGCGATGCGCATGATCTCGAAGGTGATGGACGTGATCTTGATGTCCATCTGCAGGGCGGTGATGCCCTGCTCGGAGCCGGCCACCTTGAAGTCCATGTCGCCGAGGTGGTCCTCGTCGCCGAGGATGTCGGACAGCACGGCGAAGCCCTTCTCCTCCTTGATGAGGCCCATGGCGATGCCGGCGCAGGGGCGCTTGAGCGGCGTGCCCGCGTCCATCAGCGACAGCGAGGTGCCGCAGACAGTGGCCATGGAGGAGGAGCCGTTGGACTCCGTGATCTCCGACACCACGCGGATGGTGTAGGGGAACTTCTCCTTCTCGGGCAGCAGCGGGTGGATTGCGCGCCAGGCAAGCTTGCCGTGGCCGATCTCACGCCGGCCCGGGGAGCCCATGCGGCCGGTCTCGCCCACCGAGTAGGGGGGGAAGTTGTAGTGCAGCATGAAGTTCTCCCGGTACTCGCCCGGGAGGGCGTCGATGATCTGCTCGTCCTGGCCGGTGCCGAGGGTCGCCACGCAGAACGCCTGGGTCTCGCCGCGGGTGAACAGGGCGGAACCGTGGGCGCGCGGCAGCACGCCGACCTCGGCCACGATCGGGCGAACGGTCTTGGTGTCGCGGCCGTCGATGCGGATGCCGGTGTCGAGGATGGTGTTGCGCACCACGTCGGCCTCGAGGCCCTTCATCAGGCCCTTGGCGGCGGCGGGGTCGTGGCCCTCCGCTTCCAGCTTCTCGAGGATGGACTTCTTCACCGCGCCGACCTTGGCATAGCGCGTCTGCTTGACCGTCTCCTTGTAGGCCTCGGTCATCTCGGCGGTGCCGAGCTCGGCGATGCGGGCCTTGAGGGCCTTCTCGGCGTCGGACACCTCGGCCAGCGGCCAGGGCTCCTTGGCGGCGCGCTCGGCCAGCTCGATGATGCCCCGGATGACCGGCTGGAAGGACTTGTGGCCGAACTCGACGGCGCCGAGCATCACCTCCTCGGAGAGCTCCTTCGCCTCGGACTCGACCATCAGCACGCCCTCGGCGGTGCCGGCGACGAAGAGGTCGAGCTCGCTCGTCTTCACCTGGTCCATCGTCGGGTTGAGGATGTACTCACCCCCGGCATAGCCCACGCGGGCGCCGGCGATCGGGCCGAAGAAGGGAATGCCCGAGAGGGTCAGGGCGGCGGAGCAGCCGACCATGGCGACCACGTCCGGGTTGTTCTCGAGGTCGTGCGACAGAACGGTCGCGACCACCTGGACCTCGTTGCGGAAGCCCTCCGGGAAGAGCGGGCGGATCGGGCGGTCGATGAGGCGGGAGACGAGGGTCTCGTTCTCGGAGGGACGCCCCTCGCGCTTGAAGAAGCCGCCCGGGATCTTGCCGGCCGCGAAGGCCTTCTCCTGGTAGTTGACGGTGAGCGGGAAGAAGTCCTGACCCGGCTTGACCGAGCGGGCGCCGACCACCGTGCAGAGGACGATGGTGTCGCCCAGGCGGGCCATCACGGCGCCGTCGGCCTGGCGGGCCACCTTACCGGTCTCGAGGGTGAGCGTCTTGCCGCCCCACTCGATGTCCTTGCGGTAGTAGTTGTCGAACATGCGTGCATCCTGTCGGCCCCACCGGGCCGGATTGCCTGGCGGGACGGTGTTGCGACGCGGATGGGATGAAGGGTCTCTGCGCCCCGCTGGCCCGCGCTTCGGGCTTGGGGGTCCCCGGCGCTTCGGGCGGCATGGGGTCCGCGCGCCGGGTCTGCGCGACGGGGTCCATGTGGCCGGAAACGCCGCGGCGTGGCCGTTCCTGTCAGCCCACCGCATACGCGGAGGGCGGGCTGGACCATGGAGGTCAAGCCCGGCGGGCCGCTATATGGCCCCTTCGCCCGCCGAAGGCCAGGGGAAAACAGGCCTGGGGGAAAGGCTGATCGCCCCATCACAGGCGGCACCCACAGAGGCCGCTACGGGCGTCTTTAACAAGGGCTAATCCGACCAGCGGCTGGGTAGTTGCAATCCGTTCATCCGGACCCTACCTCAGACACGCCACGCTGGTTCGGACGCTTTCCTCGCCCTGCCACGGGGCGACCGGCCACGCCTCCCCGCCGGTTCCTGGCTCCTCGTCGGGACCGGCCCGCGGGGCAACCTCTCTCGAAAGATACGCGACCGAT
The DNA here is from genome assembly GCF_000711725.1 of Roseomonas aerilata DSM 19363. Lineage (GTDB taxonomy): Bacteria > Pseudomonadota > Alphaproteobacteria > Acetobacterales > Acetobacteraceae > Roseomonas > Roseomonas aerilata. The sequence goes on along the minus strand of NZ_JONP01000003.1, from coordinate 36,751 downwards.
GCCGACCGGAACCGTGAAGTGGTTCAACGCGACCAAGGGCTATGGCTTCATCCAGCCGGATGACGGCTCCAAGGACGTGTTCGTCCACATCTCGGACGTCACCCGCGCGGGCCTTCGCGGCCTGAACGAGGGCGACAAGCTCTCCTTCGAGGTCCAGAAGGATCCGAAGGGCAAGATGTCCGCCGCCAACCTGCAGATGGGCTGAGCTGATCCGCCGGGCGGTTCGCCGCCCAAGCCGGCGGGCGCCAGTAGCGTAAAGGCTTGTGGCGCCCGCTTCAGCACTTCTCAACCGGCATTCGTCATTCAAGGCCGGCTGAAGTGCCGGGCGTGCTACCCGGATGCTGGTGGCATGGTGGTACGTCCGTTATCCGGCCACTCGCCGTTCAACCTGGCGCAGCACGGCGCATAGCCGGGAAAAGACAAGCCAGAAGGCACCGTGTCCCGCCGCCATGTCGGCCGCGCCGCCGGTTCCCTGCGGCTCTCCACGACGGATGGTCGGGAGCCTCGCTTCAAAGCGTCCGCGCATGTTCTCCAGGAACGCGCCGGTAGCGCTGAGATACTGCTCAAGTGTTTCGGCGGCGATCTCCGCCTCGATCCTTGGGTGTCCGCCAAGGCTGAAGCGCTTCAACTCCCGCGTGTCCTGGGCTAGCGCGAGGTGGAGCCTGTGCAGTTCCGCCAGATGGCGGGCGATGCGGAGGCGCGCGTCCCTGACCTCATCCTGGGCATGGGCGGCTGCGGCGGTGGGCTGGGCCATGCAGGAACCTCCTAGGCCGAGGCTGGACCTTTGCAGGTTAAGGCCTCGTGAAGGCAGGCCACATCGTTCATCGAATGGTTGGTGGAACGGCTGCATGAGTGCGGCCCTCCGGCCCCGCGTTATTCGACCCAGTGCAGCCAAGACCGCCGGAAAACAATGAAAAACAAGGAATCACTTCTATCATGAGTTATCTTACCCAGCGGCAGCCTCCCAGGCCGCCTACCCCCTCCTCTCGTCCCGCGCCGGCCGGCACCCTCACCGAGGCGGAGATCCGCCAGATCGTCAGCGAGATCCTCGGCTGATACGGCCGAGGGATCGCGACGCCGGGCGTGCATAGACGCCGATAAGGCAGCCCTTCGCGACCACCCCCTTCCCCAGCGCGGCGCGGATGGCACCGCGGCCAGGGTTCTCCCCGAGGCCTTCCGGCCGGCGCCTGAGCGCGAAGAGCTGAAACGCGTAACGGTGCGGTCCGTGGCCCGGGGGTGGGTCGGGCGGCAGCCAGTCCGTCCGGAAATACGAGTTCCGCCCCATCCCCACCCCGGAAAGCCCCGGCAGGTCGCCCGCGGCGAGGCCCGCCCCTTGAACGGGCAGGCGCGTGGCGATCGCGTGTACCAGGGGGCGGGGCGTCGGGCTGTCGGCGTCCTCCACCACCAGCATCAGCGCGGCGGCGTCCTCGGGCAGGCCGCGCCAGGCGATGGGCGGGGAGAGGCCCGGACCGTCCGCGGTGTAGAGAGCGGGAATGATCCCGCCCTGCACGAAGGCAGGGCTCGTCACCTCGATTACGGCCGGCACGTTCACCCCGGCGAAGAGCAGGGCGTTGATGCCGGGCCGCATGCGCGAGAGGAGGCGGCCGAAGCCGGCGGGCAGGACTTGCAGCATGGCGTCTCCCGAGGGTTGTAACGGTCCCTGTTGAAAGGGACGCGCGCGGCGGGGCCGGGTTGCGTCCGCACGCTTGCGCGGCTTCCGCCGACGGGCGATCCCTGGCGCATGGCTGACCTTCACCGCTTCGGCGACTCCCGCCTCCTCGCCAGCGTCTCGGCGGAGGGGGCGGAGCTGCGCTCGCTCCGCGACGCCTCCGGCGAGGAGTGGCTCTGGGGCGCGGGGCAGGAATGGCCGCGCCACGCGCCGGTGCTCTTCCCCATCGTCGGGCGCCTGCCCAACGACACGCTGCGCCACGAGGGCCGCAGCTACCGGCTGACACAGCACGGCTTCGCGCGCGACCGGCGCTTTGCCTGGAGGCGTCGCGCGGCCGATGGCTGCGGACTGCGGCTGGAGGCGGATGCGGCAACGCTCGCGGCCTATCCCTTCCCCTTCATCCTTGATCTCGACTGGACGGTGGCGGAGGGGCGGCTCGCCTGTACCGCCACCGTTTCGAACCCTGGGCCGGGGCCCCTTCCCTTCAGCCTCGGCGCCCATCCCGCCTTTGCCTGGCCGCTGCCCGGCACGGCGGCGCAGCAGGATCACGCCCTGACCTTCCCGGAGGTCGAGCTGGACTCCCTCTCCGCCAGGCGGCTGACGGGCGGGTTGCTGGACACGGCGGAGAGCATTCCCCTGCCCGGCGGGCGGCTGCCGCTGCATCCAGGCCTTTTTGACGCCGACGCGATTGTGCTGCCGGACTTCCCGGGCCGACGCCTTCGCCTGGAGGCGCCGGGGGCGGCGCTCGAAATGGGGTGGGAGGGCTACGGCGACCTCGGCCTCTGGTCGAAGCCGGGCGGCGCGGGCTTCCTCTGCCTCGAACCCTGGTGCGGCACGGCGGCACCGATGGGCTGGGACGGCGATTTCATGATGAAGCCAGGTGTCGTCATCCTCGCCCCGGGCGCCGCACGATCCTTCAGCTGGTGGGTTTCGGCGGAACGGCCTTGAGCAGGAGGCGCGGATACCTCACGATGTTGTCACCTCCGGCGCTGAATGATACGGCAGCGCAGCCACAGGCGAAGGCGCGCAGGACATGCTGTCACTCGACGACCTCGGCATCGTGCAGGGAACGGACAAGTCCTCCGCCTGCCACGGCTATCTGAAGCATTACGAGCGCCTCTTCGCCCCCTGGCAGCACGCCCCGATCACTCTCGTGGAGATCGGCGTCTTCGATGGCGCTTCCCTCCGCACCTGGCGCCAGTTTTTCTCCCGCGCGCGGATTGTCGGCCTCGACATCGACCGCAGCTGCCTCAAGCATGCCGCGGAGGGGATCGAGGTCGTCATCGGCTCGCAGACGGACGCCGCCTTCCTTGACGAGGTGGCGCGCTGGACGCGGCCGAACATCATCATCGACGACGGCTCCCACCAGGCCGACCACATCATGTTCACCTTCGAGCACATGTTCCGCCACCTCGTCCCCGGCGGCTGCTACGTGATCGAGGACCTGAACGCCCATGTGGGGCCCAACGCCTCCTACTGGCGCGGGACGGCCGAGTGCCCGCCGACCGACCATTTCGGCCGCTTCTTCGGGGAGGTGGCGACACGGCAGCGCGCGGACATCGAACGCATCGAGGCCTTCCCCAGCGCGGTCGCCATTTGGAAGTCGGCGCGGACGAACCTCGACGCCGTCGAGGCACGGGTCGCGCAGTTGCTCGAGAGCGGCGAGGCGACGGCCGAGAGCTTCTACCGCCAGGCGCTCTTCCTGCGCGACCGCGGCAAGATCGGCCCGGCCGAGGTGGCCATCGCGCGGGCGATCGAGATGGATTCCACGAGGCCCTGGTACCATACCGCCCGCGAGGACATCCTCGCCCGGGCACAGGCGCGCGCGGCGGCGGAATAGCCCGCCCTTCGGGAGGGGCCGCCCCTCCCGGCCGCGCGGATCAGCCGAACAGGTCGTGCGTGTAGAGGTCCGCGAGCGGCGAGGCGCGCGGGATGATGCCGGCATCGACGTAGAAGCGCTGCACGAGGTCCATCCTCGCCTCGTCCACCCGGCCGGGCACGGCCATGTCGGTATAGACACCCTCGTTGTAGAGCTTCAGCGTCGCCAGCACGCGCGGGGCCTGCACGGGCGCGCCGTTGCGGCCGAGGAAGGCGACAAGGTCGGCCGAGGCGGCCTCGGGGTCCGCCTGGAGGTCCGCCAGGGCCCGCAGCAGGGCGCGGCAGGTGGCGGCGATCGGCTCCTTCTGCGTGCGGATGGCGTTGTCGCTGGCGATGACGACCTGCGCCATGCTCGGCGTGTTGCCGCGGTTGGAGAGGCGCGTGACGGGCACGCCCTCAGCCTCCGCATCCACGATCCAGTCGGGCACGGCGGCCATCGCGTCCACGGTGCCCGCGACGAAGGCCTGCCAGACGCCGGCGGGGCCGAGGGACTGGATCTCGGCGCTGCGCGGGGTGAGGCCGACCGAGCCCATGGCGCCGATCAGCGAGTAGTAGGTCGTGTCCTGCACGGACTGCACGCTGATCTTCTTGCCCGCGAGGTCGCGCAGGCTGTTGATGCCGCGGTCCTTGCGCGCGACCACGGTGACCAGAGCGCCGCCGCCGAGCGCCATCACCGCGCGCACGGGCACGCCATTCGGGCGCACGATGATCGGCGTGTCGCCGATGCCGCCGCCCATGGGCGCGTTGCCGGCGCCGACCTGGGTGGCCACCGCCGCGCCGCCGCGCAGCGTGATGAAGTTCGGCTTCACCCCGTTCGCCGCGTAGTAGCCGCGAGCCTCCGCAAGGTTGTGGGGCGCGAAGGCCGTGAGGAAGCGGATGGAGGGAAGGAGGAAATTCACCTCCGTCGCCTGCGCGCGCGCCGCCCAGGGTCGGGCGAGCGGGCTGGCGGCGAGCAGCGCGAGGGCGTGGCGGCGGTTCATGGGCGACCTCTCTCCAAGGTGACGGGAATCGGGGGATTGACGGGGAAAAGGCTGGCAGCAAGCTGGCGGCCATGACACCCGGCACGAAGATCTGGCGCGACTACGATCAGGCGGGGCTGGACGCCGCCTATGACCAGCGGGTCTGGGCAAAGGACGCCGCCGACTGGATCGCGCGCTACGCCGCCGACACGGCCGCCGCACGCGCGGCCCATCCGCCGGAGGTGTATGACACCGGGGCGGGGCTGCTGGACCTCTATCGTGCCAAGCCGCCTGCGCGCGGCATCCACCTGCACGTGCATGGCGGCGCCTGGCGAAGCCTGACGCGGGCCGATGCGGGCATGGCCGCGCCCGCGCTGGTCACGGCCGGGCTGGATGTCGCCGTCCCCGATTTCCGGCTGCTGCCGGAGTTCCGCCTGCCGCATATGGTCGAGGACGTGGTGACCGCCTGCCTCTGGGCTGCGGCGCGCGGGCCGTTGCATCTCTCCGGCCATTCCTCGGGTGCACATGTCGCGGCGGTGGTCGCGACCGATCCGCGCGTGGGGCCCCTGCTGCGCTCCGTCACGCTGCTCTCGGGGTTGTACGACCTGGAGCCCGCGCTGCTCTCGGCCCGCGGCGCCTATGTGGCGCTGGACGCGGCCGAGGCGATGGCGCTGAGCCCGGTGCACCATGTCCGGCGCATCGCGGCGCCCGTGGTGATCGGCTACGGCACGGCGGAGAGCCCCGAGTTCATCCGGCAGTCGCAGGACTTCGCGAAGCTGATGGGCGTGGAGCCGATCGTGCTGGAGGGGACGAACCACTTCGCCACGGCCTATGCGCTGGCGGAGGGTCCGGTGCATCAGGCGATGCTCGCGCTCGTCTGAGGGGGCGCGACCGCCCCTTCCAGCCGGTCGATGAGGCGGAGGAGAAGGGCGCGCTCCGCGGGGTCCAGCGCCGCGAGGCCCGCTTCCGCTTCCTCCAGCGCCAGCGGCAGCCACTCGCGGTAGCGGGCACGGCCGCGGGCGGTGAGTTCCACCGAGACGGCGCGCCCGTCGGCGGCGTGGCGGCCACGGCGGAGAAGCCCGTCCCGCTCCATCGCCGCGATCTGCCGCGAGAGGGTGGAGTGCGGCACGAGGGTGTGGGCCGCGAGCTCCACGATGGTCAGCGGGCTCCCGGCGCGGGCGGCCACCATCAGCACGCGCCACTGGGCGAAGCCGGCGCCGCGCTCGGCCAGCAGGGCTTCCAGCCGCGCGTTCCAGGCGGCCATCAGGCGGTTCAGTCGGAAGGGGACGAGGTCGGGCTCTTCCTCCCCGCCCATGGAGTCGAGCGCCGGCATCAGGCGTTCGCCAGCGCGCCGCGCAGGGCGACGTGGTCGGGATCGGCCAGCGCGGCCTCCCGCGCGCGGGCGACGCGGCCGGCGGCCAGGGGATCGCCCGCGGGGCCGGCGAGGGCGGGCTCCACCGCATCCTTCATGACCGCGGCGAAGGCCTGGCGGCCCCGGCGATAGGTCTCGCCATAGCCCTTCAGCAGGCGCGGCAGGGCGGCGATTTCGATGGCTAGCGCGTGGTCCCCGCGCTCGGCCGCCTCGATGACGCGGGCGAGCCATTCCTCGATGCCTGCCCTCTCCTCTGCCCAGCGGAGGGTGAAGGGGCGCCAGGGGCGGAGGCGGGCGAGGAGGAAGAGGCGGAGGAAGCCGGACAGCGTGGTGCTGCGAAGGCGGAGGGACATGCCGCCCTCCAGCCGCCCTGTGCGCTCGGCCCAGCGCAGCAGGGCGCGCCCGGGCGCGGGCGGGAGGAGGGAGGCGACCTCCTCCCAGCCGGGCTTCATATGCTCGGTGACGGTGACGGGCTCACCGGGGCGGGCTCGGACCTCCGCGCGGATCTCGGCGAAGCGGGCGGCGGCCGACTTGTGCTGGGCGATCCGCACCACGTCCTCATAGGCCATCCAGAGGGTGAGCTGGCGCGCGACCTCGGCCGAGAGGCGCCAGTTGCCGCTGGGCGCGGGATCGGCGGCCAGCACCCGGCGCACTCGCTCCATCCAAGTCGCGGCGTAGCGGGCGGACTGGTAGCGGGCGAGGCGCGGGAGCGCGATATCGGCGACGGCCAGCACCTCCGGCGGCAGGGTGGCTGCGGCGTCGGCCAGCAGCGCGGGCAGGCTGGCGCGCGGCGTGGGCGCCGGGGCAGCGGCGGGCGCGGGATCGGCGAGCGCGAGGCCCGTTTCGAAGGCGCGCAGGTTGGCCTCAGGCGCGACGCCGGCGGCGATGGCGGCGCGCAGGGCATCGAGCGGGATGGGCACCGCGCCGCTCGCGGCCATGCGGCCGAGGAGGACGGCGTTCAGCGCCTGGCCCTCGGCGGCCGAGGCGTCCACCAGCAGGGCGCGGCGCGGCATCTCGCGGATGGCGCGCATGACGCGCGCCACGTCGAAGCGGCCGTCGCCCATGGCCGACTTCTCGCTCGTCGCGAAGACGCGGCGGGTGGAGGCGACGAGGGTCGTGCGGTCCGGCGAGACGAAGCCGCGCTCGCAGCACCGGCCGGCTTCCACCAGTTCGGTCGCGATCACCACGTCCACGTCACCGGGCGAGGGGCCGAGGCCGAAGACGGGGCGGCGGCCACCCAGCGTCGGCCAGGGCTCGGGCCACATCTCGATGTAGTAGGTGGTGGCGCCGGTGCGCTGGGCGACGCCGGGGATGGAGGTGCCCTGCACCGGCAGGTCCGCGCGCTGGGCGGCGCCGACGATCCAGTCCGTCAGCACGCCACCGCCCTCCCCGCCCATGGCGGAGACGAGGATGCAGATCGGGCGGGTCATGCGGCGGCCCCTATGCCTGCACGGGCTTCGGCGCGGCGCTCGGCCCAGGATTGCAGGCGGGCGATCACGGCGTCGCGCCAGCGCATGCGGCGGGCATCGGCGCGGGTCGGGTTGCTGACGATGTCGGCGCGGTAGAAGGAGGGGCAGAGCTGCGCGGCGTCCGCCACCTCGCCGCAGAGGGAGCAGCCGACGCAATCCTGGTTCACATGCGCCACCGGGTCGCTCCGCAGCGGGTCCGGGTTTTCCTTCAATGTCAGGGAGGGGCAGCCGGAGAGGCGAATGCAGGAATGGTCGCCCGTGCAGGTCGTGGCGTCCACGCCGTAGCGGGTGCGGACCACGCGCTCGCCGGCCTTCAGCGCGCGGGCGTATTCGGGCTTCACGCGGCGCTGGCGCGCGAGCTGGCACTCCTGCTGGGCGACGATGACCTTCAGGCCGCCCTCCTTCGTGGTCAGCGCCTCCCGCAACGTACGGACCATGTCCTTGACCACGTAGGTGCCCTGGGTGCGGATCCAGGTGACGCCCATGGCGCGCAGCGCGGTCTCGATGGGGATGCGCGGGCCGTCGCGCTTCTCCGCGCGGGAGGAGGGGATGTCTTGCTGGCCGGTCGCGCTGGAATAGCCGTTGTCCATGACGATCAGCACGCCGTCCGTGCCGTTCTGCACGGCGGCCGAGACGCCGGTGGAGAGGCCGTTGTGCCAGAAGCCGCCGTCGCCCATGACCGTAACCGTGCGCTTTTTCCCGAAGAGCGGCGCGAGGGCTGCGGCAGAGGAGAGGCCGAGGCCGTAGCCGAGAATGCTGCTGCCCATGTTGAAGGGCGGCAGCGTCGCGAAGGAGTGGCAGCCGATATCGGCGGCGACGTGGACGGGGCCTTCGCTCTTCTGGACGATCTTCATGGCCGCGAAGACCGGGCGCTCGGGGCAGCCCGTGCAGAAGCCGGGCGGGCGCTGGGGAAGCTCGGCGCCGATCAGGGCGCGGGCGCGCTCGGCGGGGGCGGCCACCTCCGCCGCGATCCGGGCGACGGCGGCGATGTCGATGCCGGCGGGCATGGAGCCCTCGATGAACTTGGCGACGCCCGCGAGCATGACCTCGGCGGTGTACTCGCCGGCCATGGGAAGGCACTTCTTGCCGAGGACCTTCGTGTGCACGGAGGCCTCGCGCAGCGCCTGGCCGATGGCCTGTTCCAGGTATTCGGGGTTGCCCTCCTCCACCACCAGCACGGCGCGCTTGCTCGCGCAGAAGCCGGTCACCTCCTCCTCCACGATCGGGTAGGTGACGTTGAGGACGAGGATGGGGATGCGGCTGTTGCCGAAGGCGTCCGCCAGGCCCAGGCGGGCGAGGCTGCGGAGAAGCGTGTTGGCGTGGCCGCCCTGGACGATGATGCCGATGTCGGAGACATCGCCGGGCAGGTGCTCGTTCATCGCGTGCTCGAGGATGAAGCGCTTGGCCGCGGGGAAGCGGCGGGCGATCTTGTCCTTTTCCTGCCGGTAGGTACTGGGGGGAAGAATCACGCGCTCGTAGTCGAAGACGGGCTCGGTGAGCGGGCTGTGAAGGCCCACCTTGGGCCGGACATTGTCGCGCGCGGTGAAGCGGCCGCGCAGGTGGCAGGCGCGGATGCGGACCTCCACCATGACGGGCGTGGAGGAGGCCTCGGACATCTCATAGGCGAGGCCGATGGTGCGGACGAGATTCTCGTGGTCCGGGCGCGGGTCCAGCAGCCACATCGAGGATTTCATGGCGAAGGCGTGGGTGCGCTCCTGCATGATGGAGGCGCCCTCCCCGTAGTCCTCGCCGACCACCATCACCACGCCACCCACCACGCCGGCGGAGGCGAGGTTCGAGAGCGCGTCCGAGGCGACGTTGGTGCCGACGGTGGACTTCCACACCGCGCAGCCACGCACGGGATAGTTGATGCTGGCCGCCAGCATGGAGGCGGCGCCGGCCTCGTTCGCGGCGGGGGCATAGACGACACCGAGCTCGTCGAGCAGCGGCTTGGCGTCGCTGAACACGTCCATCAGATGGCTGACGGGCGCGCCCTGGTAGCCCGTGACGTAGGAAACGCCGGATTCGAGCAGGGCCTTGGTGATGGCGAGGATCCCCTCGCCCTCAAAGACCTCGCCCTCGCCCAGGCGGAGAAGGGACACCTCCTTTGCGAAGGATCGCTCCATAGGAAAGGTTCCCGACAGGTTATAACCACTTGCATATAGTTTGGCGGCCCGCCTAGCATCGCGTCAAGGAGATACGACCATGGACATGCCGCTCCCGACGCGAAGCCGGCTGGAACCGGCCGAGATGGTCCAGGAGGGGCGCGTTCACCGCGCCGCCTATGTGGACCCCGCCATCTTCGAGATGGAGATGGATCGGATCTTTGGGCGGGCCTGGCTGTATCTCTGCCACGAGAGCCAGGTGGCCACCCCCGGCCGCTTCTTCGCGACGCAGATGGGGCGGGAGCCGGTGATCGTGGCCCGCGCGCGGGACGGCGTGATCCGCGCCATGTTCAACCGCTGCACGCATCGCGGCGCGAAGCTGACCATGGACGAGACGGGGCAGGCGAAGCGCTTCGTCTGCTGCTACCACGGCTGGGCCTTCGACCTCGACGGCAAGCTGGCCGAGGTGCCGCTACCGGAGGGTTACGGCGACAGCGCCTATCCGCCGGAGGACGGCTCGCTCGACCTCGTGCGCGTGCCGCGGGTGGAGAACTATCGCGGCTTCATCTTCGCGAGCCTCGCGGCCGAGGGGCCGACGCTGGCGGAGTTCCTCGGCCCTGTCGCCTCCTCCTTCGACGACATGGTGGACCGGGCGCCGGGCGGGTTGCTGGAGGTCGCGGGCGGCGTCTCGCGCCATGCCTATGACGGCAATTGGAAGCTCGTGATCGAGAACCACAACGACACGCTGCACCCGCGCTTCGTCCATGCCTCCTCCGTCGCCGCCGCGCGGGACCAGAAGGACACGGTGCACAGCGACGGCGCGGGCGAGGTGCAGATCAAGCAGATGCGCCAGAACGGCGCGCCGGCGGCGGTTTGGGAGAGCCTGGGCATCTGGGCCAGCGCGTCCGGCCACTCCTTCATGGGCGACTACCACACGGACGCCCACATGGCCGCGCGCCCGGCGGAGGACCCGGTGCAGATGGCCTACGGCCGCGCGCTGGAGGAGACGCACGGGGTGGAGCGGACGGAGGAAATTCTCTCCATCCAGCGCTTCAATACCGTGGTCTACCCGAACCTCTCCTTCATGAGCCGCTTCCGCCAGCTTCGCGTCGTGCAGCCGATCAGTGTGAACCGCACGGTGGTGACGACCTACACCTTCAGGATGCCCCTCGCGCCGCCCGAGATGTTCCGCGACAGCATCGCTTTCGCCAATGTGGTGAACGGCGTGGGCTCGCTCGTGCTGACCGACGACCTCGAGACCTATGCCCGCGTGCAGGACGGGCTGGCGAGCCAGGGCGGGGACTGGGTGGACGTGAAGCGCGGCATGGGCGGCGACGCCAACGAGGCCAACGGCACCTTGCGCGGCCAGACCGGCACGAGCGAGATCCACCTGCGCGCCCAGTTCGCGGCCTGGCGCCGCTGGATGACGGCATGAGCGCGGTTCTGGAGGCGCCCGCCCCGGCGCTCGACCCCGCGCTGGCCTCCCTGGTGATCCAGGAATCCGCGCTGCTGGATGCCTGGAAGCTGGAGGAGTGGCTGGCGATGTACGCGCCCGTCTGCGCCTACTGGGTGCCGACGGAGTGGGACCAGGCGAGCCCGCACGACACGGTCAGCCACATCTACGACGACCGGCGGTTGCTGGAGACGCGGGTGCGGCGCTTCCGGCACGCAATGTTCCACGCGCAGAAGCCGCCAAGCCGGACGGTGCGGCTCGTCACCAACCTGCGCGCGGGGCCGGTGCCGAACAGCACGCTCTGCTCCTACGAGGTAGCGGAGTTCCGCAACAACCGGCACCGGCGCTATGTCGGACGGGCAACCCACGAGTTCGAGGCGGACGGGGCCGGGGGCTGGTTGATCAGCCGCAAGCGCTTCGACATGATCGACTGCGACGCCGTGCTGGACGGCATATCGATCATACTTTGACCGCGGCAGCGCGGCGGCGGGGGACGTGATGGACGGCTCGGTTCTTCCCACGGAGGCCGGCATCGGCGCCCCGGTCCGCCGGCACGAGGACAAGCGCCTGCTGCGCGGCCTCGGCCGCTACACCGAGGACGAGGTGCCACCGGGCGCGCTGCACGCGGTGTTCCTGCGCAGTCCGCACGCCGCGGCGCGCATCCTTTCCATCGACACGACGGACGCGCGCGAGATGCCGGGCGTTCGGGGCATCCTGACAGGCGCGGATATAGCCGGGCTGCGGCCCCTGCCCTGCGCCGTGCCGCGCGCCCTGCCCGGCGGCGCGCCCATGCCGCGGCCGCCCTACCGGGCGCTGGCCGTCGAAGCGGTCGCGCATGTCGGTGATCCCGTGGCACTGGTGGCGGCCGATACGGCGGCCCAGGCGCGGGATGCGGCCGAGGCCATCGTCGTGGATTGGGAGACGAGGCCGGCGGTGACGGAGGCCGCGGCGGCGCTGGCGCCCGGCGCGCCGGAGGTCTGGCCGGGGCTCGCGCCCGGCAACCTCGCCTTCGAGTGGAAGCTCGGCGACCACGCGGCGGTGGCGGCGGCGATCGCGGGGGCGGCGCATGTCGTCTCCCTCGATTTCCGCATCAGCCGCGTCGTCGGCGCCTTCATGGAGCCGCGCGCGGCGGTCGCCTGGCACGACCCGGCGGAGGGGCGCTTCACCCTTCGCAGCGGCGTGCAGGGCGCGCATCCCGTGCGGGACGAACTGGCGGCTATCCTCGGCATCCCCGCCTCCTCGCTCCGGGTGATCTCGCCGGATATGGGCGGCGCCTTCGGGCTGCGCGGGCAGCCGACGCAGGAGCATGCGGCGCTGCTCTTCGCCGCCCGCGCCCTCGGCCGCCCGATCCGCTGGACCGCCGACCGGACGGAGGGGATGCAGAGCGACCCGCACGGGCGCGACACGCATAACCGCGTGGAGCTGGCGCTGAGCGCGGAGGGAGATTTCCTCGCGCTCCGGGTCGAGACGGCGGCCAATCTCGGCGCCTATCTCGCGCTGATGGGGCCGCATGCGAGCACGAACAATCTCGGCGGGCTGGCGGGCGTCTACCGCACGCCGCGCATTGCGGCGACCGTGCGCGGGGCTTTCACCAATACACAGCCGCTGGCCCCCTATCGCGGCGCAGGGCGGCCGGAGGCGACCTATGCGATCGAGCGCGCGATCGACGTGGCGGCCTCGCGCCTCGGCGTGGACCGGATCGAGCTGCGCCGGCGCAACCTCATCCCGCGCGAGGCCATGCCGTACAAGACGGGCCTCATCTTCACCTACGACAGCGGTGACTTCGCGCGCGGCATGGCGATGGCGGTGGAGGCCGCCGACCTGCCGGGCTTCCCCGCCCGTCGCGCCGCCAGCGAGGCGCGGGGGATGCGGCGGGGCCTCGGCGTCGCCAATGCCATCGAGATCAGCGCGGGCCCGCCGCGCACGCCCGCCCCGGAATCGGCCGAGATCCGCGTGAACGCCGATGGCAGCGCGACCTTCCTGCTCGGCACGCACAACCACGGCCAGGGGCACGAGACGGTGTTCCGGCAGATGGCGGCGAGCATGCTCGGCCTGGCGCCGGAAATGGTGCGGATCGTGGCGGGGGATACGGACGCGGTGTCGCAGGGCCGCGGCTCCTTCGGCAGCCGCACGATGGTGGCGGGCGGCACCGCCGTCGCCCGCGCCTCCGAGCGGATCATCGAGCGGGGGCGGCGGATCGCGGCCCGGCTGCTCGAATGCGACGAAGGCGACATCGAGTTCACCCCCCTCCCCGGCGGCCGCTTCGCCGTGGCGGGCACGGACAAGGGCGTGACGCTGGCGCAGGTGGCCGCCGCCGCCCACGCGCCCGGCCCCCTGCCACCCGGGGAGGATGGCGGGCTGACCGCGCAGACCATGGCCGCGCCGGGCGACGCGACCTTCCCGAACGGGTGTCATCTCTGCGAGGTGGAGGTCGATCCCGAGACCGGCCGCATCACCCTCGACCGCTATACCGTCGCCGACGACGTGGGCACGGTGGTGAACCCGCTGCTCATGCACGGGCAGATCCATGGCGGCATCGCCCAGGGCTTCGGCCAGGCGGTGATGGAGGAGGCGCGCTTCGACGCCGAGAGCGGGCAGTTCCTCGCCGCCTCCTTCATGGACTACGCCCTGCCGCGGGCGGGCGACCTGCCGGAGTTCGAGGTGCTGTCCAACCCGCAGCCGACGGCCACCAACCCGATCGGCGCCAAGGGCGCGGGGGAGGCCGGCACGGTGGGTGCATTGCCCGCCGTCATCTCCGCCATCTGCGACGCGCTGGGGGTGGAGCACCTCGACATGCCCGCGACGCCCGAGCGCGTCTGGGCCGCCTTGCAGGACGCCCGCCGATGATCCGCCGCCGCTCTCTCCCCGCCCTTCTCGCCGCCCCCTTCCTGGCGCGTGCCGCCCTCGCCCAGCCCGCGGGCTTCCCGCAACGCCCACCCCGTATCATCGTGCCCTTCACCCCCGGCGGCTCGCTGGACGTGGCCGCGCGGATGCTGGCGGAGGAGAGCGGGCGGCGCTGGCCGTTCGGCGCGGTGGTGGAGAACCGGCCGGGCGCGGCGGGGAATATCGGCGCGGAACTCGCGGCCCGTAGCGCGCCGGACGGGCACACCATGGTGGTGGTCAGCAACAACATGATCACCATGAACCCGCATGTCGGGCCGATGCCGATCGACCCGCTGACCGCCCTTGCGCCCGTCTCGATGCTTGCGCAGAGCCCCTTCGTGCTGGTGGGCGCGACGAACATCCCCGCCACCAACCTGGCGGGACTGCTGGCCATGGCGCGGGAGCAGCCGGGGATGCTGACCTACGCCTCCATCGGCAACGGCACGCCGCATCACGTCTCCATGGCCATGCTCTGCGGCATGGCGGGGATCGAGATGACCCACGTACCCTATCGCGGCACGCCCGAGGGCCTGTCGGATGTCGGCGGCGGACGCGTCGCCTGCATGGCCTCGCCCTTCGGCCCGGCCCTGCCGCTGATCCAGGCCGGTATGGTGCGGCCGATCGCGGCCATGGGCGCGACGCGCCTGCCCTGGATGCCCGACTTACCGACTGTCGCGGAAAGCGGCCTGCCCGGCTTCGACGCGGGAAGCTGGCTGGCGCTGGCCGTGCCGCGCGGCACGCCGCCGGCCACTGTCGCGTTCCTCGCGGAGTTCTGCTCCTCCGTCATGAACGACCCGAAGCTGCGCCCGGCGCAGGACCGCGTGGCACTGGTGCCCGACACGATGGGGCCGGAGGAGACCGGCGCGCTCTGGCGGCGCGAGCACGCGACCTGGGGCAAGGTGATCCGGGACGCGCGGATCACCGCCGGATGAAGGGCGCCGCGCGGATTGTGATCGGACGATCCGCTGCGCGGATCACCATCGGACGATCCGCTGCGCGGATCACCGAGGGATGATCGCCCGCCGCGGCATCGGCGCGCTGACGGGGCTGCTGCTCGCGGCGCGGCCGGGCCTCTCCCAGCCAGCCTTCCCCATGCGGCCCCCGCGGCTCATCGTGCCCTTCACTCCCGGTGGCGCGCCGGATCTCGTTGCGCGCACCTTGGCGGAGGAGAGCGGGCGGCGCTGGCCCCATGCCGTCGTGGTGGAGAGCCGGCCCGGCGCGGGCGGCAACATCGCCGCCGAAGCCGTGGCCCGCGCCGCGCCCGACGGGCACACGCTGCTGTTGATGAGCAACAACATCGTGGCCGTGAACCCGCATATCGGGCGCATGGCGATCGACCCGCTGACGGACCTCGCGCCCGTGGCGCTGCTGGCGCGCAGCCCGCTCGTCTTCGTCGTCGGCGCCGACTCACCGGTGCGCGACATCGGCGGCCTCGTCGCGCAGGCGCGGGCCGCGCCCCGGGCCCTGGCCTATGCCTCCGCCGGCAACGGCTCGCCGCATCACCTGGCCATGGCATTGCTCTGCCAGCGGGCAGGAGTGGAGATGACCCATGTGCCCTATCGCGGCACCATCGCGGGGCTGACCGACCTCATGGGCGGGCGGGTGGCCGCCATGGCCTCCCCCTTCGGGACGGCGCGGCCACTGATCGAGGAGGGCAAGCTTCGGCCGGTCGCGGCGGCGGCCATCACGCGCCTGCCCTGGCTACCCGACCTGCCGACCGTGGCCGAGAGCGGCCTGCCCGGCTTCGACGCGAACACCTGGCTGGCCCTGGCGGCGCCGCGGGGAACACCTGCCCCGATCATTGGCGCCTTGGCCGATTTCGCGGTGGCCACCATGGACAACCCGAGGGTGCGGGAGGCGCTCGACCGCGGCGGGAACGAGGTGCGGACTGCCCCGCCCGAGACGCTCGGCGCGTTATGGCGGTCGGATCATGCGGAATGGGGCGCGGTGATCCGGGAGGCGCGCATCACGGCCGATTAGGAGCCTGCAACGTCACCCAGTTCGTAACCTGCCCCGAGAAAATCTCCGGAGAAGGGAAGAAACGCCTCTTCCCTTCCCGCTCTTACGGATGAAACCGCTTCCGGGAAAAACCAGCCGGAATACAGATCGGCGAGATAATCCCCGGCAGAGATATCCGGCGGCCACGCATGGTGGGCCGATCGATCAGACGCGGAATTCGTCGCGCTTGTGCCCGGAAGCTTCCATGGCGGAGAGCCAGCGCGGCATGCGGCCACGGCCGCTCCAGGTTTCGCCGTTCGGCCCCCGGAAGCGCACTGCGACAGAACCGCCGGCATCGCGCCGCGTGCGGCGGCCCGTGGGCTGCGGCGCGGAGGCTCCGGCGGCCGCGGGAACGAGCGTCTTGAAATCGAGCCCGATCTCAGCGGCCTTGCTGCGGAATTCCTCGATAAGTGCGTTGCGGGCCTCTTCCTGCTTCTCGGCGCGCTTTGCCTCCGCGGCCTCGATAAGGGCGGTCAACTCCTGCGCGCTCATGGAGTCAAGGTCGAAACCCGATTTGCGCCGCGAGGTGGTTTCGGTTGTTTCGGGCATCGGAACTCCTTGAGAAATACTGTGCAACACTCGGCGCACCGAATCCCGAAATTCGCGGGCGACGGCACGGGCGCGGAACATGGTTATATCGGCAAGGCTTGTCGATAGCCGCTTTGCAAGAAACAGCGGAAAGGCAGAACACCAAAGCGGCTAGCCCGGGTTCTGTCCCCTTTGTCCCGAAATAATCAGGGTGGGCTGAAACGGCGGCAACCGGCCCAGTCGGTTCTCGACGATGGCGAAAACAGCTGGTTCGCCGGGGCCGCGGGGCATCACCAGCCCGGCCGCATCGGTGGGATAGAGGGTCAGCGTCACGGCGTCGGCGATGTTGCCGCCCACCGCTTCCGCGACGCCCGGCGCGGTGCGCAGGACGATGTCGCAGTGCATCGGGCGGAAGCGCCCGACCTCGGCCAGCCGGTCCCGCCAGGAGGCGAGCGGGCGGCGGGATCGGTCGGCGCAGATGAGATCGCCGGGCTCGGGCGCGCGCCCGGTGGGGTCGTGCGGAAGGAAGGGCGCGCGCGCGGGGAATTCGGCGGCGTCGCGCAGGATGGCGTCCAGGTAGAAGGCGTGGGAGGCGGAGGCGTGGAATTCGCGCTCGTCCACCCCCGCCGCGCGCATGACGTAGGAGACGAAGGCGGCGGACCAGGCGGGCTCGGACCAGACCCCTTCGCGCGGGGTGCCGCCCAGTTCGGCGGACCAGCGGGCGCGGTTGCGCGCAATGGCCGAGGTGGCCTCCTCCTCGGGCACCGCGCGCCAGTAGGCGAGGACGCGCGGGAAGGCCTCGACCGCACCTTCCGCACCGCTGGGCGGGCGGGGAAGGCCGGGGCCGGCTGCAAGGCGCCCCCACTCCATCCATTCCGCCTCGACGATCCGCAGCATCCGGGACCGGACGGAGGGCGGATAGGCGATTGGCGGCTCCCGCGGCGGGGCCGGGGCAGCGCACGCAGCGGCCGCGAGGAGCAACGCCAGGGAAGCGAGGCGCGATGCCGAACGGGCAGTGCTTTTCAAGCCGCCACCAGACCCATGGAAAGCGCCACCTCGTCGGGCGAGAGTACGGCGAGGAGAAGCGAGGCGGTGGCGAGCGCATCGGGCTTGCCCCCTTCGGTCGAAAGCACCTCCAGCCGGTCGCCCGTGGCGCGCAGGCGGCCGGATAGGGTGGCGAGCGAGGCCTCCCGCAGGGCGGCGGCGCGGGCGAGCACGGCGGCGTCGGGCGGGATGCGGCCCGTCTCGGCCAGGAACTCCACCGCCCGGACCCCGCGCAGCAGGGCGGCAAGGGCCCGGGTGGAGGGGAGGCCGGGCTCGGGCGGGGTGCCGGCGAGGCGCGGCCCCTCGGCTTCCAGGGCCAGCACGGCGCGGCGCAACGCGTCGAGCAGCCAGGGCTCGGGAATGAGGGTGGCGCCGCGGGCAAGGGCCAGGACGGCCGCGCCGTGCTCCTCCAGGCCCCTGCCGAAGGCGCCCTCCGGGGAGGCGGCCTTGGCGAGGCGGCCGAGAAGGGCACGCAGCCGGCGCCGGTCGCGCGGCAGGCCGCCGGCGCGCCAGGCGGCGTCCATCGTGAGGGAAAGCGCGGCCAGTTCCGCCACCGGGGACGCGGAGGCCTCCTCCTCCGGCAGGGCGGTGATCTGCCGGTCGAGCAGGTCCTGAAGCGCGGCGAGGCGATCGCGCGGAAGGGGACGAGCGAAGCCGGGCGCGTTCAGCACCGTGGCCGCGAGGGCGGAGAGGGTGGAGCCGATGCCCATCTGACCAGGGTCGCGGCTCGTCAGCATCGTGGGCACGCGCATGAGGCGGAGCGCGGCGGCGGCCCCCCCCTGGGCGGCGCCGAGGGCGAGCAGCCGGTCCTCCCGCACGGTGGCGGTGCCGCCGGCCGGCAGGTCGGGCAGGCCGTGGCGCAGGACGAGCCAGTGCGGCGCGCCGTTCCGCCCGCGGGCGCGGACGCTGAACACCGCCTCCCCCGCGCGGGGCCGGATATGCAGGGCAAGCGCTTTCTCAGGCTGGCCGGACTGCCAGAGGTGGAAGGAATCGATGGCGCCCTGCGCGATCAGCTCGTCCTCATCGAAGGGAGCTTCCGAACGGGGCACCTGGGCGCCGTCCCGGCCGACCGAGGCGTGCTCGAAGGGAGGGGCGGCGTCGGACAGCGCGTCGGCCGCCGTCGTCAGGCGGATGGAGGAGAAGCCGGTGCGGGGGCTGGCGCGCAGCGTCACGGCCAGGCGCAGCAGCGGATCGGCGGCGGAGACCCGATACTCGTAGCGGACGGTACCGACATCGAGCGAGAGGCCCGGCAGGGGGCGCAGGCGCAGCGCGCTCTCGTGCCACAGCACCGCCTCCTCGCCCTCGGCCTCGATCCCCTGGGCGGTGATCGCCTCCTCCACGTCGAGCGTGCGCGCGCGGAGCGAGAGGCGGCCGAGCAGGCCCGGCACGCCGTTGGTGGCGCGCAGGCGAACCATGTTGCCGGTGTGGAGCACGCTGCGCTTGCGCAGCTCCTCCTCCGGGAGGTTGGCGCGGCTCCCCGGCGCCTCGCGCACCCGCTGGCGCAGCAGGCCGCGGGTGAGGTCGCCCGTGAACTCGTGCCAGGGGGTGAGGATATGGAAGCCAGCGGGGTCGTTCCGCACTATCTCAACCTGTCGCGACGCCTCCTGGGCCTCGAGTGGCCGCAGGCCCCGCGTGGTGGGGCCGGGCTCCTCCGCCACCGCCGAGAGGAAGAGGAGGAGATCCTCTGCCAGTACCGGGTCCGCCTCGCGCAGGGCAGGGATCGCCAGGGCCTCGGCCGCGACGGCGTTGTCGAGCACGGCGAGCGCGGCGCCGGGCGCTTCGGCATGCGCGAGGCCGGAAAGCGGGCGACCATCCAGGAGGGTGCGGCGAAGCAGCCGGCGCAGGCCCGCGAGCAGTCGGTCGCGCTCCTGGGGATGCAGCAGGTCAGGCACGGCGCGACGACCTCATGCGGGGGGAACGGATGCGCCGAGTCTTGTAGACTCTTTCGCACACGGCTGGAATTCGGGGAGCGGCGCGTTCGGGCGCAAGGCGAGGCGGTTGTGGCCAGAGGGCCGCGCCGGCGCCTTGCCCGGGCAGCGGGCGAAGCCTCCCTGCCCGGCGCGCCGGTCAGTCAGTCAGGCGGACGCCCGTCGCGCGCGCGATCTCGCCCCAGCGGGCGCTTTCCTCGGCGATGAAGCGGCTCATCGAGGCAGGATCGAGCGCCTCCACCGTGAAGCCGGCGGCCGTCACGCCGCGGCGCACCGATTCGTCCCGCTGGGCATCAGCGATGGCGGCGGCGATCCGCCCGACCGTCGCGTCCGGTACCGCGCGCTGGGCGAAGAGGGCGTTCCAGACACCCAGGGCGAAGCCGGGCACGCCCGCCTGCTCGAAGCTCGGCACCTCCGGCAGCAGAGGATCCCGGGCGGGGCCGGTGACGGCGAGCGCGACCACCTTGCCCTCCCGGATGAGGGGCAAGGCGGAGCCGATGGCGGCGACCATCACCTCCACGCGCCCGGCGGCGATCTCGAGCAGGGCCTGAGGGGCGCCGCGGTAGGGGACGTGCTGGCCCTTGAGCCCGAGCTGGTTGACGAGGCCCGCCATGAAGAGGTGCCCGGCGGAGCCCGCGCCCACGCTCGCGTAGTTCACCTCCTGCGCCCGCGCACGGGCGAGGAAGCTCGCGAGGTCCGTCGCGAGGCCGGGGCGGACGACGAGGACCTGCATGGAGACCCCGAGGAAGGCGACCGGGCGGAAGTCCCGGTCGGGGTCGAAGGGCATGCGGTCGGTAATGTGCTTGTTGATCGAGATCGTGCCGTTGCTGCCCACGAAGAGGGTATTGCCGTCGGGCGCCGCGCGGGCCGCGAACTCGGCCGCGATCATGCCGCCGCCGCCCGCGCGGTTGTCCACCACCACGGGCTGGCCGAGCGGGCCGGAGATGGCGGCGCCGTAAAGCCGGGCGAGCGTGTCGGGCGTGGTGCCGCCCGGGAAGGGCACGACGAGCCGGAGCGGCGCGCCGCCCGCGGTCTGCGCCCCGGCCCCGCGTGCGGCGAGGGCCAGCGCGGGAAGCGCAAGCGCGAGCCTGCGGCCGAGGCGGTGCGGTGCGGTCATTGCGGCGTTTCCCCTGCGCGGCGCCCCTGCCGGGCGCTCCCTCCTCAGCGGGATAGGGCCTCGGGGCGGCGGTCGGCAAGCCAGGGCGGGGGGCGGATCATTTCACCTCCTCCCCCGGCATCGTCCCGAAGAAGTCGGTGCGGCGGAGCCAGCCGCGGAGGTCGCCCACCTGGACCTCGCACCAGCCCTCCCCCGGCGCGCAGAGCCGGATGCGGCCGAGCACGCCCGGCTGGAGGCGCGCGACAACGGCGCCCGACTCCTCGGGGCGGCGGCGGAGCACCCTCTCCTCCCCCGTCACGACGAGGTTGCGGCGCCCGGTGAGGTTGGACTGGTGCACCCAGCCCTCCGTGCCCTCCATGTCGCGGATGCGGCGCCAGAGCTCGAACTCGCGCACGATCTGCACGGGCAGGTCGCGGCGCTGGTAGGTCCACTCGATCGGGTAACGCGTGCCGGGGCCGGCGCGGAGGTTGACCTCCTCGGCGCGCAGCGA
The DNA here is from genome assembly GCF_000711725.1 of Roseomonas aerilata DSM 19363. Lineage (GTDB taxonomy): Bacteria > Pseudomonadota > Alphaproteobacteria > Acetobacterales > Acetobacteraceae > Roseomonas > Roseomonas aerilata. The sequence continues at coordinate 15,858 of NZ_JONP01000003.1, read as the reverse complement.
GGCGAAGCGCGGCAGCGGAAGGTTGGTGACGGGACCGATCGGCGGTGGCGGGGGCTCGGCCGGGGCGGGCGCGGGGCTCGGCGCGGGGGGCGCGGCCGCGGCGCCGGCGGCGGCTCCGGCCGCAGTCCCCGCAGCGGCGCCGGCCGCGCGGCGGCGCTGCGTGCCCCGCCCCTCGGCGCCCCTTGGCTGGCCCGGGCGGGAGGGCGCGGCGCCACCGGCGGGCGGGTTGGCCGGGCGGCCAGGGCTGGCCGAGGGGTTCGCCCGGGCAGCGGGTGCGGCCCCGGAAGGCGCGGCGCTGCCGCTGGCCGGGCGGGGCGGGTTGGCGCCGGGGCGGCGCGCGGCCGCGGGGGCGGCCGGCGATGCCTGGCCGGAGGGGGCGGGCGCTGCGGCACCCGGCGCAGGTGTCATGGCGGCCGGCGCGGGCGCCCCGGCGGCGCCGCGGGGAACCGGGGGCGGCAGCGATCCGGCCGTCTGAGCCCAGCCCTCCGGCGAGAGCGCGAGCAGGAGGGATAGGAAGGGGAGCAGGCGTTTCATCAGGGCCCGATCACGCGCAAAACCCTGCCCGCGGGTCAAGGCGCCGCGTGCAACCACCCGTTGTAAAACCGCCGCGGCTACAGGGAGAGGGCGTTGCCTGGCCCGACCGCCTCAAGGAAGGTCACGACACCCGCCACCTCCACGCCCTCGGCCAGGGCTTCGGGCATGATCCCCTCGGCGCGCAGCCCGGCCTCGCAGGCGATGCGGCGGAGGCCGAGTTCCTCCGCCGCCTCCAGCAGGGTGGCGATGCCCGCGACGCCGCGCCCGGCGAGCAGCGCTTCCCGTGGATCGGAAAGAAGCGGCGCGTCGCGGCGGAAGAGGGCGAGGCCGGCATTGGTGGCGAAGAGCGTGACCGGGCGGCCGATGGCGGCCGCGGCGGTGGCGAGCACGAGGGCGTAGTGCGCGGGCTCGTGCCCCTCCCCGCGGAGGAGGATGCCGAGGGGGTTCATGCCTCCCCGGCGCCACAGAGCTTGCAGGCGGGGTCGCGGCGGAGGCGGATGGTGCGGAAGCGCGTGTCCAGCGCGTCCCAGAGGAGGAGGCGGCCGGACAGGGATTGGCCGATGCCCAGCACCTCCTTCAAGACCTCTGTCGCCTGGAGCGTGCCCATAACGCCGGTTACGGCGCCGAGCACGCCCGCTTCCCCGCAGGAGGGGACGAGGCCTTCGGGCGGCGGCTCGGGGTGCAGGCAGCGGTGGCAGGGATGCGGCGCGCCGAGATGCGACTTGAAGGTGGAGAGCTGCCCCTCGAAGCGCAGCACGGCGGCGGAGACGAGGGGCCGGCCGAGGCGGTGGCAGGCATCGCCGAGAAGGAAGCGGGTGGGGAAGTTGTCCGTACCGTCGCAGACGATGTCGTAGCGGGGGATGAGGTCCCGCGCCGTCTCCTCGGTAAGACGGACCGCATAGGGCTCGACGGTGGTGAGGGGATTCAGGGCGCGCAGCGTCCCGGCCATGCTCTCCACCTTCGGGCGGCCGACGCGGTCGGTGGCGTGGGCGACCTGGCGCTGGAGGTTGGAGAGCTCCAGCGTGTCGTGGTCCACGAGGCCGATGGTGCCGATGCCGGCGGCCGCGAGATACATCGCCAGCGGCGAGCCGAGGCCGCCGGCCCCGACCACCAGCACGCGGGCCTCGCGCAGCCGCGCTTGGCCGATGGCGCCGACCTCGCCGAGGAGGATGTGGCGGGAGTAGCGGTGAAGCTCCTCCTCGGTGAAGTCGAGGCTGGGCGCCTGGGGGAGGGATCCATCCATGGTGAGGGATGTCGGCGGTCCGGCGCGGCGCGACAAGCGGGGGGCGTGCAATCGCGGCCGAGAAGCCCAGTCAGCCGAAGAGGAGGTTGCCCGGGGTGAGGAACCCAAGGGAGGCGCCGAGGATGGTGACCGTGTCCGTCGCCGTATAGGCGATGACGAGATTCCCGCCGACGAGCTGGCTGGCCGCGCTAACCTGCGCGAAGCTGACGAGCGTGCCGGGCCGGAACTGGAGCACGTCGTGGTCGCCGGCGGCGTGGCCGAAGCCTGCGACGATGTCATTGCCCCCGCCGGGGTCGAAGACGAAGCGGTCATCGCCACCCTCGCCGTAGAGCGTGTCGTCGCCGCCCTCCCCCAGCAGCACGTCCGCGCCGGTGCCGCCGACCAGAATGTCGTTGCCGGCGCCGGCGAAGAGGATGTCGTCTCCCTCGTCACCGCGCAGGTGATCGTTGCCGGCCTCACCGTAGAAGGCGTCGTTGTCGAGGCCGCCGAAGGCGAGGTCGTTGCCGGCGCCGCCGACGAGGATGTCGGCGCCGGCATCGCCCACCAGAGTGTCGTCGCCCTCGTCGCCGCGCAGGTGATCGCTGCCGGCTTCTCCGTAGAAGGTGTCGTTGTCGAGGCCGCCGAAGGCGAGGTCGTTGCCGGCGCCGCCGACGAGGATGTCGGCGCCGGCATCGCCCACCAGCGTGTCGTCGCCCTCGTCGCCGCGCAGGTGATCGTTGCCGGCTTCCCCGTAGAAGGTGTCGTTGTCGAGGCCGCCGAAGGCGAGGTCGTTGCCGGCGCCACCGACGAGGATGTCGGCGCCGGCATCGCCCACCAGCGTGTCGTCGCCCTCGTCGCCGCGCAGGAGGTCGTCGCCGCCCTCGCCGTAGATCGTGTCATTGGCGAAGCCGCCGAAGGCGAGGTCGCTACCCGTGCCGCAAAGGAAGATATCGGCGCCGGTGCCGCCGAGCAGGGTATCGTTCCCGCCATTGCCGAGGAGCATGTCGTTGCCCTCCAGGCCTTCGATCCTGTTCGCGCTCTCGTCGCCGGCGAGCATGTCGTCGTAATTCGTGCCGGTCAGGCCCTCGATCTCGATAAAGGTGTCGCCGGCGGCATCGCCCCGGTTGACGGCTGGGTCGGCCAGGCTCGCCCAGACACCGGCCCAGGCAACTCCGATGGTGGCGTAGGTCTGGTAGGCGGCGATGTCGACGCCACTGCCTCCGATGAGGATGTCGGCGCCGCTGTCGCCGTAGAGCACGTCGTCGTTCGCGCCGCCGTCCAGCCGGTCGTTTCTGGCATCGCCGTACAGCGTGTCCACGCCGCCGTTGCCGATGAGCCAGTTCGCAGCGCCGTTGCCGGTGACTTGGTCGCTCCCCGAGCCACCCTTGGCATTCTCGATGACCGTGCCGCCCATGATCATGATGTTGCCGACCTCGCCGCCGATATCGGAGGCGGCGCCGGGGAGAAGGCTGATCCGCTGAGCGCTCGCGTAACCGGAATAATCGAGCGTGTCGGTGCCGCCGCTGTCGAAGATCGTGTAGCTATAGTTGACGGGGAGGTAGTCGGTCGCAGCAAAGGTGGCCGCGCGGTAGATGTCCTCGGCGTTCGAGTTGAAGCCGTAGGTCGTGTTTCCCGCGCGCTCGACCGAGGCGCCGTAGAGCGCCTGAACGGCGAGGATGTCCGCCGCCTGCGGGCCGATCACATAGGCACGGGACGCGTTGATGTAGGTGTTCTCGTCCTGGTCGAAATAGGACATCACCGTCGCCTGCCAGGAATCGTTGCGGTAGATGTTGTCCACGCCATAGGTGGCCGTGTTGTTGTAGGGACCGGCATGGCCGAGGCCGAGGGCGTGGCCGATCTCGTGGATGTAGCTCTGAAAGGAGTAGCTGAGCAGGCCGGTGCCGTAGTGGCTCAGCCAGTCCGGGCCGACATTGACGCGTGCGTCGGTGATGAATGCCGGGAACGAGAAGTGGTAGCCGCTCGTCGCGTAGGCGCCGTTCGCGTTGTCGTCGAAGTTGATGTCGGCGGCAGCGCTCGTCTGAATGAAGTTGATGGGACTGACCGCGGACCAGGCGTTCAGGGCCGCCCGCGCCAGGGCTCGCCCGCCTTCGGTCAGCCCGTCAATGTTGTAGGTGATGCCTCCGTAAAGCGAGAGGCTTACCGCCCCGATGGCGGGGTGCGAGTAGGGTCCGTGCACGAGGTAATCGGCGATTTGCGCGTTGCTGTAGACGGGAAGGGCCGCGGTAACTGCGCCCGACAGCGTGCCCGTTGCGCCGGCTTCCCCAGGCGTCTGGCCGGACGGCATGGAGAAAAGGTCCAACTCGCCAGCGGGGCCAACCTCCATCCCGACCGGGACCACGGTTGAGGCGAGGGTTGCCTCGCAGGGGTTGGCGGTGCCGTTCGCCGGCCCTTCCATCCGGTCCTGACCCGGCAGGCCGTCGTCGAGCGGCTCCCGGGCGCTGCGCTGATGGAGACCAGGCATCCTTCCCCCACTCCTGCGGCAATCCGACGCCGCCCTGTTCCCCGAGGACGTTTCGGAGCCTTACTTCATCGTTACAAGATGGATAAGAATTTCCATTCCGCTGGCTAGCGCTCGCCGGTGCTGCCGAAGCCGCCCTCGCCACGCGGCGTGTCCGGCAGATCGGGCACCTCCTCGAACACGGCGCGTAGCACCGGGGCGAGCACCGCCTGGGCGATGCGCATGCCGCGCTCCACCCGGAAGGGCTCGTTGCCGGCGTTGAGCAGGATGACCTGCACCTCACCGCGATAGTCCTCGTCGATCGTGCCGGGGGAGTTCGGAAGGACGATGCCGTGCTTGAGCGCGAGGCCGGAGCGAGGGCGGATCTGCCACTCGTGACCGGGTGGCAGGGCCACGCGAAGGCCGGTGGGGATGAGGGCGCGCCCTCCGGGCGGGATCACCGCAGGCGCGCCGACGGCGGCCAGCAGGTCCATCGCGGCCGCGCCCTCCGTCACGTAACTCGGCAAGGGAAGGTCCTGCGCGTGAGGCAGGCGGGTGACGCGGATGGTCGCGGTCATCAGCGGAAGGTCTCGGCTACGCGGTCCGCCAGGCGGCCGGCAACCTCCGCCTTGGGAAGCCGGGGCCAGTGCTCCACCCCGTGTCCGGTCACGAGGTGGACGGTGTTCTCCGCGCCGCCCATGGCATCGCCCGAGACGTCGTTGGCCACGATCCAGTCGCAGCCCTTGCGCGCGAGCTTCGCCTGGGCGTGCTCGATCACCCGCTCCGTCTCGGCGGCGAAGCCGATGACGAGTTCGGGGCGCCGCGGATGGCGCGAGAGGGTGGCGAGGATGTCCGGGTTCGGCACCAGCGCCAGCGGCGGCGCCGACTGGTCGAGGGGCTTCTTCATCTTCTGGGCGGCCACGGCAGCCGGGCGCCAGTCGGCGACGGCGGCAGCGAAAATCGCGACATCAGCCGGAAGCGCAGCCTCGCAGGCTGCCAGCATGTCGCGGGCGGTTTCGGCATGCACGACCTCCACCCCCCGGGGATCAGGAATGGAGACAGGGCCTGAGACGAGAGTGACGCGCGCGCCGAGCGCCGCCAGCGCCGCCGCGATGGCGTGGCCCTGCTGCCCGGAGGAGCGATTGGCGAGGTAGCGCACGGGGTCGATCGGCTCGTGCGTGGGGCCGGAGGTGACAAGGGCGTGGCGGCCCGCCAGCGGCAGGGCGCCCGGGGCGGCGCCGCGAAGGCTGTGCGGCGCCGGGCCATCCCCGGCGCGGGAGGCGGAGAAGGAGGAGGAGGCGGCCTCCACCGGGTCGGCGTGGTGGTCCGCCGGATGAGGCAGGCCCTCGGTGAAGCTGGAGGTAGATGGCGCCCGCGGGCGCGGCGCGGGCTCGCCCTCCTGCTCGGCAATGGCGGCGTCGAGCGCGTCCTCCAGCGCGGCGTCGGGGGCGCCGTGGTCGGGGTCGGAGAGGATGGCCTCGATGGCCGCGAGAATCGTGGCGGGCTCGGAGAGGCGGCCGGTGCCGCTCTCGGCCTCGGCCATGGGGCCGTCCTCGGGCCCGACGATGGTGACGCCGCGCGCCATGAGGGTCGCAACATTCGCGCCCGTGGCAGGGTGGGACCACATGGTCGGGTTCATGGCGGGGGCGACGAGCACAGGGCCGTTCCAGGCCAGGAGGGCGGCGCCGGCGAGGTCGTCCGCCAGGCCCGCCGCCATGCGGGCGAGGCGGTCCGCGGAGGCAGGGGCAACGACGACGAGGTCGGTCTCGCGCGCGAGGCGGATATGGCCGCGGGCGGCTTCCTCCCCCAGCGACCAGAGGTCCTGCGCGAGCGGGCGGCCGGTGATGGCCTGCAGCGCATGGGGCGTGACGAAGCGGGCGCCGCCGGCGGTCAGCAGCCCGGTAACGGTCGCGCCAGCCTTGCCCAGCAGCCGGGCCAGTTCCAACGACTTGTAGGCGGCGACCGAGCCCGAGACGATCAGGAGGACGCGCTTGCCGTTCAGTCTCACAGCCGCCACCCGGCATGGATGGCGACGATGCCGCCGGAGAGGTTGCGGTAGGTGACGTTCTCGAGGTCCGCTTCGCGGAACATCGTCGCCAGCGCCTCCTGGTCGGGCATCATGCGGATGCTCTCGGCGAGGTAGCGGTAGCTTTCGGAATCCTTGGCGATGCGGGCGCCGATGGCGGGCAGGGCCTTGAAGCTCCAGGCGTCATAAAGGGGGTCGAGCGCGGCGACCTGCAGGCGGGAGAACTCCAGCACGAGGAAACGGCCGCCGGGGCGCAGCACGCGCCGGGCCTCGCGCAGCACGGCGGGCTTGTCGGTGCAGTTGCGGAGGCCGAAGGCCATGGAGACGCGCTCCACCGAACGGTCGGGGAAGGGAAGCTTCTCCGCGTCGCAGCAGACGAAGTCGAGCCCCGAGGCGAGACCCCGGCCAAGCGCCCTGCCCTGCCCCACGCCGAGCATGGCGGCGTTGATGTCGGCCAGGATCACGCGGCCCGCGCCGCGCTCCTTCGCGAGGAAGCCGATGTCGCCCGTGCCGGCCGCGAGGTCGAGCAGCGTGTCGCGCGGGCTCGCGCCGATGGCGTTGACGAAGGCGCGCTTCCAGAGGCGGTGCAGGCCAACCGACATGAGGTCGTTCATGACGTCGTATTTCGGCGCCACGCTGTCGAAGACCTGGCGGACGAGACCCGCCTTGCTCTCGCGCGGGACGGGGGTGAAGCCGAAGTCGATGGTGTCGTCGTGCTGGGACATGGGGGGAGGATAGGGGCGGCAGGCGCCGGCGTCACGCGGGGTGGGAGGCGAGGGCTCCCTCAGGGCCGCTGCACCTCGAAACGGTGAGGGAAGCCATGGCCGCCGTGAAGGGGGAACGTGCCCTCAAGGAAGACATTGAGGTAGGGACCATTCTGATCCTGGCGTATGATCTTGAGCGACTTGCCATCGAAGAAGGTCAAGGTAGTGCCAGGCGTCAGCCGCTCACGGTTTGACGGAGAGTTCTCAATGACGAAGGCTGGCGAGAAGCGGTAGACGCCGTTGATCCAGTTCCCGTCCGTCAGGTCCATCGGAAGGTCATCCGTGCCGGTCGCCGGCTTCGGGAATACCGTCGGCTGGTCCACGATGATTTCGCGCGCGGTGCACCCACGGAGTTGCAGGCCCGCCAGGGTGTCGAACCGCGCCGTCAATTGAAAATTCAGACGGTTGCGGCCGGGCACGAGGATGGCTGCGGGAAACACCCATTGCCCGGCTTTGGGGTCGATCGAGAGGAAACCGTCGGCATCGACGGCGAAATTAATGTTGTTTCGCACACGAAGTAGCGTCGTACGAGCGAAGTGCGCCTCATAGGAGAGGGTGACTTCGTAGTATCCAGTCGACTCGCTCTCGACGATCACGGCAGGGTCGGGCCCGTTTTCCACATGGCATCCGACGGAGGGCCAGGTTCGTGCCGCGGCGTCGCGTCGCCAGAGCGTTGTGGTCGGACTGGATACCTCCGAACTGTAATGCTGCAGCAAGCTTCCGTAGAGCCACCAATTGGTGCTGTAGAGCCAGCCGGTGAAATATCCCAGCTGCACTGGCAGGGGAGTGACTGCAAAATCCGGCAGCGCCGCGCGGAACCGCGCCGCAAAAAGTTCACGCGTGCCGCCCAGAGCGTGGATAGCGGAGTCGGTGGGATAGGGGCTTCGGACACGTGTCGCGGCGCTCCACAGCCCCCAGTAATCTTCGACGACAGAGTCGTTCCGATGCGACAGCGCGAAGCTGATATAATCCTTCCACGCGATATGAACATAGCCGCCGAGTTCAGCGGAATGGAAGGATAGTGGACTGACCTTGGCCGCCGCGAGTTCGCTCGCGTAGACCCTCCAGGCCTGCGTCAGCGTCACCAGGGTCAGGACCGTGACCGCCGCTGCCGTCGGCAATTCGGGCATCCGGCGGTCAGCCTCGAACCAGCGCGCCAGCAGCAGCAGCGGAGAGGCGGCAGCGGCCGCTTTCGCCCAAAAGAGGTACGCGGACGCGTAGTCGACCTCGATGTGCCCGCCCACGGCTGCGACCACGCTGCCGAGGAACAGGGACCAGCCTATCCCTGCGGCCAAGCCGAGCGGCAAGGACCGGCGAAGCGTGGCGGCCAGCGTGAGCAGGACCGGAACGGCGAGCCAATAGCCATGAACCGGTCCGACGAACCGGGTGTAGAGGTCCATCGGCGTGAAGATCCGGCAGCCTTCGGACCAACAAGGGAAATACCAGCCCTGATCGTGGCTGACCCCTGCGTAATACGTCACCAGTTCCAGCGGATGACCGGCGGTGAGCAGTGTGAAAAGACCGCCGCTGCGCCGAGGCTCACGGCGGGGATGGCCAGGCTGCGCCAGAAGGAACCGGTCTGGCCAAAGAGCCAGATCATGCCGAGCAGTCCGAAAACAAGGGCTGTTGGCGGGCCATTGTCGGTTGCCCAGGTCAGCGCGAAGCCAATAACGGCACCGATGATCCCCGCCTTCCACCGCAGACGGATCGGCAGCCGCGCGACTCCGAAGAAGCAGGCCGCGACGATATAAGGGATGCAGGCACGGAGTGGCCGCAGGCTGTTACCCGGCGTGAGGCGGCTGACGAACTCAGCTGGAAGGGAGTTGTAGAATAAAACCGCGGTGCAAAGCAGCACCACGCCGATGAGGGTGCCAACCGCCAACCGGCGCGCGAGGAGGACGGCGATAAGCCCAACACTGAACGCGAAGGAGAGCAGGACAAGGAAATAGGCGGAGAAAACGCTGGCCGCCATGGTACCGCCGCCCGCCAGGAAGGCAGGAAAGAGGGCATAGAGAAGGCTGAGGCCGAGATAGGGAAAGAAGTCACGGCCAGGCCACTGCCCATCCAGCAGGCGGTGCAGCCCGCTTGCGGTCTGGTACGCACCGTCGCCCTGCCCGAGCGGCACCATGATCGAAAGACGAAGTGCGAAGAGCAGCGCGATGGCGATGGCGCCGGCCAGCGAAGCTCCAAACAGCAACTGGAGAAGGTGCTTCCTATTTCCAGAGAATGACCGGATCATCACCTGTGTCGAACTATCCTGCGCTTCGTCTCGCCCTGCTGACGGGCAGAAACGGCTGGCACTGCTCTATCATGGCTGAATCACCCGAGCCATCCTTGCTCCGCCGGGCTGCGCCCCCGCCCTTACTCCCCTAACGCTATCCCGTCGCGCCGCGGATCCGCCGCCCCTTCCCAGCCGCCGGGGACGCGGCGGATGAGCTGCAGGCCCGTGTTCATCTCCACAAGGCGCGGCGCATGGCCCATGGCGCGCAGCGGTTCGGCGAGGGTGGCGGCTTCGGTGCCCGCCTCCAGCTCCTCTGCGCCGTTCTGGGCGCCGATGCGCGGGCGGCCGGTGGCGCGGCGGGTGTCGGCGCCCCAGGCAAGGACCTCCACCATCGCGACCGCGACGGAATCGACGATGCGCGCCCCGCCGCCAGCGCCGACGACGAGTTCCGGCGGGCCGTCCGCCCCGAGGACGATGGTCGGCGCCATGGTGGTGACGGGGCGCTTGCCGCCGGCCATCGCGTTGAAGGTGGGGGCCTCGGCGGGGCCAGGATTGGCCGCGAAGTTGGTCAGGCCGTTGTTGAGGGTGATTCCGGCGGCCAGCCGCTCCGCTCCGAAGTTGAGGTTGTTGGTGGTGGTGAAGGAGACCGCGTTGCCCGCGGCGTCCACGATGGCGATATGCGAGGTGCCGGCGAGCGCGAGGGGATCGGAGGCGGCGGGAAGGGCGCCGTGGCGCTCCAGCGGGTTGCCGGCGGGGGCCTCGGCCATGGCGCGGGCGAGGTCGATCAGCTGGGCGCGCGAATCGAGATAGGCAGGGGAGACAAGGGGCGCGGTGGGCACGGGCACGCGATCCGGGTCGCCCATCCAGCGCCGGCGGTCGGCGGTCGCGAGGCGGCTGGCCTCGAGGATGAGATGTGCAGCCTCCGCTGAATCCGGCGCGAGGCGCGCGATGCCGAGGCGGTCGAGCATCCCCACTTGCTGCTGCACAGCGACACCGCCGGAGGAAGGTGGCGAGGCCGAGCAGACCTGGCGACCGAAGGCGGCGGAGCAGACGGGGTCGCGGCGCTTGGCCTCGTAGCCCGCAAGGTCCTCGGCGGTCATCCAGCCGGGCACGGGCTCGCGGCCAGCTGCCTCCAGAATCGCGCCGACGAGCGGGCCGCGGTAGAGGGCCTCGGGGCCGGCTTCAGCGAGCAGGCGCAAGGCGGCGGCCTGGGCGGGATTGCGGATCGGGGTGCCGACCGAAAGGGGCTTGCCGTCGGGGCCGAAGAAGAGGGCACGGATATCGGGATCGCGCGCAAGCTCCGCGGCGCGGGTGCCGATGACGCGGTGGAGCGTGGGCGGCATCGGGAAGCCCTCCTCCGCCGCGCGGATGGCGGAGGTCAGCAAGTCGCGCCAGGGCAGGCGCCCGTGGTCGGCATGGACGAGGGCGAGCATCCGCAGTGTGCCGGGCACGCCAACCGCGCGGCCGGAGCGGGCGACGGTCGCCGCGCCGACACGCGTGCCCTCCGCCGCTTCGACGAGGCGGGAGGTGGCGGCGGCCGGGGCCGAGGCAATGCCCTCGTAGCCCGCAAGGCGGCGCGCGGCGGCATCCCAGTGGAGAAGGAGGGCGCCGCCGAGAAGGCCGGTGGCGTTCGGCTCCACGACCGAGAGCACGGCCTGCACCGCAACCGCCGCATCCGCCGCGCTGCCGCCGGCCCGGAGGATGTCGAGGCCGGCCCAGGCCGCGAGCGGGTGGGCGGCGGCGACCATCTGCCGGGCGGGGCCCTCGACGGCGCCCGCTGGGGCGCCCACGGCCAGGAGCGCGGCGATGAGGAGGGCGGGACGCAGGCGCATCGGTTCTCTCCCGGGGCAGGTGGCGGAGCTTATGGCCGCCGGGCGCCGCGGGCGAGGGTCCCGCCCCGCCGGCTGAAGGTGCCGCGCACGATCCCCATATCCCCCCCATGCCCGAACTGCCCGAAGTCGAGACCGTGATGCGCGGCCTCTCCGCCGTGCTCACCGGCCGGACCATCGCCCGCGCCGAGACCCGCCGGGCCGGCCTGCGCTGGCCCTTCCCCGAGAACCTGGCCGAACGGCTCGGCGGCCGGCGCGTCGAGGGGTTCCGGCGGCGGGGCAAGTACATGCTCATGCGGCTGTCGGAGGGGGAGTCGGCCCTCATCCATCTCGGCATGTCCGGGCGGATGGTGGCGCGGCCGCCGGGTGAGGGTCCGGTGCCGCGAATCGCGCCTCAGGGCGCCTTCTCGGACGCGCGCGGTGCTTTCGACGGGCTCGCGCACGAGCACCTGATGATGGAGACGGAAGACGGGTGGCGCGTCGGCTTCCAGGACCCGCGACGCTTCGGCTGCCTCGACCTCGTGCCGACCGAGGGCGAGGATTCGCACCGGCTGTTGCAGGGCATGGGGCCGGAGCCGTTGGAGGAGGGGTTCAACGCCGTCTCCCTCTCCCGCTCGCTGATCGGCAAGAACACGCCGATCAAGGCGGCGCTGCTCGACCAGGGCGTGGTGGCCGGGCTGGGCAACATCTACGTGGCGGAGGCGCTGTTCCGCGCGGGCATTTCGCCCCGCCGCCTGGCCGCGACGGTGCCGGGGGCTCGCGCCGCGCGCCTGGTGCCCGCGATCAAGACGGTGCTGACGGAAGCCATCGAGGCCGGCGGGTCCTCGCTGCGCGACTACGTGCGGAGCGACGGCGAGATCGGCCGCTTTCAGGACCGCTTCGAGGTCTATGACCGGCTCGGCCAGCCCTGCCCGCGCTGCCCAGGGCCGCCGGCCTGCGCGGGCGTCGCGCGGATCGTGCAGAGTGGCCGCAGCAGCTTTTTCTGCCCGCGCACTCAACGATAAGCCCGCCCCACGCCGCCCTTGCGGGGCGATCGTTTGATCCCCTACGGTTCTCCCCGAGCGGTGCGCGATCCATGACGCGCCGCCGGAAGAGGAAGCGACTTGACCCAGCCCTTGCCCGCAAGTCCCGCGCCTGCCGCGCAGCCACGGCCCCGCAGGGGCGCAGCGCCCGCGCTGCGCGTGCTGGAGGGCGCGCCCGCGGAGCGCGGCGGGGTGCGGCTCGGGCCGCTGACGGACACGATCGGCTTCCACCTTCGGCTGGCGCAGGAGGCCTCCTTCGCGGCCTTCGCCCGGCGCAACGCGGGGTCGGATGGGGCAGGGTCGGGACTGAAGCCCGGGCGCTTCGCAATCCTCGCCATGATCCGTGAGAATCCCGGTCTGTCGCAGACCGCGCTCGGCCTTGCCGTGGGGCGCGACAAATCCACCCTCACCCCCGCGCTGGCAGAGCTGGAGCGCTGCGGCCTCGTGCGGCGGGACAGGGGTGCGGACCGGCGGAGCTACGCTCTCTCCCTCACTCCCGCCGGCGAGGCGGCGCTCACGGCGCTGAGCCGGCACGCCGAGGCGCATGATCGCGCCCTCGACCGGCTGGTGGGCGCGGAGCACCGCGCCGCCTTCCTCGACACGCTGCGCCGCCTGATCGCGGGGCTGGATACGGACGCTCAATGATGGACGGAAACGCCACCCAGTCCCGCACCACCGTGCGGGACGCGACCTTTGACCTGCTGCGGCAGCTCGGCATGACCACGGTCTTCGGCAATCCGGGATCGACGGAGCTGCCCTTCCTCGACCGCTGGCCCTCGGACTTCCACTACGTGCTCGGCCTGCAGGAGGCGAGCGTGGTCGGGATGGCCGACGGCTATGCCCGCGCGACCGGCCGCTGCGCCATGGTGAACCTGCACTCCGCGGCGGGCGTCGGGCACGCGCTGGGCAACGTGTTCACGGCAATGAGGAACGGGGCGCCGATGGTGATCACGGCGGGGCAGCAGACGCGGGCGTTGCTGCCGAACTATCCCTTTCTCGGCGCGACCGAGGCGGCGCATTTCCCGAGGCCCTATGTGAAGTTCTCGGTCGAGCCCGCTCGGGCAGAGGACGTGCCGGCGGCGATCGCCCAGGCGCACCGGATCGCCATGCAGCGGCCCTATGGCCCGACCTTCGTCTCCATCCCCTTCGACGACTGGTCGGCGTCCTGCCGGCCCGTTACGGCGCGCGCTTGGTACCCGGACACGGCGCCCGATCCGGCCGCGCTGGCAGAGGCCGCGCGCGCGATCGATGCCGCGCGCCGCCCCGTGCTGGTGGTGGGCCCCGAGGTCGATGCAGAGGGCGCGGGGCCGGCGATGGTGGCACTGGCCGAGCGCATCGGCGCGCCGGTCTGGACGAGCCCCTTCTCCTCCCGCCTCTCCTTCCCGGAGGACCACCCGCTCTTCGCCGGGCACCTGCACGCCTCGCCTCAGCAGGTCTCGGATACGCTCATCGGGCACGACCTGGTGCTGGTGATCGGCGCGCCGGTCTTCACCTTCCATGTGCCGGGCGAATGCGCGCTGTTCTCGACGGGCATCCCGATCATCCAGATGACGACGGACACGGAGACCGCGGCCTCTGCACCCGTGGGCACGGCGATCCTCGGCGCGCTGCGGCACGGGCTGCCGGCGCTGGCCGCGCTGATCGAGGGCGCGGCGCGGCCCCTGCCCACTCCGCGCGCCCGCCCGGCGCCGCCCGAGCCGGGCAGTCCGCTCGGCGCGCCCTACGCGCTGCACCGGCTGCACGCCGCGATGCCGGAGGGCGCCATCCTCGTGGAGGAGGCGCCCTCCCACCGGCCGGCGATGCACGCCCAGATGCCGATCCGCGAATGGGGAGGCTTCTTCACCATGGCGAGCGGCGGGCTGGGCTACAGCCTGCCGGGCGCGGTGGGCGTCGCGCTGGCCAACCGCGGGCAGCGGGTGGTCTGCCTCATCGGCGACGGGTCCTTCATGTACTCGCCGCAGGCGATCTGGACGGCGGTGCAGGAGAAGCTGCCGCTGGCCGTCGTCGTGATGAACAACGCGGGCTACGGCGCGATGCGCTCCTTCTCGCGCGTGCTGCAGGTGCGGGACGCGCCGGGCATCGACCTGCCGGGGCTCGACTTCGTCTCCATGGCACGCGGCATGGGATGCCCAGGGCGCATCGCGGCCACGCCGGACGAGCTGGACGACGCGCTGGCGGAGGCCATGGCGAGCAAGGGGCCGATGGTGGTCGAGGTGGTGATCGATCCGGTCATCCCGCAGCTCTACGACAAGAAATAACCGGAGGAGACAACCATGCTGGACGTACCGCTGATCATTGGCGAGGGCGACCGCCCGGCCACGGGCGAGGGAACCTTCGAGCGCCGCAACCCCGTCACGGGAGAGGTCGCGACCCGCGCCGCCGCCGCGACGGTGGCCGATGCCGAGGCCGCCTGCGACGCGGCCGCGGCCGCCTTCCCCGCCTGGTCCGCCATCGGCCCGGGCGCGCGGCGCGGCATCCTGCTGAAGGCCGCCGACGCGCTGGCCGCCAGGGCGCCCGAGTTCATCCGGCTGATGGCGGAGGAGATCGGCGCGACGGCCGGCTGGGCCGGGTTCAACGTGCACCTGGCCGCCGGCATGCTGCGCGAGGCGGCGGCGATGACGACGCAGACGACGGGCGAGGTGATCCCCTCGGACAAGCCCGGCTGCCTTGCGATGTCGATCCGCGCGCCCGTCGGCGTGGTGCTGGGGATGGCGCCGTGGAACGCGCCGGTCATCCTCGGCGTGCGCGCGCTGGCGCTGCCGCTGGCCTGCGGCAACACGGTGGTGCTGAAGGCGAGCGAGCTCTGTCCGGGCACGCACAGCCTGATCGCCCAGGCCCTGCGCGAGGGCGGGGTGCCGCCCGGCGTGGTGAACGTGGTGACGCACTCGGCCGAGGACGCACCGGCAGTGGTGGAGGCGATGATCGCGCACAAGGCGGTGCGGCGGATCAACTTCACCGGCTCCACCAAGGTGGGGCGGATCGTGGCCGTGCACGCGGCGCGGCACCTCAAGCCCGTGCTGCTCGAGCTAGGCGGCAAGGCGCCGATGATCGTGCTGGAGGACGCGGACCTGGACGAGGCCGTGAAGGCCGCCGCCTTCGGCGCCTTCATGAACCAGGGCCAGATCTGCATGTCCACCGAGCGGCTGGTGGTGGTGGAGAGTATCGCGGACGAGTTCGCGCAGCGGCTCGCCGACTTCGTCGCGGCGCTGCCGGTGGGCGACCCGCGCGGCGGCAACGTGTTCCTCGGCTCGGTGGTGGACGAGGCCTCCGCCGTGAAGGTGGAGCGCATGATCGCCGACGCGGCCTCCAAGGGCGCGGTGGTGCACGGGGGCGGCGCGCGGCAGGGAACGATCATGCCGGCCGCCATCGTCGATCGCGTGACGCCGGCGATGGCCCTCTATGCCGAGGAGTCCTTCGGGCCGGTCGTCGCGATGATCCGCGTGAAGGACGCCGAGGAAGCGCTGCGCGTGGCGAATGACACGGAGTACGGACTGTCCGCCGCGATCTTCACGCGGGACGTGGCGCGCGGCATCGCGCTGGCGCAGCGGATCGAGAGCGGCATCTGCCACGTGAACGGCCCGACCGTGCATGACGAGGCGCAGATGCCCTTCGGCGGCACCAAGTCCTCCGGCTACGGCCGCTTCGGCGGGCGCGCAGGGATCGCGGAGTTCACGGAGCTGCGCTGGATCACCGTCGAGACGCGGCCAGGGCAATATCCCTTCCCGCCCGCGGCCGCGAAGGACGCCGCATCGCCGCCCCCGGCAACGCCCGGCGCGCACTGA
>NZ_JONP01000002.1 GCF_000711725.1 Roseomonas aerilata DSM 19363 | reverse complement strand
GGGCGGCATCGCGCGCTCCTACGGCACCTGCATGACCATGGGCACGGCGAGCACGATGACGGCGATCGCCGAGGCGGTGGGCATGGTGCTGCCCGGCGGCTCCTCGGTGCCCGCGGCGGATGCGGGGCATATCCGGCTGGCGAGCGAGAGCGGGCGGCGGATCGTCGAGATGGTGTGGGAGGACCTGACGCCGTCGCGCATCCAGACGAAGGCGTCCTTCGAGAACGCGATCGCGGTTGCCATGGCGATGGGCTGCTCGACCAACGCGATCATCCACCTCATCGCCATGGCGCGCCGCGCCGGGCAGGAGATCGGGCTCGAGGACTTCGAGCGCTTCTCCCGCCGCGTGCCCGTGATCGGCAATGTCCGCCCCTCCGGCAACGCCTACCTGATGGAGGACTTCTTCTACGCCGGCGGCATCCGCGGGCTGATGGGGCGCATCCGCGAGCACCTCGACCTCTCCTGCGTGACGGTGTCGGGCAAGACGCTCGGCGAGAACATCGAGGGCGCCCGCGTCTTCAACGACGACGTGATCCGGACCACGGAGAACCCGATCTACGGCGAGGGCTCGCTCGCGGTGCTCAAGGGCAACCTCGCGCCCGATGGCTGCGTGATCAAGCCGGCGGCGATGGACCAGCGCTTCCTCAAGCACTCCGGCCCCGCGGTGGTCTTCGACGACTACCCCTCCATGAAGAAGGCGGTGGACGACGAGAGCTACCCCTTCACGCCGGACACGGTGATGGTGCTGCGCAACGCCGGGCCCCAGGGCGGGCCGGGGATGCCGGAATGGGGCATGCTGCCCATGCCGAAGAAGCTGCTGCGCGAGGGGCACCGCGACATGCTGCGCATGTCCGACGCGCGGATGTCCGGCACCTCCTACGGCGCCTGCGTGCTGCATGTGGCGCCCGAATCCTACATCGGCGGTCCGCTCGCCCTGCTGCGGACGGGCGACATCGTGACCCTCGACGTGGACGCGCGGACGATCAGCATGGAGGTCTCCGACGAGGAGCTGGCGCGGCGCCGGGCCGAGTGGGTGGCGCCCGAGCCCCGCTTCGAGCGCGGCTACGGCTACATGTTCAGCAAGCACATCCAGCAGGCGAACGAGGGCTGCGACTTCGACTTCCTGCGCACCGAGTTCGGCGCGCCCGTTCCCGAACCCGTCATCTACTGAGAGAACCGAGCATGGCCCTGTCCGAAGAGACGCGCGCGAGGCTGAAGACCGTCAGCACCGCGACCGTCGCGACCATCCTGTTCAAGCGCGGCTTGCGCAGCCAGTTCATCCAGGACGTGCAGCCGCTGCGCGTGCGCGAGGAGAGCATGGTCGGCGAGGCCTTCACGCTGCGCTACATCCCCGCGCGCGAGGACCTGAACGGGATCGAGGTGTTCAAGGACCCGAGCCACCCGCAGCGCAAGGGCGTCGAGACCTGCCCGCCCGGCGCGGTGATGGTGATGGACAGCCGCAAGGACGCGCGCGCGGCCTCGGCGGGCTCTATCCTCATCACGCGGCTGATGGTGCGGGGCGTGGCGGGCGTGGTGACCGATGGCGGCTTCCGCGACGCGGCCGAGATCGCCCAGCTCGACATCCCAACCTACCACCGCCGCCCCTCGGCGCCGACGAACCTGACGCTGAACCACGCGATCGACATCAACGTGCCGATCGGCTGCGGCGACGCGCCGGTCTTCCCGGGCGACGTGATCCTCGGCGACGGCGACGGCGTGATCGTCATCCCCGCGGCCATCGCCGACGAGGTCGCGGCCGAGGCGGTGGAGATGACCGCCTACGAGGACTTCGCGACCGAGCGCGTGCGCGCCGGGCAGGGACTGCCAGGCCTCTACCCCGCAACCGACCCGAAGAACCTCGAGGCCTTCGCCTCATGGCGTAAGGAAAAGGGGCGCTAGCGGCTCAACAAGGATTGGTGCAAGGCCCCGCTCCCGCGGGCGGCGTTCATCCGCCTGCGTCCACCCTGCGGGTGCCGGCCATGTCGCGGGTGTTCCTCCGCAACGGCACTCTACGTTAGAGCCTGCGAGCCACAGCGGAGAGGGCTAGTGGCGCGGCCCTGCGCCGCTGCTGCTCCGCCATCGAGGTCCAGCCCTGCCCCGTCACTGCGGGGCGGGTTGGCCCTGCCGCGCGGCGGCGACGCGTACGCACTCGGCCTGCACCTGAAGGAAGCGCTGGTACGTCTCCGGCGGCAGGACGTAAGGATGCGGATCGAGGTAATCGGACGCCCGCGCGCGGGCTTCGTCCATACCCGGCTTCAAGCGGCGGTTCCGCAGCAGGTCGAGGCTGTAGAGGCTGAGATCCTGCGCCTGGTGGTTTGCCAGCAGCACGGCTACCCCGGCCCGTTCCGTCACCTGCCGGAAGCGCGCCGCGCGGTTGAGGTGCTTGCGCACCGCTTCCCTGTTCTCGTTGGGAAAGGACGGCGCTGGAGCCGGCGCGGGGCGCGTCTGCGCACCCGACGGGGCCGGTTCCAGCACGAGCAGGGCGCCGAGGCAGGCGGCAATCGGTGTCAGGCGTGACATGGCCGGTTCCTCGTTATGCTCGAGAATGGCAGGCTTCAGTCGGCCTGAATGCCGGTCTCGTGGACCAACGATCCCCACCTTGCTACCTCGGCCCGTAGCATGGCGTCGGCGGTCGCGGGGTCAGGGATGCCGGGCTCAAGCCCGACGTCACGCAAGCGAGCCTGCACCGCCCTCGTGGCCAGGATGGCCGCGACCTCCTGCCTCAGCCGGTCGAGCAGCATGGGCGGTGTGACCGCGCGCGCGGACAGCGCGTGCCAAACGGTGAACCTGAAGCCCGGGACCCCCGCCTCCGCGACGGTCGGCAGGTCCGGG
Source organism: Roseomonas aerilata DSM 19363 (assembly GCF_000711725.1). GTDB lineage: Bacteria > Pseudomonadota > Alphaproteobacteria > Acetobacterales > Acetobacteraceae > Roseomonas > Roseomonas aerilata. Next base: position 322,052 of record NZ_JONP01000002.1, on the reverse strand, counting down.
CTGCCCGGCGAGCGTTCCTCCCCCGTAGTTGCCAGGGCGCGCAGCCTTCCGGACTGGATCTGTCCCATGACCTCCGAAGGACCGGCGAACATGAAGTCCAGCGTGCCGCTCACCAGGTCCGTCACCGCTGGGCCGCCGCCGCGGTAGGGTACGTGCTGCGCAACGATGCCTGTCATCTTTGAGAGCAGGACGACCGTGACATGGGAGGGCGAGCCGACGCCGGGGGAGCCGTAGCTCAGCTCCCCCGACTTCGCGCGCGCGAGGTCCAGCAGGCTTTTCAGGTCTCGGGCCGGGCTGGATTGCGGCACCACCAGCACAGAGGAGGAGGTGGCGGGAACGGCCACGGTGGTGAAGTCGCGCAGCGTGTCATAGCCCGGGTTGCGCATGATGGCCGGCGTGATCGCGTGCGTGCCGATATGGCCCTCGACCAGCGTGTAGCCGTCCGCCGGGGCCTGGGCCGCGGCGGCCATGCCGATGGCACCGTTGGCGCCGCCGCGGTTCTCCACCACCACCGGCTGGCCCAGCCGTGTCTGCAACTCCATTCCAATCAACCGCGCGATGAGGTCGGAACTGCCGCCGGGTGCGAAGGGCACGATGACCCGGACCGGCCGGTCGGGCCACTCCGCACGGGCCGGGTTGCACGCCAGGAGCGCGGGCAGGAACAGGGCGGTGCGGCGACGGATCGATCTCATCTCGACCTTCCTTCCTGGAGGTAGGAATTAGCCGCCGAGGGGGCGGGGCACGATCTTCCGGGCCTCGAGGATGGCGTCGCCCGAGGACTGCAGCAGCCCGCAACCGCCGGCGATCGCCCACCACAGGTGATCCGCCCGCTGCACGATGAGGCATTCCAGGCTGCGGATCAGGTGCTCGCCCTCGAAGGAATGGGCGAGGGCGATGTGCGCCAGCTCCTCCGGCAGGCCCGCCGCGATGCAGAGATGCGCGCCGTAGACGGGATGGCGCAGAGAGGGGAGGCCCGCGGCGGACGGATCGCCCGTCCAGCGCGCGCGGTTGGCCGCATCAAATTCCCAGGGCTTGCCGACGTCATGCGTCAGCCCGCCGGCGATCACCAGGTCGCGGTCGATCCGTACGGCGGGATCCATGGCGGCGAATTCGTCGGCGATGGAGAGGGCGATGCGGGCCACGCCGCGCAGATGCGTCGCCTGGTCGCCACGCCTCAGGGCGAACTGGCCCGGGTTGGACTCCCCGGGGATATCGGAGATCCGCACGAAGCTGCTCTCGGAAAGGGCGAGGCACCAGACCTCGACGCATTTGCGCCGCAGTTCCTCGTTTCCGATCCCCGCCAATTCAGGAAGGTCTTCCAGGACCGTCGCGCGCAGAGCGTCGGTGATCTCGCGCCGGGGGCGGCGGTCGAGGAAGTTCATGCCTTTCTACTCCAGCACGATGTTGAGGTCGCGCGTCACGCCGCCCCATTTGGTGATCTCGGCGTCAATGAAGCGGGCGTAGTCCGCGGACGAGCCCTGACCAGGGATGTAGCCGCTGGCCGCGAAACGTTCCCGAAGCTGCGGGTCCTGCAGCGCCCGGGCGGTCGCATCATGCAGGCGCGCCACGATGTCGGGCGGCGTGCCGGCCGGAAGGGAGAGGCCGAGCCATCCGACCGCGGAGAAGCCGGGATAGCCGCTCCCGGCGATCGTCGGCGCCTCCGGGTAGAGCGGGCTTCGCGCCTCGCTCGTCACGGCCAGCACGCGCAGGCGGCCGACGCGGACGTGGGGCAGGGGGATGTCCACGTTGATCATCACGACCGGCACCTGGCCCGCGAGCACGTCGGTGATGGCGGGCGCGGCGCCGCGATAGGGCACGTGCAGCATCTCGATCCCCGCCGCGCGCATCAGCATCGCCATGGCGAGATGGCCGGAGGAGCCGCTGCCGGGGCTGGCGAAGGTGAGGTCGCCCGGCTTCTCCTTCGCCATGCGGACCAGGTCCTGCAGGGTGCGGGCGGGGAAGCCCTCGGCCACGACGAGGGCGTTCGGCAGGGAGGCGAGTTGGGCGACGTGGGTGAAGGCCGTGCGGGAGTCGTAGGGCATGTTGCGGTACAGCCCGTGGTTCATCGCGTTCTGGCCGTTGCCGGAGACCAGCACGGTGTATCCGTCCGGTGCTGCGCGAGCGACCTGGGCCGCGCCGATATTCCCATTGGCGCCGGGGCGGTTGTCCACCACGAAGGGCTGGCCCAGCGCCTGGGAGAGGGGCTGGGCTACCATGCGCGTCACCACGTCGTTGCTGCCGCCCGGCGGGAAGGGCACGACGAGGGTCACGGATCGCTCGGGCCAGATGGCGGCGCGGCCCGCGCGAGGCCGCGCGAGAGTGGGCGCGGCCAGGGCGAATGTGGTGAGGGCCGAGCGGCGGGTCAGCGTTTGCATGTCGTCCTCTCCGTCAGGGATGGGGCGCTCAGGCCGCGAGGCGCCAGGTCTCGCCTATCCAGGGCGCCAGCCGCTCGCCCTGGAGGTCCAGCCCGGTGCCCGGCGCGTCCGACACAACCATCGTGCCGTCCGCCTCCAGCGGGAGCGCCCCCGCGATCTCCAGCAGCGGGTTGGCGGAGGCGTCGACCTCGATCCAGGGATACTCGCCCGGCGCGCCCCGGCGCGGCGTGACGAGCGCCGCGGCCTGGAGCGCCGCGCGCATGTTCACCACCGTCCCGAAGACGTGCGGCATGACCGGAATGTCATAGGCCGCGGCGAGCGCCGCGATGCGGAGAAAGCCCGTGTAGCCGCCGCAGACGGTGAGGTCGGGCTGCAGCACGGACATCGCGTCCGCGGCCAGGAAGTCCCGGAAGGCAGCGAGGCTGGCCAGCGCCTCCCCGCCAGCGATGGCAACCGGCACGGCGGCGGAGATGGTGGCATAGCCTGCCACGTCTTCGGGTTGAACCGGCTCCTCCATCCAGAGCAGGCCTGCCTCCTCCATGCGGCGCGCCGACTCGATGGCAGCACGGGCGGTGTATCCCTGATTGATGTCCACCATGATGGAGACCTCCGGCCCGACCTGCCGGCGCACCGCCATGGCCATCGTGCCGTCCGCGCGGGGCGAGACGCCGGCGCGCGGCTTCAGGGCGCGGAAGTTGCGGCGGAGGATGCCTTCGATCTCGGCCTCGTAGTGGCCATAGGGCTCGGCGGCGTCCGTGGTGATGAAGGGCGCACTGGCATAGGCCGGCAGGCGCGTGCGCAGCGCTCCGCCGAGCGCCTCCGCAACGCTGACGCCGCGGCCCTGCGCCGCGAGGTCGTGCAACGCCATGTCCACGGCCGAGATGGCCATCATCCCGGGGCCCCGTCGGTCGTAGCCGAGCGTGCCGAGCATGCGGTCGTAGAGACGGCCGTGGTGGTGGGGCGAGGCGCCGAGGATGATGGGCGCGAGCCGCGTGCGGACCAGCGCGGCCGCCGCGGCCGGGGAGGCGAAGACCTCCCCCCAGCCGCGTGCCCCGGTATCGGCCACCAGCTCCAGCAGGAGGAAGTCCCGCCGGCGGATCATGCGCGAGGCGTTGCCGATGGAGGGCGAGGGCGCGAAGCCCAGCAGGTAGCCGCGGATCTCCACCACCTTCAACGCAACGTCCCTCCGTCCAGTGGCGAGCTCTCAGCGGCCCGGCGGGCTCAGTTTGTCGCACTGGCGATGATGTGCGCAAATGCCGATATGCGCAGCGATCATGTCCGTTGGTTATGACCTTCGACCTCCGGGAGATGGAGGTCTTCCGCCGCGTCATGGAGCTCGGAAGCATCACCGCCGCAGCAGCGGCGCTGAACATCTCCCAACCTGCCGTCACGCGCATGCTGCAGAAGGCTGAGACGCGGCTCGGCTTTGCTCTTTTCGTGCGAGAGCGTCGGCGCCTGCGCCCGACGGCGGAAGCGCAGATCATGTTTCCCGGTACGCTCGGTGCCTTCGCCGCGATCGAGTTGGTGCAGCGCATGGCCGGGGAGCTGCGGGAGGGTCGGACGGGCATCCTGGCCATCGCCGCCATCCCGTCGCTCGCTGCCTCCATCCTACCGACCGCCATCCGACGGTTCCGGGAGAAGCGGCCGGAGAGCGCCATCACCCTGCAGACCTTCAGCGCGCACGAGATCATCCAGCGCATCGCGTCGCACCGAGACGACCTCGGCTTCATCATCGGTCCCGTGGGCAACGAGACCTTGGCCGTACACGATCTACAGACTACGGGATTGGCCTGCGTGATGCCGGCCGGTCATCCCCTCGCCAATCGGCGCAGCGTCGGCCCCGAGGCTCTTGCGGACCATCCGCTGATCTGCCCCGGCCGCCATCTCGTCCTGAGCGAGCAGCTGGCCCGGGCTTTCGCGGAGAGGAACATTCCCTTCCGCATCGCCGTCGAGGTTTCCCACACCCATGCGGCCTGTGCCCTCGTCCGAGCCGGCGCCGGCATCGCGCTGATGGACGGCTTCGGCCTCCTTGGTGCGCGGGCCGATGACCTGGTCAGCCGCCCTTTCCGGCCAAGCCTCCTTAGCACCGCCCGCCTGCTCACCGCACGCCTGCGGCCGGTATCGCGGCTGGCGCAAGACTTCATCGATGCGCTGGGGAGTGATGCTGGAACGGACAACCGTCCTGAACGGAATGGCCATCTTCGCGCCAGGGTTCGTTAGACAGCTTGGACTTTGCTCCATCGCTTGGAGTGGATGCAGGGTCTGAGCGACATGGAGTGAGTCCGGCTGAAGTCGGCCCTGGATGCGGCAAGGTGAGGGACGGGCCGGCCCTCTCCTGACGAGCGCCGGACGGTGGGGGCCATTGTCGGGCGGCAGCGCAACGGGGCCAAGTGGCGGGCGGTGCCGGCGGCGTTGGCTCCCTGGTGGAAGGCGGCGCAGCGGATCGTGTCACCCATCTCTGTCACGCAAATGCGCGACAGAGAGCCATCCAACCGGAAGAGATATCGTCGGACTGTCAACCGGTCAGGTTGAAGACGTAGTCGCCGCTCTGGCCGGAGAAGCCGTAGTAGTTCGGTCCGTTCGGGTCATCGTCGCGGCTCGGGATATGGGCGTAGCCCGCGACGGCGAAGTAGTACGCACCCGTGTTCTGCGCTGTGAAGGTGAGGGTCAGGTCGGGAAGGCCCTCGTCCGGGTCGTCCCGCTCGTCATCCCAGTTGACGTCGAGGAAGTGGCCCGAGGCATCGTAGACCGCGATGTTGGTGCGCGGCTGGTTGACCGGGGTGGTGCTGGTGAAGGCGGTGACGGTCTGGCCTGCGGTGAGGGAGACGCGCCAGATGTCCACATCGTCCGGCAGGTCGAGCGAGGCCGTGGCGGCGAAGCTGCCATCAGCCAGATCCGCGGTGGCGATGGTGTTGGCGCCGGCGAAGGTGGCGTCCAGATCCGGGCTGGAAAGGGAGATGGTCTTGCCTCCCTCGAAGACCAACCGCTCGACATTCACCAGACGGTCCTTTCCGTCATGGATGTCGTATTCGGATGTCGGCTGGCGCAGGTCCTGGACGGTGGTGACGCCCGTGCTGTTTGTCTTGATCAGATAATTGGAAACGAGGCCGCGCAGGACGACGTAGTCGATGCCGCTACCGCCATCAACGGTGTCGTTGCCGCCGCCGCCCCAGATGATGTCTGTACCATCCTCGGCATAGATATTGTCGTTGCCAGCGCCACCATCGATCTCGTCATCGCCCGTGCCGCCGGAGAGCTTGTCCTTGCCGTCCCCGCCCGAGATTTCGTCGTCGCCATCACCGCCATAGGCTACGTCATCGCCGATCCAACCATTGATGGCGTCATTCCCTGCATCGCCATAGAGCTTGTCGTTGCCCCCGCCGCCAAAGATGTTGTCGCCGCCATCGCCGCCATGGATTTCATCACGGCCCGTGTCGAAATTGTAGATGTTCTCGCCTTCGTTGCCACCGGACAGGAAGTCGTCGCCGTCACCGCCATAGATCTTGTCATCGCCGAAGCCGCCATAAAGGGCATCACCGCCTCCTTCGCCGTAGAGGCGGTCATTGCCTCCACCGCCGGAGAAGAAGTCGCCGCCTCCTCCAGCATAAAGAAGGTCGTTGCCATCCAGCAGGTCGATGTAGGTATAGAGATATTCATTGCCGCCACGGTCATCACCATCGCCGTAGACAAGTTTATCGTTTTTGCTTGTGGGCGTGGGCATGGGTTTCCTCGTTTTTATTGTTTCGTACGCAGGTTCCGCCCGGCCGGCCCGGGTAAGCCGAGCGGGCGGCCAACATCAGCGTTGCTTCACTAATTTACCCTGAGTAAGAAAAATCTCTCGCGCAAATTACCCCGATGTGTGTGGTTATAAAAGGCTGGTGGGCGCTCCCGGCGAGCCGCATCCCTGCCACCCCGCAAGTTGCTGCTCTGTCCGAGATCCTGGGCATAGAGATATTCGGCCTGCTCAGCCTCGGGCACCGGGCGGATGGATGATGGGAGAGGTAGGCGAGCAGGGAGTGCTCCAGCGTAGCCTTTAACTTGAAGCTGTTCGGAATGGACCAGTCTCGCTTGCCGCTCCTCGGCGACCGTCTGAAAACTTACGGCTTTGGTAGGGTTCTCGCATCTCAACCAGCAGGCCGGAGACGACGGCTCCCCCCTGGCTCGGCCACGTAGCCGATGCAGCTGGCCGCGGTTCTGCCGGAGGGCTCGGGTCTGCGCGGCAGGCTGGGGCCCGCCTCCCGCAGCGAACCGCCTTAGCCGATGAAGATCCAGTTGTCGTGCGTCTGAGCTGCCGTGTTTGCCCGGTTCTCCTCACCGTCGGCGAAGCTGATCAGCACGCTGGCGATCGGGGCGCCGCGGTCGAGTTCCGCCGTCCAGTAGCTCTTTCCCGAGGCTTCCCCCGCGCGGCCGAGGACGTTCTGGTAGAGCTTGTCCACGATCGCGGCGTTGTTCGCCCCCGCGTAGAGGCTCTTGAACTCGTTGCTCAGGGTGAAGTTCCGGGCGACCTCGATGGGCGTGGCGCCGGCCTTCAGCTCCTTCGTCCAGTAGTCGAGGCCCGGCTGGTCCGGGGTGCGGGCGAAGGCGGCGGCGTAGAGGCGGTAGGCCTCCGAGAGATCCCTGTCGCCGGCCTGAGACGCCGTGTTCCTGACGTTTTCGATGCTCTCCGAGAAGCCGAGCAGGACATCGGCCTTCGAGGTGCCGCTGTTGAGCTGGTTGGTCCAGTAGCTCACGCCGCTCGCCTCGCCCTCCCGCCCGAGGACGTTGCGGTAGAATTCCTGCACCACTTTCTGGTTGGACAGGCCGGCATAATGGGCCTGGAACTCGGTGGAGGCGGTGAAGCTCCGCGCGATGCTGGCCAGCGTGTCGTGGTACACGTCCATTCGCTGCGTCCAGTAGGCCTGGCCGCTGAGGTCGGGCAGGCGGTCGAAGGCCGCCTGGTAGAGGCGGTAGACATGGCCGCCGGCTCCCGTCGCATCGAACAGGCCGACGCCATCGGTGAAGACGAAGACGCCGGCGGCGGTGTCCTGCCCGCCGTCGCGGCCCGCGACCCCGTCGCTGACGAAGGCACGCCCCTTCTCGGTCCGGTAGAGCGTGTACTGGTCGTGCGTGCCGAGCAGCCCGGCTTGCCCTGCTGCGGCGGCGGGGCGATCGTCGTTGAGGATGGTGCCGGAGGTCTTGAGGGCCGAGGGCAGGCTCGCCCCCGTGAGGGTGAGGGTGAAGCCCTCATCGCGCTCGACCGTCTTGTCGCCGCGGACTCCGAGGCTGATGACCTTGGATGTCTCGCCCGCGAGGAACCCGACGGTCCCGCTGAGGCTCACGAAATCCGAGGCATCGGCCGGCCGCGCGCCGCTGCCCGCGACCGTGTAGCCGAAGGTATCGGCCGCGAGGGACCCGCCGCTGCGGCTGACGGTGAAGGTGAAGGGCGTGGTGCCGGAGCTTCCCTCCGCCTTCACCGCGGAAAGGGCGGAGAGGGAATAGACGGAGGGCGCCGATGTCGGCGTCGGTGTTGGTGTTGGTGTTCGGGCCGCGTCGTCGTTGAGGATGGTGCCGGTCGCCGCCGCCTGGGCGATGCTGGTGGCCAGGGAGCCCGCGATGGTGACGGTGAAGCCCTCGTTCGCCTCGGCCAGGGCATCGCCGCGCACGCCGACGGCGATCACCTTCGAGGTCTCGCCCGCGAGGAAGCTCACCGTGCCGGCGAGGCCGGCGAAGTCCTGGGCATCGGCCGGGCTCGCGCCGCTCCCGGCGACGCCGTAGCTGAGCGTCTCGCCGCCGAGCACGTCGCCGGTCCGGCTGACGGTGAAGGTAAAGGGAGTGGTTCCGCTATTGCCCTCAGCCTTCGACGCGCTCAGGGCGGCGATAGAATAGGTGGCGGGGGTGGGCGCCGCGAAGGGAAGCGCGGGATCGCTGCCGAGGGAGCCCGGCATCACGTCCACGAGGCGGGGCTGGGCCGTGCCGTCGGTGACGAAGATCTCGGTGCCATTGGCCGCCGTGGTGGCCGTGAGGAACAGCTTGTCACCGACGACGGTAAGGCCGGTGGGGGCGGATCCGGCCGCGCCCGGGTTCACGTCGAAGACACTGGTGGTGGTGCCGTCGGTCACGATCAGTTCGGCGCCGCGCGCGCCGTCATTCGCCACGAAGGCGAGCCTGCCGCCGAGGACGGTGAACTGCGCCGGAAGGCTGGAGCCGGGGCCGGGCAGCACGTCCACCACGCGCGGCGAGGCGGTGCCGTCGGTGACGAAGACCTCGGTTCCATTGGCCGCCGTGTTGGCGGTGAAGAACAGCTTGTCCCCGACCACCGTGAGATTGGCGGGGGAGGATCCGGCCGCGCCGGTGTTCACGTCGAAGACGGTGGTGGTGGTGCCGTCGGTGACGACGAGCTCCGCGCCGCGCGTGCCGTTGGTCGCCACGAAGGCGAGCTTGCTGCCGAAGACGGTGAACCCACCCGGGGCGCTCGTCGTGCTTCCGGGAAAGATGTCGAGGGCGCGGGGCTGGCCCGTACCGTTGGTGACGAAGACCTCGGTGCCGTTGGCCGCCGTCGTGGCCGTGAAGAACAGCTTGCCCCCGATGGCCATGAGGTTGGTGGGGGCGGAGCCGGCTGTGCCCGTGTTCACGTCGAAGACGGTGCTGGTGGTGCCGTCGGTGACGACGAGCTCCGCGCCGCGCGTGCCGTCAGTGGCGACATAGGCGAGCCTGTTGCCGAAGGCCGTGAACTGGAAGGGCAGGCTGGAGCCGGAGCCGGGAAAGACGTCGATCACGCGCGGCTGGCTGGTCCCGTCCGCCACGAAGACCTCGGTGCCGTTGGCCAGGGTGGTCGCGATGAGGAACAGCTTGTCGCCGACGACGGCGAGGCTGGCGGGGGACGAGCCCGTCGCGCCTGGGGCGATGTCGAAGACGCTGCTGACGGTGCCGTCGGTGATGACGAGTTCCAGGCCGTGCGTGCCGTCATTGGCGACATAGGCGAGCTTGCCGCCAAAGGCCGTGAGCTGCATCGGCGTGCTCGTGGCCGGGCCGGGAAAGAGGTCCACGATGCGCGGCTGGGTGGTGCCGTCCGTGACGAAGACCTCCGTGCCGCCGGCCGCCGTGGTGGCCGTGAAGAACAGCCGGTCGCCCACGGGAGTGAGGTTGGTGGGGGAGGAGCTGAGCGAGCCCGGGTTGATGTCGAAGAAGTTGGTGGTCGTGCCGTCCGTCACGACGAGCTCCGTCCCGCGCGCGCCGTCGGTCGCGACATAGGCGAGCTTGTTGCCGAAGACGGTGAACTGGCTGGGCAGGCTGGAGCCGGAGCCGGGAAGGGCATCGATGACGCGCGGCTGAGCGGTGCCGTCGGTGACGAAGACCTCGGTCCCGTTGGCCGCCGTGGTGGCGGTGAAGAAGAGCTTGCGGCCGATGAGCGTGAAGTTCCCGGGATTCGAGTCCGCCGCGTCCGTGTTGAGGTCAAAGACGCTGGTGGTGGCGCCGTCGGTGACGGCGAGTTCCACGCCATGAATGCCGTCACTCGCGCGGAAGTAGAGCTTTCCCATCCATCGGGCCCTTTTGTGCCACAAGCGATACAAATCGAACTTCTTGCGGCAAGGCAATGGTGCGGGACACCAAATCGAAGAGGTGGTGCCGGGAAGCAATAATCCTCCAGTAGGCAGTGCTGGTTGAATACAACTGATGGTTGCGCTATCAGCTCTCATTCTGGCTAATGGTTGTGTCGCACATCGGCTGAACGGCCAGGCCTCTCCTTTCTCCCCCCGATCCTCCTTGCGCCCCGCCCGCCTGCGCACAGCCTTGGCGCCCGGCGGTGCCGGCGCTAGACCGGCCGGCGCCCATGTCAGACCCCGCTCTCACCGATCCGTCCGTCGTCAACCCGGCCGCTCTCCTCGCGGCCCGAACGGAGATCGACGCGATCGACGACGCCCTGCACGACCTGCTGATGCGCCGCGCCTCGCTCTCGGCCGCTCTGGCGGCGCAAGGGATGAAGGCGGGCGGCGCGAGCTTCCGCCCGGGGCGGGAGGCGATGATCCTCCGCCGCCTTCTCGGACGCCACGCCGGCCCCCTGCCGCGCGGCGCCGTGGTGCGGCTCTGGCGGGAGATGATCGCCTCCTCGCTCCGCCAGCAGTCGGATTTCGCCGTCGCGGTCCTCGCCGGGGCGGAGGGGCTGGCGCGGGGACATTTCGGCCTGGACACGCCGCTCCGCGCCCATACCACGCCGGCCCTGGCCCTCGCCGCCCTCGCGGCCGGGGAGGCGACGGTGGCCGTGCTGCCCTCGCCGGCCGATGGCGAGGCGTCGGAGGCCGCCTGGTGGACCTCGCTCGACGCCCCGCGCCTCCAGGTGGTGGCGGCGCTGCCCTTCCTGATGCAGCCCGGCCAATCCTTCCCGAGCGCGATGGTCGTGGCCCTCTTCGGCGCCGACGCCACCCCGCGCGACCGTGGCCTGCTGCGGCTGGAGCGCTCGCCCGGAACCTCGCGCGCCACCCTCGTCGAGGCGCTGGACGCGGCTGGGCTGCCGCCCTTGCGGCTGGTCTTCGCGGCCGGCGGACTGCGCGCCCTGGCCGAGGTGAAGGGGCTGGTCCTCCCGGATGACCCGCGCCTCGCCGCCCTATCCCCCCTTCGCGCCACCCCGGTCGGGGGCTATGCCGAACCGGAGCCGGACAACCCTCGCGCGCAGGGCGAGCCCGGCTGATGCGGCGAGCCGCCGCCTTCTCACAGGGGGTTCCCCCCATCCCGTCGGAGTGACGACGACCATGCCCGTGATGCCCCGCCCCTCCATCCTCTCGGTCGAGCCCTATGTGGGCGGTGAATCGAAGGTCCCGGGCGTGAACCGGATCGTGAAGCTCTCCTCGAACGAGGGGGCCTTCGGGCCGCCGCCGGCCGCCATCGCCGCCATCGCCGAGGCCGGGCGGGAGGCGCATCGCTACCCCGACGGCGGCGCGACCGCCCTGCGCGAGGCGATCGGGCGCCACCACGGGCTCGACCCCGCGCGGATCGTCACCGGCAACGGCTCGGACGAGCTGCTCGCCCTCCTCATCCTCGCCTATGGCGGGGAGGGGACGGAGCTGGTCATGTCCGCCCACGGCTTCCTCATGTACGACCTGACCGGGCGCTGGGCCGGCTGCCGGATCATCAAGGTGCCCGAGAAGGACCTGATGGCCGACGTGGACGGGCTGATCGCCGCCTGCGGGCCGCGCACGCGCCTCGTCATCCTCGCCAACCCGAACAACCCGACCGGCGCGCTGCTGCCGCAATCCGAGGTGAACCGGCTGCGCGCGGGGCTGCGCGAGGACATCCTGCTGATCCTCGACAGCGCCTATGCCGAGTACGTGCAGGACCCCGACTACGACCCCGGCCAGGCGCTGGTGGATGCGGGTTCCAACACGGTGATGACGCGCACCTTCAGCAAGGTCTGGGGCCTTGGCGGCATCCGTCTGGGCTGGGCCTATGGCCCCGCTGAGATCATCGACGTGCTGAATCGCGTGCGCGGGCCCTTCAACGTCTCCGCCACCGCCATGGCGGCCGGCATCGCGGCGCTTTCCGAGCCCGATTGGGTGGCGAAGAGCGTGGCGCACAACGCCGCCTGGCGCGCCCGCCTCACGGAGGGGCTGACGGCGCTCGGGCTGCGTGTGCACCCGAGCCAGGGCAACTTCCTGCTCGTCGATTTCGGCTCGGCCGATGCGGCGAAGGCCGCCGACGCGCACCTGCGCGGGCGGGGGCTGATCGTGCGCGGCGTCGGCGTCTACGGCCTGCCGACCTGCCTGCGCATCACCGTCGGCACGGCGGAGGAGTGCGGGATGGTGCTCGAGGCCCTCGCGGGCGCCGACAGCCCCGTCGGCCGAAGCGCGGCCCATGCCTGAGCAGCCGCTCTTCGAGCGCCTCTGCATCATCGGGCCGGGGCTGGTCGGCTCCTCCATCCTGCGCCTCGCGCGGGAGAGGGGCGACATCGCCGGCCACCTCGTCGCCAGCGCCCGCGGCGAGCACACGCTGGAGCGGGTGCGGGCGCTGGGCATCGCGGATACCGTGGAGGCCGACCCGGCAAAGGCCGTGGAGGGCTGCGACGCGGTGATCCTCTGCGTGCCCGTCGGCGCCTATGCCGGGGTGATGGCGGTGATCGCGCCGCATCTCGCGCCCGGCTGCATCCTCAGCGATGTCGGCTCCACCAAGGGCAGCGTGCTGCGCGACCTCGCGCCGCTGCTGCCGGAGGGCGTGCACCTCGTGCCCGCGCACCCGATGGCCGGCACGGAGCATTCCGGGCCGGACGCGGGCTTCGCCACCCTGTTCAAGGGGCGCTGGTGCATCATCACGCCGCCGGCGGGCACCGATCCCGACGCCGTCGCGCGCCTGCGCAGCCTGTGGGAGCGCGCGGGATCGATGATCGAGACGATGGACGCAGTGACCCACGACAAGGTGGTGGCCGTCGTCTCCCACCTGCCGCACCTCATCGCCTTCACCATCTGCGGCACGGCCGACGACCTCGCGCAGGAGACGCGGGAGGCGGTGCTGCGCTTCGCGGCCTCGGGCTTCCGCGACTTCACGCGCATCGCGGCGAGCGACGTGGACATGTGGCGCGACATCTTCCTCAACAACCGCGAGGCAGTGCTGGAGATGCTTGCCCGCCTGACCGAGGACGCCCAGGCTTTCGGCCGCGCCATCCGCTGGGGCGAGGCCGGCTTCATCGAGGATCGGATCCGCCGCGGGCGGAAGATCCGGCGCTCGCTGATCGAGCTAAATCAGGCCTGAAGAAGCGGCCACTCGCGCGGCTCGTTCCGGGCATCCGCCGGGACGGGCAGCGCGCTCATCGCCCCCTGGAAGCCGGCCTGCAGCGCCGAGGCAAGGCTGTGCGGCTCGCCCAGCCCGACGACGCAGGTTTCGGCGCTGAGGGCGAGCGGCCCCGCCAGCCGGTCGCGCGCCTCCAGCAGGGCCTTCACCGCCTCCTCCCAGTCCATGCCGGGATCGACCACGTCCATGAGGGCGAGCTGGAAAGCGGCATGAAGGGCAGCGCAGTCAGTGGCCAAGGGGAACTCGCTCCTGGTCGGTGCGGCGAATCGCTTCGGGCCGGAAGCCGCCAGGGCCCCAGCCACATCGCCGCACATACGATCAAAAATCTGTGATTAAAAGAGTCGCGCAAGAATTTACGCGCCTCCAACCGGCGGGGTCTTGCCAGCCCGCAGCGAAGGGCCGCCCTCCCACCCAGAAGGCAGGAGGGGCAGCCGCGCGGGTCAGGCCGTGAACTTCACCCGCTCGTTCTCGCCGCCCTTCGGCGGCTGTCCCGTGACGGTCGCCTTCACGTAGCCGAAGGCGTGCAGCAGCGTGGAGGACGGGCTGTCCCAGTACTCGGCGCCCGTCATCTCGATCGCGATCAGGGCGATGTGCGGGTCCTCCGCGCCCTGCGGGAACCAGGTCTTCATCGACTCCTGCCAGTACTCCTTCTGCTTCGCGACATCGCGGACGACCCGCGCGGTGCCGGAGACGGAGACGTAGTTCTGGCTCGACGGATCGGAGTAGGAGAGCAGCACGCGGTTGTTGCGGTTGATCTCCTCGGTCTTCTCGGTGCCGTTGCCGGAGAAGAACCAAAGGGTCTTGCCGTCCGGGTCGAGCCCGGCGGCCACCATCGGGCGCCCGCGCAGCTTGTCGCCGTCGCCATGGGTCACGAGCACGGCCGTCTTCACGTCCTTGATCATCTCGCGAACCTTTTCGCGCTGCTCGTGCTCGGTCTTCGCCTCGGCCATGGGGCTCTCCTGCTTCCTGCGGAACAGGCCATGGAACGACGACGGGCCGGCGCGGTTGCCCGCCCCTTGCCGGCGCCCGCCGCCCCCCTCACCCTGCCGAGGACATGAGCCATCCCGACCTCCACCTCGCGCGTGACGCGGGGATCGCGACGCTGACCATCGACCGCCCGGCCCGCCGCAATGCCCTTACCCTGCCCATGTGGAGGGCGGTGGCTGGCCTGTTCGAGGACCTCTCCGCCGACACATCGCTCCGCTGCGTCATCCTGCGCGGCGCGGGGGAGGGGGCCTTCTCCGCGGGGGCGGACATCACGGCCTTCGCGACGGAGCGCGGCACGGAGGCGCGGGAGCGCGCCTATAACGATGCCCTCGTTGCCGCCTTCCTCTCGATCGAGCGCTGCGTCCATCCCGTGGTCGCGGCCCTCTCCGGCCACGCCCTCGGCGGCGGCTGCGGCCTGGCGCTGATGTGCGACTTCCGCGTGGGCGGGCCCGGCACGCGCATGGGCATCCCCGCTCGCAACCTCGGCCTCTTCTATCCTCACGAAGGCCTGGACGCCCTGCTTCGCATCGCCGGCGAGGCGGTGGCGATGGAGATGCTCGTCGAGGGCCGCACCTACACCGGGGAGGAAGCCCTCGCGCGCCGCCTTCTCACGCGCCTTGTGCCCGACGAGGCCGTGCATACCGAGGCCCGGGCGCTCGCTGCCCGTGTGGCCGAGGGCGCGCCGCTGGCCAACCGCTTCCATAAGCGCGCCCTCCGCGCCCTCCGCGGGCCCCTGCCGGTCAGCGACGCCGACCGCGCCGAACTCGACGCCTTCCCGCGCAGCGCGGACTTCCTGGAGGCGGTGAAAGCGTTTGGCGAGAAGCGGCGGCCGGTGTTTCGGGGGGAGTAGAACTGGAGAGGGCGCTGCCCTCTCCAGACCTCGCCCGCCAAGGGCCTGAGGCCCTTGGATCCCCGTCTGGCTGTCGCGGAACCTTCCTGAACATGTAGTCGCCTCGGGTCTAGGACCCGAGGCGCACCGGCCGTTCAGTATTTCCAACTCGAAGAAGAAGATGATGGAGAGGGGTCCGGGGAGAGGAAGAATTCCTTCTTTCTCTCCCCGGAGTCACCCGAGCCGGCCGGTCAGAACAAGCCGGCGCCACGGCCAGGATGGCCTACCCCCGCCAGCGTGCCCGTGTTCGCCAGAGGTGCCAGGCGTAGATTGCCGCCGCCGCCCCGATCACGGCCGTGCCGAGCGGTTCCATCCAGTGCCCGATGCGTTCCCACTGGCCTTGCAGCAACCAGCCCGCGGTCATGAGAAACCCCGTCCAGAGGCAGGTGCCGAGGGCGGTGGCCGCGTAGAACACGCCGCGGTTCATCCGCACGAGGCCGGCGGGCACGGAGATGAGGGTGCGCGGCCCTGGCAGGCAGCGGCACAGGAGCACGGCCGGGACGCCCCAGCGGACGAGCAGGGCGCTCGCCTCCCGCACGTCTTCGCCGATGATGCCGAGGTAGCGGCCCCAGCGGTCGGCAGCGCGCTCGATGCGCGACTGGCCGATGTGGCGGGCCGCCTCGTACCAGATGGCGTTGCCCAGCAGCGCCCCGGCATTGCCTGCGACGAAGACGGAGACGGCGTCCATCTTGCCCTCGGCGGCGGCGAAGCCGGCCACGGGCATGATCGCCTCCGACGGGATGGGCGGGAAGATGTTCTCGGCGAACATCAGCAGGAAGATGCCGAAGGTCCCGGTCGCGGCCAGGATGTCGGTAACGAACTCCATCATCGGTTCAGGGCACCCGGAACAGCACGATCGCGACCCGGCGGCCGCGGACGTAGTTGAACCCTTCCGCCCGCCCAACGGCGAACTGGCGCAGGCCGAGCGCCGCGAGGGCGGCCTCGAAGCGCGGCTCCTCGCGGCTTTCGACGGCCACCACGCGGCCGGGACCCCCCGCCAGGAAGCGCGCGGCCTCCGTCCCGTCCTTCAGCAGGTGCGTTGCGGTGCCGGTCTCGAAGACGACGGAGGGCTCGTGGTAGCCGGTGATGCCGAAGCGCTCCGCCGGTACGCCCTCCGCCGCGACCATGGCTGCCACGCGGTGGGAGACCCAGGGGGCGGTCAGCCGCGGCAGCACGCCCTCGAGCACCACCCAGTAGAGCGGCACGGCGAGGATCGCGGCCGAGAGGCCGGCACGCGCCCAGGCCCCCTCCCGCGCCGCCCGTACTACCACCCAGAGGGGAAGCGCGGCGAAGGGGATGGCCAGCAGGCTGACGGGGTTCAGCCAGCGGTCCGCGGCGAGCGGCAGCGCCACCGCCAGCCCGGCCAGACCGATCGCCGTGCCGAAGAGCGCGGCCCAGCCGAGCCAGGCCAGCCAGCGCGGGGCCGGGCGGCGCAGGGGGTCGCAGGCCCAGGCGGCGCCGAGCAGCAGCAGGGCGGGATAGGCGGGCAGGACGTAGTGGGGCAGCTTCGTCGCCACCGCCTCGAACAGAAGCCAGGTGGGCGCGGCCCAGGCGAGGAGGAAGCGCGTTCCCGGCCGCATCCGCGCCGCCCAGGCATGGGGCAGGCCGCGCAGCACAACAAAGGCGCCGGGGAAGGCCGCGATGCCGAAGGTCAGCAGGTAGTAGCCGGGTGGGCCCCAGTGCGCCTCCTCGCCGGAGCCAACCTTGTTCAGCATGTCGTCGCCCAGCGCCTGGGAGAAGAAGCGCCCCTCCGTCGCGATGCCGATGGCGACGAGCCAGGGCAGGGCGCAGGCGATCATCAGCGGGATGCCCCAGGCCGGGCGCAGGGCGCGCAGCCAGGGCATGCCGGCGCGCCAGCCGCGATCGGCGACGTAGAGGGTCAGGCCTGCCAGCAGCGGCACCATGGGCGCGATCGGGCCCTTGAGCAGCACGCCCGCGCCGAGGGCGAGCCAGAAGCCGAGCGCCGCGCGGGCGGAGAAGCCGGCGGGCGAGAGATAGGCGCGGCCCATCAGCCCCATGGCGGCCACGACGCTCGCCAGCAGAGCGGCATCGGTCTTGGCGATGTGGGTTTCCGCCACCAGCAGCAGGGAGGCCGCCAGCAGCGCCGCCGCGAGGAAGGCCGCGCGCCGCCCGACCAGCCCGCGGCCGAGGGAGAAGGTGGCGAGCACCGCCAGCCAGGCGCCGAGCGCCGCCGCCAGCCGGTAGCTGCCGATCCAGCCCCGCGCCGGGAGCCCTGTGGCCTCCAGCACGTGGACAATGCCGGCCTGCGCCCAGTGGATACCGACAGGCTTCTTGTTGCGCTCCACCTCGCCGTTGCGGATGCGGACGTAGTCGCCGCTCTCCACCATCTGGCGGCTCGCCTGGGCGAAGCGGGATTCGTCGCGGTCCCCGGCCGGCAGCGAGAGGAGGCCGGGTGCCCAGAGCAGGAGGCAGAGAAGGGAAAGCCACAACCGCGGCCGCCGCGTCTCCGGCAGGCGGTCCAGGGCGCCGGTGAGGGAGGGGGAGGGGGCCATGGCCCGGCGCCTTACCGAGGGTGCCCGGGGGTGTCGAGGCCCCATCGAACATCCGGCCCCCTGGAACGTTGGGAGAGGGATGGAAGAGGTACCCACCATGTCCGACAGCCCCGAGATCACCCCGCCCGATCCCTCCCCCGCGCCGGGCCCCGCGCCCGGTCCGGAGAACCCGGTGCCCGAGCCCACGGTCGTGCCGCCGGCCCCCGGACCCGAGATCCCCGCCCCTGGGCCGGACATGCCGGAACCGGGACCGGTCGGACCCGACATCACGCCGATCGGGCCGGGGCCGGGGGGAATGCCACCCGCGGTGATGTAGCGCGGCTGGAGGGCGGAGAGGCCCCGCCTGGGGGCCTGCCGGAGACCGCTCCGGGGCCCTCACCGCCGGGCGCTCCCCGCCGATCCGTCGAAAGGGGGTTTCGCACCCCGGGGGCACCGCCCACCTTGGCGGGGTGGCGGCCGAGGTCGCCCCCGCCAAGGATGCCCGCATGAATGCCTCGTTCGACCCGTCCCAGATGAAGTTCGGCATCGGCCAGCCCGTCTCCCGCAAGGAGGACCCGGTGCTGCTGCGGGGCGAGGGGCGGTACAGCGACGACCTCTCCCTGCCTGGCCAAGCCCATGCGGTGATGGTCCGCAGCCCCTATGCCCACGGGACGATCCGCGGCATCGACACCGAGGCGGCGCGCGCCATGCCGGGGGTGCTGGCCATCGTCACCGGGGCGGACCTTGAGGCGGCGGGCATCGGCCCGATGTCGCTCACCGTCGGCCAGAAGAACCGCGACGGCAGCCCGCCCCATCTTCCCCGCCAGCCCGTGCTGACCACGGACAAGGTGCGCTTCGTCGGCGACCCCGTGGCGATGGTGGTCGCCGAGACCGCGAAGGAGGCGCGCGACGCCGCCGAGGCGGTGGTGCTCGACGTCGATCCCCTGCCGGCCGTCACCGAGGCGCGGGAAGCCGCCGCGCCCGATGCGCCCCTGCTGCACGAGGCCGTGCCCGGCAACCTCGTGGTCGATTTCCACTACGGCGACACCGAGGCGGTGGCGGCCGCCTTCGCGCGCGCGGCCCATGTCGTGCGCCTGCCCATCCGCAACAGCCGCGTCGTCGTCTCGCCCCTGGAGCCGCGCTCGGCCATCGGCACCTTCGAGGAGGGGCGCTACGTGCTGCGCGCCGGCAGCCAGGGCGTCTTCGGCATGCGCGGCGGGCTCGCCAAGGTGATGGGCGTGGAGCTCGAGGGCGTGCGGATGCTCACCGGCAATGTCGGGGGCTCCTTCGGCATGAAGGCGAGCGTATATCCCGAGTACCCGGCCCTGCTTTTCGCCGCCCGCAGCCTTGGCCGGCCCGTGAAGTGGACGGACAGCCGCTCGGAGAGCTTCCTCTCGGACAGCCACGGGCGCGACCACGACATGGTCGGTGAACTGGCGCTCGACGCCGAGGGCCATTTCCTCGCGGTGCGGATGACGGGCTTCGGCAATCTCGGCGCCTATCTCTCCAACGCGACGACGCTGCCCTCCACCATGAACACGGTGAAGAACGTCATCGGCGTCTACCGTACGCCGCTGCTGGAGGTCTCCACACGCTGCGTGCTGACCAACACCACGCCCGTCGGCGCCTATCGCGGCGCGGGACGCCCCGAGGGCAACTACTACATGGAGCGCATGGTCGACACTGCCGCGCGGGAGATGGGCATCGACCGGGTTGAGCTGCGCCGGCGCAACCACATCCGCGCCGACCAGATTCCCTACGATGCGCCGTCCGGCATGCATTACGACAGCGGCGACTTCCCCGCGATCCTGGAGGAGGCACTGGCTGCCGCCGACTGGGACGGCTTCCCCACCCGCCGCGCCGAGGCGCGCCGCCGCGGCCGGCTGCGCGGCATCGGGATCGGCCATTACCTCGAGGTGACGGCGCCGCCGTCCAAGGAGATGGGCGGGATCCGCTTCGACGAGGACGGGGGCGTGACGATCATCACCGGCACGCTCGACTACGGCCAGGGCCACGCCTCGCCCTTCGCGCAGGTGCTGGTGGATCGCCTCGGCATTCCCTTCGATCGCATCCGGCTGGTGCAGGGGGACAGCGACCTGCTGATCGCCGGCGGCGGCACGGGCGGATCGCGCTCCATGATGGCGAGCGGCACGGCGATCTCCGCCGCCAGCGCGCAGGTGATCGAGCGCGGGCGGAAGCTGGCGGCGCATGTGCTGGAGGCTTCCGCCGAGGACATCGAGTTTTCCTCGGGCCGCTTCACCATCGCCGGCACCGATCGCGGCATCGGGCTGCTGGAACTCGCCGCCCAACTCCGCACCATGCCCGCCCCGCCCGAGGGGGTGCCGGACACGCTCGATGTCTCCACCACCGAGCAGTACGAGGACAGCGCCTTCCCCAATGGCTGCCACGTCGCCGAGGTGGAGATCGACCCCGAGACGGGCGAGACCGAGGTGGTCAGCTACGTCACCGTCAACGACTTCGGCACGCTGGTGAACCCGATGCTGGTTGCGGGCCAGGCGCATGGCGGAATCGTGCAGGGCATCGGTCAGGCGCTGACCGAGCACACCGCCTATGACGAGGACGGCCAGCTCCTCAGCGGCTCCTACATGGATTACGGCCTGCCGCGGGCTGAGCACGCCCCGGCCTTCGGCTTCGCCAGCCACCCCGTGCCCGCGCGCACCAACGTGCTGGGCGCCAAGGGCTGCGGCGAGGCCGGTTGCGCGGGCGCGCTGCCCTCGGTCATGAACGCCGTGGTGGATGCGCTGGCCGAGCGCGGCATCGCCCATGTGGACATGCCCGCGACGCCCCTGAAGGTCTGGCGCCTCCTCAACGAAGGTGTGGCGGCGTGATCGTCCTCGTCACCGGCGCCACCTCCGGCTTCGGGGCGGCGACTGCGCGCCGCTTCGCCGAGGACGGGGCGCGCATCGTCGCGGTCGGGCGGCGCGCGGATCGTCTCGACGCGCTGCGCGACGAGATCGGCGCCGACAAGGTGCTGCCCATCGTGCTCGACGTGCGCGACCGGGTGGCCGTGGCCGCGTCCATCGGCGGGTTGCCAGCGGAGTGGTCCGCGATCGACGTGCTGGTGAACAACGCCGGCCTCGCCCGCGGCCTCGGCCCCGCGCAGGAGGCCGACCTGGACGACTGGGACGCGATGATCGACACCAACGTGAAGGGGCTGGTCTACCTCACCCGCGCCGTTCTTCCCGGCATGGTGGAGCGCGGGCGGGGCCATATCGTCAACATCGGCTCCACCGCCGCGGAGTTCCCCTATCCCGGCGGCAATGTCTATGGCGGCACCAAGGCCTTCGTCCGTCAGTTCAGCCTCAACCTGCGGGCCGATCTCTACGGCACGCCGGTGCGGGTGACGGATATCGAGCCGGGACTGGTGGGCGGCACCGAGTTCAGCAATGTCCGCTTCGGCGACGACGCCAAGGCCGCCGCCGTCTACGAGGGCGCCGACGCGCTGACGCCCGAGGACATCGCGGACGCCATCCACTGGGTGGCCTCCCGCCCGGCGCGGGTGAACGTGAACACCTTGCAGGTCATGCCGGTGGCGCAGAGCTTCGGGCCGCTGCGGGTGCACAAGCCGGGGCGGGGATAGGGGCTTGTGGGGGCCTCGCGCCCCCCGTAACCCTCCGACACAGTCCTTGATTTCGACGCGGCGGCCGGATTGGGCTAAGGCCCCGCCCCATGCCGCAAGACACACCCGCCCCCATCGGTCTTTTCGACGTCCGTGCCCAGCAGGCGCTGATCCGACCGGAGATCGACCGCCGCATCGCCGCCGTCCTCGATTCCGGCCGCTTCGTCATGGGCCCGGAGGTGGAGGAACTGGAGCGCGCCCTCGCCAGTTTCGCCGGGGTGGGCCACTGCGTCGCCGTCTCCTCCGGCACCGATGCCCTGCAGATCGCCATGATGGCCGAGGGGATCGGGCGCGGGGACGCGGTGTTCCTGCCCGCCTTCACCTATACCGCGACGGCGGAGGTGCCGCTGGTGCTCGGCGCCACCCCCGTTTTCGTGGACGTGGACCCGAACACCTTCAACATCGACATCGCCGACCTCAAGCGCCGCATCGCGCTCGTGAAGGCGGAGGGCAAGCTCCGCCCCCGCGCCGTGGTGGGCGTGGACCTCTTCGGCCTGCCGGCGGACTGGCGGGCGATCGAGGCGATCTGCGCGGAGGAGGGGATGTTCGCCCTCGATGACGCCGCCCAGGCCTTCGGGGGCGCGCTGGAGGGCCGCCGGCTGGGCGGCTGGGCGGGCGCGGCCGCGCTGTCCTTCTATCCCACGAAAACTCTCGGCTGCTACGGCGACGGCGGCGCCCTGCTGACGGACGACGCCGAGAAGGCCGACCTCTACCGCTCCCTCCGCACCCATGGCGAAGGCAAGACCCGCTACGAGGTGATGCGGACGGGCATGAACGGCCGTCTCGACACGATCCAGGCCGCCATCCTGCTCTGCAAGCTGCCGCTGATGGAGGGCGAGCTTTCCGCCCGCGCCCGCATCGCCGCCGCCTATGACGCGGCGCTCGCCGGCCACGTGCAGACCCCGGTGCGGGCCGCGGGCTATGAGAGCGCTTACGGCCTCTACTCGGTGCTGGTGGCCGATGAGGCGCAACGGGCACGCGTGCAGGAGGCCTGCAAGGCGCGAGGCGTGCCGACCGCCATCTACTACCCCCTGCCGCTGCACCATCAGCCCGCCTATCGCGAGGCGCACGCCGCCGCCATCGGCCAGGCGCCGCCGCTGCCGGTGAGCGAGATGCTGTGCAAGCGCATCCTGGCCCTGCCCATGCATCCCTATCTCGACGAGGGGCAGGTGGAGCGCGTGACGGAGACGGTGCTCGCGGGGCTCTGAGGGGCCGGTGCTTGTGGCTCCCGGAGAGGGCGCTGCCCTCTCCGGACCTCGCCCGCCAAGGGCCTGAGGCCCTTGGATCCCCATCTGGCTGTCGCGGTACCTTCCTGAAGGTGTCGTCGCCTCGGGGCCATGACCCGAGGCGCACCGGCCGTTCAGAGATTCCAATCAGATAGAAAAAGATGATGGTGAGGGGTCCGGGGAGAGGAAGAATTCCTTCTTCCTCTCCCCGGGGCCACAAGCGGCGGCCAGCGGGAATGAAGGCGCCGCGTAATGCCTCTTCCGGGTCGCAACGCCCCGGTTAAGCTGCGTCGAACGGCAAGGGCCCGTCATGCTCGAACTCCAGGATCTCACCCGCCGCTTCGGTGGCCGCTCGGGCGACGACAAGGGCCGCGCCGCAGTGGACGGGGTCACACTCTCCATCCCGCAGGGACAGATGGTGGGGATCATCGGCCGTTCCGGCGCGGGCAAGTCCACGCTGCTGCGCA
This sequence comes from Roseomonas aerilata DSM 19363, assembly GCF_000711725.1. Taxonomy (GTDB): domain Bacteria; phylum Pseudomonadota; class Alphaproteobacteria; order Acetobacterales; family Acetobacteraceae; genus Roseomonas; species Roseomonas aerilata. The sequence continues at coordinate 299,221 of NZ_JONP01000002.1, read as the reverse complement.
TGGTCAACCGCCTGACCGAGCCGAGCGCGGGCCGCATCCTGCATGAGGGCGCAGACGTGACGGCGCTGCGCGGGAAGGCGCTGCGGGACTGGCGCACGCGCTGCGCGATGATCTTCCAGCAGTTCAACCTTATCCAGCGGCTGGACGTGCTGACCAACGTGCTCGTCGGGCGGCTGAACCATCGGCAGGGGCCGCTCGCGACACTCAACTCCCTTCTTCTCCGCTTCACGCCGGAGGAGCGCGCGATGGCGCTCGACGCGCTGGACCGCTTCGACCTGGCGGAGCAGGCCTTGCAGCGGGCGGAGACGCTCTCGGGCGGGCAGCAGCAGCGCGTCGCCATTGCCCGTGCCATGCTGCAGGAGCCGCGGCTGCTGCTGGCAGACGAGCCCATCGCCTCGCTCGACCCCCGCAACGCGCGCGTGGTGATGGAGGCGCTGCGCGACGTGAACCGGCGGGACGGGCTGACGGTGCTCGTGAACCTCCATCACCTCGACACCGCCCGCCGCTACTGCGACCGCATCGTCGCCATGTCCGCCGGGCGCGTGGTTTTCGACGGCACGCCCGCGGCGCTGAAGGCGGCGGAGGTCGAGACCATCTACGGCGTGCCGGAGGAGGCGCTGGAGGCGGAGACGCCGCAGGCCCCGCCCGTTGGAGCCGTCGCATGAACGCCACTCGCCGCGCCCTTCTCCTCTCCGCCATCGCCGCGCCCGCCCTGGCGCAGGGGATGCCGCGGCGAAGCGTCGATCCTGGTGTCACCTTCCCCGAACCCGGGCGCCGCCCCTGGGCGGACAGCATCCCGGTTCTGCGCATCGGCATTTCCGGCGGCGAGAACGAGACGGACCGCCTGGCGCGGAACGAGCCCTATCGCCAGTTGCTGGAGGAGACCTTCAGGCTGCCCGTGCGCCTCTACCCCTCGCCCGACTTCGCCGGGGTTGGCCAGGCCTTCGCCGCGGGTCAGATCGAGATGGCGCAGATGGGCGCCGCGAACTACGCCGGCACCTGGATCGACACCAAGGGAGCGATTGAGGCGCTGGTTTCGGCCGAGGCGGATGACGGCACCATCGGCTATGTCGCCGTCATGGTGACGCGCGCGGATTCTGGCATCACGGATCTCGCGGGGATGCGCGGGCGCTCGCTCGCCTGGGCCGATCCTGCCTCCACCTCCGGCTATTTCGCGCCGCGCGCGGCGCTGCGCGCCCGGGGGATCGAGCCCTCCACCTATTTCTCCCGCACGGGTTTCGCGGGCGGGCACGAGCAGGCGGTGGTAGCGGTGCTGCACCGGCAATACGACGCGGGCTGCACCTGGGCCTCCGGCCAGGGGGATTTCGCGACGGGCTACTCGCGCGGCGCGCTGAAGGTGATGGTGGACAAGGGGATGCTCGACATGCGCGAGCTGCGCGTGATCTGGCAAAGCGATCCGATCCCCTCCGGCCCCATCGCCTGTCGCGCGGACCTGCCGGAAGCCTTCAAGGAGGACATGCGTCGCTTCTTCCTGGCGCTGCCCAAGACCCATCCCGCCGTCTACGAGGGCATCGAGCGCGGTGGGGGCACGGGGTTCCGCACCGTCACCCATGCCGACTACGCCCTGGTGGTGCGCCTGCGCGAGGAGGAGGCGCAGGAGCGCCGCAGGAGACGTTGAGCATGTCCCGCCGCCGCCAGTTCCTCACCCTCCCGATGGCGCTCGCCGCCGCGCCGGCCCTCGCGCAGCGCCGCAGCACCGATCCCGGCCTTGCCTTCCCCGCGCCGGGCCGACGCGCCTGGGCGACGCAGGTGCCGCAGATCCGCATCGGCATCCTCGGCGGCGAGAACGAGGGCGACCGCCTCGGCCGCTACGAGGGCTATCGCCGCCTAATGGAGGAGACCTTCGGCGTGCCCGCGCGGCTGCTGCTGGCCGCCGATTTTGCGGGCGTCGTGCAGGCGCTGGGCGCGGGGCAGATCGATCTCGCCTCCATCGGTCCCGCGGTTTACGCGGCCGCCTGGCTGGACACGAACGGGGGCGTGGAGCCGCTGCTGGTGGCCGAGCAGGAGGATGGCTCGGCCAGCTATGTCGGCGTGATGGTCACGCGGGCGGATTCCGGCATCACAGATCTTGCGGGCATGCGCGGCAGGTCGCTTGCCTGGCCGGACCCGAACTCGGCCTCGGGCTATCTCATCCCGCGCTTCGCGCTGCGCAAGGCAGGCATCGATCCCAACACCTATTTCGCGCGCACGGGCTTCGCGGGCGGGCATGAGCAGGCGGTGATCGCGGTGCTGCAGCGGCAATACGACGCCGCCTTCACCTGGGCCTCCGGCCAGGGCGACGCCGCCGCCGGCTTCTCGCGTGGGAACCTGCACGCGATGGTCGAGAAGGGCATGCTGAACATGCGGGACCTTCGCATCGTCTGGCAGACGGAGCCGGTGATCTACGGGCCGCTGACGGTGCGAAAGGCGCTGCCCGCCGCCTTCAAGGAGGACATGCGGCTGTTCCACCTCGCGCTGCCCGCGGCGCATCCGGACATCTACCGCGCCATCGAGCGCGGCGGCGGCACCGGCTATCGCGAGGTGACGCACGAGGGGTTCCAGCTCCTGATCGACATGCGGCGCGAGGAGGCGGCGGAGCGCCGGAGGCGCAACTGAGCGCCACCTTCTCCCCCGCGGCACTTCGCGGCGAGGCGGCCTTCCAGGCGGCACGGCGGGCGAAGCGCGCGCGGCTGCTCCTCGGCGGCGCGCTGTTCATCATCGCCCTGCTGGCCGCGGCCGAGGTGAGCGAGTTCTACCCCTCCTCCCTCGCCGCCGGCCTGCCGCGCGCGGGGGACTACTTCGCGCGGCTGGTGCCGGACCTGCGCTGGGCCTCGCTTTTTGGCGGGTGGGAGACGGAGGGCAGCATCGCCTTCTGGTTCTACCGCCTCGACAAATGGGCGCTGCTGCTGGTCGAAACTGCGAACATGGCGGCGCTGGCGACGCTGGCGGGCGGCGCCGTCGCGCTGCTGCTCTCTTTCCCGGCAGCGCGGAACGTCGCGCCCTCCAGTATTGCCTACCAGCTCTCGCGACGCGTGCTGGAAGCGATGCGGACGGTGCCGGAGATCGTCTACGCGCTGATCCTCGTCTGGGCCTTCGGCGTGGGGCCGCTGGCGGGCATCCTCGCGATCGCGGCGCACACGACCGGCGCGCTCGGCAAGCTCTTCGCCGAGGCAGTCGAGAACGCGGAGATGGGACCCTGGGAGGGCGTGCGTGCCGCCGGCGGCACCTGGGCCCAGGCCTGCCGCTTCGCCATGCTGCCGCAGGTGGCGCCCAACATGGTCTCCTACCTGCTGCTGCGCTTCGAGATCAACGTGCGCGGCGCGAGCGTCATCGGCTTCGTCGGCGCGGGCGGGATCGGGCAGGAACTGTATCTCGTGATCAGCCAGAACTACTACGAGGAGATCTCGGCGATCATCGTGCTGATCGTCCTCGTGGTGGCGATGATTGACCTTCTCTCCGACGCGCTGCGCCGCCGGTTGCGCGGGGAGGCCCGGGCGTGAGCGGAGCGAATGTCCCGCCCGGCATGAGCGGGGCCAGCGTCGCGCGATGGCGGGAGGCACTGCCCGCCGCCTTCGGTCCCTCGCCGCGCCAGCGCGCGGCGCGCCTCGCGGGCGGCGCCGCTTTCCTCGCCTGGCTGGCCTGGGCCTTCTGGCTCTTCGACATCACGCCCGCGCGGCTGTGGAACGGGCTGTCCGGCCTTTTCACCATCATCCGCCTGATGATCCCGCCCTCGCCCGGGGAGTTGTGGGGCGACATCCTCAAGGGCCTCGCCGAGAGCGTCGCGATGGCCTTCCTCGGCACCGTTCTGGCGGCCACCTTCGCCGTGCCGCTCGGCTTCCTCGGCGCGCGGAACATCGTCACCACCACGCTGCTGCGCTTCTCGCTGCGCCGGGTGTTCGACGGGATGCGCGGCGTGGATCAGCTCATCTGGGCGCTGGCCTTCGTGCGCGCGGTGGGGCTCGGGCCGCTCGCCGGCGTCCTCGCCCTTTTCGTCTCCGACCTCGCGACGCTCTCGAAGCTCTACGCGGAGGCGATCGAAAACGCGGAACGCCGCCAGGCCGAGGGCGTGACCGCCGCGGGCGCCTCGCGCCTTCTCGCGGTGCGCTTCGGCATCCTGCCGCAGGTGCTGCCGGTGATGCTCGCCCAGGCGCTATACTTCTTCGAGAGCAACACCCGCTCCGCCTCCATCCTCGGCGTGGTGGGCGCGGGCGGGATCGGGCTGCAGATCGCCGAACGCATCAAGGTCCGCCACTGGGACGAGGTGGCCTTCATCATCCTCCTGATGGTGGTCACCGTCGCGGTCATCGACTGGCTCGGCGGCAAGCTCCGGCGGCGGCTGATCGGCGAGCGGCCGCGCGCGTAGTCAGATGCTGTCCCTGGTTTTGGGGCTGGTGATGCCAGAGAGGGCTCTGCCCTCTCCGGCACCTCACCCGCCAAGGGCCTGAGGCCCTTGGATCCCCGTCTGGCTGTCGCGGATGCGGTGATCGGGGCCGGTTCTTTTCTGCCGCCTTTCCTGTGCGTGCAGTCGCCTCGGGTCTATGACCCGAGGCGCACCGGCCACCAAGCAATCCCAACCTGAAGAAAAAGATGATGGTGAGGGGTCTGGGGAGAGGAAGAATTCCTTCTTTCTCTCCCCAGCATCACCAGGGCCGACCGATCAGAAGGCAGCATCACCCGCGCATAAAACCCGCGCATAAAAAAGGCCGGAGGATTGCTCCTCCGGCGCCTTATCCCGCGTGAGGTGTTCGCCTCAGGCTGCGTCCTCGCGCCGATCGCGCGCCTTCACGTAGGCGATGGAGGCGTGCTCGAGGCAGTAAGGCTTCGTCGGCATCGCCTCGCTCGTGCAGAAGCGGAACTCGGGTGTGCCGGGCTCGCCGATCGGCCAGCAGCAGCTGCGCGCGCTGCTGCGCTGGAAGGGGCGCACGACGGCGGCCGGTGCGACGCGCGGCGCGCTGGCCGCGGGCGGCGGCACCACGCGCGGAGCGGCGACGGGGCGCGGCGCCGGTGCGGGGGGGGGCGACGCGACGGGGCGCGGCGCCTCGCTGGCGGTGGATGCGGCGGCGACGGCAGGCGCCTGCTCGCGGTGGATGGGGCTCGGCCGCGCGGGCAGGTGCAGGCGATGCGCCTTGCCCACCACGGCATTCTTCGAGATGCCCATGCGCCGTCCGATCTCGGCGGTGGAGTGCCCTTCCGCCCAGAGCGCACGCAATTGCTCGATCGCTTCCGCTGACCAGTCCATCGCGCCCATCCTCGTCAACGCCGATACAAGATACGGTAGGTCATGCAGTTGCTTGCCCACAAGATGCGGCGCACGGAATCTTGTGCATGAAATTGTGGGCGAACCTGTGGACAGGATTCGCGACGTGAATCGGATCAGCCGTTTGATGCCTCCGCTTCACGTGCCGTCAGAGGAGCAATCCCTTCCTCAACATGCCGTGCACGCCTTTCTCGCCGTTCACGGTTTGAGTCACCCGGAAATCAACCGCGAGCGAGCAGAACTGGTAAGCATCCGCCGCCGAGAGATTCGTGCGCGCGGCGATGAAGGCGATCATCTCCCGCAGCGCGCCCTTCATCGCGATGTCCAGATCCTCGTGCATCCCCATGCTGATGAAATGCGTCGGCGTTTCCGCGCGCGGAAAGCGCAGGATCGGGTCGCGCGCGCCGCCGCCCTTCTCGACATGCAGGCCGAAGGTGCCGGTGAGGCAGGTCTCGAGCGCGTTGATGCAGACCTCGCCGTCGCCCTGCACGCCGTGGCCGTCACCGGCCGAGAAGCGCGCGCCGGATACGTGCACGGGCAGCCAGAGCGTCGTGCCCTCGACCAGCTCCTTGTTGTCGAGGTTGCCGCCATGCGCGCGCGGCTCCTTCGTGGAAAGCCGGCCCCATTCCTCCGGCGGCGCCACGCCCATCACGCCGAAGAAGGGCGCGAGCGGAAGCCTGATCCCGCCGCCCATCGGCAGCGCGCAGGTCTTCGCCGCCTGGTCGACGGGGATATGAAGCATCCGGCGATAAGGAAAATCCTCGGGCAGCGTGCCGACGAGCGGGCGGAAGCCGCAGAAGCCCCAGTCGGCGCCGAGCTCGATCCGCTCGATCTCCACGCGCAGCGCATCGCCCGGCTCTGCGCCGCGCACCTCGACGGGGCCGGTGATGATGTGACCCACCGCGCCCGCCGTGTTCGCCTCGGCGATCGCGCGCAGCCCCGCGGGAATCGTCATGCCGCGCCCTTCCTCCGGCACGGCGTCGCCCAGGCCCGAGACGCATTCGAGCGTCACGCGCTCGCCCGAGGCGATGCTCGCCACCGGCGGGAAGGCGGCATCGAAGAGGCCGATGCGCGTGGTCTCGGGGGTCGCGGGAACGAAGAGCGGCTCGGCCATCGGGATCTCCTGATTCGCCGCAGTCTCCCCCGCCGGCGCGCCCTTGGCGAGGGTGTGGCAGCCGGCGGCCTTCCCGCGCAACCTTCCGCGTCCCGCGCCGCTCCACGGTCGCGCCCGCTTCGGAGCTCCTCCCCATGTCCACCGCCGCTCTCCCGGCCTCCGATGGCCGCTTTCGCATGATCCGCGCACTGGCCAGCGGCTGGTGGCTGCTGCTGTTGCGCGGGGTCGTCGCGGTCCTCTTCGGCCTCTTCGCCTTCCTCGTGCCTGGCCTTGGGCTCGCCGTCATCCTCGGCACCCTTGCCGCCTGGCTCGCGATCGATGGCGCCTTCACGCTCTGGCAGGCCTTCACCGGCCGGCCCGCCATGCTCGGTGTCCGGCGCGGCGGCACGGGATGGCTGGTGGTGGAGGGCATCGTCTCGCTCATCGCCGCCGCGGTGCTGCTGATGATGCCGATCGCCTCGGCCATCGTGCTCGTGCTGCTCGTCGCCGGCTGGTCGATCGCCGCCGGGGTGTTCCGCCTCGTCCTCGCCTGGCGCAGCGGGAGCTGGCTGCTGGCCCTCTGGGGCGTGATCAGCGTCGTCATCGGGTTCTGGCTGGCCGCCGCGCCAGGCCCGGGGCTGCTGGCGCTCATCTGGCTCGTGGCTATCCAGGCGGTCGCGGGCGGAGTGCTGCTGATCGGCCTCGGCTTCCGCCTGCGTCGCGTGCACAACGACCCGACGCCCGGCTGAGCACCCCTCATTGCACCAGAGGCGCCGGCGGCGCTTCCATGCCCTCCGGCCGGGCGGCGATTCGCCCGCGCCGACGGAGCCGCCCATGCCCCTCGCCACACCCCGCCCGCCGCTCGCCCCGCACGGCAGCGGGGGCCAGCAGCGGTGACCGCCCACTGGCTGGTGAAGAGCGAGCCTGATGCCTTCTCCTGGGAACAGCAGGTGGCCGTCGGCGTGGAGCCCTGGACGGGCGTGCGCAACGCCCAGGCCGCCAACAACCTGCGCGCCATGCGCCTTGGCGACCTCGCCTTCTTCTACCACTCGAACGAGGGCCGGGAGATTGTCGGCATCGTCGAGGTCGCGCGCGAGGCCTATCCCGACCCGACCGAGGAGACCGGCCGCTGGGCCTGCGTGGACATGCGCGCCCTCCGCCCCGTGCCGCGCCCCGTCACCCTCGCCGCCATGAAGGCCGAGCCGCGGCTGCAGGACCTCGCCCTCATCCGCCAGTCCCGCCTCTCGGTCGTGCCTGTCTCGCCGGAGCACTGGGCCGTTCTCTCGGAGATGGCCGGGCTTTGACCGAGCGCGCCCTCTGCCGGCTGGAGGAGATCCCGGACGGCACCGCCCGCGGCTTCCCGCCCGTGCCGGGCGGCTTCACCAGCCTCGTCGTCCTCCGGCAGGGGGCGATCGTGCGGGTCTACGTGAACGCCTGCCCCCACCTCGGCATCCCGCTCGAACCCCTGCCGAACCGCTTCCTCGACGGGACAGGCCGTTATCTCGTCTGCTCCACCCACGGCGCCCGTTTCCGGGTCGAGGACGGCTTCTGCACCAGCGGGCCCTGCACCGGCGACCGGCTGGAAGCCGTGCCGGTTCGGCTGGAAGAGGGCGTCATCCTCGTTCCGGCGGATGCGGGGGTCTGACGCTGCGGCTCCCTGGAGAGGGCTCTGCCCTCTCCAGACCTCACCCGCCAGGAGCCTGGTTGGACCTATAGGTCCAACCCTGGACCTGCATCTGGCTTTCGCGGATGTGGTGATCGGAGGCCGGTTTCTTTCCCGGTCCCTTCCTGTGCGAGCGGGCGCCTCGGGTCCACGACCCGAGGCGCATCAGCTGCAAAGCATTCCAAACCTGAAGAAAAAGATGATGGTGAGGGGTCCGGGGAGAGGAAGAATTCCTTCTTCCTCTCCCCGAAGTCATCGGCGCCGAAAGCCCCGAAAAACCCCCTCAGATCACCAGCGGAAAGGTCACGCAGAAGCCGGTGCCCTGGGCCTGCGGCATCTGCTCGACACGCCCGCCCACCTGTTGCGCCAGCCGCCGCACGAGTTCCGTGCCTGAGCTGCCGGGGCGGGGCGGGCCCATGCCGATGCCGTCGTCGCGCACGCAGAGGCGGCCTTCGCCGGGCGGCATCACCTGGAACTCCACCCGGATCGCGCCCTCGCGGCCCTGGGGGAAGGCGTGTTTCAGGGCATTCGTCACCAGTTCGTTCACCGCGAGGCCGAGGGGCACGGCGCGGGAGTGGGACATGGCCGCGCTCTCCACCGAGGCCTCCACCGCCACCCCCTGCCGCCGCCTGGAGAGGTTGCCGCAGAGGGCCTGGAGGTAGTCCGCGAGGTCGATCAGCCCCGTGCCGCTCTCCGGGCTCAGCTGGTCGTGGGCGACGCCGATGGCGGCCACGCGATCCAGCACGTCGCCGACGATGCGGCGCGCCTCGGGGTCCGTGAGCCGCCGCCGCTGCATCACCAGCAACGAAAGGATCAGCTGGAGGTCGTTCTTGCTCCGGTGCTGCAGCTCGCCGCGCAGCATCCGCTCCTGCGCCAGGGCCCGGGCGGCATCGGCCACTGCGCCCACCGCCGCCTGCTCCCCGATCCGCCCGCGCAGCGCCAGGCCGAGGATGTGTCCCATGGCCGAGAGGAAGCGCACGTCGTCCGCGGCGAAGTGCCGGGGTTCCTGGCTGTCCACCTCCAGCACGCCCCAGACATAGCCATCGACCGTCACCGGCACGTTGAGCACCGAGACGATGCCGTGGTTCCGCAGGAGATCGGAGTAGCGGTACTCGGGATCGTTCGGCAGGTCCTCGACCACGTTGGGCAGGCGGGTCTGCAGCGCCTGTCCGGGCGGGGAGGCGAGGTCGGTGCCGAGGCTCGCGTGGCCGATCACGCCTGGCGCCCAGCCCACGCCGGCCACCACCAGCAGGTCCCCCGCCTCGGGCCGGTAGCGCAGCACCTTCGTGTGGCGGATGCCGATGCCGCGCGCCGCCTGGAGGCAGGCGAGCTGGACAAGACGATCCACCTCGATGACCTCGGAGGTCATGCGCCCGAAGTCGCTCAGGATCTCGCCGTAGCGGCGCAGCCGCGCGAGCTGGTCTTCGGCGGGGGCCGTTAGGTCGGCTGGCATAGAGGGGAAAGCAGCTCCGGCGGTTCGGGAAGCGGAAGGAGGGGGGCGGGGAGGGTTTCACGCGAAGGGCGCGTGGCGCCTTGGGCTATCCGGCGCCATAATCCTCCCGATGGACGGCACCCACGGCAATATCCCCGAATACAGCGTCTCCGAGATTTCGGGCGCGGTGAAGCGCACGCTGGAGACCGCCTTCGGGCGGATCCGAGTACGCGGCGAGATCACCGAGTTCAAGACCTATCCCTCCGGCCACTCCTACCTCTCGATGAAGGACGAGACGGGCACCATCCGCGCGATCATCTGGCGCGGCGCCCTCTCGAAGCTGGCGGTGCGGCCGGAGAACGGGGTGGAGGTGATCGCGACGGGCAAGATCACCGCCTCCGACAAGCGCTCGGACTACGCGCTGCAGATCGAGCGGCTGGAATATGCCGGCGAGGGCGCGCTGCTGGCACGTATCGAGCGGCTGCGGCTGCGGCTCGGCGCGGAGGGGCTGTTCGACGAGGACCGCAAGCGCCCGCTGCCCTTCCTGCCCGAGGTGATCGGCGTCATCACGAGCGAGAAGGGCGCGGTGCTGCACGACATCCGCACCACGCTCGCCCGTCGCTTCCCGCGCCGCGTGCTGCTGATCCCGGTGGCGGTGCAGGGGCAGGGCGCGGCCGAGCAGGTGGCGGCGGCGATCGCCACCATGGGCGCCCTCTCGCCGCTCGGGCGCATCCCCCGGCCGGACGTGATCATCGTGGCGCGCGGCGGTGGCAGTCTCGAGGACCTGATGGCCTTCAACGAGGAGGTGGTGGTACGCGCCGCCGCGGCCTCGCCCATCCCGCTCATCTCCGCCGTCGGGCACGAGACCGACACGACGCTGATCGACTTCGCGAGCGACCGGCGGGCGCCCACGCCCACCGCGGCGGCGGAGTTGGCCGTGCCCTCCCGCGAGGAACTGGCAGCCGGCCTCGATCAGCGGGGCACGCGCCTCGCGCGTGCCGCGCATTCGGTGCTCGACCGCGGGCGCATCCGGCTGGACCGCGCCGCCAAGGGCCTGCCCGACCTGCCCGCCCTGATCGCCGCCGGCCGCAACCGGCTGGAGGACCGCGCGCACCGCCTCCAGCTCGCCCCGCGCGCGCTGATCGGCGCCAAGCGGCGGGTGCTGGAGGGCACGGCCGGCCGCCTGCCCCGCCCGCAGGAGGCGATCGCGGCCCGGCGCGCGGCGCTCTCGCTGCTGGAACTGCGGATCGGCGGCGCCACGCGCGCGGCGGTGGGGCGCCAGTCCCGCGCGCTGGCCCGGATGCCGGATCTCGCGCCCCTGCTGCGCGCCCGGCTGCGCGAGGCGCGCGCTGCCGAAAGCCGCGCTGCCGAACGGTTGGACGCCGCGGCGCAGCGCCGCCTGGCCGAGCGCAACGCGACGCTGGCCCGCATCCCCGACCCGACGCCTTTCGTCACGGCGCATCTTCGCCAGTGCCGGTCGGCGCTGCGCGGCCTCTCGGCCCGGCTGGAGGGCGCCTCCTATCAGGCGCTTCTGGAGCGCGGCTTCGCCCTCGTGCGCGACACCGCCGGCCAGCCCGTCACGGCCGCGGCCCAGGTAGCGGCCGGGCAGCGGCTGAGCCTGCAATTCGCCGATGGCAGCCTCGGCGTGACCGACGACCGCGCGAAGCGGCGCGAACGGGGCGGCGCGGCCCAGGAAACGCTGCTCTGAACGCCATTTTCTGCCGGAAGTCCCCATGCCCGATCGAGTGAACCACCACCCCGCGGCCCGCCTGCCGCGCCGCGCGGCGCTGGCCCTGCCCGCCCTGCTTCTCGCCCGACCCGCGGCGGCGGCCCTCGTGCTGCCGGAGCGCATTACGCAGGGCGCGCTCGTCACCGGCCGCGTCGATCCCGGCAGCCGCGTCGCCTTCGAGGGCCGGGCGCTCCGCGTCTCGCCGGCGGGGATCTTCGCCTTCGGGCTGGGACGCGACGCCGGGCCGGAGGCAACCCTCACCGTCACGGCGCCCAACGGCGCGCGGGAGGAACGACGCCTCGCCGTCGCGCCCCGCCAATGGGACATCCAGCACCTGAACGGCCTGCCGAACCGGATGGTGACGCCCGACAACCAGGACATGACCCGCATCCGCGCCGAGCAGGAACGGTTGAACGCCGCGCGCCGCACCGACACCGCCACCCCCTATTTCGCGGAGGGCTTCGATTGGCCCGCCCATGGGCGGATCAGCGGCGTCTACGGCAGCCAGCGCATCCTGAACGGCCAGCCGCGTGCGCCCCATCTCGGCCTCGACATCGCGGTGCCCGTGGGCACGCCCCTGGTGGCTGCAGCGGGCGGGCGCGTGACGCTGGCCGAGGACCTCTACTTCACCGGCAACACCCTGCTAATCGAGCACGGGCACGGGGTCACGACCCTCTACGCCCATATGTCGCGCTTCAATGTGGGGCAGGGCGATCAGGTCTCACGCGGGCAGGTGATCGGCGCGTCCGGTGCCACGGGGCGCGTCACCGGGCCGCACCTCCACCTGGGACTGTTCTGGCTCTCGACCTCGCTCGACCCTCGGCCGGTTCTGCCGGAGCCGGGGCGTTGAGATTGATCGGCGAGCGCTAAGGGGGCTGGGGAGAGGAAGAAGGAATTCTTCCTCGCCCCAGACCCCTCACCATCATCTTCTTCGAGTTGGGATTACTTTGCGGTCGGTGCGCCTTGGGTCGTGGACCCGAGGCGATTGCACGTCCGGGGGGGCGCCGCAGGAAGCACCGGCCTTCATCATCGCATCCGCGACAGCCAGGTGCAGGTCCAGGGTTGGACCTATAGGTCCAACCAGGCTCCTGGCGGGTGAGGTCCGGAGAGGGCAGCGCCCTCTCCGGGGGGTTAGCGCGCCTGCTGGATCGCCGAGAGCACCCAGGCCTCGCCCGGCCGGCGCGCGAAGGTCCAGATCTCGGTCACGGTCTGGCGGGTGTTGGGGTCGCCCTCCACCACCTGCCCGGCGGCGTCGCGCGTCACGTCGATGAGGCTGAAGCGCATCGCGACGGTGGCGTAGTCGGTGCCGCCTTCGGACCACGCCTCGGCAAGGTCGCCGGCCTCGAGCTTCACGTCGCGGGTCTCGTTCCGCCAGCCGCGGGCGGCGAGGTCGCGCAGGTCGCCCTCGAAGTAGCGGACCATCTCCGGCGTGGCCAGGCGGCGCAGGGCGGCCACGTCCCCGGCGGACCAGGCGCGGTTGATGGCGACAAGGCTGTTGCCGAAAGCGGTGAAGTCCGCCTCGCCGATGTTCACCGGGCGGGTCGCCGCACGGCCGCCGGCGCCGCCCATGGCGTTGCCGTCCATCTCACGGGCATAGGCGTTCGGCATCGCACCGCGCGGCCCGGCGCCGGCCATGGCCGGCATGCCGGCGCGGCGGCCGCGGATGACGCGCAGCACGAGCCAGATGATGCCGGCGATGATGGCCAGCTGCAGCAGGAAGCCGAGGAAGCCCGAGCCGCCGGACATGCCGCCGAAAGCGCCGTGGCCGAAGAGCATGCCGGCGATGCCGGCGCCAAGCAGCCCGCCCATCAGGCCGCTCATGAACCCGCCGCCGAACATCCCACCCCGGCTGGGCGTGGTGTAGGAGGGCGCGGGACGCGGCTGGTAGCCTGGGCTGGCGGCACCGGGCGCCTCGCGCGGGGCTTCCGTGCGGTTGAACGGGGTGGCGGTGCCCGGCGCGGTGCGGGTCGCGGGCGGGGCGCTGTAGCTGCGCGACCCACGGCTACCCGAGGAGGCACCGCCGCCGGGACGCGCCTCGGCAACGGCGGGCCCGAGCGCGAGGGCCAGGGCGGCGAAAGCGGCCAGGAAGCGGGCACGGCGGCGCATGGGGGTGGTGCTCCGAGAAGGGTTTCTCACAGGGATGTAATATAGTGGAAAGGCGCCCGGTTTCCATGGGGCCTTTCAGAAGTGGCGGCGCGGCGTCAGGCCGGCTCGGCCTCACGCTTCTTCATCATGGCCTGGAAGGCGGGGCGGGACTGGCAGGCGGCGATCCAGGCAGCCAGGTTCGGCGCGGCCTCGAAGAGGGCGCGGGCGGGCTGGGCGTAGCGGATCACCTCCGCCAGGTTGATGTCGGCCACCGTGAAGCGGCCGCCCACGAGGTGCCCACCGGCGGCCGCGAGGGCGGCGTCCAGCACGGCGAAGGGCGCGCGCAGCCGCGCCTCGGCGGCCTCAGGGTCGCGCTTCTGGGCAATGGCGAGCGTGTCCGCCTCGATGCCCATGCCCCAGAGCGACCACATCACCGCAAGCCCTTCCTCCCGCGCGTCCCGTGGCGCGAGCGGTCCGCCGTGCTTGCGGGCGAGATAGAGGCTGATGGCGAGCGATTCGTGCAGGACGAAGCCGTCATCGTCCATGCTGGGGATCAGCCCGTTTGGGTTGACCGCCCGGAAGGAGGGGGAGGCGGTGTTCAGGGGTGCGTCCGGCGCCGCGGGGTCCTTCAGGCGATAGGCCTGGATCACCGGCACCTGCTCAAAGTCCAGTCCCAGCTCCATGGCGGTCCAGACGGGGCGCGTCGCGCGGGAGCGCAGGACGCCGTAGAGCTTCAGGGCCATGGGGCGGTTCCTCGGTTGTTGCCGGTATCGGCTTAGCAGAGGAACCCGCCCGTGATCAGGCCCCTGCCATCGTCAGCCCCTCGATGCGGAGCGTCGGACTGTCGGTGCCCCGCCGGAAGCGGAGGTCGTTGGCCGGGGTGATGTGGAGGAACATCTCCAGCAGGTTCCCGGCGATGGTGACGCCCGAGAAGGGCTCCGCCAGCTGCCCGCCCCGGATCATGAAGCCGGAGGCGCCGCGGCTGTAGTCGCCGGTCAGCCCGTTGATGCTGCTGCCGATCATCTCGGTGACGTACAGCCCCTCCGCGATGTCGGCCATCAGCGCCTCGGGCGAGAGGGTTCCAGGCTCCAGCCAGAGATTCGTGGTGGAGGGCGAGGGCGGCCCGCCCACCGCGCGGGCGGCGCGCCCGTTGGAGGCGAGGTTGAGCTGCCGGGCCGAGCGCCAGTCCAGCAGCCAGTGGTTCAGCACCCCGTCCTCCACGATCGCGAGCGGCGCGGTGGGCATCCCCTCGGCGTCGAACGGACGGGAGCGAGGGCCGCGGGGTCGGGTCGGGTCGTCCCGGACCGTCAGCCCCTTTGCCATCACCTGGGTGCCCATCTTCTCCCGCAGGAAGCTCGTGCCGCGCGCGACCGAGGCCCCGTTCGCGGCGCCCACGAGATGGCCGATGATGGAGCTTGCCACGCGCGGGTCGTAGACCACCGGCAGGCGCGCCGTGGCCGGGCGGATCGGGTTCAGGCGGCGCACCGCCCGCTCCCCGGCATTGCGGCCGAGGGTTTCGGGATCGTCCAGATCCGACAGGTGGGTGGCGGAGGCGTAGTCGTAGTCCCGCTCCATCGCCGTGCCCTGGCCGGCCAAAGCGGTGACGGACAGGCTGTGGCCGCTGCGCGTATAGGTGCCGGCGAAACCGTTGGAGGCGGCGAGCGCGATCACCGTCCGGCTCCAGCCGGCCTCCGCCCCTTCGGAATTGCTGACGCCGCCGATAGCGCGGGCGGCTTCTTCCGCGCGGCGGGCGCGGTCGGTGAGGGAGGCGACGTCGGGCTCCACGCCGTCATCCATGTCGAGCGGCAGGTCGGCCAGCGACGGCACGCGCTCGGGCAGGCCGCCGAAGGGGTCCTCCGGCACGGCGCGCGCCATGGCGACGGCGCGCTCGGCCAGGGCCGCGAAGCCGCGCGGGTCGGCATCGGTGGTGGAGACGATCGCCTGCCGCCGCCCGACGAAGACGCGGAGGCCGATGTCGAAGCCCTCCGCGCGCTCGACGTTCTCGACCTCGCCCAGCCGCATCTGAAGGGAGAGGGAGGCGTCGGCGGCCAGCATGGCATCGGCCGCGTCCGCCCCCGCCTTGCGCGCGGCGGAGACGAGGCTGGCCAGCGTCTCGCGCGGATCGGCCTTCGCGAGGGTCTCGCTCACGCCGCCAGCCTTTCGATCACCTCGGGCAGGTGCGGCACGCGGCCGGCGGGGCCGAGGGCGGCGAGGGTCGGCGCCGCGCGGAAGGCGCGGGCGGCGGCCTGCTGCACCTGCTCGACCGTGACGGCGGCGATGCGGGCCTTCGTCTCCTCCACGGGGATGATGCGGCCGTGCACCTGGAGCTGGCGCGCGAGCTGCTCGCAGCGCGAGCCCGTGGATTCAAGGGACATGAGCACGGAGGCGCGAAGCTGCGCCTTGGCGCGGGCCAGCTCCTCCTCGGTCACGTCGTGCTGGACGCGGCGAAGCTCCTCCAGCGTCGCGGGCATCAACTCGGCTGCCTGCTCCTCGCCGGTGCCGGCATAGATCGTGAAGAGGCCGGCGTCCCGGTAGGGCGAGTGGAAGGAGTAGACGGAGTAGACGAGGCCGCGGCGCTCGCGGATCTCCTGGAACAGGCGCGACGACATGCCGCCGCCGAGAATGGTGGAGAGCAGCATCGTCGGGTGGTGCATGGGGTCGCCATAGGCCGGCCCCGGGAAGCCGAGCAGCAGGTGCACCTGGTCGAGGTCGCGCTCCTCGCGGAACTCGCCGCCGGTGTAGCGGGCGGGCTCGGCCTCGTGCTGGTCGATGCTCGGCAGGTCGGCGAAGTGCTGCTTCGTCAGCTCCACCAGCGCATCGTGGTCCACCGCGCCGGCGGCCGCGACCACCATGCGCGACGGGCCGTAGTGGCGGCGCATGTAGCCGGTCAGCGCCTCGCGCGGCAGCGTCTCGATGATCCCGGCCGGGCCCAGCGTCGGGCGGCCCATCGGCTGGCCGTGGAAGGCGCGCTCCTGGAAGTGGTCGAAGACGATGTCGTCGGGCGTGTCGTTCGCCTGGCCGATCTCCTGCAGGATGACGCCGCGCTCGCGCTCCACCTCCTCGGGGCTGAAGGTGGAGTGCGTCAGGATGTCGCCGAGGATGTCGGCGGCCAGCGGCAGGTCCTCCTTCAGGATCTTGGCGTAGTAGGCGGTGGTCTCGCGCGCCGTGTAGGCGTTCAGGTGGCCGCCCACGGCCTCGATCTCCCGCGCGATGGCGGAAGCGTCGCGCTTCTCGGTTCCCTTGAAGGCCATGTGCTCGAGGAAGTGGGAGACGCCGTTCTCCTCGGGCGTCTCGTCGCGCGTGCCAGTATGGACATAGGCGCCGATGGAGGCGGTCTCCACGCGGCTCATGGTGTCGGAGACGACGGTCAGCCCGTTCGGCAGGCGGGTGAGCCGGATCGCGCCGCCGTTGGCGGGATCGGTGGCGGCGGCGAGGGTGGACTCGGTCATGTCGGGGGGATTGGCTTCCGGGAAGGGGCGTTTCAGGGACCGAATGTAGGGTGTCCGGCCGCCGGGTGCGAGCCATGCGGCCGGGCAGCCCGCCGGGCAGGGCCAGGAGGAGAGCTGAAAGGGGGCCCGGGGGGGGAGCCAAGGGGAGAGCCAGAGGGAGAGCCAGGCGGAGGTCCCGAGAGGGCCGCGAGCAGCACCGCCCGCTCCACGGGCTTCGTCACGTGCCCGTCCATCCCGGCGGCCAGGCAGGCAGCCACCTCGTCTGTCATGGCACCCGCGGTCACCGCGAGGATCCGCAGCCGGGCGGCCTTGCCGGGCAGGGCGCGGATCCGGCGCGTCGCCTCCAGCCCGTCCATGCCGGGCATCAGCACGTCCATCAGCACCACCTCCGGCAGGCCGGCCTCGCTCGGATCGGCCACGATCGCCAGCGCGGCGGCACCGTCCGCCGCCTCGAGGACGCGGTGCCCGGCCCGCTCCAGCATGGCGCGCAGGACAAGGCGGTTGACCGCGATGTCGTCCACCACCAGCACGGTCATTCCCCGCGGCGGGATCCCCGCAGCGGCCGGGGTGGCTTCCGCCACGGCAGGGGCCTCCGGCGGTTCGGCGTCGGGCAGGGGGAGCCAGGCCTCGAAGACGCTGCCGCGCCCGCCAGGCGGGGTGCCGAAGCGGATGGAGCCGTCCATCGCCTGGGCGAGCCGGGCGGAGATCGCGAGGCCGAGGCCGGTGCCGTCGCCTTTCGCCGCCTCCCGCGTCGCGCGGGTGTAATCCTCGAAGAGGCGGTCGCGGAAATCCTCGGGCACGCCGGGCCCGTCGTCGGTGATGGTCAGCACGAGGCCGCCCTGGGCGCGGCGCCGCACGGCCAGCGTAACCCTCCCGCCGGACGGCGTGAACTTCACGGCGTTGCCGAGCAGGTTGTGCAGGATCTGACGAACCCGCAGCGGGTCGCAGAGCACCGCCTCCGGCAGGTTGGGCGCGATCTCCTCCAGCAGCACCACGTTCTTCGCCCTGGCGGCGCCGCGGACAAGGCCGGTCACTTCCTCCAGCAGGGCGCAGAGGAGGGTGGGGACGGGCACCAGCTCCAGCCGCCCGGCCTCGATGCGGGAGAGGTCCAGCACATCGGTCAACAGAGCGTTCAGGTGGCGTCCGGCCCGCTCCAGCATCGCCGCGCGGTCGTGCTGCTCCGCCCCCAGGCTGGGGTCCCCGGCCAGGGCCTGGGCCAGGCCGAGCACGCCGTTCAGCGGGGTGCGGAGCTCGTGGCTGAGATGGGCCAGGAAGCGGGTCTTGCCGGCGCTGGCCTCGTCCGCCGCGTCGCGCGCGGCGCGCAGGGCGGCGTTCGCCTCGCGCTCCTCCTGTTCCCGTACGAGGGAGACGAGAACGAGGGCGGTGCTAGCCGCCAGCGCGGTGCCGAGGATGACGAGCACGTCCAGCCAGAGGCTGCTGGCGTAGCTGCTGATCGGCGCCTGGATGGGTTGGAACAGCAGGAAGGGGATGCGCAGCAGGTAGGCGGCGGCGTTGGCCAGCAGCACCCAGATGAGCAGCCGCTGCGAGCGGAAGGATGCGACCCCGTTCGAGTAGGAGAGCTCCCAGGCCGCGAGGATGTTGTAGGTGGCCGCTACCAGCCCCATCGCGAGCACGCGCATGGCAATGCTGGCGTAGAAGTCCGGCACGCGGCAGGCCGCCAGCCAGAGCAGCGCCCCTGCCACGACAGCCAGCGGCGGCACCCGCCGCCCCATGAAGCGCCGCGCCCCCGCCCAGATCAGCCCATAGCTGACCGCCAGCAGCGCGTTGCCGAGATCGATCGAGATCCAGCCCGGCGCCACGGCGCGCAGCGCCAGGAGCGGCAGCCCGACCGCCCCCAGCGAATGCGCCGCCCCCCAGTAGGCGAGCGCCAGGTGCCGCCGCGTCTGGTTCCAGAGGAAGAGCAGGACGGCGCCGCAGGTGACCGCCAGCGCGAAGGTGAGGACGAAGGCAGTGGGCGCGTGCAGCAAGGGCGTGGGCGTCCGGTCATGGGCGGGCGACGTTGGCCGGGCGAGACTAGACCGGGGCGTGGGCACAACCAATCACCTTGGTGCCGGGCTGGCCTCCAACCACCGGTAATGTCCCACTTTCCCGGGGCACCTCGCCCGGACTGGTCAAGCCGGTTTCGACCCCGGCTTTACTCCAGGCAAGCCTAAGCCGCGCGCCGCACGCGGGACGGAGCGACCTCCGGCTGCTCGACCACGGCGGGCGGCCTCGGCGGAGCAGGGCGCGCGATCGCCCGTGGCGGGGCAGGGGGCTCCGGGGCCATCCTCGGCATGAAGAGGATGATCCCGGCGAGGATCGCGGCGGCCAGCGGGCGGGCGGGGATCCGGCGGGCGGGCCGCACGGCGGCCCGACGCGGGCGGCGCCGGCGCGGGCGGGTCGGCGCCGCCTCCGGAAGCGGAGTGGCCGGCGTCTCCGGCCACTCGATCAGGCGCTCGATCCGCGGCAGGTCCGCCACGTTCAGCAGCAGCACGCCGACGCGCGCCGCCAGGGCGTGGGCCGCCGCCGTGTAGGGCGCGTTGGAGACGACCGCCGCCGCGTCCGCCCCGGCGTAGCCGCGCCCCGCCAGGGCCTCCTGCACGGCTTTGTTGCCCACGGGCCGCGCGTGAAGTTTGCACTGGATCACCAGCGCGCGCCCGTCCTTCCGGGCCAGAACGTCCACCCCCTGGTCGCCCGAGCCGCGCCCGACGGCGACCGACCACCCACGGGCGGCCAGGACATCGCCGCAGTGCTGCTCGAACTGGCGTGGGGTGAGGGTGGGCAGCGGTTCCGCCGCCACTGGCTCCGGCGGAAGGGCGTGGACGAGGACAAGAAAGGCGGCCAAGCCGAGAAGGCCGAGGGCGGCGAGAAGCAGCGCCATCCCGGTCCCCCCTCCGCCATCCGCGACTCCGGCGGGCCGCCGGCGGCCTGACCGGACCTTGCGACTCGGCGGATCACCGTCCGGACAGGTGTTTTACGTGCCGTTCCTCAGAAAAGACTTCAACGAGAGAGTCTAACTTGAGCGCGAAAACCTTCCGCGAAGACAACCAGCAGGTGCCCTGCTGCAACCGGCCGGGCGCATGGGCGCTCCTGCGAGAGGTTGGGAGAGGAGGGACCGGTCCGTGGCCCAGCGCGAGAAAGACCATGACCCCGGGGATTCCGTGCCGCCGGGCGTCGCGCCGAAATACCCGCCGCCCCTGACAGAGGAGGACTTGCGGGTGAAGCGGAAGCTCGAACAACTCGGCGGCGGCAAGCGTTCCGAGCCAGGGCAGCCGCAAGGGCAGGCCGAGACGGACGGGCCGGAAAAGCTGGGGGCCTGAAGGGCGCTGGCGACCCTGGAGAGGGCGCCGCCCGCTCCAGACCTCACCTGCCAAGGGCCCGAGGCCCTTTGATCTCCATCTGGCTGTCGCGGATGCGTTGATCGGGGACTGGCGCTTCTTCGGCACCCTTCCTGTGCGTTCAGTCGCCTCGGATCGATGACCCGAGGCGCACGGGCCGGGGAAGTGCTTCAAACCTGAAGAAAAAGATGATGGTGAGGGGTCCGGGGAGAGGAAGAATTCTTTCTTCCTCTCCCCGGAGTCACCAGCGTCGTCCCCTCAGGCCGCGTTCCGCCGCGCATGGGCCCGCACCGCCGCCTCGATCGAACTGAGGTCGTTCGGCAGCACCGTGAAGCGTTCCTCGCGCTCGTAGAGGTCCGCCATGTGGGGCGGCAGGGCCGGGCGGCTGCCGGTCGCCTTTTCCACCGCGTCCGGGAACTTCGCGGGATGGGCCGTCGCGGCGACGATGATGGGGGTCGCGCGGTTGTCGGGAGGGCTGGCGTGGCTGGCGGCGGTGCCGGTGGCCGTGTGGGGGTCGGCGGCGTAGCCCTGGGCGTGCAGGCGGCGCATTTCCTCAACCGTTTCCTCGTCCGACACCGCGTGGGCGCGGAAGAGGGCGGTGGCCTCGCGCCAGGCGGCGTCGGGCACGGGCATGGCGCCGGTCTCGCGGAAGGCGCGCATGGTGGCGGCCGTGCGCGCGCCGTCGCGGTGGAGAAGTTCGAAGAGCAGGCGCTCGAAGTTCGAGGAGACCTGGATATCCATGCTCGGCGAGAGGCTGGGCGCCACGGGCCGGGCCGTCATGTCGTTCGCGCCGATGAAGCGGGCGAGGATGTCGTTGCGGTTGGACCCGATGATGAGGGTGGAGATCGGCAGACCCATGGCGCGCGCGGCCCAGGCGGCGAAGACGTTGCCGAAATTGCCGGTGGGCACGCTGAAGGCGACCTCGCGACCCGGGGCGCCGAGCGCGAGGGCGCTGGCGACGTAGTAGGGGATCTGCGCCGCGATGCGCGCCCAGTTGATGGAGTTGACGGCCGAGAGGTTCATCTCCGCGCGGAAGGGCGCGTCGTTGAACATGGCCTTCACCATGTCCTGGCAGGTGTCGAAGTCGCCGTGAATGGCGATGTTCTTCACGTTGGGCGAGAGCACCGTCGTCATCTGCCGGCGCTGCACGGCGCTCGTCCGGCCCTCGGGGTGGAGGATGACGATGTCGAGGTTCGCGCGGTCGCGGCAGGCCTCGATGGCCGCGGAGCCCGTGTCGCCGGAGGTGGCGCCGACGATGGTGATGCGCTCCCCGCGCCGGGCCAGCACGTGGTCGAACATGCGGCCGAGGAGCTGGAGGGCGAAGTCCTTGAAGGCGAGGGTGGGGCCGTGGAACAGCTCGAGGGCGAAGCGGCGCTCGTCGAGCTGCACCAGGGGGGCCACGGCCGGGGTGTTAAAGCCGGCATAGGCGTCGCGGCACATGGCCAGCAGGACGCCCTCCTCGAAGGTGTTTCCCGTGAAACGGCCAATGATATCAGCGGCCAGATCCGGATAGGGCAGGCCGCGCAGCGCCTCCCATTCCGCGGCCGCCAGGGTGGGCCAGGTCTCCGGCAGGAAGAGGCCGCCATCCTCGGCCAGGCCGGCGAGGAGCACGGCCTCGAAGGAGCGGGGGGCGGCCTCGCCGCGGGTGGAGACGTAGCGCATGGGCGGGGACTTAGCGGAAAGACGGGGCGGCCGGAATGGCGGAAGGGCGCATGGGTGCCCCGTTCGCCGGCGCGGCGTGGCAGGATGCGCCGATGATCCGGCGCGCGCTGCTCCTTCTCGTCCTCACCGCCATGCCGGCCCTGGCCGATCTCGCCCCGGTTCGGCCGGGATCGCCGGAGGGGGAGGCACTGGTGGAGCGGCTGCGCGCGGGCGGGCTGGTGCTCTTCCTGCGCCACGCCGACACGCGCGGCGAGCCCTGCGACCGCTCCTTTCGCGTCGGTGACCGCGAGGGGCAGCGCAACATCTCCGCCGCGGGGCGCGCGCAGGCGGCGTCGATCGGCCGGCGGCTGGAGGAGCTCGGGGTTCCGGTCGAGGCGCCGGTTCTGGCAGGCCCGGTCTTCCGCGCCCGCGACACGGCCGAGGCCGCCTTCGGCGCCGCCCGGGTGCGTGTCACCGACGAGTTGCTGGCGGACGACTATGCCGGTCCCCGGCTGGCCGAGGTGATCGAGGGCCATCGCCGCCTGCTCTCCGCTCCGGTGGCGGCAGGCGTGAACCGCGTGCTGGTCGGGCATCGCACGCCGCTGATCATGGCGATGGGCGAGACGGTCGGCGGCCGGGCGCTGCCGGAAGGGGCGATGGCGGTGGTCTCGCCCGGCAGCCCCGCGCGCGTGCTGGGCATCCTGAAACTGGCGCCGCTGCCGGGCGGCGGCTTCCACGGCTGCTGAGCGGGCCGCCTATCCGAAGAGGCCCGGACGCCCGGGAAGCCGGTCCGTCACCCCGGCCGAGCGGGGGTTCCACCACCAGCGGCCGCGCGGCCCGACCACCACCCCCGCCTGGTGCCGCGGCCCCGGGGAGTGGCGCGCCGCGCCCGCGAGGATGGCGGCGCCGTGCGCCGTGGGCAGGTGCGGCGCCTCCCGCGTGAGGAGGCGGCGCGTGCCGGTGGAGAGGCGCGTCACCATGTCCCGGACGATGAGGTCGGTGACGTGGAAGACGGGATCGGCCGCGCGCAGGTGGCGGATCAGCGGCGCCTCGCCCGTCACGCCCTCGGCGGCGGCGCGCATCACCAGGCGCTCCGTCAGGCCGAGCCCGTCCGTTACCCAGGGCAGGTCCTGCAGATGGCGCCGCATGGCGCGGGCGAGGTACGGCAGGGGCAGGTTGCGGCGGGAGAGGCGGTCGAGCGCGGTCGGGTCCTCCGCCGCGAAGGCGTCCCAGGCCTCGGCGCCGGCCTCGACGCTGGACCAGGGGAGGGGCTGCGGCACCAGGGCGTCCAACTCCTCCTGCGGCAGCTCCGGGAAGCTGCGCTCGCCGTCCGCGGGCATGAGCCAGAGGCGCCCGGCCAGCGCCGGCCAGCCCGCGAGCACCGAGAGCACGCGGATGAGCGCGGCCTGGTCCCAGAGGTCGTGCTCGAACCAGAGCAGCACGCGGTCGTACTGCGGCAGCTCGCGCAGGGCCGCGTATTCCGACGCCAGGCGGGCCCGGACCGCCGCCGCGCCATGGGCGTAGTGGCCGGCGACGAAGCCGGCGCGGCGGGAGACATAGCCCTCCAGGAACTCGCCATGCACGGGGCCCTGGCAGACCGGGTCGGCGATGGGGAAGTAGGTGCCGGGCACCCGGCCCCGCAGGTCGTCCCCGCAGCGGATGGAGGCGGTGGAGCCCGTCACGGCGCTCGCCTCACCGGCGCGCCGGTCATAAGGCCGCCCCGAGGGGCGCGGCGCCAAGAGCCCGGTGCGCGATGTCGCGCCGGCAGAAGCCGCCGGGCCAGTCGAGCGCGTCCACGGCGGCATAGGCGGCCTCGCGCGCGGCGCGGAGGTCTGGGGCGGTGGCGCCGATGCCCAGCACCCGCCCGCCCGAGGCCACGACCGAGCCGCCCGGCCCGCGGGCGGTGCCGGCGTGGAAGACGCGAACGCCGGGGATGCTGGCCGCGGCCTCCAGCCCGCCGATCGGCTCGCCCTTGGCGACGGGGCCCGGATAGCCGCGGGCCGCGACCACCACGATGAGCGACGGGTCCGCCGACCAGCGCAGGGAGACGCCGGAAAGGTCCCCCGCCGCCGAGGCGGCGAGGGCGGGGAGGAGATCGCTCTCGAGGCGCAGCATCAGCGCCTGGCATTCCGGGTCGCCGAAGCGGACGTTGAACTCGATCACCCGCGGGCCGGTGGCGGTCAGCATCAGGCCGACGAAGAGCACGCCGCGGAAGGGCGCGCCGCGGTGGGCCATCTCGGCCAGCACGGGCTCCACCACGCGGGCCATCACCTCGTCCCGCATGGCGTCGGTGAAGGCGGGGGGTGGGGAATAGGCGCCCATGCCGCCGGTGTTCGGGCCGGTATCGCCCTCGCCCACGCGCTTGTGGTCCTGGGCGGCGGCGAGCGGGATGGCGCGGGTGCCGTCGCAGAGGGCGAAGAAGGAGGCCTCCTCCCCCATCATGCACTCCTCGATCACGACGCTTGCCCCGGCCTCGCCGTGGACGCGGCTTTCCATGATGTCGGCGATGGCGGCCTCCGCCTCCTCGACGGTGCCCGCGACCACCACGCCCTTGCCGGCGGCAAGGCCATCGGCCTTCACCACGATCGGGGCGCCCTGGGCGTGGACATGGTCGCGCGCGGCGGCGGGGTCCTCGAAGCGGGCCCAGGCGGCGGTGGGGGCGCTGGCGGCGTCCAGCACCTCCTTGGTGAAGGTCTTGGAGCCCTCCAGCCGGGCGGCGGCGGCGCTGGGGCCGAAGCAGGGAATGCCGGCGGCGCCGAGGGCGTCGGCGAGGCCGAGGGTCAGCGGCGCCTCGGGGCCGACCACGACGAGGTCCACCGCCCGCTCCCGCGCGAAGGCCACCAGGGCCTCGATGCTCTCCGCCCCGATCGGCACGCACTCCGCCACGGCGGCGATGCCGGGGTTGCCCGGGGCGCACCAGAGCTTCGTGAGCAGTGGGCTGCGGGCGATCTTCCACGCCAGGGCGTGCTCGCGGCCGCCGCCGCCGACCAGAAGGACCTTCATGCGTGCGACCATCCCTGAAAGCGAGGCGTGGGGGGAAGTGGCCCCCGCCGGCTCCCTTCTATTTTTCCTGGGCGGCGGGGGCCAGGGGTGGGCGCGAGGGTGGGCCATGGACGCCCCCACACCCCGGTTCCGGTCATTACATCGCGATCCGGAACGAAAAGCCCTCCCGGCGCCGCAATCCTGTCGCCACCCTGCCCGCTTCGCGGCGTTGATTAGACAGGTGAAGGGCCCTCCCGGCCCGCCGAAAGGAAGGAAGCCACCATGCAGGGCAGTCTTGCTCGTCTCGGTTCCTGGGGACGTCGGTTCCTGGTCCTGGGCGCGCTGTTCGGCGCGCCGGTCCTGGCGGCCGCTCCCGCGGCGCAGGCCCAGGTCGCGCCCGCCATTGCCGTCCTGGACCGTGCCGCGCCTGTGCAGGCCATTCCCGTCCAATACTACGGGCCGCCGCGCGGCTACTACCGCGGCCGTGATCACTGGCGCCGCCCACCGCCGGGCTACTATCGCCGTCCTGAGGCGCGCCGCTACTACGGGCCGCCGCGCCGCTATGCCGGCCCGCCGCGCCCCTACTCCTACCGCTATCGCTGACAGGGCCTGGGCGGGGGAGGCCCTGGTCTCCCCCGCGCCGTTGTGACCCCCTTGCTGTTTCGATCATTAAACATTCCTGATCGGCGGTCGGGCGGGGGCAGGCCCCCGTTCCACCGCTTCCAGTGCTTGACGCCCCGCGCCTGAGCGCGACGATGGCGCCCGAAGGGCAAAGCCCCGGAGGAGCGCCATGACCGACCAGACCCTGATCCCCGTGAAGCCCGAGATCGCCGCCGGCAGCCACGTCGATGCCGCCCGGCGCGAGGCGATGGTGGCCGAGGCCGCGCGTGATCCGGAGGGCTTCTGGCGCCGCGAGATGGGCCGCATCGCCTGGATGAAGGCGCCGACCCGCATCAAGAACACGAGCTTCGAGGGCGACGTCTCCATCAAGTGGTTCGAGGACGGGGTGCTGAACATCAGCGAATCCTGCCTCGACCGCCACGTGGAGGGCGGGCGCGGCGACCAGGTGGCGATCATCTGGGAGGGGGACGACCCGAAGTCGGACGCGAAGGTCACCTACCGCGACCTGCTGGCCCGCGTATGCCGGCTGGCCAACGCGATGAAGTCCCTCGGCGTGCGCCGGGGCGATCGCGTGTCGATCTACCTGCCCATGATCGTCGAGTCGGCGGTCGCCATGCTCGCCTGCGCGCGCCTGGGCGCCGTGCACTCCATCATCTTCGGCGGCTTCTCGCCGGACAGCCTCGCCAGCCGCATCCAGGACTGCGAGAGCACGCTGCTGATCACGGCGGACGAGGGCCGGCGCGGCGGCCGCACCGTGCCGCTGAAGGCGAATGCCGACGAGGCCCTGAAGTCCTGCCCGACGGTGAAGTCTGTCATCGTCGCCCGCAACACCGGGGGCAAGGTGGAGATGCAGGAGGGGCGCGACCACGACTGGGCGACGCTCTGCGACGCGCAATCCGCCGAGTGCGCGCCCGAGCCGATGGGGGCGGAGGACCCGCTCTTCATCCTCTACACCTCGGGTTCGACCGGGAAGCCCAAGGGCGTGCTGCACACGACCGGCGGCTACGCCGTCTGGGCCGCCTTCACGCATGAGCTGGTCTTCGACTACCGTCCGGGCGAGGTCTACTGGTGCACGGCCGATGTGGGCTGGGTGACGGGGCACACCTACATCGTCTACGGCCCGCTCGCGAACGGCGCGACCACGCTCATGTTCGAGGGCGTGCCGAACTGGCCCGATAGCAGCCGCTTCTGGCGGGTGATCGACAAGCACGAGGTGAACATCTTCTACACCGCCCCCACCGCCATCCGCGCCCTGATGCGGGAGGGCGAGGGGCCGGTGAAGGGGACCTCCCGCCAGTCGCTTCGCATCCTCGGCAGCGTGGGTGAACCGATCAATCCCGAGGCCTGGCTCTGGTACTACCGCGTGGTCGGCGACGAGCGCTGCCCGATCGTCGATACCTGGTGGCAGACCGAGACGGGCGGCATCCTCATCTCGCCGCTGCCCGGCGCCGTCGCCCAGAAGCCGGGCTCGGCCACCCTGCCGC
This sequence comes from Roseomonas aerilata DSM 19363, assembly GCF_000711725.1. Taxonomy (GTDB): domain Bacteria; phylum Pseudomonadota; class Alphaproteobacteria; order Acetobacterales; family Acetobacteraceae; genus Roseomonas; species Roseomonas aerilata. Next base: position 272,447 of record NZ_JONP01000002.1, on the reverse strand, counting down.
TGCCCGGCGTGTTTCCCGCGTTGGTGGACAACGAGGGGGCGCCGCTGGAGGGCGCGACCGAGGGCAACCTCGTCATCACCGACAGCTGGCCGGGCCAGATGCGCACCGTGTTCCGCGACCACGAGCGCTTCATCCAGACCTACTTCTCCACCTTCCCCGGCAAGTACTTCACCGGCGACGGCGCGCGGCGCGACGAGGACGGCTACTGGTGGATCACGGGGCGCGTGGACGACGTGCTCAACGTCTCCGGCCACCGCATGGGCACGGCGGAGATCGAGAGCGCCCTCGTCGCCCACCCGAAGGTCGCCGAGGCCGCCGTCGTCGGCATGCCGCACGAGATCAAGGGCCAGGGCATCTACGCCTATGTCACTCTGAACGCCGACGAGGAGCCGACCGAGGCGCTGAGGAAGGAGCTCGTCGCCTGGGTGCGGCGTGAGATCGGTCCGATCGCCAGCCCGGACGCCATCCAGTGGGCGCCGGGCCTGCCCAAGACCCGCTCGGGCAAGATCATGCGCCGGATCCTGCGCAAGATCGCGGCGAACGAGACCGACAGCCTCGGCGACACCTCCACCCTGGCCGACCCGACCGTGGTGCAGGACCTCATCGGCAACCGCGTGGGCTGACCCCGCCGCGGCCGCGCCCGGCTCACCGGCCGGGCGCGAGCCGATCGAGAAGGCCGGCGAGCGCCTGGGCCTCGTCGGCGCTCAGCCCATCGGTGATCCGCCCCTCATGCGCGTCGAGCAGCGGGCGGAGCCGGCCGAGCGCGTCCAGCCCCGCCGGGGTGGCGTGAAGTTCCAGGCTGCGGCGGTCGGCGCCGGTCCGCCGCTGCAGCAGGCCCCGCTCCTCCAGCCGGTCGAGGAGGGGCGCGGCGCGGGAACGGCCGTGGCCCATGGCCTCCGCCAGATGAGCCGGGGCGATCCCGGGATTGGCCGCGACGATCGACAGGGCGGCCAGCAGCGGCGGGGTGAAGTCGTGCGGCCGCAGCGCCTCCTCCAGGTCGCGGATGACCCGGCGATAGGCCCGCTTCAGCCCGTATGACACCGTGCCGGCCAACAGTCCGTGGCCGCCCAGAACCCCATCGCCCTCTGGGCCGTCCAGATCGTTCAACTGTTGAACCTTCCCTCGCGCGGTGCCAACATCCGGCAAAACACGGAGGACGGCCATGCGCGTGATCATCTCGGGCGGTGGGATCGGCGGCCTGACCCTGGCCATGGCGCTCCACGCGGCGGGGATCGAGGCGGAGGTCCACGAGGCCGTCGCCATGCCCAAGCCGCTCGGCGTCGGCATCAACCTTCTGCCCCATGCCGTGCGGGAGCTCACGGAACTCGGCCTCGGCGAGCGCGTCCTCGCCGCCGGCGTCCCGACGCGGGAGCTGCTCTACGCCACGCGGCGCGGCGAGGAGGTCTGGCGCGAGGACCGGGGCCTGGCCGCCGGCTATCGCTGGCCGCAGGTGAGCATCCACCGCGGCACCCTCTTCATGCTGCTGCTGGAGGCGGCCCAGGAGCGGCTGGGGAGCGCCATCCATCTCGGCTCCCGCGGGATCGCTGCCGAATCGGACGCTGACGGCGCCGTGCTGCACCTGGAAGGTGGCGGCGTGGCGCGCGGCGACGTGGTCGTGGCCGCGGACGGCATCCACAGCGCCATCCGCGCCGCCTGGCACCCGGAGGAGGGCGCGCCCCGCTGGAACGGCAGCCTGATGTGGCGCGCGGTGGCCGAGCATCCCGGCTACCTCACCGGCCGGACCATGGTGCAGGCGGGGACGAGCAGCCTGAAGTTCGTCTGCTACCCCATCCGCGAGGCGACGGCGGAACGCCCCGCCCTGGTCAACTTCATCGCCGAGCGGCGAATGGACCCGAACACCCCCTGGGCGCGGGAGGACTGGAACCGCCCCGGCCGGATCGAGGACTTCCTGCCCGATTTCGCGGACTGGGAATGGCCCTGGCTCTCCGTCCCCTCCCTCATCCGGGCCGCGCCCGATGTCTGGGAGTTCCCGATGGTGGACCGCGACCCCTTGCCGGAATGGACGCGGGGCCGTGTGACCCTGCTCGGCGACGCCGCCCACCCGATGTACCCGATCGGCTCCAACGGCGCTTCGCAAGGGATCCTCGACGCCCGAAGCCTGGCCTTCCACTTGGCCACCACAGGGGAGGCGGTGGCCGGCCTCCGGGCCTATGAGGAGGCGCGTCGCCCGGCCACCGCCGCCCTCGTGCAGGCCGCCCGCGGCCAGGGGCCGGACCTCGTGCTGGATCTCGCAGAGAGCCGGGCGCCGGATGGCTTCGCGGCCGTCGGCGGGCGGGAGGCGGTGCTTCCGCTGGCGGAACTGGAAGGGATCGCGCTCGGCTACAAGCGCAAGGCGGGCTTCGACCCCGTGCTGCTGAACGCGCGCCCGAGCCTTTCCGCGCGCCTCGGGGAGAGCGCGCTGCCGCGCTGAGGGAGCCGCGCTCTCCGGCTTCCGGAGCCGCTGCCGGTGCCTGGACGGGGGCGATTCCGCGGCGCAGCATGACCCCATGTCGATCGACCGCACCCCCCAGGAACTCCCCCGCGTCCCCGGCGACCGCCTGCTGCCCGCCGAGCCCGAGGCCTTCCCGATCCTGCCCGCCCGCACCGCGCTGATCGTGGTGGACATGCAGAACGCCTATGCCTCGGCGGAGGGCTATCTCGACAAGGCGGGCTTCGACCTCTCGGGCACCCGCTCGGTCATCGGCAACGTGGTGCAGACGGTGGCGGCGGCGCGGATGCTCGGCATCCAGGTCGTCTGGTTCCAGAACGGCTGGGACGCCGAGGGGGTCGAGGCCGGCGGCCCCGGCTCGCCCAACCACTGGAAGTCCAACGCCCTGCGCCTCATGCGGGAGCGGCCGGAGCTGGAGGGCACGCTGCTGGCCAAGGGCACCTGGGACTACGCGCTGGTGCCGGAGATGCAGCGCGCGCCCGGCGACATCCTCGTCCAGAAGCCCCGCTACGGCGGCTTCAACGGCACCCAGCTTGAGATGATGCTACGCGCCCGCGGCATCCGGGACATCCTGTTCTGCGGAGTCGCGACGAATGTCTGCGTCGAGAGCACGCTGCGCGAGGCCTTCCACCGCGAGTTCTGGCCCGTGCTGGTGGAGGATGCCTGCTGGCAGGGCGGCCCGCGATTCGTGCACGACGCCACGGTGTTCAACGTGCGCACCTTCTTCGGCTGGGTGACGACCACCGCCGCGCTGACGGCGCTCGCCGCCGCGGACTGACGCCCCGCGGCCCCCCCGCTTAGACTTTCGTTCACTTCTTCTTCCCTAACCTGGGGCGAGCCGGACCCTTGCCGGACGGAGAAGCGCGCGTGTCCTACCCCCCGCCAGCCGTGGTCTCGCCGCGGGCGACGCCACTCGCTGCCGCTCGGTCGGTCCTCTCCCGGAGCTGGACCAGCTTCCGCTTCGAGATCGCGCTCGTCCTGACGATCCTGGTCATCGTCTGGGGCGCGGTCGGCGCGCGCCTGGTCGTGGAGCGGCAGGGGATCGAGGAGAACGTCCGGCTCTCGGCCCTCAACATCGCGGGCGCGGCCGAGCAGGGCGTCGCCCGCACCATCGAGGCGATCGACCAGCGCCTGCGCTTCGCGCGCGATGCCTACCGGCGCGACCCGCAGGGCTTCTCCCTCGACTTCGTCGCCACCGACAACGGCTACAGCGACGGCATGATGGCGCAGCTCGCGCTGATCGACGCGAACGGGCGGCTGCGCCAGACGAATCTCGGCAGGACGGACGGCACGCTCGACCTCTCGGACCGCGCGCATTTCCGGGTCCACCTCGAGGAGCCGGCCGACACGCTCTTCATCAGCCGGCCGGTGCTGGGCCGGGTCTCGAACCGCTGGACCGTGCAGTTCACGCGCAAGGTCTTCGCCCCTGACGGCAGCTTCGCGGGCGTGGTGGTCTGCTCGCTCGACTCCTACTGGATGACGCAGTTCCACGAGCTGCTCGACTTCAGCGGCAACATGATGCTGCTTGGGCAGGACGGGATCGTGCGCGCGGCCGCGCCCGACGGCACCCTGCTCGGCCACGACCTGTCGGAGACGCCGCTCGGCCGGGCCGCCGCGGCGACGGACCATGGCAGCCTCCGCATCACCCCTACCGACGGGAGCCAGGGGCAGGCCATCAGCTTCCGGCGGCTGCGCAACTACCCGATCACGGTGGCGGTCGGGATGGACATGGCGCCCTTCATGGCGAACTTCGACGCCCTGTTCAGCCTCACCGTCGCGCTCGGCTCGGGCATTACCCTTCTGGTGCTCGTCGTGGGCTTCCTCCTGATCCGGCACAAGCATCGCGTCCTCGCCTCGCGCGAGGTGCTGCGCCACGCGATCGAGAACCTCGACCAGGGGCTGCTGATGGTGGACCGGCACGGCCGCATTTCCCTCCGCAACACCCGCTACGTCACGCTGCTGGGCCTGCCGCCGGGGATGGCCGAGACCGGGGAGGACCACGCGCCGGTGGCCGAGTGGCAGGCGGCGCGGGGGGAGTTGTGCCCCCTCGGCGCGGAGCCATGCGACGAGTCAGCGCTGGAGAGGGAGGCAGGCCTGCGCTTCGGCGAACTGCTGCGGGCGGACGGCACGGTGATCGAGATCCGCACGAGGATGCTCGCCGATGGCGGGTTGGTCAGCACCTATACCGACATCACCGACCGCCTGCGCGCGCAGGAGCGGATCCAGCACCTCGCCCATCACGACGGCCTGACGGACCTGGCGAACCGCATTCTGCTCAAGGAGCGCCTGATGCAGGCCATGGCCCTGGCCGAGCGCGGCGGTGGGCAGCTGGCCGTGCTCTGCCTCGACCTGAACCGCTTCAAACCCGTGAACGATACCCTCGGCCACGCCGCCGGGGACGAGGTGCTGCGGGGGACGGCCGAGCGCCTGCGGGGCCTCTCCCGCGCCTCGGACATCGTGGCGCGGGTGGGGGGCGACGAGTTTGTCTTCGTGCAGACCTCCGTCTCCCGCCCGGCCGACGCCGCGGCGCTGGCAGAGCGGGTTCTCGGCGAGATCGCCCGGCCCTTCGACGTGAGCGGCTATGCCGTGAGCATCGACACGAGCATCGGCATCGCGATCTTCCCGGACGACGGCCGGACGGTGGAGGCGTTGCTGAAGAACGCGGACACCGCCCTCTACCGGGCCAAGGCGGCGGGCCGGGGTGTCACCCGCTTCTTCGAGCCGGAGATGGAGGTGCGCCTGCGCGAGCGGGGCCTGCTGGAACACGACCTGCGCCATGCTCTCGGCAACGGCGAGTTCGCCGTCAGCTTTCAGCCCGTCTACGCCTGCCACACCCGCGAGGTCGTCTCCTACGAGGTCCTGCTGCGCTGGGAGCACCCGGTGCGAGGTCAGGTCTCGCCGGCCGATTTCATCCCGGTGGCGGAGGAATGCGGGCTGATGCTCGTGCTCGGCCGCTGGGTCCTGGAACAGGCCTGCAAGGCCGCCGCGGCCTGGATGCAGCCCTATGTTGTCGCGGTGAACCTCTCCCCGGTCCAGTTCCAGCACGGCGACCTGCCGAGCGAGGTGGCCGGGATCCTGGCGCGGACCGGCCTGCCCGCCGGCCGGCTGGAGCTGGAGATCACCGAGGGTCTGCTGATCGAGGACGCGGAGGGCGCGCTGGCGGCGATGCGCGCGCTGAAGGCGCTCGGCGTCCGGCTCGCCCTCGACGATTTCGGCACCGGCTATTCGAGCCTTGTCTATCTCCGCCGCTTCCCCTTCGACCGGCTCAAGATCGCCCGATCCTTCATCCAGGCGACCGAGCTGGACGGCAGCGCGCGCCCGATCGTGAATGCGATCATCGCCCTCGGGCGGAGCCTGAACCTTCGCGTGACCGCCGAGGGTGTGGAGACCGAGCAGCAACTTGCCCTTCTTCGGGAGCTCGACTGCGACGAGGTCCAGGGGTTCCTCCTCGGCCGGCCTATCCCGGAGGAGAGGCTCCGCGAGAACCTTGCGGGGGAGCGGCGTCGCCAGAGGGCCTGAGCCGCCCGGGGCTGCGGCCGGGCCGGCAGGGCACATCCTCCCGCCTCTGGCCGGTGCCGTGAACGGGGCCGGGCTGGCGCGCCGGGCGCGTCCGTTCCAACCTCTGCGCGATGCCCCGCCCGCCCGCCGACGAGTCCGCGCGAACCCGCCGGCTGATCACCCTTTACGGCCTGACCGCCTTCTGCACCTCGCTCTCCGCCCGCAGCCTGGACCCGATCCTGCCGGAGATCGCCCGCGACCTGGCCGTCGCGACCGACAGCGTGGCCCTCATCGCCACCGCCTTCGCCATGCCCTACGCCCTCATCCAGCCCTTTCTGGGGCCGGTGGGGGACGCGTTGGGCAAGCGGCGGATCATCGCGCTGGCCACCCTGCTCACCGGCCTCGCGCTGGTGGCCTGCGCGCTGGCGCCCTCCCTCGGCCTTCTCTTCGTCTTCCGGGCGCTCGCGGGCGCGGCGGCGGGGGGGATCTACCCCCTGGTCATCGCCACCTTCGGCGACCGCGTGCCGATGGACCAGCGCCAGGTGGCGCTCAGCCGTCTCCTCGCCTTCGCCACCACGGGGCAGATCGCGGGAGGGGTGATCTCCGGCCTGGTGCACGAGGTGGTGGACTGGCGGGGCATCCTCGGCGGGGGCGCGGCGGCGGTGCTCGGCATGGGCCTTGTGCTCCTGCGCGATATACGGGCCGAGCCCGACCCGCCGCCCGGCCGGCTGGACGCCACCGCGGCGACACGCCGCTATGCCGGTATCCTTGCCCTGCCCATGGCCCGCCGGGTCTATGCCGCCGCAACGGCGGAGGGGCTGCTCGTCTTCGGCCTCTTTCCCTATCTCGCGGCCATGCTCGCGGACTGGGGCGTCGGCGGCCCCCTTCAGGCGGGCATCGCCATCGGCGCCTTCGGGGCGGCGGGGGTGGCCAACACGCTTCTCGCCGGGTTCATGCTGTCGCGCCTCGGCCTGTCGGGGATGCAGCGGGCGGCGGGGGCGCTGGTCGCCCTCGGCTTCTCGGCCATCGCCTGGGCCGGGCTGAAGGATGGCGGCGGGGCAGGGGTGCTGCCCGTGGCAGCCGGGATGTTCGCGGTCGGGCTCGGCTACTTCACGATGCACAGCTCCCTCCAGACACGGGTGACGGAGATCGCCCCGCAGGCGCGCGGCTCCGCGGTGGCGCTCTTCGCCTTCTTCTTCTTTGTTGGTCAGTCGCTCGCGCCGCTGCTCTTCGGCCTGCTGATCGCCTGGCTGGGATCGGTCCCGGCGCTCATGGTCGTGGCGGCGGGGATGGTCTCGCTGGGGCTCGCCCTCGCGCGGGTGCTGCGGCCGCGCTAGGGCCGGCGAGGGCCGCTCGCCGGCCGCTCGGAGGGGCGCGGCGGTGGGACCGTCCCTCCCGGGGAAGGAGAGGGAGCCCCGCGCCCCGCCGGCGCCGCATGAGCGGGGCGCATGCGCGGGGCGGGCGGCGAGCATCGCGGAATCTCTCGCAATCCGGCCCCCGGCACGCTATCTGTGCGCCGCAACAAGCCGAACCGCCGAAGAAAGGCCCCGCCGCCCGATGCGCGCGGGGCCTTCCATATGGATGGAACTTCGAGCGAGGGCCGCGCCCCCTTTCAGGGGCGCGAAACGGGCGCGATCGGTTTCCCGGGCCACCGGGCCAAACGGCATCGCGCGCACCGGGGCACCAAGCTGAGAGGCCGGGCCCCGGCAGGACGAAGGACAACGCGCGATGACGCAAAGCATCCGCAACGTGGCGATTATCGCCCACGTCGACCATGGCAAGACCACGCTGGTGGACAACCTGCTGAAGCAGGCCGGCGCCTTCCGCGCCAACCAGCAGGTGGCCGAGCGCGCCATGGACCGCAACGACCTCGAGCGCGAGCGCGGGATCACGATCCTCGCCAAGTCCACCGCGGTGGAGTGGAAGGGCGTGAAGATCAACATCGTGGACACGCCGGGCCACGCCGACTTCGGCGGCGAGGTGGAGCGTATCCTCTCGATGGTCGATGGCGCCATCGTGCTGTGCGACGCGGCCGAAGGGCCCCTGCCGCAGACGAAGTTCGTGCTCACCAAGGCGCTGGCCCGCGGGCTTAAGCCGATCGTGGTCATCAACAAGGTGGACCGCCAGGACGCGCGGGCCGACGAGGTGCTGAACGAGGTATTCGACCTCTTCGCCGCTCTTGGTGCCTCTGACGAGCAGCTCGACTTCCACACCATGTTCGCCTCCGGCCGCCAGGGCTGGGCCGACCTGACGATGGACGGGGCCCGCAAGGACCTGTCGCCGATGTTCGACCTCATCCTGAGCCACGTGCCGGAGCCGGTGGTCGACCGCGATGCCCCCTTCGCGATGAACGCCTCCATCCTCGAGGCCGACAACTTCCTCGGCCGCATCCTGACCGGGCGCATCGAGCAGGGTGTCGCGCGCACCAACATGCCGGTGCGCGTGCTGCGCCAGGACGGCTCGATCGTCGAGACGGGGCGGCTGACCAAGCTGATGACCTTCTCCGGCCTCGACCGCGTGCCGGTCGACGAGGTGCAGGCGGGCGACATCTGCGCCATCGCCGGCCTGAGCGATGCGACGATCCCCGACACCATTGCCTCCCCCGAGGTGACGGAGCCGCTGCCGGCGATCCCCGTCGATCCGCCGACGCTGACCATGACCTTCCGCATCAACGACGGCCCGCTCGGCGGCCGCGAGGGCAAGAAGGTCACCTCCCGCCAGATCCGCGACCGTCTCTTCAAGGAGACGGAGGGCAACGTCGCCATCAAGGTGAAGGTCTCCGAGGAAGTGGACGCCTTCGAGGTGGCCGGCCGCGGCGAGCTCCAGCTCGGCGTGCTCATCGAGACGATGCGCCGCGAGGGCTTCGAGCTCACCATCGGCCGCCCGCGCGTGCTGACGCAGGTGAACCCGGAGACCGGCGAGAAGGAGGAGCCCTTCGAGGAGGCGCTGATCGATGTCGACGAGCAGTATTCGGGCGTCGTCGTTGAGAAGATGTCCCTCCGCAAGGGCATGATGCAGGACATGCGGCCCTCGGGCGGCGGCAAGGTGCGGCTCACCTTCCACATCCCGTCCCGCGGCCTCATCGGCTACCACGGCGAGTTCATGACGGACACGCGCGGCACCGGCATGATGAACCGGCTGTTCCTCGGCTATCAGCCCTGGGCGGGGCCGATCGAGGGGCGTGTGAAGGGCAGCCTTATCTCCAACTCGGACGGCGAGGCGGTGCAGTACTCCCTCTTCGCCCTGCAGGAGCGCGGCGCGCTCTTCGTGGACCCGGGCGTGAAGGTCTACGTGGGCATGATCCTCGGCGAGCACTCGCGCGAGAACGACCTCGACGTGAACCCGATCAAGGAGAAGAAGCTCACCAACATCCGTGCCGCCGGCAAGGACGAGGCGCTTCTCCTGGTGCCGCCGCGCCGCATGTCGCTCGAGCAGGCCATCGCCTATATCGAGGAGGACGAGCTGGTGGAGGTGACGCCGACGGCCATCCGTCTGCGCAAGCGCTACCTCGACCCGCATGAGCGCAAGAAGCACGCCCGCCGCTCGGAGAGCGAGGCGGCGTGATGGGGGCCGGGGGACTCGCTCCCCCGGGCCATCGCTGAGAACAGGGCCCCGGTGGGGAAGGTGCCGCAGCCTTGGCTGGCGCCCTCCTCCGCCGGGGCTTCTTCGTTTCCGGCGGCCCTCTCCTCCCTGGGCCGGGAGAGCGGCGGCGTGCAGGAAGCTCTGTCCTTTACCGTCCGGACGGTATAGAAGCCGCGCCATGCCCCTCGATCCCGTCGCCCCGCCCGGCGCGCAGACCCGCGTCCTCGACGCCGCCGAGACCATCATCCGCGCGCGCGGCGTGCCGGCACTGACGCTGGAGGGCGCGGCGCGGGGAGCCGGCATCTCCAAGGGCGGGCTGCTCTACCATTTCGCCTCAAAGGAGGCGCTGCTGGTGGCCATGATGCAGCGCCTGGCGGACCGGATCACCGCGGATTACGAGACGGTGCTTGCCGCCCAGCCGGAGGGGCCGGGCCGGGCGCTGCGCGCCTGCCTCGCCTTCACCTTCGACGAGCCGGACATCCTGGAGGCGCATGCGCGAGCCGCGGCGGTGATGCTCGCTGCCTTCCACCACGACCCCGCCCTGCTGAACCCGATCCGCGCCTTCTTCGCCCGCGTCCGGGCGGCAGCGGTGGCCGACGGCACGCCGCCGGGCGTTGCCGCGGCCATCATGATGGCCGGCGACGGGCTGTTCATGGCCCGCCTCTTCGGCCTCTACGAAGCCGGGCCCGCCGAGCTCTCGGCGCTGCGGGACACCCTCAACGGCCTGCTGGAGCGCGGCGCATGAGGCGCCTCGCCCTCATCGCGATCCTGCTCCTTGCCGCGGGTGCCGCCGCCTGGATGGCGAAGATCGGCCCCTTCGCGCCGCCCCCGGTGGTCGCGCCCGCCGCGGCCGAGGGGCCGGCCGGCGTGGGCGCGCTCGGCCGGGTGGAGCCCGCGGGCCGCATCCGCCGCCTGGCGGCCCCCGCAACCGGCGCGCGGCTGGACCGGCTGATGGTGGCGGAGGGCGATACGGTGAAGGCCGGGCAGGTGCTGGCCGAATTCGCCGACGCCGCGCAACGCGACGCCTCGGTGGCCGAGGCGCTGGCCCGCGTCTCGCAGGTCGCCGCCACGCTCGACCGCACCCAGGCCGGCGGCAGCCCGAGCGAGATCGCGGCGGCCGAGGCCCGGGCCGAGGCGCTGCGCGCCGCCGAGGAGACGGCGCGGCGCGATGCCGGGCGGGCGCAGTCCCTCGTCGCCTCCGGTGCTGGTGCCGCGGCCAACGCCGAGCGCAACCGCTACCTCGCCGCCCAGCGCACCGCTGAGCGCGCGGCGGCGGAAGCGGAGCTGGAAACGCTCCGCCGCCCCCGCGCCGAGGATATCGCCCGCGCCGAGGCCGATCTCGCCGCCGCCCAGGGTGCGCTGGAGCGCGCGCGGGCGGATGCCGCCCTCGCCCGGCTGCGCGCGCCCTCCGACGGCACCGTGCTCCGCATCATCACCCGTGCCGGCGAGGCCGTGGGAAGCGAGGGCGTGCTGGAGATGGGCGATCTTTCGCATCTCGACGTCGTGGCCGATGTCTACGAGACCGACCTGCCGCGCCTCCGCCGCGGCGCCGAGGCCGAGGTGGTGGTGCCCGGCGAGCCCAGGCGCCTGAACGCCGTGCTGCGCGAGATCGGCTGGGTGGTGCGCCGCACGACCCAGGCCGGCACCGACCCCGTGGCCGCGGTGGACGCGCGCACGGTCGAGGTCCGCCTGACGCTGGACGAGGCAGCCCGCGCCGCGCTCTCGCGCCGCTCCGGCATGCAGGTGCAGGTGGCGATCCGCCCATGAACGCGCTCACCGAACTGCGGCCTGCTGTCACGCCGGCCACGCGCGCGGCGCCCAGCCCGCCGGGCCTCGCCGCCTCCACCCGCCTCGCGGTGCGCCTCGCCTGGCGCCAGCTCCGCTCCGAGAAGGCGCGGCTAGCCTCGGCCACGGCGGGGGTGATGTTCGCCTGCCTCCTCGTCTTCATGCAGCTCGGCTTCCGCGCCGCGCTGTTCGAGAGCGCGACGACCCTCATCGGCGCCATGAAGGCGGACCTGTTCCTGATGAGCCCGATGACGCTCGCCTCCTTCCGGCCGGAGCCGATCCCGCGCGCGCGGGTCTCCCAGGCGCTGGCGGTGGATGGCGTGGCGGCGGCGGCGCCCGTCTATCTCGCGCAGTCGAGCTTCCGGAACCCGGCGACGGGCACCCGCCGCACCATTCAGCTCATCGGCTTCGACGTGGAGGCGGGGGTGCTGGACCTGCCGGGCCTCGCCCCCGTGCGCGAGGCGCTGAAGCAGCCGGATACCTTCGCCTTCGATGCCCGCTCGCGCCCGGAGTTCGGCCCCGTCACCGCCATGCTGGCCGAGCGCGGGCCCTTCCCCGTGCAGATCGGCAACCGCGACCTGCGGGTGGTCGGCACGGTGGAACTCGGCTCCTCCTTCGGGGCGGACGGCAACGCGGTGCTGTCGGAGGTGAACTTCCGCCGCGTCGTCAGCGGGCGGCGGGCGGCGCTGGTGGATCTCGGCGCCATCCGTCTGGCGCCAGGCGCGGACCTGCTGACCACCCAGGCCGCGCTGCGCGCCATCATGCCCCCCGATGTCGGCGTGATGACGCAGGCGGAGCTGCGCGCGCATGAGCGCCGCTACTGGGAGGAAGCGACGCCCATCGGCTTCATCTTCTCCTTCGGCAGCCTCATGGGCCTCGTGGTCGGGATGGTGATCGTCTACCAGGTGCTGTTCAGCGACATCGCGAGCCACCTGAAGGAGTACGCGACCCTCAAGGCCATGGGCTACTCCAACGGCCATCTCTCGCGCGTCGTGCTGGGGGCGGCCGGCATCCTCGCGCTGCTCGGCTTCGTGCCGGGCACGATCGTCTCCTCCATCCTCTACGGCGTGGTGGCGGACGCGACCTTCCTGCCGCTGAATATGACGGCCGAGCGCGCGGCCTGGGTGCTGCTGCTGATCTTCGGCATGTGCGCCGCCGCCGGGCTGCTCGCCACCCGCAAGCTGCGCGACGCCAACCCCGCGGACATGTTCTGATGATCGGCGACCCCGTCGAGCTGGATGGCGTCACCTACGCCTACGGGGACGGAACCCTGCGGCGGGAGGTGCTGCGCGATGTCTCGCTCCGTGTGGCGCCCGGGGAGATCGTCATCCTCACCGGCCCTTCCGGCAGCGGTAAGACGACCCTGCTTACCCTCGTCGGCGCGCTGCGGGCGGCCCAGCAGGGATCGCTGCGCGTGCTCGGCCAGGAACTGGCGGGCGCGAAGGAGGCGGCACGGGTCGCGCTTCGCCGCCGCATCGGCTTCATCTTCCAGAGCCACAACCTTCTCGGCTTCCTCACGGCGCGGCAGAACGTCGCCATGGCGCTGGAGCTGGACGGCGACACCGCGGAGGCGGAGCGGCTGGAGCGCGCGGGGGAGATGCTGCGCGCCGTGGGCCTGGCGGATCAGACCGGGAAGATGCCGTCGCAGCTCTCGGGCGGGCAGCGGCAGCGGGTGGCGGTGGCGCGCGCTCTCGTCAACGCCCCCGGCCTCATCCTGGCGGACGAGCCGACGGCCGCGCTGGACAGGGCAAGTGGCGGCGAGGTCGTGCGGCTGCTGCGCGATCTCGCGCGGTCCCGCGGCACCGCAATCCTGCTGGTGACGCACGACCCGCGCATCCTCGACGTGGCGGACCGTATCGTGACGATGGAGGACGGCCGGGTGGTCGCCGGCAGCGCCGAGGGCGAGGCGCCCGCCCCGGCTAGGTGATCACGAGCCCGGCCCCGGCCGCGTAGAGGCGTTCCACCAGGCCCTGGGCCGGCCGCAGGAAGGCGACCCCCGGCGAAGGAAGCCGCAGGACCTCGGCCCCCGTCTCCGCGATGGCTGCGCGGGCCGCGGCCTCGCTGGAGAAGATGGCGACGATCGGAATGACGGGGAACGGCTTCTCCTGCATCGCCTGACCTTTATCGGTCGCCACTGAACGAAGCGTTCACGCCCGGCGATGAAACGCGGCCTGGCCCCCCCCGTTCAGACAACCCCTGGGTCAACCTCCCGCGGCCTGTCGCGCGGGCGATATGCGCTGGCTCGGCAACAATCAGCGCGGCGTGTCTTGCGCATCGGTAATCAATCGATACAACCCCCGGTGGGCACAGGCCGCCGTCGACTGCCTCGGAGACACCTTATGCGCGTGCCACTGCCCGGCCGGGACTACTTCCCGCCCCGCGTCCTCCTCTCCGGTACTCGGTCCGCGCTCGGCACCCTGCGCGGCCTGGAAACGGCCGGCGTCACGGTCGAGAGGCGGGGCGAAAACGCCCCGATGAACAGCCCGGCCCTGGTCGCCCCCGCCGTCGCACTTCCGGCGGGGATCCGCGCCGCCCTCTCCTGAGGCAGGTGGCGCCTTTCTGATCCCGTCGGACAGGAGAGGAATCCACCCTCTCCGGACATTCGAGGCAGTGCCTCGGATCGGCGAAGGCCGACGCCCTTGGATCGCCGTCTGGCTGTCGCGGATGCGGTGATTGGGCTGGTCCTGTTTCCTGGTGCCCTTCCCGCGCGTGCCATTGCCTCGGGTCCACGACCCCGAGGCGCGCCGGCCGCAGGGCTTATCAAGCAGATAGAAAAAGATGATGGTGAGGGGTCCGGGGAGAGGAAGGATTCCTTCTTCCTCTCCCCGGGGACACCAGCGCCGCCCCTACCCAGCCGGCATGATCCCCCGCCCGCCGAGCAGCCCCGAGGCGGTCCCCCCCGCAAAGCCCATGGCCCGCCGGGCGAAAAAGCCTTTCAGGGCGGGGATCCGGTCCACGGCCGCGATACCCAGGCGGCGGGCGATGCGCACGGGCGCGATGTCGTTGCCGAAGAGGCGTTCCAGCGCATGGGTGGCGCCGAGCATGAGGATGGCGTCCGGCCGGCGCTGCGCCTGGTAGGCGGAGAGCAGTGTGGGGGCGCCGACATCCTCGCCGGCGGTCTTGGCCTCGATAATCAGTTCGGCGAGGGCGGCCACGTCGCGCAGGCCGACATTCAAGCCCTGGCCGGCGATGGGGTGGATGCCGTGGGCAGCGTCCCCCACCAGGGCGAGGCGCGTGTCGGTGAAGCGCATCGCCTGCAGGGCCGAGAGAGGATAGGCCCACCGCCCGCCGACGAGGCGGACGCGGCCGAGGTGGTCGCCCATGCGCCGCATCACCTCGCGCTCGAAGGCCGGGGGCTCCATGGCCATGAAGTGGGGGGCGAGGCTGCCCCGCTCGGACCAGACGATGGCGGAGGCGTGGGGGAAGCCCTCCCGCGCGGCGAGGGCGCGCTCGCTGTCGCCCTCGGGGGAGGCGTCGGCCAGCGGGAGCTGGGCGAAGGGGCCATTCGGCAGGAAGGCCTCCAGCGCGGTGCCGCGGTGCGGCCGTTCATGGGCGATGGCGCAGACGATCCCGGCCGTCCGGTAGTCCAGCCGCGCGGCGCCGATGCCGGCGGCGGCCCGCAGCGCGCTCCGCCGCCCCTCGGCGGAGACGACCAGCCGTGCGCGGACCGTCCGGCCGTCGGAGAGGCGGGCCGCGGCTCCTTCGGCGCGCCGCTCCACCTCGGCGGTCATGGGCGCGGCCAGGTGCAGGCCGGGCAGGGCGGCCAGGCGGGCGTTGAGGGCGACGCGGAGGGAACGGGCCTCCACCATCCAGCCGAAGGCCTCCTCCCCCATGCTCGCCGCGTCGAAATGCAGGTGCAGGGGGGAGGCGCGCTCGCCCGGACGGCCGTCGCTCACCCGGATGCCGGTGATGGCGCAGGGCTCGCCCGGTAGCAGGTCCCAGAGGCCGGCGGCCGCCAGCAGGTTGCGGCTGCTCGCGGCCACGGCATAGGCCCGGCCGTCGAAGGCCGGCAGTTCCATCGGCGCCAGGGCCTGGGCATCCACCACCATGACGCTGACGCCGGCGGTGGCCAGCGCCGTGGCCAGGGTGCCGCCCACGGGGCCCGCGCCGATCACCAGCACATCGACGTTGAGGTCGGCGGGGGCCTCGGGTTCACGCATCGTCATCGGGTGTTCCTGCATCACGGGCCGGTGTTGTGCCTAGTATTTGGGCACGGGAAGCCCCGGCACCACCCCCGATTAACGTAACGGCGGTGGCACGCAACTCGCATCAAGGCCCCTGTTCTAGCGGAGGAAGGGGGCCGCACGACGATGAAGTTGGTGATGGCGATCATCAAGCCATTCAAGCTGGACGAGGTGCGCGAGGCGCTCACCCCGCTCGGCGTGCAGGGGCTGACCGTGACCGAAGTGAAGGGCTTCGGGCGCCAGAAGGGGCAGACCGAGATCTACCGCGGCGCGGAGTACCAGGTTTCCTTCCTTCCGAAGCTCAAGATCGAGGTGGCCGTGCCGGACGAGCTGGCCGATGCCGTGGTGGAGGCGATCGCCAACACCGCGCGCACCGGCAAGATCGGCGATGGCAAGGTCTTCGTGCTCGACCTCGAGCGCGCGCTGCGCATCCGCACCGGCGAGACCGATGTGGGGGCCCTGTGATCACGATGAATAGCAAGGATACGACGATGCGACCCCATTCGCGCGGCCGGACGATGGCTGCCGCGGCCCTTGGCATGACCGCGCTCCTGGCGGGAGGCGCCTTCGCGCAGGACACGCCGGCCGCGTCCGCCGCCGCCGAGGCGACGGTGAACAGCGGCGACACCGCCTGGATGCTCACCTCCACCGCCCTCGTGCTGATGATGACCATCCCGGGCCTCGCGCTCTTCTACGCGGGCATGGTCCGCAAGAAGACCGTGCTGGCGACGATGATGCAGTCCTTCGCCATCACCGCCATCGCGACGGTGGTCTGGATGGTGGCCGGCTACAGCCTCGCCTTCGGTGAGGGCGGCGCCTATGTCGGCGACCTCTCGAAGCTGCTGCTGCGGGGCGTCGCGGAGAACTGGGACAAGCCCTTCACGCTGGGCTCGGGCGACGCGGCGGTGGCCTTCACCATCCCCGAGACGGTCTTCCTGATGTTCCAGATGACCTTCGCCATCATCACCCCCGCTCTCATCACCGGCGCCTATGCGGACCGGATGAAGTTCTCGGCGATGGTGCTGTTCAACATCCTCTGGCTGCTGGTGATCTACTCGCCCGTCGCGCACTGGGTCTGGCATCCGAATGGCTGGATCTTCGCCCTCGGCGCGCTCGACTTCGCGGGCGGCACGGTCGTGCACATCAACGCGGGCGTGGCTGGCCTCGTCGCCGCCATCGTGCTCGGCAAGCGCGTCGGCTACGGCCACGACAACATGGCGCCCTTCAGCCTCGCGCTCGCCGTCATCGGCGCCTCGCTGCTCTGGGTGGGCTGGTTCGGCTTCAACGCGGGCTCGGCGGGTGCCGCCGGCGGCCGCGCGGGCATGGCCATGCTGGTGACGCAGCTTGCCGCCGCCATCGCGGCGCTGGCCTGGGTGTTCGCGGAGTGGGCAGTCAAGGGCAAGCCCTCCGTCCTCGGCGCGATCTCGGGCGCCGTCGCCGGCCTTGTCGCCATCACGCCGGCCGCGGGCTTCGTGCTGCCGATCCCCGCGCTGATCATCGGCGTGGTCGCGGGCCTCACGGGCTTCTGGGGCGCGACCGCCCTCAAGCACTGGTGCGGCTACGACGACAGCCTGGACGCCTTCGGCGTGCACGGCCTCTGCGGCATCGTCGGCGCGCTGCTGACGGGCGTCTTCGCCTACGGCCCGCTCTCGGCCACGACGGCCCTGCCGGAGGGAACCTCGGGCAGCATCGACCAGCTGATCATCCAGGCCTACGCGGTGGCGGCGGTGTTCATCTACACGGCCGTTGCCACCTGGATCCTGCTCAAGATCGTGGACGTCATCGTCGGCCTCCGCGTCACCGAGGAGGAGGAGCGCGAGGGCCTCGACGTCGCGCTACACGGCGAGCGCCTCGGCTGATCGGGGCGCGATCGGCGTAAGACCAGCCCCGGCGGAGCGATCCGCCGGGGCTTTTTTGTTCCCTTCCGTAGGCACGGCCCGTGCAAGGCTGTTGCGTCCCCGATGCAGGAACACCGACATGACGGCGCGCCGCCTTTCCCTTCTTCTCTCCGCCTTTCTAGGGCTGGCGGCGGCGCCGGCGGGTGCGCAGACGACGCTGCGCATCGCCCTCTCCCTGCCGGTCTCCACGCTGGATCCCGTGCAGTCCACCGCCGCCACGGTGCGCAACCACGGCTTCTTCATCTATGACCAGCTCTTCGCGCTCGACAGCAAGGGCGTGCCGCGGCCGCAGATGGTCGGCGCGCATACCGTCTCCGACGACCGCATGACCTGGCGCTTCACGCTGCGCGACGGCCTCGCCTTCCATGACGGCGCGCCGGTGCGCGCGGCGGATGCGGTGGCCTCCATCCGCCGTTGGGCGCAGCGAGACGTCGTCGGCCGGGCGCTGGCCGCCGCGACCGGCGCGATGGAGGTGGTGGACGAAAAGACCTTCGAGATCCGCCTCTCCAAGCCCTTCGGCCTCGTGCTGGAGGCGCTCGCCCGCCCCACCGGCAGCGCGCTGTTCGTGATGCCCGAGCGCGTGGCGAACACGCCCGCCGCCACCGCCATCACCGACACCACCGGCTCCGGCCCCTTCGTCTTCCGCGGCGCCGAGTGGCGGGCGGGCGACCGCGCCGTCTATGCTCGCAACCCCGCCTACCGCCCGCGCGACGAGGCGCCGGACGGGCTGGCCGGCGGCAAGGTGGTCGGCGTGGATCGCGTGGAATGGCTTGCCATGCCCGATCCCGCGGTGGCCGTGAACGCGCTGGCGAACGGCGAGATCGACTTCCTGGAGCAGCCGCCGCCTGACCTCATCCCCACGCTCGAGCGCAACCGCGCCGTGCGCGTGGCGCCGGTGAACCCCGTGGGCAGCATGGCCTGGCTGCGCCTCAACCACACCCAGCCCCCCTTCAACGACCCGCGCGCCCGCCAGGCGCTGCTCTATCTCGTGAACCAGAAGGACGTGCTGGAGGGCATGGGCATCCGCGCGGCGGAACAGGTGCCCTACTGCCCCTCCTATTTCATGTGCGGCACGCCGCTGGAGACCGCCGCCGGCGCGCGCGGGTTGCGCGAGCCCGACATCGACCGCGCCCGCGCGTTGCTGCGCGAGGCCGGCTATGACGGGCGCCCCGTCGTCTTCCTCAATGCCACCGACAACGGCCTCAACAACGCCTCCACCCTCGTCATGACCGAGACCTTCAGGCGCGCGGGCCTGAACATGGACGTGCAGGCGATGGACTGGGGCACGCTGACCGCCCGCCGCAACCGGCGCGAGCCGCCGGCGCAGGGTGGCTGGAACCTCTTCGTCACCATCGCCAACGTGCTGGACGCGGAGAACCCGCTCTCCAACCTCTATCTCGCCAGCAGCTGCGACGCGGCCCCCGCCGGCTGGCCCTGCGACGAGGAACTGGAGCGCCTGCGCCTCGCCTGGGCGCAGGAAGGCGACCCGGCGAAGCGCCGCACCCTGCTCGACGCCGTGCACGCCCGCGCCTACGAGGTGCTGCCCTACATCAATGCCGGGCAGTTCCGCGCAAACGCCGCGTGGCGGAGCAATCTCACGGGCATCCGGCCGACGACGGTGCCGGTGTTCTGGGGCGTGACGAAGGGTTAAGGCCGCGGTGCGGAGGTTCTGATCCGTCCTGTGCGGGAGCGGAGAGGGCGCTGCCCCCTCCGCGGCTCACCCGCCAAGGGCCTGAGGTCCTTGGATCCCCATCTGGCTGTCGCGGATACGATGATTGAGGGCCGGATCCTTCCAGGTGCCCTTCCTGCTCGTGCATTCGCCTCGGGTCATCGACTCGAGGCGCACCGGCCGCAGGGCATATCAAGCAGATAGAAAAAGATGATGGCGAGGGATCCGGGGAGAGGAAGAACTCCTTCTTCCTCTCCCCGGAGTCACCAGCGCCGGCCCCTCAGAACCGCACGATCGCGGAGGCTTGGACCCGATCCGAGCGCCCGCCGCGTACGCCGTTCACGTTGCGGTTCTCCAGCGTGCGTTCCGCGTGGACGTACTCGATGCCGAGGTCCACCGGCTTCACCGGGCTCCAGATGAGATTGATGGCGCCCGCCCAGATTTCCTGGTTCACCCCGTCGCAGACCGTGCCTGAGCCGGCGCCGAGGCAGCCCGCGAAGGCGCGGACGTAGTCGGGGAAGTTGAGCCGCACCCCGTGCAGCGAGAGGTTGCTGCGAAGGTTGGAGGTGAAGTGGTACTGCGCACCCACGACGCCCGCGACCACGCCCACAGTGTCGATCTCCCGCCCCCCGCCGGCCGCGGCGGGCAGGCCGAAGTTCGAGACCGCACCGACGCCGGCCGAGCTGGAATCGAGGTAGCGCCCCAGCCCTTCGCCGTACTGGACGCTGCCGGCCAGGATGAGGCGCTTCTCAAGCAGGTTCACCGCCGCCGTCGCGCCGATTCCGAAGCCGAGGGCGGAATCGGTGTAGCGGGAGGCCGGGCTCGCGGCGCCGCGGTTGTCGATCCGCACCTGGCGCAGCATGCCGCGCAGGGCGGCGAAGCCCCAGTCGCCTTCCACAATCGCCTGCGCGGTCAGGTCCGGCACCTGGTTCACGCCGAAGCCTGCCCCGCCATTCGCGTCCGGATAGCTCGTGCCGGCGGTGGAGGTGATGTCGCTGTAGCTGTTCTCCAGCGCCGCCTTGATCGTCACGCCGCCCTCGAGGCGTCGGGAGTAGCGGACCTGCGCCTGGCGGACGTTGCTGGCGCCGGGCGCGGTCCAGTCGTTCAGCCATTGCAGCGGCAGGAGCGGCTGGTCGGCGAAGAGCGAGTTCGTCTGGCCGACGAGCAGGGTGCCCCAGCCGCCTGCCTGGAACTGTCCGATCTCGGCGAAGGCCTGGCGCAGGCGGGGGGTGTAGGAGTTGTTGGTAGATTGGGTCGTGAGGTCCGTGTTCTGGCCCGCGAAGTCGAACTCCACCTGCGTGCGCACCTCGCCGAAGCCGTCGAAGGGCGTGCGCGTCTCGATGCCGAGGCGGGAGCGCCGGGCGCTGGCCTGGAAGTCGCCGCCCGTGCGCGCCCCGGCCACGCCGCGCTCCAGCGGGATGGATTGGCCGGTGACGACGTCCGAGCGGTTCCGCGGCCCGAGGTCGCCGGACATGTTCAGCTTGGCGAAGCCGTAGAGGCGGACGGAGGTGTCCGTTCCCGGCACGCGGAAGGAGCCGGGGAAGGAACCGCGCAGCCCGTTCAGCGGGTCCTCGCGCTGCGCCTGCACGGGAATGGCCGAGGTGACCTGCGGCGGCCCGCCCGTCTGCGTCTCGCGCGAGAGGCTGTTGTTGGGCGAGGTGTCGATCCCCGCCGCCTGCGCAGGGCCGGGGCCGCTGCGGCCGGGCTGCGCGGCGGCGATGCCGCGGCCGGACGGGGCGGGGCTGGGGCGCGGCGCCTCCACCGTGCGCTGCTCGGACCGGCGCTGCGCCGCCTCGAGCTGGTCGATCCGCCGCTGCAGCGCGTTCAGCTGGGCCCGCAGGTCCTGCACGGACTGCGCCGCGGCGGGCAGGGCCGGCAGCATGAGCGCCGAGACGGCGCAGGCCGCCAGCAACCACCCCCTCCCGGCGGCGCGGGGTGCCATGGCGAGCCCCTCCTTCGATGCGGGTGAGACTGACGCCATCGATCGTGGGCTCACGCTTCCATCCCATCGTGAGGGTGGTTTCCGCCGCCGGCGGCGCCGGGGCGTGCGCGGGGTGTATGCGCCGGCCGGGGCCGAGGGGCACATAACAAGGTTATGACCCGCGGCCCGCGGGCGGTTAACTCTCGGTCACACCTCCGGGTGGGCGTAGTCCCAGAGCGTGTCGAGCAGCGCCTGCAGCCGCTCCTCGCCGAGCCGTTCCCCCATCTCCTGCTGGGCAGTCGCGACGGCCCCGCGGAACTCATCGAGGAAGCGCAGGCCGCGCTGGGTAAAGCGCACGATCTTGGCGCGGCGGTCCGCCGGATCCGGCTCCCGCTGCACGAGGCCGAGGGCGACGCACTGCTCGATCAGCTCGCCCATCGCCTGCTTCGTCATGCTCGCGCGGTGGGCAAGCTCGGTCGCGCGCGTGCCGCCGATGTCGAGGTTCCGCGTCACGCCGATATGGGCGAGCCGGACCTCGTGGAAGCCCGTTTCCGCCAGCAGGGCCAGCACGCGGCTCTCGAAGCGGTGCACCGCCTCGTTCAGCAGGCGGCCGACATTGTGCCGGCGCCAGTTGCCCGGCCCGCCGCGGGCCGGCAGGGCGAGAGGGGCGCCGCCGATGGCGGGGTCGCCCATCCTGCCTAATCCGCCGAGATGCCGCCGCGCCTGATCACGTCTGCCCAGCGCGCGAGGTCGCGCTTCGCCAGTTCCCCCAGGGCTTCGGGCGTGCCGCCGGCGGGCTTCATGCCCTGGGCCAGCAGCGCCTCCCGCGTGCGGGGCTCGGTCAGCCAGGCGTTGAGGTCGGCGTTCACCCGGCGCACGAAATCCGCGGGCAGACCGGCCGGACCAAAGAGGCCGTACCAGAGATCGGCCTGGGATCCCGGGACGCCGCTCTCGGCGAGGGTTGGCACGTCGGGTGCCACGTCGCTCCGCTGGTCGCCGCAGATCGCCAGCAGTCGAATCTGCCCGGACTGGGCGAGCGGCAGCGCCGTGTGCACCGGCAGCACCATGGCCGCCAGCCGCTTGCCGATGAGGTCTTGGAGCGAGGGGGCAGCGCCGCGATAGGGCACGTGGTTCATCGTCACCCCCGCCGTGAGCCCGAACAGCGCCATGGCCAGGTGCTGCGGCGTGCCCACGCCCGGGGAACCGTAGTCGATCTCCCCCGGCTTCGCGCGCGCCAGTTCCGCCAGTTCCTTCGCGTTCCGCGCCGGCACGTCCGGGTTCACCACCACCACGAGGTCGCCGGTGCTGAGCTGGATGATCGGCACGAAGCTGTTGATGGGATCGTAGGGCACCTGCCGGAACAGGCTCGGGTTCATGATGAAGGTGTTCGGCTGCATCATCAGCGTGCGCCCGTCCGGCGCGGCGCGGGCGACGAACTGGGTGCCGATATTGCCGCTGGCGCCCGCCCGGTTGTCCACCACCACCGGCTGCCCGAAGGCCTGCTGCAGCGGCGCCGAGACGAGCCGCCCCAGGATGTCCGGTCCGGTGCCCGGGGTATAGGGAACGACGACCGTCACGGGCCCGTCCGGGATGCGCGAGCCGGACCCCTGGGCCGCCGCCCCGCGGGGCGCGAGCGCCGCGAGCGGCAGCAAGCCTGCCGCCCTGCCAAACTGCCTTCGCCCGAAGCCCTTGCGATGCGTCATCCTGGTCCCTCCCTGTTAGCCGGTCTGGAGCAACCGGCCGGGTTTCTTTCTTCGATCGACGATGGCGTGGCTCAGGCTAGCCCGGGGCCGCCGCCCGCGGCCACGCCTTAGGCGGCAAGTCCCGCGGCCTGGGCCAGCACGGCCGGCGCCTGCCCCGCATCGTTCCCGCGCCAGGCCACGATATGGTCCGGGCGGATAAGGACGAGGTCGCGGCCGTAGAGGTCGCGCAGCGCCTCCCCGCCACCGGGTTCCACCACCCGCAGGTCCAGGCCCGCCACGGCCGCCGCGCGGGAGAAGCCCTTCGCTGGAGCAGGGCCGAGGCGCAGCAGCGTCCATTCCGGTCCGAAGAGGTCGTAGAGCGATCGTCCCTCGCCGAGCCAGGCATGCGGCGGGCGCCCGCCGGGGCAGGCCGTGGGCTCGTAGCGGTTCATGGCGTCGGGCGGCGGTGCGGTGCCGTCCGGGACGATAATGGGGGAGCCGTCGTAGCGCCCGCCGAAGGTGATGCCGGGAATGTTGAACTCGCGCCGCGCATGGGCGCCGAGATGCTCCCCGGCCTCCCGACGCGCGGCCTCGCCCTTGGGCGTGTCGCTCTCAAGCGCCGGATCCGCCGGGCGGTAGGCGAGGGAATCCGCGAGCTCCCGCGCGTAGGCCGTGTTCCGCCGGGCGAGCGCCCCGCGCTCCAGCCCGTAGCTGTCGAGCAGCGCGGGGGCCGCGATACCCTTCACAACGGATGCGAGCTTCCAGCCGAGGTTCACCGCGTCCTCGACCGCGGTGTTGTAGCCGAGGCCGCCCGCCGGCGTGAAAAGATGCGCGGCATCGCCGGCGATCAGCACGCGCCCGCGCCCGAAGCTTTCCGCCACCAGCGCATGCCCCGCGGTCCAGGCGGTGCGGGAGAGGATCTCGGCCGGGACGGAGCGGCCCACCGCGCGCTCGAACATCGCGCGCGCCTGGGCCTCGGTGATCGCCTCCTCGTCCTCGCCGTCGCGCAGCTGGGTGTGGAAGGCGAACTCCGCGGCCCCGTCCACCGCCGCCATGAAGGCCCGGCGGTCGCGGTTATAGGTGACGTTCATCCAGGCTTTCGCGTGGGGCACCACGTCGTAGAAGGCGGGGCAGCGAAGATAGAGGGCGTACATCCGCCCGCCCATGAAGTCCCGCGCAACGCCCGAGGAGCCGGCGTAGCGAATGCCGAGGCGGGAGCGGACGGGGCTGCGCGGCCCGTCCGCGCCGACGAGGTAGTCCGCGTGCAGCTCCCGCCGCGCCGAGCCGTCCACCGCCTCGATGGCGGCCGCGACACCCCCGGCTCCTTCCTCGAACCCGTCGAGGCGCCAGCCGTAGAGTAGAGTGGCCCCCGCCGCCTGCGCCTTCTCGCGCAGGACGCGCTCGACGAACTTCTGCGAGACGCGGTGCGGCAGCTCCGCCGCGCTCCAGGAGCCGGAGAGACCCGAAACCCGCGCGCGCGCCTCCTTCGCCGAGGGCAGCTTGAAGCGCGCCAGCTCATAGCCGGCGAAGCGGGTGAAATAGGCGATGTCCGTGGGGTAGTCGTCGGGCATTCCCAGCGCGCGGATCTCGTCCGCGAAGCCCAGGCGCCGGTAGTGCTCCATCGTGCGCGCCTGGGTGGCGTTGGCCTGGGGGTTGAAGGCGGTGCCGGGCTTGTCGTCCACCAGCACCACGCCCACCCTACGACGGGCGAGCTCGATGGCCAGCATCAACCCGCAGGGGCCGCCGCCCGCGATCAGGACAGGGATGCGCTCCGGCTCCTGCACGCCTTTCCTCCCCTATTTGCAGGAACGGTAAGGCAGCCTTACCAACCTGGTCAACCCGTGAGGGCGTGGTCAAGGCGGGTGGGGGAGAGAAGCACCAGCGCCGCGAAGGTCAGGACCATGCCGGCTGTCCGGAGGCAGAAATCCGCCGCCTGCTGTCGCGAGGCGAGCGCTCGGATGAACGGGCTTCGAAGGTCATGCGCGGTGCTCCCGTGGTGGTCTGCACCGGCAGACCCGCATCGTTACGGGGCAGCGCTGGTGACGCTGGGGGGAGAGAATGAATTCTCTCCCCCCAGACCCCCACTCATCTTTTTCTGCCTGCTTGGAATGCTCGGCGGATGGTGCGCCTCAGGTCATCGACCCGAGGCGACTGAACGTGAAGGAAGGTTCCGCGACCGCCAGATGAGGATCCAGCGGCCTCAGGCGCCTGGCGGGTGAGATCCGGAGAGGGCAGCGCCCTCTCTCGGGCAGAAGGTGGGAACCCCTTCAGGGCTGCCTCTAGTTCGGCGCCTCGGCCACCTCGACGGGCTGCACCTCGACGGCCGCGACGCCTTCCTGCCGCATGCCAAGCCGCTCCGCCAGGCGCGGGCTGAGGTCGATGATGCGGCCGCGGATGAAGGGGCCGCGGTCCTCCACCGTTGCCATGGCCGAGCGGCCGTTGCCGAGGTGGGTCACGAGCACCTTCGTGCCGAAGGGAAGGGTGCGGTGGGCGACGGAGATGGAGCCCGGGTCGAAGCGGCGCCCGTTCGCCATTCGCCGACCCGTGAACTC
This sequence comes from Roseomonas aerilata DSM 19363, assembly GCF_000711725.1. GTDB lineage: Bacteria > Pseudomonadota > Alphaproteobacteria > Acetobacterales > Acetobacteraceae > Roseomonas > Roseomonas aerilata. The sequence continues at coordinate 247,227 of NZ_JONP01000002.1, read as the reverse complement.
CGGCCCGTAATAGGAGGCATCGCCGAGCTGCTGCTCACCCGCCGGCCGCAGGCCTTGCTGCTCCAGCAGGGCCACCGCCGGATCCTGCGGCGGCACCGGCTCCTCGCGCGGCGGCGGGGCGGCGGCGGTCACCGGCCCCTCCTCCATCGGCGGGGCGCAGGCGACGAGGGCGGAAAGGCCGAGCGCGGCGCAGGCCGGGGCCGCGCGGCGGAGGGCCGCCCTCAAGCCGCCAATCCCGCCCAGCGGCGCCCAGCAGGCGGGATGCTCTGGCGGAGGTGGGCGGCGGGGAGGGGAAGGGCCATCTGCGGCGTCTCCTTGAGGCCCGGGGCGGCGCGCTCCCTAAGAGGGCGGCCGCGGCGGGCGAAAGAGGGGCCGAAAGCAGGAAGACTTTCAGCGAGGCTGCCCCTGCGCCGTTGACCAGCGAAAGGACGGTTTGTTCCGCCATCGGAAGAGTTCCATGGCGAGCTGCGCGATCCCTGGTATGGGCTTGAAGCGCCCGTGGCAACCCCCGACCCGGCGCCTGGACCCCATGGATGTGCCACCAAGACGATTGTTAATAAACGGTTTTGCAATGAATAGAGTGGGATTTGGCGCGGAGTGCACTGAAGCCGTTGCGCACGCGGCGGGCTCCTGCCAAGTCTCGCCCCCATGCTCTCCCGCCGCCTCCTCCTCGCCAGCGCCGGCCCGATCCTCGCCGGCTGCGCTTCCTCCTCCCGCACCGCGCCGGCGGCCATGGCCGCCCCGGTAGCACCCGTGGCGGCGCCCGTGCCGGCGCCGGCGCCCGTGACCACGATCACCGCCTCGCCCGATCAGGTCGTGGCCGATGCGGCGGGCTTCGACACCTTTCTCGTCGGGCTGCGCGCCGATGCCCGGCGGGCCGGGGTTTCGCAGGCGACGGTTCAGCGCGCCCTCGGCGGCGTCCGCCCCCTGGCCCGCGTGCTGGAGCTGGACCGCAAGCAGCCCGAGGGGGTGCTGAGCTGGGAGCAGTACCGCGACCGCATCGTCAGCCAGACGCGGATCGAGAGCGGCCGCCGCGCCTATGCCGAGAACCGCGCGCTGCTCGAGAGCATTCAGGGCCGCTACGGCGTCTCCCCCCGGGTGATTGTCGCCATCTGGGGGATGGAGACGAACTACGGCACCAACACGGGCGGCTTCAACGTGGTGGAGGCGCTGGCGACGCTCGCCTGGGAGGGCCGTCGCGCGGCCTTCTTCAAGGGGGAGCTGATCTCGGCGCTGCGGATCATCGACGCCGGGCACGTCTCGGCCGAGGGGATGCGCGGTTCCTGGGCCGGTGCCATGGGGCACCCGCAGTTCATGCCGACGAGCTTCGAGCGGCTGGCCGTGGACTTCGACGGCGACGGGCGCAAGGACATCTGGGGCAGCCGAGCCGACGCGCTGGGCTCGATCGCCAACTACCTCGCCCGCAGCGGCTGGCAGACGGACAAGGGCTGGGCGATGGAGGCCCGCCCCCCCGCCGGCTTCGACATCGAGCGGGTGGACACCGAGAGCCGGCGCTCGATGGCCGAGTGGGCGCGGATGGGCTGGCGGCGGGCGGACGGGTCGCCCCTGCCCGCGACCGATACCGAGGCCTCGCTGGCCGTGCCGACGCGCAGCTCGGGGCAGGTCTTCCTCGGCCTTCCGAACCTGCGGGTGATCCGGCGCTACAACTCGCCGATGAATTATGGGCTGGCGGTCGGATTGCTGGCGGACAAGGTCGCCTGATAAGGCCGCTTCCGGCCGGCGGGCGATGATCGCCGGCCCGCACGGAAGAGAGAAAAAAAGTGGAAGAACCTGTCACGCCCGAGGCCCGCAAGGCGCTCTGGGGCTCGGCCGTCGGCTATGCCATGGACGGCTTCGACCTGCTGATCCTCGGCTTCATGCTCCGTGCCATCGCGGGGGAACTCGGGCTCGGCCAGGCCGAGGCGGCCTCCCTCGTCACCGGCACGCTGGTGGGGGCGGTGATCGGCGGGCTGATCTTCGGCATGCTGTCGGACCGCCTGGGGCGCGTCAGGGTGCTGACCTGGACGATCGTGCTCTTCGCCGTTTTCACCGGGCTCTGCGCGCTGGCCCAGGGCTACTGGGACCTGCTGGCCTACCGCACCATCGCGGGCATCGGGCTGGGCGGGGAGTTCGGCATCGGCATGGCGCTGGTCGCCGAGACCTGGCCGGCGTCGAAGCGGGCGCGGGCCTCCTCCTATGTCGGCCTCGGCTGGCAGGCCGGCGTGCTGCTGGCCGCGCTGGCGACGCCGCTGCTGCTGCCCATCATCGGCTGGCGCGGCATGTTCGCGGTCGGCGTCCTGCCGGCCTTCGTGGCCTGGGGAATCCGGCGCACGCTGCACGAGCCGGAGCTGTTCACCGCCCGCAGCGCGAAGGCGGTGGGGGAGGGCTTTCCGCTCCGCCTGCTGGTAAAGGATGCGGCGACCACGCGGATCAGCCTCGGCATGGTGATCCTCTGCTCCGTGCAGAACTTCGGCTACTACGGCGTGATGATCTGGCTGCCGAACTACCTCAACAGCCGGTTCGGCTACGGGCTGACGCAGTCGGCGGTCTGGACCGCCGTGACCATCCTCGGCATGGCCGTCGGCATCTTCGCCTTCGGGCATCTCGCGGACCGGCTCGGGCGGCGGCCCGCCTTCCTCTCCTACATGGTCGGCGCGGCTGTCATGGTGGTGGTCTACTCGCGCCTGACGGATGCGACGGCGCTGCTGATCGGCGGCGCGGTAATGGGCTTCTTCGTCAACGGCATGCTCGGCGGCTACGGCGCGCTGATGAGCGAGCTCTACCCCACGGCGGTGCGCGCGACGGCGCAGAACGTGCTGTTCAACATCGGCCGCGCCGTGGGCGGCTTCGGGCCCGTGGCGGTGGCGGCGCTGGCCGGCGCCTACGGCTTCGAGACGGCCATTGCCGCGCTCGCCGCGCTCTACGCGCTGGACGTTCTCGCGCTGCTGCTGCTCATTCCGGAGCGGCGGGGGGCGGAGCTGGCCTGAGCGGCCGCCCCATCCTCCCCGGCGCTCCCTTGCGGGCGGCGCCGGGGAACCGGGATGCCGGATCGTCGTTGCCGCAAGGGACTGAGCACCGGCAGGGAGCGGAGCGGGCATGCGGATTCTGGGCATCGGGCCACGCGCCTATCTCGGCGACGTCTATCTCGCCCTGCAGCGCGAGGGGCACGAGGTGCGCGTCCACGCCGAGGATCCTCCGGGGGACCGCGCCTTCGGCGGCCTGATCGACACCGTGCCCGACTGGCGGGCGGAACTGGACTGGGTCGGGCGAGACGGGATCGTCTTCTTCGAGCGCATCGGGCGCGGCGCCGTACAGGACGCGCTGCGCGCCGAGGGTTATCGCGTGGTCGGCGGCAGCGAGTTCGGCGACCGCCTGGAGCAGGAGCGGGATTTCGGCCAGTCGGTGCTGCGCGAGGCGGGCCTCGCCATCGCGGAGAGCATGTCCTTCGAGAACGCCCCGGCCGCGCTCGACTGGCTTCGGGAGCATCCCGGCCGCTACGTGCTCAAACACGACGAGGTCGGCCGCAACACCTTCGTCGGTGACCATCCGGAGGGGCTGGACGTCGCCTTCATGCTCCGCCGCGCGGGCGAGGGGCGGGTGCTGCTGATGGAGCGGATCGAGGGCGTGGAGGTCGGCGTCGGCGCCTATTTCGACGGCACCGCCTTCCTGCGCCCGGCCTGCATCGACTTCGAGCACAAGCGTTTCTTCCCCGGTGAGATGGGGGAGATGACGGGCGAGATGGGTACCCTCGCCTCCTACGAGGACTCGGAGGCGCTCTTCGCCGCGACGCTGGACCGCGTGGCGCCGCGCTTCGCCGCCGCAGGGCATGTCGGCTACGTCAACCTGAACCTCATCGTGAACGAGCGGGGCGTCTGGCCGCTGGAGTTCACCTGCCGCTTCGGCAATCCCGGCTTCGCGGTGCTCGCCGCCCTCCAACCCGAGGGCTGGGGCGACCTGCTGGGCCGCATGGCCGCGCCGCGCAAACCCCGACGCTTCGCGACCCGGCCGGGCTTCTCCGTCGCCATCGTGCTGACCGTGCCGCCCTTCCCCGATCACCATCCGACCACCACGCCCGAGGAGGACCCGCCGGTCTTCTTTCTCCACCCGGTGGAGGGCGCCGAACTGGAGGGCTACCACTTCGTGGACATGCGCCAGGAAGGCGGCCAACTCCTCGGGCGGCGCCGGTCAGGCCACCTGATGATCGTGACGGGCACGGGGGCCACTGTGCAGGAAGCCCAGGAAGCCGCACGGGCCCGGGCGCGCAACGTGGTGGCGCCGGAACTGCGCTGGCGCGGCGATATCGGGGACCGGTTCCTCTCGGGGGAGAGGGAGAGGCTGCGCAACCTGGGATGGCTGCCGGCGCTTGCGGCTCCTGGAGAGGGCGCTGCCCTCTCCAGGCCTCACCCGCCAAGGGCCTGAGGCCCTTGGATCCCCGTCTGGCTGGCGCGGATGCTGTGATCGGGCCGGTTCTTTGCGCGCCCTTCCTGCGCGTGCAGTCGCCTCGGGTCGGTGACCCGAGGCGCACCGACCGCAAAGCATCTCAACGCGAAGAAAAAGATGATGGTGAGGGGTCTGGGGAGAGGAAGAATTCCTTACTTCCTCTCCCCAGGGCCACAAGCGCCGACACGGTAAAAAGAGAGCCCTGTCTAACTCAGGCTTCAGAATGAGAGCGGCGGTGGTTCCAGCACGGGTTGGTTGACCAGCCCGTGGTGCAGGCGGTGCGCCGCTGCCTCGACCGCCGCATCCAGGCCGGGGCGGGCGTAGTAGACGCCGCGGATGTGCAGGCAGTGGCCGATGCCGCGCAGGAAGGCTTCTCGCAGCACCGGGTCCGGCGGATGGCCTTCGGTCCAGAAGCTATCCAGGGATCCGCCATGGGTCAGGCCCGGGATCTTGTAGATCGCGTCGCCGAGCGCGAGGGTCGGCAGCCGGTCCACGATGGCGCGCAGGCCGACGGTGCTGTTGATGGTGACGACGCCCTGCACGCTCTCGGTGATGCTGCCCAGGTTGCCGCCGCCGAGGTAGTGGACGCGCCCCGCCACCCCGGCCCGCCGCGCCGTCCGGGCTACCCGGCGGCCCCAGTTCTTCACCGCGGGGTCCAGCGGGTGGACCTTCACCAGAAGCTGCGCGGCCGGCGGGGCATGGGCAGCGAAGGAGGTGATGACCTCCTCGATCGCCGTGTCGAGGTCGGGGTAGCGGGAGTAGGCGCGGACGGAGAAGTCGGTCTCCATCTGCATCGCCATGAGGAAGAGCGGCCGTCCTTCCTGCTTGAGCCGGCCGATAATGGCGTCCGACCGTCGGTTGGCGCGCCGCCGCATGATCAGGCGCAGCAGGGTGCCGAGATAGACCTGGACCGGGTGGTAGATCTGGTGGCTGGCGTAGTGGCGGAAGGGCCCCGGGATAAGGTTTGCCAGGTGGTAGGCCACGTCCCAGGTCGCCTGGTTGAGGAAGCTGTCCCGGTGGCGCTGGGCTAGGTCGAGGGGCGGCAGGGTCTCGGCCAGGGCGACGACGGCCTCGGGCTCGCGCGGGAAGCGGCTCTCCCGGTTCATGCCGTCCAGCTCGAAGGTGATCCAGTCGGGGCGGAGGTAGCCGAAGTCGGTGGCCACCACCGTGAGGCCGCGCGCCTTCGCCGCCGCGATCGCCTCCCGGTGGTAGAAGCGCTGCTCGCCGAGCAGCACGATGTCGGTGATGGCGTGGCGGTCGAGGAAGGCCGCGATGAAGGCGGGCCAGGTCTCCGGGCGGGCGGTGAAGTCCTCCGCCCCGGGGCTGCGCCAGGCGAGCTTGTCGCCGAGGCAGAAGTTGATCCGGTGAACCCCGTGGCCGAGCCGCCTCAGCTCGGCGCCGACCTCGTCGAAGAAGGGGGTGATCGGACCCTGCAGGAAGAGAAATCGCCTCGGCCGCACGGCATCTTGGATTTGCTGAGGCACCCATCCTCCATATTCGGGCCGCAGCGCGGCGACAATCCTGCGTTGCCGGGTGTAGCGGGGCTTTCCTTGCTGCCGTGTTGCCGTTTCGGAACGAAGCCCCTTCGAAGCGCTCTGGCCGGGGATCAAAGCCGCGCGCGCAGGGCTGCGCGCAAATCCGCGGCGTCAAAGAGACGCAGGCCCCGCCGGCGGGCCTCGCGCAACGTCGCGCGCGTGGGAAAGGGGCGGTAGGGCAGCGCCTCGGCCAGCCACTCCGCCGCGGTGCCGGCTGCGAGGCGGGGCAGGACCTCGCCCGCGAGCGGCACTGCGGCCTGATGGAGGAGTCGCGCCGCGGCCGAGACCGTGACCCCCCGCGGAAGGTCCACCGCCTTCTGGGCGAGGATCGGACCCGCGTCGATCCTCGGCACGAGGCGGTGGATCGTGACCCCATGGGCGGGCGCCGGCTCCATCCCCGCCCAGAAGGTCGGCATGGGCCCCCGGTGGTGCGGGAGAAGGGAGGGGTGGACGTTGATGCCGCCAAGCGGGGGAATGCCGAGCGTCGCGGCCGAGAGGATCTGGTCGAAGTGGAAGGTGACGATCAGCTCCGCCCCCGAGGCGCGTAGGGTCTCCGCGAAAGCGGGGCCGTTCACGTCCTCCACCGTGACCACGGGCACGCCCCGGCCGCCGAGGCTTCGCGCAAGCGGGCCGAGGCCGGGCGAGAGCAGCCCGGCGATCCGCGGCAGCGACATATTCACCGCGAGGTAGGCGAGCAGGCCCGGCCCCGAACGCCGGAGATGCCGCCAGGCCTGGCCGAGCGATCCCCCCGCATTCCGGCGATAGGGGTTGGAGAGCCCGACGAGGGCGAGGCTCTCCCGGTAGCGGGCGGCGAACGCCGCCACGGCCTCGGCGCTCGCGGCGCTGGCCAGGGTGAGGAGGGCGAGGCGGGGTGCCGCCCCTGTCAGCCCGCCAGCTCCGCGGGCGCGAGGCCGGCGCAGGCGCGGGCGACGACCTCCGCCGCACGATCAATCCCTTCCTCCGTGTGCTCGGAGGAGACGAAGAAGCGGAGCCGCGCCGCGCGCTCGGGCACGGCGGGGAAGGTGATGGGCTGGACGTTGATGCCCCCCGCGAACAGTTCCGCCGAGAGCCGCCCGGCGCGCACGGAGGAGCCGGTCATCAGCGGCACGATGGCATGCCCGGCCGATGCGCCGGCATCCAGGCCCCGCGCCCGCAGTGCGTCCCGCAGCCGGGTGGCGTTGGCGTTCAGCCGGGCCACGCGCCAGGGCTCCTCCGCCAGCACGCGGAGCGATTCGAGGGCCGAGGCCGCGAGCACCGGCGCGAGCCCGACGGAATAGACGAAGCCCGGGGCGGTGTGGCGCAGCCAGTCGATGAGCTGGCGCCGCGCCGCGATGTAGCCGCCGCAGGAGGAGAGCGTCTTGGACAGCGTGCCCATCCAGATATCGACGCCGGCGGGATCGACGCCCTGCAGCTCGAAGATGCCGCGGCCGGTGGGGCCGAGCACGCCCACCGAATGTGCCTCGTCCACCATCAGCCAGGCGTCGTGGCGGCGGGCGATCTCGACGAAGCGGGCGAGGTCCGGCACGTCGCCGTCCATCGAGTAGTGGCCCTCGATGACGATCAGCGCGCGGGCGGCGCCGCGGCGGGCGGCGGCCAGCTCGCGCTCGGCCGCCTGCGGGTCGTTGTGCGCGAAAGCGATGCGGCGCGCGCCCGAGAGGCGGGCGCCCTCCACGCAGGAATTGTGGATCATCGCGTCGTGCAGGATCACGTCGCGCGGGCCCATGAGGTGCCCAATGACCGTAACGTTGGTCGCGTGGCCGGAGACGAGGCAGAGCGCGGCTTCCGTGCCGTAATGAACGGCCAGCGCCGCCTCCAGCGCCGCGTGCGGTGGCCGCTCGCCCGAGACGACGCGCGACGCCGAGGCGGAGACGCCGTAGCGGTCGATCGCCGCATGGGCCGCGGCCTTGATGCGCGGGTCTCCGTTCAGGCCGAGGTAGTTGTAGGAGGAAAAGTTCAGGTATTCCGCGCCGCCGATCCGCGTGGTGTCGGCCGCCAGGCCCTCATGCGGCCGGAAGAAGGGGTTGGGGAGGTCGAGCGCCTCCATAGCCGTCTTCATCAGCTCGAAGTCGCGCAGCGCCGGCAGGTCGCCGAAGGAGCGCGCGCCGCTCTCCGCCCCGCTCTCCTCCTGCCGCGCGCGGCGCTTGGAGAGGCGTTGCAGGAGGGCGAGGCGCGCCGCCGCGGAAAGGCCGATGCCTTGGGTCACCCTTCTGTCTCCCTCGCCTCGCCGGTCATGGCCTGGGACATTCTATTGGACAGAGTAGGTTTCTCGGGCAAGAGCGGCGGGAACGGGGTGCCGGGCTCGAAGTTCTCGAGCAGCACGTCGAGCTGCGCCTCCCGCGCGCCGCCAGACAGGCCCTCCACCATGCGCGCGGCAAGGCCCGCGACGGTCAGGTCCTCCGTCACGGCCGAGAGCGGCACGGGCATGCCCAGCCGCGCCTCCAGCGCGCCGCGCAGCTCCAGCCCGCCGAGGCTGTCGAGGCCGAGCCGGGCCACGGGCGCGTCCGGCGCGATGCTCTCGGCGGGCAGGCGGAGGATGCGGGCGAGCTCCTCCGTGCCGATCCTGACGAGCAGCGCCCCGGCCTCAGCGGTGGGAAGGGCGGCGAGATGGGCGCGCATGTCGGCGATGCCGGCATCCGTATCCTCGTTGCCCGCGCGCAGGGCGGCGAAGGCGGGCTCGCGCAGGACGGGCAGTGCGGCGCCGGCCCGCTTCCAGGACAGGCGCGCGAGGGCGACGACGGGCGCGCCGCCCGCCATCAGCTCGGGCAGGGCATCGAGCGCCTCATGCGCGGGCATCGGCTCCACGCCGAGGCGGCGGGCGAGGGTGCGGGCGGTGCCGGCTTCCCGCGCCAGCACGCCGGCATCGGCGACCGGACCCCAGAGCACCGTGAGCGCCGGCCGTCCGCGCGCGCGGCGGCGGCGGGCCAGCGCCTCCAGCCCGGCATTGGCGGCGACGTAGTTCGCCTGGCCGGGATTGCCGAGCGGCGTGGTGGCCGAGGAGAAGAGGAGGAAGAGGTCGATCGGGTCCGCCGCCGTCAGCCGGTCGAGGTTCTCCGCCGCCTCGATCTTGGGCGCGAGGCTGCGGGCGAAGCGGGCCGCGTCCATGCCGCTGGCCGCCCCGTCGTCGAAGACCGCCGCCGCGTGGACCACGCCCGTGACGGGGCCCTCCGCGCGGAGGGTTTCGAGCAGGGACTTCAGCGCCGCACCATCGGCCGCGTCCACCGCATGGGCGCTGGCACGGGCGCCGAGGGCCGACAGCGCCGTCATCGCCTCACCCAGCCCCGGCGCGGCGGGGCCGCTGCGGGAGACGAGGGCCAGGCGCGCGGCGCCGCGGGCGGCGAGCCACTTCGCGGCCTCGAGCCCGAAGCCCGAGGTGCCGCCGGTGACGATGATGGTACCCGAGCCGGGGGCCCAGGGTACGGGGGGCGGCGCTTCCTCACGGGGCGGGAGAACGACGATCTTGCCGATATGCCCGCCCGCCTGGAGGAGGCGGAAGGCGCCCTCCACCTCCTCGGCGCCGCGGCGGGAATAGGGCAGGGGACGGAAGCTACCGCCGGCCAGCCGCCCGCGGATCGATTCGAGCAGCCGCGCCGCTTCGGCCGGGCGGGCGCTCGGGAGCTGGTCCACGTCCACGCCGAAATAGGTGACGTTGCGGCGGAAAGGACGTACCGCGATGCGCCGGTCCTCCGCGTAGTCGCGCTTGCCGAGTTCCAGGAAGCGGCCGAAGGGCTTCACGAGGGCGAGCGAGCGCTCCATCGCCTCCCCGGCGAGGGAGTTCAGCACGACGTCAACCCCCTCCGGCCAGTGGCGGCGCAGCGCGTCGTCGAAGCCGCCCGAGCGGCTGTCGAGCACGAGGTCAGCGCCCGCCGCGCGCAGGAAGGCGCGGCGCGCCTCGGTGCCGGCGGTCATCGCCACCTCCGCCCCGGCGGCCTGGGCCACCTGGAGCGCCGCGAGCCCCACGGCCCCCGCGCCGCCGTGGATCAGCACGCGCTCCCCGGGGCCGAGGCGGGCGAGGGTTTCCAGCGCGTAGACGGCGGTGAGGAAGGCCACGGGGATGGTGGCGGCGGCAGTGAACGTCATTCCCTCAGGGATTGTGGCCAGCGCCTGGGCGCGGGTCAGCGCCCGGCTGGCCAGGGCGCGCGGGGCGAAGCCGAAGACCCGCGTGCCCGGGTGGAAGCCCGTGCCAGGGCCCGCGGCCTCCACCACGCCCGCGCATTCCATCCCCAGGCCGGCGCCGGCGAAGCCGTCCTTCAGCGTCTCCTCCGGCAGCAGGCCCTGGGCCCACATCAGGTCGCGGAAATTAAGGCCGGAGGCTTCCACCCGTAGCCGCACCTCGCCGGGGCCAGGGGTGGGCAGCGGCTCCATCGGTTCCCAGGCGAGGGAGGAGAGGGCGCCGGGCTGGCGGATCGCGAGGCGCGACGCCCGGGCGGGGCCGGCAGGCAAGCCCAGCGCCACGCGCGGCACCCGGCGGGAGAGAAGGCCGAGCAGCAGTTCCGGCTCCGCCCCTGGCGAGACGATCTCCGCCAGGGCCCGGCGCGCGGCGGCCGGGGGGGCGAGGGCGGCGTCCACGAGGATGCGGCGCGGCGCGAGGTCCGGCATCTCGTTCGCCAGCACCCGGCCGAGCGCGCGGATGGCCTCGGCCTCTGGCGTGCTGGCGTCGCCCTGGGCGAGGATGGTGAGGCCGGAGGCGGAACCGGCGGCGGCCTCGGCCAGCCGGACGATGCCCGCGAGCGTGGTGGCCAGCGCCGCCGGCTGGGGGCTGGCCAGGGCGATCACCGCGGCGCCGCGCAGCGCGCGGGGCGGCAGGGCCTGGGCGTCCTCCAGCCGGTGCCGCTCCACCGTGGCGCCGGCGCCGCCGAGCGCGAGACCGAGCGCCTCCGCGAGCGGCGTCGCGCCGGCATCGCCGACGAGGACGAAGCGCTTCTCCTCCGCGCGGGGGAGGGCGGGATGGGACGGCGGGCGGCGGGCCGCGACGAGCAGCGCGGGGATGGGCGAGGTGCGGAGGGGCCGGACGCGCGCGGCGAGCCAGCCATCGGCCTCCAGCGCCCCCTGCCAGGCAGCGGCGCCCGGCAGGATGGGCCGCGAGGGGTTCGCCGGGTCCTGCCCGCGCAGGAACTCCGTCATCCGCCCCGGTTGCGGCGCGGCGAGAAGGAGCGCGCCGCCCTCCGCGAGGGCGGCCGCCAAGTCCGGCAGGACGCCCGGCCCCGCCCCGTCCAGGAACGGGCCCTGGAGGCCGACCACGAGGTCCACCATCGGGGCCGGGTTGCCCGCGCCGGGCTGCCACTCGATGGTCGAGACCTCGGCCGTCTCATGCGGCGGTGGCAGTGGGCGGGCCTCGCCCGCGAGGATGTGCAGGATGCGGCGGCCGGAGCGCGCGAGGCGGGCCGAGAGGGCGATGGTGAGGGCCGGTCCGCCGAGGTCGAGCACGCGCAGCGGCCGCTCCGCCGGCCAGGCCGCCGCGATCGCGCCCGCCGCTTCCGCCAGCACCCCGGAGACGAGGACGTAGGAAGCCGATTCGTCGGAAAGGGCAAGCGGCGCGGCTTCCGGCGGCAGTCGGCCGGCGAGGGCTTCCGGCAGGCGCTCGGCCGCCAAGGCCAGGGCCGCGAGGTCCTGCGCGAGGACCGGGCGCTCCGTCAGCACCGAGAGCCAGATATCCTCGGGCGCGGGCAGGTCCTCGCCGGGCAGCAGATGCCAGGCATGGCCGTCCCGGGCGGCCAACCCGTCCTCCTCCAAGGCGCGGAGCATCGTCGCGGCATAGGGATTGGTCGGGATGATGGTGCCGCCGGGCGCGGCCCCGCGTGCCAGGGCACGGGTGGCGGCGGAGGCGACATAGGCCTCCAGCAGAAGGGCGGACTCGGAAAGGTCCAGCGCGTCGTCGCGCGCCTCGGCCGCGGCGAGGGCGGCGTCGAGGTCGGGCGAGGGGGGCGGCAGAGTGGGATCGGGCGCCGCCCGGTCCTCCAGGCGGAAGACGGCGGGCTCGGTGGCCGCGCGGCCGAGGCGGGCGCGCTGGAACCAGACGCCCTCGGCCACCGCCACCGGGCGGCCAGCGGCGTCGGCGAGCACGAGCCGCGCCTCGGCCGCGCGCTGGCCGACATAGGTGAGCGCGAGGCCGGCGCGCACGGCCGGACCGGCGCCGCGCCGGGCCACCAGGCGCTCGAAGCGCACCGGCACCAGCGCCTCCCCGGAGGCGGCTGCCCCGGGGCCCTGCCGGTCGGCCAGGAGGGCGATCAGGCCCTGCATGGCGCCGTCCAGCCGCACGGGGTGGAGGAGGAAGCCGTCATCGGGCGGGGCGGCGGGCGGCAGTTCCAGCGCCACCTCGGCCGCCGCGCCCTCACCCGCCAGCAGCACGTGGCGCACCGGGCGGAAGGCGGGGCCGTAGGCGAGGCCGCAGCGCGCGGCGGTGGCGTGCAGCGCCGCCTCCTCCACCCGGCGCCCGCCGGGCGAGAGGGACGGGGCGGGATCGGGCAGGGCCTCCGCGCCGACCGCGCGCAGCAGGCCGCGGGCGTTGAGGGACCAGGCCTCGCCGCTCATCCGGCGGCGGGATTCGAGGCGGAAGGTGCCGTCGTCGGCCAGGCGGAAGCGCAGTTCCTGGCTGCCCGCCTCGGGACCGCTGCCGGGGATGGGCAGCGGCCTCAGGATCTGCAGGGCGGAGAGTTCCAGCGCCTCGGCCTCGGGGAAGCGGAGGGCGGCGGCGGCGAGCGCCATCTCCGCCATGGCGGCGGCGGGGAGCACCGCGTCCTCGCCCAGCCGGTGGTCGGCGAGCCAGGGCATGAGGTCGGTGTCGAGGGCCCGCGTCCAGAGCGCCGCCCCGCCCTCCGGCCCGGCATCGCGCCGGAAGCCGAGTAGCGGGTGGTCGAGCACGGGGTCGTGCAGCCGCGCTGCCTCGGGCGTTGCGGGGAACCAGTGGCGCGCGCGGGCATAGGAGGTGGGCGGCAGGCCGCGGCGCAGGGCCGGGCCGGCGAAGGAGGGCGCGCGGCGCGGGTCGGCGCCGAGCGCCGTTGCGCGGTCGGCAATGGCGGGGACGGGGTCGCCGGGCGGGTCGCGGCGGGAGAGGCTGGCGAGGACCGGGGCGCTCGACTTGGCCGCGCGCATCGCCTCCCGCAGGTAGGATTGCAGGATCGGGTGGGGGCCGATCTCGATCACCAGCCCCGCCCCATGGCGCGCGGCCTCGAGGGCGGCCTCGGCGAAGCGCACGGGCGCGCGGAGGTTGCGCCACCAGTAGGTTGCATCCGCCGGCGCCTCCAGCGCCGAGCCGGTGACGGCGGAAAGGAAGGGCAGGCGGGGCGCGGCGGGGCGCAGCCCTTCCAGAGAGGCTGCCAGTTCGTCCGCGACCTCGTCCATGGCGGCGGAGTGGAAGGCGTAGTCGAGGTCGAGCACGACGAGGGTCAGGCGCTGCCGGCGGGCGGCGGCGGCCAGGCGCTCGATCGCGGCGGCGGGCCCCGCGATGGTGAGGGCGCGAGGCGCGTTGCGGGCGGCGATCTCCAGGCCCGGGCCGCACTCGGCCAGCAGCGGCGCGGCCTCTGCCTCGGTGGCGCTGAAGGCGGCCATGCGGCCCCGCCCGCGCGTGCGCCCCTGCGCGGTGGAGCGGGCGACGATCAGCCGGGCGGCCGCGGGCAGGTCCAGGATGCCCGCCGCCAGCGCCGCCGCCACCTCGCCGACGGAATGGCCGAGCACCATGGCGGGCTCGATCCCCTCCCCGGCGAGGGCGGCAACCAGCCCGTGCTGGGCGGCGAAGAGGGCGGGCTGGGCGACCTCGGTGGCGGCGAGGGCCTCGGCGGTCAGCCCCTCCGCCAGCGCGGCGGCGACGGACCAGCCAAGGCGGGGTGCGAGTTCGGCATCGGCGGCCTTCACCGCCTCCCGGAAGGGGCGGGAATGCGCCATGGCCTGGCGCGCCATGCCGGGGAACTGCGCGCCGTTGCCGGAGAAGGCAAAGGCGATGCCGTGCCCGAAGGCGCCGGCGGGGACGGCGCCGTGCGCGCCCACCGGCTCCCCCGCCGCGAAAGCCTCCAGCCCCGCCGCCAGGGCTTCAGGAGCATCGCCGCGCAGGACGAGGCGGTGCGGGCCGAGGTCGCGGTGCCGGGCGAGGCCGCGCAGCAGGGCCGGCGCGCGGGCCGGCTCGGCCCGGAGCGCCGCGGCCCAGGCGCCGGCCGCGCGGGGCAGGGTGGCGGCGGAGCGGCTGGAGAGGATGAGCGGCGGCATCTCGCCCTCCGCCTCCGGCATGCGCCGGCGCGGGGCGGGCGGCGGTGCAAGGAGGAGGGAGGCGTTGGTGCCCCCGAAGCCGAAGGAGTTCACCCCGATCACCGGCTCGCGGCCAGGCAGGCACTCGGGCGCGGTGGGCACGCGGATGTTGAGGGCACCGAAGTCGATGCGCGGGTTCGGCGCCTCGAAGTGGAGGCTGGGCGGAATGACCCGCTTCTCCAGCATCAGCAGAGCCTTGAGCAGCCCGGCCATGCCGGAGGCGGTCTCCAGGTGGCCGATATTCGACTTCACGGAGCCGATCGGCAGCGCCTCCGCCCGCGCGGCGCCCGAGAGGACCTCGCCGATCGCCGCGGCCTCCACGGGGTCGCCGGCCTGGGTGCCGGTGCCGTGCGCCTCGAAATAGGCGACGCGTCCGGGCTGCAGGCCGGACTCGGCCAGCACGCGACGGAGCAGGGTGGACTGGGAGCGGGGATCGGGCAGGGAGAGGCCGATGGAGCGGCCGACCGTGTTCACCCCGGCCGCGAGGATCACGCCACGCACCTCGTCCCCGGCCGCGAGGGCGGCCGAGAGGGGCTTGAGGACGACCATCCCCGCGCCCTCCCCGCGCACATAGCCGTCCGCTCCCGCCGCGAAGGCGCGGCAGCGGCCGGTCGGGGAGAGCATGGCGGCCCGCGAGAAGCCGATGAAGGCGTAGGGCGAGAGGAGGAGCTGCACGCCGCCGACGAGCGCCGCCTCCACCCGCCCGGCCCGCAGCGCGTCCACCGCGAGGGACAGCGCGACGAGGGAGGAGGAGCAGGCGGTGTCGATCGTCTGCGCACCACCGCGCAGGTCGAAGACGTTGGTGATCCGGTTCCCGAGGATCGAAAGGGTGTTGCCGGTCATGAAGTGCCGGTCCGCCCCGGAGGGATCGGAGAGGCGCAGCTCCGCATAGTCGGTCGAGGAGCCGCCGACGAAGACGCCGATCTCCCTCCCGGCGACGGTGCTGGCGGGCCAGCCGGCATCCTCCAGCGCCTCGGACGCCACTTCGAGCAGGAGGCGCTGCTGCGGGTCGGCCTCGGCCATCTCGCGCGGGGAGAGGCCGAAATGCGCGGCGTCGAAGCCCGCGACGTCGCCGATATGGCCGGCGGCGAAGCTGTAGGACCGGCCGGGCTCGCCCCGGCGGGGATGGTGGAACAGGTCGAGGCTGAAGCGGTCGGCCGGCAGGGTGCCGACGGCGTCCTCCCCGGCCTCGAGAAGGGACCAGAAGGCTTCGAGGTCCGGCGCGCCCGGGAAGCGGCAAGCGGCGCCGACGATGGCGATCGGCTCGGGCGCGGCCCGCTGGGAGGCACGGCCGGCGCGGGTCGGCCCTGGCTGTGTCGTTTTGGAAAGGGAGCCTGCCGCGCCGCCCTGGGCGCGCGATGGCCCTCCTTCGGCGCGTCTCACCGGGTGGCCCTGCCCGGCACGGGGCTCAGGTGGCGGCCCCGCCGGAGCGGACGAGGCCGCGGAGCCGCCCGAGCACGGGCGCGCGGACCGTGGCGCGGAAGGGTTGGTGGGCCAGCCTGGCGAGCATGTCGTCGACCATCTCGAAATGCGTTTCCCAGCGCGGCGCCGTCCAGCCCGAGAGCCGGCCGAGCTGCGCGCGGCGGGCGGCGCTGTCGGTGGCCGCGTAATCGAGGATTGCCTTCCGCCAGGCAAGCCCGTCCAGCGGGTCAAGGTAGTCCGGCACCGCGCCGCCGACCTCGCGCAGGGCGGGCAGGTCCGAGCAGATGGCAGGTACGCCGAGCGCGAGGGATTCTGCCAGTGGCAGGCCGTAGCCCTCGGCGAAGGAGGGGAAGAGGAGCGCGCGGGCGCCGCGCAGCAGCTCCCACACCTCGCGGTCGGGAACCTGGCCGACCTCGCGCACCACGCCGCGCAGGGCGTCGCAGCGCTCGAGGATGTCGATGACGTTCTCGTTCTCCCAGCCGCGGCGGCCGACGATCACGAGGTGGGGCACCTTGCCCCCCATCTGCGCCGCGAGGTCGCGCCAGAGGTGCAGCAGGAGAAGGTGGTTCTTGCGCGGCTCGATCGTGCCGAGAACCACGAAGAAGGGCTCGGCCGGCAGGGCCATGGTGGGGGCGGGCAGCGGATCGATGCCGAGCGGCGCCACCAGCACCTCCGGAGGGGTGCCGCGGGCGCGCAGATGCGGGTGGAGCGCCGCCTCCGTATGGGCGGAGTTGACCACGATCGCGTCCGACAGCGCCGCAGTGGTGCGGATGCGACGCAGATGCCGCTCCGACTGGCCTGGCCGGGCGTATTCGGGATGGGTGGCGGGGATCAGGTCGTGGATGAGGGGCACGAAGCTGCAGCCGGCCTCGCGCATCGCCTGGATCGGCCGCTCCCGCTCCAGCGCCCGATGGGAGACGAGAAGGAAGGTCTTCGGCCCCGGCTGGCGCAGGCGCCTGGCCAGCTCGCGCTGGCCCATGCCGGCCATGACGCGCCAGCGCAGCGCGACCGCCAGCCGCCGGGCCCGGCGCGCCTGGGCCCCGGTCGGGTCGCCCTGCGCCCAGGCCTCGGTGAGGGAGGCGATGAGGCCGAGGACCGCCCGGAACGGCAGGGCCACGTAGTCGCCTAGCATGGCCTGCGCGACGAAGGTGCAGCTGCCCTCCGGCGCGTCTGCCCAGTGGCGGGCATAGGCCATCTCCACCCGATCGATCCCGGAAGGCGCCGCCTTGGAGCCGCAGGCCAGCAGACGGGAGACGTCGAGAACGATGTGCGGCATGCGGTTGATAGGCCGCACTATCGGGTCTGCGCTCCCCTTGCCTCGCGGCACTGCTCGATCCCCTCGGAGCTTTCAACTTCTGTTTATCGCAAGGCCACGCCTGATCGCTACCGAGTTCAACCGAATTTCGGAAATAACCAATGAAGCGGGGCTTCTAGGCACAGATCATCGCGATCAATCGCACGGAGGTCGAAACAAACTTTCATCACAATCTTGTTATAGCACGGTTGCTAATCATCTTCCGGTCTCACAACATTCGTCAGTCGGCCCTCCAGCAGCACATCCCGCATCGTTTCGGCACTTTTGAGACGGATATCGAGCAGGGCCTCCGGCGAATGGAAGGCGCTGTGGGGGGTGACGATGAGTCGCCCCGACAGCCAGGGCTGTCCCTCCCGGTAGGCATTAAGCAAGGGGTGGACCACCGGCCCCGGCGGCTCCTCCGGCAGGACGTCGAGGCCGGCCCCTGCGAGCGAGCCGTCCCGCAAGGCGCCCTCCAGCGCGTCCAGGTCGAGGATCGGACCGCGAGCGGTGTTCACCACCACCGCGCCAGGTGGCATCAGGCCGAGGAGGCGGGCATCCACCAGGCCGCGGGTGCTGCGGGTCAGCGGCGTGTGCAGGGAGAGGGTGTCGGCCCGGGTGAAGAGCTCTTCGATCGTGCGGGCGCGCTCGATCCCGAGGGCGAGCTCCGTCCCGTTGGGCCGGTAGGGGTCGTGGAAGACCACTTTCCAGCCGAAGGCCTTCGCCCGGAGCGCTGCGGCCGTGCCGATCCGCCCGAGGCCGAGCACGCCGAAGACACGGGTCGAAGGCCGCTGGATCAGTGGCGACTCGATGGGCGCCCAGGCGGCGGGCGGGCTGGCGCGCTGCGCGTCGTGGTGCAGCAGCAGCCCGCGGCGAAGGGCAAGGGCGAGGCTGATGGCGTGGTCGGCCACCTCCGTCGTGCCGTAGTCCGGCAGGTTGCAGACCGTGACGCCCCGCGCCGCCAGCGCCGGCCGGTCCAGCCGATCGTAGCCGACGCCCATGCGGACCACGCAGCGCAGGCGGGGGAAGCGGGCGATGTCGGCGGCTTTCAGCCAGTCGCGGAAGACGAAGAGACCCTCCACCTCTGCGCAGAGGGCGTCCGGCACCTCCGCCAGGCTGCCGACGACGGGTTGCAGGATGCGGACATCAGGGCCCAGCACCGCCTGCTCCACCGTGTCGTCGGGATAGAGGCCCTCCGCCTGCATCACCGTGATCGCCATGCGCCTCTCCCTCATTTTTCCGTGGCGCGGCATCCTGGGGGGCAGGGGCGCCGCCGTCCATCAGGGGCGCGGCCAGAGGCGTGGTACGGGGGAAATGGCGGATGGCAGAGCGGCGGATCCTGGTGACGGGGGCTTCGAGCGGGATCGGGGCGGCAGTGGCGCGCGCCATGGCGCTGCCCGGCGCGGCCATCGCGGTGCATGCGCGCCGCAACCGGGAAGGCGCGGAGGCCGTGGCCGCCGAGTTGCGCGCGGCCGGCGCCGCGGCCCTCGTGCTGATGGGCGACCTGACGGACGCCTCCACCCCCGCGCGGCTGGTGGAGGAGGCGGCCACCGCCTTCGGCGGCCTGGATATCGTGGTGGCCAATGCGGGCTTCGCGGACCGCACCCCCGTCTCTGCCCTGACGGACGAGGATTTCGCCCGCAGCGCCGACACCGTCCTCTGGGGCTTCCTGCGGCTGGCCCGCGCGGCGGGGCCTCATCTGCGCAGGGCAGGGGATGAAGGGCGCGACGCACGGATGATCGCCGTCTCCTCCTTCGTCGCGCATCTGTTCCGGACGGACACGACCGTGTTCCCCGCCAGCGCCGCCGCCAAGGCAGGCACGGAGGCACTGGTGCGGGCGCTGGCCCTCGAATGGGCGCCGGCGGTGACGGTGAACGCGGTGGCGCCGGGCTTCACCCGCAAGGACGCGGGCGCCCACGCGGCGCTGGACCCCGCGGCCTGGGACGCCGTGCTGCCGCGCATCCCCATGCGTCGGCTGGGCACGCCGGCGGACGTGGCGGCGGCGGTGGCCTTCCTGGCCTCGCCGGGCGCGGGCTACGTCACGGGGCAGGTGATCCATGTCAGCGGCGGCGTGGTGATCTGAGGTGGTTCGGGGGAGATACCCACTACGAGGGCTGGCGGCGCCAGAGAGGGCGCTGCCCTCTCCGGAACCTCACCCGCCAAGGGCCTGAGACCCTTGGATTCCCATCTGGCTTTCGCGGATAGGGTGATTAGGGGCCGGTTCTTTCTGGGCACCCATCCGGCGCGTGCAGTCGCCTCGGGTCAGTGACCCGAGGCGCACCGGCCGCAAAGCATCCCTAACTCAAAGAAAAAGATGATGGTGAGGGGTCCGGGGAGAGGAAGAATTCTTTCTTTCTCTCCCCGGCGTCACCAGCGCCGTCGGCCCGGACCGAAACAGTGGCTCAGCTCGCTGCTGGTAGAGCCGTTCAGGCGTCGAAGGGCAGGCCGACGTAGTTCTCGGCCACCGCCGCCTGGGCGTTGCGCGAGCCCGAGAGGAAGTCGAGGTCCGCCATGCGGATGCGGTGCTCGAAGGGCGATTCTGCCTCGTCCACGTGGAGCATGGTGGTCATCATCCAGCTGAAGCGCTCGGCCTTCCAGATGCGGCGGAGGGCGGTGGCGGGGTAGGCGTCCAGGCGTTCGGTACGGTGGTGGAGGATGGCGTCCTCCAGCGCACGGGCGAGGACGAGCACGTCGGCGACGGCGAGGTTCAGGCCCTTAGCGCCCGTGGGAGGCACGATGTGGGCGGCGTCCCCGGCGAGGAAGAGGCGGCCGTGGCGCATCGTCTCGCAGACGAAGCTGCGGAGCGGGATGATCCCCTTCTGGAAAATACGGCCCTCCGAAAGGTGCCAGTTGCCGGCGATCTCAAGGCGCTTGTGCAACTCGGCCCAGATACGGCTGTCGGGCCAGTTGGCGATGTCGTCGGCCGGGTCGCACTGGATGTACATGCGCTGGATCTCGGGGGAGCGCGTGCTGAGGAGGGCGAAACCGTCCTCGTGGCGGGCGTAGATGAGTTCGTGCCAGGAGATCGGGGCCTCGGCGAGGATGCCGAGCCAGCCGAAGGGATAGGTCTTGTTGTATTCCTGGCGAATCGCCTCCGGGATCGCCTTGCGACCGGGGCCGTGGAAGCCGTCCG
The DNA here is from genome assembly GCF_000711725.1 of Roseomonas aerilata DSM 19363. Classification (GTDB taxonomy): domain Bacteria; phylum Pseudomonadota; class Alphaproteobacteria; order Acetobacterales; family Acetobacteraceae; genus Roseomonas; species Roseomonas aerilata. The sequence goes on along the minus strand of NZ_JONP01000002.1, from coordinate 227,168 downwards.
CCGCGACGACGTAGTCGCATAGGAGTTCGTCCGGCGTGCCGTCCTTGTGGCGGAAGGCGATGCGTGGGGCCTCGCTCTCCACGTCGTGGAAGGCGGTGCCGGTCACCTCGAAATGGATGGTGCCGCCATCGGCGAGGCGGCCGGCGATGAGGTCGCAGAGCACCTCGTGCTGAGCATAGACGGTTACCTGCTTGCCGCCCGTCAGCTCCGTCACGTCGAGGTGGAAGCGGTTGGGGCCGTATTGCAGGGTGATGCCGCTGTGGATGTGCGCCTCGCGGTCCATGCGCGCGCCGAGGCCCATTTCGCGCATGAGGTCGGTCACCCAGTGCTCCAGCACGCCGGCGCGGATGGTGCTCTCCACCGCCTCGCGCGAGCGGTTCTCCAGGATCACGCTCTCGATGCCCGCTCGGTGCAGCAGGTGGGCGAGGAAGAGGCCGGCGGGGCCGCAGCCGACGATGCCAACCTGCGTGCGCTGGGACATGGAAAGCCTTCTTCCGGGCGGTGCGTCGTGGCGACGATCGGTTCGATCGGTAGCACGGGAGGGGGCGGGGGTGGGAAGCCCCGGGGCCGGCCGCCTTGCCGCGCTGCCCCCGGCCCGGCATGACCGGGGCGGGATGGAGGAAGTCCGATGAGCGATAAACCGCTGTTGGTAACGCGGCATGGGGGCCTCGTGCGCGCCGTGCTGAACCGGCCTGCCCGGCGCAACGCGCTGAACGGGGCGCTTTCCGCTGACATCGACGCGCTGTTGGCCGGGCTGCGCGAGGACCGCTCGGCGCGCGTGCTCGTGCTCTCCGGCGCGGGCGGGCATTTCTGCGCGGGGCTGGACCTGGACGAGGTCGGCGCCCCCTTGCCGGAGGAGCAGCGCATGGCGGCGCAGCTCGAGCGCAACCGGGCGATCGGGGCGCGCTTCGCGGCGCTGGCCTCGCTGCCGCAGGTGGTGATCTCGGCCGTGCAGGGATCGGCCTTCGCGGGCGGCCTCGGCTTCGTCTGCGCGGCGGACATTGCCCTTGCCGCTGCCGACGCGCGCTTCGCCGCGCCCGAGGTGCGGCGCGGGCTGGTGGCGGCGCAGATCCTGCCCTGGATCGTCCGCCGCACTGGGCGCAGCCAGGCCGCGCGCATGGTGCTGCAGGGCCATGTGATGGACGCCGCCGAGGCCGCGCGGATCGGCCTCGTGCATCAGGTTGCGCCCGACGCCGCGGCGCTGGACGCACTGGTGGAGGCAACCGTCGCGGACGTTCTGCAAGGCGCGCCCGGCGCGCTGGCGGAGACGAAGGCGATGCTGGCCGCCCTCGGCGGCGCGGTGCCGGAGGGCTATGCGGAGGCCGGGGCGCGGGCCTTCGCCCGCTGCACGACGAGCGGCGAAGCGGACGAGGGAATCGCGGCCTTCAAGGCGCGGCGGGCGCCGGCCTGGTTGGCTGATCAGAGTGGGTAGGGCTTTTCTGAGCGCTCGGCGCGCGTGACTCCGGGGAGAGGAAGAAGGAATTCTTCCTCTCCCCGGACCCCTCACCATCATCTTCTTTTTCAGGTTTGGATTACTTCGCGGCCGGTGCGCCTCGGGTCGATGACCCGAGGCGACGGCTTGATCAGGAAGGTTCCGCGACAGCCAGATGGGGGTCCAGGGGCCTCAGGCCCTTGGTGGGTGAGGTCTGGAGAGGGCAGAGCCCTCTCCAGGAGCCACCCGCGTTACTCCTCGTAGATCATCTTCCGCGTCATCCCCCCGTCCGACACGAACTCGGCGCCGGTGACGAAGCCGCTCTCGGGGCTGAGGAGCCAGGCGGCGAGGGCGGCGATGTCGGCCGGGCGGCCGACGCGGCCGGCGGGGTGCTGGGCGTTGTCGCGCTCGCTCAGCTTCTCGTCGCGCACGTTGATCCAGCCAGGGGAGATGACGTTGGCGCGCACCTCAGGGCCGAGGCTGATGGCCAGGGCATGGGTGAGGGCGAGCAGGCCGCCCTTGGAGGCGGCGTAGCTTTCCGTATCCGGTTCCGACTGGTGGGCGCGGGTGGAGGCGATGGTGACGATAGCGCCCCTGGCGGCACGGAGCATGGGTTCGGCGGCGCGGGCGAGCAGGTAGGTGCTGGTGAGGTTGGTGCCGATCACGCGGGACCAGTCCGCGAGCGACAGGTCGCGCAGCGGCTTTCGCACCATGATGCCGGCGTTGCAGACGAGGCCATCCAGCCGAGCCTCGGTGGCCGCGATGCCGTCGATGAGGGTGCGGACGGCGGCCTCGTCGGAGATGTCGGCGCGGAGGTGGCGGGCGGCCTCGGCGGGGCCCTCGGGCTCGGTGTCGGCGGTGACGACGTGCCAGCCATCGGCGGCCAGCCGCTGGGCGATGCCGCGCCCGATGCCCCTGGAGCCGCCGGTGACCAGCGCGACCCGCTTTTCCTCTGACATGAACCGCCCCTTCGAGTGCCGGGCGGGGAACGCGGGCGGGCGGCCCCGGTTTGGGCATGAGCGGAAGGCCCCCCGGCCCTCCGCCCCGCCCCCTGCACGCCGTGTGGATCGCCGACGCGCCATCCCCCTCTCAGACGGTCAGCAGGCGGCGGACCGATTCCTCCTCAAGCGCGCCGACCTCGCCTTCCAGCGCGACCTCGCCGCGGACCATGACGGTGATGCGGTCGGCCAGGTCGCGGGCGAACTCGTAGTATTGCTCGACCAGCACCACGGCCATGTTCCGATCCCGCGCGAGGTGGCGGATGACGCGGGCGATGTCCTTGATGACGGAGGGCTGGATGCCCTCGGTGGGCTCGTCGAGGATGAGCAGGCGGGGGCGGGCGGTGAGGGCGCGCGCGATGGCCAGCTGCTGCTGCTGCCCGCCCGAGAGGTCGCCGCCGCGCCGCCGCAGGAACTGGCGGAGGATGGGGAAGAGGTCGAAGACCTCCGACGACACTTTGGCTCCGCGCGGGGCGGCGGCGAGGGCGGTTTCAAGGTTTTCCTGCACGGTGAGGAAAGGAAAGATCTCCCGCCCCTGGGGGACGTAGCCGATGCCCGCGCGGGCGCGGTCGGCGGGGGAGAGGTTGGCGATGTCGCGCCCCTCCCACTCGATGCGGCCGGCGGAGATGCGCTCCACCCCCATGACGGAGCGCATGAGCGATGATTTGCCGACGCCGTTGCGTCCGAGGACGCAGGTGATGAGCCCGGAATCGGCCGCGAGGTCCACGCCGCGGAGGCAGAGGCTGGCGCCGTAGGAGAGGCGGATGCCGGTGGCCCTGAGCATTCGTCAGCGCCCCAGATAGACTTCGATGACGCGGGGGTCGTTCTGCACGGCGTCGATGGAGCCCTCCGACAGCATCGTGCCCTCGTGCAGGACCGTGACCTTCTCGCCGAGGGCGCGGACGAATTCGAGGTCGTGCTCCACCACCACCACGCTGCGGAGGCCCGCGATACGGCGGAGAAGGGCGGCGGTCTGCTCGGTTTCCTGGTCGGTCATGCCGGCCACGGGCTCGTCCACCAGCAGCAACTCGGGGTCCTGCATCAGCAGCATGCCGATCTCCAGCCACTGCCGCTGGCCGTGGGAGAGGACGCCGGCGAGGTCCGCCGCACGGGCGGTGAGGCCGATCTCCTCCAGCACCGCTTCGATCCGCGCGCGGGAGAGGGTGTTGAGGCGCCAGCGAAGGCAGGAGAGCGGGTCGCGCGGGGCCTTGAGCGCGAGTTCGAGGTTCTCGAAGACGGTCAGCGCGTCGAAGACGGTCGGCTTCTGGAACTTGCGGCCGATGCCGAGATTGGCGATGGCGGCCTCGTCCATGCGCGTGAGGTCGTGGTCGCCGAACTTCACGGTGCCAGCGGTGGGGCGGGTCTTGCCGGTGATGACGTCCATCATCGTCGTCTTCCCCGCGCCGTTGGGGCCGATGACGGCGCGCAGCTCGCCGGGATCGACGATGAGGGAGAGATTGTTGAGCGCGCGGAAGCCGTCGAAGACGACCGAGACGCCATCGAGGTAGAGGCCCTGCCGCTTCGTCACCGCGCGCGCCTCCGAAACAGACCGACCAGCCCCTGGGGCAGCAGCAGGGTGACGGCGACGAAGAGGCCGCCGAGGACGAAGAGCCAGAGGTCCGGCGCGAAGGAGGTAAGCCAGGTCTTCACGGCATTGACGGAGAAGGCGCCGAGCACCGCGCCGATGAGCGTGCCGCGCCCGCCGACGGCGACCCAGATCACCGCCTCGATCGAGTTGCCCGGGGCGAACTCGCCGGGGTTGATGATGCCGACGAGCGGCACGTAGAGGGCGCCGGCCAGTCCGGCCATCATCCCGGAAAGGGTGAAGACAGTGAGCTTGAAGGAGGTGACGGAGTAGCCGAGGAAGCGCACGCGGCTCTCGGCGTCCCGCACCGCAACGAGCACGCGGCCGAGCTTGGTGGAGACGATGTGGCGGCAGAGGAAGAGCGAGCCCGCCAACAGCGCGAGGGCGGCGTAGAAGAGGCCGGAGCGCGCGGCCTGCGTATTGAGCGGCACGCCTAGCAGCTCCTTGAAGTCGGTAAAGCCGTTGTTGCCGCCGAAGCCCATGTCGTTGCGGAAGAAGGCGAGCATGAGGGCGTAGGTCATCGCCTGCGTCAGGATGGAGAAGTAAACGCCGGTGATGCGGCTGCGGAAGGAGAGCCAGCCGACGACGAAGGCGAGCGCGCCCGGCACGAGCAGCGCCATGAGGATCGCGTAGGGGAAGTGCTCGAAGCCGAGCCAGTACCACGGAAGCTCGCGGTAGCCGAGGAAGACCATGAAGTCCGGCAGCACCGGGTGCCCGTAGACGCCGCGCGGCCCGATGAGCCGCATGAGGTGCATGCCCATCGCGTAGCCGCCCAGCGCGAAAAAGGCGCCGTGGCCGAGGGAGAGGATGCCCGCATAACCCCAGGCGAGGTCGATCGCGAGCGCCAGCACCGCGTAGCAGATCCACTTGCCCGTGACGGCGACGGTGAAGTCCGAGACGCGGAGCGCGCTGCCGGCGGGGAGGAGGTTGAGGAGCGGCAGCGCCGCCAGCAGGGCGATGCCCGCGAGGATGGCTCCCCGCACGAGCAGACGGGGCGGGATACCGCGGGGCACGGGGGTGGCGGTGATCTCGCTCATGCGTCAGCCGCCCGGCCCTTGAGGGCGAAGAGGCCGCGCGGGCGGCGCTGGATAAAGAGCATGATGATGACGAGCACGGCCACCTTGGCCAGCACCGCGCCCGCCCAGGGCTCGATCACCTTGTTCAGCACGCCCAGCCCCATGGAGCCGACCAGGGTGCCCACGAGGGAACCAACGCCGCCGAAGACGACGACCATGAAGCTGTCGATGATGTAGCCGGTGCCGAGGTTGGGGGAGACGTTGTCGATCTGGCTCAGCGCGACCCCTGCCATGCCGGCGATGCCCGAGCCGAAGGCGAAGGTCAGCGCGTCCACCCGGCCGGTGCGGATGCCCATTGTGGCGGCGATGCGGCGGTTCTGCACCACGGCGCGCATCTCCAACCCGAAGCGCGTGAGGCGGATGGCGGCGATGGCGAGGAGAAGGACGAGGATCGCGAAGACGATGACCCAGAGCCGGTTCTGGGTGATGAGGATGCCGCCGGGGAGCGAGAGCGTGCCCTGCATCCAGGCCGGCGAGATCACTTCGCGGTTCTGTGCGCCGAAGGCCAGGCGCACGGCCTGCTGGAGGATCATGCCGACGCCGAAGGTCATCAGCAGGGTTTCCAGCGGGCGGCCGTAGAGGTGGCGGATCAGCCCGCGCTCCAGCGCCGCGCCCGCGAGGCCGGCGACGAGGAAGGCGGCGGGGACCGATAGGGGCAGGGACCAGGGCAGCAGCCAGGGGATGCCACGGAGGGCCTCCTGCACCACGAAGGTGGTGTAGGCGCCGAGCATGACGAACTCGCCATGGGCCATGTTGATCACGCCCATGACGCCGAAGGTGATGGCTAGGCCCAGCGCCGCCAGCAGGAGGACGGAGCCGAGGGAGAGACCCTGGAAGAGGGTTTCGGCGGCGCGCTTGAAGGTCAGGCGCGTGTCGATGGAGGCGACGGCGGCGTCGATCTCGACGGCGAGGTCGGGGTTGGCGCCGCGGGCTTCCAGCAGCAGGGCGCGCGCGTCCTCGGAGGAGGCGCCGCCGAGGGTGGCGATGCCCTGGCGGCGCGCGGCCGCCTCGGGGGCCACGAGGCGGGAGGCGGCCAGTGCCAGTTCTTGACGCTCCTTCACGCGCGGCACCGTCTCGCGCGCGATGGCGGCCTCGAGGCCGGGGATGTTCTCGGCGCTCCGGCTGCGGAAGACGGATTCAGCGGCGGCGAAGCGCTCGTCGGGGTTGGTGGAGACGAGCTGCAAGCGGCCCAGCGCTCCGCGAAGGGCGGAGCGGACGCGGTTGTTGATGCGGACCGTATCGGCGCCGGTGACGTCGAGCGCCTGGCCGGTCGCGGCGTCGGTGCCGTCGAGGATGACCGTGCTGTCGCGCTTCATAAGCCGCCCTTCGGAGAGGGCGCGGAGCACGGCGAGGGCGCGCGGGTCGCCGCCCGCGCCAAGGCGTTCCACCGCCTCCGCCTGGGCGCCGAAGCCGCCCGCGAGGCCGGGGAGCGCGTCGAGATAGGCGTCCTGCGCCGCGGCGGGACGCGCCGCGGCCAGGAGAAGCACGAGGAGGAGGACGAGGCGTGCCATCTTACGGATGGGCGGCGAGGTAAGGGGCCCCGCCGCCCGCTCCTTCACGTCAGCCGCGGCGGCTGGCGTTCTCGGGGATGAAGGGGGACCAGTTCTCGGCGGGGATGGCGTTCGGCGTCTTGTAGACGATGTTGAACTGGCCGTTCTCCTGGATCTCGCCGATCATCACGGGCTTGGTGAGGTGATGGTTGGGGCGCATCTCCTCCTCGTAGCCGCAGGGGGCCATCACCTTCTGGCCGTACATCGCCTGGCGCACGGGATTGACCGCGGTGGTGCCAGCCTTCTGCACGGCCTGCATCCACATGCGGAAGCCGGTGTAGGTGGCCTCCATCGGGTCGTTCGTCACGCGCTTGTCGTTCTTGATGTAGGCGCGCCACATCGCCTTGAAGTCGTCATTCGGCTTGCCGGGCACGGACATGAAGTAGTTCCAGGCCGCGAGGTGGCCGACGAGCGGCTTGGTGTCGATGCCCGCCAGCTCCTCCTCGCCGACGGAGAACGCCACGCAGGGGATGTCCTCGGCCTTGATGCCCTGGTTGCCGAGCTCGCGGTAGAAGGGGACGTTGGCGTCGCCGTTGATGGTGGAGACGATGGCGGTGCGCTTGCCCTGGTTGGCGAAGGTCTTCACGCGGGAGACGATGCCCTGCCAGTCGGAATGACCGAAGGGCGTGTACTCCTCCATGATGTCGCTTTCGGGGATGCCCTTGCTGATCAGGAAGGCGCGCAGGATGCGGTTGGTGGTGCGCGGATAGACGTAGTCCGTGCCGAGCAGGACGATGCGCTTGGCCTCGCCGCCATCCTTGCCCATCAGGTATTCCACGGCCGGGATCGCCTGCTGGTTCGGCGCTGCGCCGGTGTAGAAGACGTTCTTGCTCTGCTCCTCACCCTCGTACTGAACGGGGTAGAAGAGGAGGCCGTTCAGCTCCTCGAAGACCGGCAGGACGGACTTGCGGGAGACGGAGGTCCAGCAGCCGAAGGTGACGTCCACCTTCGAGACCGCGAGAAGCTCCCGCGCTTTCTCGGCAAACAGGGGCCAGTTGGAGGCGGGGTCCACCACCACCGGCTCCAGCTTGCGGCCGAGCACGCCGCCCTGGGCGTTCGCCCACTCGATCATCATCAGCACCGTGTCGCGCAGCGCCGTCTCGCTGATCGCCATGGTGCCGGAGAGGGAGTGGAGGACGCCGACCTTGATGGGCGCCCCTTGGGCGAAGGAGGGGCGGATCGCCGGCATCGCCAGCGCGCCACCCAGGCCGGCCAGCGCGGCGCGGCGGGTGAGGGAGAGCGTCATCTTCTTGTCGTCCCAGATGGGCCGGTGCGCCCGCGGATCTCCCCGCGACTGGCCGGACGGTCACGGGGTTGCGAGAAGCATGCCAATTCCCAGGCAGCATCCAGCCCCGGCCTGGCGGCCGATGTGGCGCTTGCGTGAGCAGCCCTGCGCCATCATTCGGCAGGAAGCTCGGATTCCCTGGCGGTTGCCTGTTTGCTGGGTGGTCGAGTGGTGGCCGGCATGGATGGCCTTGGCGCGGACGGGCGAACCGCGGGAGAGTGCCGCATGACCGAACGCGAGAAGATGCTGAGTGGGCTGCCCTATAACGGCATGGACCCTCTTCTGCTGGCGGAGCGCCAGCGTGCCCGCGCCCTCGTGCAGCGGATGGATGCCCTGCCGCCCGAGGACGAGCCGGCGCGCCGCGCGGTGCTGGAGGAGTTGCTGGGGTCCATCGGGCCGGCCACCCAGGTGATGCCGGGCTTTCGCTGCGACTACGGGAGCAACATCCGCATCGGGGCGAACTGCTACGTCAACTTCGACTGCGTCTTCCTCGATTGCGCGCCGATCACGCTCGGCGACAGCTGCCAGGTGGCGCCCTCGGTACAGATCTACACCGCGACCCACCCCTTGGAGCCAGGGCCGCGCGCGGCGGGGATTGAGAGCGCGCATCCCGTGACCATCGGGCGCAATGTCTGGCTCGGCGGCGGATGCATCATGCTGCCGGGGGTCACAATTGGGGACGACACGGTGGTGGGGGCGGGCGCGGTAGTGAACCGCGACCTGCCGGCGGGCGTGCTGGCGGTGGGCAACCCGGCGCGGGTGGTGCGGCGGCTTTCCTAGGCTTCCTCGAGGTCCCGCGAGAGGCGGATGAGGTCCCTCGTGTGCGGGTGGGCGGCGCGGCCGGCGCGCAGCGAGGCCTCGTCCAGCTCCTCCACGATGCGGCCGCCCTGCATGACCGCGAGCCGGCCGCAGAGATGCGCGACGACCGCGAGGTTGTGCGAGACGAGGATGCAGGTGAGGCCCCGCGCTGCGCGGAGATCGGCCAGGAGGTTCAGCACCTCCGCCTGCACGGAGACGTCGAGGGCGCTGGTCGGTTCGTCCAGCAGCAGCACGCGGGGGTCGGCGATCAGCGCGCGGGCGATGGCCACGCGCTGGCGCTGCCCGCCCGAGAGCTGGTGCGGGTAGCGGAAGCGCGCGGCGCGGGGCAGGGCCACCTCCTCCAGCGCGCGGGGGATGCGGGCGTCGGCGTCGGTGAAGCCGTGCACGGCCAGCGGCTCCGACAGGATGCGGTCCACCGTCTGGCGCGGGTGGAGCGAGCCGTAGGGGTCCTGGAAGACCATCTGCACGAGACGGTAGAAGGCGCGGTCACGCTTCTGGCCGAGCGGCTTGCCGTCCACGGCGATGCGGCCGGTCCATTCCGTGACCAGCCCGGCGACGGCGCGCAGCACGGTGGACTTGCCGCTTCCGCTCTCGCCCACCAGGCCGAAGGTCTCGCCGGGGGCGACGCGGAAGGAGACGCCGCGCAGGACGTGGTTGGCTCCGAAGCGAACGTCGAGGTTCCCAATGTCGATCATGTGCGGGGCGCCAGCCAGGCGGGGTCGCGCTTGAGCGTCGCGAGGCGCTCCCGCTTCTGGGTGAGCGAGGGCAGGCATTCGAGCAGGCCGCGCGTGTAGGCGTGGGTGGCGCGGTGAAGGTCGGCGGCGGGCAGTTCCTCCATCACCTGACCCGCATACATGACGGCCACGCGGTCGCAGAAGCGGGAGACGAGGGGCAGGTCGTGGCTGATGAGCATCAGGGCCATGCCGCGGCTGTCCACCAGCTCCTCGATCAGGCGAAGGATCTCGGCCTGCACGCTGGCATCGAGGGCGGAGGTGGGTTCGTCCGCGATCAGCAGCTCGGGGTTGGGGGCCAGCATCATTGCGATCATCACGCGCTGGCCCATGCCGCCGGAGAGCTCGTGCGGGTAGGCATCGTGCACGCGGCGGGGATCGCGGATCTGCACGGATTCGAGCAGGGCGAGGGCGGCGTCGCGCGCCTCCCGCCGGCCGAGGCGGGTATGGGCCCGCAGGGCCTCCGCAATCTGGGCGCCCGCCGTCATCACGGGATTGAGGCTGTATTTCGGGTCCTGCAGGATCAGCCCGATGCGGCCGCCGCGCAGGCCGCGCATCTCGCGCTCGCTGGCATGCAGGATGTCGGTGGTGCCGAAGCGGAGCACGTCGGCCCGCACGCGCGCCGAGCCCGGCAGCAGGCCCATCAGCGCGCGGCCGGTGACGGACTTGCCCGAGCCGCTCTCGCCGACGATGCCGAGCTTTTCCCGCCCGATGGCGAAGGAGACGCCGCGCACGGCCTGGGTGACGCCCGTGGCCGAGGGGAAATCGACGTGGAGGTTGCGGACGGCCACCAGGGGTTCGCCGGCCAGAAGGGGGGCGCTCATCGCTGCTTCGGGTCCAGCACGTCGCGGAGGCCGTCGCCCAGCAGGTTGAAGGCAAGGGAAGCCGAGAAGATCGCGATGCCCGGCATGACCGCCACCCACCACTGCTCGAGGATGAAGCGGCGCGCGGTCGCGATCATCGTGCCCCATTCCGGCAGCGGCGGCTGCGCGCCGAGGCCGAGGAAGCCGAGGCCGGCCGCGGTGAGGATGATGGAGGACATGTCCAGCGTCACGCGCACGACGAGGGAGGGCAGGCACATCGGCAGCACATGGCGCAGCACGACGCGCGCGGGGGATGCGCCGGTCATGCGCGCGGCGGCGACGTAGTCCGTGCGGCGGATCGTCAGTGTCTCCGCCCGCGCGAGGCGGGCATAGGGCGGCCAGGCGGTCAGCGCGATGGCGATCACCGCGCTCTCCACCCCCGGCCCCATGGCGGCGACGAAGGCCAGCGCGAGGATGAGGCGCGGGAAGGCGAGGAAGACGTCCGTCACCCGCATCAGCAGGCGGTCCCAGAGCCCGCCCGCATAGCCGGCGACGCAGCCGACGAGCAGACCGATGGGGGCAACCAGCAGCACCACCGCCAGCACCATACCGAGTGTGATGCGCCCGCCATAGAGAAGGCGGGACCAGACGTCGCGGCCCAGCTCGTCCGTACCCAGCAGGTGGGCGGCGGAGGGGGCGGCGAGGCGATTGCCGAGTTCCTGAATGCCGGGATCGTGCGTCGCCAGCACCGGCGCCAGCAGGATCAGCAGGAGCATCACCAGGATAACCCCGAGGCCCGCCATGGCTAGGGGGTTGCGGCGGAAGGCGAGCCAAGCCTGGTAGCGGCGACCCCAGGCGGCCTGGGCGCGGGAGGCCGGCGCCTCCGTCAGCAGCCAGGCGCGGCGGCCGGAAGCGGCGCCCTCCTGCGGCGGGGGAGGCGCGCCGGCGGCTTCCGGCACGGCATCGGGCGCGATCGGCTCCAGCGCCGCGGTGGCGGTCGCGGCATCGGCGATGGGGGAAGCGGGGTCGCTCATCGCGTACGGGGATCCATGAGGCGATAGAGCAGGTCGGCCAGCAGGTTCAGCACGACGTAGATGAGCCCGACGACGAGGGTGGCGCCGAGCACCGCGTTCATGTCGGCGTTGAGCAGCGAGACCGTGAGATACTGGCCGAGGCCCGGCCAGGCGAAGATCGTCTCGGTCAGCACCGCGCCTTCGAGCAACCCGGCATAGGTGAGGAAGATCACGGTCACCAGCGGCACGGCGGTGTTGCGGAAGGCGTGGCGCCAGACGATGCGGGACCAAGAGAGACCCTTGGCGCGGGCGGTGGTCACGTATTCGGCGCGCAGCTCCGCCAGCATGAAGGCGCGCGTCATGCGGGCGATATAGGCAAGCGAGAAGAGGCAGAGCACGCCCGCGGGCTGGATGAGGTGCGCGACGGCGTCCCAGAAGGCCGGCCAGTCGCCGGCCAGCGCCGCGTCCACCGTCATCAGCCCTGTGCGGGTCTCCACCATGTCCTGGTAGACGATCCCCTGCCGCCCCGGGCCGGGCAGCCAGCCGAGCCAGGCGTAGAAGACGAGCAACGAGACGAGGGCGAGGACGAAGACCGGCAGGGAATGGCCGGCGAGGCAGAAGACGCGCACCGCCTGGTCCACCCAGGAGCCCTGCCGGGTGGCGGCGAGGACGCCTAGGCCGATGCCGATGATGCTGGCCACGATGATCGCCAGCGTCGCCAGCTCGAAGGTGGCGGGGAAGTAGCGGGCGATGTCCTCCCAGACGGGATTGGAGGTCATCACCGAGCGGCCGAGATTGCCGGTGACGATGTCGGTCAGGTAGCGCCAGAACTGCGCGTAGAGGGGCTGGTCGAGGCCGAGCTCCAGCCGCGTGCGCGCCACCACGTCCGCGGGCGCGCGGTCCCCCACGACGGCCAGCACGGGGTCGATCGGCACGACGCGGCCGATGAAGAAGGTGACCACGGCGAGGCCGAGAAGGGTGATGGGGATGCTGGCGGCGGTGGCCGCCAGCGCCCCGAGGCGCGCCCGCAGCAACCGATCAGGCCTTGGCGATCGGGGCGTAGCTGGTGCGGTCGCTCAGCACGCCGATCTGCAGCCCGCGCACGCTGTTGCGCGTCACCGCCACCTCCAGCTCCTGCAGCATCACTGCGAAAGGGCTCTCCTTCTGGTGGTCGCGCTGGATGGCCTCGTACATCGCGACGCGCTTCGCCGTGTCGGTCTCGCGCACGGCGGCCTGGGTGCGGGCGGTCAGCTCCGGGATGGCCCAGGCCGAGCGCCAGGCGAGGGTCTTGTTCCGCGCATCGTCCCCGTTGTCGGGGTTCATGCTGAAGGCCTCGGCGTTGCTGTGCGGGTCAAAATAGTCCGAGCCCCAGCGCAGCAGCGCGAGGTCGTGCTGGCGCGCGCGGGTCTTGGTGATGACCGAGCGCATCTCTCCCGGCAGCATGCGCGGGCGGATGCCGATGGCCGCGAGGTTCGCCTGCAGGGCCTGGGCGATGTCGCCCACCGGCGCGCCGGAGAAGAAGTCGAAGGCGCACTCGAAGCCGTCGGGGTGCCCCGCCTCGGCCAGCAGGCGCTTGGCGCCGGCGACATCCAGCTTGAAGGGCTTCTCGGTCAGCGCGCCGGGCAGGCCCTCGGGCAGGAAGGCCTGGTGCACGGCGTAGTTGTTCGGGACGATGTTGCGCTGGATGCCCTCGTAGTCGATGGCCATCTTGATCGCCTGCCGCACCCCCGGCTTCGCCAGGATGGGGTTCTTCTGGTTCATCGCGACGTAGAGAAGGCTCGCCTTCCTCTGCGTGACCACGGTGTAGCGGTTGTCCGTGCTCAGCGTCTTGATCTGGTCGGAGGCGAGGTTGCGCGCGATGTCGTAGTCGCCCCGCTGAAGGCCGAGAAGCTGCGCGGAAGGATCGGCGACGTGGCGCATGATGATGCGGCGCGTGGCGGGGCTATGGGCGGCGTTGGGGTTGGCCTGCAGCGTCACCGCCTCGCTCGCGCGCCAGGAGACGACGCTGTAGGCGCCGGAGCCCGCGGAATTGCCCTTCATCCAGGCGTTGCCCCAGTCGTCCCCCTGCGCGCGGGCGGTGACGGTGGCCTTCTCCACGATGCTGCCGACGGCGGCGGAGAGGCAGTAGAGGAGGAACGAGGTGGCGGTCGGCTCGGCGGTGGTCAGCACCACCGTGCGCGGATCCGTGGCACGGATCGTCGCCGCCATGTTGTCCTTGGTGAAGCCGAACTGGTTGATGATGAAGGCCGGGGCCTTGTTCAGCGCCACCACGCGCTGGAGGGAGTAGACGACGTCCTCCGCGGTCGCCTCCTTGCCGCTGGCGAACTTCTGGCCGGGCTTGAGGCGGAAGGTGAAGGTCCGCGCGTCGTCGCTCGCGGTCCAGCTCTCGGCGAGGTCGCCGGCGAGGCGGGAGGGATCGTCGTTCGGGGTGGTGACGAGCTTCTGGTAGACGTTCCCCGCGATCTCCTGCGCCGTGTACTCGAAGCTCTCGGCGGGATCGAGCGTGATGATGTCGTCGATCTGCTTCGCCATGACGATGACGCCGGGGGGCGTCTGGGCGTGCGCCGCCCGGATCGCCGCGTTCCAGGAGAGGAAGGCGGCGCCGGAGGCGGCGAGGAGGTGGCGGCGGGGGATCATGCTCTGTCTCCGGTGATCGCGGGCGGATGCCCGAGGCGCGGCCAGCCCGCAAGGCCCCACCCCGGCTGGAAGCTGGGCTGGAACCCAGGCTGGACCAGGGGCATCCCGCGTGCCAAGCGCCGTTCATGGAGTTTTGGCAAGGATTCGAACCGGCGCCCGACGCGCCGCCCCATCGGGACAGCGCGGCCCTGCCCATGCCGGACGGCAGCGCGCTGCGCCTGCCGCTGCGGGACTATGGCGGGGTGGCGGTCACGGGGCTGATCGTCAACCAGGCCTCCTTCGCTGTCCTCCGGCGCTTGGCGTGCTGGATGGCCGAAGCGGCGCGGCCGCTGGGGGCGGAGGTCGTTTGCGGCCTGCCCACCCTCGGCCACGCCCTGGCGCCACTGGTTGCGGAGGCGCTGGGGCACCCGAACTGGGTGGCGGCCGGCTATTCACGCAAGCGCTGGTACGAGGAGGCGCTCTCGGTTCCCGTCTCCTCCTCCACCACGCCGGGGGAGCGGCGGATGTGGCTTGATCCGCGCATCCTGGGCCGGCTGGCGGGGCGGCGCGTGCTGCTGGTGGACGACGTGATCAGCACCGGCAGCTCGGCGCTCGCGGGGATGGCGTTGCTGGAGCGGGCGGGCATCGTGCCTGTGGGGCTGTGCGTCGCGATGGCGCAGGGCGACCGCTGGGTGCCTGCCTGGCCCGCGGCGGTCCCGGTCTGCGCGTGCTTTGCGGCGCCGCTGCTGCGGCCGGCGCCGGGTGGCTGGGCGCCCGACCCTGCGACGCGGCCCGCGGTGCTGCTGCCGGACGGCGCTGCCTAACGAAAAGCATTGCGCCGGGCGTGTAGGCCCTGGTGTGATTGCCGATCAGCGGTTGCGGGAGGGGCATGCGCCATGCGGCGTCGGTCGGTTCTGGCGGCGGGCGGTGCCGCGCTTCTTCCGTGGGAGGCGCGGGCCGAGGAGGCGGTGGACCTGCTGCTCGTCCTGGCGGTGGATGTCTCCCGCTCCATCGACGAGGACGAGGCGCGGCTGCAGCGGGAGGGATATCGCAGCGCCGTGACCGATCCCCGCGTGATGGAGGCAATCCGTGCGGGCATGACGGGCGCCATCGCGCTCGCCTATGTCGAATGGGCGGGGGCGGACTACCAGCGGCTGGTGATCCCGTGGACGCGCATCTCGGCCCCCGCAGAGGCCACGGCCTGGGCCGATACCCTCGCGCGCGCGCCGCGCGTCGCCCTCTCCTGGACCTCGATTTCGGGCGGGCTGGACTTCGCGCTGCGCACGCTGACGGAATCGCCCTTCGAGGGCACCCGAAGTGTGGTGGATGTCTCCGGCGACGGCGTGAACAACAGCGGCATGCCCGTGGAGGGCGTGCGGGACCGGCTGGTGGCCGAGGGGATCACGGTCAACGGGCTGCCGATCATAAACGACCGGCCGACCTTCGGGCGCCCCTCTCCGATCCCGCTCGACCAGTACTACCGGGACTCCGTCATCGGCGGGGATGGCGCCTTCCTCATCGCCGCCGAGGATTTCGAGGCCTTCGGCAACGCCGTGCGTCGCAAGCTCGTGCGCGAGATCGCGGGGCTGCCCGGGCCCGCGATCGGCTAGCGCTCGATCTCCTCCACCACGATGCCGAAGGCGGCCAGGCCCTCGGCCAGGAGGTCGCCTAGCAGGTCGAAGCTGGTGAGGTAGCCCGCCGGATCGGCCTCGTGCCGCTCCCGCGCGAGGTTCAGCGCCTCCTCCCACTCGTCCGGCTCGTAGTCGCCACGGCCCACCCAGGCGAGCGCAATGAGGGAGCACTGCTCCTCATCGTTCAGCTCGCCAAGTTGTGTCTCCAGGTCCTCTGCCTCCGGGTCAGCCTTGCCGACGGGGTCGGTATCGGCGTCCTCGTCGTCCTCGGCCTCCTCCGAGGCGCGGGCGGCATCAATGATATTGGCCACGGCCGGGAGGCTGATGCCGAGATCGACCTCGCCATCCTCGTTCTCGGGCGGGCCAGGGATTCCACCGGGTTTGTCGCTCATCGAAGGGGTCCCGAATGCCTGTGTGAGTTGCTGTCGCCGGCCCAACGCCTGAACCGGCCTTCGGCTGCGCGAAACCCAAGCTCCCGACTCGGCGTTCATTCCGCGAGGTTGATTCAAGACCTTTTCGTAAGTCACTGAAATTGTTTGGCCGAGGGGCACTGCAATGATGAAGATCGGCGCGTTCGCACTCTTCGGCTTCCTGGTCTTGTCCCCGGTCGCGCAGGCCGCCGATACGCCTGCCTTCGTCAACGCAACGGTCTGCGATGCCGCTGCTCCCATCACGGCTGCGACAGCGGTCATCCGGCGCCATGTGAGCGCCCAGGTCGGCGCTCATAAGCGCGTGGCGCAGCGCCCTGTCGCCCGGCCGCAGCAGCGGGCCGCGGCTCCCGCACAGGCCCGGCGCCACGCCGCGCGGCCGGCGCCCCGGCCTGTCGAGGAGACCGAGGTTCCGTCCAACGAGAGCGAGGCGGTGCTTCGCCCGGCCGTGCATTTCTGCATCACGCCGGCTGGCTGGGATAATCCTGTTCGCTACACCTGAGTGGACGGGCGGGGGCAGGGCAGACCCCGTCAGGTACTCCCCGTCAGGCCGCCCAGTCGGGCGCGAAGGGCGGGTTCACGAAACGCTGATCCTTCGGCAGCGCGTCAATCTCCGCCACATCCGTGTCCGTCAGCTTCGCGGCCAGAGCGAGGGCCTCGAGATTGGCCTTCTGCGTCTCGGGCCGCGACGCCTTCGGGATGGCGTTCACCCCGTCCTGCCGTAGCAGCCAGGCGAGGGCCACCTGGGCGGCCGTCACGCCGTGCCGCCCGGCGATGGCGCCGATCCGCGGGTCCGAGGCCAGGCGCCCCTGGGCGAGTGGGGCATAAGCGGTCAGCACGATGCCCTGCGCGCGGGTGACCTCCAGCAAACGGTCCTGCGAGAGAAGGGCGTGGTACTCGACCTGGTTCGCCGCGATCGGCACGCCGGTCTCGATGGCGCGCTTGAGCAGGCCCGCGGGGAAGTTCGCGACGCCCACCGCGCGCGCGAGCCCCTCCTCGCGCAGCCGCGCGAGGTCGTGCATCGCCTGCGCCACGTCGATGTCGGGCGAGGGCCAGTGGATAAGGTAGAGGTCGAGGTAGTCGGTGCCGAGGCGCGAGAGCGAGGCCTCGCAGTGCTGGCGGATGCGGCCGAGATTCTCCCACCAGACCTTGCTGGTGAGGAAGATCTCGCCGCGCGACAGGCCAGAGGCCTTGAGGCCGGCGCCGACCGGCTCCTCGTTCCCGTACATCTCCGCCGTGTCCACGGCGCGGTAGCCGAGGCCGAGCGCAGATTCGACGGCAGCCTGGCACTCGGCGCCGGAAAGCCGCCAGGTGCCGAAGCCGAGGCGCGGGATAGAAAGATGGGGTGTGGTGATGCGATCGCTCATGGCCGGGAAGGGTGGGGACGCGTCAGCGCTTCGCCAAGTCCAGAAGCGCCGCGAAGCCCGTTTCCGTGCCGAAGGCGAGATGCGTTCCTGCCGCGTTCCATGACAGGGCGGAGACGGAGCCGCGCCCGGGTGCCGCGATCGGCACCACCTTGCCCGAGCCGATCTCGGCCATCAGCACCAAGCCATCGGCGAAGCCCGCGACCACCACCTCGTGCTGCGGATGGCAGGCGACGCGCGTGCAGATGACCTGATCGCCGCCCGCAATCTCCGTCGGCGCCTTGCCCATCGGGCCGCCGCCGAAAAAGGGCCAGAGCACGACGGAATCCGCGCCGGAGGAGGCCAGCCAGCGCCCCTTGGCGGTGAAGGCGATGGACTGCGTCTTCGCGGGATAGCCGGACATGCGCATGTGCTGGCTGTCGGTTAGGCGCCAGCCGTGCAGCGCGTTCTCCTGCATCGCCGTCACCACCGCCTGCCCGTCGGGCGCGACGGCGACGGCGTGGTGGCTGCCCTTCCATTCCAGCACGCGCGGCTTGTCCTCCTTGGCCGCGACGAACCAGGAAGAGACGCCGTTGTAGTGCGAGGCGAAGACGCGCTTGCCCTTCGCGTCGATGGCGATGCCGCCGACGGTGGAGGGATGCGGGCCGAAGACCTTCAGCTTCGCGCCCTTGCCGTCCAACAGGTGGACGTTCTTGCCCACCGCTGCCGCGCGCAGGCCGGACGCGTGGGTGGTGACGTGGTCCACCCACTTCATGGTGCCGAAATCGGCCACCGTCTCCGTCGTGCCGTCGGGCGCGATGCGCAGCAGCTTGCCGTCGTCGCCACCCGAGAGCAGGCCCTCCGCATAATCGGGCGCGAGCGAGAGGGCGGCGCCCTCATGCGCCTCCAGCCGCCTCCACTCGCCCGCGTGGTCGGCGGTGGCGGCAAGGTGCACCGTGCCATCCGAGAGCGCGAAGCCGGCCGTGCGGCCCTCCCGCCCGAAGACCGCGCCCACCACCCAGGCGCCGAGCTCGCGCCCGGTGCCGCGCTGATCGAGCAGGAAGTCCGCTTCCGCGACGCCGGACATTCAGGCGGCCACCGTGGATTCGAAGCCGCGCCGCAGCCGCGGGCGGTTCAGGTCGCGGCCGATGAAGACGATGCGGGACTTGCGCGGATCGCCCTCCTTCCAGGGGCCGATGTAGTCGCCATCCGCAATCATGTGCACGGCCTGGAAGGCGAAGCGGCGGTCGTCGCCGGCGTAGTGCAGGATGCCCTTCGTGCGCAGCAGGTCCTGGCCCTTGGTCTGCAGCAGCTCGCCGATCCAGGCATTGAACTTCTCGGCGTCGATGGGCTGATCCACCTCGAAGGAGACGGACTGCACGGCGCTGTCGTGGCTGTGCTCGTCGTCGCCCGAGAGGAATTCCGGCTCGCGCGCGAGGATGCGGTCCAGGCGGAAGGCGTCGCGGCCGATGACGGCGTCGAGCGGCACGTCGGACTTGGTAGCGCGGCGGATTTCGACGGTCGGGTTGATGGCGCGGATACGGCGCTCGACCTCGTCCGCTTCCTCGGTCGTCACCAGGTCCATCTTGTTCAGCACGATGACGTCGGCGAAGGCCACCTGCTCCTCGGCCTCCGGGCTGTCGCCCAGGCGGCTCAGCAGGTGCTTGGCATCCACCACCGTGACGATGGCGTCCAGCCGCGTCGCGCGCTTCACGTCCTCGTCCACGAAGAAGGTCTGGGCGACGGGGGCGGGGTTCGCGAGACCCGTGGTCTCCACGATGATACCGTCGAACTTGTCCTTGCGGCGCATCAGCCCGCCGAGGATGCGGATGAGGTCGCCGCGCACGGTGCAGCAGATGCACCCGTTGTTCATCTCGAAGACCTCCTCGTCGGCGTCGATGACGAGGTCCTGGTCCACGCCCATCTCGCCGAACTCGTTGATCACTACCGCGAACTTGCGGCCGTGGTTCTCGGTGAGGATGCGGTTGAGGAGGGTGGTCTTGCCGGCGCCGAGATAGCCGGTGAGGACGGTGACGGGGACGGGCAGGGTTTCGGACATGATGGGGAGCCTCGGGAAGGGAGAGGTCGTGACCTGGCCGCGTTATATAGTAGCGCGGGGGGTCGGGGCCATGGGGGGTGCCCAACCGCCCGCGGGGTTCCTGCGTTGTTCCGGCATCATCGCCCGAGAGGAGCGCAACGATGCCCCGTGGTGACAAGTCCGCCTATACAGACAAGCAGAAGCGCATGGCCGCACATATCGAGGAGGGCTACGAGAAGCGCGGCATCCCGGTGGAGGAGGCCGAAGCGCGGGCCTGGGCCACCGTTAACAAGGAGACGGGCGGCGGCAAGAAGAGCGGCTCCGGCCGCGGCAAGCCGATGAACACGCAGCCCTCCCGCACTGGCGGGGAGCGTGGCGGGGCTGCCTCGGCGGCGCGGCCGGCGGCGATGCGCTCTGCCTCGGCCAAGAAGGCCGCCTCCTCCCGCACGCCGGAGCAGCGCTCGGCCTCCGCAAGGAAGGCGGCGGCGACGCGGAAGCGGAATGCCGAGACGAAGAAGGACTGAGCGGAGGGCCGGGGCGGAGTAATTCCCCGGGCATCGCATCCGCCCCGGCCGGAGATGGCCCTGCCCCGGATGCCGGGAGAGGGCCTTCCCGAGCGGACCCGGGATCAGTCCACCTGCGCCCCCGAGCGCCGCACGATCTCCCCCCAGCGCGCGATATCCGCCTCCTGGATGCGGCGCAAGGCCTCCGGCCCCGGATCGGCCGGCGGGGTGATGCCCTGGTTGTCCGTTAGCCAGGTGACGAAGTCCGGCTGCGCGATGATGCGCGCCACTTCCTTGGCCATGCGGGCCTGGATGGGGGCGGGCAGGTGGGGCGGGGCGATCAGGCCGTACCAGGTGCTGCTCTCGAAGCCCGGCAGGCCGCAGGCCTGCTCGATCGTCGGAACGTCCGGCAGCGGAGCCAGGCGGGCGCGCGTGGTCACGCCGAGGGCGCGGAGCTGGCCCTGCTGCACCGGCGCGATGCTCGGCCCGCTCTGGTTGAAGAAGAAGGCGGACTCCCCGGCCAGCAGGGAGACCATCGCTGGTCCCTGCCCGCGATAGGGCACGTGCAGCACGTCGATGCCCGCGGCGACGGCGAACTGCACCGCCGAGAGGTGCGTCGACGCCCCGTTGCCGGTGGAGGCGTAGGCGAGGCCGCCCGGCTTGGCCTTGGCCGCCGCGATCAGGTCGCGGCAGGTGCGGAGGTTGGGGGAGTGCTCGGGGCTGACCAGCAGCACGTTCGGCACGTCGCCGAGGATGGCGATATGCGTCACGTCCCGCAACGGATCGAAGGGGAGCGACTTGTAGAGGGTTGCGTTGATGGCGTGCGTGCCCGCGGTCGCCAGCAGGAAGGTGTAGCCGTCCGGCCGCGCGCGGGCGACGTATTCGGAGGCAATGTTGCCGCCCGCGCCCGTGCGGTTGTCCACCACGACGGGCACGCCCAGCGCGCGGGTCAGCGGCTCCGCCAGCTTGCGCGCGTAGATGTCCACGCCGGAGCCGTTGGGAAAGCCGCCCATGATGGTGATGGGCCGGTTAGGCCAGGGCGCCTCCTGTGCCGCGGCGGGAAGCGCGAGGGCGAGTGCCGCGAGGGCGAGCGCGGTTCGGCGGAGCATGGGCGGGGCCTCCATCGGTGTTGCCTCAGGCGAAGTCGCGCGGCCGGATGCCGGCGTGGAAATAGGTGATCATGGCGTAGATGTCGTAGACCGGCCGGCCCGTGGCCCGCTGCACGGCCGCGGCATAGGGCGGCATGTTCGTGCATTCGAGCACGATGGCGCCGACCTCCGGATGGCGCGCGACGAGGCGCTCGGCGGCCTCGACCACGTCCCTTTCGGCGAGGTCCACGTCCATGTCGTCCTTCTCGGCCTTGATCAGGACGCGGAAGAACTCGCGCCCGCTCTCGGTGCCCTCCATGGGGATGTCGAGGGGCACGCCGGCGGCCTCGAGATGCGCGGGCGAGAGGCTACCGCCGGAGACGGTGACGAGCCCGACGCGCTGGCCGGGCGGCAGCATCGCCTGCACCCAGGGCACCTGCATGAGACTGCTGGTGGCCACCGGCACGCCCACCGCCGCCGCGATCTCCCGCTGGAAGAGGGAGAGGAAGCCGCAATTGGTGGTGATGGCCTCCGCGCCCTGGGCCACCAGCTCGCGCGCGGCCTCCAGGAAGTCCGGCAGCAGGCCGCGGGCCCCCTCCAGCACCACCTTCTCGGGGCTCGCGCCGCGCACGACGCGGTAGAGAACCGGGAAGGGCCAGGTGCCGCCATTGCCCATGTCGCCGTGGATGCGGGGGAAGCGCGCCTCCAGCATGAGGATGCCGAGCGGTGCGCCGTAAAGGGCGCGGCCGCCGCGCGCGATGCCCCGGCGGCGCGTGGGGAGGGAAGGGGGTGCTGCGGTCATGGTCGGGCCCTGGGTCGAGGAACCCCCTCAGCATAGGACGGGCCAACCGCCTTGTCGGGTGCCCCCGGGGCCCGCCGGCACCGCTCCTGCCCAGGATTGCGCCAGTCCCGGCGCTGCCTGACCGCGAAGCGGGCGGGCCGGGGCCCTAAGCCCGCGCTTCCCGTGGCACGTCGATTGCCCTCAGCATGGGGCTTTTCACGGATCGCGCCCCCTGATGTCTGACACGCCCCTCGTCGCCGGCCTGTTCCACGTGGCCGTCAAGACCAGCGACCTCGCCGCCACCCTCGCCTTCTACAAGGGCGTGCTGGGCCTCGCTGAAGCCCATCGCCCCGACTTCGGCTATCCCGGCGCCTGGCTCTCCGTGCCGCTGCCGGGCGGGCAGGCCCTGCTGCATGTCTATGCCGGCGGGCCGGCGCTCGGGCCCGAGGGCGTGGCGCCCCAGGGCACGGCCGCGATCGACCACGTCTCCCTCGCCTGCCGCGGCTACCACGCCTTCGTCGAGCGCTTTCGGAAGGCGGGACTGGACTGGCGGGAGTTCCTCGTGCCCGGCACCACCCTCTGGCAGCTCTTCGTCTACGACCCCTCCGGCGTGCAGCTCGAACTCACCTTCGACGGCGCCTCCGAGGCGGGCGCGCCGCCCGACATGTCCGACGGGCGCCGCTACGTCGCCGGCAGCAGCTTCTTCGATCCCCAGACCTACCCGAAGCTCTCGTGAGGCCGCCCCCAATGAATCGTCGCACCCTGCTCGGCGCCGCCCTCGCCACGCCCTTCCTCGCCCGCGCGGCGATGGCGGCGGATGCGGTGAAGATCGGCGTCTTCAACGTTTCCTCCGCGCTGCCCTTCTACGTCGCGCGGGAGCGCGGCTTCTTCACCGAGGCTGGGCTGGCGGTAGAGGCCGTGCCGCTGCAGGCCGCGCCGCTGATCGTGCAGGCGATGGTGGCGGGCGACCTCGACGGCGCCTCCAACCTCGTGACGCTGGAGGGCGCAAACATCAACGCCCGCCGCGCGAACACGGCGATCTACTTCGCGCTGAACGGCCAGAGCGACCGCTTCCGGATGGAGCAGTTCGTCGTGCGGCCGGGCTGGAACGCGACCACCCTGCGCGACCTCAAGGGCGCGAAGATCCTCTCTGCCCCCGGGCCTGCCAACATGTCCGCCGCGCGCGCCGTGCTCGCTTCCGTCGGACTCCAGGAGGGGCGCGACTACACGCTGTCGGAGCAACAGATGGGCGTGCATGTCGGCGCCCTGGCGGCCGGCACCTTCGACGCCGCCTATACGCTGGAGCCGCAGGCCACCATTGCCGAGCGTCAGGGCGCCGCGCGGCGGCTGGAGGCGGGGGTGATCGCCACCCACCTCATCGGCCGCCCCGATGCGCAGGCCTGGGCGGCCGGCGCCGCGCTGACGGGCAAGTTCCTCGATGCCAAGCCGGAGGTCGCGGCGCGCTTCGCCGGTGCCTGGGGCAAGGCCTGCGCCACCATCAAGAGCGATCCCTCCGTGCGCGACCTGCTGGTGCCCTTCATGCAGACCTCCGCGGAGCTCGCGCCGACCATCCCGCTGGTGAACTTCGCGATGGTGAAGGACATGTCCCCGCAGGAGGTCGCGGACTTCCAGAAGTTCGTGGACCTCGCCGTCGCCCAGGGCGTCGTGCGGAGCGCGATCGACGTGAAGCTCTTCCTGCGGCCCCTGTGAACGTCATCTCCCCCCGGGAGGCCGCGGTCAGCGTCCGCGGCCTCTCCAAGGCCTTCCGTGGCCAGCCCGTGCATGCCGGGCTGGACCTGGACCTTCGCCGCGGCGACATCCTCTCGGTCTTCGGGCCGAATGGCTGCGGAAAGTCCACGCTCATCAACATGATGGCGGGGTTGCTGGAGGCCGATTCCGGCACCGTGCTGTTCGATGGCCGCACGGTGCGGGAGGCCCGCATCGGCTATGTCTTCCAGAACTATCGGGAGGCGCTGCTTCCCTGGAAGCGCGCGGCCGACAACATCCGCTATCCGCTGCGCCTGATGCGCCAGCCGCGCTCGCAGGTGGAGCGGCGGCTGGAGGCGCTGGTCGCCGCCTTCGACGTGCGCTTCGACCTCAACCGCTACCCCTATGAGCTCTCCGGCGGGCAGCAGCAGCTCGTCTCGGTCATGCGCGCCCTGGCGGTGGAGCCGGAGGTGCTGTTCCTCGACGAGCCCTTCTCGGCGCTCGACTACGAGACGACCCTCTCCCTACGGGAACTCCTCGGTCGCGTGCTGAAGGAGAACCGCATCACGGCCATGCTCGTCTCCCACGACCTCGAGGAGTCCATCGCTCTGTCGGACCGCGTGCTGATGCTGACCCGCAGGCCCTCCCGCATCGTGGACGACGTGCCCGTGCCGCTGGCCTGGCCACGCGATGCCGCGACGCTTTCCTCTCCCGAATTCGTCGCGATCAAGCGGCGTTGCCTCGATGTCTTCACCGCCGCCGTGCGCTCGCGGCCGGAAGCCGCCTGATGCGCGCGCTGCTTCCGCCCGTCCTCGGCGCGCTCGCCTTCATCGCGCTCTGGCAGGTGGCGGTGCTGCTCGGCGTGGCAGACCCGGTGCTGCTGCCCTCGCCGGCCGAGACGGCGCGCGACACCTGGGCGGCGCTCTCGACGGGCACGCTGGCGCATGACCTCTGGCGCACGGTCGCGCGCACGCTGCTCTCCTTCGCCATCGCCTCCGCCATTGGTGTGCCGCTGGGCGTCGCGCTCGGTGCGCGGGAACGCCTCTACCGCGCCGTGGAGTTCGTGGTGGACTTCTTCCGCTCCACCCCGGCCTCCGCCTTGTTCCCGCTCTTCCTCGTGCTCTTCGGCACGGGGGAGGCGACCAAGATCGCGGTGGCCGCCTTCGGCGCGGCCCTCGTGATCCTCTTCAACGCCGCCTACGGCGTGATGAACGCCCGCCGCACCCGCGTGCTGGCCGCGCGCGTGATGGGCGCGGGGCCGGCCCGCATCCTGGTGGACGTGCTCGTCTGGGAGGCCCTGCCGCAGATCCTCGTCGGCATGCGCCAGGGCGTGTCGCTGGCGCTGGTCATCGTCGTGGTGGCGGAGATGTTCATCGGCTCCACCGACGGCCTCGGCCAGCGGGTGATCAACGCGCAGATGCTGTTCGAGAGCGGGCTGATGTACGGCGCCATCTTCGTCGCTGGCGCGCTCGGCTACGCGCTCAACCTTCTTTTCCTCCTGATGGAGAAACGCTTCGTCCACTGGTCTGGGAAGTAATCGCGGCGTCGTTCCGCCATCCCCGGCCAAACCTCCGTTGCCGCCGGCCGTTCTATCGGGCGCAAGGGTTGGCGTCATGCGCCAGCCCCGCTGCCGTTTGGCAAGGAAGGAATGCGACATGGCCGAAGCAACGCACCGCAGGGTTGCGATCCTGGCGACGGATGGGGTCGAGCGGGTTGAACTGACCGAACCGCTGAAGGCCCTGAAAGAGGCGGGGATGGATGCGGCCGTGGTGTCGTTGAAGCTCGGCGAGATCCAGTCGATGGACGGGGACGTGAACCCCGCCGAGAGGATCGCGGTGGATGTGGAACTGGCCGATGCCCACGCCGACGCCTTCGACGCCCTGGTCCTGCCGGGCGGCACCACCAACCCTGACAAGCTGCGCATGAACGAGGCGGCCGTCGCCTTCGTCCGCGCCTTCACCGAGGCCAGTAAGCCGATCGCGGCGATCTGCCACAGCCCCTGGTCGCTGATCGAGGCCGGGGCGGTGAAGGGGCGGCGCATGACCTCCTACCCCTCGCTCAAGACCGACCTGCGCAACGCCGGGGCGATCTGGGTGGACGAGACCTGCGTGGTGGACGGCAACTTCGTCACCTCGCGGAACCCGCAGGACCTGCCCGCTTTCTGCGAGAAGATGGTTGATGCCGTGTCCCGCACCACGCCGCGGGCGGTGGCGGCCTGATTTTGAGCGGGTGGCGTGGGTGACTCCGGGGAGAGGAAGAAAGAATTCTTCCTCTCCCCGGACCCCCCTCCATCATCTTCTTCTTCAAGTTTAGGGCGGTTCTGCAACCGGTGCGCCTCGGGTCGTGGACCCGAGGCGACTGCACACACAGGAAGAGCACCGGCGAGGAGCCGGCCTCCGATCACCGCACCCGCGAAAGCCAGATGGGGTTCCAAGGGCCTCAGGCCCTTGGCGGGTGAGGTGCCGGAGAGGGCAGAGCCCTCTCTGGCGGTCGCCGAACGGCCCTCAATCCTCCCGCGGCGGCTGATCGCGGCGCCGGCGGGAGAAGACGCTTAAGAATTCGAGCCGCTGGAGCACCACCAGCACCACGATGATCACGGCGAGGGCGGCGAGCCCAATCAGGGGTGAATCAAGCATCCTGCTTCGCCTTCTTCGTTCCGCGCTACCTCATCAACGCGCGCGGACCTCGAAGTTGCGGGCCATCAGGCCCGCCCGTGACAGTGCTTGTACTTCTTGCCGGAGCCGCAGGGGCAGGGCGCGTTGCGGGGCGTGCGGTCCCAGGTGGAGGGATCGTTCGGGTCCACACCATCGGCTACACGGGGGGCTGTGACGGGGGCGGCCGCGCCGTACTCCCCGGCGACCGCGTCATAGCCGAGCAGCGGGTCGCCGGAGTCAGGGGCCGGGTGGCGGGCGTCGAGCACGCTGATCGGCTCCGGGCTGGGCAGCGGCGCGCCGGTGGGGATGTCCACCTGCATCAGCCAGCGCGTGGTCTCCTCCCGCATCTCCGCCAGCATGGCGTTGAACAGGTTGAAGGCCTCGGACTTGTACTCGTTCAGCGGGTCGCGCTGGCCGTAGGCGCGCAGGCCGATGCCCTGGCGCAGGTGGTCGAGGGAGAGGAGGTGATCCTTCCAGACCTTGTCGAAGACCATCAGCAGGATGGACTTCTCCACCTCGCGCATCCGCTCCACGCCGAAGTTCGCGGCGCGGGCGGCGTAGGTGGTGTCGGCGGCCTCGTGCAGGCGCTCGCGGATCTGCGTCTCGTCGATCCCTTCCTCGCGCGCCCAGTCGACGACGGGCAGGTCCAGGCCGAGGACATCACGCACGCGGGACTGGAGCGTATCCATCCGCCACTGCTCGGGATAGGCGTTCTCGGGGATGGCGGCGGCGACCATGTCGTCGATCACCTCGCGGCGCATCTCCGTCACGGTCTCGGAGACGTCGGCGGCGTGCATGAAGGACTTGCGCTGGGCATAGACCTCCTTGCGCTGGTCATTCATGACGTCGTCGTATTTGAGCAGGTTCTTGCGCGTGTCGAAGTTCCGCGCCTCAACCTTCTTCTGCGCCTTCTCCAGCGCCTTGTTGATCCAGGGGTGGACGATCGCCTCCCCCTCCTTCAACCCGAGCTTCTGCAGCATCCCGCCCATGCGGTCGGACCCGAAGATGCGCATCAGGTCGTCCTCGAGGCTGAGGAAGAAGCGAGATGCGCCGGGGTCGCCCTGACGGCCGGAGCGGCCGCGGAGCTGGTTGTCGATGCGGCGGCTCTCGTGCCGCTCGGTGCCGATGACGAAGAGGCCGCCGGAGGCCTTTACCTTCGCGGCGCTCTCCTCCACCTCGCGCTTGATCTCGGCCAGGCGCGCCTCGAACTCGGGGCCCGCGGGCTCGCCGGCGAAGCTCGCGCGCGCCAGCATCTCGGCGTTACCACCGAGTTTGATGTCGGTGCCGCGGCCGGCCATGTTCGTCGCGATCGTCACCGCGCCCGGGCGACCGGCCTGGGAGATGATCGCCGCCTCCTGCTCGTGGTAGCGCGCGTTCAGCACCTGGTGCGGCACGCCCTTCTTCTGCAGAAGGGAGGAGATCAGCTCGGACTTCTCGATGCTGGTCGTGCCGACGAGGCAGGGCTGGCCTCGGTCACGGGCCTCGGCGATCAGGCCGGCCACCGCCTCGTACTTCTCGGCGGCACTGCGGTAGACCTCGTCGTCGGAATCGAGGCGCGACACCGGCAGGTTGGTGGGGATCTCCACCACCTCCAGCTTGTAGATCTCGGCGAACTCGTCGGCCTCGGTTGCGGCCGTGCCGGTCATGCCCGCCAGCTTGGGGTAGAGGCGGAAGTAGTTCTGGAAGGTGATGGAGGCCAGCGTCTGGTTCTCGGGCTGGACCGTCACGCCCTCCTTCGCCTCGAGCGCCTGGTGCAGCCCGTCGGAGTAGCGGCGGCCTTCCATCATGCGGCCGGTAAACTCGTCGATGATGACGATCTTGTCCGCGCGCTCGATGTAGTCCACGTCGCGCGCGAAGAGGGTGTGCGCGCGCAGCGACTGGTTCACGTGGTGGACGACGGTGACGTTCTGAAAATCATACAGATCGCCCTCCTCCAGCAGCCCCACCTCGGTCAGGGCGGCCGAAACGGCCTCGTTCCCCGCCTCGGTGAGGGAGACGGTCTTGTTCTTCTCGTCCTTGTCGTAGTTCTCGGGATTCTTGGCGATCTCCTTCACCACCGCGTTGACGCGGTTGTAGAGGTCGGAGGTGTCGTCGGTGGGGCCGGAGATGATGAGGGGCGTGCGCGCCTCGTCCACCAGGATGCTGTCGACCTCGTCCACGATCGCGTAGTTGAAGGGCCGCTGGACCATCTCGCCCAGGGAGTACTTCATGTTGTCGCGCAGGTAGTCGAAGCCGAACTCGTTGTTCGTGCCGTAGGTGATGTCGCAGGCATAGGCCTCGCGGCGCTGCGGGTCGGTCTTGCCGTAGACGATCGTGTCCGTGGTCAGGCCCAGCCAGGAATAGAGCCGCCCCATCTCCTCGGCGTCGCGGGAGGCGAGGTAGTCGTTCACGGTGACGACATGGACGCCCTTGCCGGTCAGGCCGTTGAGGTAGCAGGGCAGGGTGGCGACGAGGGTCTTGCCCTCGCCCGTCTTCATCTCGGCGATGCGGCCCTCGTGCAGCACCATGCCGCCGATGAGCTGCACGTCGAAGTGCCGCATGCCCAGCACGCGC
Source organism: Roseomonas aerilata DSM 19363 (assembly GCF_000711725.1). Lineage (GTDB taxonomy): Bacteria > Pseudomonadota > Alphaproteobacteria > Acetobacterales > Acetobacteraceae > Roseomonas > Roseomonas aerilata. Next base: position 198,534 of record NZ_JONP01000002.1, on the reverse strand, counting down.
TTGGAGGCCTCCCGGCAGACCGCGAAGGCCTCGGGCAGCAGGCTGTCCAGCGTCTCGCCCTTGGCAAGGCGCTCGCGGAACTCGGGGGTCTTGGCCTTCAGCTGGTCGTCGGACAGGGCGGCGATGGCGGGTTCGAGCGCGTTGATGGCGGGCACGCGCGCCCGGTACGCCTTCAGCGCGCGGTCGTTCGAGGTGCCGAGGATGGCGCGGGCGAGGCGGGCGAACATAGGGTCAGGAGGTCTCCGGGGCAGGCCTGGGCATCGCCTGGGGGCCGCCACCGGAAGGACCGCGGGGCGGCCGGCAGGAGGGGGGCCTGACAGGGCCCTGCGTGCAGGCGCAGAGATAGGGAAGGGGGGGCGGCGGGTCAACGAATGCCGGGGGGGAAGGGGCTGCAGGACGCCGCCTCGTGATGCCCCGGCCACGCGGCCGCCTTGTGAGCGGGCCCCCCCTCCGCCATGTTGCGCCCCTTTCCGCCGAGGCTTCCCCCCGATGCGCCGCCTTCTCCTCTCCGCCGCCGCCCTCCCCGCCTGCCTGCTCTCGGCCGGGCTTGCCCTCGCCCAGGCGCCGGCGGCACCGCCCGCCTCCGCCGCGCCCCAGGCGGCTTCTCCCCAGCCAGCCGACCCCGTGGTGGCGCGGGTGGAGGGGCAGGAGATCCGCCTCTCCGACGTGCGCGACGCCGCCGCCGAGCTGCCTGACGAGCTGAAGAATGCCCCCCCGGCGATGATCTTCCCCCTAATCGTGGACCAGCTGGTGGCCCAGAAGGCCATCGTCGCCCGCGCCCGCGCCGAGGGGCTGGAGCGGGACCCGGAGGTGCAGCGCCGCATCGCCCGCGCCACCGACCAGGAGCTGCAGCAGGCCCTTCTCCGCCGCGAGGTGGCGCCGGCGCTGACCGAGGGGGCCCTGCGCGCCCGCTACGACCGCGAATCGGCCACCCGCCAGGGCGAGGAGGAGATTCACGCCCGGCACATCCTCGTGCCGACCGAGGCCGCAGCGCGAGAGGCGCTGGAGGAGGTCCGCCGCCCCGGCGCCGACTTCGCCGAGATCGCCAAGCGCCGCTCCACCGGCCCTGGCGCCGAGCAGGGCGGCGATCTCGGCTTCTTCAAGAAGTCCGACATGATCCCTGAATTTGCCGAAGCCGCCTTCGCTCTCCAGCCCGGCCAGATCAGCCCCGCCCCCGTGCGCACCGCCTTCGGCTGGCATGTCATCAAGCTGGAGGAGCGCCGCACGGCGCCGGCCGCCAGCTTCGAGGACAGCCAGGAGGCGCTCCGCCAGTCCGCCTTCGAGGAGACGGTGAACGGCGCGGTCGAGCGCATCCGCAACGCCGCTCGCGTCGAGCGTTTCAACCTCGACGGTTCGCCGATTCGGGCGCCCGGGCTGATGGAGGGCGCGACCCCGCCGGCCGCCGCGCCGGCTCCCTCCTCGGCCCCGCGGCGCTGAGCGGAGGAGGTAGGCGATGGACATCCCCGTCTCCCCCCTCCGGGTCGAGCTGCCGCCCCTGCCGCCGCTGAAGGGCGTGCGGCTGGGCGTCGCCGCCGCCGGCCTGCGCTACCAGGGCCGGCCCGACGTCATGATGATGGAGTTCGCCCCGGGCACGACCGTCGCGGGCGTCTTCACGAGCAACAAGTGCCCCGGCGCCCCGGTGGACTGGTGCCGCACGGCGCTGAAGGGCGAGGCCGCGCGCGCCCTGGTGGTGAATGCCGGCAACGCCAATGTCTTCACCGGCCGGGCCGGCGTGGTGGCCTGCGAGGCGACCGCCGCTGCCGCGGCCTCGCTCGCCGGGTGCGAGACCTCCGAGGTGTTCCTCGCCAGCACCGGCGTCATCGGCCAGGTGATGCCGCACGAGAAGCTGGCCGCCGCCCTGCCGGCGCTGCACGCCTCGCTGAAGGAGACGGGCTGGGCCGATGCCGCGCGCGGCATCATGACCACCGACACCTTCCCCAAGGCGTCCGCCCGCACCGCGACGATCCACGGCACGAAGGTCACGATCCTCGGCGTCGCTAAGGGCAGCGGCATGGTGGCGCCGGACATGGCGACGATGCTGTGCTTCGTGGCCACCGACGCCGCCATCCCCGCCGCTGCCCTGCAATCGGCGCTGCGCCGCGGGGTGGAGGCGAGCTTCAACCGCACGACGGTCGATAGCGACACCTCCACCTCCGACACCGTGCTGCTCTTCGCCACGGGGCAGGCCGGGAACGATCGCGTCTCCGCCTTCCCGGGCGAGGCGCTGGACGATTTCCAGACGCAGCTCGATGCCCTGCTGCTGGACCTCGCCCTGCAGGTGGTGCGGGACGGGGAGGGGGCGCAGAAGCTGGTGAAGGTGACGGTGCGCGGGGCCGTCTCCGACAATTCGGCCAAGCGGGTGGCCATGGCCATCGCCAACTCGCCCCTGGTGAAGACCGCCATTGCCGGCGAGGACGCTAACTGGGGCCGCATCGTCATGGCCGTGGGCAAGGCCGGCGAGCCGGCGGACCGGGATCGCCTCTCGGTCGCCGTCGGCGGCACCTGGATGGCCAAGGACGGTGGCGTGGTCGAGGGCTACGACGAGGGCCCGGTCGTGACCCACATGAAGGGGCGGGAGATCGACATCGAGGTCGATCTCGGCCTGGGCAAGGGTGAGTCCACCGTTTGGACCTGCGACCTGACCCACGGCTACATCGACATCAACGGCTCCTACCGGTCCTGAGGCGATGGCCAGTTCCAACCGGGTCCTGCTCGGCTTGCTCGGCCACCCGATCTCCCATTCCGCCGCTCCGGCGATGATGGAGGCGGCCGGCGCCGCCACGGGGCTCGATGTCCGCTACCACCTGATCGACGTGGCGGGCGCCACGCCCGAGGTCATCGGCCGCATCCTCGACGGGGTGCGGCTGATCGGCTTTGCGGGGATCAATGTCACCTTTCCCTACAAGCAGGCGGTCATCCCCTTCCTCGACGCGCTGGCCCCCGGCGCCCAGCAGGTGGGCGCGGTGAACCTCATCACCGTGCGCGACGGCTGGCTGACCGGCCACAACACCGACGCGACGGGCTTCCTGTCGGGCCTGCTGGGCACGGTGGGGGAGGCGGTGAAGGCTGGCCCCGCCGTGCTGATCGGTGCGGGCGGCGCCGGACGCGCCATCGCATGGTCGCTGGCGAAGGCAGGCGTTCCCGAGGTGCGCGTGGTGGATCAGGACCCCGCCCGCGCCGCCTCCCTTGCCGGGGAGGCCTCGGGCTGGGGTGGCGGGCGCTTCCTGCCGGCTGGCGGCATCGCCGCCGCCATGGAGGGCGCCGTGGGCGTGGTGAACGCCTCCCCCGCCGGGATGCTGCCTGACACCTCCAGCCCCGTGGATCCCACCCTGCTCCGCGGCTCCATGTGGGTGGCGGACGCCGTCTACCACCCGCCCGTAACGCCGCTGCTGGCGGCCGCGACGGCGCTCGGCTGCGCGATCATGCCCGGGCGGGCCATGTCGGTCGGGCAGGCGGAGGACGGCTTCACCCTCTTCACCGGCCGGCAGGCGCCGGCGGGCGTCATCGACGCCGCCTTCGCCGCGCATGTGAAGTAAGCGGCCGCCCCGCGCGGCCTCAGTCTGTCGCGCGGATGCCGAGGCGCTGGACCAGCTCGGTCCAGCGCTCCCGCTCCGTCCGCGCCGCCGCGGCCAGCGCGTTCCCGTCGCCGGCGCGGGGCTCCACCCCCAGGCCGAGCAGCCGTGCCTTGAGATCGGCATCGCCCATGGCGGCATCCGAGGCCTCGGTGATCCGCTGCGCGACGGCGGGCGGCATGTGCGCCGGGCCGAAGATGCCGAACCAGGTCTCGGAGACGAGGCCGGGCAGGCCCGCGGCCTCGCCGGTCGGTATTCCCGGCGCCAGCGGCGTCGGCGCGGCGGAGGTCACGGCCAGTGCCTTGACCGTGCCCGCCTGGATATGGGTTGCCGCCGTGGCCGGCACGTCCAGCAGCACGTGCACGTCGCCCCGCCGCAGCTCGGTATAGACGGCGCCGGTGCCGCGATAGGGCACGTGCACCATTCCGAGATCCGCCAGGCTGTCGAGCAGTGCCCCATTCAGGTGCGGCGTGGTGGCGACGCCCGAGGAGCCGTAGTTCACCCCCCCGCGCCGCGCCTTGGCCCAGGCGATGAAGCCACGGAGATCATTCACCGGCACGGTGGTGGAGACGAGCACGAGCGAGGGCGAGGCGCCGATGAGCGCGAGCGGCGTGAAGTCGGTCTCGACGTTGTAAGGCAGGTTGGCGCCGGTGGCCGGCGCGGTGGAGTGGATGGAGGAGGTGGCGAGCAGCAGCGTCAGCCCGTCCGGCGGCGCGCGCACCACCACCTCGGCCGCCGGGACGCCGCCCGCGCCGGGGCGATTCTCGATGACCACGGTCGTGCCCAGGCGCTGGCCCAGGAGCGGCGCGAAAAGGCGCGACACCGCGTCGGTCGCCCCGCCCGCCGGGAAGGGCACGATCAGCCGCACGGGGCGTGCCTGCGACTGGGCGATAGCCGGCCGCGCGAGGGCGGCGAGCCCCGGCAGGGCAAGGAGGGATCGGCGGTTCATGTGATGGTTCCCTAGAGGTCCCCTGGCCCCGGCTCAGGTTCCGAGCCAGCGGCGCAGGCGGGCGGGTGCCTCGGCCATGTCGGCCTCCGGCCCGCAATAGCTGAAACGCAAGAAACGGGCCCCACGCCCGCTGTCAAAATCGACGCCGGGGGTGGCGGCGATGCCAGCCTCCGCCAGCATGCGCGCGCAGAAGGCCGGGCTGTCATTCGTCAGGTGGCCGATATCGGCCCAGATGTAGAAGGCGCCGTCCGCCTGGGCGATCCGGTCGAAGCCGGCCGCCGGCAGCCCCGCCAGCAGCAGGTCGCGCGAGCGGCGATAGGTGGCGCGGTTCGCCTCCAGTTCGTCCACGCAGTCGAAGGCCGCCTCGGCCGCCACCTGGGCAACGTGGGGGGCGGAGATGAACATGTTCTGCGCCAGCCGCTCTACTGGCCGCACCAGGTCTTCCGGCAGGACGAGCCAGCCGATGCGCCAGCCGGTCATGGAGAAGTATTTCGAGAAGCTGTTCACCACGATCGCGCTCGGCGAGTGCGCGGCCGCCGTTGCCTCCGGCACGTCGTAGGAGAGGCCGTGATAGATCTCGTCCGAGATCAGCCGCACGCCGTTCGCGTGGCACCAGCGCGCGATGGCGGCCAGCTCGTCTGGGGCGAGCATGGTGCCGGCGGGGTTGCAGGGGCTGGCCACGATCAGCCCCGTGGGGCGCGGGTCGAGCGCCTCCAGCATGGCGACGGTGGGCTGGAAGCGGGTGCTGGCGTCGCAGGGCAGGATCTGCGGGACCATGCCGAGGGCGGTCAGGATGTTCACGTAAGGGGGGTAGTAGGGGGCGGCCATGGCCACCCGGTCCCCGGTGTCGAAGGCCGCGAGAAAGGCGAGGGGGAAGGCGCCCGATGCCCCGACCGTCACCGCGATCCGCTCGGCCGGAACCGTCGTGCCGTAATGCTGGGCATAGCGCCCGGCGATCCGCTCTCGCAGCGAGCGCAGCCCGAAGGCCTCCGTGTAGCCCATGGGGTGGCCATCGCGCAGGGCGCGGATGGCGGCCTCGGCCGCGCCGCGCGGGGCACCGGTGCCGGGCTGACCGACCTCCATCCGGAGGATGCCAGGCTCCCCGGGCGCGATGGCGGCAGCGCGCGCGTTGGCGGCGGCGATCACGTCCATGACGAGAAAGGGCGGGGTGTTCGCGCCCCGCCCCACCTTCAGGCCCTGCAACTCACTCGCTTCCGGTGGCGAGACCGAAGCCGCGCGGGTCGGCGACCGCCGAGCAGCGGTCGGCCGTCACTGTGCCCTGGCAGGTGATGGCGACGGCGCGGCCCGGCTCGGGCACCGCCGCGACCGCCTGGGCGAGCGGCGCGCGCCGCCGGAGGTGAAGCCCGGCCGGGATGCCCGCCGCGGCCGGCGCCGCGCCCTGGCCCGAGCCCGCGCCGGCGTAGCGCATCGCCTTCACGCTGAGATTGGCGACCAGGATCGCCCCCAGCGGCGGCGCCTGCACGCTGCCCATGTTCGGCGCGGCGGCCAGCAGGAAGCCCATGCCCGGCACCATCCGCCCGGTGCCGAAGAGGTTGTTCATGGTGAAGGCGCAGGCCACCGCGCCGCCCTCCCGGTCCTGCACCACAAGGGAGGTGCTGGCGCCGAAGCTTCCGCCCGCGACGGGCGCAGCCTGCCCGGCGGCGGCGGCGCGGAAGGCCGCCAGCGTCGCCCCGCCATCCACCGAGGCTGGCAGCACGGCAAGCGTATCGTCGCCGAGCCGTTCCTGCACGGGCGTCACCGCCTGGGGCACGGCGGCGCGCATCTCGGGCACGGTGAGAGAGCCGCCGGCCGCCGCGCTGCCCTCCTCCACGCGGCGGGCAAGGCCGCCCTGGTGGAAGTCGCCAACCCCGGCCGTGCGGATCTGGCCGAGCGTGGTGGCGAGGTCGGACTGGGTTAGCTGGTCGCCCTCGCCGAGCCCGCCGCTCGTGCCACCGAAAGCGGCGCGGGTGACGGGATCGGCCATCAGGGGCGCCGAGACCGCCGCGAAATCGGCCGCGAGCGCGCGCGAGACGGGGGTGCCGAGCCGCGCCAGGCGCTCGGCCGGGGCGATGGTGGCCTCAAAGGGCAACCGGCCCTCGCGGGCATGCAGGGCGAAGAGGCCGCGCGCCATCATCGGCACCGCCGCCGGCCGGTCCGCCCCGCGCGGCACGCCGATGCGCGCGCCCGGCTGGAAGAGGAAGGCCTCGATCTCGTTGCGGCGCGCGTCGTAGCCGAGGCAGGCGCCGCCGCCGCCGAGTCCGGCGCGGGAGGGGAGGGTGACGGAGAGCGCGAAGCCCGCCGCGACAGCCGCATCGGCAGCCGAGCCGCCGGCCGAGAGGATGTCGCGCGCGACGAGCGCCGCGCGGGGGTCCTCCGCCGCCACATTGCCGAGGAAGCCGCGGACATAGCCCTGCTGCCCCGGCTGGAGGGAGGGGCCGCCGGTCAGGGCGTTGCTCACCCGGTCCACGGTGGAGCAGCCCGCGAGCGCCACCAGCGCCAGCAGGGCCGCCGCGGCCGGATGGCGGGCGGTGGCGCCCCGGGCGAAGCCGCTCTTGCCTGCCATATGGTCCCGCGACCTCCCTGCCGCCGTGATCGTCATCGCCGCGTTCCTGGCACCGGCCGCGCCCTGGACGCAAGGGGGCGGGGGCGGCCGCGGGGGCGGAAACGGGAACCTTCCGGCCCGGACAGGGGCTGAAATGCGGGTTCCAGGGCGAGCGCGGCCGGCGGCTGTGACCGGCGCCGTGCCGTGATAGGCTTGGGCCCAGGGACGGCCGGCCGCCACCGCCGGCGAGAGGACGGGTATCGATGAAGCGCATCCTGATGATCGGGGCATTCCTGGCCCTCTGCACGCCCTGGGGCCCCGGGCCGGCCCAGGCGCAGGAGGCGCCCGGCTTCACCCCCCGCCAGCGGGAGGAGATCGTGGGCATCCTGCGCGAGGCGCTGCGGACCGACCCCTCCATCCTGCGCGACGCCATCGGGGCCATGCAGGAGGCCCAGCGGAACGAGCAGGAAGGCGCCCGCCGCGCCGCGCTGGCCGCCAGCCGCGACGCGCTGTTCAACGACGCGCGCGACCCCATCAAGGGCAACCCGCGGGGAGACGTCACCATCGTCGAGTTCTTCGACGCCCGCTGCACCTACTGCAAGGCGCTCTACCCGAACATGCAGGCACTCCTGCAGCGGGACGGCAACATCCGGGTGGTGATGAAAGACCTGCCGATCCTCGGGCCCAACAGCGTCCTCGCCAGCCGCGCGCTGCTCGCCGCCCAGCGCCAGGGCAAGTACGAGCCGCTCTACGACGCCTTGCTGAAGCTGCGCACCGAGCCAACCGAGGCGGTGATCCAGGCCGAGGCCCAGCGCGCCGGCCTCGACTGGCCGCGCCTGCGCCGCGACATGGAAGACCCCGCCATCCAGGCCCGGCTGGAGGCGAACATCGCGCTCGCCCAGCGCCTGCAGCTGGAGGGCACGCCGGCCCTCGTCATCGGCGACACGTTGGTGCCCGGCGCGGTGGAGTTGCCCGAGTTGCAGCGCCTGGTGGCGGAGGCCCGTCGCCGTGGCTGACGCGGACGGCAAGGGCCCCGAGCACGCGCGGGAGGAGGGGGCGGGCCTCGCCACCGATTTCTCCCGCCGCATGTCCTACGGCGCCTATCTCGACCTCGACACGCTTCTTTCCGCGCAGAAGCCGCTGTCGGAGCACCACGACGAGCTGCTCTTCATCGTCATCCACCACGTCCAGGAACTCTGGATGAAGCTCATCATCCGCGAGCTGGAGGTGGCGACGGCCTGCGTGCGGGTGGGCGACCTGCGCCCGGCCTTCAAGGGACTGGCCCGTGTCTCCCGCATCCAGCGCCAGCTCGTGGAGGCCTGGGACGTGCTCTCGACCATGACGCCGGCCGACTACCTCGCCTTCCGCGACGTGCTCGGCCAGTCCTCGGGCTTCCAGTCCTGGCAGTACCGGCTGATGGAGATCCTGCTGGGCGCACGGGACGAGTTCATGCTCAAGCCCCACGCGCATGACGCGGCGCTGACCGCGCGGCTGCGCGCCGCCTTCGACGCGCCGTCCCTGTATCAGGAGGCGCTGCGCCTGGTGGCACGCCGTGGCATCCCGGTTCCCGATTCCGTGCTGATCGCCAACCCCTCGGAGCGCCATGTCGAGAACGAGGGGGTGGTGGAGGCCTGGGCGGTCATCTACCGCAACAGCAACGAGTATTTCGACCTCTACGAGCTAGCCGAGGAACTGGTGGACCTGGAGGACGCCTTCCAGCAGTGGCGCTTTCGCCACGTGACCACGGTGGAGCGCGTCATCGGCATGCGGACGGGCACCGGCGGCTCGGCCGGCGTTGCCTATCTGCGGCGAGCGCTGGAGCGCCGTTTCTTCCCTGAGTTGTGGACGGTGCGCGGCCGCCTCTAGCCGCGCGACCCCGGGGCGGGCGATGATCCCCGCATGAAGGTCCTCGTCCTCGGTGCCGGCGTCACGGGGCTTGCCGCCGCCTATCTCTTGGCGCGGGACGGCCACGCCGTCACGGTGCTGGAGCGCCGCGGGGGCGTCGCGCTGGAGAGCAGCCACGCGAATGGTGGGCAACTCTCCTACTCCTATGTCGCGCCCCTGGCGGGGCCGGGCGTCATCGGCAAGCTGCCGAGCTGGTTGCTGGACCGGGACAGCCCCGTGCGCTTCCGCCCGCGCCTCGACCCCGCGCAATGGGCCTGGGGGGCGCGCTTCCTTGCCGCCTGCAACGCGGGAACGGCGGACCGCACCACGCGCCGCTTGCTTCTCCTCTCCTTCCTCTCGCGCGACCTGACGCGGGCGGTGATCGGCGACGAGGCGATCGAGTGCTCCTTCCGGCACGCCGGCAAGCTCGTCGTCTATTCCGATACGATCGGATTCGAGGCCGCGCGCCGCCTGGTGGACTACCAGCGATCGCTCGGCAGCGAGCAGGAGCCGCTCTCGCGCGATCAATGCCTGATGACGGAACCGTCGCTCGCGGGCATCGCGCACCGCATCTGCGGCGGCATCCTGACGCGCGGCGAGGACGCGGCCGAGTGCCGCCTCTTCTGCGCGGGGCTGGAGGCGGCGATGCGCGGCGGCAATCTCGGCGTCACCTTCGCCTTCGGCACGGAGGTGCGGCAGATCCTCGCGGTGGGCGGCCGCGTCGTCGGCGTGCTGACGGATGCGGGCGTGGAGGAGGCGGACGCGGTCGTGCTGGCCATGGGCGCTGGCAGCACGCGGCTGCTGGCGCCGCTCGGCATCCGCCCGCCGCTCTACCCGCTGAAGGGATACAGCCTCACCCTTCCCATCGCCTCGGACGAGGCGGCGCCGCGCATCAGCATCACCGACTTCGCGCGCAAGGTCGTCTATGCCCGCCTCGGCCGTGACCTGCGGGTGGCGGGGATGGCGGACCTGGTTGGCTACGACACGCGCTTCGACCTCTCGCGCCTCGACCTTCTCGTGCGGCAGGCGCGGGAGGCTTTCCCGGATGCGGCGGACTGGAAGACGCTGCGGCCCTGGGCCGGGCTGCGGCCGGCCACCCCCACTGCCCTGCCGATCCTCGGACCGGTGCGCGGGCTGCCGAACCTGCACCTCAACATTGGCCACGGCGCGCTCGGCTTCACCCTGGCCATGGGTTCGGCACGGGTGGTGACGGATCTGCTCGCCGGACGGGCACCGCCGATCCCGATGGATGGTTTCGCCGCCTGACCGGCCTTCCCGGCGCGGGGCGCGCCGGTCAGGATGATGCGAACCTGGACAGGGAAGAGACAAGAATGCGATTCGCCCCGATGCTCGGCGCGCTCGGCGCCGCGCTGCTCGCCTTCGGCACGCCCGCGAGGGCGCAGGCCCCGGCGCCGGCCCCCGCCGCCGTCTCCCGCGGCGCCACGCCGATCTTCGACGGGGTGAAGAGCCGCGACTACGTCCGCTGCGGCGTCTCGCAGGGCACGCCCGGCTTCTCCACGCCCAACAGCCAGGGCGGCTGGTCGGGCTTCGACGTGGACTTCTGCCGGGCGCTCGCCGCCGCCGTGCTCGGCGACGCGAACAAGGTGCGCTATCAGGCCTATTCCGCGCAGCAGCGCTTCACGGCGCTCCAGTCCGGCGAGATCGACGTTCTCTCGCGCAACACCACCTGGACCTTCCAGCGCGACATCCAGCTCGGCCTCGAATTCGTCGGCATCGCCTTCTACGACGGCGCCGGCTTCCTCGCGCGGAAGTCGCCGGGGCTGGAGCGCGCGGCGCAGCTCGACGGCGCCTCGGTCTGCGTCCAGACGGGATCGACCAACGAGCTGGTCGTGGCCGACTTCGCGCGCACGAACAACATCCGCCTCAATCCGCTTGTCTTCCAAAACCTCGAGCAGATCTTCGACGCGCTGTTCAACGGCCGCTGTGACGCCTTCAACTGGGACCGCGCGGCGCTGGCGGGCACGCGGCTGCGCGCGCCCAACCCTGACGACTTCGTGCTGCTGCCGGAGGTGCTGAGCAAGGAGCCCTACTCCCCCGTCGTCGCCCAGGGCGACCAGCGCTGGCTGGAGATCGTGCGCTGGACCCTCTTCTCCCTCATCGAGGCGGAGGAGCAGGGCGTGACGAGCGCCAACCTCGCCGAGAAGCTCCGCAGCACCGACCCCAACACGCAGCGCCTGCTGGGCGTGACGGGCAATTTCGGCACCATGCTCGGCCTGAACGACCGCTGGGCCTATGAGGCCGTGCGCCAGGTCGGCAATTACAGCGAGATCTTCGCGCGCAACCTGACGCCGATCGGGATCGACCGAGGCGTGAACCGGCTCTGGAGCCAGGGCGGGCTGATCTACGCGCCGGCCATGCGTTGAGGCTGGCGGGGCGGGGGTTGTCCCGCCCCGTCCGCTCCACTTCGGACAACCGCCCCCGGCGCGGTCTCCAGAAGCAGCATCCCGGCGCAGCCGCGTCGCCGCGGTGTGTCGGTTCGCATGTTCGCCGGGATAACCTGACTGTCTGAGAGACGGTTCCCGCAGGCCGGGAACGTGGATCACCGCCCCGAGAGCGTCGGGGCGGCGCTCGTCGTTGCCGGCAAGGCTGTTCGAAAGCATTCCCCGGCCGGCCGGCCGGCGCTGCGCCGGTGAAGGGTCAATGAAAAATTGACACCCGCGCCGACGCCATCCTAGCCTCCAACAATTCGATGCGCTGTACCGACTGACGGATAGATAAGAATATACGCGGGGACGCGCCTGGGGTGTCCCGTCATCGCGAAGGGAGCGTTTCATGCACCTCACCGCACTCGGCCACGCGAAGGCCGCGCCTAAGGTCTCGCTCCCCCTCCCGGAACCCGGGCTGACGCCGGGCGAGCTCATCCGTCGCGCCGTCTCGCTCCGCCCCATGCTGCGGGACCGCCAGGCGGAGCACGAGGAGCTTGGCACCTATGCCCCCGACCTGCACGATACATTCGAGCGGATGGGCTTCTACCGCATCACCCAGCCGCGGATGTTCGGCGGCTACGAGTTCCCGCCCGCCGTCTTCTTCCGCACCATGGTCGAGATCTCGCGCGGAGATCCCGGCGTGGGCTGGTGCCTCACCCTCGCCGCGTCGCACGCCTTCCTCATCGCCTCCCACTGGCCGGAGCGGGCGCAGGCCGAGTTCTTCGGCGAGACCGGCCACTTTGTCGCGCCGCACCGCGCGCTGCCGCTCGGGACCGCGACGCCCGTACCGGGCGGCTACCGGATCGAGGGGCGCTGGAACTACTCCTCCGGCGTGCCGCACGCGACGCATTTCATCGGCACGGCGATGCTGCAGCGCGAAGGCGAGCCGCCTGAATCCGTGCTGGTCGTCGTGCCGCGGGGCGAGTTCACGATCGTGAAGGACTGGGGCGGCGACGAGATCCTCGGCATGCGCTCGTCCGGCTCCAACACGGTGGTGGTGGAAGGGGCGGTCATCCCCACGCACCATGTCGTGCCCTTCAACGCCCAGTTCTGCCGGCCCGAGGAAATGGCGGAGGGCACGCCCGGCACGCGGCTGCACGGCAACCCGATGTATCTCGGCCGGATCATGGGCCTGTACCACGCCTCGCTCGTTTCGGTGATCGTCGGGGCGGCCTGGGCGGCGATCGACGAGTACGAGGCAATCATCGGCCGCTTCAAGGTGCCGACGGATCCGAACACCCTGCGCGCCGACCACCACGATGCGCAGCGCGTGATCGGTCTCGCCCTCTCGCGCACTGACGCCGCGGAGGCGATCCTTCTCCGCACGCTGGACCGCTACATGGAGCTGTGCGACCGCTGGGCCGCGGACGGCACGCCGATCAGCGTGGAGGAGAACCTTCGCCTGCGCGCGGTGCTGCAGCAGGCGGGCGCGATGGCCTCGGACGTCGTGGAATCGCTGCTGCGCTCCGCGGGTGCCATGACCACGAAGAAGGGCAACCGGCTGCAGCGCTACTTCCGGGACGTGACGATGTACCGCACGCACAGCTCGGCCCAGCCCGAGGAGTTCGCGACCTTCGTGGGCCGCGCCCATCTCGGCCGGCCCATCGGCATGCGCGGGCTGTAAGGAAGCGCACAGTGGACGGGGTGACGCGACAGGCGCCGCCTGTTCTGGCCGACCAGGGCTTCTTCTGGGTGGGCGTCGAGCGCGAGGAGCGGGCCGGCGGCCTGATGGCGGCTGGGCAGATGTTCGTCCAGTACATGGTGCCCGCCGTGCGGCAGCACGCGCTGCCCGTGGTGATGGTGCATGGCGGCGGCGGGCAGGGGCTCGATTATCTCGGCACGCCCGACGGGCGGCCGGGCTGGGCCACCGCCTTCCTGCGGCACGGATACGCCGTTTATGTCGTGGACCGCACCGCGCTCGGCCGCTCGCCCTATCATCCCGACCTGCACGGCTCGCTCGGTCCGCCGCCGAGCTACGGCCTCATGCGCGGGCGGTTCGTGGCGCCGGAGCTGACCCCGGACGCCTATCCCCAGGCGGCGCTGCACACGCAGTGGCCGGGCGGCACGGAACCGGGCGACCCCGTGCTCGACCAGTTCATGGCGGGGCAGGGACCGTCGGTCGCGGACCTCGCGCGGGTGCACGCGGACATCCAGCGCTGCGCGGCGGCGCTGCTGGACCGGATCGGCCCGGCGGTGCTGGTGACGCACTCCGCCGGCGGCTCCTTCGGCTGGCTGGCGGCGGATGCACGGCCCGGACAGGTGCGCGCCATCCTGGCGGTGGAACCGCAGGGGCCGCCCTTCGCCGCGGCGCCGGGCGGCGAGCTCTCCTGGGGCCTGACCGCCGTGCCCATGAGGTTCGACCCGCCGGCGGCAACGCCCGGCGAGATCGGGCGGGAACTGCGCGCCGCGCCGCGCCCGTACCTCCAGGACTGCTTCGTGCAGGCGGAGCCGGCGAGGCAGCTGCCGAACCTGCGGGACGTGCCCGTGGCGGTGGTGACGGCCGAGGCCTCCTGGAAGGCGGCGGAGGACCACGGGATGGTGGACTTCCTGCGCCAGGCCGGCGTCCCGGTCGAGCATCTGCGGCTGGAGGAGCACGGGCTGCGCGGCAACGGCCACATGATGATGATCGAACGGAACAGCGACGAGATCGCCGCCCTGCTCTGTGACTGGATCACGCGAAGGACGGCGTAACGCGGCCACAGGGCGGAGCAACCGCCCGGGCCAGGGAGGGGAGGAACGTCATGGAGCGTACCACCACGCGCCGCGCGCTGCTGCGTGCCGGCGCCGCGGGCCTGAGCGGGCTCGCTGTTCCGCACCGGGCGCTGGCGCAGGGCCCGCTGCTGGACCGGCCGGCGCGGCTGATCATGAACTTCTCGGCGGGCGGCGTGATGGACACGGTCGCGCGCCTCTACGCCGAGCGGCTGCGCGGGCAGTACGCGCCGCAGGTGATCGTGGACAACCGTCCGGGCGGCGCGGCGCGCATCGGGGTGGAGCTGGCCAAGACCGCCCCCGCCGACGGCACCACCTTCCTGATGACGCCCGAGACGATGATGGTGCTCTACCCCTTCATCTACCGGAGCCTGCGTTACGACCCGCAGCGCGACTTCGTGCCGGTGACGGGCCTTTCCTCCTTCGGCTTCGGCTGGATGGTGGACGCGAACCATCCCGCGAAGGACTTCCACGGCTTCGTCGAATGGGCGCGGCGGCAGACGGAGATCGACTACGCCACGCCGGCCGCGGGCTCCACGCCGCATTTCGTCTCCGTCATCATGGCGCAGGCGCTAGGGCTGCGGCTGTCGCACGTGCCCTATCGCGAGATGGCCATGGCCTTCGCCGACCTCAACGGCGGGCGCATCGCGGCCTATATGTCGGTGATCGGCACGGCGGCGGAGCAGCACCGTTCCGGCCGGATGCGGCTGCTGGCCGTGACGATGCCGCAGCGCGTGGCGACGCTGCCCGACGTGCCGACCTTCGCCGAGCTTGGCTTTCCGCAGTTCACGGCGGACGAGTGGTACGGGATCTTCCTGCCCGCAGGCACGCCGCCGCCGATGGTCGCCGGCCTGCACGGCGCGATTGCCCGCGTGGCCGCCACGCCGGAGATGCGCGCCTCCCTCCTGAGGCTGGAACAGTATCCGGTGGAGACGACGCCCTCGCAATTTGCCGAGCGGCTGCGGGCGGAGCGCGCCCGATGGGAACCGGTGGTCCGCAGCTCCGGCTACGAGGTGGCGGAATAGGGAGCTGGCCGGGGCCCCGCTGCCTGGCCGCCGATAATAGTTGACGGCCGAGCGGCAAAGAGAATAGCCGTCATCTAACGATACAATGAACTGGCTGGCGGATATCAGGACCGTCCGGCCGGGCCGGGAGGAAGCGGGCATGGTTCTCGCACTGGGTCGGCGCGCCCTTGTCGGGCTGCAGGCATCCGCGATGCTGGCGCGCGCGGCGCGCGCGCAGGGACTGGATCGAACCGTGCGCATGCTCGTTGGCTTCCCGCCGGGCGGCGCGGCCGACATTGTCGCCCGGATCTACGCGGAACGGCTGCGGGGCGGCTTCGCCCAGCAGGTCGTCGTGGAGAACCGCCCAGGCGCCGCCGCCCGCATCGCGCTGGAGGCCGCGAAGGCCGCGGTGCCCGACGGCAGCACGCTCGTCTTCACGCCCGAGAGCATGCTGACCATCTACCCGCACATCTACCCGCGCACCCTGCGCTACGACGGTTCGAAGGACTTCGTGCCGGGCGGTGCGACATCCTCCTTCGGCTTTGCCTTCATCGTCGCGCCGAACCATCCGGCGAAGGACTTCGCCTCCTTCGTGCAATGGGCGCGTACGCAGCGCGACGTCTCCTATGCCAGCCCCGCCGCGGGCTCGATGCCGCATTTCGTGGCCGAGCAGATGTCGCGCAAGCTGGATCTCCGGCTGATGCATGTGGCCTATCGCGGCACGGGCCCTGCCATGCCGGACCTCGCCACGGGACGGCTGAGCGGCATCATGGGCGTGATCGGCGACATGGGGGAGCAGCACCGCGCGGGGCATGTGCGCGTCCTCGCGATCACCTCCCCCAAGCGCGTCGCCTCGCTGCCGGACGTGCCCACCTTCGCGGAGCTCGGCCATGCGGAGCTGACCTCGGAGGAACTCTACACGATCCTGCTTCCCGCTGGCGCGCCGGCGCCCGTGGTGGAGGCGCTGGAGCGCGCCATCGCCGCCGCCTCCGCCAACCCCGAGCTGCGCGCTGCGCTGGCGAAGATGGAGCAGACGCCCGCTACGCTCGGCTCGCGCGGCATGGCCGAGCGCATCGCCAGCGAGCGCGACCGCTGGGGGCCGATCGTGCGGGACACCGGCTACACGGCCGAGGAATAGCCTCTCCGCCCGCCGAGACCTGACCGGGAACCAAGCCATGTCCTTCGCCCTCGCTGACCATCCGGGGTTGCGGCAGCTGCCGCTTCCCGCGCCCGAGCCAGGCCTGACGCCGGAGGCTCTCGTGCAGCGGGCCGCGGCGCTGCGCCCGATCCTGCGCGAGCAGCAGGCGGAGAACGAGGTGCGGGGCACCTATGGCGAGGACCTGCACCGCGCCTTCCGCGATGCCGGCTTCTACCGCATCACGCAGCCGCGGCTGTTCGGCGGCTACGAGATGCCGCTGCCGCATTTCTACCGCGTCATGATGGAGGTCTCGCGCGGCGATCCCGCCGTGGGCTGGTGCCTCACGCTCGGGGCCTCGCACGGCTTCGTCGTGGCCTCGCACTGGCCGGAGAGGGCGCAGCGCGAGCTCTTCGGCCCGGACGGGGACTTCATCGCACCACACCGCGCCCAGCCGATGGGCACCGTGACGCGCACTGCCGAGGGCTGGCGGGTGAACGGCCGGTGGAACTACTGCTCGGGCATCCCGCACGCCACCCACTTCATCGGCACGGCGCTGCTGCGGGAGGGCGAGGCCGCGCCGCGCGCCGTGCTCGTGGCCGTGCCGCGCGGGGGCTACGAGATCGTCCCGGACTGGGGCGGGGACGAGACCCTGGGCATGCGGGCCAGCGGATCCAACAGCGTCGAGATCCGCGACACCCTTGTGCCCGCCCATTTCGTGGTGCCCTTCGACGTGCTGTTCGCCCGGCCGGAGGGCCTGGAGAACGGCACGCACGGCACGCGGCTGCACGGCAACCCGATGTATCTCGGGCGCCTGATGGGCCCCTACCACGCCTCCCTCGTCGCCGTGGTGACCGGCGCGGCCTGGGCGGCCATCGACGAGTACGAGGCCGTCTCAGAGAGGATGAAGACCTATATCGACCCAGATGTCCTGCGGGCGGACCACCACGACTTCCAGCGCCCGCTGGGCGAGGCGCTGGCCAAGGCGGATGCGGCGGAGGCCGTCCTGATGGGCGCCGCGGGGCGCTACATGGACCTTTGCGCCCGCTGGGCCCGCGACGGCACCCCTTTCACGGTCGAGGACAACCTGCGGCTCTGGACCATGCTCCAGCAGGGCGGGAAGCTCGCTTGCGAGGTGGTGGAATCCCTGTTCCACAACGTGGGGGCCTTCGCGACGAAGCGGGGCAACCGGCTGCAGCGCTACTTCCGCGACGTGCAGATGTACCGCACACACATGTCCGCGCAGCACCAGGCCTTCGCGACCTACGCGGCGCGGGCGCATCTCGGCCGGCCGACGGGGTTCCGTGGCCTCTAGCGGCGCTTCCCGCCGCTCCGCTTCGGAAAGAGGCGGCCCTGGCGCCGGGCTGTCGCGCCGCCTGCGAAACTTTCAGCCTCGGGCCCGCCGGCTGCGCTAGCCTGCGGCGACGAATGATCAGGGGAGGAGTGCGCTGATGATCGAGACGGACGTGCTGATCGTGGGAAGCGGGCCCGCGGGCTCATCGGCCGCGCTGATGCTGAGCAGCTACGGCATCCCCAACGTGCTCGTCACGAAGTACCGCTGGCTGGCCGACACGCCCCGCGCGCACATCACGAACCAGCGGACGATGGAGATCCTGCGCGACCTCGGCGTCGAGGAGGAGGTGAAGGCGTTGGCCACGCCGCAGGAGTGGATGGGCAATACCGTCTTCTGCACGAGCCTCGCCGGCGAGGAACTCGGCCGCATCCGCACCTGGGGCACGCACCCGCGGAGAAAGGCGGATTACGACCAGGCGAGCCCGTCGGCCATGTGCGACATGCCGCAGCACCTGATGGAGCCGATCCTCTTCGGCAATGCCTGCGCCCGCGGCACGCGCGCGCGGTTCGACACCGAGTACCTCTCTCTCACCCAGGACGCAGAGGGCGTGACGGCGACGGTGCGGGACCGGCTGGGCGGCGAGGAGTACCAGATCCGCGCGAAGTATCTCATCGGCGCCGATGGCGGCCGCTCCAAGGTGGCCGAGGACATCGCCCTGCCGATGGAGGGCCGGATGGGCGTGGCCGGGAGCATGAACATCGTCTTCAAGGCGGACCTCTCCCGCTACGTCGCGCACCGTCCGAGCGTGCTCTACTGGGTGCTGCAGCCGGGATCGAACATCGGCGGCATCGGCATGGGGCTGGTGCGCATGGTCCGGCCCTGGAACGAGTGGCTGATCGTCTGGGGCTACGACATCAACCAGCCCCCGCCGGAGGTGAGCGACGCGCTGGCGAAGGAGGTGGCGCACAAGCTGATCGGCGACGAGACGGTCCCGATCGAGATCACCTCCACCTCGGTCTGGACGGTGAACAACATGTTCGCCACGCGCTACGCGAAGGGCCGGGTCTTCTGCATGGGCGACGCGGTGCACCGGCATCCGCCCTCCAACGGCCTCGGCTCCAACACCTCGATCCAGGATGCCTACAACCTCGCCTGGAAGCTGGCGCTGGTCCTCAAGGGGCAGGCGGATCCCTCTCTGCTCGACACCTACGATGCGGAACGCGCGCCCATCGGCCGGCAGATCGTCACGCGCGCCAACAAGAGCATCGAGGAGTTCGGCCCGATCTTCGGCGCGCTCGGCCTGCTCGACGACCGCGGCTTCGCCCAAATGCGCGCCAACATGGAGGCCCGCAAGGCCGCGACGCCCGAGGCCGCCGCGCAGCGCGAGACGCTGCGCCAGGCGATCGCCTTCAAGGACTACGAGTTCAACGCGCATGGCGTGGAGATGAACCAGCGCTACGCCTCGGCGGCGGTGGTGCCGGACGGCACGCCAGAGCCGGCCTGGGAGCGGGACGCGGAACTCTACTATCACCCGACCACCTGGCCCGGCGCGCGGCTGCCGCATGTCTGGCTCGGCCAGGGCGGCCGGCAGGTCTCCACGCTGGACCTCGCCGGCAAGGGGCGCTTCTCGCTCTTTACCGGCATCAACGGCGGCGCCTGGCAGCGAGAGGTGGAGCAGCTGGTGGGCGAGACGGGCTTGCCGATCGAGGTTTTCATTATCGGCCCCGGCCAGGCCTACGAGGACCTGTTCGGGGACTGGGCGACGATCCGGGGCATCGACGAGGATGGCTGCGTGCTGGTGCGCCCCGACATGCATGTCGCCTGGCGCGCCCAGGATGCCGGTCAGGTCGGAGGGCTGGGCGACGCCCTGCGCGCCGTGCTGGGGCGCGCGGGGGCCGTGCCGGTCAGCCGGGCCGCCTGAGGGCCCTTTCGGGCACCGGCCCTGCCGTCACTCCGCAAATCCCTCGGGTGACGGCATCGGCGGGAGGCCCGCCGCGGTCAGCACGGCGGCCCGGCACTCCAGCAGGGCGCTCCGCAATTCGCCGGCCAGGGCGTTGAAGCGCGAGGCCGGGAGCAGGAGGGACAGGGCGTATCGCCGCCCCGTCCCATCCACCAGCCGCGCCGCGAGGGCGGAGATGCCCGTCGCCGTTCCCTCCTCATCCACCGCGACGCCGTGCGCCGCGGCCTCCTGGATCTCGGCGAGGAGGGCCAGGACGGAGGTGGTCGTCCGCGGCGTGCGCGCTTCCAGCGCCGGCGGCAGCATCGCGCGGATGGCGTCCTCCGGAAGCCCGGAGAGAAGCGCCTTTCCCTCGGCGGAGCTGTGCAGCGGCCAGTGGGAGCCGACGCTGGCGGTCAGCTGGATGGCGCGTGCCGGCGGCGTCACGATCGCGAGCACGACGACCTTCCCGTCCTGCAGCGTGGTCATGGCCGCGGATTCCTGGGTCTTCCAGGCCAAGCGCTCGAGATAGGGCCGCGCGAGCGCCACGAGGTCGATCCGGACCGAGCTGGCGAGCCGCGCGATGAGGGGGCCGAGCCGCACGCCGCCCTGCTGCGGGTCCACCAGCGCGAAGCCCTCGGCGCAGAGCGCGTCCACGAGCCGCTGCACGGTCGGGCGCGGAAGGCCCGTCACGCCCGCGATCTGGCCGAGGCTGAGGCCGGTCAGCTGTCCCTCCAGCGCCTGCAGCACAGCCGAGGCGCGCGAGATGAGCTGCATCCCGGCCCGGGCATCCGCGGCAGAAACCGGAGCAGGGACCGGTCGGGCGTCGCGATGAGGCGTTGTCATGAGGCCTCAGATTGCAGGCTTGGTCGGCTTTGTGAAGCGGCCGCCCGCCGGGCCGGGAGGCCGGTTCAGGCGAGCTTGCGGATGCGCGCCAGCGCCTCGTCCACCTCGTCGGCAGTCTGGTAGGGGCCGAAGCCGAATCGCAGCCGCCGGCCGCGGCGGTCCGTGGTGATCCGGGCGGCCTCCAGCCGGGCCTGCCATTCCCCGGCCTCGTCGAGGTCGAAGGCGAGGAAGTTGCCGCGCCGGGGTTCGGAGAGCGGCACGGCCAGCGAAGCGGGGTCGAGCCCCGTGCCCTCCAGCCCCGCGATGAAGCGCTCCTGCAGGGCATGCGCGTGGGCGTGAATCGCGGCGACGGTCAGGCCGGTCTCCTCCACCCAGCGCAGCGCGGCATCAAGCCGGTAGAGCCCCGAAGGGTCGAAGGTGGCGCCGAGGAAGCGCCGCCCGTCCTCCGCGTAGCCGACGCGCCCGTCGCTCGCGGAAAGGGCGCCGAAGGCGGCGTACCAGCCGGTGTCGCGCGGGCGCGGGAGCCAGCCGGGCGGGCAGTGCAGGAAGCAGCAGCCCTCGCCGGCCATGGCGTATTTGTAACCGCCGGCGGTGTAGAAGACGCGATCCGCCATGCGCGAGAGATCGACGGGCCGCGCCATGAAGGCGTGGTAGCCGTCGATGACCATCGCGGCCTCCCCGGCGGCTTCCGCCAGAGCTTCCAGCCCCGTCAGGGCGTAGCCGGAGTGGAAGAAGACCTCGCTGACCCAGATGAGGTCGAAGCCGGCCCGCGCGGCCTCGGCCAGCCGCGCCACGCAGTCGCCGCCGGGTTCGGAGGGGATCCGGGTGACGGCGATCAGCCCCTCCTCCTCCAGCCGCGCGGCCTGGCGGGCGAAGGAGTGGAACTCGCCGTCGGTGGTGAGCACGCGGGGCGGGCGGCCGAGCGGCATGGCGCTGAGTATGCGGCGGACGAACTCGTGCGTGTTCGGCGCGAAGGCGATGGTGGAAGGATCCGGCAGGCGGAGCTGGGCGGCCACCGCGGCGGCCGCGCGACCTGCCACAGGGCCGAGCACCTTCTCCCACTTGCTGTCGTGCAGGCGGGCCGCGTCGTCCCAGGCGCGAAGCTGGGCCTCGCGCGTCACGTCGGGCCAGGGATGGTGGCTATGGGCCGCGAAGTGCAGCCGGCCGGGTTCGGCCGTCAGGAAGCGCGAGAAATGCGCGCGCAGGTCCAGCATCACCCCTCCGGATTGTCGCCGTGCCGCCAGCGTATAGAGTGGCCGCGGGAGACCGGGAATGACACGACGACGTCAGCCAGCGGCCGCGCCCCGCCGCCCGGCGCCGCCGGACAGGCCAGGCCGCGCCGCGCCGTGACCGAGGATGCCCCTGGCTTCCCGGTGCGCGTGCCCGTCCCGGATCTCGGCGCGGCGGCCCGCGGCAATACCGGAATCCCGGGGGTGTGGCGCTTCGACTCGGGCGTGGCAGGGCCGCAGGCCGTCATCGTCTCTCTCATCCACGGCAACGAGTTCACGGGGGCCGCCGTGCTGGCGCGGCTGCTGCGTGCGGGCCCGCGCCCGGTCCGCGGCAGCCTGACCCTTGTCTTCGCCAACCTCGACGCCTTCGCCCGCTTCGACCCGGCGGACCCCACCCTCTCCCGCTACGTGGACGAGGACATGAACCGGGTCTGGAGCCCGCAGCACCTGGATGGCCGGCGCGACAGCCTGGAACTTCGCCGCGCCCGCGCGCTGCGCCCGGTGGTGGAGGCGGCCGACGTGCTGCTCGACCTTCATTCCATGCTCTGGCCCTCCGACCCGCTGATCCTGGGCAAGGCGACGCCAGCGGCGCTGGACCTGGCACGCGCGATCGGCGTCCCCGGCACCATCGTGGCCGATTCGGGCCACCCGGAGGGACCGCGGCTGATCGACCACGCGCCCTTCATCGCCCCTGGCACGCGCCGGGCCGCATTGCTGGTCGAGGCCGGGATGCATTGGGAGCCCGGCACCGAGGTAGTGGCGGAGGCCTGCGTGCGCGGCTTCCTGCGCGCCCTCGGCATGATCCCGGTGCCCGCCTCGCCCTGCGGCGACGCCTCCGTCTGGCGTGTCACCCGTGCCGTTACCGCCGTCTCGCGCCACTTCGCCTTCACGGGCAGCTTCCGCGGTGGCGCGGTGATCCCGCGCGCCGGCACCCTCATCGCGCACGACGGGGCGGCGGAGATTCGGACGCCGCACGACGACTGCATGCTGGTGATGCCCAGCCCACGCGTGATGCGTGGGCATGTGGCGGTGCGCTTGGCCGAGCGGGCGGAGGGCTAGGCTGCCGCCGGCTCTCCCACGATGGGCTCCTTGCCATCCGCACGGATGAGCGCGGCGATCTCGGCCGCTGCAGCCTCCAGCGCGGCCTCGTCCGTACCCTTGGCGACGAGCGCCACGCCGTTCCCGCCCTCCCGGTAGTAGGGGTAGGAGCCGATATCGAGCATCGGGAAGCGGTTCTGCACGGCGGTCAGCGCCTCGGCGATCGCGCCCTCCAGCAGCCCCGTCGCGTGCAGGGCACGGGACTTCACGGGGGTGCCGCCCTGCAGTGTGGGGGCGACCACCTCGAACATGCTGCGCATGATCCGCGGGACGCCGGCCATGACGTAGACGTTCTCCATGCGGAAGCCGGGCGCCGACGTTTCCCCGCAAAGAATGGGCTCCGCCCCCCGCGGCAGCGTCGCCATCCGCAGCCGGGCGGCATTCATCTCCACGGGCGGGGAGCGGCGGGCGTAGTCGGCCTCCATGATCGCGCGGGAGGGCTCGTGCACCTCCCACGGCACGCCGAAGGCGCGGGAGACGCACTCGCTGGTGATGTCGTCATGCGTCGGGCCGATGCCGCCGGTGGTGAAGACATAGGTGAAGCGGGCGCGGATCTCGTTCACCGTGCCGATGATCGTCTCCGGCACGTCCGGGATCACGCGCGCCTCGCGCAGGGGAATGCCCAACTCGCCCAGCCGCGTCGCGATGAACTTCAGGTTGGCGTCCTGGGTGCGGCCCGACAGCACCTCGTTGCCTATGATGAGAAGGGCGGCGGTGGGCTGGGTCATCTGGCGACTCTCTCGGGCGAAGCCTGCAAGGTTGCGCACTGGGGCGCGGCGTCAAGCCCGGGGCGTGGCGGTGCTCGATCGTGCTTGCGGCTCTGGGGAGAGGAAGAAGGAGTTCTTCCTCTCCCCAGACCCCTCCCCATCATCCCCTTTTTCAGGTTGGGAATGCTTTGCAGTCGGTGCGCCTCGAGCCATGGACCCGAGGCGACTCCACGCGCAGGAAGGGCGCTTAGAAGAGCCCTAGCCCCCAATCATCGCATCCGCGCCAGCCAGATGGGGGTCCAGGAGCCTCAGGCCCTTGGCGGGTGAGGTTCGGAGAGGGCGGCGCCCTCTCCGAGGCCGCAACGGAGGTCAGAAGAACCTCAGAGAAAATCCCTGAGCAGCGCCACCAGCGGCTTATCGGCCGGCGGCATCGCGTAGTCGCCAAGCTTGTTCGGCCGCACCCAGGCCAGGGCCTGGCCTTCCCGGCCCTCCGGCGTTCCTCCCCAGCGTCGGCAGAGATAGAGGGGCATCAGCAGGTGCCGGCCGTCCAGCGGGTGGGAGGCGAAGGCGAAGGGGGCGAGGCAGGCGGCGGAGACGTCAATGCCCAGTTCCTCGTACAATTCGCGGATCAGGGCGGCTTCCGGTGTTTCCCCCGGGGCGACCTTGCCACCCGGAAATTCCCAGAGGCCGGCCATGTGCTTGCCTTCCGGGCGGCGGGCCAGCAGCACCCGCCCGTCGGCATCGATCAGCCCGCAGGCGACCACCAGCAGCAGGTTGGTCGCGGCCTCGGTGCCGGCGGGGGGCGGCGCGGGCGGCGTGGCAGGTTCGGAGGTGGCGGAGAGCTCCGCCCGCCCGGCGCGGAAGCGGCGGACGGGAAGGCGTGCGTTGCGGGCGGTGAAGTCCTGCTCGGCCCAGCCATCCTCCTGGAAGCCGATGCGCGCCAGCACGGCGGCGGAGCGCGCGTTCTCCTCCAGCACGGAGGCGTGGATCACGTCGATGTCGAGGTTGGCCAGAGCCCAGCGCGCGAGGCGGCCGGCGGCGCGGGGGCCGATGCCTTGTCCCCAGTGGCGCCGCCCGACCCAGTAGCCCAGCTCCGCGTGCCGCGGCGCGTCGCGGGTGGTGGTCAGGCCCACGCAGCCCACCAGCGCCTCGCCCCGCATGATCGCGAGGTGCCAGCCCGCGCCCGCCTCGATCTGCGCGCGCGTGGAGGCGATCCACTCGTCCGCCAGCTCTCGGGAGTAGGGGAAAGGGACGCGCGCGAGCATGCGCGCGACCTCCCAGTCGTTCACCAGCCGGTGCAGTTCGGCCGCGTCCTCCGCGCGCAGGGCGCGGAGGGTGAGGTCGTCCACGGCGAGGGGCGCGAAGATCGCGTCGCTCACATCGGCCCTCCCGGGCGGTGCCGGGCGCGGGGGCGCCGGGTCAGCGGCGCCACCATCCCTTCTTTGCCGGAGCGGCCGGGGCTTCCTCGGTGCCCAGCAGCACGGGCTGCACGACGGTGCCGACCACCGGCTCCGCGCGCGGCGCCTCGGCCTCGGGGGCCACGGGCTCGGGTGCCTCGGGCGCCGGGGCGAGCGCGGCGGGCTCGGGCGCAGGGGCCTCGGCCGGCACTTCGGCGGCCGGCTCGGCCGGCGCCTCGGCGATAGGCTGGGCCGGCTCCTCGGCCGCATCCGTCGCCGGCGGCTCCGCGGCGATCGGGATCTCGCGCAGGCTGCGGGGGGCGCTCGCCTCCTCCGCCGCGTCCAGCGTGTCCATCAGCGCGTCATAGGTGCCGCCGAAGGGATCGGCCGGGGTGGGGCCGGCGTAGCGCGGGGCGGCGTCAGCCGCGGGGCGCGAGGTGTCGCCCTCGGCGCGCGGGGCCTCGTCCTCGCGGCGGCGGCGGCCGCCGCGGCGGCCACGGCGGCGGCGGGCATCGCCCTCGCCCTCCGGGCGGTCGCCCACCGGCCGCTCCTCCTCGGCCGGCGCGGCCTCGGCAGCCGCCTCCTCCTCGCCGGCATCGCCGGGCGCCTCCTCCGGCAGTTCCTCGGCGGAGGACTCCTCCTCGCCCTCGGCCTCGGGGGCGCCTCCCTCCTCGCGCCGGCCGCCGCGGCGGCGGCGGCGGCGGCGGCGGCCGCGCTCGCCATTGGCGTCGCCGGGGGCGGCCTCCTCGGCGGCCTCCGTGGCGCCGGTCGCTTCCTCGGGCGGGAGGATCTCCTCCTCTTCCTCGTCGTCGCCGCCGCCGGAGAGGATCACCGGCTCGGGCGCGTAGTCCATGCGCAGTGCGGGCATCGCGGCGGGCGCGGGGACCGAGGTCTGCGGCCGGGTGCGCTCGATGCGGTTCTGCGCCGCGGTCATCGTCGCGTCCGGCTCGAAGATCACGC
Source organism: Roseomonas aerilata DSM 19363 (assembly GCF_000711725.1). Classification (GTDB taxonomy): domain Bacteria; phylum Pseudomonadota; class Alphaproteobacteria; order Acetobacterales; family Acetobacteraceae; genus Roseomonas; species Roseomonas aerilata. The sequence goes on along the minus strand of NZ_JONP01000002.1, from coordinate 172,825 downwards.
ACATGTCGTGGCGGCTTTCCACCGCCGCCAGCCGCTCGCGCTTGCGGTTGAGGATGTGCATGGCGACGGCCGGGGAGCAGTGCACCACGATCTCGGCGGCACGGCGCTTCGCGCCCTCCTCCTCGATGGCGCGCAGCACGTGCAGCGCGGCGCTCTCGTCGGAGCGGACGATGCCCAGGCCCTGGCAGTGCGGGCAGGTGACGAAGGAGTGCTCGGTGAGGGAGGGGCGCAGCCGCTGGCGCGACATCTCCAGCAGGCCGAAATGCGAGATGCGGCCGACCTGGATGCGCGCGCGGTCGTGCTGCAACGCCTCCTTCATCCGCCGCTCGACCATCGCGTCGTTGCGGCTGCTCTCCATGTCGATGAAGTCGATGACGATGAGGCCGGCGAGGTCGCGGAGCCGAAGCTGGCGCGCGATCTCGTCCGCGGCCTCGAGGTTGGTGCGGAGCGCGGTGTCCTCGATGTGCCGGTCGCGGGTGGCGCGGCCCGAGTTCACGTCGATGGAGACCAGCGCCTCGGTCTGGTTGATGACGATGTAGCCGCCCGAGCGGAGCTGGACCGTCGGGGACATCATGGCGTCGAGCTGCTGCTCCACGCCGGCGCGGGCGAAGAGGGGCATGCTCGGGTCGCGGTAGAGCTTAATCTTGCGCTCGTTCTGCGGCATCAGCATGCGCGTGAAGTCGCGCGCCTGGCGGAAGGCGTCCTCGCCCTCGATCTGGATCTCCTCGATCTCGCGCGCGAAGTTGTCGCGGATGGAGCGCTTGAGGAGGTCGGCCTCCTCATAGACCAGGGCGGGGGCGGTGGAGGACAGGGTGCGGGTGCGGATGTCGTCCCAGAGCCGCAGCAGGTACTCGCAGTCGCGCCGGATCTCGGGCTTGGGCCGCTGGGCGCCGGCGGTGCGGACGATGATGCCCATGCCGCGCGGCAGGCCCACCTCGTCGATCACCTCGCGCAGGCGCTTGCGGTCGGCGGCCGAGGAGATCTTGCGGGAGACGCCGCCGCCCTTGGGCGAGTTCGGCATCAGGACCGAGAAGCGGCCGGGCAGGGAGATATAGGTGGTCAGCGCGGCGCCCTTGTTGCCGCGCTCCTCCTTGACGACCTGCACGAGGATCACCTGCCGGCGGCGGATGACCTCCTGGATCTTGTAGTGGCGAAGGAACTTGGAGGGGACCCGGCGCTCGCGGCGCTCCTCGTCCGTACCCTCGCGGTCCTCGCGGTCCTCGCGGTCGTCGCCGCCAATGGTCTCGGGGGGCGGGGTATCGTCGGAGACGGTCTCGACCTCGTTGCCCTCGTCCTCCTCCCCGGCGCCGGCCTCGGCCCCGATTTCGGCGACGGGGTCGCCCTCGCTCACCCGGTCCACATGCATGGTCATTGGCTGAGCCTGGGGGGGGCGGGCCTCCGGCGGCGGGGCGCCGTCCTCGCCGCCGCCGGTCTCGCCGGCGATGGGGGAGGGGGTGGGGTCGATCGGGGCGGCGGGGGCGGGCGGGGCTTCCTCGGCCGGGGTCACGGCGGGGGCGCCGTCCTCGCCCAGGCTCTCGCCGGGGCCGCTGAGGTCGATACCGACGGCCCGCTCGAGGGCGCTGGCGCCGGAGGTCGCCGCGGGCTCGGCCGGCGCCTCATCGGTCGTCTCGCCGGGAGCCTCGTTCGGGGCTTCGGCGGGGGCCGCCTTGAGGGTCAGGTCCTCGGCGGCCTGCTCGGGCTCCGACGACGCGGCATGCTCCAGGGGCAGGGCCTGCTCGATCGCCGGCGTTTCCTCGCCCGCGGCCTCAGAGCCGAGCGCCGCGTCGGCGGCCTCCTGGACGGCGTCCGAACTGGGCGATGCGACCCCCTGGCGGCGGCCGTGCCGGTCCCGGTCGCGCCCGCGGCCCCGATCACGGTCCCTGTCGCGATCCCGGCCACTGCGCTGGAGGTCGGCGTCGTCGCGGGGCGCCACGCGCTCGGCCGCGGTCTCGATCTCGTCCTCGGGGTCTTCCTCGGCGGCTTCCTGGGCCTGGGCTTCCAGCAGGCGCTGCCGGTCGGCGACGGGGATCTGGTAGTAGTCGGGGTGGATCTCGCCGAAGGCGAGGAAGCCGTGGCGGTTGCCGCCGTACTCGACGAAGGCGGCCTGCAGGCTGGGCTCCACCCGGACGATCTTGGCCAGGTAGATGTTGCCCTTCAGCGGGCGGCGATTCTGGGTCTCGAGGTCGAAGTCCTCAAGACGGTTGCCGTCCAGCACCACCACCCGCGTCTCTTCGGGGTGGGATGCATCGATCAGCATGCGCTTGGTCATGGAAGAGAGGGCTCCGCGCCGCGCGGGGCTCTGTGCAACCGGCGGCGGTGAGGGTTGGGGGGCCGGGAGGGGACCGGCGCGGAGCGAGGGTGACCGTCATCCGCCGCCGTTCCTTTCTCCCGCGGGCTCGGGGCCCGGATGCGCTCATGGGCAACTGAATGCCCGGGTGGGTTCGGGCAGGGGGTGCCCGTTTGCTCTCGGATGCCGAGGCATCCGATGGGTTCGTCCTCGGGCGCCGGGGCGCCCGTTGTCGCGGCCCTGCGCGGACCCCTCGGCGCGGCGGTCCCCTCTCCTTTGGCAGGCGAGGGGCGCGCGCGGGCGGTCCGGCGGCTGGCGCGTCGCGGTCCGCCAGGCAGCTCAGGGGATAGACCCATGAGGAGCGAGACGGGGCCCTGTCGCGCCGCGTGGCGCGCGCCGGCGAGGATTGCTATCCGCGCCCCCGGTTCCCCGGGCCGGCTCGCCCGGCCGAAGATCGGCGCTGGCGGCGGCCCCTTGGCCGGGGTGGCGCGGGTCGGGCGTCCATCTGGTGGACCGGCGGCCGTTCTGTGTCGGCCGCGCCCGGAACCCTCCACCGGCGGCGTGCCGCCGGGGCACTGCACCATACGCAGGGGGGGAGCAGGGGGCAAGGCGCTGTGTGTGCCGCGGGACACACCGGCGGGGGAAGCGGCGGGAAGGGCTGGGACTCGCTTCCGCGTGAACGCTCGGAAGGGGGGAGATAGGCTTTGTGGCAAGGATCGGCCGCATTCGCGGTGCTACGATCCACGAAGGATTCCCGCCGGGGATTCGGGGATGCCGGGTGCCGCCTGGCCTGGGGAGGGGTCTGCGGAAGGGATGAAGTCGTTTGCGACGCGCCGGGGCCTTCTGGCCGCAGCCCTTGCCGCCACTGCCACCGCCGCTGGCGCAGCCCTGGCCGACCCGGCCGATGCCGCCGCGCCCGCCACCCTGCGCGCCGAGGGCGACGGCGCGCGCCTGGTGCTGCCCGGCGGGGCTGCCAGCGGCTACCGCCTGCTGGCCGAGGCGCGGCCGGCCCAGCTGCTTCTCAGCCTGCCCCGGCACGGCTGGCGCGGCCCGCTCGTGCTGCCCGGCGCCGGCCCGGTCCGCGCCGCCCGCTGGGAGCCCCGCGCCCGCCGGCTGGTGATCGACCTCGCCGCCCCCGTCGGCGTGCCGGACGTGGTGCAGGAGGGCGGGGCGCTCGTCCTCTCCCTCCGCCCTGGCCCGGGCGACGCCTTCGTGCGGATGGCCGGCACCGGGCGGCCGATCGTGCAGGGCACCCCGGCGCCGCGCCCCCTGGTGGTGCTGGATCCCGGCCATGGCGGGAAGGATCCCGGCACGATCGGCGCCGCCGGCACCTACGAGAAGCGTATCGTCCTCGCCGCGGCGCAGGAGATGCGGCGGCGGCTGGAGGCCGGCGGGCGCTGCCGGGTGATGATGACCCGCACCCGCGACGTCTTCGTGCCGCTCGCCAACCGCGTGGAGTTCGCCCGGCGGAACGGGGCCGTGCTCTTTGTCTCCGTGCACGCCGATTCGGCCCCGGGCGCCCGCGGGGCGAGCGTCTATACTCTCTCCGAGACGGCCTCGGACGCCCTTTCGGCGGGCCTTGCTCGGCGGGAGAACGCGGCGGATGCGGCGGGCGGGCTGAACCTGCCGCCGGTTTCGGCCGATGTGCAGCGCATCCTGCTCAGCCTCGTGCGGCAGGAGACGCGGCAGGGCTCGGTGCGGCTGGCCAATATGGCGGTGGGCGCCCTTCGCCCCCGCGTGCCGCTGTTGCCCAACACGCACCGCCAGGCGGCCTTCGCCGTGCTGAAGGCGCCCGACATCCCCTCGGTGCTGGTGGAGATCGGCTTTCTCTCCAACCGGCAGGACGAGGCGCAGCTCAACCGGGCGGATCACCGGGCGGTGGTGGCCACCGCCCTTGCCTCGGCGGTGGAGGACTATCTCGAGCGCCCCGGCCTCGGCATGGCCTCCTTCGGCTAGCTCACCTCGTCGAAGGCCGGCCGGACCGATTCGGCCCGCGCCTGCTCGGGCTACGTTTCAGACTGACCGGTTCCGCGCGGAGGTGTTAAACCCCGGCCCCTGAGACCTGTGCTAGAAGCACCGCTTCGCCCCTTCGGGCGCGGCGCGGCCTGCCATGGCCCCGCCCGCGGGGCTTGCGACACGACGGACGACGGATGGGCCGCCCCGGCGGGGCCGCCATGAGGATTGGGATGGCTTCGAGAGATCTGCGCGCCGAACGGCCCCTGGTGGGCGAGCGCCGCCCGCGCGGTGCCGATCCCCTGCGTTCCGGCGGTGGTGGTGACGGCACGGAGCCGCCGGTGCCGCCCGCCGGCTCCCCGCGACGCCCCGGCAAGCCCCGCCCGCGCCGCGCCATCTGGCTGCGGCGCACCGTGGGCTTCGTCTTCGCGGTCGGCATGATCGGCGTGGTGGTCGGCGGCATTGCCGGCTACGGCCTCTGGCGCAGCGCGACGGCGGACCTGCCGGACCATGCCTGGCTGGCCGACTACCAGCCGCCGCAGATGTCGCGCATCTACGCCGCCGACAGCCGGCTGATGGCCGAGATGGCGATCGAGCGGCGGGTCTTCGTGCCCATCGCCGCCATCCCCAAGCGCGTGCAGCAGGCCTTCGTCTCGGCCGAGGACCAGAATTTCTGGACCCATGGCGGCGTCGACCCGCTGGCCGTCGCCCGCGCCGCCTTCACCAATCTTGAGCAGCTCGGCAGCGGCCGGCGCAGCATCGGCGCCTCCACCATCACCCAGCAGGTCGCCAAGAACATGCTGGTGGGGGCGGATCGCACGATGATGCGCAAGGTCCGGGAGGCCATCCTCGCCCAGCGGCTCGAGGGGGCCATGAGCAAGGAGCGGATCCTCGAGATCTACCTCAACGAGATCTTCCTCGGCGCCCAGGCCTATGGCGTGGCCGCTGCCGCGCAGAACTACTTCAACAAGGGCCTCGACGAGTTGACCATCGGAGAGATGGCCTTCCTCGGCGCCCTTCCGAAGGCGCCGAACAACTACAACCCCAACCGCCACCCCGAGGCCGCCAAGGCCCGGCGCGACTGGGTGATCGAGCGCATGTTCGAGGACCGCGCCATCAGCCGCGCTGAGGCCGATGCCGCCAAGGCGGAGCCGCTGATCGCCCGCGGCCGCGCCCGCCCCGACCTGGTCGCCGTCGGCCAGTACTTCACCGAGGAGGTGCGGCGCGACCTGAACGCCCGCTTCGGGCCGGAGCAGACGACGATGGGCGGCCTCGTGGTCCGCACCTCCATGGACCCCAAGCTGCAGGCGGCGACCGAGAAGGCGCTGCGCGACCACCTGATGGCCTATGACCGCCGCCGCGGCGGCTGGCGCGGGCCCGTGGCCAAGGTCTCCCCCGCCGCCGCCGAGTGGATGCCGGCGCTGGAGGGGGTGAACCGGGTGCCCGGCATGCTCGCCGATTGGCGGTTGGCCGTGGTGCTGGAGGTGAACGCCCGCGAGGCCCGCCTCGGCTGGGCCGAGCGCCCCGCGCCCCGCGCCGCCGCCCAGCCGCGCGAGGGCCGGATGGCCTTCGAGGACATGGCCTGGGCCCGCCCCGTGCGCGACGGGCGCCTGGGCGCCGTGCCGCGCCGCATGCAGGACGTCGTCTCCCCCGGCGACGTGGTGATGGTGGAGACGCTGCCCGCCGCCCAGGGGCGCAATGCCCGGGCCGAGCGCATCGTGCTGCGCCAGATCCCGGAGGTGGAGGGCGCCGTCGTCGCGCTCGACCCCGCCACCGGCCGCGTGCTGGCGATGTCCGGAGGCTTCGACTTCGGCAAGTCCTGGTTCAACCGCGCGACCCAGGCACTGCGCCAGCCCGGCTCCTCCTTCAAGCCCTTCGTCTATGTCACGGCGCTGGAGCAGGGCATCCCGCCCAACCAGCAGCTGCTGGACGCGCCCTTCGAGATGAACACGCCGCAGGGCGTCTGGCGGCCCGGCAACTACGGGGACCGCACCTCTAACGGTTGGGTGACGATGCGGACGGCGATCGAGAAGTCGCTCAACCTCGTGACCATCCGCCTCGCTCAGGAGGTGGGGATCGACAAGGTGGCCGATACCGCCCGGCGGTTCGGCGTCATTCCGAACATGCCGCGCGTGCTGTCGATGTCGCTCGGCGCCGGAGAGACGACGGTGATGCGGATGGCCGCGGGCTACGCCGCCTTCGTCAACGGCGGGCGGGGCGTCGAGCCCTCGCTCATCGACAGCGTGCAGGACCGCTTCGGCCATGTGGTGTGGCGCAACGACGCGCGACGCTGCCAGGGCTGCGACGCCGATGTCTCGGCCGGGCCGCCCCGGCTGGCGGATGCGCGCCGCCAGGTGGTGGACCCGATCGCGGCCTATCAGATGGTCTCCCTGCTGCAGGGCGTGACCACCAGGGGCACGGGCATCGCTGCGGCCAAGGGGCTGAACCGCCCCGTGGCTGGCAAGACCGGCACCACCAACGACTACTACGACAACTGGTTCGTGGGCTTCACGCCGGACATCGTGGTGGCCGTCTGGGTCGGCTTCGACGATCCGCACAGCCTCGGCGAGGGTGAGACGGGCGGCGGCAACGCGGCGCCGATCTTCAACGAGGTGGTGGCGGCGGCCCTGCAGGACAGCCCGCCCGTGCCCTTCCGCGCGCCGCCGGGCGTGGCGCTGGTGCGCGTCTCCACCAGCAACCGCGAGTCGATCCTCGAGCCCTTCAAGCCCGGGACCGAGAACGCGGCTCGTCCGCCCATGGGCGGCAACGTCGCCTCCGGTGGGGATGCGGCCGGCCGCTCGGCCGGCAGCACGGCCTCGGCCGTGGACAGCAGCCTGGGCGGGCTCTACTAGGGCCGGCCCGGGCGCCCCATTTGGGGAAGCACCCGCAATACAAGGAGATCGGATCGGCGCCACCCGATTCGACCGGATCTCACGACTGGACCCGTTGAACCATGCGCGCCGATGCCGAGGGCCTGAAGGCCCAGATCGCCGATAGCGTGGCGCTGCTGCGCCGCCACCTGAACTGGGATGCCGCCCTCGTCCGCCTGCAGGAGCTGAACGCGCGGGCGGAGGACCCCTCCCTCTGGAACGACGCGGCGGCGGCGCAGAAGATGATGCGCGAGCGCACGCGGCTGTCCGACCAGATCGACGGCGTTCGCCGCATGGAGCGGGACGTCAACGACGCGCTGGAGCTGATCGAGATGGCCGAGGCGGAGGGGGACGCCGCCATGGCCGATGCCGCCGTTGCCGACCTGCACGCCCTGGCGGCCGAGGCCAAGCGCCGCGAGATCGAGAGCCTGTTGTCGGGCGAGGCGGACAGCAACGACGCCTATGTCGAGGTGAATGCCGGCGCCGGCGGCACGGATGCGCAGGACTGGGCGGAGATGATGCTCCGCATGTACACGCGCTGGGCCGAGGCGCATGGCTACAAGGTGTCCATCACCGAGCAGAGCGAGGGCGACGAGGCCGGGATCAAGTCGGCCACGATCCAGGTGAGCGGCCCCAGCGCCTATGGCTGGTTGAAGACCGAGATGGGCGTGCACCGCCTCGTGCGGATCTCGCCCTTCGGCGGGAACGACAAGCGGCAGACGAGCTTCGCCTCCGTCTATGTCTACCCGGTGATCGACGACAAGATCGAGGTGGACATCAACCCGGCGGACCTGCGCACCGATACCTTCCGTGCCTCGGGCGCCGGCGGGCAGCACGTGAACAAGACTGAATCCGGCGTGCGCTTCACGCATATCCCGACGGGGATCGTGGCGGCCTCGACGCAGGACCGCAGCCAGCACAAGAACCGCGTGATCGCGATGAACATGCTGCGCGCGCGTCTCTACGAGTTGGAATTGCAGAAGCGCGAGGCGGTCTCCGCCGCGACCGAGGCGGGCAAGACCGATATCGGCTGGGGCCACCAGATCCGCTCCTACGTGCTGCAGCCCTACCAGATGGTGAAGGACCTGCGGACGGGCGTGGAGAAGGGCAACCCGGCGGCGGTGCTCGACGGCGACCTCGACGATTTCATGGCCGCGGCCCTGGCCAGCCGCGTCGGCGCGACGCGCTCCGAGGCCAGCGCCAGCGCGCGGTGACGGACGACCTGTTTCCCGCGGCCCCGCGGCCGCAGGACCGGCACGATCCCGGCGGCAAGGTGCGGCTGCGGATCGGGGAAGAGGTGGTCAGCCGCGCCGAGTTCTCGCCGGATGGCCGCTACCGCACGGTGCTGGAGCGGCGCTGGGATGGGTTGCCCTTCGGCAGCCCCGGCGTCTGCGCCTGGATCATGATGAACCCGAGCACGGCTGACGAGACGGTGGACGACCCCACCGTGCGCCGCGCGCGCGACTTCACGCGCCGATGGGGCTTCGGCGCCATGGTCGTGTTGAACGCTTTCGCGCTGCGCGCCACGAAGCCCACGATGCTGCTCGAATGCGAGGACCCCGTGGGGCCGGGGAACGACGCCGCCATCGCCGAATGGGCGGCGCGGGCGGATCGGGTGGTGGTCGCCTGGGGCCTGCCGCCGAAGCGGCTGCGCGGCCGCGCGCTGCAACTGGCCGCGCTTCTGGAGGGGGTGGGCGCGAAGCCGCTGGCGCTGAAGGTCACGGCGGATGGCCAGCCCGGCCACCCGCTCTACATCGCCGGGGACACCTTGCCCCAGCCCTGGGTGCCGCCCTCAGCCTGAGCGGCGGTTGGTGAAGCGGGCATTGCCGAGGCCCGTGCCGATGGTCAGCACGCCCCAGCGCTCCACGTCCTTCGTGTTCGGGATCTCGCTCAGTCCTTGCAGCACGGCGTCGTTGTGCATGATGACGACGCTGGGGTGGCCGCCGATCTCCGGGATAGCCTCGGCGATGGCGCTCGGCAGGTGGAAGCGGCTGCTCTCCCAGTTGCCGGGGAGGTTCTGGCCGCCGCGGTCGATGGAGCCGTCCTCGCGGATGATGCCGGGGCAGCCGATGCCGATGAAGGGTGCGAGGGAGCGGTGCTTGCTCTCGGCCAGATCGATCATCCCGCGCAGCATGGCGACGATCCGCTCCACCGCCTGCTCGCGTGTCGGGTTGTCGTCGCGGTGGCGCCAGAGTTCCAATCCGACGACCTTGGCGGCCGAGAGGTCGCGCGCCTTCCTCAGGTTCAGGTCCACAAGGCCCGCACGGATGTTCGTGCCACCGATATCCACGGCAAGCAGGCTGTCATGGCCGGAGAAGATCCAGCTCGGCGCCAGCTGCGCGGCGCCGATCAGCGCGGCCTCGTCCGGCTCGTGGGTGATCGGCACGAGCTCCACGCCCGTCCCTTCGGCCTTCAGCAGGAGGGAGGCGCGGCCGATGGAGAGCTTGCCGATGCGGCTGCCGCTCATGCCGCCGCCGACGACGATGCGCTGGGTGTCCTTCCAGCCTTTGTGACGGAGGAACCGGCGCGTGACGCTGGCGAGTTCCTGAGCAAATTCCTCGATCACCCCGTGGATGAGCGCGGCGGCCTCGGGGCGCTCGTCGTTCAGGAGCTTCTCCAGCCGGCGGTTGGAGACCTCCTCCGTCTCCGTCTCACCTAGTGGGTCCTCGTCGCCGAGCTTGTGCAGGCGTTCGCGCCAGTCGTCGAGGATCGCGCGGAAGGCGCGCTTGCTGGCGCGGTCGCCGATGAAGCCGTCCTTGTCGCGCAGCTCGGCGTTGTAGGCGTCCAGGATCACATGGGGCAGGTGCGACGACGCGTGACCGCTGGTGGGCGGCGCGATGGCATGGTCCGGCATGCTTCGATGGTTCCCCTCGGTACAGGGGAGGAACGCTGGCGCCGCGGTCAGGTTCAAACCTGCCCGGACGCGCGAGACCGGGGCCGCCTCACCGCGAGGCTGGCGACCGTCAGCAGGGCGGCGGCCCCGCCATAGATCGCCAGCGCCGGCAGCACCGGGAAGAGCAGGCCCGCGAGGAGCGGGCCGGCCCCGGCGCCGATGTCCCGCCAGGTGGCCTGCCGGGCGAGGGCCGGCACGCGCGCGCCGCCCGGGTTCTCCGCCGCCACGATCGGGCCGGGCAGGGGCTGGACCACCGCGCGCAGCAGCACGGTGGACAGGGCGCCGAGCCAGAGCAGCGCACCGCCGCCTCCCAGCATCAGCAGCGCGCCGCCTGCCAGCCCGATCATTGGCCCGGCCGCCACGATGGAGCGGGACCAGCCGCTGCGCCGCTCCGCGCCGTCCGGCAGCGCCGTCGGCAGGGCCTGCACGGCGATGTTCATCGCGGCATAGGCGAGGCCCCAGAGGAGGCGGGCGGCCAGCAGGGCCGTGACGCCGGAGAGCAGCGCGTAGCCGGTGGTGGCCAGCGCGGCGCCACCGGCGGCCAGCATGCAGGCGGCGCGCGGGCCGCGATCGGCGTAGAAGCGCGCGACCCAGCCGCAGCCGGCGATGCGCACGAGGCGGTTGGCCGCGAGCAGCAGCCCGGCCTCCGGCAGGGTCACGCCGAAGACGGCGGCGTGCAGCGGCAGCAGGAGGTAGAGCACCGTGTCGCCTGGCAGGGTGAGGGCGAGGGTGAGGGCCGAGTTCCGCGTGTCGCGGTCGGCCGCCTCGGGTGTCACGGGCGGGTCGGCGGGGTGGTGTCGCCTGGGCCGAGGGGGCGGGTCATCAGCACGGTGTCGAGCCACATCTCGTGCTTCCAGCCGATGGAGGGGATGACGCCCGCGTGGCGGAAGCCCAGCGCCTCGTGCAGGCGGATGGAGGGCGCATTGGCGGAATCGCCGATCACCGCGACCATCAGGCGGAAATCCGCGGCCTCGCAGCGGGCGATCAGCGCTTCCAGCAGCGCACGCCCGGTGCTGCCCCGGGTGGCGCCGGGCGCGACATAGACCGAGTTCTCCACCGTGTGGCGGTAGGCCGGGCGGGGGCGGTAGGCGGAGGCATAGGCGTAGCCGAGCACCGCCCCGGCCTCGTCGGTCGCGACGAGGTGGGGGTAGCCGCCCGCGAGGATCGCCTCCCGCCGCGCCGCCATCTCCTCCTCCGAGGGCGGGGAGAGCTCGAAGGAGGCGCGGCCGTTCTCAACCCAGTGGGCGTAGATAGCGGCGATGGCGGTGACGTCTTCGGGGCGGCTGTCGCGGATGGCGGGCGCGGTCATGTAGCCGTCATGCAGCGCGCCGCCACGGGCCGCAAGCAGGTCAGGTCGCGAGCGTTCCCTCCCGAACCGCCTTGCGCAACGGGACCTTCTGGAGCTTGCCCGTGGAGGTCTTGGGCACCTCCTGGAAGAGAATCCGCTTGGGCACCTTGAAGCCCGCCAGCAGGCCGCGGGCATGGGCGATCAGCTCGGCCTCACTTGCCAGGCCGTCAGGCTTCAGCTCCACGAAGGCCCAGGGCACCTCGCCCCATTTCTCGTCGGGGGCTGAGATGACGGCGGCGACCGCGACGGCGGGGTGCTTGTAGAGCGCGTCCTCGACCTCGATGGAGGAGATGTTCTCTCCGCCGGAGATGATGATGTCCTTCGCGCGGTCCTTCAGCTGGACGTAACCGTCCCTGTGCTTCACGCCGAGGTCGCCCGTGCGGAACCAGCCGCCGGCGAAGGCCTTCTCCGTCGCGGCCGTGTCCTTGAGGTAGCCCTTCATCACGGTGTTCCCGCGCATCACCACCTCGCCCATCGTCACGCCGTCCGCCGGCACGGGGCGGTCGTTGGCATCGAGCACATCGAAGGCCTCGAGCGTGACGTAGCGCACGCCCTGGCGCGCCATCAGCGCCGCGCGCTCGGGGCCGGGCAGGGCGTCGTGCTCGGGATGCCACTCGTTGACGACGGAGGGGCCGTAGCACTCCGTCAGGCCGTAGATGTGGCGCACGGTGACGCCGGCGGTGTCGGCCGCGGCCAGCACGGCCTCGGGCGGGGAGGCGCCGGCCACAGCGAAGACGAGGCCCGTGCCCGCGACGCGCGCGGAGTCGTTCACCAGCGTCTGCAGCACGATCGGCGCGCCGCACATATGGGTCACGCCATGCGCCGTGATCTTCTCCCACATCGCCGGGCCCCGCACGGCGCGCAGGCAGACATGCGTGCCCGAGACGGCGGCGATGGCCCAGGGGAAGGACCAGCCGTTGCAGTGGAACATCGGCAGCGTCCAGAGATAGACAGGCGCCGGGCCGATGCCGCAGGCGAGCAGGTCGCCGATGGCCCCGAGATAGGCGCCGCGGTGGTGATAGACCACGCCCTTGGGCCGTCCCGTGGTGCCGGAGGTGTAGTTGAGCGCGATGGCGTCCCACTCGTCGGCCGGCGGCTGCCAGGCGAAGGCGGGGTCGCCCGAGGCGACGAAGGCGTCGTAGCTCTCGTCGCTTATGCTGTGCGGGAAGCGCGCCTCAGGGTCGTCCACCTCGATGACCAGCGGCTTCGTCGTGGCGATCTCCAGCGCGCGGGAGAGCACCGGCACGAACTCGCGGTCCACGATGACGGCCCGCGCCTCCCCGTGGTCGAGGATATAGGCGATGGTATCGGGGTCGAGGCGGATGTTGATCGTGTTCAGCACCGCGCCCGTCATCGGCACGCCGTTGTGGCACTCGATCATGGCGGGGATGTTCGGCAGGATCGCCGCCACCGTGTCGCCACGCCCGATGCCGCGCGCAGCGAGGGCGGAGGCGAGCCGCACGCAACGGTCCCGGTGCTCGCGCCAGGTCATGCGCTGCGCGCCGTGGATGACGGCGACACGGTCGGGGAAGACCGCCGCCGCGCGCTCCACGAACAGCAGCGGCGTCAGGGCGCGGTGGTTGGCCGGACCCTGGGGCAGCGCGTCATAGGCCGCCTTGGCCGGTAGGGGCGTCGGTTCCATGTCCATCAGCGATGCCTCCATTGCGGGGTCCTGCGCTCGAGAAGGGCGCCGATGCCCTCGGCCGCGTCCTCCGCGAGAAGATTCGTGACCATGGCCGCCGCCGCGATCTCGTAGGCTTCCGCGAGGGGCAGGCCGGCCTGACGGTAGAAAGTTCGCTTGCCCAGCTGCACCGCCAGCGTCGAGCGGCCGGCGATGCGCGCGGCGAGCGCCGCCGCCTCCGCCCGCGATGCGCCTGCGGGCACCACGCGGTTGACGAGGCCGATGCGCCGCGCCTCCTCGGCGCCGATAGCCTCGCCCGTCAGCAGCATCTCCATCGCGGCCTTGCCGGGCACGGCGCGCGAGAGGGCCACTGCGGGGGTGGAGCAGAAGAGGCCGATATCGACGCCCGGCGTGCAGAAGCGCGCGGCTTCCGAGGCGAGGATCATGTCGCAGGCGGCGGCGAGCTGGCAGCCCGCAGCCGTTGCCAGCCCCTCCACCGCGGCGATGACCGGCTGCGGCAGGGCGGGGATGGCCTGCATCACGCCCGCGCAGCGCGCCATCGAGTCCGCGAAGAAGGCGCGGCCGCCATCGGGATCGGCGAAATGCGCCGTGATCTCCTTCAGGTCGTGCCCGGCGCAGAAGACCGGCCCCTCGGCCGCGATGACGACGCAGCGCACGGCCTCGTCCGCCGCGATGTCGCGCAGCGACGCCGCCAGGGCGTCGAGCAGCGCGACGGAGAGGCCGTTCCGGGCGCGCGGGCGGTTCAGGATGAGGGTGGCCACCCCCGCCGCATCCTCCCGCAGGAGCGTCGGGGCAGGGCCCGCCTCGGCGAGGCTGTCGGGCAAGCTCGTTTCCTTCGGGGCAGGTTGTTCTGCCTCTCGTGCCCATCATGCACCGACAGGGCGCGGCCCATCCAGAGCCGCGTGGCGAGCGCGCAAAGAAGAAGGGCGCCGGGATCCCTCCCGACGCCCTTTTCCGTTCGTCCGGAGCCGATCAGGCGCGGACGTTGGTGCCCGATTCCTCGGCCTCGAAGATGTCGCGGTCCTTGGTCTCCGGGATGAAGATGGCGCCGATCACCACGGTCGCGAGCGCGATGACGATGGGGTACCAGAGCCCGTAATAGGTGTCGCCGGTCTGCGCGACCATGGCCAGCGAGGTCGCCGGCAGCAGCCCGCCGAACCAGCCGTTGCCGATGTGATAGGGCAGCGACATGGAGGTGTAGCGGATGCGCGTGGGGAAGAGCTCCACCAGCGCTGCCGCGATCGGGCCGTAGACCATGGTGACGTAGATCACGAGGATCGTCAGCACGCCGATCAGCACCGCCGGCTGCTCACGGAAGATGTCGAAGGGCCCCGACATCTTCACGACCGTCGGGTTGGACGCCGCCGGGTAGCCCGCGGCCGTGAGCGCGGCCGTGAGCTGCTGCTGGAAGGTCGGGTCCGTCGCGATGATCGGCGCGCCGTCCTTGATGCGGACCGCGGTGCCGGCCGCCGCGCCGTTATTCGGCAGTGCCTCGACACTGTACTTCACCGAGGCGCGGGCGAGCGCGGCCTTGGCGATGTCGCAGGGCTGGGTGAAGCGCGCGGTGCCCACCGGGTTGAACTGGAAGGAGCAGGTCGAAGGATCGGTCAGCACCGTCACCGGGATGGTCTGCTGCGCCTGGTGCAGCGCCGGGTTGGCCTCCGCCGTCAGCAGCTTGAACAGCGGGAAGTAGGTCAATGCCGCGAGGAGGCAGCCGCCGAGGATGATCGGCTTGCGGCCGATCTTGTCCGAGAGCCAGCCGAAGAAGACGAAGAAGCCCGATCCCAGCAGCAGAGACCAGGCGATGAGCAGGTTCGTCGTCGGGCCGTCCACCTTGGCGATCGAGCCGAGGAAGAACAGCGCGTAGAACTGCCCGGTGTACCAGACCACCGCCTGGCCCATGGTGAGGCCGAGCAGCGCGAGGATCGCCCACTTGGCGTTCTTCCACTGGCCGAAAGCCTCCGACAGCGGCGCCTTGGAGTGCGTGCCCTCCTCCTTCATCTTCTGGAAGGCCGGGCTCTCGTTCAGCGTGGAGCGGATCCAGACGGAGATGCCGAGCAGCACGACGGAGAGAAGGAAGGGAATGCGCCAGCCCCAGGCCGCGAAATCCGCCTCGCCCGTCCAGGTGCGGACGCCGAGGATCACGAGCAGTGACAGGAAGAGGCCGGCCGTCGCGGTGATCTGAATGAAGGAGGTGTAGAAGCCGCGGCGCCCGTTAGGCGCGTGCTCGGCCACGTAGGTGGCGGCGCCGCCGTACTCGCCGCCGAGCGCCAGGCCCTGGAGGCAGCGCAGGACGATGAGCAGGATGGGCGCGAGGATCCCGATGGTGTCCGACCCCGGCAGCAGGCCGACGATGAAGGTCGAGGCGCCCATGATCAGAATGGTGACGAGGAAGGTGTACTTGCGCCCGACGAGGTCGCCGATGCGGCCGAAGACGAGCGCACCGAAGGGGCGGACGAGGAAGCCGGCCGCGAAGGTCAGCAGCGCGAAGATGTTGCGCGTTCCCTCGGGGTACTGGCTGAAGAAATGCGTGCCGATGAGGCCCGCGAGGCTCCCGTAGAGGTAGAAGTCGTACCACTCGAAGACGGTTCCGAGCGAGGAGCCGAGGATGACCTTCCGCTCCTCCCGGCTCATCGGTCGGTGGCGGTCCGCCGCCGCCGCGGTTGAATAGGCTGTGCTCATCTTTCTCGGACCCTGCTTCCCCCCCGGGCTGCGACACCTCCCGGAACTTTGCTTCCCTCCCGCACCGCGGCCGGATGACCGACCCTGGATCAATGGGCCCGGACTGAGGTCCGGGACGCGCGAAGGGGCGGGCCGTCGCGCCGACCCGCATCCGGCACGCTAGCGCGCCGAATCACGGGCCTGCCAGCGGCGAAGCTGGAGAAACAGCAATCATCTACAAGACTGTGATGAAAATGCTGCATCGCACATCAAAAAATGCGGTCAGCAACCGTTCCGAAGGTGCCAGGACTGCCTTTCCCGTTCCGTCGGACCAGCCTCCTGGGCTGACGCGGCGCTACTTCTCGACGAAGGCTTTCTCGATCACGAAATGGCCGGGCTCGTGCTGACTGCCCTCCTTCATGCCCATGGCCTCCAGCCGGGCGCGGGCATCCACCAGCATCTCCGGGGAGCCGCAGAGCATCACCCGGTCGTTCTCGGGAGACATCGGGGGGAGGCCGAGATCCGTGTAGAGGTGGCCGCTGTCCATCAGCTCGGTGATGCGGCCGCGGTTCGGGAATTCCTCCCGGGTGACGCTCGGGTAGTAGACGAGCTTCTCGCTGACCATCTCGCCGAGGAACTCGTTCCCGGGCAGTTCCTTCGTGATGTACTCGCGGTAGGCCAGCTCCTCCACCTGGCGCACCGTGTGGGTCACGATGATCTTCTCGAAGCGGTCGTAGCACTCGGGTTCGCGGATCAGGCCCATGAAGGGCGCGAGGCCGGTGCCGGTGGAGAGGAACCAGAGGTTCTTCCCGGGCAGCAGGTTGCCCAGGATCAGGGTGCCCACGGGCTTGCGGCCGATCAGCACCTCGTCGCCCTTGACGATGTTCTGCAGGCGGGAGGTCAGCGGTCCGTCCTGCACCTTGATCGAGAGGAACTCGAGCGTCTCCTCCCAGGGCGGAGAGGCCATGGAATAGGCCCGCACCAGGGGCTTGCCGTTCACCATCAGCCCGATCATCGCGAACTGCCCGGCCTCGAAGCGGAAGCCCGGGTCGCGGGTGCAGCGGAAGGAGAAGAGCCGGTCGGTCCAGTGGCGGACCTCCAGCACCGTCTCGGTCAGGAAGGCGGTCATGGCGGGGCGGGTGGGATCGGCGGTCGGCATGGCGGGACCGTATGGGGTGGAGGCGCCGGTTGTGCAATGCGGCACCGCTCCCTTGAGGCGCGCCGCGCCACCCGGCACCATCGCCGGATGCCCACACCGCCCCTCGGCCCCGAGGTCGATCCCACCCCGCGCCCGCTGCCCGCCCGCATTCCCCATCGGGGCGCGAGCGTGGTGCTCGAACCGCTTCGCACCGAGCACGCGGAGGAGCTCTGGGCTGCTGCCCAATCCCCGGCGGCCGAGGATGGCTGGGCCTATCTCGGCTACGGCCCCTTCGCGGACGAGGGCGCCATGCGCCGCCACGTCGCCGCCTTCGCCGCCCAGCACGACCCCATGGCCTGGGCAGTTCGCCCGGCGCTGACCGGCACCGCCGATGGCTGGTTGACCCTGATGGAGATCTCCCCCGCCGATTCGGCGATCGAGATCGGCCACATCTGGTTCTCCCCCCGGATGCAACGCACGCTGGCGGCGACGGAGGCGATGTTCCTTCTCATGCGCCACGCCATGGACGACCTCGGCTACCGCCGGCTCGTCTGGAAGTGCCACGCGCTCAACGCTCCCTCTCGCGCGGCGGCCGCCCGGCTCGGCTTCCGCTACGAGGGCACGCTGCGGGCCATCAAGGTGATCAAGGGGCGGCTGCGGGACACGGCGCAGTTCTCCATCCTGGCCGACGAGTGGCCGGCGCGACGCGAGGCCATCGCAGCCTGGCTGGCGGAAGGGAACTGGGACGAGACGGGGCGGCCCTGTGCCTCCCTCGCGCGGGCGCCCCATGCACCGCTGCCCTGGATCGCCGCGGCGGGCTGAGCCCGTCCGCCCGGACAGGGCCGTTGGCAGAGCGAGCGCTGGCGGGATCGCCTGGGGAGCCGGGCTTGCCGCGCGCCCGCCCCGCACGATCTGCCGCCCATGCACGACACTCTGCCCAGCCCTGCCCGCGTCCTCGGCCCCGCCGGGCTAATCCCTTTTGCCGGCCTCGTTCTGCTCGCCGCCCTCTGGCCCGAGTGGCGGCCTGTTCTTCTCGTCGCGCTGCTGGCCTATGGCGCAACCATCGCCGCTTTCCTCGGCGCCGTTCACTGGGGCCTCGCCCTTCGCCCGACGCCAGGCGAGGAGGGTGCGGCCTGGGGGCGGTTGGGGCTCGGCGTCGTCCCGGCGCTGCTTGCCTGGGTCGCGCTGCTCGCCCCCTTGGCCGCGGGGTTGGCCGGGCTGGCCGCTCTTCTGCTGGCCACCGCGGCCGTGGAAAGTCTGGCTGCCCGGCGCGGGCTCGTTCCCGCCGCCTATCTTCGGTTGCGCTGGGCGCTCAGCCTCGGGGCGGGTGCCTGCCTCCTGGTCGGCGCGGCGCTCGCCTGAGCGTCCCGAGTCGGGGAAGGGGCCGCCATCGTGCGCATTCACCATGGAGGGACGCCGCGTTTCGCAGGATGGACCGTCGGCCACCGCCCCTGGCGGCTGGAGGGCATCGACGTAAGGAGCATTCCCCTTCGGAACCTGGCCGTCCTCACCTTCGGCAACCGGCGAGGGCGCCGATTTGCGGTGAGGTGATTCCCGCCGTGCCCGATCTGCTCTAGGCAACCCCCATGCCCATCCGCGACGCCACGACCGACGACGCCGCTGCCATCGCGGCGATCTACGCCCACCATGTCCTGCACGGCACCGGCACCTTCGAGGAGACGCCGCCCGCCGCCGAGGAGGTGGCGGCCCGCATGGCCCGCATCCAGGCTGCCGGCCACGCCTGGTTGGTGGCGGAGGAGGACGATGCCATCCTCGGCTACGCCTACTACACCAATTTCCACGCGCGATCCGCCTACCGGCACACGGTGGAGAACTCGATCTACGTGCGGGACAACGTGCGGGGGCAGGGCGTTGGCAAGGGACTGGTGGCCGAACTCCTGGTCCGGGCGGAAGCGGCGGGGTTCCGCCAGATGATCGCGGTGATTGGTGATTCCGAGAATGTCGGCTCGATCGGGCTGCACCTCTCGCTCGGCTTCAAGCAGGCCGGGCTGCTGCGCGCGGTCGGGCTGAAGTTCGGGCGCTGGGTGGACGTGGTCTATATGCAGAAAGCCCTGGGCGAAGCGGACCGCACCCTTCCGGGCTGAAATCGGGCGCATTCAGGACTTTGTTCTGAGTCGGCTTTGCGGGTGACTCCTGGGGGAGGAAGAAGGAATTCTTCCTCCCCCAGGACCCCTCTCCATCATCTTCTTCTTCGATCTGGAAATACTGAATGGCCGGTGCGCCTCGGGTCGAGGCGACTACACGGGCAGGAGGGGCACAGAGAAAGCGCCGTCCCCAATCATTGCATCCGCGCCAGCCAGATGGAGATCCAAGGGCCTCAGGCCCTTGGCGGGAGAGGTCTGGAGAGGGCAGAGCCCTCTCCAGGGCGCTACACCTCCGCGCGATACCGGCTAGCGGTCACCGCATCCTCGCGCAGGGCGGTGGCCAGGGCGGAGCGCGCGTCCGCGCCGGGAACCAGTGCTACCACTCGGTCGAACCACCGCGACTGCCCCTTCACCCGCGCCAGGAAGAGCCGGTCCAGGGCCTGGGAGAGGGGCGAGCGCCCGCCGCAGCAGGTGCAGGCCTGGGGGTGGGAGGAGAGGTAGAGGTCGAAGCTGGCCATGGCGACGGCGCCTTCCGGCAGCGTCGGAGGCGGGGCCTCGGCGAGGATGGCGGCCCCGGGGCGCGAGGCCAGGGCAGCCCGCATCGTCGGCTCGTCGGGCACGGGCAGGACGGGGATGCGGCCATCGGCGAAGACGGGCATGGGTGCTGGGCTCCTTCCGAATAGACATAAAGATATTGTTATGTCATGATCAAGCCCATGGACGACATCCTGGCCCAGCTTCGTGCCGCCGCCGAGCCCACGCGCCTTCGCCTCCTCGCGCTCTGCGCGCGCGGTGCGCTCTGCGTAACCGACCTCTGCGCGGCCCTCGGACAGTCCCAGCCGCGGCTGTCCCGGCACCTCAAGCTGCTGGTGGAGGCGGGGTTGCTGGAGCGGATGCCGGAGGGGCCGAATGTCTATTTCTCCCTCTCCGCCCGCGCCGGGTTGGCGCATGCCATTCTCGCCCGCCTGCCGGAGGATGATCCGCTTCTGGCCGCTGACCGTCGCGTGGCCGCGCGCCTTGGGGCCGAGCGTGCCCGCGCGGCCTCGGAGGCCTTCCGCAGCGCTGGCGCGGACTGGGACGAGATGCGGGCGCTGGGCCTGCCGGCCCCGGCCATCGAGGCGGCGCTGCTGGGCGCGCTGCCGCCCCGCATCGGGCGGCTGCTCGATATTGGCGCGGGCACCGGGCAACTGCTGGAACTCGTGGCCGATCGCTGCGGCACGGCCCTGGGGGTGGATGCCAGCCGCGACATGTTGGCCCTTGCCCGCGGCCGCCTGGCCGAGCGCGGGCTCGCCTCCCGCTGCGCCGTCCGCCAGGCCGACATGTACCGGCTGCCCTTCCCGGATGCCTCCTTCGACGCCGTGACCTTGCAGATGGTCCTTCACTACGCCGAGGACCCCGCTGCCGCCCTGGCCGAGGCCGCCCGCGTCCTCTCACCCGAGGGGGTGCTGCTGGTGCTGGACCTTGCGCCCCACGCGCGGGCCGAGCTGATCGAGGGGCAGGCCCATCGCTGGCCCGGCTTCGACGACGCGCAGATCGCCGGCTGGCTCGGTGCCGCCGGCTGCGCCGCCTCCTCGCCGGTCGAAATCGCCGGTCCCCTGAACGTCCGCCTGTGGTCGGCGCATCGCGCGACCGCCGCGCAGCCCGCCTGAGAGAACTCCGCATGTCCCGACCGCACCTTCTCGACGCGCTGCGCGACCGTGTTCTTCTCTGCGACGGCGCGATGGGCAGCCGCGTGCAGGCGCTCACCCTCGATATCGAGAAGGATTACTGGGGGCAGGAGAACTGCACGGAGGTGCTGAACCTCTCCCGCCCCGATCTCGTGCGCGAAATCCACCGCGGGTATTTCGAGGCTGGGGCGGACATGGTGCTGACGAATACCTTCGGCGGCAGCCCGGTGACGCTCGGCGAGTTCGACCTGACGGGGCGCACGCACGAGATCAACAAGCGCGCGGTGGAACTGGCGCGCGAGGCGGCGGAGGGGTTCTCGGACGGACGGCCGCGCTGGGTGATCGGCGATATCGGGCCCGGCACGCGGCTGCCGAGCCTCGGCCACATCACCTATGACGCGCTGGAGGCGGCGCTGACGGAGCAGTGCCGCGGACTGATCGCCGGCGGCTGTGACGCCATCCTGACCGAGACGAACCAGGACACGCTGTTCATCAAGGCCGCCGTGAACGCCGCCAAGGCCGCCATTGCGGAGGCAGGCGTCGATATCCCCATCTTCGTGCAGGTGACGGTGGAGACGACCGGCACGCTGCTGGTGGGGCCCGACATCGCGGCGGCCGCGACGGTGGTGGATTCGCTGGACGTGCCGCTCATCGGCCTCAACTGCGCAACGGGGCCGCAGGAGATGGCGGAGCACGTGCGGTGGCTCTCGCAGAACTGGCGTGGGCTGCTCTCGGTCCAGC
Organism: Roseomonas aerilata DSM 19363; assembly: GCF_000711725.1. Lineage (GTDB taxonomy): Bacteria > Pseudomonadota > Alphaproteobacteria > Acetobacterales > Acetobacteraceae > Roseomonas > Roseomonas aerilata. The sequence goes on along the minus strand of NZ_JONP01000002.1, from coordinate 151,520 downwards.
CCAATGCGGGACTGCCGGAGCTGGTGGATGGCCACACCCATTACCCGTTGGGCGCGGCCGAGATGGCAAGCTGGATGGAGCGCTTTGTCACCGAGGACGGGCTGAACCTCATCGGTGGCTGCTGCGGCACATCCATCGCGCATATCCAGGCACTGGACGCGATGCTGCGGCGGCTGGGCGGGGCCAAGGCGCGGCCGGCGCCGGTCGCGCGCAAGCCGGTCTGGGTACCCTCGGTCGCCAGCCTCTACGGCGCCGTCGCGCTGCGGCAGGAGAACGCGTATTTCTCCATCGGCGAGCGCTGCAACGCCAACGGCTCCAAGATCTGGCGCCAGCGGCAGGAGGCGCATGACTGGGACGGCTGCGTCGCCATCGGGCGCGAGCAGGTGGGAGAGGGCTCCAACTCGCTCGACATCTGCACGGCCTTTGTCGGGCGCGACGAGGTGGCCGAGATGAACGAGGTCATCACGCGCTTCACGAGCAGCGTGAACGCGCCGCTGGTGATTGATTCGACTGAGACGCCGGTGATCGAGGCGGCGCTGAAGCTGCACGGCGGCAAGCCCATCATCAACTCGATCAACTTCGAGGACGGCGAGGGGCACGCGCGGGATCGGCTGGTGCTGGCCAAGAAGTTCGGCGCCGCCGTGATCGCGCTGACCATCGACGAAGTGGGCATGGCCAAGACGGCCGAGGACAAGCTGCGGATCGCCGAGCGGCTGGTGGACTTCGCCTGCAACAGGTACGGGCTGCCGCAATCCGACCTGATGATCGACCCGCTGACCTTCACCATCGCCACGGGCAACGAGGACGACCGCAAGCTCGGGCTCTGGACGCTGGAGGGGATCAGGATGATCCGGGAGCGCTTCCCGGAGATCCAGATCATCCTCGGACTGTCCAACATCTCCTTCGGGCTGAACCCGGCCGCGCGGCATGTGCTGAACAGCGTGTTCCTCGACCACGCCGTGCGGGCGGGTATGACTGGGGCCATCGTGCACGTCTCCAAGATCAAGCCGCTGCATCTCATCCCCGAGGAGGAGGTGCGGGTGGCCGAGGACCTGATCTTCGACCGTCGCGCCGAGGGCTACGACCCGCTGCAGAAGCTGCTGGAGATTTTCTCGGGCCGGAAGGCCGCCGATTCGGCGAAGCGCGCGAAGGCAGAAACGGTCGAGGGGCGCCTGAAGGACCGGATCGTGGACGGCGACCGCAAGGGGCTGGACGACGAGCTGGCGGATGCGCTCGGCCGCGGCATCGAGCCGCTGACGATCATCAATGACATCTTGCTGGACGGGATGAAGGTGGTGGGCGAGCTGTTCGGCGCCGGCAAGATGCAGCTTCCCTTCGTGCTGCAGTCAGCGGAGACGATGAAGGCCGCCGTCGCCTACCTTGAGCCGCACATGGTCAAGGTGGAGGGCCAAGAGAAGGGCACCATCGTGCTCGGCACGGTGAAGGGCGACGTGCACGACATCGGCAAGAACCTCGTCGACATCATCCTGACGAACAACGGCTACAAGGTCGTCAACCTCGGCATCAAGGTGCCGCTGGCCGACATCGTGACCGCCGCGCGCGAGCACAAGGCGCACGCCATCGGCATGTCCGGCCTGCTGGTGAAGTCCACCGTGGTGATGCGCGAGAACCTCGAGGAGATGTCGCGCCAGGGCGTTGATATCCCCGTCATGCTCGGCGGCGCGGCGCTGACGCGGAACTACGTGGAGGAGGACTGCGTCAAGGCCTATGCCTGCGGGCGCGTGGCCTATGCACGGGACGCCTTCGACGGCCTGCACCTGATGGACCGCGTCATGGGCAACGGCTTCGACGACTACTTGGCCGCGCTGCAGGCCAAGCGCGTGGGCAAGGGGCGGAACGAGCGCCGCACGCTGGGCGTGGCCGATGCGCGCGGCTTCGCCCCCGTCGAGGTCGGCTACGCGCAGACCCGCCGCCGCCGGGAGACCGCGGGCGAGCCCGTACCGGTGCCGCCCTTCTGGGGCGCGAAGGTGATCGAGGCGCCGCCCAAGGCGATCGTTCCCTTCATCAACGAGCGCAGCCTCTACCAATTCCAGTGGGGCTTCCGGAAGCAGGGCCGCTCGCTCGAGGATTTTATCGGCTGGGCGAAGCAGGAGCTGCGGCCGGTGCTGCGGCGGATGCTGGCGGTCGCGGAGGAGGGCGATATCCTCAAGCCGCAGGCGATCTATGGCTACTGGAAATGCGCGGGGCAGGGGAACGATCTCGTCCTCTTCGAGGAGGACGGCGTGACCGAGGCCGCGCGCTTCACCCTGCCGCGCCAGCCGAAGGCCGATGGCGAGTGCATCGCCGATTTCGTGCGCGACATCGATGACGGGCCGGGGGGGCGCGACGTGATCGGGCTTCAGGTCGTCACCGTCGGCCAGAAGGCGAGCGACATGGCGCGCGAGTGGTTCGAGGACAATCGCTACCAGGACTACCTCTACCTGCACGGCCTCTCGGTCGAGATGGCGGAGGGGATGGCGGAGTACGTCCACAAGCGCATCCGCGCAGAATGGGGCTTCGCCGGGGAGGATGCCCGGGACATGGAGAAGATGCTTGCCCAGGGTTACCGGGGCGGGCGCTACTCCTTCGGCTATCCGGCCTGCCCGAAGCTGGAGGACCAGGAGAGCCTGCTCCGGCTGCTCAAGGCGGAACGGGTGGGGGTCACGATTTCCGACGAATGGCAATTGCATCCCGAGCAATCCACCTCCGCGATCGTGCTGCACCACCCGCGGGCGAAGTACTTCTCGGTCTAGGGTCGGGCGGGCTATGTCGGGCCCGATGAGCCCGACCGAACGCACCGCCTGGACCAGCCTGGGCGTTGGCCTCTCCGTGCTCGCCCTCAAGGGGGCGGCGTGGTGGCTGACGGGCAGCACGGCCCTTTTCGCGGACATGCTGGAGACGGTGGTGAATGTCGCCGCCGCCTCCGCCGCGCTGGCGGCGGTGCGCTATTCCGCCATGCCGGCGGATGAGAACCACCCTTATGGCCATGCCAAGGTGGAGTACTTCTCGGCGGTGCTGGAGGGGGCGCTGATCCTGGTGGCTGCCTCCATGATCCTGCAGGAGGTGTACCAGGCCTGGTTCAGGCCGCGCGCCCCGGACCAGCCGCTGGTGGGCCTCGCGCTCTCGGCGGTCGCGACGGTGATCAACGGATCCTGGGCCACCGTCCTGCGGCGGAGGGGCAAGCGCCTCGGTTCCCCGGCCCTTGTCGCGGATTCACACTATCTGATGTCGGACGTGGTCACCTCGGCCGGGGTGATCGCCGGCGTCGGGCTGGTGGCGGCCACCGGTATTCTCTGGCTGGACCCGGTGCTGGCCGGCGCGACGGCGGTGATGATCCTGTTTTCGGGCGCCCGGCTGCTGCGTGAGAGCGTGGGCGGGCTGATGGACGAGGCGGTGCGGACTGACGAGCTCGCGAATATACGCAGCCTCGTTTCGACCCAGGCGGAGGGGGCGATCGAGGCGCATGACCTCCGCACCCGTCGCGCCGGGCGCATCACCTTCGTCGAGTTCCATCTCGTCGTTCCCGGCGCCATGCCGGTGGCGGAGGCGCATGTGATCTGCGACCGGATCGAGGCCGCGCTGAAGGAGTCGCTCGGCAGCGCCGTCATCACCATCCATGTGGAGCCGGAGGGCAAGGCGAAGCACAGCGGCGTGGTCGTCCTGTGAGCCGCCCCTGAGAGCCGGGCCTTGAGCGCGGTCGCCTGGACCCCCTGCGCCGCCCCCGCCTGGCGCCCGCGATCCCGGCGGGAAAGGGCGGTGGCCTGGCCCTGGTGGCTCGCGGCCGCCCTGCACGCCGCTGCCCTTGCCGCACTCCTTTATCTTGGGCCGGAGACGCTTGCCGAACCGCGGATCGTGGAGGGCACGCCGCTCGTTTGGGAGGGGCCGGTGGGTGCCGCCGAGGGCGCGCCGGACCTCTCACCCGACGCTCCCCGCGCCGCGCCCGAGGCCTTCGCGCCCGCCATGCCGGCCGAGGCGGCCCCGCCCCCGCCCCCGGAGGCGGCGCCGCAGGACCCCGTGCCCGAGGCGCCCCTGCCCGACGCGATGCCGCCGACGCCGGCCGCCGAGCCGCTGCCCGTGGCCCCCGATGCCCCGGCGCCGCCGGCGCAGCAGGCCCTTGCCTTGCGCCCAGTCCCGGCCGCCCCGCTGCCTCTGCCGCTTCCCCCGGCGCCGCCCGCGCCGCCGGTCCCGCCGCGCACGGCCCCGGCCGCTCCCACGGCCACGGCGCCTGCCCCTGCCGCTCGGGCGGGGGAGGTAGCGCTGGCTGCCGGCGCCATCCGCCTCGGCGCGGGCACGGCCGGGTCTCCGGGGGAGAGCCGGGAGGTCGGCGCGCCGCAGCCCGGCTGCCAGGACGTGATCGGTTACCCGGCCTCCGAGCGCGCCCGCGGGATCACGGGCCGGGTGAAGCTCCGCCTCCGCGTCTCCGACGACGGCCGTGTGGTGGAGGCCCGCGTAGTCGAGCCGAGCGGGTCCTTCGCCCTGGACGAGGCGGCTCGGATGGGCATCCGCCGCTGCCGCTTCCTGCCCTCGCTGCGGGATGGGATGCCGGTCTGGGGCAGCCGGGACTACCCCGTGGTGTTCCGCCTGGAATAAACCGGCCCATGTGCTGCGTCTGAATTTCCGCCAGCGGCGGGCTCGAGAAGGAAACGGCATGGTCAAGCTCGACGTCATCACCACCCGCGGCGGCGACACCGGCGAGACATCGCTGGGCAATGGCGAGAGGGTCCCGAAGGACGCGCCGCGCATCGAGGCGCTCGGGACGGTGGACGAGGCGAATACCGCCATCGGCATGCTCCGCCTGCACACGGCGCAGGAGGAGGACGCGATGCTCGGGCGCATCCAGAACGACCTCTTCGACCTCGGCGCCGATCTCAGCGTGCCGGGCGCGGAGGGCGGGCTGCGCGTGACCGAGGCCCAATGTCTGCGGCTGGAGCGGGAATTGCAGACGATGAACGAGGGCCTGCCGCCGCTTCGCTCCTTCGTCCTGCCGGGCGGCACGCCCGCCGCCGCCCACGCGCACATGGCCCGCGCCCTAGCCCGGCGGGCGGAGCGCGCAGTGGTGGCCCTGGCCGCGGCCGAACCAGTGAACGGGGATGCCGTGCGCTACCTGAACCGGCTCTCGGACCACCTCTTCGTCCTCGCGCGCAGCCTGAACACGGGGCAGGACGTGCTCTGGGAACCCGGCGCCACGCGATAGGCCGCGCCGTATGGGGGGCAGGCTGCGCCTGGTTCTGGGCGACCAGCTCTCGGAAAGTCTTGCCGGGTTGCGCGACCTTGATCCCGCCGAGGACACGGTGCTGATGGCGGAGGTGGCGGCGGAATGCACCTATGTCCGCCACCACAAGCAGAAGATCGCCCTCGTCCTCTCGGCGATGCGACATTTCGCGGCCTCGCTTGCGGCGCTCGGTACGCGGGTCCGTTACATCCGGCTGGACGACCCCGACAACACCGGTAGCCTGGAGGGCGAGGTGCTGCGCGCGGTGCGCGAGCTTCGCCCCGAGCGCGTTGTGCTCACCCATCCCGGCGAGTGGCGGTTGCTGGAAGCGATGCGCGGCTGGGAGGAAACCGCGGGCGTTCCCGTGGATATCCTCGAGGACGACCGCTTTCTCTGCTCGCTCCACGAGTTCCGCCGCTGGTCCGCCGGGCAGCGCCAGCCGCGCATGGAGTTCTTCTACCGCGCCATGCGCGCGAGCCACGGCGTGCTGATGGAAGGGGACGGCAGCCCGGTCGGCGGGGCCTGGAACTTCGACCGGGAGAACCGCGCGCCGCTGCGCCGCCTGCCGCCCGTGCCCGCCCGCCCCGTGGTGCCGCCGGACGGCATCACGCAGGAGGTTATGGCGCTGGTGGAGCGCCGCTTCCCCGATCATTTCGGCGCGCTGGAGGGCTTCGGCTGGCCCGTGACCCGCGCCCAGGCCGTGCGCGCGCTGGAGGATTTCGTCGCCCGCCGCTTCCCCGGCTTCGGGCTGCACCAGGACCAGATGGCCTCGGGCGAGCCCTTCCTGTTCCACGCCCTCGTCTCGACCAGCCTCAACCTCAGCCTGCTCCTGGCCTGGGAGGTCATCGCCGCCGCCGAAGGGGCCTATCGCGCCGGCCATATTCCCCTGGCCGCCACCGAGGGGTTCATCCGCCAGGTGCTCGGCTGGCGGGAATACGTGCGCGGCGTCTACTGGGGGCAGATGCCCGGCTACCGCGCCCTCAACGCGCTCGCCGCCGACCGCCCGCTGCCCGGCTTCTTCTGGACGGGCGAGACGCGCATGAACTGCCTGCGCCAGGTGGTGCGCCAGACGCGCGACCACGCCTATGCCCACCACATCCAGCGGCTGATGGTCACTGGCAATTTCGCTCTTCTCGCGGGCCTCGAACCCGCGGCGGTGAACGAGTGGTACCTCATCGTCTTCGCCGACGCCTATGAATGGGTGCAACTGCCGAACGTGCACGGCATGGCGCTGCACGCGGATGGCGGGCTGATGGGCTCGAAGCCCTATGCCGCCAGCGGCGCCTACATCAACCGCATGAGCGACTACTGCCGCGGCTGCGCCTACGACGTGCGCGAGGCCGCCGGCGAGGGCGCCTGCCCTTTCAACAGCCTCTACTGGGACTTCCTCGCACGACATCGAGACCGCCTCTCGACCAATTCCCGCATGGGCCCGGCCCTGCGCGCGCTGGACGCGATGGCGCCCAGCCGCCTGGGCACCATCCGTGCGCGGGCGGCAGGGGTGCTCGCGGGAATGGAGGGCGTCTAGGGTTCCATCCTCAGCGGGCGGCGAGGCCGGCGAAAGGGCCCGTGGCGTGCACGACGCGGCCGCCGAGCATCGTCAGCTCCGAGACGATGTCGCCGATCTGCTGAACGGGAACGGTCGCGTAATCCGCGCTCAGCACGGCGAGATCAGCGTATTTGCCCGGCTCCAGCGAGCCGCGCCGGTCCTCGGCACGGGCCAGCCAGACGGAATCGATCGTGTACATGCGCAGCGCCTGCTCGCGCGTGATGCGCTCCGCCTCGCCGAGGACGGTGCGGCCGTCCATGGTGCGGCCGTCGAGATACCAGCGCAGCGCGACGAAGGGGTTGTAGGAGGAGACGCGGTGCGCGTCCGTACCGCCCGCCACGTGCAGGCCCATCTCCAGCGCCGTGCGGATCGGCGGCGCATGCGCCGAGACCTCGGGGCCGCGCGCCGCGGCGAAGCGGTTGCCGGAGAAGAAGAGTGAGTCCTGCACGCTCCAGGCGACGCCGAGGTTCTTCATCCGGCGGAGAGTCTCCGGCGTGGCGTCGTGCAGGTGGTTGATCCACCAGCGCAGATCCGCGATCGGCGTCTCGCGGTTCACCGCCTCCATCAGGTCGAGCAGCCATCCGGCGCTGCGGTTCGGGTTCCAGTGGATCTGCAGGCCCATCCGTTCCCGCGCGGCCCAGCGCAGCACGGATTGAAGATGCCCCATGGCGTCCTCGGTCGGGTCGTTGTCCGTCCAGGTCTGCCAGGTGACGATCTCGCCGATGCCGCCGAAGCGCAGCATGTCGTCCCCGAAGCCGGAGGGGAGGAGCTGCGTCAGGTTGCGGTAGTCGTCCAGTTCCTTGCCCGGCGGTTGCTGGGAGGAGAGGTGGTAACTGACCCGCATCGTCAGCGCGCCATCCTGCCAGAGCCGCATGACCGGGCGGTAGCTCGATGGCGGGACGCTGACGCCGGCGGGATCGATCAACCCTGTCACGCCCAGCCGGTTCATCTCCGCGAAGAAGCGGCGCGTGCCCTCAATTTCCTGATCGAGGCTCGGGCGCGGCAGCTTGTTGAACAGCGCGCCCAGCAGCAGCGCGTCGCCCGCGATCTCGCCGTTCGGCCGCCCATCGGGGCCGAGCAGCAGGCGGCCGGGGCGCGGCAGGTCCGCCTCCCTCGCGATGCCCAGCCGCTCCATCGCGAGCGGGGAGAGGAGCAGCCATTCGTAGAGCTGCTGGATGTAGACGGGATGATCCGGCACGGCCGCGACGATCTCCGCCTGGGTCGGCTTGCGGCCTTCCTTGAACTGGATGTCCATCCAGCCGCCGGCGACGATGATCCAGGCCTCGGGCGGCGCGTGCTCCGCCGCCTCGCGCAGCCGCGCCAGCGCTTCCTCGAGGCTCGGCACGCCCGTCCAATTCACCTCGACGGCGAAGGTCTGGGCGGCGCGGATCGCGTGGATGTGGCTGTCGTTCAGCCCGGGAATGACGGTGCGCCCGCCGAGATCGACGACGCGGGTGGCATCGCCTGCCAGCGCCCGCATCGCCTCCGAGCTGCCGGTCGCGAGCACGCGGCCGCCGCGGATTGCGAGCGCTTCCCGTGTGGAGAAGTCGCGGTCCACCGTCAGGACCTTCCCGTTGAGCAGCACCGTGTCGGCCGGCTGGGCCGCGGCGGTTCCGATGCTGAGGAAGGCGGCGAGGGCCGCGGCGATGCATCCGCGCGCGAGCGTCGGCATGGACCATTCTCCCCGTTCCCGCCCGATATTCCGTTCCGAGGCGGTTTCGGGAAGGGTTGCACGGCTGCCGAGAGCCTGTCGAGCGCTCCCGGCTGTCGCACTCAGAGCCGCAGGCCGGTCCGCCGCACGGCTTCGCCCCACAGGCGGGATTCGGCGGTGATGAAGGCCGCGGCCTCCTCCGGCGAATTGCCAACCGGCTTCACCGCCTGCTCGACGAAGCGCTTTTGTACCTCCGGCTGCTGGATGACCGAGACGGCGTCCCGGTTCACCGCCTGGATCACCGCGTCCGGCGTGCCGCGCGGTGCCATGATGGCGTACCAGGCGATGGCGGAGAAACCGGGCAGGGCGAGTTCCGACACGGTCGGCACGTCCGGCAGCTGCGGCGCGCGCTCGGCCTGGCAGATCGCGAGGATGCGCGTGGCGCCGGACTGGTGGAAGGAGAGGGAGGAGGAGAGATTGTCGAAGAACAGGTCCACATGCCCCGCGACGAGGTCGTTCAGCGCGGGCGCCGTGCCGTTGTAGGGTACGTGGTTGAACTCGACCCCGGCCGCCGCCTCGAACATCGCGGCCGTCAGGTGGGAGGTGGTGCCCATGCCCTGGTTCGCGGCGTTGATGCCGCCGGGCTTTGCCTTCGCGAGGTCGATCAGCTCGCGCAGGTTGCGTACCTCGAGTTTCGTCGAGACCTCCACCACATTGGGCGAGGTGCCCATGATGACGATCGGGCGAAGCCCCGTCGGGTCGAAGTTGAGGCGGGCGTAGAGGTGCTGGTTGATCGCCAGCGGCGGCGGGGGCGCGGCGAGCAGCGTGTAGCCGTCCGGCTCCGCGCCCGCGACATGGGCGGTGCCGATATTGCCGGCGGCGCCGGGGCGGTTGTCGATGATCACGGGCTGCCGCCAGAGGGCGCGCAGCCCCTCCGCGACGATGCGCGGCACGGAATCGGCCGTGCCGCCCGCGGGAAAGGGAACCACGATCCGCACGGGCTGGGCGGGCCAATTTCCCTGCGCGCGGGCGCGGCGGGCAAGCGGAGCCGAAAGCGCGAGGGCCGCGAGGCCCGCACCGAGTTCACGCCGTTTCATCGTCTCTCTCCCCGTTCTTCTTGTTGCGGCCTTGCGAAGCCGTGCCTCAGGTGAGCGCGACCTCCAGCTCGGTCGTCGTCCCCTTGCCGTCCCGGAAGGCGATGGCCGCGGCCTCGATATCGTAGTCGTAGAGCTGGCGGCGGAACTTCGCGGCATTGGCGATCTCGCGGTCGCGCTGCTCCAGGCTGCCCCAGCGGGAGTCGTAGCGCAGACCGTTGCGGCGCGCCTCCGCCTGGATGACGTCGGTGCGCACCCGGCGCAGCGCCTCGTAGCGCGGAAGGATTTCCGGCACCTCCTCCGGCGACCGGCCCTCGAGCAGGACCGCGAGCGCGACGCCGTCCTCGATGGCCTGATTGGCGCCCTGGCCGAGATGCGGAAGCATCGGGTGGGCGGCGTCGCCGAGCAGGGCCAGGCGGCCCCTCGTCCAGCTGGCCAGCGGGCGGCGGTCGTAGAGGCCCCACCAGAAGCAGCTCTCCACCTTGGAGAGCAGTTCGACCACGGGCGCGTCCCAGTCGGCGAAGGAGGCGGCCAACTCGTCGCGGTCGCCGATGGCGGACCAGGACTCCACGGTCTGGTCCTCGGTCGGGACGAAGCCGACGTAATTGAGCAGCTGTCCGCTGCGCACGGGGAAGACCATGAAGTGCTTCCCGTCGCCCATCCAGACCTGGTGCGCCTCATCCAGCCAGTTCGGCAGCTTGTCGCGCGCGATCAGGCCACGATAGGCGCGGGAGCCAGAGTATTCCGGCGGCATGGGATCGACGACGTAGGGTTGCAGGACCGACTGGATGCCGTCGGCCGCAATGACGACATCGGCCTCGAAGGTGTTGCCGTTGGCGAACTCCAGCCTCGCACCCTGCTCATCCTGCTGGAGACCGGTGCAGCGGTGGCCGGTGTGGATGGCCTCCGGCGGGATGGTGGCGGCGATCGCGTTCAGCAGGTCGGCCCGGTGCATGCCGTACATGCCGTTCCAGCCGCTCGAGTCCGTGGTTGGGATCCTGCCGACGACCGTGCCGTCCATCCGGCAGTAGCGCGAGGCCGGACCGACTTTGCCGCCGACCTTGTCGAGCGCGGGGCCGAGCCCCATGCGCACCATCTGCCGCAGGCTGTTCGGGAAGATGAACACGCCCGCTCCGACCTCGCCCAGGGCCTCCGCCCGCTCGAAGACGGCGACCTCGATGCCGCGGTGCATCAGCGCCCTGGCGGCGGCGAGCCCGCCGATGCCGCCGCCGACGACGGCCGCGCGCAGCTTCCTGGCCTGCATGTCGTGATCCTCCTCCCTGCCGCGTGCTGGATTTGGCCCTTCTTGCCTCGTGTCGGGGCCGAGGGGCTTCGAACGGGCAAGCGCCCGCTGCCTCCCCTTTCCCCTAAACTGGAGAGCGGCGATTTAGCCGGCAACATGGCCTTATGATCTTAGTTAATAAGGATCCGCTATCAATCCCGGATCCGCGCGCATGAGCATCACCCTTCGTCAGCTCCGCGCCTTCGTCACCGTCGCGGAGAAGGGCAGCTTCACGCGCGCGGCCCGTGCGCTGCACATGGCCCAGCCCATGGTCTCGGCCCTCATCCGTGAACTGGAGGCGGAGCTTGGCTTTCGCCTCTTTGACCGCACCACGCGCCGGGTCGAGCTGACCGCGGCGGCGGCGGAGTTCCTGACGGACGCAAGGCGCATGACGGGCGATCTGGACCGCGCGGTGCGCCGGGCACGCGACATCGGCGCGCGGCGACGCGGGCATCTCAGCATCGGTGCCCCGCCGCTCCTCGCGGCCACGCTGCTGCCGGGGGTGATCCGCGCCTTCGCGGAGAGCGCGCCGGGCGTCTCCGTTACCCTCTACGACCGGCACATCGCGGCCATCGGCGCCCTGCTGCGGGACGGCGAGGTGCAGCTGGCCGTGGGAACCTTTCGCCGGGAGGAGCAGGGGCTGGTAAGGGTGACGCTGATCGCCGACCGCCTCTCGCTGCTGTGCCGGGCCGACCATCCGCTGGCCGGGCGTGCGGAGCCCGGCTGGGCGGAGCTGGAAGGGGTGCCGCTCATCACGCTCCGCCCCGGCAACGGGATCCGCGACCAGGTGGAGCGCGGCTACGAGGAAGCGGGGTTGCGCGCCGCGCCGGCCATCGAGCTGGACCAGATCGGCACCGTGATCGCGATGGTGGAGGCCGGCTTCGGGGTCACGGTGCTTCCCCCTTACGCGCTCGGGCCCTTCGCCGCGCAGTCGCTCGTGCTGCGGCCGCTCGCGCGCCCCTCCGTCACGCGCGAGATCGAGCTTGTCTACCGCGAGGAGCGCTCCCTTTCGCCAGCCGCGGCGGAGTTCGTGCGGCTGCTACGGATCGGCGCGGCGCGGCTGCCGGCAATGCCGGGCGCGGCTGCCGCCTGAGCGGCGTTCACGGGCGGCGCGCCGTCGGCGGCACGGATTCTGCATTGCAGGCATCGTGGGATTGTCAAACAATCCGGCCCTATCCGGCCACGATCGGTGGCGCCGCTCCCCTGCGGCGCTCCGCCGGCCGAAGGGGCGTCAGAAAGAGGTGATGCGCGATGAAGTGGGTTCCTGCGTTGCTGGCCGCCTGCATGGCGGCAGTCCTCGTCGGCGGCGCGCCGGGCGCGCGGGCGCAGGAGGCCTGGCCCGAACGGCCCATCCGCCTCGTCGTGCCCTTCGCGCCCGGCGGCGTGACGGACAGCATCGGGCGAATCAGCGCGGAATGGCTCGGCAGCCGCCTGGGCAAGCCCGTGGTGGTGGAGAACCGCAGCGGCGGCAACGGCAGCATCGCGGCCGAACTCGTGGCCGGCAGCCGGCCCGACGGCTATACGCTGCTCGTCGCCAGCGCCTCGCAGTTTGCGGTGCTGCCCGCACTGACCGCTGTCCGCTACGACCCCCTGCGCAGCTTCGCGCCGGTTTCCATCGTGGCGAGCAATCCTTTCGCCCTCGCCGTGCCCGCGCGGCTCGGCGTGGCCAACCTGCAGGAGTTCATCGCGCTGGCGCGGCGCGAGAACGGGACGCTGGACTATGCCTCCGCGGGCAACGGCTCGGGCAGCCATCTCACCATGGCGCTCTTCCTGCGCCGGGCCGGCATCGAGATGCAGCACGTGCCCTATCGTGGCGGTGGCCCCGCCACGCAGGACCTGCTGGCCGGGCGCGTCGTCGCCTATTTCGGCAACCCTTCCGAGGTGGTGCCGCAGATGCAGGGCGGCACGCTCCGCATCATCGCCACTTCCGGCCGCGAGCGCATTCCCGAACTGCCGGACGTGCCGACGGTGGCCGAGCAGGGCGTGGCGGGGCTCGTGACGGAGACCTGGAACGGCATCGCGGCACCCGCGGGCACGCCGCCCGCGATCGTGGAGCGGATCGCCGAAGCCATGCGGCCGGCCTGCGCCGACGCCGCCTTCCGCGCCTCGCTCAGCCGCCTGGGCGTCGAGCCCGTGTGCAACACGCCGGCTGAAATGGGCGCGCGCGTGGAAGCGGACCTGCCGGTCTGGAAGGAAGCGGTGCAGATCTCGGGCGCAACGCTCGACTGAGAGGGGCAGGGGGCCGGCCGCTTGCCGGCCCCCGCCCTGCTAGAGTTGCCGTTCGGCCAGCCAGGCGCCGAGGGTTTCCACAAGCTTGTCCGCCGTGTCCGGGAAGTAGTGGCCGGCAAGCGAGGGCGGCCGGTCATTGGGCAGCAGCACGTAGCGGGCGCCCTGGGTCAGCGACCCCTCCGCATTCGCGGCGGAGAGCAGCATATGCGGCTCGAAGGGCTGGATTACCGCGTCGGCGGCGTCGCGCATGATGAGCACGGGCTTGGGGATGCGGCGGATCCAGAAGGTGCCGTCCGCAGCGCTCACAGCGTCGGAGCGGTAGGTGAGGAAGTGCTGCGCCGTTACTGGCACGCGCTGGCCGGTGTAGAAGCCCATCGGCTCCGGCAGCCGCTCCGCCAGCCGGCCATCGCGCAGCATCGCCCGCGCCGCCTCGTTCAGCCGCCGGTAGGCGGGCTCGTCCTGCATGAGGATGTTGCGCGTCTTCCAGGGCAGATTGGCGAAAGGCCCGAGCAGGACCACGCCGCGAATGTCGGACGACCAGTCGGTGGCGGCGTAGAATTGCACCTGGATGTTGCCAAGCGAGTGGCCGGAGAGCACCAGGCGACCGTAGCCGAGGGAGCGGGCCGTCATGACAGCCGCCTCGATGTCGCGCCGGACGTCGAAGAAGTTTTCCGTGTTCACGCGGTCGTCGTGCTGGCGCGTGCTGATCGAGAGCACGGCGCGCCCACCGGCCGAGAGGCCGCGGCCGAGCGCATCGGCCGGCGCGTGGGCGAAATTGTCGCCGCTGCCGTGCACGGCGACGACCAGCGTGGTCTCGGCGGGCGGGCGGTTGCGCGGTTCCCAGAGCGCGGCGTCCACGCGGTTCCCGTCGATCGCGGTGATCACGAGGAAGCGCAGCGTCGCCGCCTCCGCCGGCTGGAAGGTCTCCGGCAGGCCGGCGGGGCGGGCCACCTCCTCGTAGGCGATGCGGGCGGCCACCACTTCCGCGGCCCGTGCCGGCGATGGGGGGGCGGCGATGGTGAGAGAAATGGCCAGGGCGGCCGGGGCGAGGCGGCGTAGCATTGGGGCGTTCCTTCGACGGGGGCGGTCCGTCAGGCCATGGCGGCGGCCTGACGGGTGCTGCCGATCAGCGAGCTGCGCAGGAGGAACTCGCGGGCCTTCACGGGATCGGCGGCGGTCTCGGCCAGCGCGTCCAGGCTGGCGCGGCGCCGGGCCGGGTCCTTCTCCTCCAGCCGCTTCTTGTTCGCGATTGTCTGTTGCTGGACGAACTCGATGTTCAGCGTGCGGCGACGGCGCTCGTAGCCGTCGAGCAGCGCGGCATCGGCGCCGCCGAAGACATGGGCGGAGAGCGTGTCCGCGAGGTCCATGGCGTCGTGGATGCCGAAGTTCAGCCCCAGCCCGCCGATGGGGTTGTTCACGTGGCCCGCATCGCCCGCGAGGAAGACGCGGCCCTGCCGGAAGCTCTTCGCCACGCGCTGGTGCACCTTGTAGAGGTTGCGGTGCACGAGGTCGTAGCGGCCGGGTTTCGGGTGCAGCCCCTGCAGGCGCCGCTCCGCGCCCTCATCGGAGAGCGCCTCCTCGTCGGGCTCGTCCTGCCGCGTGGGGAAGACCGCGCGCCAGAGCGGGCCCTGGCCGTCGCCGGCCACCTTGAAGAGGTTGGCCCACTCGTCGGGATCGGCGAAGTAGTTCCTGAGGCAGCAGCCGAGCATCGCCTCGAAGTCGTCGGTGACGGTCAGCACGATGAAGCGCTCGGGCCAGGTGTAGCCCTCGAACTCGATGTCGAGCGCCTTGCGCACGGTGGAGCGGCCGCCATCGGCGCCCACCAGCCAGTCGGCGCGCAGCCTCTCGCCGTCCGGCAGGGTGACGGTGACGCCATCCGCGTTCTGCTCCAGCGCGGTCAGGCCGGTGTTCATGCGGATCGTGGCGTTGGGCAGCGTCGCCAGCCGGTCGAGGCCCATGCGGGCGAGCTTGTGCTGCTCGGTCTGCACCACGAAGGGGAAGGGGGTGTCGTCCGCGAGGATCTGGTGGTCGAACTCGGCCACCTTCTGCCCGGCAGGGCGGTCCCAGAACTGGAAATAGCGGGCGATGAGGCCCTCGCGCACGAAGCGGTCGATGAGCCCCACGCGCTCGATCATGGCGAGCGTGGAGGGGTGGGTGGTGGAGGCGCGGGGATTGCGGTCGATATCCGCCGCCGCCTCGATGAGGGTGACCGCAAAGCCGGCATCCGCCAGTGCGAGGGCGGTGACGACGCCGACCGGCCCCGCCCCCGCGACGATCACGCTCGGGGCGGCGTTGAAACGGCTCATCAATGCGCGCTCCCCGAGAAATCCATGGGCAGCCGGCATTCGGCCACCCGCACGTTGCGGATGGAGGCCGGCGTATTCCGGCTGCGGCCGACGAAGCGCGGCACGCCGTCGGTGAAGACCGCCGCGACAGCCGGCACGTCGCCATGGGCGATGGCGGTCAGGGCCTCGTCATGCGCGCCGCCGGCGCAGGCGTCGATCAGCACGAGGTCGGCGTCGCGGCCGGGTGCGAGGAAGCCGCTGTTCAGCCCGTAGACGCGGGCGTTGTTGCCGGTGGCGGCGGCGATCGCCCGCTCGGGCGCCATGCCGCCGAGGCTCGCGAGATGGGTGATGGTGTAGAAGATGCCGAGTGGCATGATGCCGCTCCCCGTGGGCGTGTCGGTCGCGATCAGCAGGCGCTCGGGCTGCCTGGCTTCGTCCAGCAGGCGCGCGGTCTTGAGCGCGGTGCGGAGATTGCCGGCCGTGCAGATCTGCATGGCGACGCTGCTCTCCTTCACCAGCCGCTCGAAGCCCTCCTCCGGCATGGCGACGGGGCCGCCATTGACGTGGAAGGAGACGGTGGCGTCGGCGGCCAGCACGTGCTCCGCCCAGATACCCGAGGAGCCGGGGATGGAGGAGCCGCCCGTGTGCATGGTGGTGACCATGCCGAGGCGACGCGCGGCCCGCATCAGGGGCGCGTAGTCATAGGGAGTGGCGAAGGCGCCGAAGCCGGCCTTGGCCAGCCAGATGCCGGCCGCCTTCAGTTCCGCGAGGTCCGCTTCCGTCAGGCCAGGTTCGAGGATCACCGAACCGGCGTGCACGCGCATGCCGCCCGGCCGGTAGTCCCGGAAGCAGGCCTGGGCGGCGAGCGCCAGGGCCTTCACCCCCGCGGGGTCCTTCGGCCGCCCGGGGACATGCACCTCGGAGGCGGTGATGGCCGTGGTCGTCCCGCCGTGCAGGTAGCTCTCGAGATAGCCCACCACCTTTTGGCGCGGCGTGTAGTCGCCGAAGGTGATGTGGACGTGGCTGTCGATCAACCCGGGGATGGCGACCGTGCCCGCCGCGTCCACCACCACGTCGGCGCCCGAGACCTGCTCGGCCGTCAGCGTGCCGAGGGCGGCGATCCGGCCCGCTTCCAGGAGGATCGAATCCCCCGCGGCGAAGGGGGAGGCGAGGTCCCCCGTCACGATCTGCCCGAGATTAACGACCGCGACCCGCATGCTAGCGCAGCCCGTCGCGCGCGCTGATCTCCCCGGCCTTCAGCCCGCCGACGCGCGCGTTCAGCCGCCCGCGATTGGCGAGCACGACGATGAGCGCGACCTCGTCGGGCGCCGGGGCGTCCGGCGGCAGGGCGACCGTGACGCCGTCGTAGTGGGAGCGGACGTAGAGCGCGTCCTTGTGGGCCAGCGGCACGTCGATGATGCCACCCGGCGCCGCCACCTTCGTGAAGGAGGGGATCCAGGAGAGCGCGCCGCCCACGGCGACCCGCAGCGGCTCGGCGAAGGTGGTGGTCAGCATGGCGTTGGCGTGCTCCTGCTCGCCGCCGAGGCCGACGACGCCGCCCTTGCCGTAGCTCTCGACGGGCAGGCCGCCCATGGCCTCGAGCGCGAGCTTCGCGAGCAGGGCGCCGACCGCCTCGCTGTCCGCGATCACGCCGGAGAGGTCGGGCTCGTAGCGGCCGGCATGGGGGTTGGCGACGATGGCCAGCGCCGCCACCTTGCGGAGCGGAACCTCGCTGCGCTGCCCGGCCTCCACGGCCTTCTCCTCGACGAGGGTGGACCAGCGGCGGACATCGAGCGGCATCGGGGCGACCTTCGGAAGCGTGTTGTGGGATCATCCCTCCCCATCATAGGATTGTCAAACAATCCAAAGCTTCAGGAGGCGCCTGTGCAGGGCACGACCATCCTCTTTTCCGAGATGACGCCGCCGCCGGGCCGCGAGGAGGAATTCCACGCCTGGTACGACGAGGAGCACGTCCCGCTCCGCGTTGGCGTGCCCGGCTTTGTCTCCGCCCGGCGCTACCGCGACACGGGGGAGGGGGCGAAGGGCTTCCTGGCCGTCTACGAGATGGACGCGCCGGACGTGCTGAGGTCCGCAGCCTATGAGGAGGTGAAGGGCAAGCCGAGCGCGTTGACCAGGGACATGCTGGCCAGTGTCTCGGGCTTCACCCGCTATATCGGGCAGGAGATGGCCGTCCGCCGCCGCGCCGAGGGGGATGCGCCAGCCGCGCTGGACGCCCCGCTGCTCTACGCCGTGTGGTTCCAGGTGCCGGAGGATCGCCTCGCCGACTTCGACGCCTGGTACGAGCAGGACCACGTGCCGCTGCTGATGGAAAGCCCGGACTGGCTGATGGTGCGCCGCTTCCGCATCAATGACGGCGAGCCGCTGCCCTTTAACCGCCTCGCCCTGCACTACCTGGCGGACCGCGCCGCTCTTTCCTCCCCGGCGCGGGAGAAGGCGCGGGCGACGCCCTGGCGCGCGCGCCTGGCCGCGGAGCCCTGGTTCAAGGGCAGCTACAGCGTGTTCGAGGCGATCCGCCCGCGGCAGAAGCCCGCCCGCTGATGGACCTGCGCGTCACCCCGCAGGGCGTCCAGAGCCAGGCGGTGGACAAGCTGCGGGAGGCGATCGTCTCTGGCCATTTCCAACCGGGGCAGCGGCTGGTGGAGGCGGAGCTGTGCCGGCTGCTCGGCATCAGCCGCGGCTCGGTGCGCGAGGCGCTGCGACGGCTGGAGGGGGAGCGGCTGGTCGTCATCACCCCGAACCGCGGCCCCTCCGTCACGGAGCTGAGCTGGGAGGAGGCGGCGCAGATCTACGACGTGCGCCGCCTGCTGGAGGGGGAGGCGGCGGCGCTGGCGGCCCGGCGCGCGACGGCGGCGCAGCGCGAGGCCATGGAGGCGGCGCTGGGGGCCTTCGAGGCGGCGGTGGCGACGGAGGACGCCCTTGGTCGGATTGCCGCCACGGCGCGTTTCTATGACCTGATGCTCGCGGCCTGCGGCAATGCCGTGATCGACGAGATCCTGCGAGGCCTGCACGCGCGCATTAACCTGCTGCGCTCGCGCTCCATGTCGCGCCAGGGGCGGGCGCCGGAGAGCGCGCGAGAGATGCGGGCGATCCTCTCCGCCATCCAGGAGCGAGCGCCGGCAGCGGCGCGCAAGGCCGCCCTTCTGCATGTGGAGGCCGCCTGCGCGGCGGCGAAGGTGGCCATGGCGGAGCGGCGCGTGGCCTGACCCGCCGGGCCCCGCGCCGGCGGTGCCGCCGCTGTGACGCGGGGCGGGGTCGCCCCCTCCTTCGCGCCCTCTGCCCGAGCAGCTAGGGTCGGCATTCCCCGAGCGCCGCCAGGAGCCCGATGCATGAGCGATTCCGCCGAGTACACGCCGCCGAAGGTCTGGACCTGGAACAAGGCCAGCGGCGGCCGCTTCGCCAACATCAACCGCCCGATCGCCGGGCCGACGCATGAGAAGGAGCTGCCGGTTGGCCGCCACCCCCTCCAGCTCTATTCCCAGGGCACGCCGAACGGGGTGAAGGTGACGGTCATGCTGGAGGAGCTCCTCGCCGCCGGTCATGGCGGCGCGGAATACGACGCCTGGCTCATCCGCATCGGCGAGGGCGAGCAGTTCGGCAGCGGCTTCGTCGCCGTGAACCCGAACTCGAAGATCCCGGCGCTCATGGACCGGAGCGGCGCGACGCCGGTGCGCGTGTTCGAGTCCGGCGCCATCCTCGTCTACCTCGCCGAGAAGTTCGGCGCCTTCCTGCCCACTGGGGGAGCGGCGCGGGCGGAGTGCCTCTCCTGGCTCTTCTGGCAGATGGGGAGTGCGCCCTATCTCGGCGGCGGCTTCGGGCATTTCTACGCCTATGCGCCCGTGAAGATGGAGTATCCGATCGACCGCTTTGCAATGGAGGTGAAGCGGCAGCTCGACGTGCTCGACCGGCGCCTGGCGGAGAGCGAGTACATCGCCGGCCCCGACTACACGATCGCGGACATGGCGATCTGGCCCTGGTATGGCGGCCTGGTGAAGGGCTGGAACTACGGGGCGGCCGAGTTCCTCGATGTGGAGTCCTACAGAAACGTGCAGCGCTGGGCGGAGATGATCTGGGAGCGCCCGGCCGTGAAGCGGGGCCGCATGGTGAACCGCACGCAGGGCGAGCCCTCCGGCCAGCTTTGGGAGCGCCACGATGCGGGCGACTTCGAGACGAAGACACAGGATAAGGTGAGCCCCGCCGGTTAGGTCTCGCCGCGGCGCGGCCGGCGCAGGCTTGCCGCGCCATCTCCCGAAACGATAAGGGATTTCGATCCCCCCTGCGGCTTTTTGCGCTGGCCGGGTCCCCCCGGGCAGGACAGATTTTGCACCCCTTCGCCGCCCCGCGGCCGGAGCGGAACCAGGGTGGCGTGGACGGATCGATGAGAACACAGGTCGGCATCATCGGCGCAGGGCCTGCGGGGCTGTTCCTCGCGCATCTGCTGAAGGCGCAGGGGATCGACTCCGTCATTCTGGAGGCGCGCAGCCGCACCTACGCCGAGGGCCGGGTGCGCGCGGGCGTGCTCGAGCCGGGAACGGTCGAAACGATGGCGCGGCTCGGCCTCGACGCCCGCTTGCGGCGCGAAGGGCTGATCGACGAGGGCCTGGACATGCGCTTCCGGGGTCGCACCATCCATCTCGACCTGCCGGAGCTCACCGGCCGCTCCGTGGTGATCTACGGCCAGCAGGAGGTGGTGAAGGACCTCATGGCCGCGCGGGTGGAGGCCGGCGACCCGCTGATCTTCGAGGCGCAGGTGACGCGGATCGAGGGGATTGAGACCGAAAGCCCGCGCATCCACTACACCGAGGGCGGCGAGAGCCGTGTGCTGGACTGTGAATTTGTCGCGGGCTGCGACGGCTATCACGGTGCCGGCCGCGCCGCGATGCCGCAGGACCGCATCACGCTATTCGAGCAGGTCTATGACTTCGCCTGGCTCGGGGTGCTCGCCCGGGCGCGGCCGATGGCGGACATGACCTACAGCAACAGCGACCGCGGCTTCGCCCTGTGCAGCCGCCGCTCGATGCAGGTGTCGCGCCTCTACCTCCAGGTGCCGGTCGACGCGAATCCCGAGGAGTGGTCCGACAGCCGCTTCTGGGAGGAACTGCACGCCCGGATGTTTGACGAGGACCGGAGCGAGATCGCGGAGGGCGAGATCTTCCAGCGAGACCTCGCGAAGCTGCGCGCCTTCGTCGCCGCGCCGATGCAGCACGGCCGCCTCTTCCTGGCGGGCGATGCCGTGCACATCGTGCCGCCCGCCGGCGCCAAGGGGCTCAACATGGCGGTGGCGGATGTCCGGGTGCTCAGCCACGCGCTGACGGCCCATTACCGCGACGGGTCGCGCACGGCGTTGGAGGCCTATTCGGCCACTTGCCTCGAGCGCGTGTGGAAGACGGTGCGCTTCTCCAGCGCGCTGACAGGGTTGCTGCACCGCTTCGACGAGCACTCACCGCTTCAACGCAATCTGCAGCTCGCCGAGCTGGAATATGTCGCGGGATCGCGCAACGCCCAGGCCGCCATCGCCGAGCAGTACGTGATGCTGAACTATCTGAAGGACCTGCCCTAGAGGCGGCCGATCGCGCGGATGCTGCTCATCAGCAGCCGCGCGGCGAGGGAAGGGCTGCCGCCGGCGCGTTGCAGGATGCCGATGCCGCGGCGCGTCTCCGGCAGGTCGAGCGGGAGGATGGCGAGCCGCCCCGCGTCGATCTCCGGCTGGAACAGGTGCGGCGAGACGGCGGTGAGCAGGTCGCTGTCAAGGAGCAGGCCGCGCGTGATCGCGAGGTCCGTCGTCTCGACCGCAACCTGCGGGGTGGGAAGGGCCCGGCCCTGCAGGGCGATTTCCAGCAGCTCGCGCGTCGGCGTGCCGCGCTGCGGCAGCACCCAGCGCGCGTTGGCCAGGGCGGCGAAGTCCGGATCGGGGCGCTGCGCCAGGTGATGGCCGGCGCGCGTGACGATCGCGAGCTCGTCCTGCGCGATCGTCTCCCGCGTGAGGCCGATCGTGTGCTCGGGCGAGCGCAGGGCGCCGAGGATGAAGTCGATGTCGCCCGCGCGGAGGCGCATGGCGAGGTGCTCGAAGCTTCCCTCCACCGTGCTGACCGTCAGGTTCGGATGGCTCTCCTGCATGTGGATAATGGCCTGCGGCAGGAGGCGCGTGCGGCCGAGGGAGAGCGTGCCGACGGTGACGCGCCCGGCCATGGCGCCCTGGAGAAGGCCGACCTCCACCTCCGCCGCGCGGATCTCGGCGAGGGCACGGCGCACATGCAGGGCGAGCAGCGCACCGAGAGGCGTTGGCTGCAGCCCCGCGGGGGAGCGGATGAAGACCTCGATGCCCAGCCCCAGTTCCACCTCCCGCAGGGCCTGGCTGACGGCGGGCTGGGAGATCAGCAGGCTGTCCGCGACCGCCCCCATGTGCCGCTGCTCCACCAGCTCGGCGAAGGCGAGCAGCCGTTGCCGGCCGAGGGAGAGGGATAGGATCGGCGCGTGATCGTTCCAGCCCGAGGGCGGGCCGGCGGCGGCAATCCCCTGCCGCGCACTCTCCATCTCCGCGAAGGCGCGCTCCACCCGATGCAGCAGCGTGCGGCCGAGACCGGTAAGCAGCATCCCCTGCGGCCGGCGCTCGAACAGAAGCGCGCCGAGCTCCCTCTCCAGCTCCTGGATAGAGCGGGTGACGGCGGATTGCACCCGGCGCACCATCCGGCTGGAGCGGACGACGCTGCCTGTCTGCGCCACGGCGAGGAAGGCGCGGAGATGCTTGGGATTGATGGCGTGCGGCGCCGCCGTGATCTCGGCCTCTCCCGCGGATAAGGGTTTTCGATGGGGTGGCGTTCAGTTTCGGCTGGGCGCCGGCACCTGGCAAATGTTTTCTAGGCCGCACACCGCCCAGCCCTGAGCGAGACGAGACGATGACCGAACCCGCCCCGTTCGAGATGCCCGCCTATGTCATCGAACGCGTGATGAACAAGCGCGGCCGGCTCCGCGTCTTCGAGCAGTTCGAGCCGGCGAAGACCGCCCTCGTGGTCATCGATATGCAGGCCTTCTACGTGACGGACGTGCCGCCGGCGGTCGCCATCGTCCCGAACATCAACCGCCTGGCCCGTACCTTCCGCGCCAGGGGCGCGAGCGTCGCCTGGGTGAAGATGACGGCCGGCCGCGACGGGCAGAGCCTCTGGCCGCTCTATCACGAGCGCTTCTTCAACCCGGCCAACGCCGCGCGGCACCGCGACAACCTCACCCCCGGCGCCCCTGGCCACGAGCTGCACCCGGACCTCGAGCCCATGCCCGAGGATATCCAGGCGGAGAAATCCCGTTTCAGCGCCTTCATTCCCGGCAAGTCCGACCTGCCGGAGAAGCTGGCTGAGCGCGGGATCACCAACGTGGCGATCGTGGGCATGCTGACCAACTTCTGCTGCGAGACCTCGGCGCGCGACGCGATGATGCTGGACTATCACGTGGCCATGGTTTCCGATGCCAACGCGGCACGCTACGACGAGGACCACAATATCGGCTTCACGACCGTGTTCCAGAGCTTCGGCGACGTGGTGACGGTGGACGAGATGATCGGGATGCTCCGCTAGGCAGCGGCCCGTCGGCCCTCTGGCCGATAAGTGTTTTCGATGCCAATCTCACTCTTTGTGGCTACCGGTCAGGCCGGTATGCCCGAAGAATAGCAGTCCCGGCTGGGGTGTCGGGGGCGGTGCCGCCCCTGGCGACGCACCGCCTGGGGCGCAGGGTAGGGATGGCGTGGCATGGCCAGGATCATTGGCGGGATCGGGACGTCGCACGTACCGACGATCGGGGTGGCCTATGACAAGGGCAAGCAGGAGGCTCCGGCCTGGGCGCCCCTGTTCCAGGGCTACGAGCCGGCACGGCGCTGGCTTGAGGAGAAGAAGCCCGACGTTCTCGTCTTCTTCTACAACGACCATCTGAACGCCTTCTTCTACGACCTCTATCCCACCTTCGCGGTGGGGGTCGCGCCGAGCTACGACGTGGCGGACGAAGGGGCCGGCCGGCGGCCGCTGCCCTTGCTGCCTGGACATCCCGGCCTGTCCAAGCACATTGCCGAGTGCCTGGTGAATGACGAATTTGATCCGGCAGTGTTCCAGGACCGCCCGCTCGACCACGGCGTCTTCTCTCCCCTGCCTCTGCTCTGGCCGCATGAGGGGAGCTGGCCGGGGGCAGTGGTGCCGATCGAGGTCAACGTGGTGCAGTACCCGCTGCCGACGGCCATGCGCTGCTTCAAGCTCGGACAGGCGTTGCGGCGGGCGGTGGAGTCCTATCCCGAGGACCTGAAGGTGGTCGTCGTCGGCACGGGTGGCCTGTCGCACCAGGTGCACGGCGAGCGCACGGGCTACAACGACACCGATTGGGACATGCGCTTCATCGACCTCATCGAGCACGACCCGATGACGCTCGCGCGCATGCGGCACGTGGACTATATCCGCCTGGGCGGCGCGGAGAGCGTCGAGGTCATCATGTGGCTGGCGATGCGCGGCGCGCTCAGCGACAACATAGAGAAGGTGCACCAGAACTACTATTTGGCCACCACCACGGCGATGACGGTGCTTGTTTTCGAGGAGAAAGGCGATGCCGCGGCCGTGCCCGGCAGCGGGGTCAATCCGCAGCTCGAAGGTATCGAGAGCATCGAGGGCACCTACGCCTTCGATATCTCGACGGCACGCGAGCGGCTACGCCTGAACCGCTTCTTCTGGAACATGAAGGAGACCGCCTTTCGCGAGGCCTTCCTGGCGGACGAGGCGGGCGCCTGCGAGCGCGCAGGCCTGACGCCCGAGGAAACCCGCCTCGTGCTCGAGCGCGACTGGCTTGGCCTCATCCGCTACGGCGCCAACTTTTTCGTGCTCGAGAAGTTCGCCCGCACCGCGCAGCGCTCGAACCTCGAGGTCTACGCCGAGATGCGCGGCGAGACCTTCGAGGAGTTCCTCGCCACGCGGCAAGTGCCCGACGCCCGCTGAGTGCGGGCTAAGCGTCCAGGATATCTTCGACAAGGAGCAAGTGGCATGGCCCGCAGCAAGCAGCCCTCCGTCCAGGCCAGGCGGCGTTCGGTTCTCCTCGCCGCCTCGGCCGCGGCGGCCTTTCCGCTCGCGCGCCCGGCCATCGCGCAGGAGCGCAAGCTGGTCGTGGGCGTCGTCCTGCCGCTCTCCGGCACCTTCGCCGACCAGGGCCGCAACAACGAGGAGGGCATCAAGACCTTCCAGAAGATCCACGGCACGAAGGTCGGCAACGTCACGGTCGAGACGGTGATGCGCGACGACCAGGGGCCGGGCTCGGGCGACCTCTCCCGCCGCCTGACCCAGGAGCTGATCCAGCGCAGCCGGGCGGAGATCATCCTCGGCTACAGCTTCACGCCCAACGCGCTCTCGGCTGCGTCACTCCTGACGGAGGCGAAGAAGCCGGGCATCATCATCAATGCCGCGACCTCCATCATCACGGAGCGCTCCCCCTATTTCGCGCGCGTGTCGATGACGCTGCCGCAGCTCGCCTCCTCGCTCGGCCAGTGGGCGGCGCGCAACGGGATCAAGACGGTCTTCACCATCGTTTCCGACTACGGGCCGGGGCTGGATGCGGAAACCTGGTTCACCAAGGCCTTCGAGGCCGGCGGCGGCAAGGTAGTGGGCGGCGCCCGCACGCCGGTGGCGGCGATGGACTACTCGCCCTTCCTCCAGCGCGCCATCGAGGCGAAGCCGGAGGCGGTGTTCGGCTTCAACCCGGGCGGCGACGTCTCCGTCGCCTTCATGAAGCAGACGAAGGAGCGCGGGTTGTCGCAGGCCGGCATCAAGCTGCTGGTGACGGGCGACGTGGTGGACGACAACCTCATCCCCGCCATGGGCGACGCGCTGGACGGCGTGATCTCCGCGCTGCATTATCAAGTGGAACTGGACAACCCCGCCAATAGGCGCTTCCTCACGGGCTTCCGCGAGGTTGCCGGCGCAAATGCGACGCCGAGCTACCGCACCGTGCAGGCCTATGACGGGATGGCGCTGATCTACCACGCCCTGCAGGCGACGGGCGGCAAGACCGATGCCGATTCCATCATGAACGCGATCAAGGGCGCCCGGATCGACAGCCCGCGCGGGCCCTTCACCATCGATCCCGCCACGCGCGACATCGTGCAGAGCATCTATATCCGCCGCGGGCAGCAGAGGGATGGCCGCTGGGCCAATATCGCCTTCGAGACCATCGAGGGCGTAAAGGACCCCGCGAAGTAGAGGGCATGTCCGGCCTCATCAGCATTCTCGCGGACGGCATCGCCTACGGAATGCTGCTGTTCCTCTTCTCCATCGGCCTGTCGGTCACGCTCGGGCTGATGCGCTTCATCAACCTTGCCCATGGCGCCTTCGCCATGTGCGGGGGCTATGTGGCGGTGGTGCTGCTGAACGGCTTCGGCGTGCCCTTCCTGCTCACCCTGCCGGCGGCGGCTGTTGTCACCGGGCTGATCGGCGTGGTGCTGGAGCGCTCCGTCATCCGCCACGTCTATCCCATGCCGGAGTTGCAGCAGGTGCTGTTTTCCATCGGCCTCGCCTTCGCGGCGGGGGCGGTGGCGAACATCCTGTTCGGACCGCAGCAGCAGCCAATGCTGCTGCCGGACTGGCTGACCGCGCGCGTCGGCTTCCTCGGCGTCGGGATCACCGGCTACAGGCTGTTCCTCGTCCTGTTCGGGCTGGTCGCGGCGGGGCTGCTGATGGCGCTGTTCAACTTCACCCTCTTCGGCGCGCGCGTGCGGGCGGCGGTTGACGACCGGCGCGCGGCGGAGGGGATCGGGATCAACGTGGACCGGCTCTTCGCCCTTACCTTCGGGCTGGGGGCCGCCTTCGCGGGGCTGGGCGGCGCGTTGGCCGTGGGCTTCCTCGGGCTCGATCCGACCTTTCCCTTCAAGTACCTCGTGCTGGTGCTGATGGTGGTCGCGATCGGCGGGCCGGGCTCGATCGGCGGGTCCTTCGCCGCGGCCATCGCGATCGGCGCGATCGACGCACTGTTCAAGTACCTCGTGCCGGAGGTCGGCAACTACGTCATCTACGCGCTGCTCGTGCTGATGATGATCTTCTTCCCGCGCGGCCTGGCGGGGAGGGCGGCGTGAGGCTGATCCGCATCGGCGCCGGGCTGCCGCTCCTGCTGGCAGCCGTCGCCAGCTTCTTCCTCTTCCCCGAGTACCTCAGCCTGCTGAACACGCTGTTCATCCTCGCCATCTTCGCCCTCGCCTATGATCTGCTGCAAGGGCATGCGGGCGTGGTGTCGCTGGGGCACGCGGTGTTCTTCGGGATGGGCGCCTATACCGCTGCCGTCCTCGCGGCCCATGGGGTGACGGAGCCGGTCGTCGGACTGCTGGCGGCGCTTCTCCTCAGCGGGTTGCTCGCGCTGCTGCTCACGCGCATCGTCGTGGTCGGGAACGACCTGACGCGGCTGCTGGTGACGCTCGGGATCGGCTTCCTGATGCTGGAGGCCGCGAACCAGGCGCGCTGGCTGACGGGCGGAGCGGACGGCATGTCGGACTTCACCATGGGGCCGGTGCTGGGCCTGTTCCGCTTCGACTTCGCGGGGGAGACGGCCTTCTGGTACAGCCTGGCCGCGCTGGTGCTCGTCTATGCCTTCCTCTGGCGGCTGACGACCTCGCCCTTCGGCCTCGCGCTGCGCGGCATCCGGGAGAACGTGCGGCGCATGCCGGCCATCGGCGCGCCGGTGCGCCGCCACCTCGCCACGGCCTATACCATCTCCGGTGGGATCGCCGGGCTCGCCGGCGCGCTGCTGGCGCAGACGAGCAACTTCGCCTCGCTCGACATGCTCGGCTTCGAGCGCTCGGCGGAGGTGATGATGATGGCGACCCTTGGGGGCACGGGCAGCATCCCCGGCGTGGTGCTGGGCGCCGTGGGCTTCAGCTATCTCAAAGACGCGCTCTCGGCGATGAGCCCGAAATATTGGCATCTCGGGATTGGCCTCGTGCTCATGCTCTCGGTCTTCGTCCTGCGCGGGGGCATCGCGGGCGGCGTCTCGGCCCTGCTGCGCCGGCTGCGGGGTTGGGAATGACGCCCGCTATCGAGACGGAGGGCCTCACCCTCCGCTACGGCCACTTCACGGCGGTGGGCGATGTCTCGCTGCGCGTCGAGGCGGGGGCACGGCACGCGCTGATCGGGCCGAACGGGGCGGGCAAGACCTCGCTCGTCCACGCGCTGACCGGCAACGTGCCGGCCACGGCGGGGCGGATCCGCGTCGCCGGGCAGGATGTCACGGTGCTTTCGCAGGCAGAGCGCGTGCGGCGGGGCCTCGCGCGCACCTTCCAGATCAACCAGCTCTTCCGCGGGCTGACGGTGATTGAGAACGTCTCCCTCGCCATCCTTGAGCGGGAGCGGAAGACGCGCCAGTTCTGGCGCTCCTTCGCCGCCGACCGCGCCGTGGCGGAGGAGGCGCGCGAGCACCTCTCCTTCGCGCATCTGGAGGAAATGGCCGACCGCCCCGTGCGCTCGCTGCCCTACGGCTCCCAGCGCCTTGTTGAGATCGCCATCGCGCTCGCCACTCGGCCGCGGGTGCTGGTGCTGGACGAGCCGGCGGCGGGCGTTCCCGCGGCGCAGAGCGAGTCCATCTTCGAGCGGATCAACGCCCTGCCACGGGACCTGACGCTGCTCTTCGTGGAGCACGACATGGGCCTTGTCTTCCGCTTCGCCGAGCGGATCACCGTGCTCGTCGGCGGCCGGATCATGACGGAGGGCACGCCGGCCGAGATCCAGGCGGACGAGCGCGTGCGCGAGGTCTATCTCGGCCGCAGGGGGCATCATGGCGCTGCTTGAGGTCGAGGGCCTGACCGCCGGCTACGGCGAGGCCGTGGTCCTCGAGAGGATGAGCCTCTCGGTCGAGGACGGGGAGGGGCTGGCGGTTCTCGGCCGCAACGGCGTCGGCAAGACGACGCTGATGCTCGCCATCATGGGCCATGCGCGGCGCTTCGCGGGGGCGCTGCGCTGGCAGGGGAGGGATATCGCGGCCGTGCCCGCCTACGCGCGGGTGCGCCTGGGTATCGGCTGGGTGCCGCAGGAGCGCGACATCTTCCCCTCCCTCACCGTGGAGGAGAACCTGCTCGTCGCGCGCCGTCCGGGTCCCTTCGGGCTGCGCGATGCCTACGATATGTTCCCCCGCCTGCAGGAGCGCCGCCGCAACATGGGCGACAAGCTTTCGGGCGGTGAGCAGCAGATGCTCGCCATGTGCCGCACGCTGATGACCAACCCTCGCCTCCTGCTGCTGGACGAACCCTTCGAGGGGCTTGCGCCGGTGATCGTGGAGGAGCTGGAGGCGACGCTGCGCCGCCTGCGCGCGGAGAAGGGCTTCGCGACGGTGATCGTGGAGCAGCACGCCGAGGACGCGCTGGGCCTGAGCGACCGGGCCGTCGTGCTCGACCGCGGGCGGGTCGTGCTGGAGGGACGCTCGGCGGATCTGCTGGCGGATTTCGATCAGGTCCGGCGCTGGATCGCGGTGTAGAGGAGGCGGCCATGCCGACGGATTCGCTGATGGCGGGCACGATGGCGGAGATGACGGGCACCGCCATCCGGGCCGCCGCCGGGCGCGGCGCGGTCGCGTTGCTGCCCGTTGGCGTCATCGAGTGCCACGGACCGCACCTGCCCGTCGGCACCGACGCCTTCGTCGCGCTGGAACTGTGCCGCGCCACGCGCCGCTACATGGCCGGGCTGGGACGGGAGGCGGTGATCGCGCCGCCCTATTACTGGGGCATCAACGGCATCCTCGGCGAGTTCCCGGGCAGCTTTCGCATCCGCCCGGAGACAGCGACCGCCCTGCTGCGGGACGTGATCACCTCGCTCTCGGCGAACGGCTTCGGCGAGATCCTGCTCGTCAGCCACCACGGCGACCGGCTGCACAACGAGATGATCCGCGACGTGCTGACCGCCCTTCACGCGGAGGGTCTCAGCGGCGCCCGCTGGCTCTACGCGCCCTTCCGCTGGCGCATGTACGAGCGGATCGGGCAGACGGGGCGCGAGCCCATCTGGGTTCCCTGGGAGCCCGTTCCGGCGATGGAGGGCTTCCGCCTCACGGGCATCCTCGGCGTCCACGCGGACGAGTACGAGACGGCCGCGATCATGCGCTACCGGCCGGAGACGGTGGACCACGACGCCTTGCGGGGCTTGCAACCGACGAGGCTCACGCTCGCGGATTTGCAGGAATGGCGCAAGGGCGGGGAGGCCGCGCGGCGCCTGACGCCGGACGGCTATTTCGGCGCCCCGAACCCGATCGACCCGGAGTTGTGGAGGCACTACGACGAGACGGCGCGGGTGATGGCCGCGGCCGTGGCGGGGCCGGCCCCGGCGCCCTGAGGCGCCTCTCCGTTCCGCGGCTCGCCCGCCGGGCAGGGGCCCCAATCTCGTGGTGCGGGCCGGCTTTAGGCCCCGGCTTGGCAGCCAGCCGAGCGTCACGGCGTTGAAATGGACATGAAGGTGCCCCAGAGCCCGTTGCGGCGTCGCTCCCCCTCCGAGAGGGGGGGACGCCCGTGACGGAACCGCCGATGTCCCATCCCGAGACCATGATGAAGCGGCAGCGGGTGCTCGGTGATTTCGGCGAGGCCGCCCTGCGCTCGCAGGATCTCAACGAGGTTCTCGACGAGGCCTGCCGCCTCGTGGGGGAGGCGCTCGGGACCGGGCGGGCCAAGATCCTGGAAATCCTGGAGACCGAACGGCAGCTTCTCGTCCGCGCGGGCGTGGGTTGGGAGACCGGCATCGTCGGCCGGCTGCGCCTGCCGATGGAGGAGCACTCCTCGGAGACCTTCGCGATCGACGAGGGGCGGCCGGTCATCTCGCAGGATGTGGCCAGGGAGGACCGCTTCGACGTCCCCGCCTTCATGAAGGAGGCGGGGGTGGTCTCCTTCGTGAACGTGCCGATCTTCCTGCCGGGCGGGCGCCCTTTCGGCCTTCTGCAGGTGGATGCCACCGAGCCCCGCGACTTCGGCGAGGACGATATCCGTTTCCTGCGCACCTACACCGCCATCCTGGGCCCGGTGATCGACCGCCTGCTCATCGCCCGCACCCTGCGCTCCACGGAGGAGCGGTTCCGCCTCACCGTCGAGCAGGCGCTCGACTACGGCATCTTCCTCACCGATCCGGAGGACCGGATCACCGACTGGCTGCCCGGTGCCCGGGCCGTCTATGGCTGGGCGGCGGAGGAGGTGATCGGGCAGCCCTCCGCCATCATCTTCACGCCGGAGGACCGGCAGGAGAACCGGGACGCGTGGGAGACGGAAACGGCCAGTCGGGAGGGGGTTGCGCCGAATGTCCGCTGGCACCTCCGCAAGGGCGGGGAGCGGGTCTTCATCGAGGGGTCCACGCGGGCGCTGCGCGATCCCGACGGCACCCTCCTCGGCTTCCTCAAGATCGGCCAGGACATGACCGAGCGGCTGATGGCCGAGCGGCGCCTGGAGGAGGAGAAGGAGCGCTTCCGCGTCCTCGTCGAGGGCATGCCGCAGCTCGTGTGGCGCTCTGACGGCGAGGGGCAATGGACCTGGGGCAGCCCGCAATGGCTGGCCTATACCGGCCAGCGCCAGGAGGAGACCCATGGCCGGGGCTGGCTGCGCGCCGTGCATCCCGACGACCGTGCCGCCGCGGTGGACGCCTGGCACGAGGCGCGCGCGTGCGGGGCGCTGGATGTGGAGTTCCGGCTGCGCCGCGCCGCTGACGGCAGCTACCGCTGGCACCGGACCCGTGCCGTGCCGCTGCGTGACGAGGCGTCCGTCCCCCGGCCGGAGAGCCGTATTCTCGAGTGGCTGGGCACCTCGACCGATATCGACGACCTCAAACGCCTGCAGGGCCAGCAGTCCATCCTTGTCGCGGAGCTACAGCACCGCACCCGCAACCTTCTGGGCGTGGTGCGCTCCATCGCCAGGCGCAGCTTCGACCCATCTCCCGGGCGGGAGGAGTACGAGGCGCGCCTGAGCGCGCTCGGGCGGGTGCAGGGCTTCCTCTCGCGCTCCCCGACCTGGGAGGTCGCGCTGGCGGACCTGCTGGATGCCGAGCTGATGGCGGCCGGGGACGGGACCTCGGAGCGGATCGTCGTGAGCGGGCCGCCGCTGCAGCTGCCGGGCGACAAGGTGCAGCCCCTCGCGCTCGCGCTGCACGAGCTGGCCACCAACGCGGTGAAGCACGGCGCGATCGGCCAGCCCGACGGCCGCCTCAAGGTCATCTGGCGCCTGGAGGATGGGCGGGGTCCGCCCCTCCTCCTGCTGGACTGGGAGGAGAGCGGGGTGGCGATGCCAGCCCCCTCGGTCGAGCGGCGGGGCTACGGGCGGGAGTTGATCGAGCGCGCGCTGCCCTACCAGTTGCAGGCCAGGACACGGCTTGAGTTCATGCCGGACGGGGTGCGTTGCCGGATCGCCCTGCCCCTGCGCGACCCGGAAGATGAAGAACCCGCGACATGGCCACGGGGAGGTGAGCATGCTCCATAACCGTCGGATCCTCGTTGTCGAGGACGAGTACCACATCGCCGAAGAGGTCGCCGAGGCGCTGGCGGAGGAGGGGGCCGAGGTGCTCGGCCCCGTGGCCACGGTCCCGGCCGCGCTGGCCATGGCCGAGGGCGAGGAGCGGATCGACGCCGCGCTGCTGGACGTGAACCTGGGCGGGGGCATGATCTGGCCGGTCGTGGACCTGCTGGTGGGCCGGAATGTCCCGGTGGTGCTCACGACCGGCTACGACGCCGGCTCCCTTCCCGAGCGCTACGCCCACCTGCCCCGCTGCGAGAAGCCGGTGGCGCTGCGCGAGATCACGCGCGCTCTCCAGCGCGCCCTTCCGTCCTAAGGCCCTCGCCATGGTCGGTCCCTCGGCGGGCGCGCGAGCGGCGCCAACCGGGAGCGCATTGCGATCACGCTTCCATGAAGTCCCGCCGCCGCCCCCTTGCCGCTCTCACAGGTTAAGTCCGGCGCGCATCGCCGCCGATAAGTCCCGTCACGGCGCCGGATCTGGGCCTGACGCGGGGCGGTGCCCGGCGAAGCCTCCCGGCCGCGGCGAGCTCCTCCCTGGCGGGGAGGGGTGGAGGTCGTGCCGGGCTTGGCGTGACCGGTGAGGATGCAGCGCCCGCACGCAGCGGGTATCGGCGGCCCTGGGGGCGGAGAGAGGCCCGGGCCGTGTGGCGCCGGGTTCCCTCCGCGCGGCCGGAATTCCCGTGGCGCCGCCCCCGGCGTGCCGCGGCCATGTCGAACGAGGTCGCCCGCGATGACGCGGTTCAGCTATCACATCTCCCACGAGCAGTTCCCGCCCGGCGAGTTGCTGCAATTGGTGCAGGAGGCCGAGGCGGCGGGGTTCGACGGGGCCTTTTCCTCCGACCACCTCCAGCCCTGGGCACCGGCGCAGGGCCATTCCGGCTTCGCCTGGGCTTGGCTGGGGGCCGCGATGCAGGCGACGAAAGGGCTGCAGTTCGGCGTCATCAGCGTGCCCGGCGGCTGGCGCTACAGTCCCGCCGTCCTCGCCCAGGCCGTCGCCACGCTGGGGGCGATGTTCCCGGGCCGCCTGCCCTGGGTGGCGCTGGGCAGCGGGCAGGCGATGAACGAGGCGGTGAGCGGCCAGCCCTGGCCCGAAAAGGCGGAGCGCAACGCCCGGCTGAAGGAAGGGGCGGAGATCATGCGCGCCCTGCTGGCCGGCGAGACCGTGACGCATCGCGGCCGGGTGAGCGTGGTGGAGGCCCGCCTGTGGTCGCGCCCTGAGCAGGCCACGCGCCTCGTCGGGGCGGCCACCAGCGAGAAGACGGCGGAGTGGCTCGGCGGTTGGGCGGACGGGCTGCTGACGGTCGGCACGGAGCCCGCGACGCTGCGGCGGACGATCGAGGCCTTCCGCCGCGGCGGCGGCGAGGGCAAGCCGGTCTACCTGAAGGTGGATCTCTGCCTTGCTGCCACCGAGGAGGAAGCGCTGCGCCAGGCCCATGAGCAATGGCGCTTCAACCTGCTCGGCAGCGACGTGAACTGGGAGTTGCGCTCGCCCGCCCAGTTCGAGACCGCCGCCCGCTTCGTGCGGCCGGAGGATATGCGCCAGGCCGTGCGCATCTCGGCTGATCCTGCCGCCTTCGTGGACTGGCTGGGGGAGTGCGCCGCGCTGGGGTTCGAGAGCATCGACCTGCACAATGTCGGCACCGGCCAGCGCGCCTTCATCGAGGCCTTCGGTGAGAAGGTGCTGCCGGCGCTGCGGGGTTGAGGCCCCGGCGCCCGGGCCGGGAGCATCATAGGTTGTGGAGCCGACGCCTCTGCCGCGCATGCTCGGCCGGGTCGTGAGACGGTGGAGCCCAGGCGGGCGCAGGAATGCCGGTTCATCCCGGCCAGGAGCGGGTGTGATGAGCAGCAATTCCCCACCGCCCGGCGCCGCAACGCGCCTCGGCTCCGAGGGGCCCCGGTGAGGAACGTTCCTTCCCGATGAGTGGCACCATCGGCGCCGAAGCGGCGCGGGGGCGGCTGCTGGCGCGCCCTGAGGAGGCAAGGAATCCGGGCGTGCCGGGGCGCCGGGCGCTGGGCCTCGCCGCGGGGCGCGACGGCATCCTGCAGGTGCCGGAGGGTGCTTCCGGCCCGCTGCCGCTGGTTGTCATGCTGCACGGGGCAGGAGGCAGCGCGGCGGGAACCCTCGGGCTGATCGAGGCCGCCGCGCCGGGTGCGATCTTGCTGCTGCCCGAGAGCCGCGGCCCGACCTGGGACGTCATCATGGGCGGCTACGGCCCGGACGTCGCCTTCCTGGACCATGCGCTGGAGGAGGTTTTCCGGCAGCACGGCATCGATCCGCGGCGCATCGCGCTGGCCGGCTTCTCGGACGGCGCCTCCTACGCGCTCTCGCTCGCCATCGGGAATGGCGACCTCTTCACCCACGCCATTGCCTTCTCCCCCGGCTTCGCGGCACCGCCGGAGCCGGTGGGGTGGCCGTTGATCTTCGTCTCGCACGGAATATCGGACGAGGTGCTGCCCATCGACCGCTGCAGCCGCCGGCTCGTGCCCCGCCTGCGGCGCGCAGGTTATGAGGTTCGTTATCGCGAGTTCGCCGGCGGCCACCACGTGCCGCCCGCGATGGCTGAAGAGGCCTTCGCGATGCTTGCGGGGTAAGGGGCGCGGCGCCGCGCCGTCGCAATGCGGCTCTCACCAATGGCCAGTAAGTCGACCACCTGCCGCCGGGCGTAATCTTTTCTCTTTCTGAAACGTTTGTGGCGCGGCAACCTCGGCGGGGAGATCGAAACTGCCGCCTATCGTGCTCGCCGGGAGGCCGGCGGAAGGTTGCAACGTTGGCGCGAGAGAGGGGCGAGATGAACTATCCGCGGTCGGCCTGGGCCGGCGGGACATGGGACATAGTGCCCGCCGCTTCACCCGGGCGCCGCGGCCTCGCCCGCGGCTGGCCGGTGGATGTCCTCTGGCGCCTTGCCTACAGGGCTCTCTTCCCCATGGCCCGGGCCTGGTGGCACCTGTCGCGGCCCCATCACGAGGGCGCCCTGGTGGCGATCTGGGTCGGGTCGGCGCTGCTGCTGGTGCGCTCGTCCTACCGTGCCGAGTGGAACTTCCCGGGTGGCGGCCTCCGGCGCGGCGAGCCGCCCGAGGAGGCTGCGCGGCGCGAGCTGGCGGAGGAGGTAGGCCTGGTCTGCGGAGCCCTCGCGCCCGCGGGCGAGCTGTCCGGCCTCTGGGACGGCCGGCACGACCGGGTGCACTTCTTCGAGCTGCGGCTGGAGCAACCGCCCGAGCTGGAGTTCGACGGTCGGGAGATCGTGGGAGCCAGGCTCGTCTCTGCCGATGACCTGCGGCGCATTCCCCTCACCGGGCCGGTCGCCGCCTACCTCGCCGCCCGGACGGAGAGGCGGAAGGTGGGGACGGCGTAGGGCTGCTCCTCGAGCCTGACCCTTGGCGGCGCGTCGTTCATGCGGCGCCTCGACGGGGCGC
Organism: Roseomonas aerilata DSM 19363; assembly: GCF_000711725.1. Lineage (GTDB taxonomy): Bacteria > Pseudomonadota > Alphaproteobacteria > Acetobacterales > Acetobacteraceae > Roseomonas > Roseomonas aerilata. The sequence continues at coordinate 116,318 of NZ_JONP01000002.1, read as the reverse complement.
CGGGCGGCCCCCGCCTCTGCCTGGACGGCCGCGGCCCGTAGGGAGGATGCTTCTCGCCGCAGCAGGCCCTGGTGGATGCGGTGCGCTTCGCGCGACCATCATCGCCGCCTTGACGGATGGGGTGCGGGCAGCCCGCTATACGGAGAACCGATGAACGATAGCCCGCCCCCCGCCAAGCCGAATGCGGCGCAACTGGCCTCGCCCTCCTACCGGCTTGCCGTGCTCGATCCGGACTTCCTCCTCAACCCCTCCATGCGCGGGGTCCGCTTCCTTCTCGAATTCGCCAAGGCCGACGAGGCGCTGCGGGCCTGGCAGGTGCGCTCGACCATCGTCGTGTTCGGCAGCGCGCGGGTACGGGAGGACGGGCCTGGCCGGCATCCCTTCTGGTACAGCGAGGCCAGAGCCTTCGGGCGCATCGCCTCCGAGCGCGGCGGGGCCTTCCTGGGACGGTCCGGCATCCGGGACAACGTGATCGCGACGGGCGGCGGGCCGGGCATCATGGAGGCCGCCAACCGCGGGGCGGGGGATGCGGGCGCGCCCTCGATCGGCTTCAACATCATGCTGCCGCACGAGCAGGAGCCGAACGCCTACTCGACACCGGAGCTGACCTTCCGCTTCCACTACTTCGCGCTGCGCAAGATGCACCTCGCGATGCGCGCCAATGCCCTGGTGGTGTTTCCCGGCGGCTTCGGCACCTTGGACGAGCTGTTCGAGCTGCTGACGCTGCGGCAGACCGACAAGGTGCAGAAGGTGCCCATCGTGCTCGTGGACGAGGGTTACTGGCGATCGGTCGTCAACCTCGATGCCCTGCTGGAGGCCGGGATGATCGCGCCGGCCGATCTCGGGCTGTTCCACTTCGCCGCCGACGCCGAGTCCGCCTGGACCTGCCTCGTGAAACAGGGGCTGGGGGAGGTGGCTGCCCCGGGCGGCAAGGAGGTTTGACGCGCGTGCTGGCCCCTGGCCGCGGAGATCAGGCCCTGCCGCGCGCTCTCTGTGTCGGCCGCACGAGCTGCTCGATGAAGTTGCGGAGCTCCGTCCTCCGCCGGTCCGCATCGGTGACCTGCGGATCGAGGCCGAGTTGCCAGGCGAGGTCGCGGCGTTCCGGCTCCCGGTGCAGCGCCTCGATCAGGGAGGCGTAGGCCTCGACGGCCGCCTCGTCTCGCGCCAGCCCCTGCTCGATCAGGTCTGCGGCCTGGCGGCGCAGCGCCGCCGCCGCCTCGTCCAGCGGCAACTCGGGGTGGTACTGCACGCCCCAGAAGATCCCCCCCTCATGCCGGATCTCGGCGGCCTGCACCGCGCTCACGCCGTTTCCCGCCAGCAGCGTCGCGCCCTCGGGCAGGCGCTCCACCTCGTCGGAATGGATGGCGAGAGCGTCCCAGGCGGCAGGCCTGCCTGCCAGCAGCGGGTGATCGCGCCCCTCCGTGGTTGCGGTGATGCGGCGGGCAAAGGCGGCCTCGTGGCCGCGCCGGTTCCTTCGCACCGTGCCGCCGGCCGCGGCCGTGGCCACCTGCAGCCCGGCGCAGGAGCCGAAGGAGGGCGTCCCGGAGCGGAACACGTCGCGCATGAAGGCGAGCTGCCGGCGCACCTCCGGCGTGTCGTCGTAGACGTGGAGCGGCGAGCCCGTGAGGAAGACGGCGTCGTAGCCGCTCAGCGCCGCGGCATCCGGCGCGGCCGCACCCTCTTCCGCCGGCCTTGCCAGCTCGCAATCCGCATCCGGCACGATCGCGCGGAGCGTACCGAGATAGGTCTCGCCGCTGCTGCGCCCGACGCTCGCCCGGCGCCGCTCGCGATCCTCCGCGGTCTCGCTCTCGGCAACAAGGAAGCGAAGCGTCGTCATCGCGCGCGAGGGACCTTTGGTGCGGGTGTGGCCGATCGCTGTGCGACGATCAGAGGAGCGGGCCTCTCATTTCGGGTTGCGGCGGCCGCTCACAAGAGCAGCCGCCATTCCTTGCGCGCAGGCCCGGTCCGCTTCGATGCCTGATTGGCCCTCCTGCCGGCGCGTGCCGCGCGTCGTCGCGCTTCCATCCCCGCCGGATGCCGGGTTGCGGCGGTCAGGACTCCTTCGCGGCCGGCAGGAGATGAGCCGAAACGGGGCTCCAGGAGAGGCTGATCTCCGTTCCTTCGGCGATGCCCTGCGCCGCAAGACCCGGAAGCCGGGCTCTTACGTCCGTCTCACCGGCACGGCCGATCAGAAGGGCGCTGTCGCCGAAATGCACGACCGCTCCGACCCGCATGCGAAAGGCATTGATGGCTTCCCCATTTGGCAGGCCGAAGGCTTCGGGGCGGAGGAGGAGCGTCGCCCGGTCTCCGGCCTGGCGGCCGGGCTGCGCTGGTACGCGAACGGGCCCTATCCCTGCAACCTCGCCAAGGCCGGCGGCCGGATCGGTCAGGCGGATGGGCAGCAAGTTGCTGTCCCCCACGAAGCGCGCCACGAACTCGTTGGCCGGCCGGTTATAGACCTCGAGCGGCGCACCGGCCTGCTGGATGCGGCCGCCCTCGAACACCACGATGCGATCCGACATGGCCATCGCCTCGGACTGGTCATGCGTGACGAAGATGGTCGTGACGCCGAGGCCTCGCTGGATGCGCTTGATCTCGATCTGCAGCCCCTCGCGCAGGTTCTTGTCCAGCGCGCCGAGCGGCTCGTCGAGTAGCAGGAGCGCGGGGTCGAAGACGAGGGCGCGGGCGAGGGCCACGCGCTGCTGCTGGCCGCCCGACATCTCGCGGGGATGGCGCTCCGCGAAGCGCGCGAGCCCCACGAGGTCGAGCATGGCGCGCGCCTTCTCGGCCGCCATTGCCTTCGGCATCTTCCGCATCTGCAGGGGGAACATGACATTGCCCAACGCCGTGCGGTGAGGGAACAGGGCGTAGTTCTGGAAGACGATGCCGATGTCCCGCCGATGCGGCGGCACGCGGGTGATGGAGGCGCCGTTCACCCGGATCTCGCCCTCGCTCGCCGCCTCGAACCCCGCGATGAGCATGAGCGTGGTGGTCTTGCCGGAGCCGCTGGGGCCCAGGAAGGTGATGAACTCGCCCTTGGCAACCGAGAGGTTCACGCTGTGCAGGGCATGCGTGCGGCCGTCATAGCTCTTGGCGAGGTTCTCGAGCTCCAGGTAGGGCTTGGTCACGGGCGGGCTTCCGATCGGCGGCGCGACACCGCGCGCCAGAGGACGGGCGCGATGACCAGCACGGCAACCGCGGCGAAGAGCAGGGTGGAGACAACGGCGATCACCGGGTCGGCGGTGGTGCGGATGCTGTCGAACATCTTGCGCGGCAGGGTCTCGGTGTCGCGGCCGGAGATGAAGAGGGCGACCACCGTCTCGTCGAAGCTCTGCACGAAGGCGAAGAGGGCGGCGGCCGCGAAGCCTGGCCAGAGCACGGGCATGGTGACATGCAGGAAGGTGCGCGCCGGCGTCGCGCCGAGCGAGAGCGCCGCCCGCTCCAGTCCGCGGTCGAAACCCTTGAGATTGGCCGAGAGGACGAGGAAGGCGAGCGGAACCGAGAGGGCGGTGTGCGCGAGGACGATGCCCGGGAAGGTCTGGAGCAGGCGGATATCGGCCAGGAAAGCGTAGTAGCCGATGGCCATGACGATGTGCGGCACCGCCAGCGGCAGCATGAGCGCCAGGTTCACCAGCCCCTTCCCCACGAAGCGGTGGCGAACCACGGCGAAGGTGGCGGGGGTGACCAGCAGGACCGTCAGCACCGAGACAGCGGCCGCGATGCCCAGGCTGTTGAGGGTGGGCGTCGTCCAGCGCGCATCGCTGAAATAGGCAGCGTAGTAGCCCGTCCACCAGCCCGGCGGCGGAAATTCGAGCGAGACGGCGGTGCTGAAGGACATCGGCACGACGATGAGCAGCGGCATGGCCACGAAGGCGAGCACGACCGCGCCGAAGAGGATCAGGGCCAGGCGCATCGCGTCAGCCCCAGAGCCGGTCGAGGCCGAAGCGGCGGTGATAGAGGCCGAGCACCACCAGTGTGCTGGCGAGCAGGACCACCGCCATGGCCGAGGCCTCGCCGAAAGCAAGGAATTCCTCCACCTGCTGGCCGATGACGCCTGCCACCATCTGTTCCCGCGGGGAACCGAGCAGGATGGGCGTGACGTAGAAGCCGAGGCAGAGGACGAAGACGAGCGTGAGGCCGTTGACGATGCCGGGCGCCGCCAGGGGCAGCACGACGTGCCGGATGACGAAGGACGGCGGTGCGCCCAGGCTGGCCGCCGAGCGCGGCAGCGAGGGCTCGATCCGCTTCAGCACGCCGTAGAGGCTGAGGACCATGTAGGGCAGCAGGATGTGCGTCATCGCCACCGTTGAGCTGAAGCGGGTGAAGAGCAGCTCCGGCGCCGTGAACCCGAACCACGAGAAGAGATGCGCGACAGGCCCGCGCGAGCCGAGCAGCACCATCCAGGCATAGGTGCGGACGAGGAAGCTCGTCCAGAAGCTCATCGTCACCACCACCATCATCGCGGCGGCCAGCCCCGGCGGCGCGGCCGCCATGGCATAGGCCAGGGGAAACCCCAGGAGGAGGCAGCAGAGCGAGACGATGAGGGCCGTGAGGAAGGTGTCGCCCAGGACGCGCAGATGAAAGCCATCCGTCGCGATATCCACGTAATGGCCGAGGCCCCATTCGGGGTCGCTCACGCTCATGACGGCCACCTGGGCGAGCGGCACGAGAAAGAAGGCGGTCAGGAATACAAGCAGCGGCGCGACGAGCAGCCAGGAGCGAAGGCTGCTCTGTGCGGGGGCGAGCGACTTGCTCAAGTGCCGATCCAGCGTTCGAAGCGCTGCGTCGCGGCGTTCACGTCCCCGCCGAAGTTGAGGATGTCCTGCTCGAAGACCTTGCCGCGATAGGCCGGCGCGGTCGGCATGCGCGCTGCATCGGCCTCGCTGAGGAAGTTGAAGGCGGCCGGGTTCAGCGGGCCGTTCGCGGAGTCGCGGCAGAAGCCGGCCACGCGCTCCGGCTTCACCGAGGCTTCCAGGTAGCGAAACGCGTTGTCGCGGTTTGGCGTGCCGCGCGCCACCACCCAGTAGGCCCGCTCGATCTCCGCCTGATTCCAGACGATCTCCACAGGCTGGTTCTGGTCGATTAGCTCCAGCGTGCGGGCGTGCCAGAGGGCGATGCAGTCGATCTCGCCGTCCCGCAACAGCTGCTGGGACTGCTGCCCCTGCGTCCACCAGGTCCGGACCGCCGGCTTGATCCTGTCGAGGCTGGCGAAGGCACGGTTGATGTCGAGCGGGTAGAGCTTGTCCATCGGCACACCGTCGGCCACCAGGGCGATCGGCAGGATGCGGGCGGCGTAGCGCTGCATGCAGCGGCTGCCGGGGAATTTCTGCAGGTTCCAGAAGTCGGCCCAGTTCTGCGGGCCGCCATTCGGGTATTTCGCCTTCTGGTAGGCGATCACCGTCGCGAAAGCGTGGCTGCTCGCTCCGTTCTGGAAGGCCGCGCCCGGGAAGGGCGGGTTCTTCACCAGGTCGGTGTTGTCCAGCTTCTCCAGCAGGTTCGCCTGGTTGGCACGGATGATCTCGCCGGCACCGAGGGTGGTCACGTCGAACTCGTAGGCGCCGCTGCGGACCTGCTGCGCCAGCTTGGCGAAGGAGACGGGCGAGACCGGCCGAATCTCGACCCCCGTGTCGCGCGTGAAGGGCTCGAACAGGTTCTTGATGGCGGCCCGTTCCCAGATGCCGCCCCAGGTGTTGACGTGCAGCACCTCGGCCGCGCGGACGCGCTTGAAGTAGGGCGTGGCCAGCCCCGCCACGGCACCGCCGCCCAGGGTCAGGGCCGCGCGGCGGGAGAACCCATTCGGTGCCATGCCAACCTCCTCAGTTCGGGCGGAAGGTCGCGGCGTAGAGCCGCAGCCAGTTGCCGTGGGTGATCTTCTCGATCTCGTGCGGCTGGAAGCCGACCTGTCGCAGCCCCTCGGGGATCGCGCCCAGCCCGGAGACGCCCTCGGCCAGCCATTCCGCCTTCGGCGTCCGCACCGGCTTGCCGGCGGAGGAGGCGCCGTAGTCGATCCCGCGTGTCCAGCGGCCCATCCGCATCCAGGCGTAGTCGGCCGGCGTGTTGTCGTGCCCGTAATCGGTGCCGATGGCCACCGTGTCGAGACCGCCGATATCCACCGTCCGCGCCACCATCTCGCACCAGTTCCGGACAGAGGCGCAATAGTAGTCGCCGGTGATGTTGCGATAGACGGCGCAGCCCATCACGCCGCCGGTGTCGCGCAGCGCGTGGAGGATGGCGTCGCCCTTGTTGCGGCTGTGCGGCACGAGGCTGGTGGCATTGGCATGGGTCACGGCGATCGGACGCTCGGAATGCGCGATGGTATCCAGCGTCGTCCGCTCCCCGACATGGGAGCAGTCGATGAGCATGCCTGCGCGGTTCATCTCGCGCACCACCTCCCGCCCGTAGCGGGCGAGGCCGCTGTCATTCGGCTCGTAGCAGCTGCCACCCACGGCGTTCTGGTTGTTGTAGGTAAGCTGGACCACGCGCACGCCGAGCTCGGCGAACATCTCCACCAGCCGGATGCGCCCGCCGAAAAGGTCGGTGTTCTGGAAGCCGAGGATGATGGCGGTGCGGCCGGAGGCGGCCACCGCCTCGATCTCCGCGGGCGTCCGGGCGACGGCGCAGGTCGCCTCGTTCTCCGCGATCAGGTCGCGCCAGCGGCCGAGGGAGTCGAAGGACTCCATCGGGTCCTCCCAGAAGCCGCAGGTGACGGTTACGGCGCCGATATTTCCCCGGCGAAGTGCGGCGAAGACCTCCGGCGTGAAGTGGCCGCATTGCAAGCCGTCAATGAGCATCTGGGATATCCGGATGGGCGGCGGTGAGGAGCGAGAGGTCGGTGTCATCGTCGTGGTCGCTGCGGCCGATGATGCGGCCGTCGGCCTCCACGATCACCGGGCCGGCGTGGCGTCGGGACTCCGGCGTGTCGGTGGCCAGGGCGCTGTTGGACAACTGGTGCAAGGCCCACCAGAGGGCCGGATCCACCGCCGTGCCGCCGCGCAGCGCGCGTTCCAGCACGGCGTCGCGCGCGCCGGGAGCCGGCGCGGCGAGGAGTGCGACGGGGCCTTTCGTCCGCAGTAGGGCGGCGTCCGGGCCGGTCGCGGGACCGGTGCAATCGCCCTCGCTGACGAAGACCGAGAGGCCGGTGCGGGGGCCAAGCGCGCAGGCCGTGCGCAGCTCCTCCGGGTCGGTCACGCCCGTCACGGCGGCCATCGCGGCTCCTTCGCGCGCCGCGGCCTCGGCCAGCGCATCGAGGATCATCGGCAGCACCATCCAGGCGTGCTGGCCGCGCGCGTCGATCAGCAGGTGGCCCGGCGCGGTCTCGGTGATCTGCGGCGGCGCAGGTTCCTTGGCGCGCAGGCTCTCGAAGCGGAAGTGCAGAAGGGCGAGGCCGCCCAGCCCGGCCGCGGCCGAGTAGAGCACCACGTCCCGCACGGCGGGGATGGCGCCGGGTGGCAGATGGGTGAGGAGGAGGATGCGCTCCACCACCAGCCGCATCTCGCGCGGCAACAGCATCACGGCCTCTTTGGTGCAGGTGGCGTTCATGGCCGTGGCTCCGCCGGGTAGAACCAGTCGGGGGAGGCGCCGGCGGCGAGATCCGCTGCGGTCGGGGCGCCGTGGAACAGCACGCCGCGCAGGTTGCGGGCGAGATAGTCGCGCGTCTTGTCCACGCCGTGCAGGGCGACGTTCATCAGCCGCACGAGATGCGCGGGCACGAAGTCGCCGGCCATGATGTTCACCCGCGGCTGGTGGTAGCGCAGCCCGGCAAGACTCTGCACGCGCGCCGTGATCTGGCGCAGGTCGGGCCGTGCCAGCAGCAGCCGTGCCACCGGCTCGGCGGGGTCGCGGCCCTCCAGCGCCGCGTCCAGCGCCTGCACCAGGCCGGGCACGTCAAGGCCGAGGTTGAAGGTGCCGGGCGGCGCCTCCGCCATCGGCCCGCGGCGCGGCTCCTCGGCCGTGGCAGACTTATACCAGACCTGCTCGTAGGCACCGGGGGCCGTCATGTCCCAGGCCAGCGCCCAGCCGTATTCGCGGTGCAGGATGGCGCGCAGCGCGCCGGCACTCATGCTGGGCGTGACCTCCATCTCCTCGCTGACGATCATCGAGCGGGCGAGGCGGTCGGCCAGTTCCGGCACGAGCTCAATCATGAGCGAGAGAAGCGTCTCCTCCGTTTCCGGATGGAAGTGTGCGGCAACCTGCCGTGCCAACTCTTCCAGTGGATAGGCGGCGTCGCTGCCGCGCTCGCGCAGGGACGCGACAAGGGCGGCGACGGCGTCCAGCTCCTCGGCGATGAGGGCGCTGGGGGCGAAGGCGTCATAGACCATGCGGTCCTCGCGCCGGAACACGGCCGCGCGGCGGACCAGCGCCTCCAGATGTGCCAGCCGCGGGTCACCCGGTACCACTGGCAGGGCGCACGCGGCGGCGATTGCCTCCTCCCGCGCGCCGATCCAGGCATCGATCAGGCGCGGGTGGTTGTTGATGAAAAGGATGAGGCCGAGCGCCGAGCCGTTGCCGATGCCGAGGAAGCGGCGGATCTCCGGCGAGAGCGCCACGGCATCGGGCGAGCGCAGCGCGGCGAGGTGGTTCGCCAGGTCGGCCGCGAACTCCCGCATCATGTAGGCCGCGAGCATCTGGGCGGCGAGCGGATGGCGCAGCGCGTGGCCCCTCTCCAGCGCGAGGAAGGAGCGCGTGCCGAAGGTGCCGTTGCCGTCGAGCCCCGTGTTGCGCATGAGGTAGCAGGACTGCGCGACCAGCGCCGCCTCCGGCTGCCGCCCCGAGGCGAGGGCCTCCACCGTCGCATCGAAGACCCGCATGCTGCGGTTGGAGCGGCACCAGATGAGCGTCCCAGGCGTCGCGCGGCCGGCATAGAGCTTCGGCAGCTCCTGGCGCGTCGTCTCGATCACCCGCTCGTCCGCCACGCCTTCGATCAGCGCGCCCGTCATGTCCCAGGTGCGAGCGATGATCCGTCCGGTGCGGCCAGCCCGTTGCGGCGTGTTGGAGAAGGCGAGGAAGCTGAAGGTGCCGCCGGGCGTCTCGATCTCGTAGACTGCGGTACCGGCGGAGTCCGTGCCGATCTCGAAGCGGCGCGTGGCGATCCGCCAGCGCTCTGCGATCGCCTGCGCCATCAGCGCGCGGGAGCAGCTGATGCGGCTGGGCTGGAAGGCCGCCAAGCGCTCCGGCCGCATGAGGAAGTCCGGATCGCGCGGTGCCGGTGGCGATGCGGCGAGGGGAAGCGCGGCACTCACCTGGGGCGGCCCTCCATGATGGCGCGCAGGCTTTCGGCGGCGGCGCGTAGGGGTTGGATCCAGCCATCGGCCGCGAAGCGCTGGACCGGGGCGACGAGGGAGAGGGCCGCCGCGCAGGCACCGTTATGGCCGAAGACGGGAACGGCCGCGGCCCGGATGCCCTCCATCGTTTGGCCGGAGGAGATGGAATGGCCCGTCTCGCGCACGGCATCCAGGATCGCCGGGTCAAGGTCGGGCGCCAGGCGAAGGGCGTGCCCGCGGTCGAGATAGGCGAGGAGGACACGGCCGGAGGCGCTGCCATCGATCGACATCGTGGCGCCCACGCGCATCTCGACGCGCAGCACGCCGCGCGGCTCGACCCGCTGCACGATGCAGGGCGCGTCGTCCTCCAGCACCGTCAGGGACGCGGCTTCCCCGGTTTCGGCCGAGAGGGCCTCCAAGACCGGCAGGGTGCGGGCGCCAAGGCCCGCCTGCTCGGTTGCGGCGTGGGCGAGGCGCGCGGCGCGGAGGGTGAGGCGGAAATCCCCCGCCGCCGTCTGCTCGACCCAGCCGGCCGCGATCAGCGTCACCAGCCGCTGGTAGATCGTGGCGCGCCCGACGCCGAGTTCCCGCGAGAGGGTCGAGAGGCGGACCGCCTGCCGCTTTCGGCCGAGATGGTCGAGCAGGGCGAAGGCCTTGAGGGCGGAGGCGAGCGGACGGACGCCGGTTTCGGGCGCGTCCTCCTCTCTCGCGATGGTCACATCGGCCATATGTATTCTATAAGAAGACATTGTCTTTCACCAGGAGAAGTCTCGGCGCTGCCATTGGTCTCCGTCAAATGTTTTTTGCCGACCGGTTCAGCCTGCCGAACGCTCATCCGCTTCCTATGCACCGCGTGGCGCCTGGAGTGACATGACCGCTCATCGCTGATGGGTCGGTGGCGGCTGCTCCCGGCATTGCCGGCTGAAAAGCTGTTGCCGCTACTGTCGTGAGACGCGCAGGGCTCGCCCTTTCCCGGTTACCGCCTCTACTATCCCAGCCGCCGCCAGCCGATGCCGGCCTTTGCCCTGCTCGTCTAGGCGTTCCGGTAGCGAGCCTGAGGCGCCCTGGAGGGTGCTTCCCGCAGGGCGACCTGCGGACTTGCTGGAGCGTCGCTTGCAACTGTCGCCCGACCTGGCCGGCGACATCCCAGCGCTCCGAAAGGCGGTCTCGATGTGGTCGAGTTCCGCTAGGTCAAAACGGATGCGGATTCTTGTTATCTTTCGATTGCTTCACGGATGCGTGATCGGTAAAGAACGGGTGCCGGAATTGCTGCTCCGGGCCGACGAAGAGGGGATGCTCGTTGGCGATCTAGAGGTTTGAGGAACAATTCCCGGCGGAGTGGGGGGCTACTTCGGTGGGTTGCTGAACGAGCGTGCCGATGAATACCGGAGAGGGGGTTTCTCCGGAACTGGCGTGCACTTTGACTTCCTGACGTGATGACTCATAAGCCACTGCTCGCCGACTGGTGGGCGGTGGCTTTTTATTTCGTGACGCGTGGGCACGCTGCTCCAGGCTGTGCAAGCACGGGAGGGGCGAGACGCCTACGGACCCGCTTCAGTCCCTGGCAGGGCAGGGCACGAGCCTGCTCACTGCGGCTGGAACCGGATCAGAGCAGGGCCTTCACCCGGGTGAAGGTCCGGTCGAGATGAAGGCCGAGCGCCGCAGCCAGCCGATTCCCGTCCCGCGCCTGGAGAGCGCGGATCATCTCCTCATGCTCCTCCACGGCGCCCGCCCATTTCTCCGATCCCGCATTGCCGATGAAACGGATGTGCTTCATCCGGGCCTGGATGACCTCATGCGTCCAGGCAAGCGTCGCGTTGTCGGACAGCGCGACGATCGCCGAGTGGATCGCCTGGTTGAGCTTGAAATAGGCCAGCCGCTCGCGCTGGACATAATGCTCGAGCATCGCACGATGCAGGGCGGATACTTCCTCTATACCCTGTGCGGATGCCTTGGCGCAGGCGAGGCGACCGGCCAACTCCTCCATCGACTTCAGCACGACAAGACTGTCGAACATATCCTTGGCGCTCAGCTTCCGGACCACCGCCCCGCGTGCCGGGACGAGCTCCACCAAGCCCTCGCCCGCCAGCATGCGCACGGCTTCTCGCAGCGGGGTGCGCGAGACGCCAAGCTGCGCGCCCAGCACCACCTCGTTGATGCGCGCGCCCGCGGGAATGGTGCCCTGCGTGATCAGGTCGCGCAGCCTGGCCGCGACCTCTTCCTGTAGGGGGCGACGGACGATGCGGCCGCCGTTCTCCGCAATCCCCCTCTCGGCCAAGTCTGATCGGGATGACCCAAGCTCCACTTCACTGCCCCTCGATGGCCGCTTGACGAGCCGAGTGATGCTCGATAACGCTTACATACTGCATACAGTATCACGAATAAAGTGGAGGAAGCGGGCATGGTCGACGGGCTGCCTGCGGCGGATCGCCCCCGCATCGCCCTTGCAATGGGTGACGCAGCTGGGATCTCGCCCGAACTCGCGGCCAAGGTCCTGGCCGACGAGACGGTGCGGGCGGCAGCGGAGATCACGGTGATCGGCGATGCGCGCGTGCTCGCGGAAGGCGCCCGTGTAGCCGGCGCTTCGCTCGACATCGACGTGGTGGCGGATGGCGAGCCCTTCCGGCGGCAGCCCGGCCGGCCCGTGCTGGTCGACCTCGGGCACCTCGATCCCGCCGCGATCCCGCTCGGCCGGATCTCCGAGGAGAGCGGGCGCTTCGCGACGGCAAATTTCCGCCGCGCCCTCACCATGGCAGCCGAGGGGGAGGCCGATGCGGTCTGCTTCACGCCCTTCAACAAGGCAGCGATGCGCCTCGTCACCCCCAGCTATGACGACGAGATCCGCTTCACCGCGGAGGCGATCGGGTTCCACGGCGTGGCCAAGGAGTTCAACGTCCTCGACGGCCTCTGGAACGCCCGCGTGACGTCCCACGTGCCCCTGAAGGACGTGGCGGCCCTGCTGAGCCGCGAGAGCATCCTCGACAACCTGCGCCTGACGGACGACGCGCTCCGCGCGGCGGGGATCGCGCGGCCGCGCATCGCTGTCGCGGCCCTCAACCCGCATGCCGGCGACAACGGCAATTTCGGGCGGGAGGAGATCGACGTGATCGGCCCTGCCGTGGAGGAGGGGAAGCGCGCCCAGATCGGCTGCGACGGTCCCTTCCCGGCGGACACCGTCTTCCTGCGCGCCAAGCGCGGCGACTTCGATGCGGTGCTGACCATGTACCACGATCAGGGCCAGATCGCGATGAAGCTGATCGGCTTCGACGCGGGCGTCACGCTGATGGGGGGCTTTCCCTTCCCGATCTGCACGGCGGCGCACGGCACCGCCTATGACATCGCCGGGAAGGGCATCGCCCACCCTGGCGCGATGAGGAACGCCGTGCTGCTGGCCGCCCGCATGGCGAGCAGGGAGGCCGCCGCGGCCGCGTAACCCACCGCACAGCCCGCGCAGACCCGGAAAGGGCGCGCGGCTTCCTGTCCAAGGAGAGATCGACATGACCATGTTTCCCAAGGCGGCCGCGCTTCTCGGCGCCGCGCTGAGCGTCACGCTCCCCGCGGCGGCGCAGCCCGCCTGGCAGCCCACGCGGCCCGTTGAATTCGTCGTCACCTCGGGCGCGGGTGGCGGCACGGACCTCTTCGCCCGCACCGTGCAGGCGGCCATCACGCGGCATAACCTTGTCCCTACCTCCATCGTCGTCACCAACAAGGGCGCGGGCTCGGGCGCGGAGGGCTTCGTCTATGGCCGCGGCGCGCAGGGCGACCCGCACAAGGTGATCTTCGGCACGAACAACGAGTGGCTGCTGCCGCTCGTCGCCCGCGTGGCCTGGAAGCCGCTGGACCTGACGCCTGTGACGGCCATGGCCTTCGATGAGTTCATGCTCTGGGTGAAGGGGGATTCCCCCTACCGCACGGGCGCGGACCTGATCGCCGCGGCGAAGGAGCGGCCGGGCGCCATCCGCATGGGCGGCAGCCAGACCCGCGACACCGACCAGACTCTGACCCTGCTGATCCAGCGCGCGACGGGCGTGCGCTTCAACTACATCCCCTTCCGCGGCGGCGGAGAGGTGGGCGTGCAGCTCGCCGGCGGGCATATCGACGCCGATGTCAACAATCCCTCCGAGAGCGTCGGCGGCTGGCGCGGCGGGCAGGTGCGCCCCGTCTGCGTCTTCCGCCGGGAGGCGCTGCCGGCCGGCCCGCGCGTGACCGAGGCCCAGTCATGGTCCGACATCCCGACCTGCGCCAGCCAGGGCATCCCGATCGAGGAGTTCCGGATGCCGCGCACGATCTTCCTGCCGCCCGCCGTGCCCCCCGGCGCCCAGGCTTTCTGGGCGGAGGTCATGCGCAAGGTCAGCGAGACGCCGGAATGGGCGGACTACATCCAGCGCACGAGCCAGAGCGCCGCCCTGCTCTCGCCCGACGAGATGCGCGCCCTGATGGTGACGGAGGAGCGCTCGGCCCGCGAGCTCTACGGCCCCGAAGGCTGGCTGGTGAACTGACGGCGCGCACGGGAGGGGCGGATCGATGCTGCGCCGACTGCATCTCGAGCTGGCCTTCGCCGGCCTCGTCTTCCTCGTCGGGCTCGTAGGGCTTCGCGGCACGGCCGAGCTGGACACGGGCTGGGCCTCGGACGGGCCGCAGGCGGGGTTCTTCCCCTTCCGCGTGTCGCTCATCCTCATGGTCGCGGCCGCTCTCGTGGCGATCAACGCCTGGCGGGCGCGCGAGACGCTGTCGCGCACCGTCGTGATCGAGCGCGAGGGCGGGGCGCGGGTGCTGCGCTTCGGCCTGCCCATTCTCGCGATGGTCGCGGTGGCGCAGTGGCTCGGCCTCTACCTTGCGATGGCGCTCTACCTGCTGTTCACGATCCGCTTCGCGGGGCGCCGCCGCTGGGCCACGGCGCTCGGCGTCGCGGTCGGCGTCACCGTGATCACCTTCGTGGTCTTCGAGAAGTGGTTCACCGTCCCGCTTCTGAAGGGGCCGCTCGAAGTCATGTTGGGCCTGGGCTGAGGGGCGCGCCGATGCTGTCCAACCTCGACGCGCTGATGCACGGCTTCTCCGTCGCGCTCACCCTCCACCACATCGTGCTGATGATCGCGGGCGTCCTGCTCGGCATCCTCGTGGGCGTGCTGCCCGGCCTGGGCGCCCCCAACGGCGTGACGCTGCTGCTGCCGCTCACCTTCTCGATGGATCCGGTCTCGGCCATCATCCTGCTCACCAGCCTCTATTGGGGTGCGCTCTTCGGGGGCTCCACCACCTCCATCCTCTTCAACATCCCTGGCGAGCCCTCCTCGGTGGCGACCACCTTCGACGGCTACCCCATGGCGCGGCAGGGCAGGGCGAGCGAGGCGCTGACCTACGCTTTCCTGTCGGCCGGCATCGGCGCGCTGGTGGGCATCGTCGTCATTACGCTTCTCTCCAGCGCCGTCGCCTCCTTCGCGCTGCGCTTCGGGCCGCCGGAATACTTCGCGGTCTATCTCCTCGCCTTCGCCTCCTTCATCGCCTTCGGGGGCGGGGCGCCGCTCAAGACCATTGTTTCGCTCTGCCTCGGCTTCGGCTTCGGCATGATGGGGATGGACACGGTCTCCGGCTCCATGCGCCTGACCTTCGACATCCCCGAGCTGATCCGCGGCATTTCCTTCCTCGTCGTGGTCATCGGCCTCTTCGGCCTCGGCGAGCTGCTGCTCACCATCGAGGAGGGACCCGAGTTCAAGGGCGCCAGCGGACGGCTGGACCCGCGCGGCATGCTGCGTGCGCTCGCCAGCCTGCCACGCTATTGGGTGGCGGTGCTGCGCGGCAGCGCCGTCGGCGTTTGGATGGGCATCACCCCCGGCGGGCCCACGGCGGCCTCCTTCATGTCCTACGGCCTGGCCCGCCGCCTGTCGCGCAACGGCGCCAACTTCGGCCGTGGCGAGCCCGAGGGCGTGATCGCGCCGGAAACGGCGGACCACTCGGCCGGCACCTCGGCCATGCTGCCCATGCTCGCCCTCGGCATTCCCGGTTCGGCCACTTCGGCGGTGATGCTGGGCGGGCTGATGATCTGGGGCCTCAATCCCGGCCCGATGCTCTTCATCGAGCAGCGCGACTTCGTCTGGGGCATGATCGCCTCGATGTATCTCGGCAACGTCATCGGCGTGGTGCTGGCACTGGCCACCGTGCCGCTCTTCGCCGCGATGCTCTCCGTCTCCTTCTCCATCATCGGGCCGGTCATCGTCACGGTCTGTCTCGTCGGCGCCTATACCGTGGCGGGCGCGCCCTTCGACCTCTGGCTCGCGGTCGCGTTCGGCGCGGCGGGCTACGTCATGAAGAAGCTCGACTACCCGCTCGCGCCGCTCGTCCTCGCCATGGTCATCGGCGACAAGGCGGAGGACGCCTTCCGCCAGTCCATGCTGATGTCGAACGGCTCGCTTGGGGTGCTCTGGGCCAACCCGCTGGTCGGCACCCTCTCCACCCTGGCTGCGCTCTTCCTGCTCTGGCCCCTGGCCTCGGCGGTGCTGGGCTGGCACCGGACGAGCAAGGCGATGAAGCTGGCCCGCCCGGAGCCCGGCGCGTGAGGGTCGCCATCGCCGCCGGGGATGATCCCGGCTATTCCGCCCCGTTGCTGAAGTGGTGCAATCCCGCCCCGCAGAGAGGACCGACGACTTGACCGACGACGCGAACGACTACCGCAAGCCCGGTGAGCTGCGCTCCCGCGCCTGGTTCGCGCGCCAGGACAAGATGGGCTTCTACTACCGCTCCTGGCTGCGCAACCGAGGCCTGCCGAACGACCAGTTCGACGGGCGGCCCGTGATCGGCATTTGCAACACCTGGTCCGAGCTGACGCCCTGCAACGGGCATTTCCGCACCATCGCCGAGCACGTGCGCTACGGCATCCTGGAGGCCGGCGGCTACCCGCTGGAGTTCCCGGTACTGAGCCTCGGCGAGACGCAGATGCGTCCCACCGCCATGCTCTACCGCAACCTTGCCTCAATGGACGTGGAGGAGGCGCTTCGCGCCAATCCGCTCGATGGCGTGGTGCTGCTGATGGGCTGCGACAAGACCACGCCCGCCCTGCTCATGGGCGCGGCCAGCGTGGACCTGCCGACCATCGGCGTCTCCGGCGGACCGATGTTGAGCGGACATTATCGGGGCCAGAAGATCGGCTCCGGTACGAACACCATCTCGATGAGCGAGCAGCTCCGCGCCGGCGAGATCACGCTACGCGAGTTCCACGAGGCCGAGGGCGCGATGTCGCGCTCCGCCGGTTCCTGCATGACCATGGGCACCGCCTCCACCATGGCCTCGATGGTGGAGGCGCTGGGCGTCGGCCTGCCCGGCAATGCCGCCATCCCCGCGCCCGATGCGCGCCGCAACGAGCTGGCGCGGCTCGCGGGGCGGCGGATCGTGGAGATGGTGCGCGAGGACCTGCGCCTGTCGAAGCTGCTGACCCGGCAGGCCCTGGAGAACGCGATCCGGACGCTGGCCGCGATCGGCGGCTCCACCAACGCGGTCGTGCACCTGCTGGCCATCGCCGGCCGCCTGGGCGTGCCGCTGGAACTAGAGGATTTCGACCGCCTGGCGAGCGAGGTGAACTGCCTCGTCAATCTCCGCCCCTCGGGCGAGCATCTGATGGAGGATTTCTACTACGCTGGCGGCCTGCCCGTGGTGCTGCGCGACCTGGTGGAGCGCAACCTCCTCCACGGCGATGTTATCACGGCCAATGGCCGCACCCTCGCCGAGAACGTGGCGGACGCGCAGTGCTGGAACCGCGACGTCATCCACAGCTACGACGCGCCCTTCAAGCCGCAGGCGGGTATCGCCATCCTGCGCGGCAATCTCTGCCCGGACGGTGCCGTCATCAAGCCCTCCGCCGCCTCGCCGCATCTTCTCCGTCACACCGGCCGCGCCGTGGTCTTCGAGAGCATCGAGGACCTGCATGCCCGCATCAACGACGAGGATCTCGACATCGACGAGACCTGCGTCATGGTGCTGAAGTATTGCGGCCCCAAGGGCTATCCCGGCATGGCGGAGGTGGGGAACATGCCCCTGCCGCCCAAGCTGCTGCGCCAGGGTGTGCGCGACATGATCCGCATCTCCGACGCCCGTATGTCCGGCACCGCCTACGGCACGGTGGTGCTGCACGTGGCGCCGGAAGCCATGGCGGGCGGCAACCTGGCCCTGGTCAGGAACGGCGACACCATCACGCTCGACGTGGCGGCCCGCAGCCTGCACCTGCATGTGGAGGAGGCGGAGCTGGAAGCCCGCCGCGCCGCCTGGGTGCCGCCGCCCACGCCGCTTTCCGAGCGCGGCTATACCCGCATGTACGTCCAGCACGTGCTGCAGGCCGACAGGGGCGTGGACCTCGACTTCCTCGTCGGCAACAGCGGCTCGCCCGTTGCGCGCGACAACCACTGAGCGCTGCGCCGTGAACCACGAGATCCTCTTCCGCGACCTCGGCGACCGTCGCATCCGTTTCGCGCTCACCGGGGCCGGTGGAGGCTTCTCCCGCACCCTGCTGGGGCAGGTGCCGTCCATTCCCTGGCTGGACGTGGCCGTCCTCTGCGACCTGGAGCCGGAGCGCGTCGTCGCCTTGCTGCAGGAGCTGCGCTACGCTGAAGGCACTGTCGTCGTTTGCGATGACGCCGCGGCGGCGCGAGCGGCCGCGGGGGAGGGGCGCGTCGCGGTGGTGCGCGACCACGCCCTGCTGGCGGAGGTGCCGCACGATATCGTGGTGGAGGCCACCGGCCATCCCGAGATCGGCGCCCGCATCGCGCTGAATGCGATCGAGCGGGGCGCGCATGTCGCCATGGTCAGCAAGGAGGTGGACTCGGTCGTCGGCCCGCACCTGAACCGCCGCGCGGCGGATCGTGGCCTGGTCTACACCACGGCGGACGGCGACCAGCCCGCCAATCTCATCGGCCTCGTCACCTGGGCGCGGCTGTTGGGGCTGGAGGTGGTCGCGGCGGGCAAGTCGAGCGAGTACGACTTCGTCTTCGATCCCGCGACGGGCCGCGTCGCCTGGACCGACCGGGAATGCGACGCCCCCGCTCTCGCCAGCCTCTGGCACCTCGGCGAGGACGTGGCCGCGACCCTTGCCCGGCGTTCGGAAGTCCTGGCAGATCTGCCCCAGAGTGCGACGCCCGACTATTGCGAGATGAACGTCGTCGCGAACTCCACCGGGCTGCTCCCCTCGCGCGACGCGCTGAACTACCCGCTCTGCCGCATCACGGAACTGGCGGACATTTTTGTTCCGCGCGCGAAGGGCGGCGTGCTGGACCGCACGGGCGTGGTGGACGTGTTCAACCTCATCCGCCGGCCCGATGAGGTGAGCTTCGGCGGCGGTGTCTTCGTCGTCGTCCGCTGCGCCGATCCCGCCACCTGGGAACTGTTGCGCGGCAAGGGCCATGTCGTCTCGCGCGATGGAAGCCACGCCTGCATCTTCCTTCCCTACCACATCATGGGGGTGGAGACGCCGCTCTCCCTTCTCTCGGCCGTGCTGCATGGGCGCGCCTCGGGGGGAGACCGCCAGCGGGTGCACGCCGTGATGGTCGCCCGCGCCGACCGGGACTTCCGCGCGGGCGAGATGCTGCACATGGGCGGGCACCACCACGTCATGCAGGATTGCACCGCGCTCCTCCTGCCCGCCGCGGAAGCCGCAGGCCTCGCGCCCTTTTACCTCGCGGCCAACAAGCGGCTGCGCACTGATGTTCCGCGCGGCGGCCTGATCGCGGAGGATGCGGTAGATTTGGATGGGTCGCTGCTGCAGGCGATCCGCCGCGACACTCCTCTTCCTGCCGCCTGATCCCTCGGAGAATGCCGATGAGCCAGACCCGCCCGCGCTATCGGGGCGTCTTCCCCGTGGTGCCCACGATCTTCGACGAGCGCGGGGAGCTGGACCTGGAAGGGCAGAAGCGCTGCGTGGACTTCATGATCGAGGCTGGCTCCGACGGCCTCTGCATCCTCGCGAACTTCTCCGAGCAGTTCGTCCTCACGGACCGGGAGAGGGAGGTGCTGACGGCGGCGATCCTCGATCACGTGGCCAGGCGCGTGCCGGTGATCGTGACGACCACGCATTTCTCCGCTCGCATCTGCGCCGAGCGGTCCCGGCAGGCCCAGGCCGCCGGCGCCGCCATGGTGATGGTGATGCCGCCCTATCACGGCGCGACCATTCGGGTGCCGGAAGCCGGGATCTTCAGCTTCTTCCGCAGCGTGTCGGACGCGATCGATATCCCCATCATGATCCAGGACGCGCCGGTCAGCGGCACCACTCTCTCCGCCCCCTTCCTGGCCCGCATGGCGCGGGAAATCGAGCAGGTCTCCTACTTCAAGGTGGAGGTGCCCTTCGCCGCGGCGAAGCTGCGGGAGCTGATCGCCCTCGGCGGCGATGCCATCGAAGGCCCCTGGGACGGGGAGGAGGCCATCACCCTCATGGCCGACCTCGACGCCGGCGCCACCGGCGCCATGACCGGCGGCGGATTTCCCGACGGCATCCGCCAGATCGTGGACGCCTATCGCGAGGGGCGGCGGGAGGAGGCGGCAGAGGCCTATCAGCACTGGCTACCGCTCATCAATTACGAGAACCGCCAGTGCGGGCTGCTCGCGGCCAAGGCGCTGATGAAGGCCGGCGGGATCATCGGCTGCGACGCGCCGCGCGCGCCGTTGCAGCCGCTGCACCCGGCCACCCGCACCGGGCTGGTGGAGATCGCGCAGCGCGCCGGTGCCCTGGTACTGCGCTGGGGGCGCTGACCGGGGATCGCAGGGTCAGGCCGCAGCCGGGCCGAGGAAGCGCCCGGCGCGACAGGGGCCGGCGCGCTTCTACCGGTCGCCCGTCTTCCGGTTGCTCTGCGTGGCGGTGCTGACACCGCCCTGCTTTCCGCTGCCGTGACGGCCACCATCGGCGCGCGCGTCTTTCGTGTTCGGCTTGCCGCCGGTCGCGTTCTTGCCCCCTTGGGGAGCGCGGCCGGCGGGCGGCAGGGGAGGGAGGTTCGCCATGGTGATGCCTCGTCGATCAGGCGGGAGTGGAGGGCGTAGCAAGCAAGGCGACCTCGCCGGCGGCAGGCTGGCAGCCGGCACCGTGACGGCCCGGGGTTAAGCGCGCACTGTTCCGATGAAGGCGGCTGCCCTGACGGGAACCTTACCCCACTCTGTCCGCGCTTGCGAATCGAGGGGGCACCGAACTCACGAGAAAAACTTTCCTTATAAACATACTGTTGTGCGAGTTGAAGGGGGTGAGCACCCGTAATGGTTGATCACGCAACGTCAATTGTCTATTGATCACGTATTGGAGATTGCGGTTCAGACACGAAAAGTAACCGTTCGCTCCTACCATGCAAAATGCAGGAGGCTGCAAATGGCCTATGTCGGACACGTCGCCCCCGTTGTGGGCCGTCTTTCTTCCGAGGGTGCCGAGGGTGGCAGCCCGCAGTCCACCCTTCCTGATCTTCTGCATTACCGGAACATCCATGCCGAGCTCGACGCACCCGCCGGCATCTGGTGGGCCCGCATGGCCCCGCTCGGCCGGCCGAGCTTCACCGACGGCCTGCTGCACGACATCGGCGAGATGCATCGCGAGCTGGCCCGGGTGGTAGAAGCGGCGCCGGGCACCGTTCGGCACGTGGTCCTGGGCTCCTCCGTGCCGGGCATCTACAATCTGGGCGGCGACCTCGCCCTCTTCGCACGGCTTATCCGCGCCGGCGATCTCGAGGGGCTGCGCCGCTACGGCCGCGTCGCCGTCGAGGCGATCCACCGCAACCACACGGCTTTCGGCCTTCCCGTGACGACCATCGCCCTCGTCCAGGGCGACGCGCTCGGCGGCGGCTTCGAGTGCGCGCTGGCCCACGACGTGATCGTCGCGGAGCGCGGCGCGAAGTTCGGCCTGCCGGAGGTGCTGTTCAACCTCTTCCCCGGCATGGGCGCCTACTCCTTCCTCTCGCGCCGCATCGGGCGCGTGGCGGCCGAGCGCATGATCCTCTCGGGCCGGATCTACGGCGCGGCCGAACTGCACGAGATGGGTCTCGTCGATGTACTGGCCGAGGACGGGGAGGGCGAGCAGGCGGTGCGGGACTACACGGAGCGCACGGGCCGCCGCTTCAATGCGCACCGCGCCCTCTATGAGACCCGCCGCCGCGTGGAGCCCGTGACCCTTCACGAGCTGCGCCACGTCGTGGACGGATGGGCCGAGGCGGCGCTCAACCTGGGCGAGGCCGACCTGCGGAAGATGCTGCGCCTCGCCGGCGCCCAGGACCGGCGCATGGCAGGCCTCGCCACGGCCTGAGGCCCTCCCGACCTTAGCCGAAGCGCAGGTTCTCGAGCGCCACGCGGACGCGTCCGAACTCCGCCGCGATCGCTCCCGCATCCTCCCGCCCGCGTGCGCGAAGTTCGGCCCCCGCCAGCCCCTCGGCCTGGCGGCAGAGCCGGTGCAGGCGCGCCGCGCCGATGTTGGCGGAGATGCTGGACAGCGCATGCGCCTGCCGGCGGAAGGCAGTGCTGTCGCCTGAAGCGGCGGCGCTCGACAAGCCGACCAGCAGCTCCGCGCCCTCCGCCATGAAGTCGCCCGCCACCTCCGCGACGAAGACCTCGCCGCCCAGGCCGCCGAGCCGGTCCACTACTTCGGGATCAAGGACAGGAAGGGCGGGCACTGCGGGCTGCGCGATCGCCTTGCGCGGGGCGGGCGCATCCGGCAGGACACCGCGGATCGCCGCCAGCAGCGCCTCCGGCTCGATCGGCTTGGTGATGAGCCCATCCATTCCCGCCTCCAGGCAGCGGGCGCGCGTCTCGGGCGTCGCGTCGGCGGTGAGGCCGAGGATCACCAGCCGCCGGCCTTCGCCGACCTCGGCGAAGCGGTGGAGCTTGGTCGCCTCGATGCCGTCCAGGCCCGGCATGTTCACGTCCATCAGGACGAGGTCGAAGCCGGGCCCATCGGCCGCCATGGCGTCCAGCGCGGCGTCCCCGTCGTTCACCAGCACCGCCTCGTGGCCCGCGCGCTCCAGGATGCGCGCGACGACCTTGCGGTTCACCCCGTTGTCGTCGGCGACGAGGAGGCGCAGCTGCGCCTCAGGTGCCGGCCCGGGCTCCGCTTCGGCCGCCGCGGGCTCCGGCGCGGCACTGGCCAGGCGCAGCGCCAGCGCGAGATCGCGCGACGTGCAGTCGGGCGGGACGATCCCCGCAGCCCAGCGGCTGGCGTCCCGCGGCAGGCGGCTGCGTTCGGGCGCACCGACCAGCACGATCGGTTGCGCCGGCCAGGCGGGGGGAGCCAGGCCGGGCCCTTCCGGAAGATGCCGCGGCAGGAGGAGCGCGGCCTCGGCCAACAAGGGCCGGCCACCCGCCTCGGCGACCCCTGTCACGCGCCGCACGGCGATGCCGGCGCCCGCCAGGGTGGGCGCGAGGCGCGCCGCGATCTCGTCCGAGGCGAGCAGCGCGACGCCCCCGGCAGGTGCCGCGAACGGGGTGGGTTCGTCGAGCGCTTCGGCCGCGACCGTGAACCAGAAGGTCGCGCCTTGTCCGGGCGCGCTCTCCACGCCCAGTTCCCCGCCGAGCAGCGTGACCAACCGCCGGCAGATGGCCAGGCCCAGCCCCGTTCCGCCGAAGCGGTGGATGATGCCTGGGTCCGCCTGGGTGAAGCTCTCGAAGATCCGGCCCTGCGCCTCCGCGGCGATGCCGATGCCGGTATCGGAGACCTCGAATTTCAGCCGTACGAGGCCGCGGCCGGCCGGCTCGCCTCGCACGGCGACGGAGACCCCGCCAGTCTCGGTGAACTTCAGCGCGTTGCCGGCGAGGTTCAGCAGGATCTCGCGCAGGTGCCGGCGGTCCGCGCGGAGCCACGCCGGCGTGCCCGCGGCGACGTGCAGGCCGAAGGCGAGGCCGCGCTCCCGCGCCTGGGGGGCGAGGAAGCTGCGAAGGTCAAGCAGCAGGTCGGGCAGGCTGAACTCTTCCAGCTCCACCCTCATCCGCCCGGCCTCGATGCGCGAGAGGTCGAGCAGATCGTCCACGAGGTCGAGCTGCGCGCGTGCGGCGACGAGGATGATGCGCGCCATGTCGCGCTGCTCCGCGTCGAGGCGGGTATCGTGCAGGAGGGCGCCCATGCCGACGATCGCGTTCAGCGGCGTGCGCAGCTCGTGGCTGACCGAGGCGAGGAAAAGGCTCTTCGCCTGGTTCGCCTCCTCCGCCGCGCGCCGTGCGTCCGAGAGCTTGCGGATCAGCACGCCCGCGTAGAGCGGCAGGACCACGAAGCCGACGAGGAGCCCGGCCGAGAGATGCGGCTGGCTCAGCCAGAAGGGCGTGGTGGCAACGACCGCCGCGAAGCCGACTACCCCCACCGCCGTCGCGGCCCGGAGCCAGGACAGGCCGAAGCGGAAGCCGTTGCCGAAGATGATCCAGAGATAGATGGGAACGAAGCCGGAGTGCGCCTCCTCCCCCATCTGCAGGTACCAGGACAGGCAGCCGACATCGAGCAGCAGCGCCACCGCGCGCCGAGGCGTGGAGGTGCCGGGATAGGCGAGGATATGGGCGAAGACGGCGGCCGCTGCGACGCACCAGCCACCGAGCGCGAGCAGCGCGCCGCCCGGCAAGGGGCCGGGGAGCAACACCTGGCAGCTCAGCAGGAGCGCCGCGAAGCCGAGCCGGTTGAGGCTCATCTCGTGCTCGGAATCCGGCCGGCCGCGCAGGCGGGCCAAGCCCTCCCGCAGGCTGCGCACCGGCGCTAGCCCCCAGCCCCGTAGAGGCCGGGCATCCCGGAGGCCGGATCGAGTTCCAGCGAGGTACTGAGCACGCCGACGACCGTGCCGTCGGTCGCGCGCAGCGGCGCCTTCGTCGTCAGCAGGACCGAGCGGTTCTCCGCCACCTCCCAGAAGGCGGGCACGTGCTGGCCCGTCTCCAGCACCGCGCGGTCCTTGGCGCGGCTGATCACCGCGCGCTCCGCGCTCAGCAGCCTGGCCATGTCCTGCCCGACCAGCTCCGCGGCGGGCCGCCCGAGATGCCCTGCCATGCGCGCATTCACGAAGAGGCAGCGTCCTTCGCGATCGGTCGCGGCGACGAGTGCGGGCAGGTCGTCGATGACCGGCGCTACCACCGGCCTTGGCACCGCGGCGGCCGGGGGCAGGGCCAGCAGGTTGCGCGCCCGCGCGACGAACTCGAAGTGGTCCACCGGGCTCTGGAGAAAGTCGGTGGCGCCGGCCTCCATCGCCGCCTGCCGGAAGCTGCGGTCGTCGTAGGCGGTGACCACCAGCACGGGGGCGGCCATGCCGGTGCGCAGTCTGCGGAAGCGGCGCGTGAACTCCGCGCCGTCCATCTCCGGCATTGAATAATCCGTGATGACGAGGTCCACCGGGTTGCTCTCGAGCCACTCGAGCGCGTCGAGCGGGTTGGCGAAGCTCTCGACGATGACGTCGTCCGCGATCAGCCCGGCCAGGCGGGTGAAGATCGCGCGGTTGGTGGCGCGGTCGTCGAGAATGAGGATCAGGGGCATGGCGCGGACTCCTGTGCCACTGTCAGGGCTGCGCCGGGCCGGGCAGCGGGAAATCGATGCGGCACTCCAGCCCTGCCGCCGACCAGTGCTGGGTCAGGTGCCCGCCGAGCTGGTTCTGCACCGTCGTTTGCAGGACGCGCGATCCGAAGCCGCAGCGCGTCGGTTGGGAGAGTGGGGCAGGGCCGCCCGATTCCCGCCAGAGCAGGTGCAGCCGGCGTGCGGCGTTCCCCTCGGCCTCCTGCGCCACCGACCACTCGATCTGCACCACGCCGCCCGGCACGGAAAGGGCGCCGTGCTTCACGGCATTCGTCGCCAGCTCGTGCACGGCCATCGAGAGGGGCTGGGCGATGATCGGCGGGACCATCAGGGTCGGGCTTGGGATGACCACGGTCGGCCCGGCACCGCCGCTCGTCAGGAAGGGCGCCAGCTCGCCCTCGAGCAGCGTCCGCAGGTCGGCGCCGGACCAGCCGCTCTGCGTCAGCAGTGTCTGCGCGCGCGCGAGCGCGGCGACACGGCCCTCCACCGCCCGCACATAGGTCGCCTGGTCCGGCGCGCGCGTCAGGCGCAGGATGGCCTGGACCACGGTCAGCGCGTTCTTCGCGCGGTGGTCCACCTCCCGGATGAGGAGGGTCTGGCGCATCTCGGCTTCCTTGCGCGCGGTCGTGTCCAGATGCATCCCGACGATGGAGCCGCGGCTGCCCGCCGGGCCGGGCATCCGCCGGCCGCGACCGTAGAGCCAGCGCGTCTCCTCCCCGCCGTCGCGGGTGCGGCGGCGGATGCGGAACTCGGCCTCGTACTCGCCGGTTTCGTCGGCATGGGCGAGGGCGGCGCGGAGCGGCGCCTGGTCCTCCGGCACCACCAGCGCGACCAGTCGCTCCACCGTCGGGCGCGCCTCGGCCTCTGGGTTCGTGCCGAAGAGGGCGTGCTGCTCGGGCGACCAGTCCTGCTCCTCGGTGTCCGGGTGCCATTCGAAGGTGCCGATCTCGGCCACCTCCTGGGCGAGGCGAAGGCGGCCCTCCGAGGCGCGCAACTCCTCCTCCGCCGCCTTCAGCGCGAGGGCCTCGGTGCTCGCTTCCACGACCAGGGGCTCGGCCCCGTCGCTGCGCATGTCCCAGGTGGTGGCGACGGTCGTCTGCGCCCCGTCCCGCCGGCGGTGGCGCAGCTCGCCCTGCCAGCGCCCGGCCTGCGCCAGCTCGGCCATCGCGCTGCGGCGGCCGCCATCCATGAAGCGCGTGCGGAGAAGTTCGTGCGCGACACGGCCAACCGCCTCCGCGGCCGTGTAGCCGAACAGGCGCTCCGCCCCGGGCGACCAATAGCGGATGACCCCCTCGGGCGTGCGGACGAAGACGGCGGCCACGTCGAGCGCCATGCGCTCCGGCGGGCTGGGCGGGGACGGGCGGCGAGAGACGCGGGCTGCGGCAAGGATGCCGATACCTAGTACGAGGCCGAGCGCCACCCCGAGCGGCGCCACGGCGACGAGCGAGATCGATGCCAGCGAGCCGAGCAGGGCGAGTGCCAGCCCGGCGAGAGCAAGCGCGCCGACACGGCCTTGCGGCATCGCCGGCGGCCGCCTTCCGTCAATGCGTACTCCGGAAGGAATGGATGCCATGCACTCAGCCACCCCGAGCATAGGGGACGCAGGGTGCGGCGCCGCCATAAGCGACTGCCGCGGGGTGGGTGAAGAGCTGTGGGATGGCCAGGAGGGCACGGCTTCTCATGCAGATGCGCTCCTTGCCCGAAAAAGCTGCGAGCACGGTTCACATCGCCCCAAAGCAGCTACCTCCCGGCAACAAGTATCACAGCTATGTGTGAATGGCGCAAGTGAATGGCAAGAATACCGGTGACCACATTAGTGGCGCTCGTAGAACTTCCGCTGCTCCCGACTTCGGGTTATTCTTTGCGTTATAAAAACGATTGGAAACGAAGAGGACCGCTGCGGCTCTGCCCGGCGGACCGAAAGGCATTGCGGCCGGGGCGTGGCCACGGGGCGTCACAGCGCGGCCAGCAACTGGAGCGCGTTGTGCGTGGCCTCGCCGGCCGCGGTGTTGTCAAAGATGCACCAGGCCTGCCTGGCTTCTCGTTCATCGCCCGACATGGCGCACGCGACGGCCGTGACCTGCGCCTCCGAATAGGCGGAGTGGTAGATTTCCGGAGAGCCGTGCAGGCGATGATACACGAGCCCCGGCCATCCGCCCGGCTCGGCGGCGCGTGGGACCACGGCCGGATCGGCTGCCACCCGGGCGATTTCGTAGGCCGTGAGGGTGGCCTCGGCCGCATCCGTGAACCAGCTCTCGTGCCGCGGCTCGCAGGCGAGAAGTCCGCTGAACCTGGCGCGGAACCCCGAGAGGTGGCGCTCGGCCACCACCTGGTCGTAGCGAAGGCTCGGCGGCAGCTGGATGAGCAACGGCCCCAGCCGGTCGCCGAGCGCCTGCACCTCTCCGAGGAAGCGA
Source organism: Roseomonas aerilata DSM 19363 (assembly GCF_000711725.1). Taxonomy (GTDB): domain Bacteria; phylum Pseudomonadota; class Alphaproteobacteria; order Acetobacterales; family Acetobacteraceae; genus Roseomonas; species Roseomonas aerilata. The sequence continues at coordinate 89,169 of NZ_JONP01000002.1, read as the reverse complement.
TCGAGCGGCTCCTCCGCATCCACCAGCCGGCGAGTATGCGTGATCTCGCGCGGCACCTTCACGGAGAAGCGGAAACCTGGCGGCACGCTCGCGGCCCAGCGGGCATAGGTCGCGGGCCGATGCGGCCGGTAGAAGGACGAGTTGATCTCGACGGCCGGAAGGCGGGCCGCATAGCGCTCGAGATGGCTGCCCGTGCCGGGGAAGCTCTCGGCGTGTTGCCTGGGGATGCTCCAACCCGCCGTCCCCACCCGGCGGCTCCCGTTGTTCATCGTGCCTCCACTGCCTCATACGGCGAGGGGAGCCGCAGGTTGCGCTGAGCGCGCCGACCGGGCGCCGTTACTCGCCCGCGCCGTCCTGATGCGCCGCATCGCGCTGCAGCGGGATCCCGATGGTGCAGACCAGCCCGGCGGATTCCCATTCCAGCGAGACGCTTCCGCCCAGCTGGCCGCGGATCGTGCCCTCCAGCACGCGGGAGCCGAAGCCCATCCTGCGCGGCGGAGAGCTGAGCGGCGGGCCGCCCGCCTCGGTCCAGCCTAGCCGCAGCATCACGCCGGAGGGCATCCCTTCCACCGTCCAGGTCACGGAGACATGGCCCGCCTCGGACGACAGCGCGCCGTATTTCACGGCATTCGTCGCGAGCTCGTGGAGGGTCATGGCAAGAGGTTGAGCGGTATGGGCCGGCAGCATGACCGCAGGGCCGTCAAGTAGCGCGCGCTGCCTGGAACCGAGGAAGGGCGCCAGTTCGCCGTCCAGTAGGGTGCGCAGGTCGGCGCCCGACCAGCGGTCGCGGGCGAGAAGCGTCTGCGCACGGGCGAGGGCGGAGACGCGGCCCTCCATCACCGCAATGTACTCGGGCAGCGACGACGCCTTGGTCAGCCGCAGCGCCGCCTGCACGACGGCAAGGGCGTTCTTGGCCCGGTGATCGACCTCGCGCGCCAGCAGGGCCTGCTGCTCCTCCGCCATCTTGCGCTCGGTGATGTCCCAGACGAGGCCGCTCATCTGCGGCTCGCCGGTCGCGTCGTCGCGCTCGGACGCCGCGCGCTCCTCCAGCCAGGCCACCTTTCCATCGCAGGGGCGGATAATGCGGAACTCGGTGTGCCAGGTTGTCCCGCGCTCCCGCGCTTCCTGGAGGAGGGAGGAATGACGCCCCGCGTCGTCGGGATGCAGCACGCCCAGCGCTTCGGCGCTGCTCGCGAAGGCTTTGCCCGCCGGCAGCCCGAAGACCTCCGCCACCGTATTCGAGAAGGTGACGCGGTCCTCCCTCGGGCTCCACCGCCAGGCGGCCATGCGCGCCGCACGCATGGCGGCTTCCAACTGCGCCTCGCTCTCGCGCAGCGCCGCCTCGGTCCCCGTCTGCTCCGTGACGTCCCGGGTGGTGCCGGCCACGGCCTCGACCGCACCGTCCTCGCCGATGACGGGGACGAGGAGGTAGTCGTAGATTCGGCGCCCGAAGGTCCCGGCGAAGGGAACCTGCCCCCTGACCGGGGCCCGCGTCGCGATCACCTGCTCTATCTCGCGGTCGTGCATGGCGGCGTGCCACGGCTCGTAGCCGAGCTCGAGGCAGTTCCTGCCCACGGCCTCCTCCCAGGTCCGGCCCCACATCCTGAGCAGGCCCTCATTGGCGTAAATGAAGCGATGGTTGAGGTCCCAGACATAGGCGAGGTCGGGCGTGTTGGTCAGGATGGCCTCGTAGAGGCGGCGCTGGCGGTCGGCTGCCATCCGCCGGCGGTTCAGCTCCGCCTCGGCCTGCACGCGCTCCGACACGTCGGCGAAGACGCCGACCATGCGCTCCGCCCGGCCGTCCGGGCCGATCACGGCATCGCTGAGGCTCGCGACCGTGCGGACCGGCCCCTCCGGCAGCTGAATGCGGTACTCGGTCACAAGGCGCGAGAGCGAGTTCTCGGAGGATTGCGCCTCGGCGCGCACGCGCGCGAGGTCGTCCGGGTGGATGCGGTCGAACACCTGCCCCGCCTCGGTGCCCTCGCCGGGGGCGAAACCGAAGATCTCCCGGCTTCGGGCGTCAAGAACGACGGTGTTCGTCGTCAGGTCCCACTCGAAGGTCCCGAGCCGCGCGGCCGCGAGCGCGGCGTCTCGCCGCTCCTCGCTCCGGCGCAGCGCTTCGTCGCGGGCCTCGCGAAGGGAGCGCGCGGCCTGCACCCTCTCCGTCGTCTCGGTCGCCGCGCAGTAGAAGCCCCTGACCTCCCCTGCTTCGTCGCGGAGGGGCGTCCAGGAGAAGGTGAACCAGCTCATCGGCCGGCCGGAGCGGCCGGCGAGCGCGACCGGCCTGTCGACGTAATACTGGGCTTCCCCGGCCATCGTGGCGGCCACCACGGGGGCGTACTCGTCCCAGACCTCCGCGAAGAGTTCGGCATAGGGCTTGCCCAGGCCGTCCGGGTGCTTGGTGCCGAGGAGCGGGATGTAGCTGTCGTTGTAGAGGGAGACGAGTTCCGGGCCCCAGGCGATGTAGGCGGGTTGGCGCGAGGCGATCATGAGATCGACGATGTTGCGCAGGCCCGCAGGCCAGTCCTTGATGTTGCCGAGCGACGTCCGCGACCAGTCATGCACGGCGATCTGCCGCCCCATCTCCCCGGGAGGGAAGGAGCGGTACGAAGCCTTATCGCGCACGTGCCGAAGCCCACTCGTCAACCGGCTCCGGCTTCTGCGAGGAACCTTCGCTCTCACTCCGCTCCAGCAGGCGCAGCGCGGCACGCGCCACCTCGCTGGCGCCGCGATAGCGCCCGGAGGCGGCGCAGCCATCGGCGAAGGACTCGAATTCCGGCGTGAGGAAAACGTTGCGGGTCTTGCAGTTCGGCAAGGTGCCGAAGGAAGCTATCGCCCCGGCCATGTCAATCTCCGCCACAGCGCAAGACCGTGAGCAGCGGGGAGCCGCGCGAGGGTGCCGCCTGCCGCCTCCGGAAGATCCCTCGCGGCGCCGGGCCTCAGGGCCCGGAGCGGCCAAGTCGGCGAGACCAGACTTCCGCATTCACCGCGCCGGGCGGGACATCGCCCGCGAGGATGGCGCGGACCTGCGCGACGGTGTCGAAGGCCTGGGCCTGGATGGCCGGTGGGGTGAGGCCGCCAATATGGGGCGTCGCGATCACGTTCGGCAGCCGCGCGAGATCCGGCGAGGGCATCTGGTCCGTGGCGCGGCCGACATCCATGGCGGCGCCGGCGATCCGCCCCTCCGTCAGCGCCGCGGCGAGCGCCGCTTCGTCCACCAGGTTGCCGCGGGAGAGGTTGATGAACACGGCATCCCGTTTCATCCGCGCGAGGGCGGTGGCGTCGATCAGGTTCTCGGTGGCCTCGGTCGCGACCGCCAGGCAGACGACGTAATCGGAATCGGCCATCAGCGCCTCGAACCCGACCTGCCGGATCCCTGGCGCCTCGATCGTCACGTTCGGATCGGCGACCAGCACCTCCATGCCGAGCTGCACGGCGAGGGACGCGAGGCGGCGGCCAATGGCGCCGTAGCCGATGATGCCGATGCGGCTGCCCTGGAGTTGCCGCCCCATCCGCACCTCCGGCATGCGGCCGGCTTGGTAGTCGCGCGTGGCGCGGGAGATGCCGCGCGAGAGATCGACGAGGAAGCCGAGCGCCAGCTCGGTCACGGAGGCAACGAAGCCCGGCCCGGCGCGCGTCACCAGCACGCCGGCCTTGCTGGCGGCCGCAGTGTCGATGTTGCGGATATCGACGGCGCAGCGGAGGAAGGCGCGAAGGCCCGGCAGGGCTTCGAAGACCTCCGCCGGGCCGGTGGTCAGCCGGTCCGCAATGATGAGGTCGGCGCCCTGCGCGAGGCTGACCAGCCCCTCCGGCGTGAGGGCCTCCTCCTCCTCGTGCAGGATCACCTCGGCGATCGCGCGCAGGTCGGCGAGGGCGCGCGGGCCGTAATACTGCTCGCGCGTGCGCGGCGTGTGCGTCAGGAGCACCTTCATCGCTGCGTCCGCCTTTCTTCAGTAGCCAAGCAGGCGTGGCAGGCCCGTGCTGAGCACGGGGACGAAGGCGATCAGCAGCAGGCACAGGAAAATCAGCCCGAGATAACCCATGATGGGCTTCACCGTGCGCTCGATCGGCACATGCCCGATCAGGCAGGCGCCGTAGAGGCCGAGACCGAGCGGCGGCGCGAAGAGCCCGATGCCCATGGAGATCACCAGCACCACGCCGAAATGCAGGGGATCGATGCCGAGCTGCCCCGCCACGGGAACGAGCAGCGGCCCGAAGATGATGAGGGCGGCCGCGCCCTCCAGCACCGAGCCCATGATGATGAGGATGGCGATGGAGAGAAGCATGAAGAGCCAGGTGCCGCTCGACTGCGACAGGCCGATCATGACCTCGCCGAGGGCGTGCGGCACCTGCTGCAGCGTCAGCACCCAGGCCAGCGCCTGCGCCGCCGCGACGATGAAGAGCACGAGGCCGGAGCGCGTGGCCGCGTGGATGAAGCTCCTCACCAGAGCGCCCCAGCTCAGCTCCCCGAAGACCGCCGCGCCGACGACGATGGCGTAGAGCACGGCGAAGGCCGAGATCTCGGTGGCCGTGGCGAAGCCGCTCTTGAAACCGATGAAGATCATGGCGATCAGCCCGAAGGACACGATGGCGCCGACCCACATCCGGCGCAGCGACCCGTCCGGGATGATGTCGGCCGCGAGCGCGGCCTTCGTGCCGAACAGGACCGACACGCCGATGAGCGCGGCGGCCATGAGGGCAGAGGGGATGAGCCCCGCCATGAACAGCCCGCCGATCGAGAGATTGGCGACGAAGCCCAGGATGATGAGGTTGATGCAGGGCGGGATCGTCTCCGCCATCACCGCGGAGGCGGCGAGGAGGGCCACCGCCTGCCCGGGCTCCTGCTTCGAGCGCCGGGCCGCGGGGATCAGCACCGAGCCGACCGCCGCCACATCCGCCATCTTGGAGCCGGAGATGCCCGAGAAGAGCACCATCGAGAGCACCATGACGACGTTCAGCCCGCCGCGCATGCGCCCCACCAGGCGCTGCAGAAGCTCGATGAGGCGCACGGACATGCCGTTCGCCTCCATGAGGTAGCCCACGAGGATGAAGAAGGGGATGGCGAGCAGGACGAAGTTGTCGATGCCGCGCGCCATCTGCTGGGCGAAGATCACGCCGGGCAGGTAGCCGTCCACCCAGATGTAGATGAGCGCGGCGAGCGCGATCGAGAAGCCGATGGGCAGCCCGCCCAGCAGCGCCACGACGAAGCCGACTCCCATGAACCAGCCGGGCGCTGGCAAGGAATCCGGCGCGGCCATGGCCCAGGCCGCGAAGCCGGCCGCGATCACGGCGAGGACGGCCAGGGCCTCGGCGATCTCGCGGAGTGGCCGGCGCCAGGCGAGGTCAATGGCGAAGATCGTCATGAACAGGGCGCCGCCGCCCATGGGCAGGAAGGTCCATTCCAGCGGCAGGCCGGAGCCGGTGGTCTGCCCCGCCGTCAGCCAGCCAAGCCTGAAGGCGTTGTAGGAGACGAAGCCCGAGATCACCGCCACGAGCACGGCGCCGATGGCATCGAAGCGCCGCCGGGCGGCCGGGCCTAGCTTCGCGACGAAGAACTCGACGCCCGGATTCTCACCCCGCGCCACCGCGCTCGCGGCGCCGAAGAAGCTCGATCCCACCATCAGCCCGCGGGCCACGTCGTCCGACCACTCGACCGGGGCGCCGAAGAGTGATCGCGCGAGGACCGAGCCGATGACGACGACGAGGTCCGCGGCCAGCAGAGTCGCCGCGATCGCGTCAGAGAGGGCGAGCAGGGGCCCCGTCATCGCCCGGCTCCGGCCGAGGGCGGGCGCGGCGGCAGCGTGCATCGGGACGTCCCTAGACCGAGATAGCGCGGATCTGCTCGATGACCGGCTTCGATTCCGGCCGGTTTCGCATGAAGGTCTGCATCTGCGGCTCGACGCGCTTGCGGAAGGCCTCCCGGTCGCACTCGATGATCGTGACACCCTTCTCGCGCAGGAGGCCGAGCGCCTCCTTCTCCACGGTAAGGCCGTGCGCGCGGGTTTCCACGGCGGCCTTCTGCGCGGCGTCGAGAAAGCGTTCCCGCAGCGCCGGGTTCATCCGGTTGTAGGCGATGTCGCTGAGGTAGAGCGCCAGCGGCGAGAAGTTGTGCTGGGTCAGCGAGTAGAACTTCGAGGTCTCGAAGAACTTGCTGGCCACCATTGTCGGCGGGTCGTGCTCCAGCCCATCGATCACGCCGGCCTGAAGCGCGGTGTAGATCTCCCCGAAGGCGAGCGGGGTGGCGGCGGCGCCCATCAGGCGCAGGCACTCCGTGATGACGGGGTTCGGCAGGGTGCGGATCTTCTGCCCGGCAAGATCCTCGGGCGTGTTCACGGCCCTCTTCGACAGCACGCTGCGCGCGCCGAAGTTATAGGCCCAGGCGATGATGCGGATGCCCGCGCTGCGCTGCAGCGCCGCCTCGACCGGCCGGGCCGCCCCGGCGTCGAAGGCCTTGGTCTGCTGCTCGAAGCTGGAGAAAAGGTAGCCGAGGTCGAAGGTGCCCACGAGCGGCACGAGGTTCGCCGCGATGGAGGAGCCCGACACCATCATCTCGATCACGCCGAGCTTGACGGAGTTGATGACGTCGATCTCCTGGCCGAGTTGGTTGTCCGGGAAGAAGCTGACCTCGATCTGCTCCCCCAGCCCATTCGCCCGGATCTGGCCGACCAGCTTGTCGTAGAAGACGCGACCATTGCCAAACTTCGGGTCGTTCGCCTGCGAGGAGGAGAGGCGCATCCGCAGGGCCGCGGCCTGGGCACGCCCGATCAGGGCCGGCGCGGCGAGGGACAGGGCACCTGCCGCGAGGGTTCCTTGAATGACGCGGCGACGGTCGACGGGACGCATGGGCTTTCCTCCGGCTTGACGGCCGCTCTAGGCAGCCTCCCTCTTTGCAAATATTGTATGACCAGATTTTCCGCGGTGACAAGCCGCTGCTCCGGATGCGGGCGGAGGCAAGGGTGATCTTCGAGCGTTCGCAGGTGCTGCGAAACATCCAGGCGCAGGTGGCCGAGCAGATCGGCAGAGGCATCATCCGCGGGGATGTCGCGCCCGGTGAGCCCATTCCATCCGAGATGCGGCTCTGCGAGATGCTGAATGTCAGCCGAACGGTGGTGCGCGAGGCAATCCGCATGCTGAGCGGCAAGGGGCTCGTGGAATCCCGCCCCAAGAGCGGCACGCGCGTGCGCCCGCCCGAGTTGTGGAACCAGCTCGATCCGGATGTGCTGCGCTGGCAGTTCGACACCGCGGATCTCGCCACCTACCTCGTCAAGCTCTTCCGGCTGAGGAGCGCGGTGGAACCCATGGCGGCAGCCTATGCCGCGGTATCGGGCACGGCGGAGGACATCGCCGCGATCCGCGCCGCCGCCGATGCGATGGCCGCCGCCGAGAGCAACGAGGCCTGGGTGGAGGCCGACATTGCCTTCCATCGGGCCATCCACATCGCGACGCGCAACGAGTTCTTCTGGCCCATCGCGCAGATGTTCGGCGTCGTGCTCCGCCGTGCCTTCGACCTCGTGGCGCCGGGGGACCACCGGCCCCGCTCGATCAAGGAGCACCGCCGGGTCATGGAAGCCATCGCCGCGCGCGACCCGGAGGCGGCGCGGGCCGCGATGGACGTGCTCATCGACCACGCCGCCGGTGACCTCAAGCGCATGTACGGCATCGACCCGCGGCGGGAGGGTGGGCACCAGGAAGGATCGGGCGTGGAGAGCCGACCCGCGCCACTGGGCTGAAGGCGTGTCCTCGTCCGGGTGATCGGTCGCTCAGGCTACGTGTGGCTGATCGCCCTTCCCAGGAACTGCCGGGCGAGCCCGCCATGCCTCGGCCGGGCTGCGTTCAGAATAAGGCAAATCATCACAGGGCCGGCCTGAGGCCGCCACGATCAGGGCCGATAACACCCTCACCAAGCCCGATGATGCGGGCCGGGATGGAGAGTTCGGTGGAAAACACCTCTTCGAGCATTGAGACTTACGGCCGGTCCGGCGACCGCAAGCTGCTTGGCGTGGTCGGCATGGTGTCGTCCCTGGCCGCCGCGGTCGGCCTCTACGCCGCGGTGGGCTTCGCCCAGCCGGTGACAGGCGGCGGTCAGCAGGTTCGCCACACCTATCCCCAGGGCAGCGTGGCCGCCTCCCTGGAAAGCGCCGACGGCCCCGGCGGTGCTGCTTCCCTTGTGCGCCCGCGCCCGGCCGCGAGCTTCCACGGAGAGGGTTGATCCCGTTCTGCGTCTGGCATGCCGCAGGCGCTCGCCGGTGGTTGAGGGGCGGCTGACGGAAGTCAGCCGATAGCGACTAACCTGGGCTGCCGCTCCTCGAACCAGGGCCTGAGCTTGTCGATCGGCTCCGCCCGCCCGAAGAAGTATCCCTGCGCCTCCGTGCAGCCGGCCTCGCGGACCTGGTCCAACTGGGCGCTGCTCTCGACGCCCTCGGCGGTCGCCGTCATCCCGAGCCTCACCGCCAACTGGGCGACGGAGCGTACAATCGCCAGGCAGTCCTCGCGCGTGGCCATGTCCCGCACGAAGGACTGGTCGATCTTGATCTTGTCGAAAGGAAAGCTGCGCAGGTAGGTCAGCGACGAATATTTCGTCCCGAAGTCGTCGAGTGCCGTGCGTACACCAAGGGCGCGCAGGCGATGGAGAGTTCCGATCACCGCCTCGCTGTCCTGCAGCAGCGCCGACTCGGTGATCTCCAACTCGAGACGGGATGCCGCAAGCCCGGACTTCAGAAGCGTCTCGTGGATCAGTTCCGACAGATCGCTGCCCGTGAACTGCACCGGCGAGATGTTGACGGCGATCTTGACGGGGATCGGGAAGGTTGCGGCATCAGCACAGGCCCGGCGCAGGACCCACTCCCCAAGCGACACGATCAGGCCGGTCTCCTCCGCGATGGGGATGAAGTCGGCCGGCGACACCATGCCGCGCACCGGGTGGCGCCAACGGAGCAGCGCCTCGAACCCGCTGAGCTGCCCGCGCTGAAGATCGAAGAGGGGCTGATAGTGAAGCTCCATCTCCCCGCGGTCCATGGCGCCGCGCAGATCGTTTTCCAGCTCCATCCGCGCCTGCAGACCGGCCGCCATCGATTCCTCGAAGATGCGGAAGGTCCCCCGCCCGGCCGACTTCGCCTCGTAGAGCGCCATATCGGCGTGCTTGAGGAGGGTGTCGCCATCGGGTGTGGACGGAGTCGCAATCGCAATGCCGACGCTCACTCCCACCGAGGCCTGGTATTTGGAAAGATCGAAGGGCACCCCCAGAGACTCGATGATGCGCCGGGCAAGCGCCTCGACCCGCTCCAGCAGGGCCCCCTTCCCCTCGATCAGCACGGCGAATTCGTCGCCGCCCAACCGTGCGACGAGGTCACCGTCGCGCATGCATTCGCGGATCCGGCCGGCCGTCAGGCGCAGCAAGGCATCGCCGGCGTGGTGACCGAGCGTGTCATTCACGTTCTTGAACTGGTCAAGGTCGAGGAAGAGTACCGCGACCTCGGTGCCGACGCGATGAAGCGCCTCGTCGAGACGAGTCGCGAACTGGCGACGATTCGGAAGGCCGGTGAGGGCATCGTGGTTTGCCAGATGCCGGATCCTCGCCTCTGCCCGGCGGCTCTCCGTCACATCCTCGTAGGTCGTGATCCAGCCGCCATCGGGGAGCGGCTGGTGCGAGATCGAGAGCGACCGGCCTTCCGCATCCTCCTGGACGAAGGTCGAGGCCTGCGATCGTGCGGCCAGCTCCTGGTGCTCGGTCCAGATGGACCCGCGGTCGTTTCCCTCGGAGTCACCAGGCCCCGACCGGAGCTTCAGGAGGTCGGCCGCATGCACGCCTGGCCTCGCTGCCCCCGGCGCGAGATGGAATATCTCACTGAAGCGCCGGTTGCTGACGATGAGCCGGTGCTCGGCGTCGAACATGCCGAGTCCCTGCGACATGTTGTTCAGCGCCGCGTCGAAAAGCTGGTTCTGCCGCCGCAGCTCGCTATCGCGCGCCCGCACATAGGCGTTCGAGCGGGCCAGCAGGCGGTTGCGCCAGAAGGTCGTTGCCGTCAGTGCCAGACAGCAGGCGATGAGGCCGAGGAGGAGCCGCGAGAATACCCAGTGGAGTCGGTCGAGTTCCTGCGTGTCCTTTGCCGCGAGATCCGCGCCATGCGCGTGGGCAACTGAGGAAAGCCGTGCCATCGGCCCGTTGATCTGCTGGAACTTGCCCATGAACTGGGCGATGACCGCCGGATCGTCCAGCGAAGCCAGCAGGGGGCGTGCGGTTGCCACGGCGACCTGAAGCTGATCGACCGCCCGGACCAACTCGTCATGGGAGCTGATGAAGGCTCCTGTCTCCCCGCTCCGCAGGGCGGAAGCCCGGCTCTCGACGATCTCGAGCCAGGTCTCCAGCTGATCGTGCTCAATCTCGCCGCGGGTCAGCGTGAAGGCGGCGATGGCCGCTTGCAGCCTCGATACCTCCTGGGCCGCCTGCCCCGCCGTCCAGGCGATGTTGTAGCGGGAGAGCTTGCTTACCGCATCCTGCCTGGCAGAGATGAGGTAGGACGCGTAGACGGCGCCCGCGCCGAGAAGCAGGGCTGCGGCGACAGAGAGGATCTGTACGACGCTACCGGCGCCTACGGCTGAAAGCCGCCGGCGCACGACACGTGCACCCTTGCCCGCGGCCTGCCCCCGCGTTCTTCCGAGCCACGGGATGCTCCACTTGGTCACCGGACGACGAGCTGGGCGACCGACCAGGCCGAGCGGCTATAGTAGAGCCTGCTGCGGAGTTCCGGTTCGGAGTCGTAGGGATAGACGATGAAGAGCGGGCCCCTCTCGCTCACGCGCATCGGGGCGCCGTTCCGCCGCGTGGCCAGCAGCACGCCGAACCGTGCGAAATCGGCGATCGGGATGTCCGTCGAGTAATCGTTGAGCGCGATGGCCGTCAGTGTCTCGCCGCTTGCCCCAATCGCCTGCATCAGCGTCGCCATGGGAATGCCGTCGAAGCGCACCGGCCCGTCGAACCAGGGGGTGTTGGTCGTGATGGTGGCCGAGCCCAGGTTCTCGAGCATGGCCCGGTCGAAGACCGCGACGTCGCCCTCATTCGTCACGCGGATCTTACCCGAGACCTTCAGGATCGGCGATTGGCTGGGCCGCGGGAGCGATCCTTCCTGTTGCCCCGCCGTGGACTGCGCCCCGACGCGGCCCGTCGCTGCCACGACCGCGCCCGTGCCGAGCGCAACCATAAGCGCACGCTTGCCGACCCGCAGATCCGTCACGCTGACATCCTTCCGCATCGAGGCCCCCAGGGTTGAACTCAGCGCGACGTCGTTTCGAGGGACGCGCATTCGCGCAGGAACTCGTCCTTCAGGCCAGCCTCTTCCGTAAAGGCCCCGAAATAAGCGTTCGTTACCATGCGGCCACTTCCCGCGCGGACGCCGCGTTGCATACGGCACATGTGCGACGCCGATATGCGGACCGCGAGGCCGCGGGGCGCGGTGTTCTCCCAGAGGAAGTCACCGATCTGCTGCACAAGCTCCTCCTGGGTCTGGAGGCGCGTCGCGAAGTGATCGACGACCCTGTCATATTTCGAGAGCCCGAGAACCTTTCCCGTGGCCGAGGGCAGTACACCGATGAAAGCCTCCCCCCGAATCGGCATGAGGTGATGCGCACAGGTGGAGCGGACTTCGATCGGGCCGGTCACGATCATGCCCTGGTAGACGAGCCGGTTCTCGAAATCCGTCAGCACCGGTGGGGGAACGCTGCGACCGCGCAATAGTTCGTTCACAAGCATCTTGGCCACTCGTCCGGGCGTGCCGCGCGTGTTCGGGTCGTTCCGGTGGTCGATCCGCAGGATCTCGAGGAGTTCTTCCAGCTTCTCGCTGGCGGTGCAGATCATCGCCTCCCGCTCGTCGGACGAGAGCGGAGCCTCTAGGGCTTCGTTGGCGGCGCTGGGGCGGGATTGCAGGCGGCGAAGTGCAACGCTCACTGCAGGTCTACTCCTGGACTGGGTGTCGCGGACGCGAGGTGCGCGCGCGGTGCTCGGCCGTGAAGGAACGGGGAGGCGATCAGCGCTGGTTGCGGAACACGACGCCCTCGCCGGCGCCCTCGAGCCCACGGCGTACCTCGACCCGGTCGATACCCGGGATCGCTTGGTCGAGATGCCGGCAGAACCATCCGGCCACATTCTCCAGCGTGGGGATCTCCAGGCCTTCGATGTCGTTCAGATAGCTGTGGTCGACCCTCTTTCTGAGGGCGGAGATGACGGGCTCGACCTCGAGAAGGTCGTGGGACCAGCCGAAGACCGGGTGTGGCTCGCCGGTCAAAACCACCTTGACCTTGAAGGTGTGTCCATGAAGGGGGGTATCTGGGGTGGTTTTGTGCGCCGCTTCGAACGTGAACTCACTGAACATTTCGATCACGACCAATCCGCCTCTGTCGATCCGGCGCGAGGCGCATGTAACACTTGCACGCAACCCGCGCTATCCAATGGAGCTTACAGCCGATCCGGTCTGGAAAGCCAACGTTTCTTTCCTTATATCAATACAGTATCATAATGAACCTGCCTCTGCTGCTCCGGGAGTGCGGCAGCAGACTTTCCCTGGCCGGCCCTGTGTTCGAGGTGGCCATTGCAGGACTGTAATGCTGCGCACGCGGCTCCATGGGTTCAACCTGAGCCTGCGGCCAGTTGATTGATGATTCAAGGGAGTCGAGGGCGTTTCCTCCTGTGCGAAATGCCCGCTGCCGCAGGAGCTCCTGCCGTCCGGCTGGACATAGGGCTGCGGCGTTCCTCTCACGGAGGTCAGGTCTGGGCGCTGAGGGCCCACCGCCCGTTGATCAGCCCCGCTTTTCCAGCAACCCTCCGTCGACCGGCAGGATCACGCCGGTGATGTAGCCGGCCTCGTCGGACGCGAGGAACAGGGCGGCATTGGCCACGTCCCAGGCCGTGCCCATGCGTCCCATCGGCACCAGCGCCTCGCGCTCCGCCCGGACCACCTCGCGCGGCACGCCCCGCTCCTGCGCCCGGCGCTCGATCGCCATGGGCGTGTCGATCAGCCCGGGCAGGATGACGTTGGCGCGGATGCCGTGGCGGGCGTTCTCGGTCGCGATGTGCTGGGTCAGCGCGTTCACCCCGGCCTTGCTGGTCTTGTAGGTGACAGTAGGCCGTGCGGAGAGGGAGGAGGTGGAGGAGATGTTGATGATGCAGCCCGATCCCTGCGCGACCATGTGCGGCAGGACGTGCTTGCAGGTCATGAACATGCCCTTGAGGTTCATGGCCATGATGGTGTCCCACATGTCCGCGTCCATCTCGGCCGTCCTGCGGTCGCCCCTGGAGCGGCCGACATTGTTGTGCAGCACGTCGATGCGGCCGTAGCGCTCCATGCAGGTGCGGGCGATGGCGGCGCAGTCCTCCTCCCTCGTGATGTCGGCGCGCAGGACCGAGGCGGGGTGGCCATGCCGCTCCACCGCCGCGCGCGTGGCCTCCGCCCAATCCTCGTTGATGTCCACCAGCAGCAGGGTCGCGCCCTCCTCCGCGAAGCGCTCGGCCACCGCGCGCCCATTGCCCACGGTCTCGCCGGGCTGCTGCCCCGCGCCGACGATGATGGCGACCTTGCCGTCCAACCTGCCCCGGGACATGCGTGCTTCCTGCTCTCTGCTGTTCATCAATCGGAGGTGATGCGGCCGTCAGTGACCACCCGCCGCCAGCGCGCTTCCTCGGCGCGCATGAAGCGCGTCATCTCCTCCGGGCTGTTCACCGCGACGGTCAGCCCCTCTCCCGCCAGGCGGGAGTGGTAGGCGGGCGCCGCGGTCACCTTCCGCATCGCCTCGTTCAGCCGGGTGAGAATCGGGGCCGGCGTGCCGCCGGGCGCGAAGACGGCGTACCAGACCTCCGCCTCGTAGCCCGGCAGGGTCTCCGCCACGGTGGGCACGCCTTCATAGGCCGGCGTCCGCTGGGGCGAGGTCACGGCGAGGGCACGCATCCGGTCGCCCTTCACGAAGGCCGACACACCGCCCGCCGTGCCGAAGACCATGTCCAGCCGCCCGCCGAGAAGATCGGTATAGGCCGGCCCTGCCCCGCGGTAGGGAACGTGGGTGAGGTCCACGCCGGCTGTCAGCTTGAACAGCTCCGCCGCCAGATGCACCGCCGAGCCGTTGCCGGAGGAGCCGTAGGTCAGCTTGCCCGGGTCCGCCTTCGCCACACGGATAACGTCAGCCACGCTGCGAAGGGGACTGTCCGGCCGCACCACGATCACGTTCGGCCCGTGGCAGACCAGCCCGACTTCCGAGAAGCCCTTCTCCGTATCGTAGGGAAGGCCTTTCACGAGGGAGGCGTTGATGGCGAGCGCCGAGGTGGTGAGCAGCAGCGTGTAGCCATCCGGCGCGGCCTTGGAGGCGAGGTCGGAGCCGAGGACCGTGCCCCCGCCCGGCCGGTTGTCGATCACCACGGCCTGGCCGAGTTCCACCGCGAGCATCTGGGCAAGCTCGCGCCCCACCACGTCCGTGCCCCCGCCGGCGGTGAAGGGGACGATCACGCGGATCGGGCGGGAAGGATAGGTCTCCGCGCCCAGGGCGGGCGGGGCGTTGGGCAGGGCCCACATTCCGGCCCCCGCCGCGCTGAGGCGCAGCAGGTTTCGCCGCCCGGCTCGGAGGCCATCCCCAGCCCACCCGCCGCCGCTTCGCTCGGTTCCCATCCCGCATCCTCCCGCCTTTGTCTTGGCGCGAAAGCTAGGCCGCTGCTTCCGTACTGTGCAAGCAGCTTCCGTGTGATGAAAGGATCGGTTAGGCTCCCGGCATGGCAAAGCAGCCCCGACGCGCCCGCACGACCGCCGAGGATGCGCCGGCCGGTTCCGCAGCGGCCGGCAGCGCCCTGCGCGCCGTTGCCCCGGCCTCCCCGGTCAGCGCGCTGCCCGGTGACGGCGTGCGCGCGGTGGACCGCGCCCTCGTCCTGCTGCGCGCCTTCCGGGAGGAGGACGGCCCTCTGGGCCTGACGGAACTCTCCCGCCGGGCCGGGTTGAACCTGACGACCGCGCTGCGGTTGCTCGGCACGCTGGAGGGGCACGGCTTCGTCAAGCGCCTGCCCTCCGGCGGCTATCTCCTCGGCCCCACCCTGCTGCTGCTGGGCGACCTGTTCCGCCGATCGCTGCGCCTGGAGCACCACGTCATGCCCGCGCTGGAGCGCCTGCGCGCCGAAAGCCGGGAAAGCGCCGCCTTCTTCGTGCGGGAGGGCGAGCAGCGCCGCTGCGTCTTCCGCTTGGATTCTCCGCAGCTGGTGCGCGATGTCGCCCAACTCGGCGAGGCCCAGCCGCTCGGCCGCGGCGCCCATGGCCGTTCCCTCATCGCGCTCGAGAACGGCGAGAGGCTGCCCGTGGTCAGCCGGGGCGAGCGCCTGCCGGTGATCGCCGCCATCGCCTGCCCTGTCCTCGACGCGGGCGGGAACATCGTCGGCTCCATCGGCATCTCTGTACCGCTCTACCGCTTCACGGAGGAGACGGAGGCGCTCTGCGCACCGCTCGTGCTGCGGGAGGCAGTGGCGATGACGCGCGACCTGGGCGGCGACCCCGCGCCGCTGGAACAGGCCGCGCGTTAGGCGCGGCAGGGAGAAGATGATGGCCCGGATCGAGTTGACGCCCGAGGCGGAGCGCACGCCCGAGGAGAGGGAGGTCTGCCAGGAAGCCGTCTCCGGCATCCGCGGCCGCGTGCCGGCGCCGATGATCGCCTGGCTGAAGAACCCGGAGCTGGCGCGCCGCGGTCAGCGCCTGGGCGAGCTGCTGCGCTACCAGACCACGTTGGAGCCACGCCTCTCCGAGCTCGCGATCCTCGTCACCGCGCGCCACTGGAGCTCCCATCACGAATGGACCGCGCACAAGCGCGAGGGACTGAAGGCCGGGATGGACCCGGAGGTGGTCGCCGCCGTCGCGGCGCGGCGGGAGCCGGCGCTGCGCGACGAGCGCGAAGGCACCGTCTATGAGGTGGCCCAAACCCTGCTCGCCACGCGGCGCCTGCCGGACGCGCTCTATCAGCGCGGTGTCGCGGTGCTGGGGGAGCGCGGGTTGGTCGAGCTGGTCGGGATCATGGGCTACTACTCCATGGTCGCGCTGACGCTGAACGCCTTCGAGCTCGGCCTACCCGAGAACTTCGCGCCCGAGCTGGGCGCCGAACCCGGCGACCCGGCGGTTTGACTACCATGTGGGAGCCAAGCCTTCGCTACCCCGATCCCGCGATCCGAGCGCTCGATGCCAGCTTCGAGCGCTACCACCTCGCCCTGGCGGGAGTGGAGCGCCTCTACACCGGCTGCCGCTGGGCCGAGGGGCCGGTCTGGTTCGGCGCCTGGCGCAGCCTGCTGTTCAGCGACGTGCCGAACGACCGCATCCTTCTCTGGAGCGAGGCCACGGGTGCGGTCTCGACCTTCCGCGCGCCCTCCAACCACGCGAACGGCAACACGCGGGACCGCGAGGGGCGGCTGGTCACCTGCGAGCACGGTGGGGAGGCCGGCGGCCGCCGCGTGACGCGCACGGAGCATGACGGCGCGATCACCGTGCTGCTCGACTTCTTCGAGGGAAAGCGGCTGAACTCGCCCAACGACGTGGTGGTCAGGTCGGACGGCTCCATCTGGTTCACCGACCCGCCCTTCGGCATCCTTGGCTACTACCAGGGCGTGAAGGCGGAGCAGGAGCTGCCCGCCCGGATCTACCGGATCGACGGCGCCACGGGCTGCGCGACGGTGGTAGCGGACGACGTGAACGGTCCTAACGGGCTCGCCTTCTCGCCGGACGAGAGCCGGCTCTATGTCATCGAATCCCGCGCCCGCCCGCGCAACATTCGCGTCTTCGACGTGGCGGGCGATGCCCTGCGCAACAGCCGCGTGCTGGTGGAGGCAGGGACCGGCACGCCGGACGGCTTCCGCGTGGACGTGGACGGCAATCTGTGGTGCGGCTGGGGCATGGACCCCGAGCAGGACGGGGTGCGCGTGTTCAACCCGGCCGGCGAGCCGATCGGCCATATCCACCTGCCGGAACGCTGCGCCAACCTCGCCTTCGGCGGGCGGCACAGGAACAGACTCTTCATGGCCTCATGCCATTCTCTCTATGCGCTCTACGTCAACACGCAGGGGACGCCTGGCGGCTAGCCGGCCTCCCTTGCACAAGGCCTCAAGGAAAAGAGACATGATCACCCGCCGACATCTCGCCCAGCTGATCCCCGCTGCCGCCCTGCCGCTCGCCTGCCCGGCGATCGCGCAGTCCGCGCGCATTCCGGAAGGCCCAATCCGCCTGGTGGTGCCGTTCCCGCCCGGCGGGCCAAACGACCTCGTCGCCCGCGTGCTCGGCCAGAAGCTGGGCGCCGTGCTCGACCGCAACGTCGTCGTCGAGAACCGCTCCGGCGCCGGCGGTGTCATCGGCACGGACAACGTGGCCAAGGCGGCGCCCGATGGCCGCAGCCTCTGCCTCACGAGCGCCGGCGCCATCGCCATCTCGCCCGTCCTCGGCGCGTCCATGCCCTTCGACGTGGCGAAGGACCTCGCGCCCATCACCCTCGTCGCGCTGATGCCCGAGATGCTGGCCGTGCCCACCGCCCTTCCCGTGAACTCGGTGGCGGAGCTGGTGGACTACGCGAAGCGGAACCCGGGCAAGCTGAACTACGGCTCCTCCGGCATCGGCTCCATGCCGCACCTGGCCGGGGAGGCCTTCCGCGCCGCGGCGGGGATCGACATCACCCACGTGCCCTATCGCGGCGCCGCGCCGGCCGTGACGGACCTCATCGCCGGGCAGGTGCAGATGATGTTCGCGGACATCCCGGCCATGCTGTCCCAGGTGCAGGGCGGCGGCCTCAAGCCGCTGGCCATCGCGAGCGGCGAGCGGACGCCCCTGCTGCCGCAGACGCCCACCATGGCGGAAGCCGGCGTGCCCGTGATCGCGGACAACTGGTACGGGCTCGTCACCTCCTCCAAGGTTCCCGCCCCTCTCCAGGCGCTGTTGCACGACGCCGCCGCAAAGGCGCTGCGGGACCCCGACCTGGTGAAGTCCTATGGCGAGCAGGGCGCCCGGCCCGTGGGTGGCAGCCAGGAGGAGTTCCGCGACTTCATCGCGAAGGAGAGCGCGCGCTGGGGCGAGGTCGGGCGCCGCGCCAACATCACGATGGACTGAGACGTCCCGTCCTTCTTGTGCGGCCCGCCGAGGCGGGCGCGGCCGCGACGCGGCAGAACAGGTGATCGGATCGAAGCATGGCAGGACGTCTCGAGGGCAAGGTCGCCGTCATCACGGGCGCGGGCTCGGTGGGAACGGGATGGGGCAACGGCCGCGCTGCCGCCGTGCTCTTCGCGCGGGAAGGCGCGCTGGTCTACGGCGTGGACAAGAACATGGCGGCCATGGAGGAGACCGCCGCCCGCATCCGCGAGGAAGGCGGCCGCTTCGCCATGGGTGCCTGCGACGTGATGAGCAGCGCGTCCATCGCCGCCATGGTTGAGGCGGCGGTGGCGGAATATGGCCGCATCGACATCCTCGTGAACAATGTCGGCGGTTCGGCGAAGGGCGGCCCGGTGGAGATGAGCGAGGAGGTCTGGGACACGCAGATCGATTACAATCTCAAGAGCGTGTTCCTCGCCTGTAAGCACGTCCTGCCCGTGATGGAGCGGCAGGGCGGCGGCGCGATCGTCAACACCGCCTCCACCTCCGGCATCCGCTGGACGGGCGCGGCGCAGGTGGCCTACGCGGCGTCCAAGGCCGGGATCATTCAGTTCTCCCGCGTCGTGGCGGTGGAGTACGCCGCTCGCAACATCCGCGTGAACACGGTGGTGCCCGGCCAGATGCACACGCCGATGGTGGAGACGCGGTTGGCCGGGCAGCGCGCGGGCGGCGACGTGGCGGCGCTTCTCGCCACCCGCGTGAAGCGCATCCCGCTGGGCTTCGCGGGCGATGGGCGCGACACGGCGAACGCCGCGCTGTTCCTTGCCTCCGATGAGGCGCGTTTCATCACTGGAACGGAGATCGTGGTGGACGGTGGCATGTCCGTCCGCTGCGACTGACCAGGAGGGCGGAATCGCTCGTGCGAGCGCGCGGCAGGACGTGCGGCAGGACGTGCGGCAGGACGTGCGGCAGGCGCACATCGCCGTGATCTACGCGCCCGCTTCGCCCGCATGATGGCCGAACCTTCACCTGGGCCAGCCAGCGGGAACCAGCTGTTCCGTGCCCGCTGTAACACGTCGTAACCCCGCGGATTGCACGGCCGAAAGATGGCTCCGTTCCGCTCCTCGAAGGCTGCGAGCAAGCTGCTCGGACAGGGATCAATCCCGGGCCGACTGCCCCGAGGGGAGGAGACAACATGGCACTCACCGTCCCCGGGCCACGCCCGGCCGCGGCGGGGCGATACCGCTGGGTCATCATCGCGCTGCTCTTCGTCGTCACCACCGTCAACTACATGGACCGCAATCTGCTCGGCGTGCTCAAGCCGACGATCCAGGGCGAGCTCCACTTCAGCGAGAGCGACTACGGCAACATCGTCTTTGCCTTCAGCATGGCCTATGCCGCGGGCTATGCGGGCATGGGCGCCTTCACGGACAAGGTGGGCGTACGCGTCGGCCTCGCGGTCGCGGCCATGATCTGGTCGGTTGCCTCCACCGCGCACGGCCTCGTCACCTCCGTCGCGGGCTTCACCGCCGCGCGCATTGCCCTGGGCCTCGGCGAGGGCGGTAACTTCCCGACCTGCATCAAGTCGGTCGCCACCTGGTTCCCGGTGCGGGACCGCGCGCTGGCCACGGGGGTGTTCAACTCCGGCAGCAATATCGGCGGCCTGCTCGCGCCGCTGATCGCCGCCTTCGTCACCTCCCATTTCGGCTGGCAGGCGGCCTTCTACGTGACCGGCCTGGTCGGCCTCGTCTGGGTCGTCTTCTGGCTGGCCCTATACCGCGCGCCGGAGGAGCACCCGAAGGTAACGTTGGAGGAACTCGCCTATATCCATAGCGATCCCGAGGTGCCCTCGCGCCGCGTGCCCTGGGTGGAGATGTTCCGCTACTCCGGCACCTGGGTGTACCTGGTGGGCGGCATTCTCACTAACCCCGTCTGGTGGTTCTACAACAACTGGGTGCCGAGCTTCCTCTTCTCGAAGTTCCACGTGAACCTGATGGCGCTCGGCCTGCCGCTCGTCATCATCTACCTCATGACGGATGTCGGCTCGATCGGCGGCGGCTGGCTGTCCGGGCGCTTTATGCGGGCCGGGTTCGGCGTCTTCACCGCGCGCAAGCTGGCGCTGCTGGCCTGCGCGGCCTGCACGGTGCCGGTCTTCCTCGCGCCCATGGCCGACGGGATCTGGGTCTCGGTGCTGCTGATCGGCCTCGCCATGGCCGCGCATCAGGGCTTCTCGGCCAACCTTTTCACCCTCGTCTCCGACACGATGCCGAAGGAGGCGGTGGCGAGCGCCGTGGGGTTCGGCGGCTGCGTCAGCTCCATCCTCGGCGGCTTCTCCGCGGTCGTGGTGGGGCGGCTGCTGGACGCCACGGGCGGCAATTACACGCTCGTCCTCTTCGTCGGCGCCGGGGCCTATGTGGTCGCCACCCTGGCCATCCATCTCATCCTGCCGAAGGAGCGGGCGGTGCTGCGGGTGCCGGCCGCCGCGCCCCTCGCCGGGGCTCACGAGGCCGGCGGGGGCGGTTGAGGCCCCTTCGCGAGAGCCCTGCGTCGGCAGGGCATCGCGGCGCGACAGGGCCGGAGTGGTCAGGGTGCCGCCGTCCCTGCGCCGCGCTGCAGGCGCTCCATCGAGACGGTGATCTCCCGGCTCGCCTCCTTCAGGGCCGGCACCAGCTCCTCGGTCAGGGCGCGATGGTTCACCGCGGAGCGGAAGTAGCTGAGGCCGATCGTGCCCGCGACCGCCCCGCCGAGGAGGATCGGTACGGCCACCGTGTCGGAGGAGCGCGGCTCCACCCGCGGGTCGCGCAGGGCGTAGCCCTGCTGCCGCACGCTGCCGACGATGCCGCGAATCGTGCGCTCCAGGGTCGGCGGGTTGTCCTCGGGATCAGCGGAGGCCGCGAGCATGCGGACGAGGATCCGCCGCTCCGTGTCCGGGCACCACCCGATATAGGCCCGGCCGAGCGCGCGCGTGACGAGGCTGAGATGCGACCCAACCGTGCTGTGGAAGGGCGAGACCGCGCTGTCCGCGATGGTGCTGACGCTGATCGCCATCCGCGCGCCGTCCAGCACGGCGATGGCGGCGGGCCAGCGCAGGCGGCGCGTCAGGTCCGCGGCCCAGGGCCGCCCGGCCTCCGCCACCAGCGGGCCGCCATGGTAGCCGGCGCTGAGGGAGAGCACGTCGGAGGTGACGTGGTAGCCGAGCCCGCGGCTGCCCTTCATCACCAGCCCCGCGACGATCAGCG
The DNA here is from genome assembly GCF_000711725.1 of Roseomonas aerilata DSM 19363. Classification (GTDB taxonomy): domain Bacteria; phylum Pseudomonadota; class Alphaproteobacteria; order Acetobacterales; family Acetobacteraceae; genus Roseomonas; species Roseomonas aerilata. The sequence continues at coordinate 67,856 of NZ_JONP01000002.1, read as the reverse complement.
TGCCGAGCAGGCGCATGATGGTCGGCTTCGGCAGCCCGGTCCGGCGATGCAGCTCCTCCACCGTGGTGCTGCGCTGCCGGTTCAGTTCCTTCAGGACCGAGAGGGCGCGGAGGACGGACTGGACGGGCGGATCGCTCAGGACAGGGGGCTCCGGCACGGTCGCGGCGGGCGGCAGGGCTGCCGGGGCCACCTTGCCGGTTCGCCCGGCCGTTCACAACGGAACGCTGCGGCAACGGCACCCCGCCTTCAACCATGCCGCCCCCGCTTCGCCGCCGGTGCTGCGCCGGCTACATGGAAATGTCGGCCTCCTTCAGGACCGGGCCCCACTTCTGCAACTCGGAGACGATGAAGGCCCTTAGGTCGGCCGGGGAGCCGCCGACGCCCTGCATGCTCAGCTTGACCAGTGCTTCCTGCCCCTTCGGGCTCCGCAGGAAGGCATTGGTGGCCGCGTTGAGCTTGCCGATGATCTCGCCCGGCGTTCCCGCGGGTGCCGCGAGGGCGTACCAGGCGGAGGCTTCGAACCCGCGGAACCCGGCTTCTTGGACGGTCTCGACCTCCGGCAGGTCGCCTGACCGCTGGGCGGTGGTGACGGCAAGAGCGCGGGCCTTTCCGTCCTGCACCACCGGCACGTAGGAAGGCAGGAAGTCCATCGCGAGGTCGATCTGCCCGCCCACAAGGTCGTTCACCACCTGCGCGGTGCCGCGATACGGCACGCTCGTCAGGCTGATCCCGAGCTCCTTCTCCAGCAGCAGGGCGGTGATGTGGCCGAGGGTTCCGTTGCCCGGCACGCCCACCGTGAGCTTGCCGGGATTCGCCCTCGCATGCGCCACCAGTTCCCTGATGTCCTTGACCGGCAGCGACGCCTTCGCCGCGACGATCAGGGGTGACTTGGCAATCAGGACGACCGGCGCGAAGGCCTGCTCGGGGTCGAAGGACAGGCTCTTGTAGATCAGCTTGTTGTTCGCCAGCGGCCCCGGCGTGCCGAACAGGATCGTGTTGCCGTCGGGCGCGGCCCTGGCAACGGCGGCCGCGCCAATGTTTCCGCCCGCGCCGGCACGGTTGTCGACGACGAATTGCTGGCCCAGCGCCTCGCTCAGGTACTGGGCGAGCGCGCGCGCCAAAAGGTCGGTTCCCCCGCCGGCGGAGAAGGGCAGGACCATGGTGACCGGGCGCGACGGCCAGGCCTGGGCCCAGCCGGGCTTGGGCGCCGCCCATAACCCGGCCGTGCCGAGGGCGAGTGCGGCCCGGCGAGTGACGCATGCCTTCATGGTGTCCTCCCTCGCGGCGCTGGGGCTCCGCCGCTTGTTGCGGGCATCCTAACCGGATTGATCGCGCGCGCTGCGCCATTGTGCGGGAATTCCGGGATCCGGAATGCGGTCACTCGCGGCTCGACGCGCCGGCCGCTTCGGCTAGCCTCGGCGCCGGGAACGTCGAGGGATCCGCCAGGGGCGACATCGGTCGCACGGGCGTCCGCGTGCACCCGCTGCCCCGGATGAGGGCAGGCACCTCTGGGGGCAGAGCGCCATGGAACGGCTGAAATTCTATATCGACGGCGCCTGGGTGGAGCCGACCACGCCCGCGACCCTGGGAGTGGTCAACCCCGCGACCGAGGAGGTCTTCGCCCGTATCAGCCTCGGCTCCGCGCCAGACGTGGACCGGGCCGTCGCGGCCGCGCGCCGGGCCTTTCCCGCCTATGCCGCGACGAGCGTGGAGGAGCGCCTCCGCCTTCTCCGGCGGATCGTCGAGGGGTTCCGGGCGCGCCTGCCGGAGCTCGCGCGCACGATGACTCTTGAGATGGGCGCCCCCATCACCTTCGCGACCGAGCGGCAGGCGACCGTCGCGCTCTTCCATTTCGAGGAAGCGGTGCGGGTGCTCGAACGCTACAGGTTCGAGGAGCGGATGGGGAACGGGATCATCCGCCGTGAGCCGATTGGCGTCTGCGGGCTGATCACGCCCTGGAACTGGCCGCTGAACCAGGTGGGCTCCAAGGTTGCCCCCGCGCTCGCGACTGGCTGCACCGTCGTCCTGAAGCCGAGCGAGGTCGCGCCGCTCAGCGCCATGCTCTTCGCGGAGATTGTCCACGAGGCCGGTGTCCCCGCCGGCGTCTTCAACCTCGTGAACGGCGACGGGCCAACGGTGGGCGAGGCGATCGCCGCCCATCCCGGGATCGACATGGTGTCCTTCACCGGCTCGACGGCGGCGGGCGTGCGGGTGGCGAAGCTGGCGGCGGATACGGTCAAGCGCGTGGCGCAGGAACTGGGCGGCAAGTCAGCCAACATCATCCTCCCCGATGCCGACCTGAGGGGCGCCGTGATCGAGGGCGTTCATGCCAGCTACACGAATGCCGGCCAGAACTGCCAGTCTCCCACGCGCATGCTCATCCCGCGGGCGCAGCGCGAAGCGGCGTTCGAGGCGGCGCGCGAGGCTGTTGGCGCCGTCCGCCTCGGCGACCCTCTTGATCCCGCCTGCACCATGGGGCCGCTGGTGAGCGGGGCGCAGTTCGAGAAGGTGCAGGACTTCATCCGCTCCGCGATCGACGAGGGGGCGACCCTGGTGGCCGGCGGACCGGGCCGGCCGGCGGAGCTCAACCACGGATACTACGTTCGCCCGACCGTTTTCGGCGACGTGACGCCGGGGATGCGGATCGCTCGGGAGGAGATCTTCGGCCCCGTGCTGTCCATCATGAACTACGACAGCGAGGACGAGGCGGTGGAGATCGCCAACGACACGCCCTTCGGTCTCGCAGGCTTCGTGCAGTCCCGCGACCCCGCACACGCGCGCGCCATCTCCAACCGGATCCGGTCAGGGCGCGTCTACATCAACGGCGCCGCGTTCGACCGCAGCCTCCCCTTCGGCGGCTATAAGCAATCCGGCAACGGGCGCGAGTTCGGGGTTTTCGGGTTCGAGGAATACCTTGAGGTGAAGGCCATCCTGGGCGCGGCGGGCTAGCGGCGGTGCCGCCCTGCTCCCGGGCGGAGATGAGCGTGCCCGTTCGCGCGGGCTGAAGCAGAGGCACGGGCGCTCGACCACATTCTCTGCGGGACGCTGCACGACGCATCCCGGACCGCGGCCAGATCGGTCAGACGAGAAGCGCCGACATTTCCCGCGCCGTCGCCAGCATCGCCGGCACCACTTCTGCGCGAAGGGCGGCGGCATCACGGCGACCGGCGTGGCTGCTGGTCGCGAGCGCCGCGACGACGCGCCCCGTGGCATCCGCCACCGGCACGGCCGCCGAGGCGAAGCCCTCCTCCAGCTCGCCGTCGAGCACGGCGAAGCCGGCGTCCCTGCACGCCGCCACGGCGCGCATCAGGGCGTCGGACTCCGTGACGGTGCGCGGGGTGTAGCGAGGCAACGGCGCCGCGAGATGGGCCCGCGCGACATCGGCGGGCAGGGCGGCCATCAGCACGCGCCCGGACGCGGTGGCATGCGCGGGCATCCGGGCCGAGACCGTCAGGGCGTGGCGGAAAGGCCGGTCGGCCGCCTCGGCCCGGGCGACATTCACGATATCCGGCCAGTCCAGCACGCTGAGCGAGACGCTCTCGCCGAGGCGGTTCGCCAGCGCCTCCAGCGCGGGCTGCATCCGGCGGTCCAGCCCGGCGCCGCCCAGATAGGCCTGCGCCAGGCGAAGCACCTGCGGCGTGAGGGCGAAGCGGCGGCTCTCGCTCTCGGCGAAGCCGAGTTCCACCAGGGTCATCAGCAGCCGCCTCGCGACGGCGCGGTCGAGCCCGGCGCGCGACGCGACCTCGGACAGCGTCAGCCGACCCGCGCCCGGACCGAAGGCGCCGATGACGTCCAGCCCGCGCGCGAAGGACGTCACGAAGCCCCGGCTCCGGATCTCCTCGCCCGCGGCGTCAGTCGACACGGATGTTCCGTTCCTTCACCAGCACCCCCCAGCGGCGGAATTCCTCGGGCACCATCGCCGCGAAATCCGCGTTGGGTCGGCTGGCCGGCACGGCGCCGAAGCTCGTGATGCGGGCGCGGATGGCGGGATCGGCCATCGCTTCCGCCAGAATGGCCGAGAGCCGCGCGGCGGCGGCCGGCGGTACGCTGCGGGGCGCGAACATCGCCTGCCAGCCGTCCACCTCGATGCCGGGGAAGCCCGCTTCCGCCAGGATCGGAACTTCCGGCAGCTCCGGCAGCCGCGCTGCCCCGGCCACGGCGAGCGCCCGCAGCGTGCCGGCCCGCAGATGGGGCAGCACGGAGGAGAGGGTGAGGAAGCCGAGATCCACCTGCCCGCCGAGCAGGTCCGGCATCAGCACGCCTTCGCCGCGATAGACCACCGGTTCCAGCTCCGCGCCGGCACCCTGGTTGAACAGCTCCGCCGTCATGTGGGACAGCGTGCCGTAGCCGCTGTTCGCTGCCGACAGGCCCTTCGGCCGCGCCTTCGCCGCCGCGACGAGCGCGGCCACGTCCGTGAAGCGAGAGCCGGAGGGCACGACGAGGAGGAAGGGCGTCGAGGCGATCTGCGCGAGCGGCGTGAAGTCCCGCACGACGTCGTAACCCACGGGCTGGGCCTGCAGGTGCGGCACGATGGTCATGCTGATGCTACCGAACAGGAGGGTGTGGACGTCGTTCGCCCCGGCCGCCGCGGCCACGCCGATGACGCCGCCGGCGCCGGCCCGGTTCTCGACCACGACCGGCTGGCCCAGCTTCGGCCCGAGCACCTGCTCGCCGAGCATGCGGGCAAGGCCGTCCGCCGGCCCGCCCGCCGCGAAGGGCACGATGATTCTGACAGGGCGGCTCGGCCAGGTCCCGCCCGACTGCGCGCGGGCGGCGGGAGAAGCCGCGAGCAGCGCGAGGCCCGTGGAGAGCAGCGACCGGCGCTCGAGGGCGAATTGGCTGGGCTTGTTCATCGTTTCCTCCGTTTCTGTGAAGCCGGTCTCAGGCCGGCAGGTAGGCGCCGTCGCGCCGCAGGCGTTCGCGCAGGGCGGCCGGGTCCACCTGGCGCGCACCGCCATTGCCGGCGCAGGCGAGGGCGGCGGCGGTGCCGGCAGCCTGGCCGATCGCCATGGTGGTGGGCATCACGCGCGTCGAGGCATGGGCGCCGTGGCTGGCGGAGATGCCGCGCCCGGCGACGAGGGCGTTGTCGAGCCCGGTCGGCACGAGGCAGCGGTACGGAATCTCGTAGCTCTTGTCGCCGCCGAGGGTCTCGAAGTGCAGCCCGGTGCCCTTCGCCGGATGGATGTCCATCGGATAGGCCCCGACCGCGATCGCGTCCGGGAAGCGCCGCTCCGCGCGAAGGTCCTCCGGGGTCAGCACGAAGTCGCCGCGCACGCGCCGCGATTCCCGGATCCCGAGCTGCGGCGCCAGGGCGATGAGGCGCCCGCCCTCGCAGCCCGGCACATGGGCCGAAAGGAAATCGGCGGCCGCGAAGGCCTGCCGGCGCCCTTCCATCTCGCCGGCCGAGAGCTGGAAGGGGTCCGTCGCGTCGAGGTTGACCCGGCTGATGTTGAACCAGCCGTCATTGGTGCCGGGGATGCGGCTCTGGTGCAGGGCGGCCCTGGCCAGCGCGCCGCTCTCGACCCCCCGAGTGCAGAGGTCCTTCAGCTCGGCGGCTCCAAGGGCGCCGAAGCGGTCGAAGTCAATTGGCCCAAAGCGGAACATCATCGTAGCGGGCTGCGGCGCCTCGTCAGGCTCCAGCGGCAGGAAGGTCGCGCCGGCCCGGGCCATCACGTCGAGATCGCCCGAGGCATCGATGGCGAATCCTGGCCGGATCGCGAGCGGGCCCGCCTTCGTCAGCACCGTCACGGTCGCGATGGCGGATCCCTGCCTGGCCACGTCGAGGATCGTGGCATGGAAGAGAGGGCGCACGCCGGCCTCAGTCGTCATCTCGTCGAGGACGAGTTTCAGCCGTTCCGGATCGTAGGAGACCTGGTCCATCCGATGGCCGGTGGACATGGTAAAGCGGGTGTGGCCGCCCGAGCCGCCGTGCCGCTCCAGCCGCTCGACGACCTCCTCGGCGAGGCCCTGGATGACCTGCCGGCCCGCGGCGGTTTCCCAGCCGACAAACTGCCCCACCGCTGCCGCCGTCGCGCTGCCGCCGAGGAAGCCCCAGCGCTCCACGAGCAGAACCCGGGCTCCGGCCCGCGCGGCGGCGACCGCCGCGACGGTGCCGGCCATGCCGCCGCCACAGACCAGGACATCGGTGGGGGTGTCGAGATACGGCTGCATGTTCCACCCATTTATGCGCATTGCGCACTATAGTGCGCAATACGCATCAATCACTGCGATCTGCTTCTTGGCGTCGCGACGGGTCTGCAGGGTAGGGCAAGCGAATACTAGAAGGAACAGAGCGAAATAATAACATCTTCTTATCAAGAACTCGCGCCTCAACCCTGAGTTGTTGAGGATTTTTACAAATGTCGCGTTGCGATTTCGAAATGCCGTAGAAGTTGTTGGAAAGGCAGGTCACTGTCATAGGGCATGGGAATTGCCTTTCCAGTGCTGCTGGAGAATGCGGCCGTTTCGAACGGTTGGCCTGCTCGCAGCCTGGAGGAAACGATGACCGTTGCTTGCTTGAGATTCGGGCCAATGAAGGCTGTGGCTGCGCTGACTTTCGCCCTGGCACTTCCCTGTGCTTCCGCCTCGGCGGAGACCATCCTCTTCGTGGGTAACAGCTTCACCTATGGCGATCCCGCCGGTGGGCCGCCGACCGTGCGGAACTACCGACCCAGCACCGTGACCGACCTGGTCGGCACCGGTATCGGCGGCGTGCCCGCGCTGTTCAAGGCTTTCACGGTTCAGGCAGGGCTCGACTATACCGTCAGCCTCGAGACCCAGGGCGGTACCGGGCTCGACTACCACTACAACAACCGCCTCGGCCTCATTAACCAGCCCTGGGACAATGTCGTCCTCCAGAGCTACAGCACGCTCGATTCCGCCCGCCCGGGCAATCCCGCCACGCTGATCCAGTACTCCGCGCTGCTGGCGAACACGTTCACGGCGCAGAACCCGAACGTCAACATCCTGCTCGACGCCACCTGGTCCCGCGCCGACCAGACCTACCTGCCCACAGGGGCCTGGTACGGCCAGGACATCAGCGCGATGCAGCGGGACGTGGAGGCCGGTTACCGCGCGGCCGATGCGAACTCGGCCCTGATCGACGGCGTGATCCCTGTCGGCGCGGCCTGGGACCGGGCGATCCGGACGGGCTTCGCGGATCCCAATCCCTATGACGGGATCATGGCCGGCCTGGTGAACCTCTGGGCGCCCGACAGCTATCACGCCAGCCCCTACGGCTATTACCTCGAGGCGCTGATGTTCTTCGGCAGCATCACCGGCCTGGACCCGCTGAGCCTCGGGGCGAACGAGTATGTCGCGCGCGACCTCGGCTTCACCGCGAGCCAGGCGCTCGCGCTGCAGCAGATCGCGCATGACCAGCTCGCGGTCGCCGTGCCCGAGCCCGCCTCGCTTGCGCTGTTCGGGGTGGGGCTGCTCGGCATGGGGCTCGTGCGCCGCCGCCGTGCGACGGCCGACCTGCCGGCCTGAACCCTGCCGAGGGGCGGCACGCTGCCCCTTACGGCCGGCATGACGGGGCCGGGCGCTCAGGCGTCCGGCCCTTTTTTCGCCGCTGGTCGTTGCTAGGGGCTGAGGCGAGTGCTTCAGCCTTCCCAACCAGCCGCTCGGGGTGCTGAACGCCGCTTCCGAAGCATGGCCTGGCGTCGGGGGCGATCACCCGCGGGCAGCCAGCCTGCCGGCCTCGCCCTCCGGCTGTTCGTCCGGTTGCCCCATGCCGTCTGGGCGGGCCGAAGCCGCCACCTCCTCGGCATCCGGGTCGCGGCCATGATGGCGATCGAGGAGGCGCATGATCGGCGTGACGGTCAGCCCGTGCAGGAGGACCGACATCAGGACGATGAGGCCCACAAGCCCCCATAGCCGTTCGGCGCCGGGCACCTCCATGTGGTTGAGGCCATAGGCGAGATAGTAGAAGGAGCCGACGCCGCGGATGCCGAAGAAGGCGAGCGTCAGCTTCTCGCCCATGTCTGCCTTGAAGCCGAAAAGTCCGATCAGGCCCGTCACCGGGCGTATAACCAGCAGGATGACGGCCGCGATCCCGGCATCGGCCCAGGTGACCGGAGAGAGGAGACCGCTGACCAGCGCGCCGCCGAAGAGCAGCAGCAGGACCATCATGGCGATGCGTTCGATCTGCTCGGTGATCTCGTGCATCTGCAGCTGGAAGTCGTGCTCGCGGTGGGCGTGTCGGAACGCGACCGCCGTCACGAACACGGCCAGGAAGCCGTAGCAGTGGATGATCTCCGTCAGCCCATAGGAGACGAGCGTGGCGGACAGAGCGATCAGCCCGTCGCCGGTCTTGGCCAGCTTGGTCTCGGCCGGGACGTGGAAGGTCAGCCAGCCGAACGCGCGCCCGATCAGCCAGCCGGCCACCACGCCGGCGCCGACCTCCCATAGGACCCGGTAGCTGAACCATTCAACGAACCAGGCTTCCCCCGTGCCCGCGACGGCGGCGAGGACGATGGCGAGATGGACGAAGGGGAAGGCGAGCCCGTCGTTCAGCCCGGCCTCCGAGGTGAGGCCGAAGCGCACCTCGTCCTCCTCCCCGCTCCTGGGCGGGCCCACCTGCACGTCGGCGGCGAGCACGGGATCGGTGGGCGCAAGGCTGGCTGCCAGCAGGATGGCCACCGCCCAGGGCAGGCCCATCCCCCAGCCGAGGAGCAGGGCGATCGCGAGAATGCCGAGGGGCATGGTGATGCCGAGCAATCGCCAGGTGACGGTCCAGCTTCGCCAATCGAAGATGCGATCGAGCTTCAGGCCCGCGCCCATGAGCGCGATGATCACAACGAATTCAGTGAGGCGTTCGGTAATCTCCGGATAGTCGAGCGGCACCGGGCGGATCGTCACCTGCGGGAGGGAGAACAGGCCGGCGCCGAGTGCGATGCAGACGATCGGCAGGGAGAGCGGCAGGCGCTTCAGGACAAGGGGAAGCCACGCCACGAGAGCGATGAGGAATCCGAACCCGGTGAGAGCAAGGATATAGGGGTCCGGAAGCCATGAACTGTCTGTCATGTTCGCTTAACGAGCGCGCACGGACCTCGTTCGGGGCGAGAGTGGGCCAACCTGTAAGAACCCATTCTGCACTATCCGGGCGATCTGCAGCGCGTCGATTGGGGCTGGCATGTCTCCGAAGGTGATCGCATTCTTGGGCCATAAAGTGCCCGACCGGCCGCCACTGGCTGTCTGAGGAAAATGTCCATGACGCAAAATCCGTCGCAGGAGCGGGATCGTGCAGGCCCGATGGCCCCGGCCGGAAGGGGCCGTCGCGCGCTGCTTCTCGGCGCCGCGGCCCTCCCCTTTCTCGCGCGGCGCGCCGCCGCAGCGGAACTGGTGGTCTTCAGCTCCGGCGGGCTCAATGCCGCCTATCTCACGCTCGTTCCGGCATTTCAGCAGCAGACCGGCCATAGCCTCGTCAGCGTTCAGGCCTCCTCCATGGGCGCGGCGCCGGACGCCATTCCGCAGCGCCTCGGGCGCGGCGAGCCTGCCGACGTGCTGCTGCTCGCGAGCGGCGGGCTGGAGCCGCTGGCGGCGCGGGGCCTCATCCTGCCCGACAGCCGGGTGGATATCGCGCGGAGCCTGATCGGCATGTGCGTCCGCGCCGGGGCGCCGAAGCCGGATATCTCGTCCGTGGACGCCTTCCGGCAGGCGCTGCTCAACGCCTCCTCCATTGCCTATTCGGCGAGCGCGAGCGGGGTCTACATCGAGAACGAGATGTACCGGCGCCTCGGCATCCATGAGCAGGTCATGCCGAAGTCGCGCCGCATCCTCTCCGAGCGCGTGGCGAGCGTCGTGGCGCGCGGCGAGGCCGAGATCGGCTTCCAGCAGGTGAGCGAGATCCTCTTCGTCGAGGGCGCCGCCTATGTCGGCACGATCCCGGAGCCGGTGCAGCTACCGACTATCTTCTGCGCGGCGATCCCCGCGAAGGCGCGGGAACCCGAGGCGGCGCGCGCCCTCATCCGCTTCCTCGCCTCGCCCGAGGCCGCGCCGGCGCTGGAGCGGACGGGGCTGGAGCCGTTGAACCGGGGCTGAACCCGGCGCTCGGGCGCAGGACCGTCAGGGGATGATCCGGGCCTCCCGCAGCGTCTTGAACAGGTCGAAGAAGGAGTCCTCCGTCGCCTGGTAGTCGAGGAAGCCGAGCTTGCGGCTCTTGCTCATGTCGGTGACGACCTCGATCGGGCGGCCCAGATCGGCATCGGTGTGCCAGGCGGAGGCCAGACGGTTCAGGTCGTGCTCGGCGAGGTGGTGGCGCTCCGCGATCTCGCGCCAGAGCGGGCCGGCATCGGCCAGCTGCTGCTCGAGTGGCGTGCCCTGGCCAGGGAAGGGCGCGGGCTGCAGGCCGAACCAGCCGGCGATGCGCCCCCACATCCAACTCCAGCGGAACACGTCGCCGTTCACCACGTTGAACGCCTGGTTCCGCGCGGCCGGGGTGGTCGCGGCCCATTCGAGCTGGCGGGCCAGCAGGCGGGCGTCGGTCATGTCGGTCAGCCCGTTCCACTGCGCGGCGGAACCGGGAAAGAGAAAGGGGCGGCCGGTCTCCCGGCAGAGCGTGGCGTAGGTCGCGAGGGTGACCCCCATGTTCATGGCATTGCCGAGGGCGTAGCCGATGATGGTGTGGGGCCGGTGCACGCTCCAGCCGAAGCCGTCCCGCGCGGCCGCGGCGAAGACCTCGTCCTCCTGGGCGTAGTAAAAGTTTTCGACATCCAGCCGCGGCTGCTCCTCGCGGAAGGGCGTGGCGGGCAGGCTGCCCTTTCCGTAGTTCTCGAAGGGGCCGAGATAGTGCTTCAGCCCGGTGACCAGCGCGACGTGCCGGACGGTGCCGCCGGGTTGCAGCGCGTCCAGCAGGTTGCGCACCATGGCGGCGTTGACCCGGATATTCTCCGCTTCCGTCGGCTGGCGCAGCCAGGTGGTGATGAAAACGTGGCTCGGGCGCTGGTCGCGCAGCGCGGCCTGGAGCCCGGCAGGGTTCAGCAGGTCGGCCGCGACGGGGCGCAGCCCTTCGATGTCGCCCGGCGGGCGCCGCGCGAGGCCGCTGACCTCCCAGCCCTGGCCGAGCAGGCGCCGGGCCAGATTGTTGCCCACGATGCCGCTGACGCCCGCGATCAGTGCCGATCCCGCCATGTTCCAGCCCTGCCCCTCTATCCTCGCCCTCGCAGCCAGGCATGCTGGGCGGAGAGACCAGAAGGCACCCTGCGGTGAAAGGTTTGCCCCCGGGTGTCCAAGGATGCGTCTTGCCAACGTCCTCGCCCGGCACGTCGCCGCCGCGGCGGGGCAACTGCTGAAGCGAAGCACCGTTGCTTTTTCCACCATGCCGATGTCCGACTTACGGATGGCATCGGCCATAGCGCCCAGGAGTACAACGATGGCCACGAAAGCAGCGTCAAAGACGTCCGAGAAGGCATCCGGGGATGCCGAGCCGGTGAAGGCCAAGAAGGTCGCCAAGCCGGCCAAGGGCCACAAGCCGAACGCGCTTCAGCAGCCGCTCCAGCCGTCCGCGGAACTGGCGGCCGTGGTGGGCGAGGAGAAGCTTGCCCGCGGCGAGGCGGTCAGCAAGGTCTGGGCTTATATTAAGGAGAACAAGCTCCAGAACCCGAAGGATGGCCGCGAGATCCTGGCGGACGACAACCTGCAGAAGGTGTTCGGCAAGGACAAGGTGACGATGTTCGAGATGAACAAGTATCTCGCTCAGCACCTGAAATAGGCAGCAGCCGGCCCCGCGCGTGCGCTGTGATGGAGTGTTCATCGCGGGGCGGTTCGGCTTCGGCGGGGATGATGCTTTCATTCCCCCTGGAAGCCGTTCCGAACGAGGTTGTGACCCGGGCGGATGATCCTTCTCCGCGAACCTTCGGCGGCGTAGCCTTCTGCGCCGATCAACTCGGCTGCGGAGATGTTCATGCCCGTCAGTGAAGTCCGGATCGCGCGCCGCTCGGTTTTTATCCTGGCTGGCGCGGCGCTGCTCCTGCCGCATGGGTGGGCGGCGACTGCGCAGCCAGCGGCCGGCACCCGCATCGGCATCATCGGATCGGGACGGCTGGGTGGGACGGTCGGCACGCTCTGGGCGAAGGCCGGGCATCCGGTCCTCTTCTCCTCTCGTCATCCGGAGCGGTTGAAGGAGCTGGTGGAAGCCGCGGGCCCCAATGCCAAGGCGGGCACGCCGGCCGAGGCGGCCGCGTTCGGCGAGGCCCTGCTGGTGGCCGTGCCCTATGGCGCGCTTCCGCAGGTCGGGCAGGAGCTGGGCGGCGCCTTGCGGGGCAAGGTGGTGCTGGACGCCTGCAACGCGGTGGTGACGCGCGACGGGGCGGTCGGACAGGCGGCCATCGAGCGCGGCATCGGGCTGGCCTCGGCGGAGCATCTGCCGGGGGCACGGGTGGTGCGGGCCTTCAACACATTGGGCTCTCGCGTGCTGGCGGAAGGGGCGCACCGGGCAGGGGCACCGATCGCCATTCCCATCGCGGGCGACGACGCGGCCGCGCTCGAGACCGCCGCGGCGCTGGTGCGGGATGCCGGTTTCGATCCGGTCGTCGTCGGCCCGCTTTCCCGGGCATCCGACTTTGCAATGGGCGCGCGGGGCTACGGGCAGGCGGTGACCGCGCCGGAGCTTCGCCGCATCCTGGATCTTCCGTCCTAGGCGCTTCCTGGCCGAGGGTCCTCGGCCATGCGGAGTGCTTCAACGCGAAGAACGATGGACAGGAGCGGCTCTTTCCGGGGCAACGCATTTACGCAGGCCCGAGGGGACGTTTGTGTCCAGCGGCCCTCCCTCAGCGCGCGTCCTGCAGAATGAGGTCGCTGCCCTTCTCTCCGATCATGATGACCGTGGCGTTGATGTTGCCTGAGGGGATGCGCGGCATCACAGAGGCATCGACCACGCGCAGCCCCTCCATGCCCCGAACCCGCAGCACGTCGTCCACCACGGGGCCCATGGCGCAGGTGCCGCAGGGATGCGCGCCCGTGCCGCCGCGGAGCCGCGCATGCTCCAGCCAGGCTTCGTCCGTTTCCGTGCCCAGGCCGGGCAACAGCTCCTCCGCAACGGCATCGCTCAGGGGACCGGTCCCGAACAGGCGTCGCGCCAAGCGCAGCCCGGCCACCATGGTCGCGCGGTCGCCTTCCGTGGAGAGATAGTTGGGCTGGATGGCCGGCGCCGCTTGCGGACCGGGCGAGCGGATCCGCACCCAGCCGCGGCTCTCGGGATAGGAGGGCACGGCGGCGATTGTGCAGCCGGGGAACGGATGGGGCGGGCGGCCCGGCGCCTCGAGGCTGAGGGCGAGGAAGTGGTACTGCACGTCCGGCACTGGCAGGTCGGGCCGGGTGCGGGCGAAGAGGCCTACCGGCCCGCCGCCCATCATCAACGGCCCGCGGCGCGCGAGATATTGCAGGCCCGCCCAGGCGCGGCGCGGCCAGGAGTGGAAGATCTCGTTCATCGTGTTGGCCTGCCGGGCGCGGTAGGCCACGCGGGCGGTCAGGTGGTCCTGCAGGTTCTCGCCCACGGGCAGGTCGTGCACCACATCGAGACCCGCATCCCGCAGAACGGCGCCGGGACCGATGCCTGAGCGCTGCAGAAGCTGTGGCGAGTTGATCGCGCCGCCGGCGAGGATCACCTCTCGCTGGGCGCGGACTACCTGCCGCTCCGTTCCACGCAGGATCTCGACGCCGACGGCCCGATTTCCCTCGAGCACCACGCGAGTCACCAGCAGGCCGGTCTCCACGCGCAGATTCCCCCGCCGCAGCACGGGGCGCAGATAGGCATTGGCCGTGCTGGCGCGCCGGTAGCCGCCCACCGCAAGCTGGTAGGCGCCGGCACCTTCCTGGGTCGCGCCGCTGAAATCGTCGTTGCGCGGGAAGCCCAGGGCGAGGGCGCTGCCGATGAAGGCATCGTAGAGCGTGTGCGGCATGCGGATGTCGGAGACGGAGAGCGGGCCGCCGACGCCGTGGAACTCGTCCTCACCCCGTTCCTGGTGCTCGGCGCGGCGGAAGAAGGGCAGGACGTCTCGGTAGGACCAGCCGCGATGGCCGAGCGCGGCCCAGCCGTCGAAATCGTGCCGGGCACCGCGCACATGGATCAGCCCGTTGATGGCGGAGGAGCCGCCGAGCACCCGGCCCCGCGGCCAGGCCACGCGGCGCCCGCCCAGCCCCGGCACCGGCTCTGTCTCGTAGGACCAGTTGTAGCGGGGATGGTAGGCGTTGCGGAAATAGCCGACGGGGATGTGCAGCCAGGGGTCGCGGCCGCGCGGCCCGGCCTCCAGCAGCAGCACGCGGTGGCGCGGATCGGCCGAGAGCCGGTTGGCGAGCACGCAGCCCGCGGAGCCGGCGCCGACGACGATGAAATCCGCCTCCACCGTCAGGGCGTGACGAGGTTCGCCGCCAGGGGCGGGGGGGCGATGGCTGCCTCGGGATCGAGATCGCCGGCCAGAAGCCGGTTTCGTCGCTCCAGAGCGCGGTCCAGCCATCCCGCCGCCGTGCTGGGCTGGGAGGCGAGGAGGATTTCCGTGGTCGGGTGCCAGGGGGGTGCCAGCACCTCGTCCCTGGTGCCGGATTCAATGATGCGGCCGCGCTCCATCACAACGATGTCGTCCGCGATGCTCCGCACCACGCCCAGATCGTGCGTGATGAAGAGGTAGGAGACGCCCCGCTCCCGCCGCAGCCGGTCGAGCAGCTTCAGGACTCCCTCGCCCACCAGCGGATCAAGGGCGGAGGTCACCTCGTCGCAGAGGATCAGGTCCGGCTCGGCCGCCAGGGCGCGGGCGATGACGACGCGCTGCCGCTGCCCGCCGGAGAGGGCCATAGGGCGGCGATCCGCCAGTTCGGGGGCAAGCTCCACCGCCTCCAGCAGGGCGGCGACGCGCTGCCTGACCTCTGCGCGTGACGGGTTGAAGTAGAACCGGATCGGGCGGCCGATGATGTCGCCGACCGCCTGGGTGGGGTTCAGCGCCGTGTCGGCCGACTGGAACACCATCTGGACGCGGCGCAGCAGGTCCCGGCTGCGCTGCTTCAGCGCGCGGGGCAGGGGCTGGCCGGCGAAGACCACCTGCCCGTCCTCGGCCGCGTGGAGCCCGGCGATCACCCGGGCGAGGGTGGACTTGCCGCTGCCGGACTCCCCCACCACGGCGAGGGTGCGGCCCTTGCGCACGGTCAGATCGATGTCGTGCAGCACGCGAAGGGGGCCAAAGCCCGCCTTCATCCCGCGAACGGTGAGGAGGGGCGGCGCCGGCGAGGGATCGCGCGGGGAGGCCGGCTGAGTGCCCACTTGCAGAAGGCTGCGGGTGTAGGCCTCGCGCGGGCGCTCCACCACCTCGCGCGCCGGGCCTTCCTCCACCAGCCCGCCGCCGCGCAGCACCATGATGCGGCCCGCGACCTGCGAGACGATGGCCAGGTCGTGGCTGATGTAGAGGGCCGCCGCCTGCTCCTGCCGGATGGCCTGCCGGATAGCGGCGAGCACGCCGAGCTGGGTGGTGACGTCCAGCGCCGTGGTCGGCTCGTCGAAGACGATGATCTTCGGGCCGGGGGCGAGGGCCATCGCCGTCATCGCCCGCTGGAGCTGCCCGCCGGAGACCTGGTGCGGGT
The DNA here is from genome assembly GCF_000711725.1 of Roseomonas aerilata DSM 19363. Taxonomy (GTDB): domain Bacteria; phylum Pseudomonadota; class Alphaproteobacteria; order Acetobacterales; family Acetobacteraceae; genus Roseomonas; species Roseomonas aerilata. The sequence goes on along the minus strand of NZ_JONP01000002.1, from coordinate 52,289 downwards.
AGCGGTCGTAGAAGCCGGCCGGGTCGGGCAGGCCCAGGCGCCCCATCAGTTCGATGATGCGCTGGCGGCGCTGGGCCGGGCCGCGGCTGTCGAAGCGGCGCAGTACTTCGTCGATCTGCGCGCCGAGGGTGAAGGAGGGATTGAAGGCCGCCGCTGCCGATTGCGCGACATAGGCGATGCCGCCGCCCCGCACCCCCCGCAACGTGCGGGCGGAGGCGCGCAGCAGGTCCTGCCCCTGGAACAGCACCTGGCCGCGCACGGCGTGGCAGCCTGGGCGGATATGGCCCATGGCCGCGAGGCCGATGGTGGACTTGCCGGCGCCGGACTCGCCGATCAGGCCCAGCACCTCGCCGGCATGGAGGTCCAGGCTGATGCCGCGCAGCAGCTCCGTCACGCCGCGCTTTCCGGCGGCCTGGATGCAGAGGTCGCGGATGCGGAGAAGCGGCTCGGTCATCCGGTCAGCCCCTCCGCGCGGCGCGGCGGCCGGAGGCGGCCACCAGCCAGTCCGCGATCTGGTTCACCGCCAGCGCCACTGCCGCGATGGCCGCGGCCGGCACGATGGGCGCGGGCAGGCCGAAGCCGAGGGCCGGCGAGTTCTCGCGGGCCATGCCGCCCCAATCGGCCTGCGGCGGCGGCACGCCGAGACCGAGGAAGGAGAGAGAGGAGAGGAAGAGCAGGGCGAAGACGAAGCGCATCGCCAGCTCCGCCACCAGCGGCACGACGGCATTGGGCGCGATCTCCCGCGCCAGGATCCAGCCGATGCCCTCGCCGCGGAGGCGGGCGGCGGTCACGAAGTCCTCCGTCATGATCTCCATGGCGAGCGCTCGGGCGAGGCGGAAGACGCGCGGCGCCTCGAACACCACCAGGACGCCGACCAGCACCGGCATGGAGTTGCCGAGCAGGGCGATCACGAGGATGGCCAGGATCAGCGGCGGCAGCGCCATGATGATGTCCATCAGCCGCGACAGCACCGTATCCATCAGGCCGCCGAGGAAGGCGGCGGCGAGGCCGAGGGCCAGTCCCACCACGAAGGAGAGCACGGCCACCGCGGAGGCGAGGAAGAGGGTGAGGCGCCCGCCCTCGAGCAGCCGTGCCAGAAGGTCGCGCCCGAGTTGGTCGGTGCCCAGCAGGTGCTCGGCCCCGAAGGGCTCCCAGGGATCGCCCGCGAGTTCCCGCACCTCCGCCGGCACGATCCCGGGACCGGCGAGGACGAGCAGCACCACGAAGGCCAGCACGGCGAAGGAGAGCACCACCGGCCATTGCCGGAGGGAGAGCCGCAGGGCGAGGATCATCGCGGGTGCCTCAGGCGCGGGCTGGCCAGGGCCGCCGCAATATCGGCCAGCACGTTCAGGCCGACATAGGTGGCGCCGAAGGCGAGGCCGCAGACGAGGATGACGTTCATGTCGTGCTTGGCGACCGAGTCCACCATCCACTGGCCGAGGCCGGGATAGGTAAAGACCACCTCCGTCACCACGATGCCTACGACCATGTAGGCGAGCGCCAGCGCCACCACGTTCGCGATCGGCCCCACCGCATTCACCAGCGCGTGGCGCAGCACGATGGCAGTGCGGGAGGCGCCCTTCAGTTCCGCCATCTCGATATAGGGACGGGAGAGGATGGAGATGATCGCGGCGCGCGTGATCCGCAGCACATAGGCGCCGATGAGGCAGCTCAGCGTCACCGCCGGCAGGAAGCAGCGGCTCAGCCGTTCCGCCAGCCCCATCTCCGGCGTGACGGAGGAGAGGACAGGAAACCAGCCGAGGTTCAGCGCGAAGACCGTGAGCAGCACGTAGCCCACGAAGAACTCCGGGAAGGAAATGGTGGCGAGCGAGCCGAGGGAGATGGCCCGATCCAGCAGGCGGTCCCGGTAGAGCGCCGCCAGTAGGCCGAGCATGATGGAAATCGGGATGGACATCGCCGCAGCGTAGCCGGCGAGGAAGAGCGTGTTCTTCGCCCGCCAGGCGAAGTCCGGCGCCACGGGGCGGCCGTTGAGGATGGAGGTGCCGAGGTCGCCCTGCGCCGCGGCCTCCACCCAGCTGAGGAAGCGCTCATGCACCGGCTGGTCCAACCGCAGCGCGACGCGGAGGTTCCGCACTGCCTCCTCCGTCACGCTCTGCCCGAGGATGGTGCGGGCGGGATCGCCGGGAATGAGTTCTACGCCCCCGAAGAGCAGCACGGCGATCACCGCAAGGGTCGCGATCCCCTCGATGGCGCGCCGTGCGATCAGCCGCGAAAGCGTCATACCCTGTCTCCTTCGCGGCGGATGGCGGAGGAGGAGACCCTCCGCCCCTTCCTGAGCAACACCATCAGCCCAGCCAGCAGCGCTCCGCGATGCGGCCGCCCGCCATCTCCATGTTCGGCGCGGTCAGGTCGCCGCCGAGGCTCTTCTTCGCGCCGTCGATGAAGCTGTTGAAGAGCGGGATCATCACCCCGCCGTCGTCGCGCAGCAGGGACTGGCACTCGGCGTAGAGCGCGGCGCGCTTCGCCTCGTCGAACTCCGTGCGGGCGCGGACCAACAGCTCGTCGAAACGCGGGTTCTTCCAGTGCCCCTCGTTCCAGACGGAGTTGGAGGCGTAGCCCGTGCTGAGCATGATGTCGGTGGTGATGCGGCCCGTCCAGTAGGACATGTGGAAGGGCTCCTTCAGCCAGATGTTGCCCCAGTAGCCATCGGGCGGCTGACGCTCCACGCTGATGTTCAGTCCGATCTTTTGCGCCTGGGCCTGCATCAGCACGGCCATGTCGATAGCGGAGGAGAAGACGGCCGTAGAGGTGTGCAGCGGGATAGTGCCGCTGAAGCCGGACTTCTGGAAGTGGAACTTCGCCTTGTCCAAGTCCACCTCGCGCTGCGGCAGGTTGGCGTGGAAGGGCAGGGCCTCGGCGATCGGGTGGTCGTTGCCGAGAGAGCCGTAGCCGCGCAGAATGCGGTCCAGAAGCTCCTTGCGGTTGGTGGCCAGCTTGAAGGCCATGCGCAGGTCAGGGTTGTTGAAGGGCGCGACATCCGTGCGCATGTTCACCGTGTAGAAGCCGTAGCCCTTGGCGATATTCGCCTTCAGGTCCGCTGACGCCTCCACCAGCCGCACCGTGCGCGGGTCAAGGCGGTTGATGATGTCCACCTCGCCAGCGCGCAGCGCGGATACCCGGGCGGCGTCGTCGTTGACGACGGTGATCTCCACCTCGTCCACATGGGCCCGGCCGGACTTCCAGTAATTCGCGTTCCGCGTGCCGCGGAAGCGCACGCCGGGTTCCCAGGTCTGCAGCACGTAGGGGCCCGTGCCCATGCCCTTATGGGAGTTGTCGCCATCTGGCACGATGGCGAAGTGGTAGTCCGACATCAGGTAGTGGATGTCGAGCGAACCGGTCTTGTGGATGATCTCGATCTGGTACTTGTCGGTCTTGTTGATCGCCTCCAGGTCGCGCATCAGCGCCAGCGCGCCGGACTTGGATCCTTCGGCATTGTGGCGGCGCAGGGAGAAGATGACGTCATCAGCCGTCATCTCCTTCCCGTTGTGGAAGGTGACGCCTTTGCGGAGGTTGAATACCCAGCGTCTGGCGCCGGGTCCGATCTCCCAGCTCTCGGCCAGTTCGGGGATCGCCTTGCCGGTGGGGTCGATCTCAACCAGCGTGTTGAACAAGGTGTAGTTCACCACACGCTCGTTCGGCGAGGCAAAGACCGGCGAGGTGTGGTCCAGCGTATTCGCCGTCTGGCCCACGATGCCGATGCGCAGCTTGCCGCCCTTCTTCGGCGTGGCCTGCGCGCGGGCGGTGGCCGGCAGCCCTGCCGCGAGCAATCCTGCCGCACCCACTCCCAACAGGCCGCGCCGGCCGAACGCTTCGAATCCCGTCATTTCCCGGTCCTCCGTTTCACGCGTTTCGGCGTCAGGCGACGCGCTGGATGCTGTGCTTCACGAAGTGCTGCAAGCCGCGTTCCAGGCGCGACATGCGGCCTGGCACGAAGGCCTCGGCGCCGGCGGCGTTCTGGAGGCTCTCGACCATCTCAAAATCCTCCTCCAGCACCTTGTTCAGCATGCCCTGGAACTCCGTGACGATCCGCTCCTTGTCCGGGCCCATCATCACCTCGCGCGGCCAGAGCGCGTAGCCGACGAGGACCATCGTGTTCACGTCCACCGGCCAGGAGGTGTAGAAGGTCATGTAGTCCGGCCGCAGGAAGGCGTTCACGTTGGGCGGCAGCACGCCGGTGCGGGAGTAGCGCTCGCCCTTGTCCTCCATGGAGGGGATCCGCCTGGCGAAGCTCTTGCCATCCTTGGAGAGCGGGCCCGCATCGTACTCGTCGATATAAACCTGGCCGCGCGGGCGCAGGTCGTATTCCGCGTCCGGGGTGGAGAGGAAGCGGCCGATCGTGTCCTTGTGCAGGATCTTCAGGTGGTAGAAGTCAATGAAGTTCTCGACCATCAACTTCCAGTTGCAGTTCAGCTTCGTCTCCGTGCGCAGGCCGACATAGAGGCCGCCCATGCCGATCCAGCCGAACTTTTCCTCGAAATCCTGGATGTACTCCGCGAAGGGCATCGGCTCCGCCGCCATGGAGACGAAGATCCAGCCGTGCCATTCGTTGAGCTGATACTCCTTCAGTCGGCAGTCGCGCCGGTCGAAGCCCTCACTGTCCTGCATCCAGCTCGCGCCGATCAGTCGCCCGTCCAGGCCATAGCTCCAGCCGTGATAGGGGCAGACGAAGGCACGCTGGTTGCCCGTGCCCTTCGCGATCTCCACCCCGCGGTGCAGGCACAGGTTGGCATAGGCGCGCGCCTTGCCCTCCTTGTCGCGCACGATCAGCAGCGGCTCCTTGCCAATGCGGAAGCTGCGGAAGTCGCCGGGATTCTCGATCTCCTCGGACCGGGCAAGCATCAGCCAGTCCTTGAGGAAGATGTTCTGAATCTCCCGCTGCAGGATGGCGGGATCGCTATAGAGCCCGCCCGGCGCGTGGGTGGCCTGGGTGACCGGCCGGAAGGTCTCGGCGTAGCTCGGGTCGGGGAGGGGGATCTGGTTGTCGGGCATGGGTTCCTCCGGGTCTCAGGCGCTCACGGCCTGGGCGGTGCGGCCGGACTGAAAGGAGCCCAGGAAGGCCGCCAGGTTCCGGCCGAGGTCGTCGCACATGTAGCCGCCCTCCTGCACCAGCACCGTGGGCAGCCCCAGTGCCGCGATTCTGGCCGCGATCCGCGCGAAGCCGGCCGTGGTCAGCCCCAGGAAGGCGAGCGGATCGTTCACGAAGGCGTCGAGCCCGAGTGAGACGACCAGGGCGCCCGGACCGTAGGCACGGATGCGGTCCAGCGCTGCATCCAGCGCGCGAATATATTCGTCATCGCCCGTGCCGCGCGGCAAGGGGAAATTCACGGTCGTGCCCGCGCCGGCGCCGGCCCCCGCCTCCTCCGCGTAGCCCCAGAAGAAGGGGTAGAAATCGGCGGGGTCACCGTGAAGGGAGACGAACTGCACGTCGCTCCGCTCCAGGAAGATGTCCTGCGTGCCGTTGCCGTGGTGCACATCGATGTCGAGGATGCTCACGCGGTCCCAGCGGTCCCGCAGGATCTCGGCGGCCGCGGCGGCGTTGTTGAGGTAGCAGAAGCCGCCGGCATAGTCCGGGCCCGCATGGTGCCCGGGCGGGCGGCACAGCGCATAGGCCTCCCGCTCGGCGCCGTGACGCACGGCCAGGGCGGCGGCCGCAGCCGAATGCGCGTTCCACAGCACCGCATCCCAGGTGTGCGGTCCGACGGGGCAGGCGAGATCCGAGAGGTGATAGCCAGCCTGCCCGACCACGCTGCGCGGATAGGGACCGCGGGCGCGCCGAGGATGGGCGTTGGGCACCACCTCCGGCCCCGCATTCGGGTTCATCGCCCAGCGCTCATGCGCCGTGCGCAGGAAGTCCACGTAGTCGGGCGTGTGCACGCGCCGCACATAGAGTTCCCCGCTGTCCGGCGGATCCAGTACGGCGTGGCCCTGCTCGGCGATGCCGCTCATCAGCCGGTCGATTCGCGCGGGAACATCCGGGTTGGCGCGCACGCGGCCGGCCACCAGGAAGTTCCGCGGGTCGTGCGCCGCCTGCCGGGGGGAAACATAGACGCGCATGCCGGGCACCGCGCTCCTTGTGAGGTCGTTGGCCAAGTCGATGGACAATCCTGACGGTGCGTGGAACCATAGATCAAATAGAGATTGGGGATGAGAGCATCAGTCTGATGAATGCTTATCCGCAGTGCCTGCCATGACCGCCGCGCCGTCCGTTCCGCCGCGTAGCCGTGCCGCTGCCAGCCTCTCGCGCGTGACGCGGCCGCTCGCGCACCAGCTGGACTGGAACCTCCTGCGCGCGTTCCTCACCATCGCCGAGCAGGGAAGCATCTCCCGTGCCGCCGACGTGCTGCACCGCAGCCAGCCCGCCATCTCGGCCGCGCTGAAGCGGTTGGAAGGGCAGATCGGCGCCACGCTGGCGCTGCGCACCGCGACCTCCTTCCGCCTGACCGAGCCTGGCCAGATCCTGTTGCGCGAGTGCCAGGAGATCTTCAACACCATCGCGCAGATGCCGCGTCTGCTGGATGGCGGCGGCGACAGCCTCGTCGGCACCTTCTCGCTGCGCCTTGCTTCCCACATCGTCAGCGACCTGATCGACACCACCATCGCCGAGTTCCACCGCCGCTACCCGCGCGTGACGATGGATATCTCCATCAGCCCATCCTCGCAGATCGTGGAGGACGCGCTGAATCGCTCGGTCAAGGTCGGGATCGGGCTGGCGAGTGTCCAGCACCCGGACCTGCGATATCAGCACCTGTACCGCGAACATTTCGGCTTCTTCTGCGGCCCGCTGCATCGGCTCTTCGGCCGGACGGGGCTGACCCTGAAGGACCTGGAGGGTGAGAAGGCGGTGTCCTTCCGGGTCTTCACCTTCTCGGACTGGGTGCAGACCATCGGCGCCCTCAACAAGCGGGCCAACCTCGCCGTGCCGATGGTCGGCATCTCCGATCATCTCGAGGAGGTGCGCCGCATGATTCTCGCCGGCATGGGCATCGGCGCGATGCCGATCCACGTGATGGAGCGCGACGAGCGCGACGGCCTGCTCTGGCGCCTGCCGCCCTACGAGGATGCGCCGGCCATCGACGTGCACCTGATCACCAATCCAAAGGTGCAACTCGGCCGCATCGAGTCCGCCTTCGTGCACCTGCTCACCTCGGCCGTGCAGGCCAAGCCGCTGAGCGAGCGCAGCTATCCGCCCTCCCTTGCTGGCGCCCAGCGCCGCCCACGCGCGCGTCGCGCTTCCTGATCCGGAGCCCCCCGCCATGTCGTCTGCCGATCACCATCTGGACCGCGCCAGCCGGGTGCTGGTGGAGGAGCACTTCGCCGTCGCGGAGGGGGAGAGCGTCCTTCTCACCGTGGACAGCGCGACCGATCCGGCCGTGACCGCAGCCATTGCCGGCGCGGTCACGCGGCGCGGGGCAAAGCTGATGACGGCGCTGATCCCGCAGCTTCCCTTCCAGGGCGGGCTGGCCGACCCCTATGTGCCGGACAACCTGGCCGCCGCCGCGGTGGCATCGGATTGCTGGCTGGACTTTACCTTTCCCTATCTGGCCGGCTCGCGCATGCATGATGCCGCGCTGAAGGCGGGGCGGGTGCGCTACGGCCTGCTGAACATGGGCGATCCCGGCAGCTTCGGGCGCATCTACGGTGGCGTGGACTTCCAGGCGCTGATGGACTTCCAGCTCGCGCTGGTGGAGTACCTCGACGGCTGCGCTGGGAAGGAGGCGCATGTCACCTGCCCGATGGGCACCGACATCCGCTTCGGCCTGGACAAGGTGAAGATCCGCCGCTCTCGCGTGGCCAACCACCCGGGGATGCACACCACGCCGGGGGCTCAGAACCTTTACCCGGTGGACGGCTCCGTCCGTGGCCGCACCGTCCTGACGGCACTTTTCGACGAGATCTATCGCCCGTTGCGCAAGCCCATCACCGTGGTTTCGGACGGTGCCATCACGGCGCTGGAGGGCGGCACGGCCGAGGATATGCCGCGGCTGGAGCGCTCGCTCCGCCGCGCCGCATCAGGCCGCAACTACGGGCGGATGATCCACTTCACCCTTGGCTTCCACCCCGCCGCCAGGTTCACCGGCCGCCACTTCATCGAGGATATTCGCACGCCCGGCAGCAACGCCATCGGCATGGGGCTGCCATGGTGGGAGGAGGGCGGTGGCGAGAACCACCCGGACGGCGTGGTTCAGGACATGACCCTGCGGATCGACGGGCAGACGGTCCAGCAGGACGGCCGCTTCGTTGGCCCCGCTCATCTCCTCGCCCTGCACGGGAAGATGTCGCCCCTCTTCTACTGACCCCAGGCCCCAAGGAGCCGCAGTCCGATGCGCATCGCCTATATTCAATCGAGTGGTGTGAACACGCGCTGCCTGACGGCCGGCGAGCCGGGCCGGCCGCCCCTGATGCTCATCCACGGCGTGGGCTCGTCCTGCGATTCCTGGATGAAGATCATCGATGGGCTGGGGGAGCACTTCCATGTCGTCGCGCCGGACCTGATCGGCCATGGGCTCACCCACATCGGCGACTACAGCGGCGGGCCTCCCCAGCCGGTCATGGTGAAGCACCTGCACGGCGTCGCGGATGCCCTCGGCTGGGGGGAGTTCTCGGTTTTCGGAAGCTCCTACGGCGCGCTTCTCTCCGTGCTCTGCCACATGGCGGATAAGAAGCGGGTGACGAAGGTCATCATGCTCGGCAGCGCCTCCGCCACCATGGGCGATGCCGAGCGGCTGGCGAGTTTCCAGGCAGCCAAGGCTGCGGCCGTGGCGACCATGCAGAACCCAACCATCGAGTACGCGCGCAAGCGCATGGGCGGGATGGTCTACGACGTCTCCTGCATCCCGGAGGCGCTGCTCTATGTCCAGATGAACATCTTTGCCCGCCCGGGCCTGGCGGAGGGATTCGAGAGGCTGATGGACGGCATGATGGACCTGGAGGCGACGCGCCCCTGGACCATCACCGGCCGCTTCGGCGAGATCGAGTGCCCGCTGCTGATGATCTGGGGCGCCAACGACCCGCACGCCAAGATCGACAAGGCCCTGGAAGCCGCCCGCATGGTGAGCGACGTGCGCTTCATCACGGTGGAGCGCTGCGGCCATGTGCCGCATCTGGAGCACCCGGTGAAGGTGCAGGAGGCCGCGCGCCGTTTCCTGCTCGGGGATGAGATGGCGGAGTACCGGCTGGCCGCCTGACCCGCCGGAAACAGGGGAGGCGAGGTGCCTCCCCTGGAGTGGTCAGGCCCCGATGGGCGCGCCTTCGCGCGTGACCGCGACATAGTTCGCCGAGGCCTTGGCCCGCGCCAGCATCCCCGTCTCCGCCACATGCGTGTAGGCCGCGGAGGCGTAGGCGCCGGAGGCCGGCGCCAGCACGCGCCCCGTGCGGAGGGAGGGCGCCTGCTCCAGGTACTCGACGATGGCCTTGCCGAAGGCCGGCAGGTCGCTCGGCAGGCGGGAGGTGATGATGTTTCCGTCCCGCACGACCGACTCGTCCACGTAGTTCCCGCCGGCGTTGATCACGTCGTCCTTCACCAGGAAAACGCAGGTCACCGTCCGGCCGCGCGCGATGCCGGCGGAGGCCAGCATCCAGCCCGCATGGCAGATGGCCGCCACCAGCTTGCCCTGGTCGTGCACCGCGCGGACAAGGTCCACCATGGGCTTGTGCTTGCGCATCCCCTCGGGTGCCAGGCCGCCGGGGATGACGATGGCGTCCAGGTCGTCCGCCGAGACCTCGTCCATCGCGAGGTCGCAGCGCGTCGGCATGCCGAGCTTGCTGGCGTAGAGTTGCCCACGGGCGGGCCCGATGATGAGGACCTTCGCGCCCGCCTCGCGCAGGCGCATCACGGGGTACCAGAGCTCCAGTTCCTGGAAGGCGTTCTCGATGAGGACGCCGACCTGCGCGCCGTTCAGATCCATGCCTCGCATCCCCTCTCAGAAGGCGATCAGGCGACGGGGGTTCTCCACCATCACCTGATGCATCTCGGCCTTGCCGAAGCCCTTCGCCTCCAGCCGATGGGCGAAGTTGTCGAAGATGTAGCCGACCGGCACCTGCTCGTTCAGCAGCGGCGGGTCCTCGGCACTGGGGGGACTGCCGGCGTAGCTGAAGAAGCGGTCGTAGGAGAAGACGAGGCGGTCGAGGTAGCCCATCTCCGTCAGCTGGCACACCGCGTTCGCGATCAGCTCGTCCAGACTCTCCTGGCTGTCGTTCTGCCAGGGGATGCCGATATGGTCGACCTGCAGGCAGGCGCCGCGCTCGACGATCGCCTTCAGCTGTTCGATATTAGGGTGCACGAAGGCGTGGCCGATGATCACGCGGCTCAGGTCCGCGCCGTAGCGCTCCAGCAGGTCCAGCAGCTCGATGCCGGGGTTGAGATAGGCGTAATCCTCCGGCTGGGTGTGGGTGTTGATGCAGGCCCCCGTCCGGCGCTGCGCCCGCGCCACGGCGCAGATCACCTTTGCTTCGAGCGGGCTGATCGGCGTCGGCCCCTTGCTGGGGTCGAGTTCGGTGCTGGTGGTGCCGCCGGTCGCGGCCTTCAGGATGCCGGCCTTATAGGGCGTGAGCTGGTTGTCGTAGACCATGCCCTCGGTGATGTCGCGCACGAGCATGTCCGCGATGTAGTCCGGCGATTTGCGGCGCCAGTGGAAGGGAATGCCGATGGCGTGCTCCTCCGGGAAGAAGCCGGCCATCGCCACGATGTGCACGCCGCTGCGGCGGGAGACCTCGGCCAGCAGCTCGGGATGGCGTCCGATCTCCGGCGGCGTCATGTCCACCAGGCTCTGGATGTGGTGGACCTCCCGGCCCTCTCTCAGGACCGTGGCGACCTGCCCTGCGAGGGTATCCAGGCTCCACACCTGTTGGTGGTCGGTATCGGAGCCCTGGTAGGCGTAGCGGATGTGCTCGTGGGTCAGCGTGATGCCGAGTTGATCCGGCTCGATATCGCCGAGCACCGTGCGAATATGTCCCATGGCCGTCCCCTCAAGCCGCCGCGCGCCGCGTCGGCGTGCCGGAGAGGGCGGCGGCGTAAGCGCGGTAGAAACCTGGCAACTCGTCGGCGGAACGGGCGGTGATGAGCCTGCCCTCGGCGGCCAGGCCGCCGCTGGAGGGCTCGGCGCCACCGGCACGCACCATCGTCTCGAGAGATGATGCACAGGCGACGCGTCGCCCCTTGAGAAGGCCTGCCTTCGCGAGCACCGCCACTCCCTCGGCGATTGCGCCAAGCACCGCGCCGGCCTCGTCCGCCTCTGCCAGGAGCCGCAGCGCCGCCGCGTTCCCGGACAGCTTGGCCGCCATGGCGCCGCCCGGAACGATCAGCCCGGCCCACTCGCCGCCCGCATCGAAGGTTGAGTCCGGGATCACGGGGTAACCGAGCTGGCTCTCCACCTGCGCGTCGTCCCGCGGGCCCAGGACGATGACCGCGCTCCCCGCCTCGCGCAGGCGCAAGACCGGGTACCAGAACTCGATTTCCTGAAATCCTGCCTCGACGAGAACGCCGGTCCGGCGATCCTGTGTGTCTGCACCCATCCCGCATGCTCCAGCCGTTCCGGCCCGTGCGCCGACAGGAAAATCTAGTCACGCGCATCGATGGGGCGTCAACGTCGGTCGTGCTGATGCATCCATTTGCGTGATCTTTGAGAGCATCGGTCTGCCCGGCACGGCCCGGGTGGAACTCACGACCGGCGACATGTTCGGCATCGCCACACTGAGGCGGGGAATGTGGTTCCGGGCCGGCTCGAAGGAGGGGCTTCGGGCGTGGCCGGGTGACCGTTCACGTACCGGAGGCCCGAAGCCCGGCGGATGAGGAACGGCTGTGTCCCATGGCCCCTCTCGCGCGTTGACGCCGCATGATCCTGCGAGACCCCGAGGACGGCATCCGCCTCCTCATTCCCCAGCCCTCCCATGCCCTGCTCTCCGGCCAGATGATGGCCGCCTGGGGCGCCCCCGGCTTCGCGCGGCCGGACCCGGCGCCTGAGGTGATTCTCGCCGCCGGACAGCACGATATCGCCTGGCTGTCCTGGGAGACCGCCCCGACCCTCGATCCTGAGACGGGCCTGCCCCACGCCTTCACGGCACTGGGCGCGGCCGTCCACGCGCCGATGTGGGCCCGAGGCGTGGAGCTGGCTCGCGCTGCCTGGGGCCTCTGGCCCGCCCTGCTGATCTCACTGCACGGCACGCGCATCTACACACAGTACATGGACCCGGAGAGCCTGCCAGCGAAGGACGAGGCCGCGATCGATCGCAACGCCGCCAAGGAGGACGTGCTGCAGGCGGACTGGATTGCGAAGCTCGGCGCGACGGCCGAGCAGGTGGAACGGAACTCCGCCCTTGTCGCGGTGACCGACGCGCTTTCCCTTGCTCTATGCTTCGCCGATCCGGACAAGGCGGGGGAGGCGCCGATGGAGGATGGCAGCACCCGCAAGATGAAGCTCGTGCGGCAGGCGCCGTCCCGCTGGTCGCTCGACCCGTGGCCTTTCCGCGAGAGCACGCTGACGCTCCGCTGCGAGGCGATCCGCCTCCCCGCCAGTGCCCGATGGACGGATGAGGAGGCGATGCGCCGCGACCTGCGCGAGGCCGCCTGGAGCAAGCTGGCCGAGACACTGGTCCCGGCCTGATGGCCGGACCGCCGCGGCCGGTGGCGCTGCTCCCATGGCGATCGCCGCTGACCGCTCCTACATGCGCGATATGAACGACACGGCGCCGCTGCACGACTTCATCGACCGCCACCGGCGCATCTTCGTGCTGACCGGGGCGGGCTGCAGCACGAATTCGGGCATCCCCGACTACCGCGACGCGGAGGGCCAGTGGAAGCGGGCGCAGCCGATGACGTTCCAGGCCTTCATGGGAGGCGAGGCAGCCCGCAGGCGCTACTGGGCGCGCAGCCTGATCGGCTGGCGACGCTTCAGCCGGGTGAGGCCGAACCGCGCCCACGACGCCCTCGCGCGCCTCGAGCGCTCGGGCAAGAGCGTGCTTCTCCTCACCCAGAACGTGGACCGGCTGCATCAGGCGGCCGGGAGTAGCGAGGTGGTCGATCTCCACGGACGCCTGGACCGGGTCCGCTGCACCGCCTGCGGGGAGGCGATCCCGCGCGAGGCGATGCAGGAGGCGCTGACCCGGCTCAATCCCGGCTGGGAGGAGCGGGAGGCCGCCATGGCACCGGACGGCGATGCCGACCTCGATGAGGAGGACTTCGCCTCCTTCGCCGTACCGCCCTGCCCATCCTGCAGTGGCGTGCTCAAGCCGGACGTCGTGTTCTTCGGCGAATGCGTGCCGAAGGAGCGGGTGGAGAGGGCGGTTGGCGCGCTGGAGGAGGCCGACGCGATGCTCGTGGTCGGGTCCTCGCTGATGGTCTATTCGGGCTTCCGCTTCGTGCAGGCGGCCGCGCGTGCCGGCAAGCCGGTTGCCGCGGTGAATCTCGGCCGCACCCGTGCCGACCCCATGCTGGCGCTAAAGGTGGAGCAGCCCTGCGCCGAAGCGCTCTCCTTCCTGCTGTAGAGGCGGTGGGCCGTTGAGGCGGCACCTTGGCCCGTCGTCTCCGCTTGCTTCTACTGCTCGGCGGCTCGGGCAAGTTCCTCGTTGAAGCCCATGAGCCGGAAGTCCGTCATCCGCATGGGGTAGAGGATGCCGTCCAGGTGATCGTTCTCGTGCTGGACGACGCCGGCATGGAAGCCCGCCACCTCGGCAGTGACGGTCCGGCCGTCGCAATCCACGCCGGTGTAGCGCACCCGCTTGAAGCGCGGGACAGCGGCGCGCAAGCCAGGGATCGAGAGGCATCCCTCCCAGCGCAGGTGTTTCTCCTCGGCCAGGGGCTCCACCTGCGGATTGATCAGGACGGTATTGCCGACCGGCACGTCGTCCGGCACCCCGGTGGCGCGGGAGGGAAGAACCCGGAAGACGAACAGGCGCAGCGGCACATGCACCTGGGGCGCCGCGAGGCCGGCGCCCGGTGCATCCTCCATCGTCTCGAACATGTCCTGCACGAGCCTGCGGATTTCCGGCGCCCCGGGATCGGCGACGGGCTGGCACTGCTCCAGTAGGACCGGGTGGCCCATGCGGGCAATCTTCAGAATGGCCATGTGCCGCTCCTGCTCAGAACGATATCCGATTGCCGGATGCGGGGGGCGGCGTCACCCCCAGCCGGTGCGCCCGCCCGCGGCCCGGGGACGCGCCAGGAACTCAGGCCGGCCGGATGCCCCAGAACCGCGTGAAGCCTGTTTGCAGCCCCTGTATGCCCCGTGTCGCCGTCTGCTGCTTGAACTGGCCGAGCGGGTAGTAGGGCGCTTCCTCCATGCAGGCGGCCTGGATGTCGCGGCACACGGCCTGGCGCCCCGGCAGGTCCGGTGCGTCGAACCAGGCGTTGTACAGATCCTCCAGCCGCGCGCTTTCGTACCAGCCGGCGTAGCCCGCGGCGCCGTTGCCGCGCACGCCGACATGCGTCGCCGGGTTCAGCAGGTCCGTGCCCGTCCAGCTCGTCGCGAAGAGGCTCCAGCCACCGCTCTCGACCGGGCCGCGGTTGTTGCGCCGCTGAAGCATGGTGCCCCAGTCCGTCGCCACATAGTCCACGTTCATCCCGATCCTTCGCAGCATGTCCGCCGCGACATCGCCGAGCGCCTTGATCGTCACGTAGTCCGTGGGCACCAGAAGGACGACCTTCTCGCCCTTGTAGCCCGCGGCTTCCAGGTCGCGCCGCACCGCCGCATCGTCCTTCGGCTTGCGCAGAGGGTCGAGCCCTACCTCGTTCGCCATCGGCGAGCCCGGGGTGAAGAAGCCGGTCGGCACGTGGTACGAGGCGCGGTCATCGCCGACGATCGCCTGCATGTAGGAGGCCTGGTCGATCGCTCCCATCACGGCACGGCGGATCGCGGCGTTGTTGAAGGGCGCCTGCGTGCAGTTCGGCCGCAGCATCCCGACCGTGCCCGTCTCCTCCTGGATGCGCATCTGAATGCCGCGGCTTCGCGCGATCATCGGCTTCAGGTCATGCGCCACCTGTTCCCACCAGTCCTGTTCTCCGGCGACAAGCGCGCTGGCGGCGGTGGAGGAATCGGGAATGGTGGTCCAGACCACGCGGTCGTAATGCACGACCTTGGGGCCCGCGCTGCCGAGCGCCGGTCCACTCTCCCGCGGCTTGTAGCGGTCGAACCTGGCATAGACGTTGCGCGAGCCCTGCAGCCGCTCATCCGCGACGTAGCGGAAGGGGCCGCTGCCGATGATGTCGGTGATCTGCGTCCCGGGGTCAGTGCGCGCCACCCGCTCCGGCATGATCGCGGGCATCATCGCGGTGCCCTTCGCCAGCGCGTCCGGCAGCAGGGTGAAGGGCTTCTTGAGGCGAAAGACGATCGTACGGTCGTCGGGCGCGGAGATCTCGTCGGTCACGCGCATCAGCGCGCCGCCGAAGGCGTCCCGTGCGCCCCAGCGCCGGATGCTCGCCACGCAGTCCCGCGCCAGGACGGGCGTACCGTCGTGGAAGAGAAGCCCCTCGCGCAGCCGGATGGTCCAGCGCTTGCCGTCATCCCCCACCGTGTGGCCCTCGGCCATCTGCGGGTGCGCCACGTCCTGCTCATCGAGCCCGTAGAGGGTGTCGAACACCATGTAGCCGTGGTTGCGGGTGACGTTCGCCGTGGTCCAGTGCGGGTCGAGGAAGGCAAGGTCGATCTGCGGAATGAAGCGCAGGGTGCGAGACGTGCCTTGGGCAAAGGCGGGGGCGGAAAGCGCGGCGCCTGTCGCCGCAACCCCTTTCAGCAGTGAGCGACGATGCATCGGCCTCTCCTCTTCATGGCCTCGGCTCAGCCCGCCGGCCAGCTTGGTCCTGGATATGCAGCAAGAGCCGCGCCACCGATGCAAGATACTTTCAGGGCATCGCGCTGCCCTTCGGGTGCAGCCGCGGGGTGAAATCGACATCGTCCAGCGGGAAGAAGGGCCGCGCCTTGGCGAAGGGCAGCTCCCCCACGCGATAGGAGGTCATGCCCGGCGTATCCACCGTGACGCACTCGCCGATGGCCGCGTAGTTGAGGGTGAAATGATAGCCGGAGCGGGTGATCACGATCCCCATCCGCGCGGGATCGACGCCCATGGCCCTGAAGTAGCCGGGGTCGAGGTAGGAATAGGGCTGGTCCGTCAGGACGAGATGCACCTTGCCCACGCGCAGCACGGCGTAGCCGCCCAGCCTGGCCCGATAGCCCGCGTCCGCCGGCCCATCATAGACCACCTCCGCCGAGTTGCCGGCCGATACAATCTCCCCCGTGACCGTCACCGGCGGAGAGACGGTCGAGTATCGCCCGCCTACGGTCAGCGTGACCGTGGCCCCCGGCCCGGCCGCCTGACACGCCCCGGCCGCCTCGGCGTCCGCAACGGGCACGGCGGAAGGTGGCAGGTCGTCCCGCGCCAGCAATGCCCGCAGCACGTAGGTTCCGTCGCCGGGACTGCCGCCTGCCACGCGGTCCCCCTGGTCGCCGAGGATCAGAGGCCGCTCCGTCCCGCGCGCCGCACGGTTCAGGTACTCGTCCAAGGAGGGATAGGTTCCGATCAGCTCCCGCCGCCGGTCCCAGAGCGTTCCCGCCAACTCCAGGGCGAGGTCATCGGGCGCCGTCCCGTTCCCGTAGGCCAGCACCCATTGGCCCAGGCCGTGCACGTCCAGGAACTGCTGCGCGTTGAAGATCGAGACGTCATAGGCAGCGCCAGCCTCAACTGCGGCGCGGGCACGGGCATGCAGCGAGAGCAATGGCTCCTCGTCCGTGCGGTCGTTGCCGAGGGTGAGCATCGGCAGGTGCACCGCCGCCAGCGCGGGCCGCAGCCGCCTATCCAGCATGTCCAGCGCCGCACGGAACGCGCGCCGCCCCGTGCTGCCCTGATCGCCGTGCGGGTTGGTGAGATAACCCGCCAGCAGGTCGCAGCGCGCCAGGATCGCCGGCGTGACATGCGCGTGCAGGTCGAAGCCGGCGGTCAACGGAACTTCCGTGCCGACGATCTCGCGCAGCGCCACCATCAGCGCGCCCTCGGGGTCCTCCAGGCTCGGCGTCAGCATTCCGCCATGCAGCGGCAGCACGATGGCATCGAAATCGCCGCGCCGCGCCGCCTCGCACATCCGGTCGCGCATCTCGGCGAAGACGGCCTCCTCCACGGGACCACCGGACTGGGCGCGGAAGATGACCGGCACGATCACCTCGGCGCCGTTTTCCCCGGCCGCGTCCACGATGCCGCCGAGCACGGAGTTGCTGCCGCGCGCCGCCTCCACTGCCTCGGCCCCGGCGCGGATGTTGAACCACGACCGGCCGGTGGGGACAGGGTTGAAGCTGTGGGACTCCTGAGCGATGCCGCCGGCCAGAATTCGCCTCTTCGCCATCGCCCGCCTCCGTTCTCAGCCCGGAAGCACAAACCGGGCAGGCTGCCCGACGCAAGCGCCGCGTGCGGGCTGGGCAGAATAGTCGCCGGATCAGTAGGTGGGTGGCGTGATGGCGCTGACGATCTCGCTTATCCCTGGATCGACATTGCGGAAGCGGTGGGGTTGCTGGCTGTCGAAGTAATACGCGTCCCCCGCGCGTAGCACCGCCGCTCGGTCGCCCACCGTCACCTCCACTGCCCCGCGCGTGACGATCCCCGCCTCCTCTGCCCGGTGCGCCACGCTCGCCTCCGTCGTCGCTCCCGGTGCGTAGCGCTCGGCGAGCATCAGCATGCGCCGGTTAGGGTAGTCCATTCCGACCAGGCGATAGGAGATGCGATCGGGCCGCCCGATCTCCACCAGCTCCTCGGCACGGTAGAAGGGGCGGCTCGGCAGGCCGCTCTCCAGGTCCGCGAAGAACGAAGACATCGTTGTTCCCAAGGCCCCCAGAATGGCGCCGAGCGTGTCCACAGAAGGGCTCATCCGCTCCCGCTCGATGAGCGAGATCGCCGAGTGCGATATGCCCGACCGCGCCGCCAGTTCCCGCATTCCCAACCCGCGCCGTGTCCGCAAC
Source organism: Roseomonas aerilata DSM 19363 (assembly GCF_000711725.1). Lineage (GTDB taxonomy): Bacteria > Pseudomonadota > Alphaproteobacteria > Acetobacterales > Acetobacteraceae > Roseomonas > Roseomonas aerilata. The sequence goes on along the minus strand of NZ_JONP01000002.1, from coordinate 34,335 downwards.
GCCTTCAGCTTCGCCCCGACCATCGCCATCGTTCTAGCCCTCAAGGCACAAGGACCGTCGAGGATAATCAACAGGGGCGCCGCCGCCTACTTCCACTCATCTCCTGGCCCGAGCCATTCTCCAGTCCGGCCCGGTCAGTTTCCTGGCCGGCTCACCCGCCTGGGTCATCCCGCGCGGCCCCTCCACCGGAGGCTCGAATGATTGCCCACGACACGCCCAACGCCGGCCTGACCTTCATCAAGCCCGTTCGCCGCGACTCCTTCCAGGACAACGACGCCCTCGGCGCCACCGTGAAGGCCGTGCTGGACGACGTCCGCACCCGCGGCGACGCCGCCGTTCGGGAATACGCCGCGGCCTTCGACAGGTCCGATCTGGCGGCGTTCGAGGTGAGCGCGGCCGAGCGGGCCGAGACGCTTGCCCGGATGGACCCCGCCGCGCGCGCCGATGCCGAGTTCGCCATCGCCCGGGTGCGCGATTTCGCGACCGCCCAGCTCGGCACGATCCTGCCGCTGGAGGTGGAGCCGCTTCCCGGCCTTCATCTCGGGCACCGCGTCATCCCCATCCGCCGCGTCGGCGCCTACGTACCCGGCGGCCGCTATCCGCTGCTCTCCGCCCCCGTGATGACCATCGTCCCTGCCCGGGTCGCTGGCTGCGAAGAGGTGATCGCCTGCCTTCCGCCCACCGCGCACCCTGACATGATCGCCGTCTGCCATCTCTCCGGGGCGGACCGCATCTTCCGTATCGGTGGCGCCCAGGCCATTGCAGCCATGGCCTTCGGTACCGAGACCGTTCCCGCGGTGGACAAGATCTTTGGCCCCGGCAACGCCTATGTGAACGAGGCGAAGCGCCAGGTCTTCGGCAAGGTGGGCATCGACCAGCTTGCCGGTCCCAGCGAGATCTACGTCGTCGCCGATGACACGGGCGACCCCGAGATGATCGCTACCGACCTCCTCGCGCAGGCCGAGCACGACGTGATGACGCGCGTCGGCCTGATCACGACCGATCGCGCCCTGGCAGAGGCCACTGTGGCCGAGGTAGAACGCCAACTCGCCGACCTTCCCACTGCGGACGTCGCGGGGCCGGCTTGGCGCGACTATGGCGAGGTCGTCTTCTGCGCCGACGAGGCAGCGATGATCGCCTATTCCGACCGCATCGCGGCCGAGCACCTGCAAGTCCACACGGCCGACCCGCACGCCACCGCGGCGAAGCTCCGCAATTACGGATCGCTCTTCATCGGCCCGCTCGCGAGCGTTGTCTATTCCGACAAGTGTTGCGGCACGAACCACACCCTGCCGACGCTCGGCGCAGGCCGCTACACGGGCGGCCTCTGGGTCGGCTCCTACCTGAAGGTTTGCACGCATCAATGGCTCGACGCGCGCGGGGTGGCTGCTGTCGCTCCGGCTGCCGTGCGACAGAGTGCACGCGAAGGCCTGGAAGGCCACCGACGTGCAGCCGCGTTCCGCACCGGCCACAACTACGCCGGAGTTGCCTAGGAGCAATCGGCTGCAGCTTGCTTCCGTCGCGCAGCAGCGCTGGTGAAGGGGAGGAGCGGGAGGAGGCCTGTGCAAGGGGGCCTTGGGATTTGCCGCGCGGACCGCCGATCCTGGACCAGGTGCATGGGCCATAGATCTGGCTTTGCTGGCCTTATTCCGCTTTTCCATTGTGCACAGGTGCCGCGGCCAGGGCGATGGATCAGGCGCCTGGAGCGCGGCAGGCTGGAAATCCGCCAGTGTGCCACAAGGAGCGTAGCATTGCGGTCAAACACCCACGCCCTCCGCCGGGCAGGTCGCGGAGGACCAGTCGGCGATCTCCCCTGTCCGCACGAAAACCATTCCATCGCTCGCCCAAAGCCTGTCCAGTATCGCCTGGGCCCGGGCATCCTTTCGCGGGAGACGGCGGTGCAACAGCGATTCGCGCAGCTGAGCACCATTTCGAGGCCGGCACTTCCGAACAACTCGTCGGCCGCGTCCACCGGGACATCGCGACCTGGGCGGAGGTGATCCGCTCATCGGGGGTGCGGCTCGACGGATAGGGATTCACCCGGGGTGTCAGAGGGGCGCCAGCGCCCTGCATTGTGCACGCCTGGACCAGAGCGCTTTAGCCTTGTGTTTAGGATGGTGGAACTATCATTGCGATACCGGTCCAAGATGAAAGTGTCCCGAGATGCGCATCCGCACCCTCTTCCTGGCCTGCTTCTGTGGAATGGCCATTCCGGGGGCAGGCGCATCGCTGTGGCTGGCGGGGTCCGGATGGTCATCCTGGGAGAAGGCGGGAGATGCGCTGAAGGTCGCGCGCGCGGTCAGCGACGCCCAGCGCGCGCAGACCGCGATCGCGAGCGAGATCGGCGGCTATGTCTCGATGCTGAGGATGCCCGCCCCGAACCTTGAAGAGGCGAGGGAGATGGCGTCGGCCACCGATCGCCTGCTCCTGGCGGCTTCGACGAGTGCGATGGAAGCCGAGCTTGAGACAGGGGCGGTTCGGCAACTGGCGCCGCGGATTACCGAGATCCGCACCCGTGCGCAGGGCGCGATGGCCAAGCCGCTGGAGGCGCGCGACCAGGGCCTGCCGTCGGCGAGCCAGGCGTTGCGGAACGAGGGCGTCGAGGCGATGCGGCGGCTGGCGGCGGAGGGCGCCGCCCGTACGGCGGAGATCTCGCCGCGGTCCGCTCTGCTGATCGAGGTCGCGACCGCGGTGATGGACATCCGCGACTTCGTGGGCCAGCGGAACGCCCTGATCACGGGCTGGGTCAGCGGCATTCCGGTTCAGCAGCCTGTCTATGAGGAGGCCTTACGCTTCACCGGGCGCGCTGAGCAGGCCTTTGCCGGCACGCGAAGGCTGATCGCAGGCCTGCCCGACGCGGCCGCGCTGCATGCCGCGCTGCAGGAGCAGGTGGGAAGATTCGTTCAGGGCTCGGAGGTTCGTTGGCGCGAGATGCTCTCCCTGGCGCGCGGCGCGCTCGGCGGGCAGGCGCCGCGGTGGCCCTTCTCGCCAGCGGATTACCGGGCCTGGTCTGTCCCGGCGCAGGCGGACATCCTGCGCCTGCGGGACGTGGCACTCGATGAGGCGCTTGGGGGCGCCGCTTCGGTGGTCGAGCGGTCGCGGACTGCCTTCTTCACCGCGGCGGCTTTGGCCCTGCTGGTCTGTGGCCTGACGGTGCTCTGCATCACCGTCCTGCTTCGCCGGGTGCTCGGGCCGCTGCAGGCCCTGACGCAGAGCGTGGAGCGGATCGCCGGCGGCAACCTCGAGACCGCGATCCCGGGGCGCAACCGGGCGGATGAGCTGGGTGCGATGGCGGGAGCCCTCGAGACCCTTCGCGCGGGTGCGGCGGAGGCGCGCAGGTTGGCTGCGGCGCAGGCGGCCGAGGAGGCCGCCAAGGCCGAGCGCGCGGCGCGGGTGGATGGGCTGCTACGTGGCTTCGAGGCCGACGCCGCGGAGGTTCTCCGCGGGGTGGCCGCGGCGGCAGTGGAGCTGAACGCGACCGCGGGCGAGATGGCGGGTACGGCCCAGGACGGCGTGTCGCGGGCAACATCGGTGGCGGCTGCCTCCGAGCAGGCGAGCGCGAATGTGCAGACGGTGGCGGCCTCCGCCGAGGAGCTGGCGGCCTCCATCGCCGAGGTGTCACGCCAAGTATCGAACGGGGCGGCGGTCGCCAAGCGCGCGGCGGCGGATGCACGGGCGACCGATGGCGCCGTGCAGGCCTTGGCAGAAGGTGCAGCCCGGATCGGGGATGTGGTGCGGCTCATCAATGACATCGCGGGCCAGACGAACCTACTGGCGCTGAACGCCACGATCGAGGCGGCGCGCGCCGGCGAAGCAGGCCGGGGCTTCGCGGTGGTCGCCTCCGAGGTGAAGACACTCGCCGCCCAGACCGCCAGAGCCACGGAGGAGATCGGTAGCCAGATCACCGCCATTCAGTCCGCAACGGGCGAGGCCGTCTCGGCGATCGGGAATATCGTGCGTACGATCGAGGAGCTGAGCGGGATCACCACGCAGGTGGCGGCAGCCGCGGAGGAGCAGACGGCGGCCACTCGCGAGATCGGGCGGGCCGTGGCGGAAGCCGCCTCGGGCACCCACGAGGTGTCGCGCCATACTGCCGGCGTAACCGAGGGGGCCGGGCGAACGGGGGTTGCCGCTGAGCAAGTTCGGTTTGCCTCAGGAGATCTGGCACAGCAATCCGAGCTGCTGCGGGGCCGGGTCGATACCTTCCTTGCTGGCATCCGGGCCAGTTAAGCCCGGCAGAGGCGACCGGCGCCTCGGCGTTGGTGGCGGCCACGCCGCCGTGCAGGGGCCCACCCGGCAGTCCATCAGGGCGGGCATTCATCCCGACAGAGGCGCCCGACTTCGTCCGCGTCGTCGTGGAAAGCCGGTTGTGGGAGATGGCGTCTCGCTGCGGGTCCTCCTCGGCTACCGGGCGAGTGTCACGGCCACGATGCAGGCCGCCGAGGAGGCCGTAAGCCGCCTTGGCGGCTCCTGGTGAGTGGCCGCGGGACGGTTTGTTGCGGCTCTCCGCTTTTTGGCGTTCCCCTGCTGTTGACCCCGTCACGAGCTGGAACGATGGACGACGCTCGGGGGAGGGTGAGCCGCCCTGGAGGATGAGCCTGTCCGAACGGGCGTCGCTTGTCGGCTCAATGCGTTCCGACCTTGCGTCTGTCGATGCGGCCGGCGCCATCCTACGCCTCAGATGCACTTCCGGGGTGCCGGCGAGCTTCCGGATGCCTTGCAGGTTGCCCATGCGCCAGCCTCTGCCCAGGATGGCTCGTAACGGAGGAATCTGAACGATGCTGCCACGTCGCTTGCTCTTGGCCCTGGCCGCCATGTGTTCGACGCTGGCCACTCGCAGCGCGGGCGCCGTGCCGGACGGAACCGGGATCGCGCTTCCCGGTGTCCGGCTCTTTGTTCGCGACACCGGCGGGAGCGGGACGCCCGTTATCCTGCTGCACGCCAACACCGGCACCAGCGCCAGCTGGGCGGAGCAGTTCGAGGCCCTGTCTGCCGCCGGCTACCGGGTCATCGCCTTCGACCGGCGCGGATGGGGTCGCAGCCTGCCTGATCCCGGCGGCCCGCAGCCCGGCAGCGTCGCCGAGGACCTTGCCGCGCTTGTCGATCACCTCCGCCTTCCGCCCTTCCACCTCCTCGGTGTGGCCGGCGGCGGCTTCGTCGCCCTCGATTACGCTGCCTGGCGTCCGGAGACGCTCCGCAGCCTCGTCGTCGCCGCCAGCACCGGTTCCTTCTCGGAGCCCGAGATGGAGCGGATGACCCGTAATCTCGACGTCCCGGGTTTCCGCCAACTCCCCGAGAGCTTCATTGAGATCGGCCCCTCCTTCCGCGCCACCCAGCCCGAGCGCACCGCTGCCTGGCTCGCGGCCGAGGAGAACGCGCGGCAGAAAGGTGCCCGGCCGCAGCCGCTGCGCACGCCGAACACCTTCGCGAAGGTTGAGGCGATCCGCACGCCCTTGCTCGTTATCAGCGCCAGCGCCGATCTCCTGGCGCCCCCAACGCTCATGCGCGGCTGGGTCAGCCACATGAGGCAGGCCGAGTGGGTCGCGATTGCCGACGCCGGTCATTCGGTGCCGATGGAGCAACCGGAGCTGTTCAACCGCGCCGTGCTGGACTTCCTCCGTCGCCACTAGAGGATGAAACTCGGCTGCTTTCCTTCTCGTTCTGGGCTATCCGATTCGTATGCCCAACGTTGCGGATGTAAATGGCCGGGGAACTGAGACCGCCATAACTGAAGACCTTCGGCTACGCGCCGCCCATGATACCCGTTTCGCTCCTTTCAACCTGCGTGAGGGACGGCTTGGCGACACGCCTTTAGGGGGCAGCCCGGGGCTTGCGGACACCTGAAGATCCGCCGGTCCTATCGAAGTACCGCCTTACCCGACTTGTTGCAGTGCAGCATTCCTCTGGCTATAATAGCGTCATTCACCCAGGACCCGGTGTAACTCCGGGTGGCTCTTCCGGCCGCCGATCCGCCGGATAACGCACAAGACGCGATCCAGGAGGGCACCCCACGGTGTTCCTCCGCGCCAGTTGCGGACCTTCTGCATGAAAAATCGTCTCACCTCGCACGACGGGACCGAATGGTTCAGCGGAATGGCCCGCCTGCGTCAGGATGTCCTCGCAGGCATGGTCGGCACTTTCGCCCTCATCCCCGAGGTCATCGCCTTCTCTTTCGTCGCCGGCGTGGATCCGCAGGTCGGTCTCTTCGCCTCCTTCGTCATCGGCGTCGTGATCGCCTTCGCCGGCGGCAGGCCGGCTATGATCTCTGGCGCGGCAGGCTCGGTCGCGCTGGTTGCGGCGGCCCTGGTGGCGAGCCACGGGCTGCAATACCTCCTCGCTGCCACGGTGCTCACCGGCGTGTTCCAGATCGTTTTCGGTCTTCTCCGGCTCGATGTGCTGATGCGCTTCGTATCCCGTTCCGTCCGCACGGGCTTCGTCAACGCCCTGGCCATCCTCATCTTCTCGGCGCAGCTGCCGCAGATGCTGGGTGTCACCTGGCATACCTACGCGCTGATCGGCGCCGGTCTGGCCATCATTTATCTCGTGCCGCGCCTGACGACCGTCATTCCCTCCCCATTGATCTGCATCCTGTTGCTGACGGGCTTCACCATGGCGGTGCCCATGCCCGTCACGACCGTGGCCTCTCTCGGTCGTCTGCCAGATTCCCTGCCCTCTCTGCTCCTCCCGCAGGTGCCCTTCAGCCTGGAGACGCTGGCGATCATCGCTCCCTACGCTCTGGCCATGGCCGCGGTGGGGCTGCTGGAATCCATGATGACGGCCAGCGTGGTGGACGATCTGACCGATACGACCAGTTCGAAGGCGCGCGAGTGTGCCGGCCTGGGATTCGCCAATCTCGCGGCCGGTTTCTTCGGGGGCATCGCCGGCTGCGGCATGATCGGGCAGACCGTGGGCAATGTTCGCTTCGGCGGCCGCGGCCGCGTCTCGACGCTGACCGCCGGCGTGTTCCTGATGGTGCTCATGGTGTTGCTGCGCCCCTGGATGGCGCAGGTGCCGGTGGCCGCGCTTGTTGCCATCATGATCATGGTCTCGATCGAGACCTTCTCTTGGTCCTCGCTGCGCGAGCTGTCGCGGCAGCCCCGGATGTCGGGCTTGGTGATGCTGGCGACGGTGGCGGTGACCGTGCTCACCCACAACCTTGCCGCCGGCGTGACGGTCGGCGTGCTGCTCAGCGGCGTGTTCTTCGCGTTCAAGGTCACGCAACTGATGAGCGTGAGCAGCGAGTACGAAGCGGCCACCGACACCCGGACCTACCGCGTCATGGGGCAGGTCTTCTTCGCCAGCGCCGACATCATGGCCGACGAGTTCGACATGCGGGATGCCGCCCAGCGGGTGCGCATCGATCTCACCGGTGCGCATCTGTGGGATGTCACGGCGGTCGGTGCGCTGGAGAACGTGGTGAGCAAGTTGCGGCGCCACGGCGCGGCCGTCGATGTCGTCGGGCTGAACACGGCAAGCGCCACCCTCGTGGACCGCTTCGGCCCCACCATCCGGCCCGGCTAAGGCCGCGCTCGACCGGGCGCCGCTGGAAGCAGCCTCGGGGCTTGGCCGGGCCGAAGTGGCCCTACTGCTTCGGCACCCCGGCCGCTGCGGCAATGCCCTCGACGAGCCGGATCTGCTCGGGCAGGGCCGCGGCGAGCGCCGCGCCGCCGATGAGATCGGGGATGAGGCCGGCACCGAGCATGCGTTCCGTCATCGCCGGAGTGGCAAGTCTCTGCCTGAGGGTGCGCTCGATCGTCAGCACGGCCTCGTCCGGGGTGTTCGACGGCGCGAAGATGCCGATCCAGGCCGGAAACTCCAGGCCGGGCAGCCCGGCTTCCGCCACCGTCGGCACGTCCGGCAAGCCCGTGAAGCGCCTGGGCGTCATCACGGCGAGCGCCCGGATCTGCCCGGCGCGAACCTGAGGGGCCGCGTTCGAAATGGAGTCGAACATCACCTGCACCTGCCCGCCGAGCAGGGCGGTCGAGGCCGGCACGGCCCCGTTGAACGGCACATGCAGGAGCCTCGTGCCGGTCCTCTCCTGAAAGAGTTCGCCCGCGAGGTGGAGGATGGTCCCCGTCCCGGACGACGCATAGGCGATGGTTTCTGGCGACTGCCTGGCTCGCTCGGCGAGTTCCCGCAGCGTCGTCACGGGCAGGGAGGGATGGGCCACGATGAGCACCGGTCCCTGCGCCACCAGGGAGACCGGCCTGAAGTCCCTGACCGGGTCGTAGGGCATCTCGGCGCGCACGACGGGCGCGATCACCTGCGTCGATGCGGAGGTGACCAGGAGCGTGTATCCGTCGGGCCTCGCCTTCGCCACGTAGTTCGCGCCGATGGTGCCTCCGGCACCCGGCCGGTTCTCGACGATGACGAACTGGCCGAACTCCTTCTGCAGTTCCTCCGCAGCCAGGCGGGCCACGAAATCCACCGGCGATCCCGGCGGAAACGGGTTGATGAGGCGAACGCCGCGCGCCGGATACGTCTCGGCGGCAGCCAGGCTCGACCAGGCGGCCATGACGGCGCCGGCCAGCATCGAGATCCATCTCATCGCGCCGCTCCCCCCACCCTGTCCTGTTCCCGACGCGCGGCCGTACCCGGTGGAGCGGTGAGTTGGCCGGTATCCGCCATCCTGGCCCCGGGCTGTTCCCGCCTCCCATCCGCCTCGTCGGGCCATAGCCAGGCCGCCGCTTCCGGAATGGCCTGTATCTTCGCAAGAAGGGGAAATGGCCGGCCGAAGCCGCTCTCGAACGTGGTCAGGCAGCCCGACAGCTTGGCCGCCACCGCTGCACGGGAGGGTGGATCCTGCGGCGATCCGGGGATCACGCCGCGGGAGAAGCGGCCGATGCGCGCTCCCGCACCGTCCAGTACCTCCATCGTGACCTCGCCCGCGGTGATGTCCCCGCCGCTGTCATGGGCCGGATCCTCGGAGAGGTCGATGCGGTCCAAGAGCGGGAGAATGTCGGGGCGCGGAGCGGCATCGTCGAAGTGGCCGAGGCCGGGGGCGCCGTCCAGCAGAGTGGCGGCAATGCAGTAAGGCCCGGAGAACTTGGCTTCCAACCCGTTCCGCGGCCGGGCGTAGCGCAGCACCTCCAGGCTCCGCTTCGGGGCCAGCACCCGGAAGCGGGTGCCGCCTTCCGTCAGCCCGGCCCCGAGCGCCGAGCGGGCATCGAGAGCAAGGCCGATGAGGCGATGGCTCGCGTAGCAACACGGATAGAGCTTGAGGGCCAGGAGGTCCGGCCGCGACTGGAAGGCGTCACCGCTCAGGTCGGCAATCCCGTCCCCGGTGCCGTAGAGATCGGCATAACCACCGGGTGCGAAGACATCGGGGCTTCCCTCGAAGCCAGCAGCGGCCAGCCGGGCTGCACGAAAGCCGGCCGCGGCCGCGAGCCCGGCCTGGGCCGGCTTAGCCATGGTGCCGAAGTTCACCCGCAACCCGCCGGACTGCGCGGCGGCCAGGGCGAAAGCCGAGGCGAGTTGCCGCTCGTCAAGGCGCCGGAGGCGTCCGGCCGCCGCGGCGGCGGCAAAGGCACCGATCGTCCCAGTGCCGTGCCAGCCGCGGTGGTAGTGACCGGGGCCGACGCGTCTTGCGACGGCCAGGGCGGCGGTCAGGCCGGCCGCGAAAGCGGCGAGAATCTCGTCCGGATCGTCGTCGCGGTCGGCACGGAGGATCGCCGGAAGGATGACCGCGCTCGGATGCGTCGCGCTGTCGAGATAGACGTCGTCGAAGTCCAACGCGTGCGCGGCGATGGCGTCGAGCATGACTGCCGCATCCTCGCCCTCCAGCGCGCTGCCAGACCAGGAGCGGGCGGCCCCGCCGGCATAGGCTCGCGTGGCAGCCGCGACGGCAGGTTCGGCCCAGCCGGCAGCCGCGACGCCGACCGTGTCCGCGATCGCCCGGCCGAGAAGATCACGGTGAGCGGCCTCTCCGCGGTCACTGGCGCGCACCGCCGCGGACAGCTGCAGGATGAAGCTCGATGCCACGTCGATCCCCCGGTTGGTCGCAGATCCGGCCGTTCGGAGGGCTGGCCCGCATTCTTCCTTGCGCATCCCATAACACCATCTATCATGCCGTTCAACAGAACTGCTTTCCGTTCAACGGAAAAAGTGGAGGAGGTGTTCATCGTGTACCGACGCGCCCTGGCTCGACTTGCGGCATCCGGCGTCCTTTGCAGCGCTCTCGCCCCCGACGCATGGGCGCAGGCCTATCCGAGCAAACCTGTCAGCATCGTCGTGCCCTTTCCGCCGGGCGGCGGCACCGACGTGCTGATCCGGCTGATGACCGAGCGGCTCGGAGAACTGCTCGGCCAGCCGGTGGTCGTGGACAACCGGCCGGGCGCGACCGGCAGCATCGGCAACGACCGCGTCGCGAAGGCGCCGCCGGACGGGTACACGCTGCTGGCACAGGCCTCCATCATCGGCGTCTTCCCGCACATGCTGCCCGGCCTGCTCTACAATCCGCTACGGGACTTCGCGGCCATCGGCATGATCGGCGAGACGCCCACGGTCTTCGTCGTGCATCCCGACTTTCCGGCCGTGGTCCTGAAGGATCTCGTGCAGGCTTCAAGGCGCAAGCCACTGACCTTCGGCACGGCCGGGATCGGGTCACCTCAGCATCTCGGCACCGAGAGGATGACGCGGGAACTTGGTATCGCCGCCGAGCACGTTCCCTATCGAGGCACGGCGCCCGCCGTAACGGACCTGCTGGGCCGGCAGATCGACTTCGCCGCCTTCAGCCTCAGCTCCGTCCTGCCGCTTATCCGCGAGGGCAAGGTAAAGGCCCTCGCGATCCACCGCTCGCAGCGCTCGGCGCTCGCGCCCGAGATTCCGGCCGCCGCGGAGCAGGGGCTGAACGACGCGGGCTCCAGCGTGCGCTTCCTGCTGCTCGCGCCCGCCCGGACACCCGAGGCCACGATCGCGCGCCTGAACGCGACGCTCAACGCCGTCCTGCGGGTTCCGGATGTCGCCAAGGGGTTCGCGGACCGCGGCTACGAGGTCATCGCCTCCACACCGGAGGTCGCGCAGGCCGACGTCGCCGAGCAGGAACGGATCTGGGCGCCGGTCGTGCGGCAGCTCGGTATCTCGATCACCGATTAGGGCGCGGGGCGCAGGAACTGGGGGAGGGGGCATGTCGCCGGATCTGACGGGAAAGGTCGCGATCGTGACCGGCGGCGGCGGAGGGATCGGCCGCGCCACCGCCTTGCTGTTCCGCCAGCACGGTGCCCGCGTGGCACTGTTCGACCGGAGCGAGGAAAGCCTGCGGGCGGCCTCCGGCGAGGACGACGGCATGATGGCGGCCGTGGTGGACGTGACCGACGCGGCCGCCGTCGCCGCGGCCTGCGCGCGGGTGGAGGAGCGGTTCGGCCGGATCGACATCCTCGTCAACGTCGCCGGCGGTGGCCTGCCGCGGACGCTTGACGCCACGCCGGCCGCCGACTGGGACCGGATCGTCGCCCTCAACCTGAGCGCGCCTTTCTACTGCATCCAGGCCGTCGCGCCGGCGATGCGGCGGGCCGGGGGAGGTGCCGTGGTGACGGTCTCCTCCCTTGCCGCGCTGCAGATCTCGTTGAACAACGGGGCCAGCTACACCTCGGCCAAGTCCGGCGTGCTCGGCCTCACCCGTCACGCCGCCTTCGAGCTGGCGCGCGACCGCATTCGGGTGAACGCGGTGCTTCCGGGACCCATCATGACGCCGCAGATGGATGCGAAGATCGATCCGGCGACGCGCGAGGCGATCCCGCGCAAGGTGCCGCTCGGCCGCTGGCTGACACCGGAGGAGGTGGCGGCGCCGATCCTCTTCCTGTGCTCCGACGCGGCTTCCGGATGCACCGGCACGCATCTCGTCGTGGATGGGGGCTTGCACATCGGCTCGCCGACCGACGCGGCGACGTATTTCGCGCGGCGCGACGGCTGAAGGGGCGTCAGCCCGCGGCCGGTGGGTAGCTGCCCTTGTAGCCCAGCGCGCGGCTCAGCAGCTCGGCCTGCTGCTTGAGGAGGTGGGTCAGTGCGGGTTCCTGCGCGGCCTCGAAGCGCATCTGCGGGATCGTGAGGCACAGGCTGCCGACCACCTTGTCGCCCTTCATGAGCACCGGGGCCCCGAGCCCCACCGCCCCGGGGATCTTCTCGCCCCAGGACACGGCATAGCCCCGCGCACGGATGGAGCGGAGATCGGCGCGCAACTGGTCGCGCGGGGGGGCAGGGCGGCCGTCCGCCGGAGACGGCGTGCCCAGCGCCATGGCCATCTCCTGCTCCGCCTCCGGCAGGAAGGCGAGGACCGAGCGGCCCGTTGCGCCCCAGAGCAGGCTGTGCGCCGCATAGATCTGCAACTCGTAGCGGAGCGGATGGGACGAGTTGATGCCCTCGAGCACGCTGACCTGGTGGGTGGAGGGAAGATGCACGACGAAGAGGCAGGCCTCGTTGCAGCGGTCCACCACGGCCTGCACGAAGGGGCGCGCGATCGCCTTCAGGCTGGAGCCCGTCGCGATGAGAGAGCTGATCCGGATCAGCTCCACACCAACCTGGTAGCGGCGCGAGGCGGGATCGTGCTGCACGATCCCCTCGGCAATCAGGAGATGCAGCAGGCGGTGAACGGTGCTGGCTGGAAGCTGCAGCTGGTCTGAGATCTGGGTGACGGTGACCTCGCCACCCGTCTCCGCCAGGAAGCGGAGCAGCCGCACGACGCGCAGCACCGTGCCGACCGACTTCGCCTCGCCTGTATCCTCCATGCTTGCCGGCCCCCTGGAGGCACAGAAAGCCACCTCGGATGCGATAGGAGAAAGCCTCCTGCCGTTCAAGGGCTTCTCAGGCGCCCTCGGGCGCGGCTCTGCCCTTTACCTGCACGCCGGCCCATGCCTCGAAGTGGCGGACGAGCTCCGAATAGTCCTGGTCGGGCGCGCCCTGCGAGACACCGTAATTCCAAAGCGTCGAGACGTGGTCGCCGACGAAGGTTGGCATCCCCAGCGACCGGCCGAGCTCGCGGTAGAGGTCGATGTCCTTCGTCCCGATCGCCAGCGGCCCGCCGTAGTCGAAGCTGCGCGGCAGCACGGCGCGCGGGAACTTGTCCGCGGTGGCCGAGTTGCGCCCGGTGCCGGCGTTCACGACATCCAGCAACGTGTCCGCGTCCAACCCCGCCTTGACCCCCAGGACGATCGCCTCGCAGGCCGCGAGCATGCCCGCGAAGGAGATGAGGTTGTTCACGAGCTTGGCGACCTGCGCGAGGCCCGGCGCATCACCTACCACAAGGACGCGGCGCGCGAGGTCGGCCAGCACCGGAGCGAGGCGCGCCTGCGCCGTGGCCGATGCCGCGAGGATGGTGGTGAGATTGCCTTCCGCTGCCCAGGTTGGCCCGCCGCTCACGGGCATGTCGGCAAGTTCGATGCCCGTTCCGTCCAGGCCGCGGGCGATGGCCGCGATGGTTGGCTGCCCGATGGTGGAGGCTTCGACGTAGACCTGCACGGCACCGCCGCGCGCAACGCCGTCCTCGCCCAGCGCGACCGCGAGGCTGGCTTCGCGGGAGGGCAGGCAGGCGAAGATGATGGCGGCCCGGTCAGCAACCGCCCGCGGCGACGGCGCCGCCTCCGCGCCGCGTGCCACCAGGGACGCGACCGCAGCGGGATCGGGGTCGTAGACGACGAGGGAATAACCCGTGTCGAGCAGGCGTGCACACATGGCGCCGCCCATGTGCCCGCACCCGACAAACCCGATCCGCTCCGCTGGCATCGTCGTGTCAGTCCACAAGAATGCGGCCGCCGCGGGTGAGCACCTGCCCGTCGACCTCGATCTCCGGCGCGCTGATGACACCTTCCAGCCTGAGGCGGGCGTGACAGGTTCCGCCAAGGGCGATCGTGTCGCCGATACCGATGTGGGACGTGCCGTACTTCTTCTTGTCCGTGCGCATGCTGCCGGTCGGCGTCACCTTCGGGTTGAGGCCGATGGCCACCTCGGCCGGCGCGTTCAGGTTGTTGGGATCGTCGTGGCGGCGCAGGATGTCGTTCCAGATCTCCGCCTCGCGCCCGCCCTCGATCGCGGTCACCATGCCCTTGCGAATGGTCAGCCGGAGAGGCTCCTGGATCCGGCCGACCGAATGGGCGGTGAGGTCGAAGACGACCGTTCCCTCACCCGTTCCTTCCACGGGGCAGACATGAGCTTCACCGTCCGGGAAGGCGCAGCCGCCCCCGCCGTCCGGGCGCAGGCGCAACGGCAGGCCCGCGATCGAGCGGCCGGGGCGGCCCTTGATGCTCGCCGTGAGGTCGGTGCCGTTGTCGCAGCGCACGCGAACGGTCTCGCCCGCGCTGAAGATGGCGGCGAGCTTCTGCCCGAGCGCGTTGAGGGCGTGGTAGTCTGCGGAAGCCGGCCCGTCCGGCGCGAGCATGGCGGGCGTCAGCTCCTCCATGAGGATGAAGCGCTGTCCCCGATCCACCAAGGCGTCGGTGATCGGTGCGTGCGCCATCGCCGTGCTGGTGAGATAGATGCAGAGGTCCACGTCGTCGCCCATGGCGGCGCGGCGGATCGGCGCGACAGGGTCTGTTGCGTGCGTCTCGCGCGGGCTCATGATCGTGACCACGGGCTCGATCCCCATCTCCCGCGCTGCGGCGGAAAGGCCCTGCCAGAGAAGCGGGTCCATGGCGGTGTCGGTGATGATGAGGATGCGGTCACCGGATTTCGCGTTCAGCTCCAGCGGTGTCCGGAGCATCCGCGTGATTTCGGCCAGTTCGGGCATTCGTGCCGGTTCTCCGCATTCTGGGACGTTCTGCAGGGGCTGCGCCGAGCAATTTTCCGTTGAACGGAAAGTAATTCCAAATGTAAAGCGAGGTCTCACCCGGAGCAAGCGAGATTGCTGATCCATGGATCGGTACGCATCGTGTGGTCAGGTCCTGTCGGTTCCTGAGCCTCGATCCGTCGTCCGGAGGGGGGCTGACGAGCCGCGGCGGGGTGCAGGCAGATGCGCGGTGGACGGCGTTGGACTTGCGCTCCGTAGGGAGGCCCGGGAGCAGTAGGCATCGGTACGGCGACTCCCGCTGCCCTGATCTCGGAAAGGGCTTCGTCAGGCTGGTCCCTCGAGCTCCGTGGTTTCCATGCCGAGCGGCTTGTTCAACTCTCTGAGGATGGCGGCGTGGGTCTCCATGCGCTGCGAGGCGGGCGGCCGTGCTACTGATCGGGTGGGACGTCGCCGCGCACCTCTCGCGCAGGGAGCGCTCACCGCAGCGGGCGACGGCTGGCAAGCTGGGCTGCCAGGGAGGAAGCGGCAGGTGACTGACGAGACGGCAGGGTTCAGCGCAACCCAGCGGGACGTTGGCGACGGCATACCCGGGGCGACGGCCGCCTTCCCGTATGACCGCATGACCGTGGAGCGCTTCCGCGAGGCCTTCCCGAAAGCACGGTGGCGCGACGACCTCGCGGCCTGGTTCGTTCCCGGCACGCGGGCAGAGCGACGCCTGAAGTCATGGATGGGGCGTGAATGGTCGGGCGTGCTGGCCTATGCCGACCAGCGTGGACGCGACGCCTTCGTCTTTGAGCCGATTGCGAGCTCCTACCTGGAGGTGGAGGACGACTTCGTGGTCCGGACGCCGTATTCCCGGACTGTCATTGCCGAGTTGCGGGAGGTGCCGTGGGCTCGGTGGGACCCCTCCCTCAAGGCCTGGCGCGTGCCATTCCGGTCGTTCGAGGAGTTGCGCAGGCGCTGGCCCGCCATCGAGACGGCCGCCCGCTTGGCCGAGCCCGAGGAGCGACGGAAGCGCGAGGAGAGCCGCAAGGCCTCTCCCGAGCACGAGCACAGGCGAGCCGAGGCCGCGGAGCGCCGGCGAAACAGGTATCCCGTGCCGGAGGATGCGCCGCCGCCCCTTGGTCGCGTGTTAATGACCCATGTGGGGAGCGTCGTGTTCGAGGCAATCACCGGCGAGCTTGTCGAGCCCACGACCGCCGCTCGCTTCTACCCTGCCGTCGCTGCCGGAGCGGCTGCGCTGATCTGGTCGGCCTGGCGAAGGCCTGACCATGCCGAGCTTGTCGAGGCCTGGCCGGCGCGAACACCGCCCAGCCCGGCCGACTTGGCTCGTGGCTGGTGGCAGCCGACGATCGAGGTGCTGCGAAAGGAACGTCGCAAGGCGGCTTCTCTGGAGCGGGCGCAGGCGACACGTCGGTCGAAGGCAGGGCAGTGATCAAGCAGCGGCGCTGACTTCAATACGGTCGACCCCAAGGGGCACGTGCCTGCGCTGACGCTCGACACGGGCGAGACCCTCACCGAGAACGTCGCGATCCTCGACTGGGTGGCCCGTCAGAACAGCGCGCTAAAGCCCTCGGGAGCGATGGGCCACGCCCATCTGCTCGAGCTGCTCGCCTTCATCTCGACTGAAATCCACAAAGCATTCAAGCCGTTCTTCTCCGGTGCGGGCGATGAGGAGAAGAAGAAAGCCGGCGAGGTGATCTTGAAGCGGATGGGGTACTGCTTTTCTGGGCTTAGAAGAACGGCCTCGACGTACCCGCTAGGCTGGTCGCCTTCCGCGACCGGATGATGGCACTTCCATCCGTGAGGACGGCGATGACGCATGAGGGATTGATGTAGCGGCACGCCTCATCGTCGAGCGTCATGACACGGCCTATGGCGCTCGACGGGCGCATGCGCCAGGCGTCCAGTTAAGGCTGGCATTCACTCGGCGTCAGGAAGGGGCCGGATGGGCCTTGTATTCGGAAGGGCGAATAAGCTCGGTTCGCCCCGAGAGGGACGGACCCGATCATCATGCGCCCACCCGCCTGGCTCACGCGTCAGCGGTTCAGGACGCGGCGGCCAGCCTCGTAGGCGGCCTCGGCCCCCGGGAAGCCGTCCGGGGAGCGGGCAACGAGGGTCGAGCCCTGCCAGATGGTCCAACGCCAACTGTTTCGGCCTGACCCCTCCCTGCTGATCCGGATTTCCTTGGCTTCGGGGGCCTCGTGCGTTGGGCGGAGCGGTTTCGTAAGCATGGTCGGGTCCTAGAAGCGCTGGCGCGTTATGCCAAGCCTGGAGAGTACGACCCGCAGGTAGGAGCCCGGTAAATAGGATCCATCCTGGCGGCCGGAGTGCCGCCACCCGGAGCGACTGTGCAACCCGCGCGCGTTGAGCGGGTCCATGGGAAAGGTGCCTCGCGTCCGGACGGCGGCGGTGGGCTCAGGCCTGATGCCCTGGGAGCTGGACCTCGCCTCGCTGGAGAGGGGACTTCTCCCGCCGATGGCCCTCCATGAGGATGGGGTGCCGGCGATCAGCCTCTCGGCCGGGATGCTGCCGGCGCAAAGGATCAGGAAGGCGTCGCCCGGCGCCACCCAGCCTTCGGCGCATCCCCAACCTGCTTGACCAGCACCCAACGGGCCGGCGTTCAGAGGAGGTGCTTGCCGTTACTCGCGCCACCAGGGCAAGCCGCCGGATCTCGTCACTCTGATGGCGTCATCAGCCGAGCCACAGGCTACACCTCCATGTCGCCTTATCAGACAGGCACCGGCTGGATTGGCGGCCCGCTGCCGGCGACGATCTGCGCGATGAACGCGGAGGCCGGAAACACCTTCTCTAGCCACCGGTATCCTGTCGCGATCGTAAGCCTGACCTTCGGGCTCGGGCTGCTCTTCCTCGCCAAAGCGCGCGGACGCGATATCGATGCCTGAAAGCTGGCGGTCCGGCTCAGGGTTGGCGCGGTTCCGCAGAGCCGCCACCGCACTGACATGGCAAGGACGGCTTCGAACACTTGCCGGTCGGAGCCGCCCGAGGTCGCGTCAGTCTGCCGCACTCCTGCGCATGATGTCGGCGAGGCGTGAAACCACTTCCGCGGGGCCGTAGGGCTTGGTGATGACGGGGGCGTCCGTATGCTGCCCCTTGTTCACGGCCGATGCCTCATAGCCGGTTGCGAACACGAACGGCACGCCCAGGGCCGCCAGGCGGTCGGCGACGGGAAGGGCCGACTGGCCATCAGCGAGGCTGTAGTCGATAACGGCGGCATCGATCCCGCCCTCGGACACGGCCGTCTTGATGGCCGACAGCGCCTCGGCGACCCTCGCGGCCTGCACGACAGTCTGCGCGCCGGCGATCATCAGCGCGTCTTCCAGCAAGAAGGTGATCAGCGGCTCATCCTCCACCACGAGGATACGACGCCCTTGAAACTCCGAAGTCATGGTGAACTCCCTGGCCGAGAACAGCCGTGTGTCTGGAACCTACATCGGGAGCGCGTTTCGGCCCAGATCAAACCGGCTGCTCCGAAAAGGCCCGAAATCCTACCCTTCAGCGACAGCACAGCCCTTTGCTGTGATCTGGCACCGTTGCCTCGGCGGGGCTGATCCCGCGCCGAAGAACGTAGCGACGCCAGACCGGGCGAAGCCGTCAGCGCCTCCGCTTGGAGGTCGGCGGCGTCGGCGCGGATGGCGCGGCAGGGGGCAGATCCTCCTCCAGGATCGTGAGGTGCACGGCATAGGACACTTCGCCGTCCTCCGCATCACGGTGGAGGGTGCCGATCACCTCGCCTCCGGCCTCGACTTCGACGCTCATCCCCGCCTGCTTCGGGGGTATGATGCTGATGCGCTCCGTCCCCAGCAGCCGACGCAGGTAGGCCTGCACACGCTCGATCTCAGACTTCGTCACGCTTGAACAACTCCTGTTGGCACGGGCGCCATCGCGGGCTTCCCCAGCCGGGATGACCTACCTTGCGATGGTGCTGGCTGGCAGGGGAGGGAGGACCTGACGCGCGTCACCGTTCCCTGTGGGAGCCTGGCGATGGATCGAGCCGGGTGAGCGCGCTGGCGTGACATATGCTGGACATGGCGCATTCAGGGCCGCTCGCGCAAGGGCAGCCCGATTTCGGCCGTATCGCGGCGCAGGCCATCGATTTCGCAGCTGGGCCCGGTCGAGCCGCGGGGGAGGGGAGCAACCCTGGCCTGGAGGCTGGCTAAGCGGTGGCTCTCGGCAACGCCGCTGGTCGCAATGAGAGCCGCTCGCTGCACGGGACGCGGGACGGCTTTGCGTTGATCGCGGGGATCATTCGGCAGGACGGGCCACACCGCGACCGTGCTGAACGCGAAGCATACGTGCCCAGCACCAAGTGGCTGACGCTACGACTTGTCTGAGGTTCCTCATTCGATAGAAGGTCGACATGGATAACAGCATGGCGGCCAAGCCCTACAGCAAGCTCAAGGGTGACCCCTACCGGGCCTTTGAGGAACTGCCGATCGAGGTGCGCCGAGCCTTGCAGGAAGCCTTGGTGGACTGGTGTCCCCTGCGTGCCCGCGAATGGCATCTTCACCTCCTGCATCGCCAACGGCTCCGACCGGCGCAGGCAGCGTTCTTCCTTGTCCAGACGATCCGCGGGCAGGATCACGCGGAAGTAGCCGCCTTCGCGAGGACATGGCCGAAAGGCGCCCAGGCCTATCCGCACCTCGCTGCCGGCGCGACGCTGCAGCGCTATGTCGGAACGGACGGCATCCCAGCGGCCAAGCCTGTTTCCGTCGCCCAGACGAAAACGCAGCCCAAGGCGAAGGCCAAGCACTCAGCGCGTCGGCGCTCCCGGCGGTAAGCGCGAGCCCGCAGCGATCCCGACGCGCAGCCCTGCGCCTAACTGCCAGCAATGCCTGTGAAGCCAGAATCCGGACAGAGCAGCGCCGGTGAGCAATGGGCGTGCTCGATTTATGGGAACAATCCATCTCGAGGTCAGCATCCGTAGAAGACCTCGAATTTACAGGCCGGAGCGAATGGAAAGGCGCAATCCCAGCCGCCCAGGAAAAAGTAGCCGGTGGAAAGTTGAAGCAGCGAGAAGAACCGAGTGCAAAGCTTGCGTTCCTGGACGAGGTGCAGGGCTTGCCTGACGTTGAGGGGCGGGCGCCGAGATGGTTCTCGGTGAGGTCGGGCGGCTGACCCCGCTCCTTTCAGACAGCCGCGTTTCCTCCGGAGGATGTCCGCCGTCCAGCAACGGGCGGTTACCGCAAGGGCCAGACGGAAGGTGATGAGTGCATCGTCGGCCATCGACGATCAATGCTGAGGCTGTTTTCCACCCGTGCCGATGTGACCTTTCCCGCACCCGCCGTTACGTTTGTCATGAAAGAGACCTGTCCTGAGAGAGGGAACAGGTGTCATGGCCCGATGGAGCGTTCTTCTCCCCGGTAGTCTGGCCGCGGTATTGGCCGGTCCTGTGCCTTCCGGCCTGGCCGATCCCTGGAAGGACGAGAGTGGGAACGGGCGCCGGGAGAGACACTATGACCGGCGGTCCGACCGTGACTACGGGCGCTTTCGCGGTGACGACCGGCGCCGGGCCGAGCCTCGGCGTGGGGAGGCCTCGCGTTGCTGGGAGTACGAGCGCCGGCGCGACTACGACCGCCGCAGGGATGACTTCTCACGTGACGACCATCGACGTGGTGCGCTCGATGCCCTGGCCGAAATCCTCGGCCAGCTTCTCGGTGGCCGCTGACGGCGCGAGTGCATCCGCGATCCCAGGTCGAATTACACGAGGGATTCTACAGGCACTGAAGGATAGGCGCCGAGGGCGCTGGTGCGCGGCCGGTCCGTCATCGCGCAGCCCATCCAGGGCGACAGCACGCCGGCGCAGCGGACCGTCGAGGGGATTTATCTCAGAGCGTAGGGCAAGCGCCTTCGTCCGGCCGCGCCCTGGATCGTGGCCATCGCCGCCGGCCTCGTCGCCTGGGAACTGCTCACGGCGAAGCTGGACATCCTGCCGCGTCCCTTCTTCGTGGCCCCCCAGGCGCTGCTCGAGGTCTTCACCGACGACTATGCCAAGCTCGGTGACAGTGTGCTGCACTCGCTTCTGCTGCTCCTTCCCGGCTACCTGCTGGGGGCGGCGGTCGGCTTCGTGGTGGGGGTGGCCATGGGTTGGTCACGCCGCGTCGGCTACTGGGCGCATCCGGTGCTGCGGCTGATCGGGCCGTTGCCGGCCACCGCCTGGTTGCCCATCGCCTTCTTCGCCTTCTCGACCAGCCGCCAGGCCAGCACCTTCCTCATCGCGCTGGCGAGCTTCTTTCCGGTCGCGGTTCTCACCTGGTCCGGCGTCGCCTCCGTCGCCGGCAGCCTCTACGACGTGGCGCGCACCATGGGCGCCAAGCCCTGGTTCCTGATCCGCAAGGTGGCCGTCCCGGCTGCCCTGCCATCCGTCTTCGTTGGCCTCTTCATGGGCCTCGGCGCCTCCTTCTCGGTTCTCGTCGTCGCGGAGATGATGGGCGTGAAGGCCGGCTCGGCTTCTACATGCAGTGGTCGCAAGGCTGGGCGGCTTACGCCAATGTCTACGCGGCGCTGATCGTGATGGCGGCGATGTGCACAGGCTTGGTCACGCTGCTCTTCCGTGTCCGAGACTGGAAGCTTGTCTGGCAGAAGGGAGTGGTGCGGTGGTGAATCCGATCGGCCTGCGCCTGCGCGGCATCGATCACGCCTTCACCCTCAAGGGGCAGGACCTGCCGGTGCTCGAGGACGTGGATCTCGACGTCCACCCCGGCGGTTCCGTCGCGCTGCTCGGCCCTTCCGGCTGCGGCAAGTCCACCCTGCTGCGCCTGGTCGCCGGGCTGGAGCCGCCCCGCCGCGGCACGCTGGAGGCCGATGGTGTCCACATTGCGGGCCCCGACCCCTCCCGCGTGCTGATGTTCCAGGATCCCACGCTTTATCCCTGGCGCAGCGTACGCGCGAACGCGGCCCTCGGCCTGGAGGCGCGCGGGCTGTTGAAGGCGGAAGGGGCGCGGGTGGAGGAGGCGCTGCGGCTCGTGGGGCTGCACGACTTCGCCGATGCCTATCCGCACCAGCTCTCCGGCGGCATGGCGCAGCGCGTGGCGCTCGCCCGCGCGCTGGTGAACCGGCCTGGCCTGCTGCTGCTGGACGAGCCGCTCGGCAAGCTGGATAGCCTGACCCGGTTGCGCATGCAGGAGGAACTCGTCTCGCTATGGCAGCGCGAGGGCTTCACCACGCTGCTCGTTACCCACGACGTGGAGGAGGCGCTGCTGATGGCGGAGCGCGTGCTCGTGTTCTCCCCACGTCCCGCCCGGGTAGTAACCGAGATCGCGGTGGAGCGGCCCTTTCCCCGCCACCGGGACGACCCGCACCTTGTCGCCCTGCGGCGCGAGGTGCTCGACACGCTTGGCCTTCGCCAGGCCGCCTGAGAAACTCCCGTGAGGGTGTTGAGAGCGTTCGTCACCGTCCGCTTGTGCAGCAGGGCAACGATGCAGCCGGCTGTGCAGCGGCCAGGACGGGCGCTGCACCCTCCAGGGCGCGGTCTGCGCAACGAGCACCGCGTCCTGGCTTGCGATGTGACTGTTGAACCGTTCCGGCGACCTTGCCTGGCCGATCGGACGCCCGATCATCCGGGCCCTTCCCGCCGACTGCCCCTACGCTTTCAGGCTCGAGAACGTTTCCGCTAAGATGTAAGGCCAATCGAAGCGGTGAAGGCTGACGTCCTGCCGCACTCCAACATCAAACGACTAATGGGACGGGTCCGCAACATGCTCCGGGGCCGGCCCGTCACCGATAGGCGCATCTTGTAACTTGCCTTGACAGCGTGCTGAACGCCACTGAGGTGAAGTATTCCAGCAGGGCGGCAGGACTGCCCAGCGAAAGCCGTCTGTCATCGCGCCGCTACTTGACCGGCAATGGCATTTCGCCAAGTTTTTTGGATCAAGCCAACCCCGAAGCAGGTTCATATATCGTTTCAAAGGTCCTCCCCTGTTTGGATGAGGACAAAGAAGAGGTTGGCGAGCACCTTTTCACAGTCGGGTTCCGAGATCCCGGCAATGAAAGGGAGAGCGTCAGTGATTGCCTGCAGCACTGCCCGCGCGATTTGCCTGGGCTCCTTTCTCGTCATCTCCACCGTGGGCGCCCATCGGGCGGAGGCGGACGACTCCATATCCGGTGCGAACACGGCGCAAACACCGAGACGGCCGCTTTCTGTTGGGGCGGTTACCGGCTTGCCTGAATACGACAGCATAGGGTTCGCCGATTTTCTCACCTGTACCTCCGTCCCGGTCTATTCCGTCCAACCTCGATCGATCGGGGCTGCAACGGGCAGTGCGGAACGGGATACCTATGGGCTGGTGGTTGAGGGCGAACGCCCCTGCACGACCCCGAACAACGCACGTTAGCGCCAGGACCTGAAGGGCGGATCAAGATGAGCCTGCCGGATCTGGGCGGCGCGGCGACCGACACCACGCTCCTCCGGCCCCTGGCCGCTTTTCTGGCCGGCTATGTCATGATCCTCGTGACCCCCGGGCCCAACATGCTCGCCATCGGCGGGGTCGCGGCCTTGCACGGCCTCAGGGGCGCGGCGCCGCTCTGCATAGGCGCCTCCTTCGGCGCAGGGTGCCTCGGGACGGCGACCTTCCTCTTCGTGCGCTACGCGTCGGCGGTCCCGAGCGCTGAAGGGGTGGCTCGTATCGCCGGAGCGCTGCTACTGGCCTATGTCGCGATCGACATTGCCCGTCACTCAGTATTGCAGGAGAAAGCTCAGGCCCTGGGCTGCGCCATTCCGGCGATCAACCGAGCTGCGGCTTTTGGCGTCGGCTTTTGCACCGCTGCCACCAACCCGCTTACCGGTTCCTTTTTCGCGGCACAGTTCCTGGGCCCCCTCGACCCAAACAGGATGGGGGCGAGGGGTGCCTGGGCCATTGCGTGCATCATGTTGAGCGCGCTCGTTTTCTTCCTTCTCGTGGCGTCGCTGCTCGCGCGACCTCCGGTTCGTTCTGCCGCTATCAGCTGGCATCGGCCGATTCGTTTCGGGGTTGCTGCTCTCCTCGCCTCCATGGCCGTGAACACGTTGCGGCCCGTCCTGACGAACAACCAGGCGGAACCAGCGAGTGCCGTAAACAGCGTCAACCGGTCTGGTTTGTTAAGCCAATCCCGTCTCGCTGCTTTCCAAGCCGATTAGGGCGACCCCAAGCACGCCCGTTGTCTATATCAACCCTCATTGCCAGCGCATGTCTCCGCGATTGACCGGGCGGCGGAATGAAGTCGGACGCAGGACGCTCCGGTGCCCTAAGCCATGCCCAGCTGGAACATCGTTGCGATCTGGTGTCGTGTGGCGGGGGGAAGACCTGATTGAAGGGAATAACGGCCGAGATGTCGGGTGGATGCCAGTCAGGACGGAAGCCCGCCCCGGCTCGGGGCGCTGCAAAGGAACGCCATCCGGGCGACATCGGGTATGCACCTGAAGTGAAAATAATGGTCGTGGCATAATGCTTGGCTATGATGCTTAGTTAGGATCGCCTGCTGGCCTCCAACAAATGGTGGAAGCACCCATCGCGATCCTGGATCGGTCTGCCGGTAGACGGAAGCTAGGTCCGAAGATGCTGGTTCACGGAGCACGGTGATGGAGGAGGAAGACTTCCTGGCCGTCTTGGATTTGATCCATGAGGCCGCGCTGCATTCAGTGGGTTGGGATCATGTCCTGCGCCGGCTTGCTTTGTTGACGGGCTGCGTGGCCGGAGGGCTGACCGTCGAACGGCCTGCAACCCGGCAGGGGACGCCGCTGACCTATTTTGGTTTCGATCCCGGACACGTGGAGCGGACTTTCGACCATTATTTGCCAATGAATCCCCTGTTTCGGATCGAGCCGCGGATGCAGCCGGGCTTCGTGGTCGCGAACGAGGACGTGGTTGAGGTCAGGGCATTCCGAAAATCGGAGTTCTATAATGGCTGGGCCCGTCCTCAGGGGCTGTGCAGTCCGGTCACCGTCGTCATACACCGTACCGAGGCCTTCTATGTGCCGCTCACGCTCGTGCGCCCGGACGGAGCCGGAGAGGTGACGTCGGATGGCCGGGCCATGCTGTCACGTCTCGCGCGGCATCTGGTGCATGCCATGGACGTCACCTTTCGGCTGCATGCCGCCTCCGAGGCGCGGCGGGAGGCGACGATGGTGCTGGAGAAGCTGCCATGTGGCGCGCTGCTGCTCGATCGGGAGCGGCGGCTGATCTTCACCAATGCGGCTGCCAAGAACCTGCTCGGTCGGAAGGGCGGTGGTGTCCTGGGATGCGTGTCAGGCAAGCTTTTCATTCGTGACGCCGAGACGGATGGGCAGTTCCAGGCCGCGATCTCGCGCGCGCTTGGAATTGGTGGGCTGCCCGAGGGCAGCCAAATGCCGGTGCAGCGTCCATCCGGCGAGGGGAGCCTGACAATCATGCTGTCCCCGCTGCCCCCGTCAGATGGGGTCTGGAGCGCACTGGGCGACGATTTCTCCAGCCAGGCACGATGCCTCGTGCTTATCAGCGGCACGGACATCGCTAACGTGGCGGAGCAGTACGGATTGACGCCTGCCGAAACGCGGATGCTATCGGCCATCGTCGTTGGAAAGGGGCTGGCTTCAGCGGCGCGGGAGCTCGGCATCGCCCGGTCCACTGCTCAGACCCATCTCGACAAGATTTTCCAGAAAACCGGGACGAACAGGCAGGCCGAGTTGGTTGGGCTGGCCAAGTCCGGCTTCGGGTCCTGACATGGTTCTTTCGGATAACGGCAAAGGTGCTCAGGCAGTGAAGCCGGAGATCAGGTCCCTGACCGGGTTGCGCGGCATCGCCGCAACGCTGGTGATGCTGGACCACTATGCGGCGATCGATTTCAGCTATCCATTCCCGCTCGACATGCTGCCCCACATGTACCTGGCCGTGGACATGTTCATGCTGCTGAGCGGGTTTATCCTTGCGATGACCTACGAAGACCGCCTGGCATCTCTGTCCGTCCGTGAGGGATACCGGACCTTCCTGCTACGCAGGATCGCGCGCCTCTATCCGCTCTATGCGGTGACGACAGTCGTGTGCTTCGTGCTGTGCCGGATGGGCTGGCTGACATTTTTGAACCCAGATAATTCCTATGGCGCCCTCGTTGCAAACCTCCTCGCGGTACAGACCTGGCTCTGGCCTGGCTCGAGCCTGAATGGCCCGGGCTGGTCCATCAGCGCAGAGTGGTTCGCCAACCTCGTGTTTCCCTTGCTGGTGCCGGTGATCCTGGGACGATCCCTCGCTCTGGCCACATGGTCCAGCGGATTGGCCTTCGTTGGACTCGTCGTCAGTGCAATCATGTTCGGCCAATTGTTCGACGTGCCGGCGAGTGGGGCCGTGAACATGATCAGCGGTCCCCAGGCGCTGGGGCGCTGCGTCACTGAATTCGTGATCGGCATGTATTGCTGGCGGGTGAGATCGCGTCTGGCGTGGACTTCCGTCCTGGCCGACAACCGCATCCAAGCAGGCTTGCTCTTCTGCTTGGCCATCCTCATCCAGTTCACAATGCTCGATGCGGCCTTCGTCCTGATCTGTGCCCTTTTGCTGATTGGCCTGTCGTTCGAGACATCCATTCTGTCCGGCATGCTCCAGTCTGGGCCCCTTTCATACCTGGGGAAGATTTCGTATTCGATCTATCTGGTCCACATCACGCTTCTCCCCGTCCGGGACGGGTTGGCCGGGCTGTTCGAGAGCTACAACGTCCTCGGGGCCTGGACCTTGGCCGTTCTGTGCACCGCGCTGCTTGCCTTGGCACTCGCGACGTTATCGTGGCGCTACTTGGAGCAACCAGCGCAAGGTTATCTGCAAGGATCCCTGAGGGCGCGCTACGTCAGGCATGCATGACGACGGCCCTGTCGGGTTGCTGCTGCGGTCAGGCGGTCGGGTTTGCCTCAACGCCTGACGATGAGGGAGTCGCCATCCCGCGCCCGGGCGCCGCTCATCAGTGTTGCTGCTCAGCGCCCAGCACGGCGAGCGGAACCGCCTGTTGACCCAGCCTGAAGTCGCGCTCAACGGGCTCCTCCGGAGCATGCTGAGAGCAGGCCTCCTCAAGAAGGCGCCGGAGGGTAGGTGCCGTGCACGGCTCAGTGATCTCTGCTGTGGCTCCCGAAGACTGGACCGGCGCCCATGTGCGCTGCCCAGTTTGGGAGCAGAGGCCGAAGAACGATGGCTGCGGCGAACCTAGTCATCTCTCCTGACGAGGCGTAGTCCGTCCAGGAAGATGTCTAGCAGCCGCATCACCTGTCCCTGCCAGCCTGGCCCATCCTGCATGTAGCAAATCCCGATTACCGTTCGCAGCAGATCCTCCGGGCTGACATCGTGCCGCACAGCTCCGGCATCGGCCGCCGGGCGCAGCAGGGTGCCGATCGCCTCGTGCAACTGGCTGCTGGTATAGGCCATGAGCTCCGGCGGCTTGTGGGCCGCCAGGGCGAGGGCGGAGACCATGCCCTTCTTCGTCGCGACGAAATCGACCAGGGCCTCGATCCAGCGGCGCAGTCCGTCCAAGGGCCGCATCTCCGCGGCGAATTGCCGGGCCAGTTCCGTAAGCTGCTCCACCTCCCGTCGATATACCGCCTCATAGAGCGCCTCGCGGGTTGGGAAGTGGCGGTAGAGCGTGCCGATGCCCACGCCCGCGCGCCGGGCCACGGCCTCCAGGCCTGTTTCCGTGCCCCCTTCGCTGAACACCGCCTTCGCCGCCTCCAGAACGCGCTCGCGGTTCCGGACGGCATCGGCCCGGGGCCTGCGCTGGTGGCTGTTTGGCTGGTCGGTCATCGGCGAGACGGGCCCTCTCCACAGAAACGGAGGATACCTCCGTTTTCTTCTTGCAAGTGGAGGGACCCTCCACATATGTGGCCGCAGCGGCGCGCCGGAGCCCCCGGCTCCGGCGATCCCGGCCGCATACCTTAGCCTGAAATTGCGTTCTTCGGAGGCTCCGCATGAGCATGTCGGTCACCTTCACCATCAACCGCGCGGCGCGAACGGTCGAGCTGGACGATCCGCGCGTCACCCTGCTGGACCTGCTGCGGGAGCGGCTGGACCTGGCGGGCACGAAGAAGGGTTGCGACCGCGGGCAGTGCGGGGCCTGCACCATCCTGCTGAACGGGCGCCGCGTGAATGCCTGCCTTGCCCTGGCCATCAGCCATGACGGGGCGGAGATCCTGACCATCGAAGGGTTGGCGGAGGGCGACGCGCTCCATCCTGTGCAGGCCGCCTTCATCGAGCATGACGCGCTGCAGTGCGGCTTCTGCACGCCCGGACAGATCATGAGCGCCGTCGGCCTCATCGGCGAGGGAGAGGCCGGCCTGGACCCGGAGCGCGTGCGCGAGGGGATGAGCGGCAATCTTTGCCGCTGCGGCGCCTATCGCGGGATCACGGAGGCCGTGGTTGCGGCCACGCAAGCCATGGGCGCGGCCGGGCAGGAGGACGCGGCATGAACCGCTTCGACTACGTGCGCCCGCGGACGATCGCCGAGGCCCTTTCAGCCGCCGCGCAGCCGGGCAGCGCATACCTCGCCGCCGGCACCAACCTGATCGATCTGATGAAGATCGGCGTCGCGCGACCGGCGCGCCTCGTGGACCTGAACCACCTTCCGGGTCTCGACGCGATCGAGGGCCTGCCGGATGGCGGACTGCGGCTCGGCGCGCAGGTCCGCAACGCGACACTCGCGCGAGACGCGGGGTTTGCCCGGCGCTTCCCCGCCGTCGCGGAGGCGCTCCTTGCCGGAGCCTCGGCGCAGCTCCGCAACGCGGCGACGGTCGGCGGCAATATCCTCCAGCGGACACGTTGCGCCTATTTCCAGGACCCCGACAGCGCCTGTAACCGGCGCGAGCCCGGTAGCGGCTGTGACGCGCGGGACGGCGAGAACCGGCTGCATGCCGTGCTCGGCTGGAGCGACGCATGCATCGCGACCCACCCCTCCGACTTCTGCGTCCCGCTTGTCGCGCTTGACGCGGTTGTGGAGATCGAAGGGTCGGATGGCGCGCGGGAGGTGCCGCTGCGGAACTTCCACCTTCTCCCCGGCACGACGCCGGAACGCGAAAGCGTGCTGGCACCGGGCGAGTTGGTCGTGGCGCTGCGCCTGCCACCCGGCGCGGACCGCTTCGCCGCCCATGCCCGCTACGTGAAGCTGCGCGAGCGGACTTCCTATGCCTTCGCCCTGGTCTCGGCCGCGGCCGGGCTGCACGTTGAGGAAGGGCGGATCGTGGAGGCGCGGTTGGCGCTGGGCGGCGTCGCCGCTCGGCCCTGGCGGGCGGAGGCGGCCGAGATCGCCCTGGCTGGGGCGATCCCTGACGCCGCCGCGTTCCGCCGGGCAGCGGAGCTCGCGCTGGCGGAAGCCCGCCCCTCCGGTGAGAACGGCTTCAAGATCGAGCTGGCGCGACGCATCGCCGTGCGCGCCCTCAGCCTGGCCGCCTCCGGTACGCCGACGCGGCTGCCGGCCCTGCCGGCCTCTCCCTTCGCTTCCTCTGCCGGAGGTCTCCATGACTGAGGTGCTTCAGGTGCGGCACGGCTCCAGTGCCGGACAGCCGATCACGCGCCGGGACGGCCCGTTGAAGGTGACGGGCGCAGCCCGCTACGCCGCCGATAACCATCCGCCGGGCATGCTGCACGCCGTCGTCGCGACCAGCGCCATCGCCCGTGGGCGCGTGACCTCCTTGAACGAGGCGGCGGCCGATGCGCATCCAGGCGTGGTGGCGGTGATGACGCCGGCCAACCGGCCAGCCCTGGCGATGGACCCGGACGACAAGTCCGTACCCTTCTCCTTCCGGATGGACCTGCTCCAGGACGGCCGCGTGCGCTACGCCGGCCAGCCGGTTGCGGTCGTGATCGCGGAGACGCTCGAGGCTGCCGCAGAGGGCGCCGCCCTGCTCGCGCCGTGCTACGAGGCGGAGCCGGTCGAGGTCTCGCTCGACCAGGGCGAGGCCTTCGTGCCGCCCGTCGTCGGCGTGGGGGCTCCGGCCGAGCTGCGGCACGGCGATGTCGAGAAGGGGCTGGCCGAGGCAGCGCAGCGGATCGAGACGACCTATGAGACGCCGGCGCAGTTCCACAACGCGATGGAGCCGCACGGCGTCGTCGCAGCCTGGGTTGGGGACACGCTCTCGCTGGACATGCCGACCCAGGGATTCGCGCTGACGCAGATGCGCCTCGCCGCGCTCTTCGGCATCCCGGCCGAGAGCATCCACATCCGCAGCCCCTTCCTCGGTGGTGGCTTCGGGTCGAAGCTGCTGACCAGCCCGCAGGTTCTGGGCATTCTGGCGGCGCGGCTCGTCGGGCGACCAGTGAAGCTCGTGCTACGGCGCGGGCAGATGTACGGCCCCGTTACGCATCGCGCGCCGACGAGGCAGGTCCTGCGCCTCGGAGCATCGGTGGACGGCGAACTGACGGCCCTGCACCACCATGTCCGCACGGCGACAAGCCGCTTCGACGACTTCATCGAGCCCGCCGCCGGCGTCAGCCATACGCTCTACGCCGCCCCAGCAGTCCGAACGACCTACGAGGCCGTACGGCTAGACACGGGGACGCCGGGGTTCATGCGCGCGCCCGGCGAGGCCAGCGGCAGCATCGCGCTGGAGAGCGCGATGGACGAGATGGCGCAGGCCTGCGGCATGGACCCGCTGGAGTTCCGCCTGCGGAACTACGCGGAGGTCGAGCCTGTCTCCGGCAAGCCTTTCTCCTCCAAGGCGCTGCGCGAGTGCTACGCGCAGGGGGCGGCGCAATTCGGCTGGGCGGGGCGTCCGTTGCTCCCGCGGCAGATGCGGGATGAGGGTGGGATGCTGGTCGGCTGGGGCGTCGGGACCGCGACCTTCCCCGCGCTCATGTTCCAGGGCGCGGCGCGGGCCGTAATCCGGCAGGACGGCAGCGGCCTCGTTGAGGCCGGGGCGCATGACATGGGGCAGGGCGCCTGGACGGCCTTCGCGCAGATCGCGGCCGACAGCCTTGGCCTCGACGTCGAGCGGCTAGAATTCTGCTCTGGCCGCTCGGACCTGCCCGACGCCGGTATCGCTGGCGGATCGGCGCATACCGCGACCGCGGGCGGCGCGATCCGCGACGCCGGACAGAAGGTGGTTGCACGCCTGGCGGAACTCGCGACCACCGACGCGCGCTCGCCGCTCTTCGGCGCAAGCAATGTCGGCGTCGTTGCACGGGGCGGCCACCTGCTGCGCCGGGATGACGAGAGCCGCGGCGAGCGCTTCGCGGACATCCTGGCGCGCGCCGGTCTGGCTGAGATCGAGGCGCAGGGCAGCTCCGTCCCCGACGCCGCCATCGCGGAGCGCTACGCGGCGCACGCCCATGGCGCTGTTTTTGCCGAGGTGAAGGTGGATCCCGAACTCGGACAGGTTCGGGTGACGCGGCTCGTCGGCGCGTTCGCTGCCGGACGGATCATCAACCCGCGGCTGGTGCGAAGCCAATACTACGGCGGCATGATCTGGGGCGTCTCGTTCGCGCTGCACGAGCACGCCCTGCTGGACCGGCGGACCGGACGCGTGATGAACGCCGACCTTGCCGAGTACCGCGTGCCGGTCAACGCGGATGTTCCCTCGGTCGAGGCGATCCTCGTCGAGGAGGAAGATCCCTATGTGAACGCCCTTGGTATCAAGGGTGTGGGCGAGATCGGCATTACCGGCACGGCAGGCGCGGTCGCAAACGCTGTCTGGCACGCGACGGGCGTGCGAGTGCGGCGCTTCCCCATCTCGATCGAGGATCTCATTGAGGGTTCCGCGACGGTATAACTGCCTATTCCTGAGGAGGACAGGCGTTGCCTCCTCAGGGATCCAGCCCGCACGGACCACAAGTCCGGCCCCTGCAACACGCGCGCGGGCGAGTTCGCGTGGCCTCTTCCCGATCACGCGCCTCGATGCGCGTCGATCATCACCGCGCGCCAGATCTGGGCAGGCAAGCCGCCGCCCGACACGCCGAGCATGGACTTGCTGTCGCTGTTCCCAAGCCAAACGCCCGCAACATAACGCTCGGTGAAACCGATGAACCAAGCGTCCCGGCTGGCTGTGGTGGTTCCCGTCTTCCCGGCGGCCCAGAACCCTGGATCAGCAGCCCGTCCGGTCCCCCGCTGCACCACACCGGCGAGCATCTGCCGCATGGCCTCAGCCTGCTGGGGCTCCAAGACCTGCTTGATCTCGGATCGCGCCGGAAGCACGCGTGTCAGAAGTTCGGCGCCCCCCGGGTCCTGAACCCGCTGCACGGCATAGGGTATGACCATCCTTCCGCGGTTGGCGACAGAGGCGAAGGCTGCCGTGAGGTCGACGAGCCTTGCCTCATAGGTTCCGAGTGCAAGATCACCAGCCTCGCCCTCGGCCTCATCCGCCACATTCAGGACCTTGATCAGCTCCCTCGTCTCGCGGGTGTTCTGCAGTGCTAATCGGACCGCTGCCGTATTGGAAGACTTCTCCAGCGCGGCAGCGAGCGTGATCTCACCAAGATATTTGTCGTCATAGTTTCTCACGGCTCGTCCGCCCAGCGTCAGAGCGGCGTCGCTGACCTTCGTATCCAGCGTGCCGCCTTTCCCGAGCGCTGCGAGGTACACGAACAGCTTGGCCACGGAGCCTGGCTGGCGCTTGGCCTGGGTGACGTGATCCCACTCGCGCCGCCGGTAATCGCGCCCGCCGACGAGCGCGAGCACCGCACCGTCATACCGCATGACGACGACGGCGCCCTCCTCGATCACCCTCGTTCGCGCGTGCTGACGCAGGGCTGCTTCCAGCTGCCGTTCCGCCGCAGCCTGGATCCTCAGATCCAAGGTGGTCGTGACGGTCCGCGTGCCGCTCCGCTGGGCCGGTGCGGAATTGGCGTTTGCCTCGTTCTCGGCCCACCGGGCGAACCAGCCGATCCCGACGCTGCGGGGATAGAAGCCGCCCCAGGCGGACCGGGACGGGGTCACCGTGACCTCCTGCCCCCTGGCACGGTCCGCCGCGGTCCGGCTGAGCGAGCCCGCCTCGACCATCTGCTCGATAACCCGGATGCCCCGGTCGCGTGACAGTTGAAAGTTCCGATGGGGGTTGAACCGGTTGGGAGCTGGAAGCAGCCCGACCATCATGGCGGACTCGAGGATGCTGAGACTGCGCGCGTACTTGTTGAAATACACCCGGGCAGCGGCCTCGATGCCGTAGGCGCTGCCACCGAAGAACACCCTGTTCAGGTAGACGTACAGGATGTCCTCCTTGCTCAGGTTGAGTTCAAGGATCGGGGCCAGCACCGGCTCCTCAAGCAGCTTTCGGATGATCGGGCTGTGCTCCCTGAGGTAGATCTCCTTGATGGTCTGCTGCGTCAGCGTGCTGCCACCCTGGGTGCGGCCCGTAATGGTGGACCAGACCGCGCGCGCCATTGACCTCGGATCCAGCCCCCAGTGCTCGTAGAACCGGCGATCCTCGCTCGCCACGAGCGCGTTGACGAGATGGACCGGCAGCTGAGCGAATGGCACCGGCGGCCCGTAATAGGCCCCGCGCGCGCCGACGAACTCGCCCCCCGCGCTAAGGACGCGCACGCCGTCATGTCGGTTCTCGGTGATCAGCCCGTTGACGTCAGCGAGTTCCAGCGCCTCGGTAGGCCGTGGAGCCGCCGCGGCCAGGCCGATAAGCGCGAGGAACTGTCTCCGGTCTATGGCGCCCTTCGCTGGCATCGACACTCCTGTGCTGGCCCCCTGGCGGACACGGTCTTGAGAATGGCAGGCCCGTGGTGGATCTGTCGCTTCCCGGGTGATGTCGGCCGCATTGGGCCCCTCGGGCAAGGGGGCGGGATCAGCGCCAGGTCGGAGCGCCAAGATCTGGCCGGCTGTAGCCCTGCTCCGGCTGCCCGTAGGCTCCGTCGTCGCCTCGCCGTGGTTCCTCCAGCCGATAGTTCCACCTGCCGTCCCGCGCCTCGTCCCCGCGGCGTCCGAACTCCTCACGGCCGGACGCCCCTGGCACGTAACCCTCCTCCCGGCGGCCGTACTCGTCCTGAAAGACCGTCGGCGGCTCCGGGCGGTTGCTGCCTGGATGAGCAGGATCACCGTACCCCCAACCGGGAGGCTGCGGGGATGCGTAAGGCACCGGTGGAGGAAGAGGGGGGGTGTACGCCGGCGGGTAGGCCGGGCCCGCATAAGGTGGGGCGTAGCCGCCATAGGTCCTCGTCTCGCAGCCCACGAGCGCAACGGCGCAGAGGGCGAGCACGGGGAAACTCCTGAGCCTGCGCGTCATCCTGTCCTCGCCATGGGCGGCCGTGCCCGCCGACGCTTATCGATCCGGAAGCAGGCGATGCTGTGGCCTCTCGCGGGCAAGATGATGGGAAAGGCCTCAGCTATCCCAGGGGGCCCGCCTTTTGCGCCGGGCATCCTCTTCGGCCCCCTATCCGGCACTTCGCGCGCAGCACGGGCGACTGAGATGGCCGACGCCGTCAGTGTGCTTAACCGCCGGCTTGAGTTTGGATGCCTGGAGTATGTCCGTGTCAGCCAATCAAAATTCTCCTGTGGCTCGCTGCGCCTGCAGGCTGACTCGTGCAACGCGGCCCGGGCGCGGTCGTCAGGTCGAACTGGTCCGGCAGCCTCGGAGGAAAATGCGCACTGAGCTTCGTGTGCGGCGGGCCAGCGCTTCCTCTGGCACTCGGGCTTCGAGCCCGGCCAGCAGTTCGTGATGGAAGGCTCCGAGAGCCATGCCG
>NZ_JONP01000001.1 GCF_000711725.1 Roseomonas aerilata DSM 19363 | reverse complement strand
GAGATGAGGCGCGACAGGTAGGCCGACATGGCGCCCACGGGCCGGGCGATGGACATGTCGTTGTCGTTGAGCACGACGATCAGGCGCGACCTCATCGCGCCCGCGTTGTTCATCGCCTCGTAGGCCATGCCCGCCGACATGGCGCCGTCGCCGATCACCGCGATCACCGCCTGGGAGGACCGGTCGGGCGCGGCCCCGCCGCCCGGCAGCGGCACCCCGCCCCCGCCTTGCGCCCCCAGCAGGTCGCGCGCGACCGCCATGCCGAGCCCGGCCGAGATCGAGGTGGAGGAGTGCGCGGCGCCGAACGGGTCGTACTCGCTCTCCGCGCGCCGGGTGAAGCCGGACAACCCGCCCCCCTGGCGGAGCGTGCGCATGCGGTCCCGCCGGCCGGTGAGGATCTTGTGCGGGTAGGCCTGGTGCCCGACATCCCAGATCAGCCGGTCGTTGGGCGTGTCGAAGATGGCGTGCAGCGCCACCGTCAGCTCCACCACCCCAAGGCTCGCCCCGAGATGCCCCCCCGTGGTCGAAACCACCTCCACCGTCTCCGCCCGCAACTCATCGGCCAGCTGACGCAACTGCTCGGCCGACAGGTTCCGCATGTCGGACGGTACCAACACGCGATCCAACAATGGCGTCCGAGGGCGTGACATAGACATCGAGACTTTCCTAGGCGTTCTAGTTCTTGCGCCGAACCACGTGCGACGCGAGGGCGCGCAACAGGTCCGCACGGTCGTCGAAATTGTCGAGATGCGTCACGGCTTGGTCCACCAGCCGCTCCGCCTGCGCGCGCGCGCGCTCCGGCCCGAGCAGCGAGAGAAGCGTGGCCTTGCCCGCGCCCGCGTCCTTGCCCGTGGCCTTGCCGGCCTCCTCGGGCGTCGCGGTGAGGTCCAGCAAGTCGTCGGCGATCTGGAAGGCCGCGCCGACCTCGCGCCCATAGGCCGCGAGGCACTGGCGCTGATGGGCCCCGGCCTTGCCGAGAATGGCTCCCGCCTCGGCCGAGAACTCGATCAGCCGCCCGGTCTTGAGAAGCTGCAACCGGCCAACCGCCGCCTCGTCCAACGGGGTGGTCGCCTTCTCCGCCATCATGTCCAGCATCTGCCCGCCGACCATGCCCCGCGGCCCGGCCGCCAGGGCCAGGTGAAGGCACAGCTCGGCCCGCACGGCCGGGTCCGAGTGCGTCTCGGGGGCGGCCAGCACCACGAAGGCCTGGGACTGCAACGCGTCGCCCACCAGGATCGCCGTCGCCTCGTCCCAGGCGCGGTGGACGGTCGGCTTGCCGCGGCGGAGGTCGTCGTTGTCCATCGCCGGCAGGTCATCGTGCACGAGGGAATAGGCGTGCAGCATCTCCACCGCCGCCGCGGCCCGCAGCGCGGATTGCGGTGCCACCCCGAACTGGCGTGCGGATTCCAGCACCAGGAAAGCCCGCATCTTCTTGCCGCCGCCCATGCAGGCGTAGCGCATGGCCGCGAACAGGGCGCGCTCGTCCCCTTCCTCGGCGGGGAGGAGGGCGTCCAGCGCCTCGTCCACCTCGGAAGCGGCGGCGGTGAGTGCCGCCTTCAGCCTGGCATCCTCGGCCAGATCGGTGCCCGCTATCGCGCTCATTCCACGTCCCTCAGGGTCGGGCCAGCAGCACCGGGTACCAGGGCCTGCACGCGGGCCTCGGCCTCGGCCAGCTTGCGGTCGCAATGGGCGCGAAGGGCGGTGCCGCGGGCGTAGGAGTCCATCGCCTCCTCCAGCTTCGCCTGCCCGCCTTCCAGGCGTCGGACGATCGCTTCCAGCTCGTTCATCGCCTCCTCGAAGGAGAGGCTCTCAACCTCGGGGGGGGTGGATTGGGTCATCGGGAATTCCGGTGGTCAGGCATGCATCAGGGCGCGGACATGGGCCGCCGTGGAGCGTCCGAGCGCGGGGAGGTCGTAGCCCCCTTCCAGCATGGAGACCACCCGCCCGCCGCAGACGCGGCCCGCGAGATCGCAGATCGCCCCGGTCACCCAGGCGAAATCCCCCTCCACAAGCCGGAGATTGGCGAGCGGATCGGCCCGGTGGGCGTCGAAGCCGGCGGAGATGATGATCAGGCCGGGCGCGAAGGCCTCCACCGCCGGCAGGATCTCCCGCTCCCAGATCCGCCGGAACCAGACGCCGTCCGTGCCGGGATCGAGCGGCGCGTTGAGGATGTTGCCCCTCCCGGTCTCCGAGGCCCCGCCGGTGCCGGGATAGAGCGGCATCTGGTGGGAGGAGGCGAGCATCAGCGAGGGCTCGTCCCAGAAGGCCGCCTGGGTGCCGTTGCCGTGGTGGACGTCGAAGTCGAGCACCGCGACCCGCGCCACCCCGTGCGCCGCCTGGGCGTGCCGCGCCGCGATGGCGGCGTTGGCGAAGAGGCAGAAGCCCATGGGCGTGTCGGGCTCCGCGTGATGCCCGGGCGGGCGCACGGCGCAGAAGGCGCGCGGGAACTCGCCGCGCATGACGCTGTCCACCGCTTCGACCCCGGCGCCGGCGGCGCGCAGCGCGGCCTCGGCCGAATAGGCATTCACGGAGGTGTCGGCGTCGAGATGGATCCGCTGCCCCTCGGCCGGACGGGTGAGGAGGATGCGGTCAACATGGTCCGCGGGATGCACGCGCAAGAGCTGTTCCCGCGTCGCCTCCGGCGCGGAGGCGCGGACGAGGGTGGAGAACTCCTGCGCCTCCAGCGCCTGCATCACGGCCCGCAGCCGATCCGGGCATTCCGGATGGCCAGGGCCGTTGTCGTGCTTGAGGCAGGCCGGATGCGTGAGAAGCAGCATCAGCCTTCCCCCTTCGCGGTCGGTTCGGCGTCCCGCTTGCGGAGCGTGTAGCTATAAACCCCGTCGCTCTCGCTGAAGGAGACCAGCGCGTGGCCGGTCTCGCGGCAGAAGGCCTGGAAATCGGCGACGCTCGCCGCATCCGTCGCCAGCACCGTCAGCCGCGCGCCCGGCGGCAGGGCGCGCAGTGCCTTGTTCGCCTTCAACACCGGCAGTGGGCAGGTCAGGCCCTGCACATCCAGCAGGTTCTCCCCCCCGCCCGCCTTCGCGGCCGTGCTGGAGGGGCGCTTGGGGCCCGGTACCGGGCTGGTGGGAGGCGTTGCCATGGGGCCGGCCAATCCACCACCGCGGCCCTCACAAGTCCAGGGTCGCGAGCGACGCGGCCGTGAACGCGCCCCCGCTGGACGCGGCGGCGCCGCCCCGGCATTCATCGGGAATGGCAATCAAGCTCGGCGTGGACCTCGGCGGAACCAAGACGGAGATCGTGGCGCTCGATCCCGGGGGCGAGGTGCTGCTGCGCCGCCGCGTGCCCACCGGCCAGGGATATCAGGCGATCATCGAAACGATCGCCCGCCTTGTGCGCGAAGCCGAGGCGGAGCTGGGCGAGACCGGAACGGTCGGCGTCGGCATTCCCGGCAGCATCAATCCGCGCACGGGCCTCGTCCGCAACGGCAACACCCAGGCGCTCAACGGCCAGGCGCTGGACAAGGACCTCGGTGCCCTCCTCTCCCGCGAGGTGCGCGTGATGAACGACGCCAACTGCCTCGCCATGAGCGAGGCCGCGGACGGCGCCGGCGCCGGCTACCCCGTGGTCTTCGCCGCCATCCTCGGCACCGGCTGCGGCGGCGGCTGGGTGGTGGATGGCCGCCCGCTGGACGGCCTGAACCGCGTCGCCGGCGAGTGGGGCCATACCCCCCTGCCGTGGATGCGCCCCGAGGAATTCCCCGGCCGGGCCTGCTGGTGCGGCCGCAACGGCTGCCTGGAAACCTTCCTCTGCGGCCCCGCCATCGCCGAGGATACGGACGGGCCCGGCCACCGCGATGCCGGCAAGGTCGAGGCCCGCGCCCTGGCCGGCGATCCCGCGGCCCAGGCCGGCCTCGCCCGCCACGCGGACCGCCTTGCCCGTGCCCTGGCCCTCATCGTGAACATCGTGGACCCCGACGTCATCGTCCTCGGCGGCGGGGTGTCCAACTACGCGCACCTCTACCGCGATGTGCCGGACCTCATGGCCCCCTGGATCTTCGGCGATTCGAAGAAGGTGAACCTCGTCCGGGCAAAGCACGGGGACAGCTCCGGCGTGTTCGGCGCGGCCCGCCTCTGGGACAAGGGGTAGCGCCGGCCGGCCGATGGCGCCGGGGTAGGAAGCCTGCCTTCACGGGCGCCACTCGCACGGGCCGCATGAGGCGAATCGGCCACTGTGCTATGATCGCGCCATGCCTTCCCTCTGCCGGGACTGTTTGGCGCGCCCCGAGGACCACCAGCGCCGCTGCACCGCCTGCGGCTCGGCCCGGATCGCGCGCCATGCCGAGTTGTTCGCCCTTCCCATCGCCCATATCGACTGCGACGCCTTCTTCGCGAGCGTCGAGAAGCGGGACCGGCCGGAGCTGGCCAGCCGCCCGGTGATCGTCGGCGGCGGGCAGCGGGGCGTCGTCTCCACCGCCTGCTACGTCGCCCGCACGCGCGGGGTGAAGTCGGCCATGCCCATGTTCAAGGCGCTGCAGGCCTGCCCGGACGCGGTGGTCATCAAGCCGGACTTCGCGAAATATGTCGCGGCCTCCCGCCAGATCCGCGCGCTGATGGAAGAGCTGACGCCGCTGGTGCAGCCGATGTCGATCGACGAGGCCGTGCTCGACCTCTCCGGCACCGAGGCCCTGCACGGCGCGCCGCCCGCCGTCGCCCTGGCCCGCTTCGCCCGGCGGGTGGAGCGGGAGGTAGGCGTCACCATCTCGATCGGCCTCGCCCCCAACCGGCTGCTCGCAAAGATCGCGGTCGAGCGGGACAAGCCCCGCGGTCTCGCCTGCATCGGCGCGGCGGAGGCCGCCTCCCTCCTTGCGTCCGAACCGGTGACGATCCTCCCCGGTGTCGGACCCGCCTTCGCGGCGAAGCTCGCGGCGCTCGGCTACGCCACCCTCGGGCAGCTCCAGACGCTGGACCCGCGGGAGGCCATGCGCCGCTTCGGCGAGGACGGCGCGACCCTCGTCGCCCGCGCGCGGGGAGAGGACAGCCGCCCGGTCAATCCGGAGCGGGAGACGAAGTCCATCTCCGCCGAGACAACCTTCGAGCGGGATCTCTCGACCCTGCCGGAGCTGGAGCCAGTCCTCTGGCGCCTCTGCGAGAAGCTCGCGCGCCGGCTCGGGGAGAAGGGCTTCGCGGCGGGCGGCGTTGTGCTGAAGCTCAAGACCGCCCGCTTCGCCCAGCGCACGCGCAACCTGCGCCTGCCGGGGCCGAGCGCGGTGCCGGAGACCCTTTACGCCACCGCCCGCTCCCTCCTCGCGCGGGAGGTGGACGGCACGCCCTTCCGCCTCATCGGCATCGGCGCGGCCCCGCTGGTGGAGGCCGCCTCGGCCGATCACGGTGATCTGGCCGACCCGGAGGCCCCACGTCGCGCTGCCCGCTGGGCCGCGATGGAGTCGCTGCGCGCCCGTTTCGGCGAGGGCGCGGTGCTCGCCGGCCGGGGCCTCGCTGCCCGGCGCTGAATCCTTAGCCGCCGATGCGGCCGACGAGGGTTGCGATGAGCAGGCCGAGGCCGATGTCGAGCAGCACGAAGAGTCCGGCGCGGACGCCGCTGATCCGCAGCGCCCGCTGCGCGACGAACCACTCCATCCAGAGCGCGTAGGCGAAGGAGGCGAGGGTCAGCAGGCCGGCCAGCGCCGGCGGCAGCACCGAGCCGAGCAGCGTGCTCAGCAACAGCACCGCGTACTGTGCGAGGTTCGCCCAGTTCCAGGCGGCGACGAAGAGAGGCCAGAGCGGCCCGCGGCCGGAGGCGTCCACCAGCAGGAGGGAGGCGAGCGGAAAGGCCACCCAGCCCAGCACGTAGCCGATCAGCTCCACCGGCAGGCCAGCGCCGAGAAGGGCATCGTTGCCCAGCGATCGAATGAGCAGGAAGGGCAGCAGGCAGATGGCGCCGGCCCAGAAGGACCGGGCGGTGCCCTCCATCGAGAGCAGGGCATAGCGCAGCCCCTCCTCCCGCCCCATGGCGAGCAGCCCGGCCGCACGGACACCGGCGGCGACCTGCTCCTCCGTGCTGACCCCGGGGGCGCTCAGCCTAGGCACTCCCGGATGACGGCGCCGTAGAGGGAGGAAAGGCGGCGCAGCTCCTCCACCGGCGTGCACTCGTCCAGCTTGTGCATGGTGGTGCCGACGGCGCCCAGCTCCGCCACGGGGCAGAGGCGGGTGATGAAGCGGGCATCGGAGGTGCCGCCGCCGGTATCCAGCAAGCCTTCCTCCCCGGTTTCCGCCCGCACCGCGCGCTGCAGCGCCTCGACGAAAGGGCCGGGCTTCGTCAGGAAGGCGTCGCCGGAGGAGGAGAAGGATGCCTCGTGCCGCGGCGCCTCCTCCGCCAGGATGCCGCGGATCCAGGCCTC
The DNA here is from genome assembly GCF_000711725.1 of Roseomonas aerilata DSM 19363. Lineage (GTDB taxonomy): Bacteria > Pseudomonadota > Alphaproteobacteria > Acetobacterales > Acetobacteraceae > Roseomonas > Roseomonas aerilata. Next base: position 592,398 of record NZ_JONP01000001.1, on the reverse strand, counting down.
CAGGCTCGCGGCCTTGTGGGTGTCGTTGAAGCGGATGTTCAACCGGGCCACCGCGCGCGCCGGCACGATGTTCCCGGTGAGATTGCCGACATCGACGCTCGTCACCTGCAGCGTGCTCGGCTGGAACCACTCCGTGCCGGCGTCGAGCGGCGCTGCGGTCAGGCGATGCAGCACGCGGACGAGGCGATGGATCGGGTTGTCCGCCCGATCGGGGTAAGCGACGTGGCCCTGGGTGCCGTGCACGATGATTTCGGCGGAGACGCTGCCGCGCCGCCCGACCTTGATCGTGTCCCCGAGCCGCGCCCGGCTGGTCGGCTCGCCGACCAGGCACATGTCGGGAATGATCCGCTTCTCCTCCATCCAGTCGAGGACGCGGGTGGTGCCATCGGTCGCCACCCCCTCCTCATCGCCGGTGATGAGGAAAGAAAGAGTGCCGCGGTCCGCGGTGCCGTCGGCGACCGCGTCGGCCGCGGCGGCGAGGAAGGCGGCGACGCCACCCTTCATGTCCACCGCGCCGCGCCCGTAGAGCACGCCATCCTCCACCGCGCCGTCAAAGGGCCCGTGCCGCCAGCCCTCGCCGGGCGGCACCACGTCCGTATGCCCGGCGAAGCACAGGTGCGGCCCGTTCCCGCCGGAGCGGCGGATGGCAAAGAGGTTTTCCACCTCCCCGAAGCGGAGCCGCATGAGTTCGAAGCCGAGCGGCGCCAGCGCCCCCTCCAGCACCGCCATGGCCCCGTCATCGGCGGGCGTGACGGAGGCGCAGCGGATGAGGGCCTGCGCGAGGGGGAGCGGGTCGGTCGCCATCAGTCGCGCAGCAGCTCGTTGATCGAGGTCTTCTCCCGCGTACGGGCGTCCACGCGCTTCACGATCACCGCGCAGTAGAGGGACGGGCCGGGCGTGCCGTCCGGAAGCGGGCGGCCCGGCAGGGTGCCTGGCACCACCACGGAATAGGCGGGCACGCGGCCGACGAAGACCTCGCCCGTCGCGCGGTCGATGATCTTTGTGGAGGCGCCCAGGAACACGCCCATGGAGAGCACCGCGCCCCGCTCGACGATCACGCCCTCGGCCACCTCGGAGCGGGCGCCGATGAAGCAGTCGTCCTCGATCACCACCGGGTTCGCCTGCAGCGGCTCCAGCACGCCGCCGATGCCGACGCCGCCGGAAAGGTGGCAGTTCTTCCCGATCTGCGCGCAGGAGCCGACCGTCGTCCAGGTATCGACCATGGTGTTCCGGTCCACATAGGCGCCGAGGTTCACGAAGCTCGGCATCAGCACGACGCCGGGCGCGATGAAGGCGGAGCGGCGGACCACGGCGCCGGGCACCGCGCGGAAGCCAGCTTCCCGGAAGTGGTTGTCGCCCCAGTCCGCGAACTTCAGCGGCACCTTGTCGTAGGCGCCGGCCGCGGCGTCGGTGACGACGCTGTCCTCCAGGCGGAAGGAGAGCAGCACCGCCTGCTTCAGCCACCCGTTGACCCGCCAGCCGCCCTGCCCGTCCGGCTCCGCTACGCGCGCCTTGCCGGAGTCGAGCGCCTCGAGCGCGGCCTCCACCGCGTCACGGTCCTCGCCAGTGGTCGCGGGGGAGAGGTCCGCGCGGCGCTCCCAGAGCGCCTCGATGCGGGGCTGGAGGGCGGAGAGTTCCATGGGTTCGTCCTGCATGCGGGGCGCGGCCCCCTTCGCCCGGCGGGGCGGCGCTGTCAACGAGGCCCGATTCATCCCTTCTTCATCCAAGGGGCGCCATCCTGCGCGTGGGCGGGTCACCTTCTCCGGGCGGGACGCGCCCGGAAACTGGAGGCGTTGATGGATGCCATGATGGCGTTCGCGCCCCGTCGCCTCGATGATATGGGCCGGGCGCGATTGGCGGAGCGGGTCGATACCCCGCCCGAGATGCTGTTCTTTCTCGCCAACGACCCGGCGACCAACGTGCGCGCGGCCATCGCGGCGAACGCCGCCACACCCGCGCTCGCCGACCAGGTGCTGGCGCGGGACGCCGAGCCCGGCGTGCGCCGGGTGCTGGCCCGCAAGCTCGCCGCCCTCTCCCCGATGCTCGACCCGGAAGCGACCGACCGGAACCGGCGGGTGCATTGGGACACGCTCCTCCTCCTCGTGCGCGATGACGCCGTGCCGGTGCGCGCCGCGGTGGCCGAGCTGGTGGCGGAGCAGCCGGACGTGCCGCGCGCGCTGGTGCTTCGCCTCGCCCACGACATCGCCATGGCGGTGGCCGAGCCGGTGATTCGCGGCTCCCCGCTGCTCGAGGAAACGGACCTTCTCGTCCTCATCGCCGATCCGCCGGCGCCGGAGACGCTGGCCGCGGTCGCGCGCCGCCCGAACCTTCCCGAAGCCCCTACGGACGCGATCGCGGCGCGCGCCGATGGTCCATCGGTCGCCGCCCTGCTGGCGAACGCCACCGCCAAGCTGCGGGAGGCGACGCTGCTCGCCATTGCCGAGCGCTGCGCGGACCAGAAGGCCTGGCAGGCCGCCCTGGTCCGGCGCCCGGCGCTCAGCCCGGCGGTCCTGACGAGTCTCCAGGGTGTTCTCGCGGAGGAGGCGTTGCGCGTGCTGCTGGCGCGGCCTGAATTCAGGTCCCATGCGTACAGCCCGGCCGAGGAGGAGGACGCCGCCGCGCTGTCGGAGCCCGGCGGGCTCGATGAAGGAAGCTTCATCGCCGCAGCCCGCAAGGGCGCGCTGAACGAGTGCGGGCGCATCCTCGGGGCCCTCTGCGGCCTGCCCGCGGGCGCCGTGATCCGGGCACTGGAACGGCGGGAGGCGCCGGTGCTCGTCGCCCTCTGCTGGAAGGCCGGACTCTCGCCCAGCGCCGCCGTTTTCGCCCAGATGCGGCTGACGCGCAGCCAGCCGAACGAACTCCTCATCCTGCCTGGCGGCATCTGGGCGATGCAGCCCACGGCCATGCAGGCGCTGGTCGGCAATCTCCTCGGCGCCGCCTGACCCGCGGGCCGGGGATCAGGGCTTGATGAGCGTTCCGGGCCCCTCGGCGGTGAAGAGCTCCGCCAGAACCGCGTGCGGCACCCGGCCGTCGAGGATAACCGCGCCCTGCACGCCCTGCTCGATCGCGTAGATGCAGGTCTCCACCTTCGGGATCATGCCGGCCGAGATCCAGCCGGCGCGGATGCCCTCTCGGACCTCGGCGACCGTCATCTCCGGGATATGCACCCCGTCCGGGCCGCGCACGCCCGGCACGTCCGTCAGCATCAGCAGCCGCGCGGCGCGCAGCGCCCCGGCGATGGCGCCTGCCGCGGTATCCGCGTTGATGTTGTAGGTCTGCCCGTCCTCGCCCACGCCCACGGGCGCGACCACCGGCACGATATCGGCGCCCATCAGCAGGCTGAGGACCTTCGTGTCCACGTGCTCAGGCTCGCCCACGAAGCCGAGGTCGAGCACGCGCTCCACGTTGCTGCCGGGGTCGCGGACCGTACGCTGCGCCTTGCGCGCGCGGATGAGGTTGCCGTCCTTGCCGGAGATACCTACCGCAATGACGCCTGCCCGCGTGATCGCCTCGGCCACCTGCTTGTTGACGCTGCCGGCGAGGACCATCTCGACCACGTCCACCATCTGGGCGTCGGTCACGCGCAGCCCGTTGATGAAGGTGGACTGCACGTTCAGCCGCTTGAGCATGGCGTTGATCTGCGGCCCGCCGCCGTGCACCACCACGGGGCTGACGCCAACCTGCTCCAGCAGCGCGATGTCGCGGCCGAAGCGCAGCGCGCTCTCCTCCTCGCCCATGGCGTGGCCGCCGTACTTCACCACCACCACCTGGTCGTCGTAGCGCTTCAGATAGGGCAGCGCGCCGGCGAGAATGGCCATCTGGTCTTGCGCGTCGGTGTTCATAGCTGTTCCAGGAAGGCGTGTCGGCGCGGCGCGAACCGCGGCGGGGGTGGTAAGCGGCGGGCCACGGGCCGGTCAACCCGTGCCGGGCCGCGCGCGGTCAGCCGGCCAGCGCGATCTCGGCCAGCGCGGCACGCAGCTCGGGGATGCCCGCGCCCTTTGCGGAGGAGGTGGTCAGCACCACCGGGTGCGCCGCGACGCGCTTTCTCACAATCTCGGCCATCTCGGCCTGCCGTTTGGCGAGGCGGGAGGCAGGCTTCGCGTCGTCCGCCTTCGTCAGCACGATCTGGAAGGGAACCGCGGCTTCGCCCAGCAGGTCCATGGCGGCGCGGTCGCCGTCCTTCGTCTCGATCCGCGCATCCATCAGCAGGAAGACCCGGCGCAGGGTCGGGCGGCCGCGGAGATAGTTGAACATCAGTCCCTGCCAGTCCGCCTTCACCTGCTTGCTGGCGGCCGCGAAGCCGTAGCCGGGCATATCCACGAGCGTGAGGCGGGAGGGTCCCTTTCCCGGCGCGTCGCCCGGCGCGGGCTCGCCGGCCATGAAGAAGTTGAGCTGCCGGGTGCGGCCGGGCGTGTGGGAAACGCGGGCGAGGCCGTGATGCCCCGCCAGCGCGTTGATCAGCGAGGACTTGCCCACGTTCGAGCGCCCGCAGAAGGCCACCTCCGGCGCGTCCGTCGGGGGCAGGCCTTCCAGCTGCTGGGCCGCGAAGAAGAAGCGGACGGGGCGGGCGAAGAGCAGCCGCCCGGCCTCCATCAGCGCCTCCTCCTCGGGGGTCCGCTCCTTGGCCGGTGCGTCGCTCACGTCCGGGCCAGAGCCTTCTCGTTGGCCCGCGCGATCCGGTCCTCGCGGCCGATGTAGTACTGTTGGGCCACCGAGAGGAGGTTGTTCCAGGACCAGTAGATCACGAGGCCCGCGGGGAAGCTCGCCAGCATGAAGGTGAAGATGATCGGCATGAAGCCGAAGAGCTTCGCCTGGATCGGGTCGGGCGGCGTCGGGTTCAGCTTGAACTGAATCCACATCGTGATGCCCATGATGATCGCCCAGGCCGGCATGTGCAGGAAGGCCGGCGCCTCCCAGGGGATCAGCCCGAAGAGCGTGAAGAGGTTCGTCGGGTCGGGCGCCGAGAGGTCGCGAATCCAGCCGAAGAAGGGCGCGTGCCGCATCTCGATGGTCACGAAGAGCACCTTGTAGAGCGAGAAGAAGATCGGGATCTGCAGCAGGATCGGCAGGCAGCCCGCGGCCGGGTTGATCTTCTCGGCCTTGTAGAGCGCCATCATCTCCTGCTGCATCTTCGCAGGGTCGTCCTTGTTGCGCTCCTTCAGCTCCTGCATCTTCGGGCCGAGCGTCTTCATCCGCGCCATGGACTTGTAGGACTTGTTGGCCAGCGGGAAGAACAGGATCTTGAGGGCGACCGTAAAGAGAAGGATCGCCACGCCGAAGTTGCCGGTCAGCTTAAACAGCCAGTCCAGCCCATAGAAGAACGGCTTGGTGATGTAATAGAACCAGCCGAAGTCGATCGCCTTGTCGAAGTCGGTGATGCCGAGGCCCGAGGTGTAGGAGTCCAGAAGGTGGACCTCCTTCGCGCCCGCGAAGAGGCGGGTGGCGAAGCCGGCCGTCGCCCCGGGCGCGGCCGCGACGGGCGCGACGGGGCTGAAATCGACCTGCCAGCGATCCTGCCCGCCCTCGCTCGTGTGGCGGAAGGCGGCGCGGTCGCGACCGGCCTGGTCCACGGGCGCGAGGGCCGCGAGCCAGTACTTGTCGGTGAAGCCCGCCCAGCCGCCAGCCCCCTCCTGCTCCAGCGCAGGGGCGCCGTTGCGGCGCGCGGCCTCCGTCTTGGCATCGGCATACTTCGTCTCGCGCAGGCGGCCGTCGAGCACGCCGACGAAGCCCTCGTGCAGGATGTAGTAACCGGCGACGACGGGCGTGTGCTCGCGGCGCACCCGAGCCCAGGGCAGCACCTGCACGGGCTCGGCGCCCGTGTTCACCACCCGCTGCTCGGCCGTCACCATGAAGTTCTGGTCGAGGGAGAGCGCGATCTCGAAGCGCTGCCCCTGCCCGTTGTTCCAGCGCAGCGTGAGCGGGGTGGTCGGGGTCAGCGTGCCCTCGGCGGTCCAGTCGGTGTTCGGGCCGGGCACGGCGGTGCGGCCGTCGGCGGCCGTCCAGCCCCACTGGGCGAAATAGGCCGCCGGGTCCTCGCGGGGGGCGAGGACGCGAACGTTCGGGCTGTTGGGCTGGATCGTCTCGCGGTAGTCGCGCAGCACGAGGTCGTCCAGGCGCGCGCCGCGGAGGTTCACGCTGCCCTCGACGCGGGCGCTCTCGATGCGCAGGCGCGGGGCGGGCGTGGTGGGCGCGCCGTCATTGCCGCCGGTGCTGGCCACCCCCGCCGGGTTCAGCGCCGTGTTCGCCTGGGGCAGCGGCACGCTGCTCGTCTGGGACTGCTGGACGTTCTGCGCGGCCTGGCGCTGCGCCTCCCGCGCCGGACGCTGCCAGAGGTCGAACATCAGCAGGATGCCGATCGAGATCGCGATCGCCGCGAGAAGTCGCTTGTTGTCCATCGGATCCGGCGTTCAGGTCTTCTTCGGAGGGGGCACGGGGTCGTAGCCGCCGGGGTTCCAGGGATTGCAGCGGAGGATCCGCCGGGCTGTCAGGGCGCTGCCGCGCAGCGCGCCGTGCTCGGACAGGGCCTCGATGCCGTAGGCGCTGCAATGGGGATGGAAGCGGCAGTTGGCGCCGATGAAGGGGCGCAGCGTGAACTGGTAGGCCCGTATGCCGAGCTTCAAGGCCTCGGCGACGGGGTCGATCGATCGTGCGGTCATGGGGCGGCGCCGGGCGGAGCCGAGGCGGCGTTCCCGGGCATCACGCCCACTTGGCGGAGCGCCCCGCGCAGGTCGCCCTGCAACTGGGTGAACGGGCGGCCACGGGTCTCATCGCGGCCGATCAGCACGACGTCCCATCCCGCCGGCGGCTCGGCGCCGAGGACGAGGCGGGCCGCCTCGCGCAGGCGGCGCTTGGTGCGGTTGCGCACCACGGCATTGCCTACCTTCTTCGTCACGGTGAAGCCCAGGCGCAGGGGGCCGCCCGTCCCGGGCAGGGCCTGAATCACCATCCCCGGCCGGGCGGCGCGCTTGCCGCGCTGGGCGGCGCGAAGGAAATCGCGCCGCTTCTTCATCCGGGGCAGTTTCATGGCTTTACCGCGCTGGGGCGCCATCGCCGGCGCCCCATCCTTGGAGCCCTGGTTACCGGACCCTTGGGGCGCTCAGGCCGAGAGCTTCGCGCGGCCCTTGGAGCGGCGGTTGGCGATGACCTTGCGGCCGCCCACCGTCTCCATGCGGGAGCGGAAGCCGTGGCGCCGCTTCCGGACGAGCTTCGAGGGCTGATAGGTACGCTTCACGGCAGGTCGCTCCGTCTGGGTGCTGGCCGGCCTGGATCGGGGCGCGGCGGCGTGGTGGTGTCGCGTCGGGCCGGCGGGACCGGACCGCTTCCGCCTGGCATTCCGATCTTCCGGCCTCCCGGCCACCGCCCCGCTGAGCGGGCACGGACGCGGGCGGCCGCGGCGGGATGCCCGGCGCGGGTGGCGGTGTATAGGTAGAGGGCCGCTCCCGCGTCAACCAAAGCGTGGGCCGGCCTTGCGCCCTGGCCCCCTATCCTTCCCACAGAACCGCGTTATCCCTGCGGCCGCACCGGATGGGAACAGCATGGCAGAGACGGACATCGCCGTGATCGGCGCGGGGCCGACCGGGAGAGGCATCGCGGGCCTCGCCACCGCCCTCGGCCTTCGCGTGACCCTTTTCGAACGCGGCCCCATGGGCGGCGAGGCGGAGGAGCCCGCCGTGGCCCAGGCGGCGCTGCGCGCGGTGGCCGCCCGCACCGCGGCCGGCGCGCCGGTGCCGGACTGGGCCGCTATCCGCGCGCGCATGGCCGAGGCCGCCGCCGACGCCGCCCCGGAATCCACCCAGGCGCGCTTCGAGGCCATGGGGGTGGAGGTCGTCCGCGCCGCCGCCCGCTTCGACTCGCCCGACACGCTGGCCGCCGCCGGCCGCGCCTGGCGTTTCCGCCGCGCCCTCATCGCTACTGGTTCCTCCCCCGTCGTGCCGGCGCTTGAGGGGCTGGAGACGGTGCCCTACCTCACTGCCGACACGGCTCATGGGCTGGGGGCGCTTCCCTCCGACCTGATCGTGCTTGGCGGCGAGGGCCCAGGGCTGGAGCTGGCTCAGGCCTTCGCCCGCCTCGGCGCACGCGCCTTCGTCGTCGCGTCCCGTATCGCCCCCGCGGCCGATCCGGACCTTGCCCGCGGCCTCACCAGGGCGCTGGAGCGGGACAGCGTGGTGCTGATCGACGGGGCGGAACCCGCCTCCGTGAAGCGAACCGCGGATGGCGTGCTGCTGCGCCTCTCGGATGGATCGGCGCTCGAGGGCTCGCATCTTCTCGTCGCCCTTGGGCGCAGCCCGCATCTCGTGGGGCTCGACCTGGCGGCGGCCGGGATCGATGGCGCCGTGCCGGCGGTGGATGGCGGGCTGCGCGTTGGCGGCAATCGCCGGGTCTGGGCCGCGGGGGGTGCCATCGGCCGCCCGGGCGCGGGCGACCTCGGCATCCTCGCCCGCAGCATGCTCTTCCGCGTGCCGGGAGCCAGCCACCCGCCGGCGCCGGTCCGGGCCATCCGCACCGATCCCGCCCTCGTGGAGATCGGTGCTCCCTCGGAAGGCGACGAGACCCTCCGCTGGCCCCTGGCGGACACGGCCCGCGCCTCCGCCGAGGGCGCGGAGGGGCTTGTGACCCTTCGCGTGGACCGGCGCGGCCATCTCTCCGGCGCCGGGCTGCTCGCGCCGGGCGGGCTGGAGATGGCGGGGATGCTCGCCCTAGCGCTCGGCCGGCCGGTCTCGGACTTGGCGGCGGCCGCCCTGCCCCACCCCACCCTCTCCGCCGCCATCGCCCGCGCCGCGCTGGAACACCGCGCGCCCGACCTCGCCCGCCCGGCAGTGCGCTGGCTGGCAGGGATTGCGAAGCGGCTGCCTTAGGCCTTTACCTTCGCGCCGCAACGAACCGGGATTCCTGGGTCATGATCAAGCTCCTGGAGGGCCGCACGGCTCTCGTCACCGGCTCCACCAGCGGGATCGGCCTCTCCATCGCCCTCGCCTTCGCGCGGGAGGGGGCGCGGGTGATGCTGCACGGCTTCGGCACGCCCGAGGCGATCAAAGCCGCGCGCGACGAGGTCGCTGCCATCCAGGGCGGCGAGACGCCCTATTCGGCCGCCGACATCTCGGACGCCGCCGCCGTCCGCGGGATGTGCGCGGACGCCACCGCCGCCCTCGGGAGGGTCGATATCCTCGTGAACAACGCGGGGATCCAGTTCACCAGCCCGGTGGAGGAGTTCCCGGAGGCGAAGTGGGACGCGATCCTCGCGATCAACCTCTCCTCCAACTTCCACGCGATCAAGGCGCTGCTGCCCGGCATGAAGGCGCGCAACTGGGGGCGGATCGTCAACATCGCCTCCGCCCACGGCCTCGTCGCCTCGCCCTTCAAGGCGGCCTATGTCACGGCGAAGCACGGGGTGGTCGGGCTGACCAAGACGGTCGGGATCGAGATCGCGCGCACGGGCGTGACCTGCAACGCCATCTGCCCCGGCTTCGTCCGCACGCCCCTTGCCGAGGCGCAGATCCCGCCGCTGGCCAAGCAGCACAACGTTCCGGAGGAGGTCGCCTTGACCGACTTCCTACTGGAGAAGCAGCCGAGCAAGCGCTGGGTCGAGGTGGAGGAGGTCGCCGGCATGGCGGTCTATCTCTGCGGCCCGAACAGCGGCGCGGTGAACGGCGCCGCCCTCTCTATCGACGGCGCCTGGACCGCCTCTTGACCACGGAGGGGGCCGGCGAGGAGGGACTGCCGCCGATCGAGGGCACGCCGGCCTCCCCGGCCGTTGCGCGCCCTCAGCAGCCGCGGCGGATCAACCTCGCCCTGCAGGGCGGCGGCACCCACGGCGCCTTCACCTGGGGCGTGCTGCTGCGCCTGCTGGAGGAGGAGAGCATCGAGGTCGCCGCTATCTCCGGCACCTCGGCCGGCGCGATCAACGGCGCCGCCTTCGTGCAGGGGATGGCTGCTGGCGGCCGCGCCGGGGCCCAGGCCCTGCTGGACAAGCTCTGGGGCGAGATCGGCGCGCGGGCGGCCTTCAGCCCGCTTCGGAACAACCCTTTCGAGCGGATCCTCTGGGGGCCGGATCTCAGCAATGGCTTCGCCTGGCAGGCCTTCGACGCCGTCACCCGCGCCTTCTCGCCCTATCAGCTTGATCCTTTTTCGTTGAACATGAACCCCTTGAGGAAGGTCCTCGAGGCGGTGCTGGACATGAGCGTCCTCTGCGCTCACCCGGAAGCGCCCCGCCTTTTCGTCACCGCCACCAATGTCCGGACGGGCAAGCCGCGCGTCTTCGCGCGCCACGAGGTCACCCAGGATGCCCTGCTGGCCTCCGCCTGCCTTCCCGCCCTGTTCCGCGCCGTCGAGATCGACGGCGAAGCCTTCTGGGACGGCGGGTTCCTGGGAAATCCGGCCCTCTGGCCGCTCTACGACAGCGGCGGGCCGCCGGACATCGTGCTCGTCGGCATCAACCCGCTGAACCGCCCGGACATCCCGCAGACGGTTCAGGACATCAACACGCGGGTGAACGAGATCAGCTTCAACGCCTCGCTCATGTACGAGATGAGGGCCATCGAGTTCGTGCAGCGCCTCGTCGAGCAGGGCGTGCTCAAGCCGCCGCGCTACCAGCGCCTCTTCGTCCACCTCATCGAGGACGAGGAGCGGATGAGAAAGCTCGGGATGAGCAGCAAATACAACGGTGACTGGGAGTTCCTGACCAGCCTGCGGGAGAACGGCCGCGCTGCTGCCGAGAGCTGGCTGCAGGAGAACCGCGACGCCCTTGGTCAGCGCGACAGCGTCGATCTTCGGGCGCGCTTTCTTTGATCCTTCGGCGCTGGTGACGCTGGGGAAAGGAAGAAGGAATGCTTCCTCTCCCCAGCCCCCTCACCATCATCTTTTTCTTCGACTTGAAGGGTTTGAAGGGTGACGTGCCTCTAAAGGCAGGAAGGGGGTCAGAAGAAGAAGTCGGCCCTCGACCACCGCATCCGCGCCAGTCAGCCGGGGATCCAAGGGCCTCAGGCCCTTGGCGGGTGAGGCCTGGAGAGGGCAGAGCCCTCTCCAGGAGCAGCCAGAGCCGGCCTCACGCTCAATCCTGAGCCATGGCCGGCCCAGCGGGAGCCGGCGCGCTCGCCGTGTCGATGCGCACCACCACGGACATGCCCGGTGCCAAGCGGTCCGCCAGGGGCTGGCCGGCATCGATGGCGATCCGCACGGGCAGGCGCTGGGCCACCTTGGTGAAGTTGCCGGTGGCGTTGTCGGCACGGATGACGCTGAACTCGGAGCCCGTGGCCGGGGAGAAGCGCTCCACCCGCCCGGCGAGCTGCGCACCCTGGAGGGCGTCCACCTGGAAGGTGACGGGCTGACCCACCTGCATGCCCGCGAGCTGGGTCTCCTTGTAGTTGGCTACCACCCAGCGCAGCTCGGGCACGAGGGAGGTGATCTGCGTGCCGGCGGTCACGTACTGCCCGACGCGGGCGCCCACCTCGCCCAGGCGCCCATTGCCCGGCGCGAGGATGCGGGTGTTCTGCAGGTCAATCTCCGTGAGATGAACCGCGGCCTCGGCGTTCTGCACAGCCGCCTCAAGGCCGGGGCGCGTCGCCAGGGTTTCGGCGAGGGACTGCTGGGCGACGGTTTCGGAGGCCTGGGACTGGGCGAGGCCGGCCTCGGCCTGCCGGAGGGCCGCGCGCACCTGGTCGCCCTGGGCGCGGGACTGGATGTTCGCCTCGATCAGTGGAGCGATCCGGCGCTCATCGGCTTGCGCCTTGGTGAGCACGGCCTGGGCGTTCTCGATTCCGGCGCGGGAGACCTCGATGCTGGCCTCCTTCGTCCGGCGCTGCACGTCGAGGTTGGCGAGCGCCGCCTGGGCGGTGGAGAGCTGCGCGCGCGCCTGCGCGAGGCGCTGCTGGAAAATGCGGTCGTCGATCCGGGCGAGGAGCGCGCCCTCGCGCACCTCGGCGTAGTCGCGCACCGGGATATCGACGATGTAGCCCGCGACCTGCGGGCTCACCACCGTGACGAGGCCGCGCACATAGGCATCATCAGTCGTCTGGACCGAGGAGGTGAAGGGCGGCAGCCGCCAAGTGTAGAGGATGAGCAGGACCGCGAGCAGGCCCACCACCAGGGCCGGGATCGTCGCGCGGGCAGGGCTGAACTTCGGGAACATCAGGGGATTACCGGTTGATCTTCATGCCGTCTGCTCACGGCTGTGCCGGATGACGAGCTGATTGATGATGAGGCCGACGAGTAGGAGCGCCGAGACGATGCCCACCACGAGGAAGAGGTCGTTGTAGGCGAGGACATAGGATTCCCGCGTGGCGACCTGGGCGAGCAGGGCCGAACCCTCCGCGCTGCGGAGCGCCGGGTCGCCGAGCACCCGGGCATAGGTCCCGCCATACTGCTGGATGCGCTGGGCCACGACCGGGTCGGCCAGCGTCAGGGATTCGACGATCTGGTTGGAATGGAACTTCTCCCGCACCGTGACGAGCGTTCCGAGGGCCGCGGAGCCGAGCAGGCCGCCAAGCGTCTGGGAGGCAAGGAAGACCGCGAAGAAGCTGGTCAGGTGCTGGATGCCCCAGCGGAGGGTGTGGGCGAAGCTCCAGCCGACCGCGGGCGGCAGGAAGATCGCGCCCCCGAAGGCGACCAGCGCCTGGGCGAGGAGGACGTCCTGCGGGCGCGTCAGGTTGGTGGCCCGGCTCTCCATGAAGGCGCCGATGGCGATCAGCGCGAGGGCGACCATGTGGATGGCGGCGCGATTCTCGGGCTTGTTGATTGGCGCGACGAGGATGAAGCCCGCGAAGGTGGCGGCGAAAACCACCCAGAGCATTCCCGTCATGTGCTCGTTCAGCAGGCCGAGGTTCTGGAAGAAGCCGATGGTGCCCGTCGTCTGCTCCGACAGGACAAAGCGGGCGAAGAACATCGATCCGCCGAAGAGGATCATGTCCCTGGAGGAGAGCCAGCGCAGGTTCACCAGCGGCCGCTCCCGGTTCAGCTCCACCAGGACGAGGAGGGTCAGCAGGCCGATGCCGAGGGCGAGGCAGACGCCGAGCCAGGGCGCCTCGGTCCACCAGTAGTAGCGCCCGAGGCTGAGCACGACGGCGATCAGCCCCATGCCCACGATCAGGAGCGGCAGGCTGATCGCGTCCACCCGGTCGAAGACCTTCGCGCGCGGCGGCGGCGTGATCGGCAGCATGTAGACCCAGGCCAGCGACAGGAGGGAGAGCGCCAGCTCCAGCAGGTTCAGCTGCGGCCAGAGACCGATGTCCAGAAGGCTCGGCGAGACCAGCCGCGCCAGCGGCACTGCGATCTGTGAGCCCGCCAGCCCGAGCGCGATGCCCGTGGTCAGCTTGTGCTTCGCCGGCATCGCCTCCAGCACATAGAGGAAGGCAAGCGTGTTCAGCATTGCCCCCGCGAAGCCGGCGACCGCGCGCAGGATGACCGCGGCCCCAAGCTCCGTGACCACCACATGGGCGAGGGAGAGCACCACCATGAAGATGAGGCTGACCTTCGCCACCAGCCGCAGGCCGAACTGCGTCCGCAGCTTCCAGAGAAGGATGGAGGCCGTGATGCTGGTGGAGCTGTAGGCCGCCGTGAGCCAGACCGCCTCGTTCGTGGTCGCCCCGAAGGTCGCCTGGACCGCCTGAAGGTTCGCCGCCACGAGGTTGTTCCCCAGCCCCTGCGTCAGCCCGAAGGTGAGGGAGGCGAGGGCGTAGACCAGCAGGTGCCCGGGGACGATCCGGTCCGGCCCGGGCGGTGGCGCGGGAGGTGTGGCGGGCGCCTCCGGACGGGGCTGGTCGGTATCGCTCACGATCCTGCCTCCTCGGACGCGGCGTCCTGCAACGGCTCAACGGGGCCGAGGCCCTCCAGGTTCGCGGAAATCTGGCCGAGCACGCGCAGGGCGGTCTCGAGGTCGCCCTCGGGGATGCCGGCCAGCACGCGCTCGCGCAGGGCTTCGGAGACGCGGTTCACCGCCTCGACCACGGGGCAGGCTTCTTCGGTCAGGCGGATTCGGTTCGCCCGCCCCTGCGCGGGCTCGCGGCGGATGAGCCCCTGCCGCTCGAGCCCGTCGAGGAGGCGAACGAGGGTCGGGTGCTCGACCGAGAGCCCCGCCGCGAGGTCGCGCTGCATGGCGCCGCCGCCGGCTTCCGAAAGCAGCATCAGTGCGCGGGCCCGGCCGAGCGTCTGCCCGCTGTCGCGCAACGCCGCGTCCCACCGCGTGCGCCACTTCTGGGTGACGCGGCGGAGCGCGAGCACGAACTCCGCCTTCAGTGCCATGGCCGGCTATCGTAGCAAGCTAACATAGCGCCCATTTGGGCAGCCGCCCTGACTATTCAAGCCGCGGCACGAACGGCCCGGAAGCCGTCGGTCTGCCGCTAGGAAAGCTGCAAAGTGAGTGCCTTGAGATAGGCACTTTCAGGCAACATCGGATGCAGCGGGTGGTCCGGCCCCGCGCCCGTCAGTGCCAGGATACGTGAATCCCGCCGCGCGCGGTGCAGCCCGGCGAGAACGGTGTCGGCAAACTCCCCGCTGGGCACGTGGTGGCTGCAGGAGGCGATGAAGAGGAAGCCGCCCGGTGCCACCAACGCGGCGGCGAGGCGCGCCAGCCGGTTATAGGCCCGGATGGCCGCCGGGATGTCCTTGCGGCTTTTCGCGAAGGCAGGGGGATCGACCACCACCACGCCGAAACGGGCGCCTTCGCGGCCCATCCGCTCCAGCGTGTCCATCGCCTCCCCGCGCACGGCCTCCACGCGCTCGGCCAGGCCGTTGCGGCGGGCGGTCTCCATGGCGGTGGCCAGGGCGTGCTCGGAGCGGTCGAGCAGGGTCACGCGCGCGGCGCCGGCGGCCGCGGCCTGCAAGCCGAAGCCGCCCGTGTGGCAGAAGGCGTCGAGCACCGCCTCCCCGCGCGCGAGGCGCGCGACGCGGGCGCGGTTCTCCCGCTGATCGAAGAACCAGCCGGTCTTCTGCCCGCCGAGGGGATCGACCGAGAAGGTGACGCTACCTTCCTCCACGGTGCCCGTCGCATCGGTGCCGCGGAGCAGCTGCGTGACCTCCGGCAGCCCTTCGAGCGCGCGCACCCCGGCCTCGTTCCGCGCCACCACGGCGCGGGGGGCGATCAGCGCGTCCAGGGCGCGCAGGATGGCGGGCGTGGCCTCCTCCATCCCTGCCGTATTCGCCTGGAGCGCCACGAGGTCGCCGTAGCGGTCGAGGATGAGGCCGGGCATGCCGTCCGCCTCGGCATGGACCAGACGGTAGTGCGGCGTCGTGAAGAGGCGGTCCCGCAGCGCCAGGGCCGCGCCCAGGCGCTCACCCCAGAAGGCATCGTCCACCACCGCCGCCGGGTCGGGCGAGAGGCGGCGGGCGGCGATCAGGGAATGCGGGTTGAAGTGGTGCACCCCGAGGCGG
This sequence comes from Roseomonas aerilata DSM 19363, assembly GCF_000711725.1. Lineage (GTDB taxonomy): Bacteria > Pseudomonadota > Alphaproteobacteria > Acetobacterales > Acetobacteraceae > Roseomonas > Roseomonas aerilata. The sequence goes on along the minus strand of NZ_JONP01000001.1, from coordinate 577,038 downwards.
GCGCCGTCATCGGCCTCCACCCGGACGGTGCTGCCGGGCGGGATGGCGCGGGCGGCGGGCGTCATCGCCACCTCGTTCGAGAAGATCCAGGGGTGGCCGCCCTTGGCGCGGCGGTTGCGGCCGGGAAGGAGGCGGATCAGCGGTAGGTCGGACATGGCGGGGGCATAGGCCGGATCGACGCCGCGCGCCCAGCCCCCGGTGCCGCGCCTCAGTCGAGGTAGTCGGGTTCCTCGCGGCGGAGGATGCGCTTGATGCTCTCCAGGTGGAGCCGCGCGCTCTCGTCGCCGCCCTCGCGCATCTGGGCATAGGTCCGCTCGGCCACCTCGCGCGGCACTGGCTTGAGGGCGCGGCCGGTGGAGAGGGCCAGGCGCTGCGCCTCGGCCGCGCGCTCCAGGTAGTAGAGGTCGTCCCAGGCCTCGGCGATGGAGGGGCCGACGACCATCACGCCATGGTTCTTGAGGAAGGCGATGTCCGCGCCCTCCATGGCGGCCGCGATGCGGTCTCCCTCGGCATTGTCGAGCGCGAGGCCGTTATAGTCCTCGTCCACCGCCGTCCGGCCGTAGAACTTGAGCGCCGTCTGCCCGGCCCAGACGAGGGGCGGCCCCTCCAGCATGGAGAGCGCGGTCGCGTTGGGCATGTGGGTGTGGAAGGCGGCGACGGCCCGCGGGTGGCGCAGGTGCAGGCGCGCGTGGATGTGGAAGGCCGTCGATTCCGGCACGCCCTGCCCGGCCAGGACACTGCCCTCAAAGTCGCAGATCAGCAGGCGGGAAGCGGTGATCTCCGCGAAGGACCAGCCGTAGGGGTTCACCAACATCAGGTCGGAGCGGCCGGGCACCAGCACCGAGAGGTGGTTACAGATCCCCTCCTGCAACCCGAGCCGGGCGGCCATGCGGAAGCAGGCCGCGAGGTCCACCCGGGCGGCGCGCACCTCCGGCCCGTCGAGGTCGCTGTTGCGGAGGATCGGGGGGGCGTAGGGGTGCGCTTGCGCCATGGCTGGATTCCGGAAGGGGCAGCGCGTCGGCGCCGAGGCGCCCAGGGTTGCGCCCACCGGGCGGGACCGCAAGGCATCGCCTCGCGGCCCCTCCGCGATTCAGGCCGCGGCGGGCTTCACCGCCGGCCTCGGCCGCGCGCCGAGCACCAGAAGGGCCGCCACGAGGCAGGCAGCGCCCGCGATGTAGAAGGCCGGCAGATAGGTGGCGAAGGCATCCCGGCTGAGCCCGGCGCCGAGCGCCGCGGCGGCGGCGCCGAGCTGGTGGCCGGTGAAGATCCAGCCGAAGACCATCGGCGCCCGCTCCCGCCCGAAGGCCTGGCCGGCCAGCTTCACGGTCGGCGGCACCGTCGCGATCCAGTCGAGGCCGTAGAAGACCGCGAAAATCGAGAGCCCGTAGAGCGAGAAGGTGCTCATCGGCAGGAAGAGCAGCGAGAGGCCGCGCAGCCCGTAGTACCAGAACAGCAGCTTGCGGCTGTCGTAGCGGTCGGAGAGCCAGCCGGAGGCGATCGTGCCCACGAAGTCGAAGGCGCCCATCATCGCGAGCACCGAGGCGGCCTCCACCTCCGCCATGCCGAAATCGACACAGAGGGGGATGAAGTGGGTCTGGATGATCCCGGCCGTCGAAATGCCGCAGATCGCGAAGCTGGCGAAGAGGATCCAGAAAATCGGCTCGCGCGAGGCGCCGCCGAGAGCGCCGAGAGCGTTGCGGATCGGGTTCCCGGCCGCCGCCGCCGGGACGGGCGCGGTGCCCGGCGCCTCGCCATAGGCAGTGAGGCCGAGATCGGACGGCCGGTCGCGCATGAGCAGCAGCGCGAGGACGGCCGCGACCGCGCAGACGGTCAGCCCCGGGGCCATGGCGACGCGCCAGCCCTGGTTCGTCGCCAGCCAGGCCGCGAGCGGCAGGAAGGCGAGCTGGCCCGTGGCGTTGGCCGCCGTCAGCATCCCTAGCACCAGGCCCCGCCGCTGCACGAACCAGCGGTTGGCGACGGTGGCGCCGAGGACGAGGGCCGTCATCCCCGTGCCCAGCCCGGTCATCACGCCCCAGAAGAGCCAGAGCTGCCAGGCCTGCGTCATGCCCATCGAGAGAAGGCAGCCGAGGACGACGAGCGCCAGCGCCGCGGCGATGGTGCGCGCCAGGCCGTAGCGGGCGAGGATGGCCGCGGCGAAGGGCGCCATCAGCCCGAAGAGGAGTAGGCGCAGCGCAAGCGCGCCGGAGATGGTGGCCGTCTCCCACCCCGTCTCGCGCTGGAGCGGCAGCAGCAGCGCTCCGAGGATGCCCATCGCCCCCGCGGAGGAGAGGGAAACAAGGAAGGTGAGCGCGACCATCACCCAGCCGTAGTGGATGCCGCGCCGGGCGAGCCGGGCATTGAGGGCCTCTGCTAGCATCACGCGGCCTGGCTTGTGGAAGGGGCGGGCATGGTCACGCTTTCCATGATGATTGTCATCTATGACCATGACGCCCGTCATGATAAACAGCAAGAGAGATTTTACGGACCGGAAGGAGACGAGCCATGGCGCGATCCACGCGGGCGGAGGTGGCCGAGAGGCGGCAGGCCGTGCTCGAGGTCGCCGCGCGGCTCTTCCGCGAGCGGGGCGTCGAGGCCGTGAGCGTGGCGGAGGTGATGGCGGCGGCCGGGCTCACCCATGGCGGCTTCTACGGACATTTCGAGTCGAAGGAGGCGCTGGCGGCTGAGGCCTGCGGGCAGGCCTTCGGCCGCGCCTGCGCCCGATGGGAATCCTTCGCGGCCGATCCGGCGGGCGAGGGCTTTGCCCGGCTGCTCGGCAGCTACCTTGCCGCTGCCCATCGCGACTCGCCGGGAAACGGCTGCGCCGGGCCGACCTTCCTGGCCGAGGCGGCGCGTGACGAGCCGGGTGGCAGTGTCCGCCAGGCCTATGCCGCGGGAATCCGCGGCCTGGCCGGGGCGCTGGAGCGGCTGCTGCCGGCGGCGGTGCGGCGCCGGCGCCGTGAGCGCGCGCTGCTGGCGCTCGCGGCCATGGTCGGCGCCGTCTCGATCGCCCGGGCAGTGGGCGAGGACCCGCTCTCGGAGGAGATCCTGGCCGCAGTCCGCGCCGAGTTGACGGGCTGAAGCCCCTCCCCTTGCCCCATTGGCGCGGGCGCCGCATCACGGCGGACCGAACCGCGAGAGGCCGAGCCCCATGTCCGCCACAGGCACCAGCCCCGGAAGCAACTGGCGCATCGACCCGGCGCGGCTCTGGGACAGCCTCATGACGATGGCGGAGGTCGGCGCAACGCCCAAGGGCGGCGTGAAGCGCCTCACGCTCACGGAGGTGGACCGCGAGGGGCGGAAGCGCTTCGCCGGCTGGTGCGAGGAGGCGGGGCTGGCGCTGCGGGTGGACAGCATGGGCAACATGTTCGCCCGCCGCCCCGGGCGCGATCCCTCCCGCCCGCCCGTGCTCTTCGGCAGCCATCTCGACAGCCAGCCGACGGGCGGGAAGTTCGACGGCGCGCTCGGGGTCATCGCGGGGCTGGAGGTCATGCGGACGCTGCGCGACCTCAACATCGAAACCGAGGCGCCGCTGGAGCTCGTGAACTGGACGGACGAGGAGGGCAGCCGCTTCGGCCACTCCCTTATGGGCAGCGGCGTCTGGGCCGGCGTCTACGACCAGGCCGCGACCTACGCGCTGCGCGACACCGAGGGGGTGTCGGTGATCGAGGCGCTGGAGGGGATCGGCTACCGCGGCGAGGCGCCCGCGGCCCCCTTCCCCGCCGACTCCTACTTCGAGCTGCATATCGAGCAGGGCCCGATCCTGGAGCGGGAGGGCATGCGGATCGGCATCGTCACCGGTGGGCAGGCGCAGGTCTGGTACGAGGCGGTGATCACCGGCCAGGACTCCCATGCCGGCACCACCCCGCCCTCCGCGCGCCGGGACGCGCTGCTGGGCGCGGCACGCATCGTCTCGCTCGTGGACAGCCTCATGCGCGCACGGGGCGAGGAGGGGCGCGGTACGGTCGGGCGGATGCAGGTCTTCCCCAATTCCTGCAACGTCATCCCCGGCGAAGTCCGCTTCTCCGTCGAGTTCCGCCACCCCTCGGGCGAGGAGATCGAGGCCCTGGCGACTGATTTCCCCGCGCGGGCGACGGCCATCGCGGAGGAGTTGGGACTCGCGCTCGAACTACGCGAGCTGTTCCGCATCCCCGCCCAGCCCTTCGACCCCGACTGCGTCGGCCTCGTGCGGGCGGCGGCGGCGCGGCTCGGCCTGCCCGCGCGCGAGATCATCTCGGGCGCCGGGCACGACGCGATCTATGTGGCGCGCCGCATCCCCGCCGCGATGATCTTCACCCCCTGCAAGGACGGCCTCTCCCACAACGAGGCGGAGAGCATTCTCCCGGAGGAGGCGGCGGACGGCTGCCAGGTACTGCTGGAGGCGGTGATCGCCCGCGCGAACCGGCCGCTCTAGCTCGCGGCCGGATAGGCTGGCAGTTCTTCGGCGAGCACCGCTCGGCCGAAGAGCCAGCCTTGCATAATGAAGCAGCCCTCCGAGAGGAGGGCGTCCCGCTGCGCCTCCGTCTCCACCCCTTCCGCGAGGAGGGGGATTTCCATGCCCTGCGCGAGCGCCGCGACGGCGCGCAGGATCGCGCGCTCCCGCTCGCCGCTGGGCAGGCCGGCCACGATGGAGCGGTCGAGCTTCACCTGGTCCACCGGCAGGCGGAGAAGATGGGCCAGCGCCGAGCTGCCGCCGCCGAAATCGTCGAGCGAGAGGCGCACGCCATAGGCAATGAGTTGGTGGAGAACGGGAGCGATGCTGTCGATGTCGCTCGCGGCAACCACCTCCGGGATCTCCACCTCCAGCCAGCGGGCATCGACGCCGTATCGCGCGAGGCTCGAGGACACTCGGGCCGGGAAGCCGGGATCGCGCAGGGTCAAGGGGGAGATGTTGACGCCCACCACCTCGGGGCCCGAGCCGGCAGCCATCCAGGCCGCCTTCTGGCGCAGCGTCTCCTCCAGAACCCAGGCGTCGATCGCGGGCATCAGGCCCATCGCCTCGGCCACGGGGAGGAACTCCCCGGGACTGACGGGGCCTCCAGGCCCGTTCGGCCAGCGGATCAGCGCCTCCGCGCCGCGGAGGGCGCCGGTCCGCCCATCCACCTGGGGCTGCCAGGCAAGCTGGAAGGCGCCCTTGGTGGCCGCGGCCCGGAGGCCCTCCCGCAGCGCGCGGCGCCGCGCGAAGCTCTCGCCGAGTGCGGCGTCGTAGGTGCAGATCGCCGGCCCGCCCGCGCGCCGCGCCCCGGCGAGCGCAAGGGCCGCCGCGCGGTGCAGCGAGCCTGCGTCCGCCGCGTCCTCCGGCATCCGCGCCAAGCCGATACTCGTCCGCAGCGGCGCCGCCCCGCTGCCGAGATCGAGCGGGCGGGCGAAGGCGCTGCCGATCCGCTCCGCGATGGCATGGGCGGCAACGCCGTCGCGCAGGCAGCGCGCAATGACCGCGAACTCGCTTCCGCCAAGGCGGAAGGCGATGTCCGACGGGCGGATCACCGAGCATAGCCGCTCCCCGGCCTCGCGCAGCATCGCGTCGCCCGCGAGGAGCCCAAGCGACTCGTTGACCGTGCGCAGCTCGCAGAGTTCGGCGAGGATCAGCGCGCCGCCGGAGTCATCGCCGCCCAGTTCGGCCAGCGCCTGGCGGAAGCGGGCGCGGTTGGGCAGCCCGGTGAGGGGGTCGTGGAGCGCGAGGTGAGCGGCCCGCGCCTCGGCCAGGTGGCGCCGGGTGATGTCCTGCAGCATGAGCACCGCCTCCCGGGCGCCGCCCTCGTCCTCCAGCCAGGAGGAGGCGACGACGATGACGCGACGCTCGGGCAGGGTTCCCCCGGGCGGCAGGACCGCCTCCGCTTCCTGGCCGACGGGGAGGCCGAAGGGGCCGCCGCCGGCGGGCCCGCAGGGGTGGAGCCCAACTTCGGCGAGGCTGCCGGGCGCCGTTCCCCCGAAGAGGTCCAGCAGCCGCCCATTGGCCGAGAGCGTGCGGCCCTCCGCATCGAGGCGCCAGATCGCGGCGGGCACGTTCTCATGGATGGCGCGGGCTCGGCGCTCGGCGGCGCGAACGGCGGTGACATCGACGGCGAGGCGCGCGACCTCGCCGCCGGCAAGGCGCCGCTCGCTCACCCGCAAGGTGCGGCCATCGGGCAGTACGAGGTCGTAGTCGCGATCCGGGCCCTCGACGCCCGCGGGCGCTCCGGCGTCCGGCAGGTCGTGGGCAGCGCTGCGGTCAAGCAGGGTGCCGTCCGGGCGGAGGAGGGTGTAGCGGATCGGCGCGCGTTCGATCGCCTCGCGCAGCAGGACTGCCTGGCGCAGCGCGGGCCATGCCATGAACCCCGCCCCCAGAAGGAAGGCCGCGAGAGCCGGCGGCAGGGCGGCGAGCGCCGGCAGGACCGAGTCCGCGGGCAGCAGCAGCACGGCCGCCAGTGCCGCCACGGCGGCCGCGAGGACGAGGGTCACGCCCACTAAGGCGAGGCGCCGGTAACCCCGCAGCGTGGCCTCGTCGGAGCGCGTCAAGCCTCGGCTTCCATCCTCTCCGGTGACGCCCCTTGCGGCCCCGTCGCCCATCCGGAACGCGGTGGGGGGACGTTGGCGGCATCCGCGGGAAAGCGCAACGACGACCCAGCGATTCCAGGGGTATGTCTCGTTGCGTGGGACGACCGGCAGGGTTGGCATCCGGCCGGCGGGCCTCTATAGCGGCCGCGGCGCACCGGGGATGTGCGGAACCGGCTCAGGGCCGCGCCGCCTGTGCTGCGGGAGACACCCTTCTTGGCCACCTCCGAACCAGACCGTCAGCCCGCAACCCCAGAGCGAAGCCCGGCGCTCGTGGCGCAGGACGCGATCCTCGCTCGCCCGGTGACGCCGGTCCGGCGCATGGCCGATGCCATCCGCGCCCTCGCGATCGACGGCGTCGAGGCCGCGAAGTCCGGCCATCCGGGCATGCCCATGGGCATGGCGGACGCGGCGACCGTCCTGTTCAGCCGTTTCCTGAAATACGACGCCGCCGATCCCCGCTGGCCCGACCGCGACCGTTTCGTGCTCAGCGCCGGCCACGGCTCGATGCTTCTCTATGCCTGGCTGCACCTGACCGGCCATGCCGGAATGGGCACGGAGGAGCTGCGGCGCTTCCGCCAGCTCCACTCGCCCGCCGCAGGGCACCCCGAGTTCGGCGAGCACCCGGCGATCGAGACGACGACCGGGCCGCTCGGCCAAGGCATCTCCACCGCCGTCGGCATGGCGATGGCCGAGCGCCATCTCGCGGCCCGCTTCGGCAAGAGCCTCGTGGACCACCGCACCTGGGTGATCGCGGGCGACGGCGACCTGCAGGAGGGCATCTCCCACGAGGCGGCCTCGCTGGCCGGGCACTTCCAGCTCGGCAAGCTGACGGTGCTCTGGGACGACAACCACATCTCCATCGACGGCGACACGTCGATCTCGGTTTCCGAGGATACGCTGGCGCGGTTCCGCGCCTATGGCTGGGCGGTGCGCCGCGTGGACGGGCACGACCACGACGCCCTGGCCTCGGCGATGGCCGCGGCGACGAAGTCCCGCAAGCCGACGCTGATCGCCTGCCGCACGATCATCGGCTTCTCCGCCCCGAGGAAGGCGGGCACGGCGGGCAGCCACGGCGCGCCGCTGGGGCCCGAGGAGGGGGCGGCCGCGAAGGCGGCCCTCGGCTGGGAGGGCGCGCCCTTCGAGGTGCCGGCCGAGATCCGCGAATCCTGGGAGGCCGCCGGCCGCCGCAGCGGGGGAACCCGCCGGTCCTGGCTCAAGCGGCTGGCGAAGCACCCGAGCCGCGCCGAGTTCGAGCGCGCCATGGCCGGGCGCCTGCCGGAGCGCTGGGACGCGCCGCTGGGCGAGTGGAAGGCGAAGGCCGCGGCGGAAAGGCCGAAGATCGCGACGCGCATCTCCTCCCAGCGCGCGCTCGAGGCGCTGGTGCCGGCGCTGCCCGAGATGATCGGCGGCTCGGCGGACCTGACGGGCTCGAACAACACCAACGTGAAGGGCATCCCGGCCCTCAGCCCGGAGAATTTCGGCGGGCGCTACGTCCATTGGGGCATCCGCGAGCACGGCATGGCCGCCGCGATGAACGGAATGGCGCTGCACGGGGGGATCATCCCCTATTCCGGCACCTTCCTTGTGTTCAGCGACTACATGCGGCCTGCCATCCGCCTCGCGGCGCTCATGCGCCAGCGGGTGGTGCATGTGCTGACACATGACAGCATCGGCCTCGGCGAGGACGGCCCGACGCACCAGCCGGTCGAGCACCTGGCGGCGCTGCGGGTGATCCCGAACCTCTACGTGTTCCGCCCGGCGGACGTGATCGAGACGGCGGAGGCATGGGAGCTGGCGCTGAAGCGGACGGACGGGCCGAGCGTGCTCGCCCTCTCCCGCCAGAACCTGCCGACGCTGCGCACCGATGTCGGCGAGAACCGCAGCGCCCGCGGGGGCTACGTCCTGGCCGAGGCGAGCGGCGATCGGATGGCGACGCTGATCGCCACCGGCTCCGAGGTGATGCTGGCCATGGCGGCGCGGGAGACGCTGGAGGCGGAGGGCATCCCCACCGCGGTGGTATCCCTCCCCTGCTGGAAGCTGTTCGAGCTGCAGGACCCCTCCTGGCAGGAGGGGGTGCTCGGCTCGGGGCTGCGCGTCGGCATCGAGGCGGCGCTGGAGTTCGGCTGGTCCCGCTGGCTCGGGCCGGATGGCATCTTCGTGGGCATGGCGGGCTTCGGGGCCAGCGCGCCGGCGGACGACCTGTACAAGCATTTCGGCATCACGGCCGAGGCCGTGGTGGCCGCGGTCCGGAGGCGCCTGCCGGGCGCATGAGGCGGCGCTTCCCGGAAAGGACCGGCGGCCCCGCCGCCCGTCTGGGAAGACCGCGCTTCGGTTGGCCCCCCATCGCGGCGACGCGCGGGACGGCCGGCTCAATTGGTTAAGAGAGAAGGAAGAGAAAGCATGGCGGTCAAGGTTGCGATCAACGGCTTCGGGCGCATCGGCCGCCTGGTTCTGCGCGCAGCGATGGAGAGCGGGCGGGACGACGTCGAGTTCACGCACATCAACGACCTCGGCTCCATCGAGGCGAACGCGCACCTCTTCCGCTACGACAGCGTGCACGGCCGCTTCCCCGGCGAGGTGCGGGTCGAGGGCGACAGCCTGGTGATCACCGCCGCCGGCCGCACCCACAAGCCGATCAAGGTGACGGCCGAGCGCGACCCGACGAAGCTGCCCTGGCAGGGCGTGGACGTCGGCGCCGAGTGCACGGGCATCTTCACCAAGTCCCCCGACGCCGCGAAGCTGCTTCAGGCCGGCGTCCGCAAGGTGCTCGTCTCCGCCCCCGTGACCTGGGGCGAGGAGCTGGCCGACGAGAGCGCGCAGGCGACCATCGTCTACGGCGTGAACCACCAGGTTCTGAAGCCGGAGCACAAGATCGTCTCCAACGCCTCCTGCACCACCAACTGCCTGGCGCCCATCGCGAAGGTGCTGCACGACAACTTCGGCATCCTGCGCGGCTACATGGTCACCATCCACGCCTATACGGGTGACCAGAACACCGTGGACACGCTGCACAAGGACCTGCACCGCGCCCGCGCCGCGGCTGTCTCGGCCATCCCGACCTCGACGGGCGCGGCGAAGGCCGTCGGCCTCGTGATGCCGGAGCTGAAGGGCAAGCTGGACGGCACGGCCATCCGCATCCCGACGCCGAACGTCTCCCTCGTCAGCCTGGACTTCGTGCCAGCCAAGACGGAGGGGCTGACGAAGGACGCGATCAACGCGGTGATGAAGGCGGCCTCCGAGAGCGGCCCGCTGAAGGGCATCCTCGGCTACAACACGGCGCCGCTCGTCTCCATCGACTTCAACCACGACGCCCATTCCTCCACCTTCGATGCGACGCAGACGCAGGTGGTCGATGGCGGGCTCGTGCGCGTGATGTCCTGGTACGACAACGAGTGGGGCTTCTCGAACCGCATGAGCGACACCGCCGCCCTTCTCGGCTCGCTCTGAGACCTGGAGGGGGCGGCGACGCCCCCCCTTTTTGTGCATCCCTGAAGGAAACGCCGATGGCCTCGTTCCGCACGCTCGACCAGTTGGACGCCAAGGGGAAGCGCGTGCTGCTGCGCGCCGACCTGAACGTGCCGGTGCGGGACGGCGCCATCAGCGACCGCACGCGGATCGAGCGGCTTTCGCCGACGATCAAGGAGCTGTCGGAGAAGGGCGCGAAGGTGATCGTGCTCTCCCATTTCGATCGGCCGAAGGGCAAGCGCGTGCCAGAGATGTCGCTCCGCCCGCTGGTGGAGGCGCTCGCCTCCGTCCTCGGGCGGCCCGTCGCCTTCGCCGATGACTGCGTCGGCTCGGAGGCCGAGGCCGCCGTGGCGAAGATGGCGGACGGCGACGTGCTGCTGCTGGAGAACACGCGCTATCACGCCGGCGAGGAGAAGAACGACCCGGCGCTCTCGGCCGAGTTCGCCAAGCTCGGCGATGTCTATGTGAACGACGCCTTCTCCGCCGCGCACCGCGCCCATTCCACGACTGAGGGCGTCGCCCGCCTGCTTCCCGCCTATGCCGGGCGGCTGATGGAGGCGGAGCTGAAGGCCCTCGAAGCCGCGCTCGGCAATCCCTCCCGCCCCGTCGTCGCCATCGTCGGCGGCGCGAAGGTCTCCACCAAGCTCGACCTGCTGGGGAACCTCTCGCGCAAGGTGGACGTGCTGGTGATTGGCGGCGCCATGGCCAATACCTTCCTCGCGGCCCAGGGCTACGGCATGGGCAAGTCCCTGCAGGAAGCCGAGATGCACGCGACGGCGCTGCGCATCCTCGACGAGGCGAAGGCCGCCAACTGCGAGATCCTTCTTCCGCGCGACCTCGTGGTGGCCGCGGAGTTCAAGGCGAACCCCGCCACCCGCACCGTGCCCGTCGACTCCGTGCCAGCCGACATGATGGCCCTCGATGTCGGGCCGGAGACGGTGGACGCGATCGAGGACCGGCTGCGCAAGGCCTCCACCCTCGTCTGGAACGGCCCGCTCGGCGCCTTCGAGACGCCGCCCTTCGATGCCGCGACGGTTGCCGTGGCAGAGAGCGTGGCGGGCCTCACCCAGTCCGCCGGGCTGAAGTCGATCGGCGGCGGCGGCGACACGGTCTCCGCGCTGCGCCATGCGGGCGTGGCCGAGCGGATGACCTATGTCTCCTCCGCCGGCGGCGCCTTCCTCGAGTGGCTGGAGGGCAAGACCCTTCCGGGCGTCGCCGCCCTCCAGGGGGGCTGAACTAGCCGATCACCCGCCTGCCGGCCTCTTCCGGCAGGTAGGGATCGTGCGTGCAGATGATCGTCACCTCCTCCGCGTGGTCGCGGGCAAGGGCCATGAGGCGGCGCCGGCTCTCCAGCCGGGCCGCGCGGTCCACCTGCATGAAGTTTGCGTAGGCCGAGGCGAGGGGCGGCATCCTCGGGGGCTGCTCCAACTCGGAGTACATGAAGATCGTGTCCCCGGCGTGCAGCACCCAGCCGTTGCCGGTGTCGATCGCCACGCCGCAATGGCCAGCCGTGTGGCCCGGCAGTTCCACCAGGAAGATCGACGGCGGCAGGCCCTCCAACCCGCGCAACGCGGGCAGGCCGAACCAGGGCTCGCCCGTCCTGTCATACCCCCGCATCGGATGCGCCAACTGCATCGGGCGATAGCGTCCGCGCTCCCGCGGGGTGTCGCGGCGGCGGGCGGCCTCGATCTCGCGCGCGGAGACATGGACGGTGGCCTCGGGGAAGTCGGTCAGACCGCCGGCGTGGTCGAAATCGAGGTGGGTCATGACGATGTGGCGGACCTCGCGCGGGTCCAACCCCATGTGCCGCAGGCGGCTCACCGCCGTTTCGTCCGCTTCCAGGTGCGGCCGGTCGGCCAGGTAGAACCCGCGGCTGAGGCGCGGCACCGGTTGCGCGGCGTCATCCAGGCCGAAGCCGGTGTCCACCAGCACGAGCCCCGCCTCGCTCTCGAGCAGGAGGCAGCGGCAGGCCAGATGCGCTGGGCCGAGCCCTGGCGTGGTCGCATCCCAGAAGCCGCCCCCGTAGGGGCGCATGGATCCGCATTCTATCGAATGAACCTGCATGGGACGGGAACGCGGGGGTGGGGGCGCAGTTTGGCGGATTCATCGCGGCTCGACCGGGCCGCTGGGGCAGGCCCTGCCCTCCCCGAACCAGCCCTCAGTACCCCCGGGCCGGGTCCACACGGTTCGGCAGGGGCTGGCCTTCCCGCAGGGCCCGAAGGTTCTCCATCAGGATATCGAGGGTGCGGTCGTTGTAGCGGACGAGGTCGTCCGCGGAGATATGCGGCGTCACGATCATGCCAGGCGTCTTCCAGATGCGGTGCCCCGGCGGCGGCGGCTCGGGCACCGTCACGTCGGTGACGCAGCCTTCAAGGTGGCCAGCATCAAGAGCGTCCAGCACCGCCTCCTGATCCCAGACGGGACCGCGAGCCATGTTCACGAGGCGCGCGCCGGGCGGCAGGAGCGCGATGCGCTCGCGGGAGAGAATGTTGCGCGTCCGCTCGGTCAGCGGGCAGGCGAGGACGAGGAAGTCCGCGCCGGGTAGCAGGCTGTCCAGCGCCTCCGCCGGGTGAGTTTCGTCGCAGTCCGGGTGCGGGGCAGCGCCGTTGCGGACGCCGATGACGCGCATGCCGAAGGCCCGCGCCCGCCGCGCGATCCCTCCGCCGAGCGCGCCGAGCCCGATGATCAGCACGCGCCGCCCCTCCAGCGTGGAGGTGAAGATCGGCTTCCACTCCTCGCGGCGCTGCTGCTCCACGAAAGCGGGCATGCGGGTGTGGAGCATGAGGATCGCCATGATCCCGAACTCCCCGGCCTTGTCGCCATGGGTCCCGCGGTTGTTCAGCAGCGCGACCTCCGCCGGCAGCCAGTCGAAGGGCGCGGCAGGGTCGAGGCCGGCGGAGGTGGTGGCGATCACCTTCAGCCGCGGCGCGAGGCCGGGCAGTGCGCCTTTGGGGAAGCGGGCGCGGAGCTGGCGGGTCCAGGTGAGCAGCACCTCCGCCTCTCCGATTGCGCCGGCGAAACCCTCATCGTCGCGCGCGAAGGAAACCGCCATCGGGCCCATGTCGGGGTGGCGGGCGAGGGCAGCGTTCCACTGCGCCTTGGTGATCTCGAAATGCGGGTCGTTGGGCGGGTTCTGGACGTGGATGCGCATAGCCGGGCTTTCGCACGCACCCCTTCCGCCGGGAAGTGGCGGCCGGGAACAAGGGCGCGCGAGGGGCACTGGCGCCCGCCCGGCGGATGGCGGCATGGTGCGCGGCGAACGGGGTAGGAGGGCAGCGATGGGCATCAGCAGGAGGGCCACGGTCGCGGCGGCGCTGGCGATGCCGGGCCTCGCCCGCGCCCAGGCCGCTTGGCCGTCTCGGCCGGTGCGCGTGATTGTCCCCTTCCCGCCCGGCGGCAGCAACGACGCCGTCGCGCGCCCGCTGGCGGAGCATCTTCAGGCGCGCTTCGGCCAGCCCTTCGTGGTCGAGAACCGCCCCGGTGCCGGCAGCACCATCGGCTCGGCGGAAATGGTGCGGGTGCCGGCGGACGGGCTGACGCTGATGGTCACCTCCTCCACCTTCTCGACCAGTGCGGCGGTGCAGCGCACGCCCTACGACGCGGCCGCGGAGTTCGAGGCGGTGGCGATGCTGGCCGTGGCGCCGCTGGTGGTGCTGGCGGCGCCGGGCTTCCCGCCGAACACGCTGGCGGAATTGGTCACCTATCTCCGCGCCCATCCGGGGCGGGTGGATTACGGCTCGGCCGGTCCGGGAAGCATCAACCAGCTCTCGGCCGAGCTCTTCGCGCAGAAGGCGGGCGGGCTGTCGCTCCAGCACGTGCCCTATCGCGGCATGGGGCCGGCGACGACCGATCTCGCGGCGGGGACGATCCAGCTTCTCTTCACCACTCTCCCCTCGGCGCGCGGGATCATCGATTCGGGGCGCGTGAAGGCGATCGGCTGGACCGCCGAGAACCGCCCGCCCGGCGGCCCGCAGGCACCGACGCCGCGGGAGAGCGGGTTGCCGGACTACGAGGCGGGAATCTGGTGGGGCCTTCTCGCCCGCCGCGGAACGCCGCCGGAGATCCGGGACCGGCTGAACGCGGCGGCGAACGAGGCACTCTCGGGCGGGCGGCTCGCCGCCTATCTCGAAAGCGAGGGCGCGACGCCGACCCCGCGCAGCGCGGCAGAGGGCGACGCCTTCCTGCGCGCGGACCTTGCCCGCTGGCGCGAGGTGGCGGCCGCCGCGAACATCCGGGTGGAGTGACGGGGTGGAGTGACGGGGTGGAGTGACGGGGTGGAGTGATGGGGCCAACGCGGCGCCGCACTGGACGTTCTGTCTCCCGACCCGATCTGGATTGCCGTGGTTCCGCCGACCAGAGAGGGGCGGGAACCATGCGATGCTGACCGAGCGATCACGACGATTCGCGGCGCCGGGGCACGGCGCGGCCCTAACGGAGAAGCTGGATGACACGGCGTAACCTGCTGCTGACCGCCACCGCCCTTGCTCTGGCCGGCGCCCTGCCGGGGCTGCCCGCCCACGCCCAGGCGGCGCCGCGGCGCCTTCGCGGAACGATCGACAGCGTCTCCGGCCGCGACATGGCGATCACCACCCGCGAGGGAACGAAGGTGACGGTGAAGCTCGCGGAGAATGTCGGAGTCTCGGCGCTGCGGAAGATGTCCCTCTCCGACGTCACGCCCGGCAGCTTCATCGGCACGGCGGCGGAGCCGGGGCCGGACGGCGTCTGGCGCGCGCTGGAGGTGCTTGTCTTCCCCGAGGCGATGCGCGGCACGGGCGAGGGCCATTTCGCCTGGGACCTGACGCCCACCTCCTCCATGACCAATGCCACGGTCGATTCGGCCGTCCAGGGCAATGACGGGCGCAGCCTGACGCTGAACGCCCGCGGCCAGAGGATCCAGGTGATGGTTCCGCCGGAGGTGCCGGTGGTGACGCTCATCCCGGCGACTTTCGACGACCTGAAGCCCGGCGCGCAGGTCTTCCTCTCGGCAACCCCGGGTGCCGACGGAACCCTCAACGCCGCCCGTGTTACGGTCGCGAAGGACGGCGTGGTCCCGCCAATGTGAGCGACGCGACCCTCCCCTCCCCCGCTCGGCCGCGACGAGCGCGGCGAGAGGGGCCGCCGGCGCCGAAGCCCGGCCCGTGGCCCTGGCTCGACCGCGGCGGCCGCTTCTCCTGGTTCAAAGCGGCCGTGCTGCTCGGCTGCTTCCTGCCATTGCTGGTGCTCGCCTGGGACTGGGCGACGCGCAACCTCGGGCCGGAGCCGCTGACGCGGGCGACGCACGACACCGGCGACTGGTGCGTGCGCTTCCTGCTGATCGGCCTGGCGGTGACGCCCGCGCGCTGGATCCTCGACGAGACGAAGATCCTTCAGGTTCGCCGGATGCTCGGGATCGCGGCGCTCGGCTACGCCGTGCTCCATCTCCTGCTTTATGTCGGGAACGAGCACCTGCGGCTCTGGCACGTGCTGCTGGAGATCGTGAAGCGGCCCTATCTTTCCACCGGCTTCACGGCGCTGATCGGCTTGGTGGTGCTTGGCTGGACCTCGACGGACGGCTGGCTGCGGCACCTCGGGCGGGAGTGGAAGCCGCTGCACAAGCTGAACTATGCACTGACGGCGCTCGGCCTTCTGCACTTCTACATGCAATCGAAAATCAACGTGTCGGAGCCGGTGCTGATGACCGGCTTCTTCCTCTACGTGATGTTCTGGCGCGCGGTGCCGGCGCGCTGGCGGATGAGCCTGTGGCCACTCTTGCCGGTGTCATTTCTGGCCGCAGCGGGGGCCGCCGGGCTGGAATACCTCTGGTACGACCTGGCGACGAAGCTGCCGGCGGACATGATCTTCCTGGCCAATTTCGACACCGAGTTCGAGATCCGGCCGGCCGTCTGGGTGCTGGTGGCGGGCCTTGCGACCTACGTGGCGGCCTGCGTCTGGTGGGCCGCGCGCGGGGTACTTCGGCGCCGCGCGGCGGCCTGATTGCGCGCCCGGCTCAGCCGGGGACGCAGCGAACCGTGCCGGGATTGAGGCGCGCCTCCGCGGCGACGGTCCCGGCCGGGCAGGCCACCTGTCGGCGCGAGGGCGGCGGAAGGTCGGCGTACCAGCCGGCCACGTCTGGATCGGTGCCGCCGCCTGTGGCGCCCCCCACCCGCGCGACGCCCCGGCCATCGCAGCGCCCCGGCCGACCGCGCATCGGCGTGCCGCCATTGGGGCAGAGCCAGCGGCGTATGGCCGCCGCGTCGGTCAGGGAGGGCATCTCCTGCGTTACGATCCGCGGGCCCGGCGTCACCTGGAAAACCCGCCGCTCCTGCGCTGCCGCCTGCGGAGCAGGCGCGGCGAGCCCGAGCAGGAAGGCCGCGGCCCCGAGGCCGCCGATGAGCGAGAGGCGAGTCATGCTGGCGCAAGATGGTGCGCCGCAGCGCCGAGGAGAAGGCCGGGGTGCGCCCTGCTACCTTTTGCCACGCGCTTGACGTGCTCGCCCGGGCGCGCGAAGCCGGCCGACTGCGGCCCGCTTCCGGAGAAGACCCCTTGGACCTCGATCCCCAGATCAAGAAGGCGCTCGAAGGCGTCTCCACCGCGACCCTGACGACGGTCCTCCTCAAGAAGGGGCTGCGCAACGTCTGGATGCGCGGCACCCGGCCCATCCGCGAGGGCCAGCCCCGCCTGGTCGGGCGCGCCTTCACCCTTCGCTTCGTCCCTGCGCGCGAGGATCTGGCGACCCCCGAGAGCTGGGCCTCCCCGATCTCCACCCGCGCCGCCATCGAGGCGATGACCGAGGGCTGCATCACAGTCGTGGACGCCATGGGCGTGCAGGATGCCGGCATCTTCGGCGACATCCTCTGCGCCCGCATGGCGAAGAAGGGGGTGGCGGCCCTGATCACGGACGGCGTGGTGCGCGACGTGGCGGGGGTGCTCGGCACCGGCCTCCCCGTCTGGTGCAGCGGCGCCGCCGCCCCGCCCTCCGTCGCTGGCCTCACCTTCGTCGCCTGGCAGCAGCCGATCGGCTGCGGCGGCGTGGCCGTCTTCCCCGATGACGTCGTGGTGGTGGACCAGGACGGCGCCGTGCTGATCCCCCAGGCCCTGCTCGAGGCCGTGACCGAGGCCGCGGTGGAGCAGGAGCGCCAGGAGACCTGGATCATGGGCGAGGTGGAGAAGGGCGCGGCGCTCCCCGGCCTCTACCCGCCGAATGCCGAGAACAAGGCCCGCTACGAGGCCTGGAAGAAGGGGTGACCTCCATGACCGACCTGACCACCGCCAAGGGCGTCTACGTTATCGCCCCCACCGCCTTCCACGATGACGGGAGGGTGGACGAGGCCTCCAACGACCGGCTCACCGACTTCTTCGTCGAGAGCGGCGCGACGGGCATCACCGTCCTCGGCCAGATGGGCGAGGCGCCGAAGCTCGACATGGCGGAGAGCGTCTCGATCGCTTCCCGCATGATCAAGCGGGCAGGCATCCCGATCATCGTCGGCGTCTCCGCCCCCGGCTTCGCGGCCATGAAGTCGCTGACCGCGGCGGTGATGGACGCGGGCGCGGCCGGCGTGATGATCGCGCCCCCGAACACGCTGCGGACCGACGACCAGATCGTCACCTATTACGCCCAGGCGGCGGAGGCGATCGGGACGGACGTGCCCTTCGTCATCCAGGACTACCCCCTCTCCTTCAGCGTCATCATGACGCCGGGGGTGATCCGGCGGATCGTGCAGGGCAACCCGTCCTGCGTGATGCTCAAGCACGAGGACTGGCCCGGTCTCGAGAAGATCACCGCACTCCGCGGCTTCCAGAAGGACGGCTCGATGAAGCCGATCTCGATCCTCTGCGGCAATGGCGGGCTCTTCCTCGACTTCGAGTGCGAGCGCGGGGCGGACGGCGCCATGACCGGCTACGCCTTCCCGGACATGCTGGTGGACGTGGTGCGGATGCAGGCCGCCGGCGAGCGCGACGCCGCCCACGACCTGTTCGACGCCCACCTGCCGCTGGTCCGCTACGAGCAGCAGCAGGGCGTGGGGCTGGCGGTGCGGAAATACGTGCTCAAGCGGCGCGGCATCCTCGCGAGCGAGGCGCAGCGCCGGCCCGGGCCAGGCCTGACGCAGACGGCGCGGGCGGAGGTGGACTACCTCCTTTCCCGCGTCGCGCGCTTCGACCGGCGCGCGGATCTCGGCGGCGCCAGGGCCGCCTGAGCCGCCTCTAGCGGCGCGCCGGCAGGACGGCGGTGGGGTCGATCGCGGAGCCCATCGCCAGGTAGCCGGCGCGGTTCGGGTGCAGCTTGTCGCCCGGCGCGCCAGTCGTGGATTCCGGGACCATCTCCGGCTTCAGCCCGCCGCTGGCGGAGTCGAGCGTCGGCCGGTCGAAATCCACCACGGCGTCGAACAGATTGCCGTCGCGCATGAAGGCGTTCAGGGCGCGGCGGTTGTCGTCCTGCTCCTTGTGCCCGTGCGCCGCGCTCGTGCTGCCGAGAGCGGAGGTGACGGTGGCGCCGATCACCCGCACGCCGGGGATGCCCGCGCGGAGGCGCCGCACGCCCTCCTGCATGCCGCCCCGCACCGCCTCAAGGCTCGCGTTGCCGTTGCGGCTGAAGTCGTTCGTTCCCTCCAGCCAGATGACCGTCGTGACCCCCGAGAGCGAGATCACGTCGCGGTCCAGGCGCGAGAGGGCGGAGGGTCCGCCAGGGAAGGGCTTGTCCGGCCCGTACTCCGCCGGTCCCACCACCTGATTGCCACCGATGCCCGCGTTCACCACGGCCACCCTGTTGGGCTGCTGGGCATCCAGCCGTCGCGCGAGCACGTCGGGCCAGCGGTCGTCGCCATTCATGGTGGAGGCCGTGCCGTCCGTGATCGAATCGCCGAGGCAGACGATGACCGGGGTGCCGGCGGGCGCGGCCATGTCGAGCGCGTCGAGGAAGAACCAGGACGCCGTGGAGAAGGGGAAGGACCCCTCCCCTTCCTCCGCGCCTTTGGAGCCCGCGCCGGGCGCGGTACCGAAGGAGTTCTGCAGGGCCTTGGCGTGCCAGGTCATCGGCCCGCTGGCACCGGCCACGTGGAAGGAGACGGCCAGCTTGCGCCCCATCAGCAGGGGGGAGGCGGGCTCGGCAGCGAAGGGGAGATCTACCGGGTCCGACCAGGCCTGTCCGCCCGGCGGGATGGTGACGGAAGGGCTGCCGCCGAAGATGACCGGCCGGTTGGTGCCGGGCACGACCGCCGCGCCGCCGAGATGCAACCCGGCATAGACCCCGTCCAGCACCAGGGGTCGCGTGCCCAGGGCGTTGGAGAAGCGCAGCCGCGCGCGCTGGCCCCAGAGCGAGGGGCGCAGGACGAGCCGCAGCGTCTGGTCGCGCGCGCCCTCCGCAGGCTCCGGGAAGAGGAAGCGCTGGTCCGGCTGGGCGGAGGGGTTGCCGACGGGATAGGGGCCCTGGACGGAGGCCGCCCAGGCCGTCGCCCAGCCACCCGCGGAAGGACCGCCCTGCGCGAGGGCGTCGGGCCCGATGGCCTGGATGAGGGCGGCGGCAAGCGCCCCTTCGCCGAGGCTGCGACGTTTCATGGAGATCCTCCCCTGCGGCTCTGAGGCCGTCCCGGGAGGCTTCCACGGCATTGGACTACGCGCAATCGGTCAGGACGGGAGCACCGGCGGGGGAGGAGACGGAGGCGGCGGGAAGTCTCCCGGACGCCTGCGGTGAAACCGGCGAAGGCGGCGGGGGGCGAAGTGGCGCAGCAGCGGCGCGACCAGCAACAGCGGTGCCGTCAGGATCGGGAGAATCCCCAGCCAGGCCGCAAGCAGGCGGGAACCCAGCATCGCCGCCCCGGCCGCGACGCCCATGGCCGCGGCATTGGCGAGGACCGCGCCGACCCACCAGCGACGGGCCCGCGTCTCCAGCGCCACGGCGGCGCCCGGCGCCTCGGGCTCGACGGTATAGGGAAGCCCGTCGCGGCCTACCTCGTAGAGCCGCGCAGGGTCCGGGACGAAGCCCCCGGCCACGCGGAGGCGGGGATCAACGGCGGGAGACGACGAAGACCGCGCCGCCGCTGCGCCGGGCCCGCCGCACGCGCCACCAGAGCGAGCCGAAGCCCACCGCCCCGGCCACGAGCAGCACCGGGATCAGCAGGCCGAGGATCACGACGGCGGAGGCCGCGAGCACCAGCCCGCCCGCGATGAGGGCAGCCAGCACAGCCACGCCGCCGACCTTCATCAGCGCGCGGTCGAGCCAGGTGGCGCCAACGGGCGGCCGCGGCGCTTCGCGGAAGCCGCCATCGGGCGTCATGTCGAGAACCGGCGGGCGGCGTTGATCCTGGATCATGGGGCGCATGTCGCCCCTGCCCGCCCGTGCTTCAAGAGGTCCCTCCGAAGGGTTAAGGAGGGGAGATGGCGCCCCCCCGTCTCCGCTCCCTCGACGACCTTCACGTGGGTGACCGCTACGAGATCGGCCGGTTGACGCTCTCGCTGGAGGAGATTCGGGACTTCGCCTCCCGCTACGATCCCCAGCCCTTCCACCTCGACGAGGAAGCGGCGCGGTCCTCGGTCTTCGGCACTGTGGTGGCGGCCGGGCTGCACACACTCTCGGCCAGTTTCGGGCTGCTGATGGCCAGCGCCTTGCTCCGCGACATCAGCCTGGCGGGCTCGGCAATGGATGTCCGCTGGCCCGCCGCCCTCCGCCCGGGAGAGGAGGTGCTGGTGACCGTGGAGGTGATGGAGGTGAAGACCTCCCGTGCCCGGCGGGACCGGGGCTCGGCCCGGCTGCGCTACGTGGCAACCCGCACGGCGGATGGGGTGGTGGTGCTGGACGCAACGGGGCTGCACCACCTGCGGCGCTGAAGGGAGCGCCAGAAAAGCCGAAGGGGGCGGCACCGGGTCCGGTGCCGCCCCCTTCGCTGTTCCCGTCC
This sequence comes from Roseomonas aerilata DSM 19363, assembly GCF_000711725.1. Lineage (GTDB taxonomy): Bacteria > Pseudomonadota > Alphaproteobacteria > Acetobacterales > Acetobacteraceae > Roseomonas > Roseomonas aerilata. The sequence goes on along the minus strand of NZ_JONP01000001.1, from coordinate 556,171 downwards.
GGCTGCGCCGGGCGCGGCCGGAGGGTGATCAGGCCGAAGCCTTCATGATCTCCTCCGCCACGTTCCGGGGGACCGGATCGTAGTGGTGGAACTGCATGGAGAAGGAGGCGCGCCCCTTCGTCATGCCGCGGAGGTTCGAGATGTAGCCGAACATCTCCTTCAGCGGCACGTGAGCCCGGATGATGACCGAGGTAGAGGCCATGTCCTGCGACTGGATGACGCCGCGGCGGCGGTTCAGGTCGCCGACGACGTCGCCGACATGGTCGGCGGGGGTGGTGACCTCCACGTCCATGATCGGCTCCAGGATCACCGGGCTGGCCTTCTTCATGCCCTCGCGGAAGCAGGCCTTGGCGGCGATCTCGAAGGCCAGGGCCGAGGAGTCGACGTCGTGGTACTTGCCGTCCACGAGGGAGAACTTGAAGTCCACCGTCGGGAAGCCGGCGAGCACGCCGGTGTCGGCCTGGACCTTGATGCCCTTGTCGACCGCCGGAATGTACTCCTTCGGCACCGAGCCGCCGACCACCGCGTTCACGAACTCGACGCCCGTGTTCCGCTCCAGAGGCTCGAAGGTGATCTTCACCTCGGCGTACTGGCCCGAACCGCCCGACTGCTTCTTATGGGTGTAGGTCTCGGTGTGCGACTTGGTGATCGTCTCGCGGTAGGCCACCTGCGGGGCGCCGATGTTGGCGTCCACGCCGTACTCGCGCTTCAGGCGGTCGATGATGATCTCGAGGTGCAGCTCGCCCATGCCGGAGAGGATGGTCTGGCCGGTCTCCTGGTCGGTGCGCAGGCGCAGCGAGGGGTCCTCGCCGGCCAGCTTCTGCAGGCCGAGCGTCATCTTCTCGACGCCCTCCTTCGTCTTCGGCTCGACGGAGATGTCGATCACGGGGACGGGGAAGGCCATGCGCTCGAGCACGACGGGGTCCGAGGAGTCAGCCAGGGTGTCACCAGTGCCGGTGTCCTTCAGGCCCACGAAGGCGGCGATGTCGCCGGCCGTGACCTCCTTGATCTCCTCGCGCTTGTCGGCGTGCATCTGGAACATGCGGCCGATGCGCTCCTTGTTCCCCTTCGTCGTGTTCATCACGGTGTCGCCCGACTTCAGCACGCCGCGGTAGACGCGCACGAAGGTGAGGTTGCCGTACTTGTCGTTGACGATCTTGAAGGCGAGCCCGGCGAAGGGCGCGTCCACGTTGGCGGGGATGATGCGGCGCTCGGCCGTCTCGTCCTCGCCCTCCTCGGGGGCCACCTTGATGCCCTCGATGTCGATCGGGCTCGGCAGGTAGTCGATCACGCCGTCCAGCAGGGGCTGCACGCCCTTGTTCTTGAAGGCGGAACCACAGAAGACCGGGCGGAACTCGCCGGAGATCGTGCCCTTCTTGATGGCGCGCTTCAGGGCCTCGACGGAGACGTCACCCTTCTCGAAATACTCCTCCATAGCCGCGTCGTCGGCGCCCAGGACGGTGTCGAGCAGGATCTGGCGGTACTCGGCGGCCTTGTCAGCGAGGTCGGCGGGGATCGGGGCCTCGTGGTACTTGGCGCCGAGCTCGTCGCCCTCCCAGATGAGGGCCTTCATCTCAACGAGGTCGACGACGCCCTTGAGGGTGTCCTCGATGCCGATCGGCAGCTGGAGGGTGACCCAGTTGATGCCGAGCTTCTCGGTCAGCGTCGCGGCCGCGCGGTAGAAGTCGGCGCCGGTGCGGTCGAGCTTGTTGATGAAGATGATGCGGGGAACGTTGTAGCGGTCCGCCAGGCGCCAGTTGGTCTCGGACTGCGGCTGCACGCCAGCCACGCCCTCGATGATGAACACCGCGCCGTCGAGCACGCGCAGCGAGCGGTTCACCTCAATGTTGAAGTCGATGTGGCCCGGGGTGTCGATGACGTTGATCCGGTAGTCCTTCCACTCGGCGGTCACGGCGGCGGAGGTGATCGTGATGCCACGCTCACGCTCCTGCTCCATGTAGTCCGTCGTGGTGTTGCCCTCGTGGACCTCACCGATGCGGTGGTTCTTGCCGGTGTAGTAGAGGATCCGCTCGGTCGTCGTGGTCTTGCCGGCGTCGATATGCGCGGTGATGCCGATGTTGCGGATTCGGTCGAGGGGGGTGCGCGCCACTTGGGCCTCCGTCAGTCGCGGCCGGGCCGCGCCGTCATGTCGCGGTCTTGCCGCGGCGTTGGTACGCGGCCGGGCCGCGCGGTTGAACCGCGGCGGGGGGCCGCGAGGATTGTGCGCGGCGGTGCCGTGCGGTCGTCTCGTGCGGCGCGGGGCGGAAGGACTCCGCCTGCGCCGCCTGGGGCTGCAGCTGATTTGCCCGAGGGCCCGGCGTCCCGGATGCGGCTGCACGGGCCTTCGCGACCATGTCGCTCCGCCCGTTGCCAATCCGGTCTGCCTGATGCCGCAAGGCTCGGCTGCCACGCCCTTGCCGCGGCGGCACACATGCTCTCGCGTGCGGGATTTTGCAAGCTTTCTCGGCCGCCGCGACGCCTGATTCAGGCGGCCGTGTCACGTTTCGTTGCCAGATCGCCCTTGAGTCGGACTGCCCGCCGGGTGCTACCTTCGGAGCCAATGAGTTCCGCAGGCCATATCGCCGCCCTCCGGTTCGGACTGGGACCGCGCCCGGACGCCCCGCCGCCCGACGACGCGCGGGCCTGGCTGCTCGCCCAGCTCGACGGGCCGCCGGAGGCCATGGACCCACCGCTCGACTGGGAGCAGGACCCGACCCTCGCGGACGCCCTCGCGCTCAATGCCCTCGACCGGCGCAACCGGTTGCCGGCCGGGGAGCGGTCGAGGGGGGCCACCCTCTACGACGCGGAGTTCAGGTCCTATTTCGCGCGGCTCCTCACGACGGCGGCCCCGTTCCGGGAACGGCTGGTGGCGTTCTGGGCGAATCACCTGGCGGTCAGCGCGCGGGAATCGCCGATGCTGCCGCTGGTGGGCGACTACGTCCGGAACGCCATCCGGCCCCATGTCCTCGGGCCCTTCGGGACGCTGCTGAAGGCGGCCATCCGCCACCCGGCGATGCTCACCTACCTCAACCAGGACTCGTCGGTCGGGCCCGACAGCGTGGCCGGGCGGCGGAGCGGACGGGGGCTGAACGAGAACCTTGGGCGGGAGGTGCTGGAGCTACACACCCTCACGCCCGCCGCCGGCTATTCCCAGGGCGACGTGACCGAGTTCGCGCGCCTCCTCACCGGCCTGACGGTTGAGCGGAACCGCGAGCCGCTCGGCACCTTCTTCCGGTCGGCCAGCCACGAGCCCGGCGACAAGACGGTGATGGGCAAGGTCTTCCCCCCCGGGGAGGCGTCGATCGACGCGGCGCTTGACTGGCTCGCCGCCCATCCCGCGACGCACCGCCACCTCGCGCTCAAGCTCGCGCGGCACTTCGTGGCCGACGATCCCCCGCCGACGGTCGTGGAGCGCCTGGCCGGGGTGCTGCGTGACACGGGCGGCGACCTCGGTGCCGTCTCGCGGGAACTGGTGGCGCTGCCCGAGGCCTGGTCGCCCCCGCTGTCGAAGCTGCGCTCGCCCCACGACCTCGTCATCGCCGCGCTCCGGGCGATGGGGGCGGACGCCGGGGCGGCGCCCTTCGCGGCCACGACCGAATTCGCGCTTGGCCAGCGGATCTGGTCCCCGACCGCCCCGAAGGGCTGGCCGGACGTGGCCGATGCCTGGATCCATCCCGAGGGAATGCTCCTCCGCCTCGACCGCATGCACGCGATCAGCGGCCGCTTCCTGCGCCGGGACGCGAGGGAGGCGCTGGAGCTGGCGCTCGGCCCCCTCGCCTCCCCCGGGACGCGGGAGGCCGTGCTCCGCGCCGGGTCCAACCGCGAGGCGCTCACCCTTCTCCTCGGCAGCCCGGAGTTCCAGCGCCGATGACGCGCCACCTTCCCCCCCTCGGCCGGAGAGGGCTCCTCCTCGGCCTCAGCGCGGGCGCGGTTCTCGGCGGCGCGCGGCTGGCGCTCGGCGCCGGGCCGTCGGGCGACCCCCGCCTCGTGGTCGTGCTGCTGCGCGGGGCGCTCGACGGGCTCGCGGCGGTGCAGCCCTATGGCGATCCCGCGCTGGCGGGGCTCCGGGGCCCGCTGGCCCTGGCCCAGCCGGGGGAGGAGGAAGGCCTGCTCGACCTCGGCGGCTTCTTCGGCCTGCACCCGCGCCTTCCGAAGCTTCACGCGATGTACGCGGCGAACGAGGCGATCGCGCTGCACGCCGCCTGCGGCCCCACCCGCTCGCGCAGCCACTTCGTCGCGCAGGACATGCTCGAGATCGGCGCGGAGCAACGGCTCGCCTCGGGATGGCTCAACCGGGCGCTCGCCGGGCTGCCGGGGCACGAGGAGGGCGCGAATCGCGCCGCCTTCGCCATCGGGACCGACCTGCCGCTGATCATGCGGGGCGCGGAGCCGGTGGGGATGTATGCCCCTTCCCGCTCCGACCGGCCGCCGCCCGACCTCTACGCGAAGCTGATGGAGATCAACCACGCGGACCCTCTGACCGGTCCGGCGATCCAGGAAGGGCTGCGGGCCCGCGGGTTCACCGCCGGGGTGTTGCCCCCCGATGAGCAGCGGGGCGGCTTCGTGGAGCTGGCCGGTGCCGCGGGGCGGCTGATGGCCGCGCCGGGCGGCCCGCGCGTGGCGGCGCTGGAAATGACGGGCTGGGACACGCATGCCGGGCAGAACGGCCGGCTGCGCGTGGTGCTGGCGCAACTCGACAACGGGCTGGACGCCCTGCGAGAGCACCTCGGCCCGGCCTGGGCGCGGACCGCGGTGCTGGTGATGACGGAGTTCGGCCGCACCGCGCGCGTGAACGGCAATGGCGGGACCGACCACGGCACCGGCAGCGCCGCCTTCCTCCTGGGCGGCGCGGTGGCGGGGGGGCGGGTCGTGGCGGACTGGCCCGGCCTCGCCGAGGGCCGGCTCTACGAGAAGCGGGACCTGATGCCGACGCTGGACCTGCGGGCGGTGGCGAAGGCGCTGCTGCGCAACCATCTCGGCCTCTCGCCCGCGGCCGTCGCGGCGGCCTTCCCCGGCAGCGCCGCGATCGGGGAGAAGTCCGGGCTGCTCCGGGCCTGACCGGGAGGACGGGGCGCTCAGTCGTCCCGGTGAACGCGCTCCATGCGCTCGTGGCGCTCCTGGGCCTCGATCGAGAGGGTCGCGATCGGGCGCGCCTCCAGGCGGCGAAGCCCGATCGGCTCGCCGGTTTCCTCGCAGTAGCCGTAGGTGCCGTTGTCCACGCGCTCGAGCGCCTGGTCGATCTTGCTGACCAGCTTGCGGGCGCGGTCGCGGGTGCGAAGTTCGAGGGCGCGGTCGGTCTCGACGCTCGCGCGGTCGGTCAGGTCCGCCTCGACGATGCCGCCCTGGCCCATGGAGGAAAGGGTCTCGCCCGCCTCCCTCAACAGGTCCTGCCGCCAGAGAAGCAGCTTCTGGCGGAAATAGGCGAGCTGCCGCGGGTTCATGAAGTCCTCGTCGTCCGAGGGCCTGTAGTCCGGCGGCAGGGTGATGAGCATGGCTTGCATCCTGATGGCCTGGCTCCGAGCCAGCCGGTCACCCGGCCGGTCAGGCAGCCGCGTATAGCGACGGGGATGCGCGCAAAACAAGAGGGCTGACCAGCCAAAGGACTGAAACCGATTGGCTTTCACAACATTGACATCACTTCATCGCCCTGGTCCGGCACCTTCAGGCGACGGGGAGGAGGCCCTGCCATCCCGGCCTGCGAGGCGCAGCCCATGGCGCGCGGCCTCGATTCGCGCCCGTAGCGCGATGCCGGCAAGCGCCTCCGCCAGTACCGGATCTGGCGGCGCCTCTTCCTCAGCCTGCCTCGCCAGCCGCTCGAGCGCGGCAGGGTCCGTCTCCCCCGAGAGCATCGCTGCCTGAAGGGCGGAAAGGTCGCGCAGCATCTCCCGCGCCCGGGCGGCGCCGCGGCGGTTGCGGGCGGTGGCGTCGTCCACCTCCTGCAGTGCCATCAGGCCAAGGGGCGCCACCTCCTCCGTCGCCGCGCTGGCGGCGGCTTCCTGCGCCGACTCGGGAAGGCGGAAACTGCCCGCCCGGGTGCCGCGGGCCGCGCCGGCCCGCCCCGCCGCGAGGGCGCCGCCCAGTCCCGGAACCATTCCTGTCACAGTGCCTACCATCCCATCCTCCTGCCCCCGCGGCCCCGGCCCGCGCCCGGCGCCCGATCCTGCCGAGTGCGGTGGTGAAAAGCACCCTCCTCCCGGCACTTCCTGCCGCCGTCCCCCGCCAATTCCCTGGCACAGCCGTTGCGCTGCTGCTTCGCCAAAGAGATTGCGCCAGGACGGCGCCTGGCTGGAGGTCACCTTGCACGCAACCGGTTTCCGAACCGCGAAGGAGGGGTCCAGGATGGGCCATGTGGCGGGGGTTGTTCTCCTCCTTGCCGCCCTCCTTCTCGGCGGGGTGCTTCTCGTCAGCGGGCCGGCGGCGGCGCAGGTGCGGATCAAGGACATCGCGGACATCGAGGGTGTCCGCGATAACCAAATAGTCGGCTACGGCCTCGTGGTGGGCCTGCCCGGCACCGGAGACCGCCTGAGGACCGCCATCTTCACCCGCCAGTCCCTGGTCGGCATGCTCGAGCGCCTCGGCGTCAACACGCGGGACCAGGAGGCGCGGCTCGACACGCGCAACGTGGCGGCGGTGATGGTGACGGCGAACCTGCCGCCCTTCGCCCGGCCGGGCAGCCGGCTCGACATCGCCGTCTCCTCTCTCGGCGATGCCTCGAACCTGACGGGTGGCACGCTGCTCGTCACGCCGCTGCTCGGCGCGGACGGCGAGGTCTATGCGGTGGCGCAGGGCGCCGTCGCCACGGGCGCGATCGCGGCCCGCGGCGGCGCGGCCTCCGTGCAGCGGGGCGTGCCGACCTCTGCCCGGATCAGCAGCGGCGCCGTGGTGGAGCGCGAGGTGCCTTTCGAGCTCGCCGGGCGCGACCGCATCCGCCTCTCGCTCCGCAATCCCGACCTCACCACGGCTCAGCGCATGGCGGCCGCCATCAACCGCGCGATCGGCAACGGCAGCGCGACCGCAACCGACCCGCGCACGATCGTGCTGATGACCGGCGGCCGCGACGTCGCGCGCCTGCTGACCGACATCGAGCAGCTGCGGGTGGAGCCCGACATGGCCGCCCGCGTCATTATCGAGGAGGCCTCGGGCACGATCGTGATGGGCGCGAATGTACGCGTCTCCACCGTGGCGATCGCCCAGGGCAACCTGACCATCCGCGTGACCGAGACGCCGCAGGTGAGCCAGCCCGGTCCGCTCTCGAACGGCGAGACGGTGGTGGTGCCGCGCACCAACATCCAGGTGGACGACCAGCGAGACCGGCGCCTCGGCATCCTCCCCCGCTCGGTCACGCTCGAGGACCTCGTGCGTGGGCTCAACTCCCTCGGCGTCGGGCCGCGCGACATGATCACGATCCTGCAATCCATCAAGGCGGCCGGCGCATTGCAGGCCGAGCTGGAGGTGCGCTGATGAACGCCCTTTCCCCCACCGACGGCTCCGCGATGGCGCGCACCGCGCGGCGCTTCGAGGCCCAGGCGCTCGGCGCCCTTCTGAAGCCCGTCTATGGCGAGGCGCCGAAGGGCCTGCTCTCCGGCGGCGCGGCGGAGGAGCAGTGGCGGCCCATGCTCATCGAGCAGCACGCCAAGTCCTGGGCCGAGCGCGGCGGCATCGGCCTGGCCAACGCCGTGCATGCCGAGATGCTGCGGATGCAGGCCGCCGCCCAGTCAGGCGAGACGCCCGCAGGCGGCCAGCGCAACGCCCTTCCCTCCATCCCCTCCGCACCCGTGCTGCCGACGACACCTCAGGAAGGAACCCGCCCGTGAACGAGAGCCCCGCGAACCACGCGCCGATGATCCAGGCGCTGCTCAACGCCGGCGTGCGCCTGACCGAGGCGCTGCGCGAGGAGAACGAGGCGCTCGCGCGGCTCGACCTCTCGCGCGCGGCGACGCTCGCCACCACGAAGCTGCAGGCCTCCGACGCCTTCGCGGCCGCCTTCGGCGCGGCGATGAAGACGGGCGGCAAGGCGCAGGGCGAGCTGCGCGACGCGGCCGAGCGCCTGGCCGCGCGGCTGCGCGACCTCTCTGACGAGAACCGCCGGTTGCTTGAGCGCGCGATCGGGCTGCAGTCCCGCGTGATCGAGACGATCGCCGGCGCGGCGATCCCCGCCAGCCGGCCGACGACCTATGGCGGGATGGGCCAGCGTGCGATGGCGCGCCAGACACCCGCGCTGGCGCTCGCCGCGCGCGCCTGATCAGCCTGCGCGGCGCCGCGGCGCGTGATGCGCCCTGGCGCGAGGAGGCCCGCTGGGGCATAGCTCGTGGCGGATGGACGCCATGGCCGAGGACTGCACGACCGAGGAAAGCTGGCCCTCGCTCCTCGCCAGGAAGGCGGGAGCCTGCGACGCCACGCGGCCATCGCGCCTCTTCGACCCCGTGCTCAGCGGTGGGGCGGGCGGCGACGGCTGCCTCGTCATCGGCCGGCTGGCGCAGACGCTGGACGGCCGCATCGCCACCGCCTGCGGTTCCAGCCAGTGGATCGGCGGACGCGGCGACATCCTGCACACGCACCGCCTGCGCGCGCTCTGCGACGCCGTCATCGTCGGCGCTGGCACGGTCGAGCAGGATGATCCGCGACTGACGACGCGCGAGGTAGAGGGCACAAATCCGGTGCGCGTGGTGCTCGACCCCGCCCATCGCCTGCCGGATGACCGGCGCGTGTTCCAGGACGGGGCCGCGCCGACTCTGCTCGCCTGCCGGGAGGATGCGCCGGGTGGGGAGCGGCACGGTCAGGCGGAGGTGCTTCGCCTGCCGCGCGGCGGGGCGGGACTCGACCTCGAGGCGCTGCTGCGGGCGCTCCGCGCGCGCGGCCTCTCGCGGATCTTCGTGGAGGGCGGCGGCGTCACGGTTTCGCACTTCCTGGCGGCAGGACTGCTCGATCGGCTGCACGTCACCGTCGCGCCTGTCATCCTCGGCTCCGGCCGCGCGGCCTTCACCCTGCCGGAAGCGACCCGGATCGCGGACGGGCTGCGCTTCACCTGGACTCCCTTTCCACTGGAGGGCGGCGACATCCTGCTCGATATCCCCCTCGCCCGGGTTCGCCCGCGCGTCTGCGGCGGCGCATGAGCGGCACGCTCACCGCCACCGCCTTCTGGACGACCGGCCCCGGCCAGGGCGCGATCCACGGCGAGACGCTGCGCAAGCCTGGAGCCGGTGAAGTGCTGGTGCGCACGATGGCCAGCGGCATCAGCCGCGGGACGGAGCGCCTCGTATTTCATGGCGGCGTGCCCGAGAGCGAGTGGGCGCGGATGCGCGCGCCCCAGCAATCCGGCGATTTTCCCTTTCCGGTGAAGTACGGCTACGCCGCCGTCGGCGTGGTAGAGGACGGGCCGGAGGACTGGCTGGGTGCGCGCATCTTCTCCCTCCACCCGCATCAGGACCGCTTTGTCGCCCCCCTCTCGCTCTGCGCGCGCGTGCCGGACAACGTGCCGGAGTGGCGCGCGGTGCTGGCCGCGAACATGGAAACCGCGCTGAACGTGGCCTGGGACGCGCAGCCCATGGCCGGGGAGCGCGCGCTGGTGGTGGGCGCGGGCGTGGTCGGGCTGCTCTGCGCCTGGTTGATCTCGCGCTTCCCGGCGGTGGAGCTGGTGGTGGCCGATCCGGACCCTTCGCGCGCGGCCGTCGCGAAGGCGCTCGGCCTGCGCCTCGTCGCGCCGGCGGAGGCGCCGGGCGGGCGGGACCTGATCGTGCATGCCAGCGGCAACCCCGAGGGGCTGCGCACCGCCATCCGCTGCGCCGGCTTCGAGGGGCGGATCGTCGAGGCGTCCTGGTTCGGCGACAAGGAATGCGCGCTGCCCCTCGGCGGGGCCTTCCATGCCGGGCGGGTGAGCATCCGCTCCAGCCAGGTCGGGCAGGTCGCGGGGCCGATGCGCGGTCGGCGGACGCACGCCGAGCGGCTGGCCCTCGCCCTCCGCCTCCTCTCCGATCCGGCGCTGGATGCGCTCTGCGGCCCCATGGTCGCCTTCCGCGAACTGCCGCGCGCGATGGCGGGGCTGCTGGGCGACGCTGCCGAGGGAGGGGCCGCGCCGCTGCTGCCCGTCGTCACCTACGAATGAGAAGAGCATGTACAGCCTGACCGTCGCCGACCACGTCATGGTCGCCCATTCCTTCCGCGGCGAGGGCTTCGGCCCCGCCCAGCGCGTGCACGGCGCGACCTTCGTGGTGGAGGCCGAGTTCCGCGCCCCACGGCTGGACGACGCCAACCTGCTGGTGGACATCGCGGCGGCGCGGGTGGAGCTGCGCCGGATCCTCGATAGCTTCGACTACAACAACCTCGACACCCTGCCCGCCTTTGCGGGCCAGAACACGACCACCGAGTTCCTCTGCTTCCATATCCACGCCCTGCTCTGCGCCGCGCTGGCGGAGGGCAAGCTCGGCGAGGGCGGGCGGGCGGTGCGGGCGGTGAAGGTGCTGCTGCGCGAGAGCCCGCTCGCCTGGGCGGCCTACGAGGCTGACGTGCCGAGCTCCGTCGGCGCGTGAGGATCGCCCTCGCGGTTCCGGCACCTCTCTCCACGGTCAGCGGCGGCTATGGGTATGACCGACGAATCATCGCGGGGCTGCGCGAGCTCGGCCACGATGTGCGAGTGGAGGAGATGCCGGGCCGCCATCCGCTGCCCGACGAGGAGGCGGAGGCCGCGGCGCGCGCAGTGATCGCCCGATTATCACCTGACGAGGCCCTCGTGCTCGACGGGCTCGGGCTCCCCGCCTTCGCGCCACTCGCCGGAGGCGACTGGATGCGGCGCTGCCTCGGCCTGATCCACCACCCCACGGCACTGGAGGCCGGCTTCCCCGAGGCGAAGCGCGATGCTTTGCGCGAGCGGGAGCGGACGCTTTTCCCGCGGCTCGCGCGACTCGTCACCACCTCACGACTCACCGCTTCCCGACTGCCCGCGGATTTCGGCGCCGAGCCCGCGCGCATCGGGATCGTAGAGCCCGGCACGGAGCCGGCGGCCCGTGCGCGCGGGTCGGGGGGAACCGGATGCGCCATCCTTTCGGTCGCGACCATCACGCGGCGGAAGGGGCACGACGTGCTGCTGCGGGCGCTCGGCCGGCTGACGGACATCGAGTGGACGCTCACCATCGCAGGGGCACCGCGCGACCCGGGACTTCTCGACGAGCTTCGCGCCCTTGCCGATTCTCTTGGCATCGGGCCGCGCGTTGCCTTCGTGGGGCAGGTAGAGGGCCAGGCGCTGGAGGCGCTCTACGACCGCGCCGACCTCTTCGCCTCCGCGAGCTGGTGGGAGGGATATGGCATGGCCGTCGCGGAGGCCCTGTCGCACGGCCTGCCGCTCGCGATCACCGAGGGTGGCGCACTGGCCGACCTCGCCCCGCGCGACGCCGCGGTGGTTTGCGCGCCCGGCGACCACAACAGCCTTTCCCGCGCCATGCGCCGGCCCATCTACGACAAGGGCCTGCGCGAGGCGATGGCGGACGCCGCCTGGCGCGCCGGCACGGGGCTTCCCCGCTGGGAAGACCGCGCGGCCGCCTTCGCCGCAGAGATAAGGGCAGCCATCGCTTGAGCACCCCCGCATGACCGAGAGCTTCGACGCCGACTGGCTGGAGCTACGCGAGCCGCACGACGCGAGGGCGCGCAGCATCGCCCTGGCGCTGGCGCTGTCGGAGGCACTGCCTGCGCGCCCTCGGCTGCTGGACCTCGGCGCCGGGACCGGGAGCCTCTTCCGCTGGCTCGCGCCCATCCTGAACCGCCCCCAGGCCTGGACGCTGGTGGATGCGGACGTGACGCTGATCGAGTTCGCCTTCGACACCATCGCGGACCGCGCGGTTTCCGTCGGCTTCGAGGTCTCGGCGCCGAACAAGCGGACGCTGCTCGTGCATACCCCCTCCGGCGCCTGGCGCGTGGACGGGCTGGTGCGGGACCTCGCGGACGCGCCCGACGGGCTGCCGCTCGAGCGCGCGGATGCCGTGGTCTGCACAGCGCTCTGCGACCTCGTCTCCCGTTCCTGGGTGACGCGCATGGCGGAGGAGCTGCAGCTTCCCTTCTACAGCGCGCTGAACGTCGCCGGCGACGCGCGCTTCCTGCCGCCGCATCCGGCGGACGGCCTCGTCGGCCGCGCCTTCCGGCGGGACCAGGGGCGCGACAAGGGCTTCGGCGGCCGGGCGCTCGGGCCCGGTGCGGTGGGCGCAATGGCAGCGGCCTTCAGGGAGGAGGGATACGCGGTGGCAACCGCTCCCTCCCCCTGGCGCATCGGTCCGGCGGAAACACGCATGCTGATGGAGCTCGCGGGCGGGCATGCTTCGGCCGCGCTGGAGCAGCTTCCGCGCGGACGAGCCGCGGTGCAGGCCTGGTCGGCCGCGCGCAGGGCACAGGCGCGGCGCGGCGGGCTGCGCGCCGTGGTCGGCCACACGGACCTGCTCGCCCTGCCCAGGACCCGCTGAGATGGCGCGCCTCGGAGCTATCGCGGAGAGCCTTGCGGCCGCGCTCGAATTCGGCGCGGCGCTCTCGGCCGAAGGGATCGACACGGCGCTGGTGCCCGGCACCTTCGAGGGCGCGCTGCCCAGGGCGGAGGCGGTGGTGGTGATCGCGCCGCCGGACGGTCTGGCGGCCTGCGACGCGCTGCTCGCGGCCGGCGCAGAGCGAATCGTGCAGGCCATTGCCGCCGATTTCGAGCCCATGGCGACGGGGCGCCTCGCCGACGCGCTGCTGCGCCGGTTGAGGACGAGCTTCGCGCCGATCGTGCCGGCCGATCCCGCGCGGGGACGCACCGTCTATCTCGGGCACCTCTTCCTCGGCACCGCGCCGGCGTCGGGCGAGGCGAACCTACCGCGTCGCCTCGCGGCGGGGACCGAGGAGCCGGTGGGGCTGATCCCGTTTCGCGTGGTCGAGGCGGGCGCGGGCGCGATCCGTACGGAGATGTCGCGCCTTGCGGAGTGGGGCCGGCGCTACGCGGTGGTGGATGGTCTGACGCAGACGCACCTGCAGGCGCTGGGCGAAGCTGCCGGCACGCAGGGACTGCTTATCGGTGGCGCGGGCCTCGCCTCCGGCCTCGCACAGCACCTCTCCCGCGCCGAGCGCCCGACAGAGGCGCCGCACGGCCCCGGCGCGGTTCTCGTGTGCTCCGGCGCACGAGAGACGCTCTCCCAGGCCGGGCTCGCGCGGCTCTATGCGCCGACGCACGACCTGCGCGACGCAGAGGGGCTGGCGGCGGCGCTCGACTGGGCTGCGCCGCTTCTGTCCGAGGAGGCGCCGGTGGTGATCGCCGCGCCGAAGCGGGCGGACCTGGCGGGGGAGCTTGCGAAGGGGCTGGTGGCGCGCGGCGTCACGAGGCTGCTCGTCGCGGGCGAGGAGGCGTGCGAGGACGTGGTCGCGGCGCTCGCCCCACGCTCGCTTCGCCTCGGTGCGGAGCCTGGTGCAGGGCTGCCCTGGTGCGCGGTGGAGGGAGCGCCGCTCCACCTCCTGCTCAAGCCCGGAGCCGCGGGTGCGCGGGACATCATGCTGAGCGCCTTCGCCGCGCAGGCATGAAAAAAGGGGGCGCCGGAGCGCCCCCCTTCACGGTGATCGCGGAGCGATCAGGTCGCGTCGCTGCTGGACTGAGCCTCCGTCTCCGGCGCCGTTGTCTCGGGCGCGGCGGAGGCAGTGGCCTCGGCCTTCCGACGGGCGCGGGTGGCGGCACCCTTCTTCGCGGCTTCGCTGCGCGCCGAGGTCGTGGCGCTCTTGCGGGTGGCCGTGCTGCGGGTCGCGGCGGCGCGCTTGGCGGGCGCCTTCGCGGCGGTCGAGCGCGTGCTCGTCGAGCGGCTGGCGGTCGCGCGCGTGCTCGTCGCGGCCTTGCGGGCCGGTGCCTTGCGGGCCGTCGTCGCGGTGGTGCGCTTGGCGGCGGTGCTGGTGCGGGACGCCGCCGGGCGACGGGCAGTCGCGGACTTCGCGGCGGTCTTCGCGCCAGTCGCGCGCTTCGCGGGGGCCGCCTTCTTCGCGGTGGCCGTCTTGCGGGCAGGCGCCGCCTTGCGCGCGGTGGTGCTGCGCGTGGAAGCGGTCTTGCGGGCGGGCGCGGCCTTCTTCGCCGCCGTCGTGCGGCGCGTGGTGCCGGACTTCGCCGCGGTCTTGGTCGCAGTCCTCGTCGCGGCGGTCTTGCGGGCGGGGGCCGCCTTCTTCGCGCTGCGGGCGGTCGCGGTCGCCTTCTTCGCGGTCGCGCTGCCCTTGGCGGGGCCGGGCTTCTTCGCGGCGGTCTTCGTGGTCTTTGCGGCCGGCTTCGCGCGGCCGGCGGTGCTCGCCTTGCGCGTGCCGGCGCTGCGGCGCGTTGTGCTCATGGCCATCGCGGCCGCTCGGGGGGTCTTCTCTTCGCTCACGTGCTGGATCTCCTGGGGGTTTCGTGCCGGATGGGTCACGTCATGGGCCAATACTGTCCCGAGGACGCGCCCACCTGTCGGGAGGGAGGCGTCACAGGGTCTTCGCAGCGCGGAAGCGGGGCGGCCAAGGGCCTGACGCGCGCCGGGGCCTTGCCCTCTGGCGGCAGCGCCACGCCGTGCCGGGCTTCGTGCGGTGTCCGGCATCCTCCTTCGAGGATCACGTTCCGCTCTCGCCCCTGGTTCAAGGTGTCATCCGAGGATGCCAGGAACCGTCCTTCCGTGTTGCGTCGCGCCGATCACCGTCACCAGCGTCGCTTTGGGCCGAGCAGTCCGGTGCATGGAGTGAGCACAAGCTGCTTGACAGCATCGCGTGCGAATCGCGTGTGACCGTTCATGCGCTCGCCACGCTATCTTCACGCACAAGCATGTTGTCAACGGAAAGACGCAGCACGCGCATTTATTTTGACGTGCATCCAAATCACGCTGCAGTGCGTTGCGCTGCGCCACGATCGTTAACGGACGCGCAAGCAGCGCGTCCGTTCGTCGTGGTGCCTGTCAGCTGAGCGCGTCAGCCGCGCGCGGACATCGACGGAACCGTGCGCTGCGCGACGCCCGTGTACTCCGAGAGCGGACGGATGAGGCGGTTGTCGGCGGACTGCTCGATGACGTGCGCGGCCCAACCGGTGATGCGGGACGCGACGAAGATCGGGGTGAAGAGCGGGATGTCGAAGCCCATCAGGTGGTAGGCGGGACCCGCGGGGAAATCGAGGTTCGGGTGGATGTTCTTCTTCGCCAGCATCTCCGCCGCCAGCAGCCGGGACATCTCCATCCAGCGGCGGTCGCCCACCACCTCGGCCATGCGCTCGGCGTACTTCGTCATCGTCGGCACCCGGCTGTCGCCGTTCTTGTAGACCCGGTGGCCGAAGCCCATCACCAGCGCGCGGTGGTCGAAGCGGGACTGCAGCCACTCCACCGCGCGGGAGGGATCGCCGATCTCGCTCAGCATGTGCATCACCGCCTCGTTGGCGCCGCCGTGCAGCGGACCCTTCAGCGCCGCAATGCCCCCGACGACCGCCCCGTGCAGGTCGGCGCCGGTGGAGGTGATGGTGCGGGCGGTGAAGGTGGAGGCGTTGAAGCCGTGCTCCGCGTAGAGGATGAGGGAGACGTCGAAGGACTTCACCACCTCCGGCTGGGGCACCCGGCCGAAGACGAGCTGGAAGAAGTTCTCCGCAAAGGTGAGGGAGGCGTCGGGCGCCTCCGGCGGCAGGTCCTTGGAAGCGCGGTGGGCGGCAGCGATCGCCGTCGGGATCTTCGCCAGCAGGCGCATTGCCTTGCGGCGCGTCGCGGGCTCGGACACGTCGCCCGCCTCCGGATCCTCCATCCCCATGAAGGAGACGGCCGTGCGGATGGCATCCATCGGGTGGGCCCCGCGCGGCATGGCGCGGATGACCTCGTGCAGCGCGGGGCTCAGCGCGCGCTCGGCGGCTTCCTCCGCGCGGAAGTCGGCGAGTTGGGAGGCGTTGGGCAGCTCCCCGTTCCAGAGGAGGTAGGCAACCTCCTCGAAGGAGCAGTTCTCGGCCAGGTCCTGCACGGGGTAGCCGCGATAGGTAAGGCTGTTCGTCTCGGCCATGACCTTCGAGACGGCGGACACGTCGGCGACGACGCCGACGAGTCCCTTGCGGATGTCGGGCTTGGTTTCGCTCATTGGTTGCTTCCTCTTTCCGTGTGGGGCGGGCGCGCCGCCGGGTCGGCCGGCGGCGCGGGTGCGATCAGAAGATGCCGGGGCCGCCGACGGTGAGCTTGCCCTCGGGCAGGCGCACGTTCAGCTGGTCGAGCTCCCCCGCCTTAAGGTTCGGCAGGTTCTCCGCCGCCGCGATGAAGCGGTCCTGCTCGGCCTTGTCGATGATGCCGTCCGTCAGGATCCGGAACTTGCGGATGTAGTCCGCGCGGCCGAAGGGCTTCGCGCCCAGCGGGTGCGCGTTGGCCACCGCCAGCTCATCGGTCAGCACGGTACCGTCCTTGAGGGTGATCTCCACCCGGCCGCCGAAGGCAAGCTCGTTCGGGTCGCGCGAGTGGTAACGGCGCGTCCACTCCGGGTCCTCGCGCGTTTCCATGCTGTGCCAGAGGCGGACCGTCTCCGGGCGGGCGGCGCGCTCGGGGGCGTAGCTGTCCACGTGGTGCCAGCGACCGTCCTCGAGCGCGACGGTGAAGATGTACATGATGGAGTGGTCCAGCGTCTCGCGGCTGGCCTTCGGGTCCATCTTCTGCGGGTCGTTGGCGCCGGTGCCGATGACATAGTGAGTGTGATGAGAGGTGTGGAGAAGGATCTTCTCGACCTGGGAGAGGTCCTTGATCCGCTCCCGCATGCGGAAGGCGAGGTCGATCAGCGCCTGGGACTGGTACTCGGCCGAGTGCTCCTTCGTGTAGCTGTCGAGGATGGCGCGCTTGCCCTCGCCCGGCGCGGGCAGCGGGACCTCGTAGTAGACGGGCTCGTACACGTCGCCCTGATAGCGATGGGTGCGCCCGGCCAGCACCCAGGCGATAACCGAATCCTCGCCCTCGTAGATCGGGCTCGGCGCGCCCTCCCCGCGCATGGCGCGGTCCACAGCCTCGACCGCCAGCTTGCCGGCATGCGCGGGGGCGAAGGCCTTCCAGGAGGAGATCTCGCCCTTTCGGCTCTGGCGGAAGGTCACGGAGACGTGGAGGGCCTGCTGCACCGCCTGGAAGATCGTCGCCTGGTCCAGCCCGAGCAGCGTGCCGAGACCGGCGGCCTGGGCGGGGCAGAGATGGGCGATGTGGTCCACCTTGTGCTCGTGCAGGCAGATGGCGCGCACGAGGTCGATATGGATCTCGTAGCCGGTGGCGAGGCCGCGCAGCAGCTCGGCGCCCGACTTGCCCATCGTCTGCGCCACGGCGAGGATCGGCGGGATGTTGTCGCCGGGGTGCGAGTAGTCGGCGGCAAGGAAGGTGTCGTGCATGTCGAGCTCGCGCACCGCCGTGCCGTTCGCCCAGGCTGCCCATTCCGGCGAGACGCGCTGCGAGGGGTCGAGCCCGAAGACCGTCGCGCCGCCCGGGCGCGGGTGGCCGAGCGCCATCTGGCGGGCGGAGGTGGGCGCGGAGCGGTTGATGGCGGCGATGGCGACGGAGGCGTTGTCGATCACCCGGTTGATGATCATCGCCGCCGTGTCCTCGGGCACGGGCACGGGATCGGCGGCAACGGCCGCGATCTTCCAGGCAAGCTGGTCCTCGCGCTTCAACAGCGCCTTGGACGGATGGACTTTCACGGCATGCGACTGCATTGGCGTCTCCCTTGGAATCCTACGTCCGCGGTTCTGCACCCGGCGCGCTTGATCGTCCAATCCGATTGACGGGACTGCGCGATAGGCTTCTCGTATGAGCGATGGATTTCCGCCTCGTCCGCCGGCTCGGCCATTTCCTCGCGGTGGCGGAAGAGGGGCATTTCGGCCGCGCCGCCGCACGGCTCGGCCTCTCGCAGCCGCCGCTCACCGCGCAGATCCAGGCGCTGGAGAAGGAACTTGGCGTGCGGCTGCTGGAGCGCGGTGGTCGCGGCACGCGCCCCACGCGGGCGGGGGAGGCGCTGCTGCCGCTCGCGCGCCGCCTGGCCGAGGATGCGGGCGCGCTGGAGGCGCTGGCGCGTGAGCTGCGCGCGGGGCGCCACGCGCCGGCCGCCATCGCCTGCGTCACCTCCGCGCTGCTGGAGGAATTGCCGCCCCTCGTGCGCGCCCTCTCCGCCGCGCGGCCGGAGGCGGCGGTGTCGGTGCGCGAGATGGACACGGCGGACGCGATGGAGGCGTTGCGGCGCGGCGAGGTGGACATCGCCCTGCTGCGCGACGACCGGGCGCGGCCGCCGATCCGCATCCGCCCGCTCGGCGAGGACCACCTTCTCGTCGCGCTGCCCGAAGGGCACGCGCTGCTCTCGGCCCCCGATCCGCTGCCCCTCGCGCTGCTCGCGGACGAGGCGATGCTGATGCTGCCGCGCTCGATTTCGCCGGCCTATGCGGATGCCATGGTTGCTGCCTGCCACGGCGCCGGCTTCGCGCCGCGGGCGGTGCGGGAGGTGGGCTCGGCCATGGCGCAGCTTGGCTTCGTCGCGGCTGGGCTGGGCGTCGCCCTCGTCTCCTCGGGCATGGCGCGGCTGCGGCCGCCCGGCGTGGCATTCCGCGCGCTTGCCGGCCCTATCCGCGCGGTGGGCGTGGCACTCGCCTGGAACGCCGAGCGGGAGGGCGAGGTGACCTCCCTCGCCCTGTCGCTGGTGAGGGAGCTTTTCCCGGCGGCGCGCGGGATACACGGGGCGGGCGATCTGCCCTAACCTCCGGCGCACCGTAGCAGAGCCGGGACCAGAGCATGAGCCAGACCTTCGACCGCGTGATCCTTGGCGACCTCGTCCTGCCGGACAGGATCCTTCGGGACGGCTACGTGGCCGTGCGCGGCGAGACGGTGGCGGCGATCGGCGAGGGCGAGCCGCCGGCGGCGACGGCGACCGAGGACCATCGCGGCCGGCTGGTCTTTCCCGGGCTGGTCGACGGGCACATGCATACCGCGAGCTCCATCGGCTGGCCGGGGATCGAAGGCGCGACCATGTCCGCCGCCGCCGGCGGCGTGACCACTTGCGTGGACATGCCCTACGACATCCCCCTGCCCGTGACGGACGCCGCGATCCTGCGCGACAAGGTGGAGTGGCTGCACCGCCTCGCCCATGTGGACGTCGCCCTCTATGGCACCATCCGCAAGGAAGGCGGCGTCGAGGCCATCGCGGGGCTCGCCGAGGCCGGGGCCTGCTCCTTCAAGTTCTCCACCTATGAGTACGACGCGGTGCGCTTCCCCCGGATTGACCCGGGCCTGATGCGCGAGGCCTTCGCCGAGATCGCGAAAACGAACCTCATGGTCGCCGTGCACAACGAGGACCAGGAGCTGGTGATGAAGCTGACGGCCGAGGCGAAGGCCGCCGGGCGGACCGATCCCATCATGCACTGCCGCACCCGCCCGCCGCTGGCCGAGAACCTGGCGAACCTCGCCATCTTCGAGATCGGGCTGGAGACGGGCGCGCATGTCCATATCGCGCACTCCTCCCTCGCCCGCGGCTTTGCGATCGCCGAGGATTTCCGCCGCGCCGGCGCCCGCTCCTCCGGCGAGGCCTGCCTGCACTATCTCTGCATGACTGAGGAGGACATCGTCCGGCTGGAGGGGTTCGGGAAGTGCAACCCGCCCTTCCGCACCGCCGACGAGGTGGAGCGCATGTGGGCCGCGCTGCTGGCCGGCAAGGTCGCCTATATCTCGACGGACCACGCGCCCTGGCAGCGCGAGCGCAAGGTCTACCAGGGCGACATCTTCGCCCTCGGCGCCGGGCTGACAGGCATGCAGAGCTTCGCGCCTGTCATGTTCACCCTGCTGGAGGAGCGCGGGCTGCCGCTCACGCTCATGGCGCGCTACTGCGCGGCGGAGCCCGCCCGCTACCACGGCCTCGCGCCGAAGAAGGGAAGCATCGCGGTGGGCGGCGATGCCGATCTCTGCGTCATCGAGCGGGGCGACTTCGTCTTCGACCAGGCGGCGATCCTCGACCGGCCGGAGTTCCAGCACTCCGCCTATCATGGCCGCGCCCTTCGCGGGCGCGTCGCGGCCACTTACCTGCGCGGCCACTGCGTGTGGGATGGGGCGCAGGTGCTGGCGAAGCCCGGCGACGGCCGCTTCGTGCCACGCCAGAACGCGCTGCCCGTAGCCCTGCCCCCGGCCGCCTGACGGGAGGGAGGGAGAGGAAGCGATGAGGCAGCCGCTGCTTTACGCCGTGCTCGCCGCCCTGCTCGGCTTCGGCGGCTGGGTATGGCTGACAGGGCCCGGCACCTCCGTGCCGAACGCCTTCATCGCTCTACTCTGCGGAGTGCTCTGCGGCCGCGCGGGCTGGTGGCTCGCCCTGCGCGTCATGCCGGAGAATCGCGTCGCTGAGCCGACGAGCGCGGAAGCCGCGCCTCCGCCCTCCACCCGCCGCGCCCCGCCGCCGGTGGACCGCACGCCCTGGCGCCGGCCCGACGGCACGACCTGAGCGGCATCGGCCGGCACGCTGCTGCCCGGAGACCACGAACCGCCTGTTCTGACGCGCGCACATATATAGTGTGCGCGCACCACCACGGAGAGTGCACCGCATGTCCCGCCGACTGACCGTCGCCGCCGCCCAGCTGGGCCCCATCCAGAAGGACGAAGGACGCGAGGTCGCCGTCGGCCGCATGGTGCGGCTGATGGAGGCGGCGCACCGGCGCGGCGTGGAGGTGGTGGTCTTTCCGGAACTCGCGCTCACCACCTTCTTTCCCCGTTGGTACGAGGAGGACCGCGCAGCCGCGGACCACTGGTTCGAGACCTCCCTGCCCTCCAATGCCACTGCGCCGCTCTTCGAGGCCGCGCGCAAATACGGCATCGGCTTTCATCTCGGCTATGCGGAGAAGACGCCGGAGGGGCGCCACTTCAACACCGCGGCCTATGTGCATCCGAGCGGCGAGATCGCGCTCAAATATCGCAAGGTCCACCTGCCCGGCCATGCGGAGCACGACCCGATCCGCACGGTGCAGCACCTGGAGAAGCGCTACTTCGAGGTGGGCGACCTCGGCTTCCCCGTGGTGCGCGCGCCCGTCGGCAGCGCGGGGCCGGTGAACATCGGCATGCTCATCTGCAATGACCGGCGCTGGCCGGAGGCGTGGCGCGTGCTCGGGCTGCAGTCGGTCGAGCTGGTGATGCTCGGCTACAACACGCCGAGCCTGAACATGGACAACCGCGGCTTCGAGGCGCACCACCTGCGCGTCCTGCATTCCCACCTCTCGATCCAGGCGGGGTGCTACCAGAACGCGACCTTCGGGATCGCGACGGCCAAGGCCGGGGTGGAGGACGGGCACGAGCTGTTCGGCCACTCCATCATCGTCAACCCGCAGGGCGAGATCATGGCCCAGGCGACCTCCTGGGATGATGAGCTGATCACCGCCGATCTCGACCTCGACATGTGCCGCCTGGGAAGGGAGACGATTTTCAACTTCGCTGCCCACCGCCGCGTCGAGGCCTATGGCCGCATCACCGCGCAGACGGGCGCGGAGACGCCGTCGGTGTGGGAGCCAACGCGCGGCTGACGACAACCACGATGCCCCGGGGCGCGTTGAGGCCCCGGAGGTATCCCGCCATGCGCCGTCTCGTCCTTTCCCTGGTTCTCGCCGCGGCGCCTCTCGCGCTCGCCCATGCGCAAAGCCCCGCGCAGCGCGAGGCGCAGCGTCAGGTAGCGCGTGACCAGGCGGAGGACAGGGTGGACGACGCCGCGCGGGAGTTGGCGACCGGCGGGAGGACCAGCGGTCCGGCGCTTGTCGAGGACCTGAATCGCGACCGGCCGACCCTTACGCCCGAGCGCCTATCCACGCCCGGCGTGACCTCCCGGACGGTGCCGGAGTCCAACATCCCCCTGCTGAGCGACAACCCGCAGCGCTGAGCCCGACCCGGCAACGACGGCGGACGGGCGGCGTTCTCCCCATGAAGAATAGTTCACGGGGAGCGAGAGATGCGCCGCCAGTTCCTTCTTTCTGCCACGCTCGGCCTGCTTGCCCCCCTGGCGGCCGGCGGCGCACGGGCGCAGGACATCAACCAGCTTCTCGAGGGTGCGGTGCGCCAGTTTGGCGGTGGCAACTCCGAGGAGGCACGCCGGCGTGCGGAAGAGGATGAGCGCCGGCGCCGCGACGAGATCCGGCGCGACGAGACTCGCCGGGAGCGCGACTATGACCGCCGCAGCGACCGCGGTTACAATGATGAGCGCCGCTCTGACCGCGATCGTCGCGACAGCCGAGGCTATTCCGACGACCGCGGGCGGTCAGACCGCGACCGCCAGTTGGCCGAGCAGCAGCGCCGGCTGGACGAGGAGCAACGCAGGCTAGCCGATGAGCGGCGGCGCCTCGACGACGAGCGCCGCCGGCGCTGAAGCGCAGGCGCGGGCAACCGCTTCGGTGCGGCGACGTTGGGGGTGAAGGAGAAACGTGCCATGCGCCCTCGTGACGTCGCCCTGATCGCCGCTCTGGGCGTGTCGCTGCTCTCCGCCGCACCGGCCAGTGCCGGGGATTCTCTATTCGGCGACATCCTCGCACTGCCAGAACCGCCGGCGCTCACGGTCGGCTCCGAGGCGCAACATCGGGAGCGCGAGGCGCGGAACCTTCGCCGCAGCTACTGGGAACGTGAGCGCCGCCTTGTGGCGGCCGAGATGGCAGGTTCCGCCCGCGACGTCCGGAGCGAGATCGCCACCGTCCGCTAAGGCGGGGACCGGCCGCCTTCAGGCGACCGCAAGAAGTGCCTGGGCTGCCGCCGCCGCGCAGGGCTCGATGACCGGCACGCCGAGCGCCGACTGGAGGAACGCGTGATGGCCTGCCATCCCCGTGCAGCCCAGGACTACCGCTCCGGCGCCGGCGGCTACAAGTTGGCGCCCCGCCGTCAGCAGCGCCGCTCGTGGCCCTTCCTCGTCCATCAGCTCGGTCATGGTCAGATTGAGCGCCACGCTGCCCACGAGCTGCTTATCGATCCCGAGCGAGAGCAGCACACGGCGCTGCCGCTCCTTGCTTGCCTCCACAAAGGCGATGACGCCGAAGCGGTCGGCGCGTGCGAGGGCGCCCAGCGTGGCCGCCCGGAAGCAGCCGATGACCGGGCGGTCCGTCACCTCCTTGACCGCCTCGACGCCGGGATCGGAGACGCAAGCGACGACATAGGCATCCGCCGCCTCCCGCTGCACGGCGGAGACCAGCGGCAGGGTGGCCGAGTACCAGTCGCGCCAGCTTGCGATCGCCGGCGGACCGTCTGGCAGGCCGATCGTGTCGAAGCGGGCATGTCCTGGCCGCGCATACGGCGCGACGGCGGCGGCGATCCCTGCCGTGCAGGCCGCGTCCTGGTTGGGGTTCACGATGAGGATGCGCCGTTCCATGCCGGGGATGGTGACGGCCGCCCGGCAGGGCGGCAAGCCCGCCCCAGCCTTGCCGCGCCTCCCGCGGGCGCCCATATTGCAATGCAACAAGACAGGGCGGGATCGCGTTCAACCCACCTGTCCGGAGGATCGATGCCATGCCCGTCCAGCCCGGCGTACCGCAGACCGTCGCCACCTGGCGGCCCGAATCGGCCCTTCGCGCCGAGGGTATCTCCCCGCCCTCCTTGTGGACCGGGGTCCGCCGCGGCCTTGTCGGGCGCTGCCCGGTCTGCGGCCAGGGCCGGATCTTTCAGGGCTACCTGACGGTCGTTCCCGAATGCGCGGTCTGCCACGCGCCGCTCGGCGTGTTGCGGGCCGACGATGCGCCGCCCTATATCGTCATCTTCCTGGCCGGCCATCTCCTGCTGCCGCCGATCTTCTGGATCGAGCGCGCCTATGAGCCGCCGATGTGGCTGCACATGGTCGTGTGGCTGCCCCTCTTCGCCATCATCTGCACCCTGCTGCTGCGCCCCGTGAAAGGGGCAGTGGTCGCCTGGATGCTGCGACTGGGCTTCGCCGACGGCGAGCCGCCGCGCGACGGGCCTAACCCTCCCGGAGCCCTGCGAGATGGCTGAACTGGCGCTGGCGGAGCGGGAGGTCGTGTCGCGGGACATCATTCGGATCGAACTGCCGGATCATGCGCCGCTCCCCTCCCCCTTCGCGGAGGCGGATCGGCAGCAGGCCGTGGCAGACCTGCTGGAAGGTAACCGCTTCTCGCCGGAGGGGCTTCCGCCCGGCCCCTATGTGCTGCACCTCGCGCTGCGTGACGGGCGGCTGCTGCTCGATATCCGCGACGAGGGCGACGCGCCGCTGCACGCCTACATGCTCGCCCTCGGCCCGTTCCGTCGCCTGATCAAGGACTATCAGATGGTCATCGAGGGTCACGAGCAGGCGGTGACCGAGGGCGCGGCCGAGGCCCGTATCCAGGCAATCGACATGGGGCGCCGCGGCCTGCACAACGAGGCGGCGGAGCTGCTGCGGGAGCGGCTGGATGGCCGGGTCGTGCTCGACTTCGAGACGGCGCGGCGCCTCTTCACCCTTGTTTGCGCCATGCACCAGCGGATCTGAGCCCTTGAACATCGACGGCACGCCCCATCGCAGCGTCTGGCTGGAGGAGGACGGCCATTCCATCGGCATCCTCGACCAGACACGGCTTCCCTGGGGGGTGGAAAAGCTTCGCCTCTCCGACGAGGAGGCAGTGGCAGCGGCCATCCGCACTATGCAGGTGCGCGGCGCGCCACTTATTGGGGCGGTCGGTGCCTATGGGCTGGCCATGGCACTGCGTCGGGATCCCTCGATCGGGAATCTCGAGCACATGGCGGCCATGCTGAACGAGACGCGGCCGACGGCGGTGAACCTGAAATGGGCGCTCGACCGCATCTGCGCGGCCGTCCGCAACCACCCGCCCGAGCGCCGGGCGGACGCCGCCTATGCCGAGGCTGCCGCCATCTGCGACGATGACGTGGACACAAACCGCCGCATCGGTGCGCACGGCTTGCCGCTGTTGCAGGAGATCGCCGCCCGCAAGCCCGCGGGCGAGCCGGTGCGGGTGCTGACCCACTGCAACGCCGGCTGGATCGCGACGGTGGATTTCGGCACCGCCCTCTCGCCCATCTATCAGGCGCACGACCTTGGCATGGACGTGCATGTCTGGGTGGACGAGACGCGGCCGCGCAACCAGGGCGCGGCGCTCACCGCCTGGGAGTTGGGGGCGCATGGCGTGCCGCACACGCTGGTCGCCGACAATGCGGGCGGCCACCTCATGCAGCGCGGACTGGTCGATATCGTGCTGGTCGGCACCGACCGCGTCACCCGCCAGGGCGACGTGGCGAACAAGATTGGCACCTATCTCAAGGCCCTGGCCGCACGGGACAATGGCGTGCCCTTCTGGGTCGCCCTGCCCCATTCGACACTGGACATGAAGGTGCGCGACGGGCTGGCCGAGATCCCGATCGAGGAGCGCTCGGGCAGCGAGGTGACGGACGCAACGGGCCGCCTGCCCGATGGCACGGTCGCAACCGTGAGGGTGGCCGCCGAGGGAACCCCGGCCGCGAACCCGGCTTTCGACGTGACGCCCGCCCGCCTGGTGACCGGGCTGATTACCGAGCGCGGGCGCTGCGAGGCAAGCGAGGCGGGGCTTTCGGCCCTCTACCCCGAGAAGGCCGCTTAGGCCGAGAGGGCGCGGCCCGGCGTGTGACGGGCCGCGACAAAAGCGCGGCGCTCCAGCATGGCGAGGCCGGCGACGATCGTGAGGCCACCCAGGGCAGCGCCGGGCGCCGTCAGGTCGGCCATCGCGCCGCCCGTGCCGCCGAGCACGGAAACAACGGTGGAAAGAATCACGACGAGGCCAGTGGCCACGAGGGAGAGGGCGATGCGGTCCATGGCAACCTCCATCCCGGCGATGCGCCGGATGACCACCGGATAGAACGACCACCACGCGGCAATCGCGCGACCGGATGATGGCAGGAATGGGGCACGTGCAGGGCGGAGCCTCCCCCCCTCTCCACGGCCCGGAGCTTGCGTGCGAGGCTCCCAACGCCTCATTTCCGGAGACACCGATGCGACGCCTCCTGCTCGCTGCCGTCCTGGCCGCCCTGCCTGTCCTTCCGTCCCACGCCCAGACGGGAGCCCAGGGCGGGCCGCCGCTGCGGACTGCCGTGGACGGCACCTTCGCGCCCCATGCCTTCCCGCGGCTGGAAGGCGGCGTTCAGGGCTTCAACGTGGACCTGTTCCGCGAGGTCGCGCGGCGCATGGGGCGGGAGATCACTGTCGATAGCGCCTCTTTCTCCGGCCTTGTTCCCGCGCTGAACGCCGGGCGCTACGACTTCCTCGCGGCGCCGGTGACGGTGACGAAGGAGCGGGCGGAGGGGATGCTCTTCACCGAGGGTTACCTCTTCACCGAGTTCCAGCTCGGCATCCGCCGCGGCAGCGCGCCGATCCGAGGCCTGGAGGACCTGCGCGGCAAGGCGCTCGCCGTGAACAAGGGCAGCGCCTATGACGCCTGGGCCCAGGCGAATGCGGAGCGGCTTGGCTTCACCATCCAGGCCTACGACACCAACCCTGACGCGGTGCAGGCCGTGGTTTCCGGCCGCGCCTATGCCGTGCTGGCGGGCAATACGGTGGTGAAGTACGCCGCGAGCCAGCAGCGCAACCTCGTGCCCGATTTCGTGCTGCGGGAGACGCGCGCGCACTGGGCAGCGCCCTTTCGCCGCGACAACACGGCGCTGCGTGACGCCGTCGAGAACGTGCTCGAATGCATGAAGCGAGACGGCTCGCTCGCCGCGCTGTCCGAGAAGTGGTTCGGCGCCAAGCCCGCTGCCGACGACGCGGAGAACACCGTCTTCCCCGGCTATGGCGTGCCCAACCTGCCCGGCTACGACCCGACGCCGCACGAACCGCGCTGTAACTGAGCCGTGGGGGGATTGGACGGCTTCGCCTTCACCTTCCTCAACCTGAAGGTGATGGCGGAGTGGCTGCCGAAGATCGCGGCGGGCTTCGTGCTGACGGTGGCGCTCGCCGCGCTCATCGTCGCGGCGGGGCTCGCGCTCGGCCTCGCGCTGGCGGTGCTGCGGGCCTTCGGGGTCAAGCTGGTGAACCTGGGCATCATCTTCCTCGTGGACCTGTTCCGCGCCCTGCCGCCGCTGGTGATCATCGTGTTGCTCTATTTCGGGCTGCCGGGGATGGGGCTTTCCCTCTCGGGCTTCTGGTCCACCTGGTTGTCGCTCACCCTCGTCCTGGCCGCCTTCTCGGAGGAGATATTCTGGGCGGGCATCACGGCCACAGGGCGGGGGCAGTGGGATGCAGGGCGCGCACTGGGGCTGCGCTTCCTGACCATCCTCTTCCGCATCATCCTGCCCCAGGCCGTGCGGATGGTGGTGCCGCCGCTCACCAACCGCACCATTGCCATCACCAAGGGCACGGCGCTGGCCTCGGTGGTCGGCGTGGCGGAGATTCTGGGCTCGGCGCAATCGGCCATGGCCTTCTCGGGCAATCCCTCGCCGCTCACGCTCGGCGCCATCGCCTATGCGCTGCTCTTCATGCCCGTGGTCGGCATCGGGCGGTGGATCGAGCGGCGCGCCGCCATTCCGGGTCGATAGGCACGTGCTGGAAGACTTCGTCGACAACTTCCTGAACATCGAGATCGTGCTCCGCGCCTGGCCGATCCTCGCGCGCGGACTGGGGCAGACGCTGCTGCTCTCGGCTGTGGTGGTGCCGCTCGGCCTGCTCGGCGGGATGGCGATCGCCCTGCTCTCGCGCTCGCGCAGCCCCTGGGTGCGGCTGCCGCTCGCGGTCTGGACGGATACCTTTCGCTCCCTCCCGCCGCTCGTGCTGCTCATCTTTCTCTATGCAGGGCTGCCCTTCCTGGGCATCGACCTCGGCCCCTGGGGGGCGGTGGCGCTCGCCTTCTTCCTCAACACCGGCGCCTATTACGGGGAGGTGCTGCGCGCGGGGCTCGATAGTGTGGCGGCGGGGCAGATGGAGGCAGCGCGCGCGCTCGGGCTTCGGCCCTGGCTCGCGCTCTGGCTCGTCGTGATCCCGCAGGCGGTTCGGAACGTCCTGCCGGACCTCGTCTCGAACACGCTGGAGGTGGTGAAGCTGACCTCCCTCGCCTCCGTCGTCGCGATGCCGGAGCTGCTGTTCCAGGCGCGGCAGGCGCAGAGCGTGACCTACAACGCCTCACCCATCGTGGCGGCGGCGCTGGCTTACTTCATCATTCTCTGGCCGGTGGTGCGGCTGCTCTCACGGCTGGAGAACAAGGCCATCGCCGGGCGGTAGGGCGCCGAGGAGCCGCGGCGCCAGCTCCTCCATCCGCTCGAAGGTGACGGTGGGGCGGCGGGTGGCCAGCAGGGCGGCAGTCGCGTAGCCCCAGGTCACCGCGCCCGTGTCGATGCCGGCCGCGCGCGCTGCCTCGATGTCGCGGCCCTCGTCGCCGATCGCGATGGCGTCCCCCGGTGGGACGCCCAGGCGGCGCAGCACGCGCCGGAAGCGGCGCGCCTTGCCGAAGAGGGAGGCGCCGCACTCGAAGGCCGCGATATCAGCCGATAGCTCGGGGCCGAGGATGCGGCGCACCGTGGGCTCGGCGTTCGAACTGACGATGGCGAGCCTGGCACCGGCCGCCAGCAGGCCGCGAAGCGTCTCCTCCGCACCCGGGAACAGGGAGATGCGATCCGCTTCTGCCGCCATGCGCTCGCGCATGTGGCGCGCGATGGATGGCAGCTTCCAGAAGGGCACGCCGAGGTAGCGGATGATCGCGCGGTTGTCCCAGCCGCGCAGCATCGCGGCCTCGTCCGCGGTGATGCGGCGGAAGTTGTAGAGCCCGGCCGCCTCGGTCAGGGCGTGGAGGACCCATCCCGCGCTGTCGGCCAGGGTGCCGTCGAAGTCGAAGATGACGAGGCGGTAGGGCCGCGGACGGCTTGGCGGGGCTGGCACGCCTCCTACTTGGCCGCGCCCCGCGCCGCTTCAATCGGGCGCCGACCGACGGGGCTGGACCTCAGGCGGAAGCCCTCCCCGGAACCGCGGCGGCGGCGCGGCGTTCCACCCCATCAGCTGGGATCCCCGCATGGCCGAGTTCGCCCCGATCACCGCGCCGCGCGAGCGCCTGCTGGAAGCCCATCGCCGGCTCTGCGAGCATTTCAACTGCCCGATCGGGTATTTTCACGCCCATGGGCCGATGGAGGAGCTGGTCTCCTCCCTTCTCTCCCACCGCACGCGCAACGCCGACAGTGCCCGCGCCTTCCGCAACCTGAAGGAGCGCTTTCCGGACTGGGAGGCGGTGCGGGACGCACCGGTGGCCGAGGTGCAGGACGCGCTGAGCCCCTGCACCTGGCCGGAGGCGAAGGCCCCGGCCCTGCAGCGCATCCTAACCCTCATCACCGGCCGGCGCGGCTCGCTCAACCTCGATCACCTGGCCGACATGCCGGTGACGGAGGCGCGGGCCTGGCTGGAATCCCTCCCCGGCGTCGGGCCAAAGACAAGCGCGGCGGTGCTCGCCTTCTCCGCGCTGCGCGCGCGTGCGCTGCCCGTGGACAGCCATCATCACCGGGTGGCGCAGCGCCTGGGGATCATCCCCGAGACGCTGGCGGTTGGGCCCTCCCACCGGGTGCTGGAGGCGATGCTGCCGGAGGAGTGGGATTCGCAGGCGGTCTACGATCACCATGAGGTGCTGATGCTGCACGGGCAGCGCACCTGCCACTTTCGCGCGCCGGCCTGCACCCGCTGCGTGCTGCTGGACCTCTGCCCCACCGGACAAGCGCGGACACGGCCGGCTCGCACCAGCGTGGCGGAGCACGCGGCCCTGGCGGAGGACGGCGGCCGGGCGGCGTGACCGGCCGGGCAGTCCCCCGTTTGCGCACACCCAGCATCGTGAAGTGACAGGCGCCGCCGCGCCCGATACCTCCGCGCGCTTCCCCGCGACCGTTTCCCCTCGGCCCGCCCCATGTCCATGCCCTACCCCGCGCCGCTCCCGCGGCCCGAGGGAGGCCCGGAGAGTGATGAAGCCAGCGACAGACCCCTTCGCCGACCTGCAGCCCGAGGCCGCGACCGATCTATCCGCGGAGGAAGCCCTGGGCGACCTCGGCTGGCAGGTGCTGCGCCACAGGCCTGGCCCGACAAAGGGAGCCGTGGAAAGGGAGGAGCCGCGCTTCACGGCCCTGCACCCGGATTTCGGCGTGGCGCTGCTCGACCTCGCGCCCGAGACCACGCCGGGGGCGGTCGCAACCTTTCTCAAGCGGCTGGAGGAGGCCGGCGGGCCGGCCGGCCTGCCAGTGATCTATCACTCCCTCACTGGCGAGGACCTCTGGCGGCTGACCAGTGTCCTTGACCCTCAATTCGCGGCCCTGCCGCCCATCCCTACACAGGTCAGGGAGTGGCCCGCAGGCCTGCGCCGCGTGATCGGGGCCAGCGAGGCACCGGCCGCTGCCCCGGCCAAGCCTGCCGCGCCGTCGGCGTCGCCGGTGCCGGTGCCGGTGTTACCAGCGGCGCCGGTGCCTGATCTGCCGGTCGTTGGGGAAGCCCCGGTGACGGAGGCCCCGATCACGGATGCCCCAACGGCGGAGGCGCCGGTTGCGGCGAGGGAGTTGCCGCCCCTGCCCCGGTCCGCGCCGCCGCCCCAGGTGGCTCCGGCGCTCCGGCGGGAGAGGCCGCCGCTTCCGGCAGCGATGCCACCCGACCTCGACACCCCGCCGCGCCGCCCGCCCGCCGAGCCTCCCATGGCGGCCTCCGCCGCGGAGGCGGGCCCGACCCGCCGTGCCCGGGTGACGGAGATGCCGGAGGAGGCGCCTCGCGCCGGTCAGCAGTCGCCGGCGGCGATGGCCGAGCTTGCCCCGCCGCGTCGTGCGCCGGTCGTGCCCCCCCGCCCGCCGCTACCCACCTCGCGAGCCGGGCGCCGGTCGCGCAGGCGCCTCCTTCTCTACACGGCTCTGGCGGCCCTGCTGGTTGCCGGGGGGGTCGCCACCGCGCTGCTCGGCGGCCGCCCCGCGCAAACGGGGGCGGGCGCAACGGCCGAGGCGGTGCAGGAGGCCACCATCCTGCCCGTGCCGCCGCAGGCGAGCCCCGCGCCGGTTCCGCCCTCCCCTGCCTCGCCTGCCGTCAGGCCGGAGGCTGAGGCCGGGTTGCCGCCACCGCCCCCCGCGCCGCCGCCCGCATTGCCGCGCCAGGCCACGCCGCGCTTCCCCGGCTATCGCGGCGAGCCGCTGGTGCCGACGCCCGGGCCGCAGGCCGAGGTGCCGCGCGCGCCCGCGCCTCTCGGCCGGCGAATCGTCGTGCACTACCCGCCCGGCCTCTGGGACGGGGTGGAGGTCCTGGTGGACCAGCTCAGCAGCTTCGGCGTGCCGGTGGAGCGGCGCGTCGTGGGCGCCACGCCATCCCGCCGGGTGATCCGCTACTTCAACCCCGTGGACCAGGACGATGCCGAGGCGCTTGCCCGCAGCCTCGGGCGGGACTGGATGGTGCAGGACTTCACGACCTTCACGCCTCGCCCGCGCCAGGGCACGCTGGAGGTCTGGGTGCCGGCCGGCGCGGGCTGAGCCCCCGGCTTGACCGAAGACCCGCCGCGCCGCAAAGCCTGAACAAGCGCGGCCGCAGCCTGACGACGGCCGGGCGGGAGAAGGAAACAGCCATGCGCCGAAACCGTCCCTTCCGGAGCGGCCTCGCGAGGCGTGCCCTGCTAGGGGCCGCCGGCGCCCTCGCCATGGCCCTCGCGCCCCTGCCCTCGCTCGCCCAGGAGGGCTATCCGAACAAGCCGATCCGCGTGATCGTGCCCTTCGCGGCCGGCGGCACCACGGACCTCATCGCCCGCCTCGTCGGCGGCGAGATGTCGCGCCGCCTCGGCCAGCCGCTGGTGGTGGACAACCGGGCTGGTGCAGGCGGCAACATCGGCGCGGAGGCCTGCGCCCGGGCGCCGGCGGATGGCTATACGCTGTGCATGGGCACGATCAGCAGCCACGCGATCAACGCCTCGATCTATCCGCGCATTCCCTTCGACAACCTGCGCGATTTCGCGCCGCTCGCGCTTCTGGGCAGCCAGCCGAATCTTCTCGTGGTTGCCAACAATATCCAGGCCCGGACGGTGCCGGAGCTGATCGCGCTGATGAAGGCGCGGCCGGGGGTGATCAATTACGGTTCCTCGGGCGTCGGCACCTCCATCCATCTGGCGGGGGAGCTGTTCACGCAGCTGACCGGCACGACGGCGGTGCACGTGCCCTATCGCAGCAGCGGGCAGATCATGACCGACATGCTCTCCGGCCAGCTGCCCATGGCTTTCGATAATTTCTCCTCCGCCTGGCCGCATGCCAAGGAGGGGCGCATCCGTGCCCTCGGCGTGGGCAGCCTGAACCGGGTGCCGCAGGCGCCCGACGTGCCGACCGTCGCCGAGACCCTGCCGGGCTTCGAGAGCGTGTCCTGGCACGGCCTCTTCGCCCCCTCCGCGACGCCGCGCCCCATCGTGGAGCGGCTGAACCGCGAGGCGCTGGCGGCGATCGGGACGCCCGAGATCCGCGCCCGCTACGAGGAACTGGGCATCACGGCCAACACCATGTCGCCCGACGCCTTCCGCGACTTCGTGGCGGAGCAGACCCGGCGCTGGGGCGAGGTGGCCCGCCGCGCCAATATCCAGGTCGAATAGGGCAGGATGAACGAGGGGGCCGGTGCCCCCTCATCCGGCTTCAGCTCAACGCTGGCGCCAGGGCAGGCCGTCGGCCTTCCAGCCGGCCGTGCTGCCGCGGTGGCCGTCGGCGTTCACTGGCCCCTCGAAGCCGTCGGCCACGTTGTAGGCATTGGGGAAGCCGGCCGCCTGCACCGCCTGGGCGGCAGCGAGGGAGCGCGCCCCGGAGCGGCAGAGGAAGTAGAGCTTGCTGAGCGGCGTCGCGCCCGCGCGCCGGAGCTGCTCCACGAAGGCGCCGTTCACGCCCATGGAGGGATAGACCTGCCAGGGGATGAGCACCGGCTGCTTGCCCGTGGCGGAAAGGTCGGGGATGCCGACGAAGTTCCACTCCGCATCGGTCCGCACGTCCACCAGCAGCGCGTCGGGATCGGTGCGAAGGGCCTCGTAGCTGTCGCTGGGGGTGATGTCCTCGACGGGCATGGCGCGCTCCTTCGGTGCGGATCTGTGGGTCCCGCGCAAGATTGGTCGAGCGCCCGTCCGCCACCAGGGGGGGTAGCGCCCGCACATGTACCCGTCCTGAGCAGTGAGCTTTGCACTACCCTGTCTGGCGCGGCCCTTGCTAGGAGGGTCGGGCTATTTCGGCGCCCCGCGTGCCGGGACGCGGCGGTCCAGCGGGGCCCGCGGACCGGAAGGGGCCGCCAAGCAGGCTGGCCGTGGTTGGTCTGGCCGGGAACGTCATCGGGAGGCCAGTTCGGGTATGACCGGGTTCGAAAGGCCCTTCGTGGAGATCGACGACGTCTCCATGCGGTATGGCGGCACGGAGGGGACGCTCGCGCTGCGCAACACCTCCATGCGAATCGCCAAGGGGGAGTTCGTCGCGGTGGTCGGGCCTTCCGGCTGCGGCAAGTCCACCCTCATGCGGCTTGTGACGGGGCTCTGGCCGTGCTCGGCGGGCAGCGTGATCGTGGCGGGCAAGGAGGTGGACGGGCCCCTCTCCATCGCCGGCATGGCCTTCCAGGCGCCGACGATGCTGCCCTGGCGCACCATCCTGCAGAACGTGATGCTGCCGCTGGAGGTGGTTGAGCCGCATCGCCGCCGCCTGCGGGGCGAGCGGGCGATGTACGAGGACAAGGCGCGCAAGCTGCTCGAGCTCGTCGGCCTGAAGGGCTTCGAGGACAAGACGCCCCACCAGCTCTCGGGTGGCATGCAGCAGCGGGCGAGCCTCTGCCGGGCGCTCATCCACGATCCGCAACTGCTGATGCTCGACGAGCCGTTCGGCGCGCTCGACGTCTTCACGCGCGAGGATCTCTGGGTGGAGCTGGAGGGGGTCTGCGGGATCCTCAAGCCGACAGTGGTGCTGGTGACGCACGACCTGAAGGAGGCGGTGTTCCTCGCGGATCGCGTGATGATCATGTCCGCCCGCCCGGGCCGCATCATCGCGGAGCGGACGGTGCCCTTCCCGCGCCCCCGTTCACTTGAAATGACCTACACGCAGCCCTTCCAGGCGCTCGTCCACGAGTTGCGCGAGCATATCAGCGCCGCCCGTCGCGGTGACGATGCTCCCGTCGCCACGGTGGCCCCGCAGGAGGCTCCCCATGCCGCTTGACGTCTCCCCCACCGCCGCGCCGGCCGCGCCCACCGCGGCCCAGCGCCGCATCGAGGCGCTCTCAGCCGCCGCACGCCGGCGCCGGCGCCTTCAGGCCGGGCTGCCCTGGATCATCATCGTCGGCACCTTCCTCCTCTGGGAGGTGATCTGCCGCGCCTTCGAGATCCCGCAGTTCATCCTGCCCGCGCCCTCCGCCATCATCGCCAGCATGATCAAGTGGTGGCTGCCGCTGCTCGACAATTCCTGGCAGACACTGATGACCACGCTCATCGGCTTCGCGCTGGCGATCGTGTTCGGCTTGCTGCTGGGGGTGGCGATCGGCTCCTCCACCCTTCTCTACCACGGGCTCTACCCGCTGCTGATCGCCTTCAACTCGGTGCCGAAGGTGGCGGTGGTGCCCATCCTCGTGATCTGGTTCGGCATCGGCACGGTGCCGGCGGTGATCACCGCCTTCCTCATCTCCTTCTTCCCGATCGTCGTGAACGTGGCGACGGGCATCGCGACGGTGGAGCCCGAGCTGCGGGACGTGCTGCGGGCCCTCGGCGCGCGGCCGTCGGACATCATCCGCAAGGTCGGCCTGCCGCGGGCGATGCCCTATTTCTTCGCCTCATTGAAGATCGCGATCACCGTCGCCTTCGTCGGCTCGATCATCGCGGAGACGGTGGCGGCGAATAAGGGGATCGGGCATCTGATGATGCTTGCCTCCTCCCGGTTCGACGTGCCGCTGGTCTTTGCCGGCCTCATCATCACGGGCGTCATGGGCGTCATCATGTATGTCGTGGCCGTTGCCATCGAGAACCGCACCACCGGCTGGGCTATGCGCGGGCAAGACCAGGGCCAGGTGATGGTCGCCGGCGTCTGAGAAGGGAATAACCCCCGGGTTTTCGCCCGGGGGTGCCCGTGTTACGCCTTGCCCGCGGCGCGGCTCGGGCCCGCCGGGGGAGTGAACGGGCGGATGTTCATCGCGCTGGGCGGCATGTCGGTGCATGTGCAGGTGGCGGGGCCGCCCGGAGCGCCGCCGGTTCTCCTGCTTCACAGCCTCGGTACCTCGCTGCACGTCTGGGACGAGCAGGCGGAGGTTCTGGCCCGCACGCATCGCGTGATCCGCTTCGACCTCCGCGGCCACGGACTCACCTCGGCGGTACCCGGCGAGGCGACCATGGCGGCGCTGGCGGAGGACGCCTTCGCACTGCTCGACCATCTCGGCATCCGCGCGGCCCATCTCGGTGGCATCTCGATCGGCGGGCGCATCGCGATGGAGATGGCGGCGAGCCGGCCGGAGCGGGTGCTCTCCCTGTTTCTGCTCGACACCGCCATGGAGTTCCCGCCGCCGGAGGGCTGGCAGCAGCGGATCGAGGCGATCGCCTCGGGCGGCATGGCGGCGGTGGCGGACGGCGTGATGGCGCGCTGGGTGGCGGACCAGTCACTTCCTTCCTCCCGCGCGCTGCGGGCGATGCTGCTCGCGACCCCGGCGGAGGGTTATTCCGCCTGCGCGGCCGCGCTCCGCGACGCGCGGGCCGCCTCGCTGGCTGGCCGGATGCAGGGCCCCGCGACGGTGGTGGTGGGGGAGCTCGACCAGGCCTCCCCGGTTTCCGCGGCCGAGGCGATCCGCGAGGCGATCCCGGGCAGCCGGCTGATCGTCCTGCCGGGCGTCGCGCATATCCCGACCTTCGAGGCTGCCGAAGCGGTGACCGAGGCGCTGCTCGCGCATCTGTCTCCCTCGCCGGAGGAGGATGCCTTCGCTGCCGGCATGGCCGTGCGCAAGGCCGTCCTCGGGGAGGAACACGTCGCCCGCGCGAGCGCCGGCATCACGGCGCTCGACGCCGCCTTCCAGGACTACATCACGCGCAATGTCTGGGGTGGGATCTGGACCCGCCCGGGCCTACCGCGGCACACCCGCTCCCTCCTTACCCTCGCCATCACCGCGGCCCTCGCGCGGGAGGGGGAGTTCGCGCTGCACGTGCGCGCGACCCGCAACACCGGCGTGCTGCCCGAGGAGATCGCGGAGGTGCTGCTGCAGGTCGGCGCCTATGCGGGCGTGCCCGTGGCCAACCACGCGCTGAAGGTTGCGAAGGGGATCCTTTCGGAAGGGGAGGAGAGGCGATGAGCGAGGTGGTGCACGGCGCCCGGCGCCCTGGGGGTACCTGGAACCTCCACCTTCGCCTCCAGAGCGAAACCGGCTGGATGGTGGTCTGAGCGTGGCGGTCAATCCGGCGGACAGCACGGTCTGGGGCACGCTCTACGGCACCGACGCCATGCGCGGCGTCGTGGGAGAGATGGCGCTTCTCCAGCGGATGCTGGACGTGGAGGCGGCGCTGGCGCGCGCCGAAGCGGGGCTCGGGATCGTGCCGGCGGAGGCGGCGCGGGCGATCACCGCGGCGGCCACCGCCGACAGGCTGGACCTTGCGAAGCTCGCCGCCGCCACGCGCAACACCGGCTATCCCGTGGTCGGGCTGGTGAAGCAGCTTGGCGCGCTCGCGGGGGAGGACGCGGCGCGCTGGACCCACTGGGGCGCGACCACGCAGGACATCCTCGACACCGCGCTCGTCCTCGCGCTGCGGGAGGCCTTCGCCCTCATTCGCGCCGATCTCGACGCCACCATCGCGGCGCTCGCCGCCCGGGCGCGCGAGCACCGGGACACGGTGATGGCGGGGCGCACCCATCTGCAGCACGCCCTGCCCGTGACCTTCGGCTACAAATGCGCCGTCTGGCTCTCCCCGCTGATCAACGCACGGGAGACGCTCGACGCCCTGCTGCCCCGCCTGCTGCGCGTGCAGTTCGGTGGCGCCGTGGGCACCCTTGCCTCGCTGGGCGAGAAAGGCCCGGCTGTGGCCGAGGCGCTGGCGCGCGAGCTGGGCTTGAGCGTTCCGGAAATCCCCTGGCACGTCGCGCGCGACACGGTGACGGAAGCGGTCTCCTGGTGCGGCATCCTCTGCGGGTCGCTCTCGAAGATGGCGACCGACGTGATGCTGCTCATGCAGACCGAGGTGGCCGAGGTTTTCGAGCCGCACGAGGCCGGGCGCGGCGGTTCCTCCACCATGCCGCAGAAGCGCAACCCGATCGCCTGCGAATACGTGCTGGCCCAGGCGCGCGGCGTGCACGCGCTGGTGCCGCAGGTGATGTCCGCCATGGCGCTGGACCACGAGCGCGGTACAGGGCCGTGGCAGGCGGAGCCGCTGGCCATCCCGCAGGCGCTGCTGCTCACCCATGGAGCGCTGGACCAGGCACGGCAGATCGCCGAGGGCATGACGGTGGACGCGGCGCGAATGCGGCGGAACCTTGAGGTCACGGGCGGTGCGATCATGGCGGAGGCGGTGATGATGGGACTGGCCCCGATGCTCGGCCGCGGCGCGGCGCACGACGCCGTGCACCATGCCTGCGACGTGGCGCTGGCCGAGCATGTGCCGCTGGCCGAGGCGCTGGGGCGGGACGAGGCCGTTTCCTCGCGGCTGGATGCGGCAGCGATCGAGCGCATCACCGATCCCTCCACCTATCTCGGCAGCGCGGGCCTGTTTGTGGACCGCGTGCTGGCGCGCCTCGCATGAGCCCGCCCGACGGCAATGGGGCAGCGCCCGTCCCGCCGCCCGCGAAATCGGTGTACCGCACCGTCTCGAAGGACCTCCCGCGCGCCCTGCGCCCGATCCTCGCGCTGGACGATTTCGAGCCGGCGGCGCGCCGGAAGCTGCCGCGCCCGCTGTTCGGGTACATCGCAGGGGCGGCGGAGACCAATGCCTCGCTGAAGGACAACCGCGGCGTCTTCGCGGACTGGGCCTTCCGGCCGCGCTACCTCATTGACGTTTCCCGCCGGAGCATCGCGACGGCGCTTTTCGGCACGACCTACACGGCGCCGTTCGGCATTGCGCCCATGGGTATCAGCGCGATGATGGCCTATCGCGGCGACCTCGTCCTCGCCCGAGCGGCGCGCGACGCCGGTATCCCGATGATCATGAGCGGATCGTCGCTCATCCCACTCGAGGAGATCGCGCGGGAGGCGCCGGGAAGCTGGTTCCAGGCCTATCTGCCCGGCGAGGATGACCGCATCATCGGACTAGTGGACCGCGTGGCCGCGGCCGGCTTCGGGACACTTCTGCTGACGGTGGACACGACCACCCTCGGCAACCGCGAGAACAACGTGCGCAGCGGCTTCTCGACCCCGCTGAAGCCAGGCCTTCGCCTTGCCTGGGACGGTGCCATCCGCCCGCGCTGGCTGTTGGACACGATGCTGCCCACGCTGATGCGGCACGGCATGCCGCATTTCGAGAACTCCTACGCCACGCGCGGCGCCCCGATCATCGCGCGCCACGTGGAGCGCGACTTCGGCGCGCGGGACCACCTCAACTGGTCGCATCTCGCGCTCATCCGGCGGCGCTGGAAGGGCAAGCTGGTGGTGAAGGGCGTGCTGCACGGGGAGGACGCGCGGCGCGCCGCGGAGGAGGGCGCGGACGGCGTCATCGTCTCCAACCACGGCGGGCGCCAGCTCGACGGCGCCATCTCGGCCTTCCGCGCCCTGCCGGAGGTGCGCGCGGCGGCGGGCTCCATGGCGGTGATGATGGACGGCGGCATCCGCCGCGGCTCGGACGTGCTGAAGGCGCTCGCCATGGGTGCCGACTTCGTCTTCGTGGGCCGGCCCTTCCTCTACGCGGCGGCCGTGGGCGGAGAGGCGGGAGTGCACCACGCCATCTCCATCCTCTCCTCCGAGGTGAACCGGAACCTCGCCTTCCTCGGCTGCCAGTCCCCGGCCGAGGTCGGGATGCACCACCTGATGCGGGTGGGCGGCGTCCCGGCCTGACCGGCCGGGCGCCGCGCGTCAGTCCTGCGCGGGTGCCAGCGAGGCGACGGGCGCGCCAATGGCCGGCAGGTCGCTCAGCTCCAGCGCCTCGATCGAAACGCCCCGGCGGGTGATCTTGCCGGTGGTGATCTCGATCTGCTGCACGTCCATCTGCATGTCCAGGAAGTGCTTGCGGAGCTTTGTCACGCGCTCGTCCAGCCGCGTCACGTCCTTCATCAGTTCGGCCACCTGGTTCTTGATCTGCCCGGCCTCGGCCCGCATCCGCACGTCCTGCATGAGGGCGCGCATGGTGCCGAGCACGGCCCAGAGCGTGCTGGGCGAGACGATGTAGACGCCCCGCCGCGCCGCCGCGTCCACCACGGGCGCGTGGGCGGCGTGCAGGTCGGCGTAGATCGCCTCGGAGGGGACGAAGATGAGCGCGCCCTCCGCCGTTTCGCCGGGGCAGATGTACTTGCCGGCCACGTCGTCCACGTGCCGCGTCACGTCGGCGGCGAAGCGCTTCGTGGCGGCGATGCGCGCGGCGTCGTCC
This sequence comes from Roseomonas aerilata DSM 19363, assembly GCF_000711725.1. Lineage (GTDB taxonomy): Bacteria > Pseudomonadota > Alphaproteobacteria > Acetobacterales > Acetobacteraceae > Roseomonas > Roseomonas aerilata. The sequence goes on along the minus strand of NZ_JONP01000001.1, from coordinate 516,813 downwards.
GCGGCGTCGCGGGCCGCGAGCCAGGCTTCCAGCGGGAACTTGCTGTCCACGGCGATGGGGCCGGGCGGATAGGGCAGGCGGATGAGCACGTCGCAGCGTGTGCGGTTGGCCAGGGTGTGCTGCCAGGAGAAGCCGTCGGGCGGCAGGCGGTCCTCAACGAGTTGCCGCAGCTGCACCTCCCCGAAGGCGCCGCGGGACTGCTTGTTGCCGAGGATTTGCGCGAGGCTGCCGACCTGCGCGCCCAGCGCCTCCATATTGGCGCGGGCGGCGTCGATCACGGCCAGCCGTTCGTGGATCTTTCCCGCGGTTTCCTCGGCGCGCAGGGCGTTGTCGCTCAGCACCTTGCCGAGGCGCTCGTTCTGCCCCGCCAGCCGGTCGGCCAGCGCGCGTTCCTGCGCGGCCAGGCGCTCGTTCTGGCGGGCGAGCGCGCTCGTCAGCGTCTCGGTCAGGCTGGCGGTCGTGGCGGCGAGGCGGTCGGCCAGGGCGCGCTCGGTCGCGGCCATGCGCTCGGCGGCGGCCATGCCCTGGCGGTCCTGCGCGGCGCCGAGTGCGTCGAGCTTACCGGCCAGCGCCCCCAGCGCCTCGTCCCCGCCTGTCCGCCGCAGCAGGAGGACCGCCACTCCGATGAGCGCCAGCCCGGCGAGAATAAGGGGAAGAAGCGTCGCCAAGTCAGCCATGCGGGTCTTTCAGCACCTGTCGCGCGGGGCGGGGCCTCGCCGTTATCCCGATCCATGCCATATACGGGGGGCCCATGGGAACATTGCCGGAACCCTTCGCGGGCTGGTTCGCCGCGCGCGGCTGGACACCGCGCCCCCATCAGTTGGCCCTCTGGCGCGCCGCGCGCGCGGGCGAGAGCGCGCTGCTGATCGCGCCGACGGGCGGCGGCAAGACGCTGGCCGGCTTCCTGCCCACGCTGCTGGACCTGCACGAGAACCCGCGGGAGGGGCTGCACACCCTCTATGTCTCGCCCCTGAAGGCGCTGGCGGTGGACATCGCCCGCAACCTGATGGACCCGGTGGAGGAGATGGGCCTCGGTATCCGCATCGAGACCCGGACCGGCGACACGCCGCAGAACCGACGCGCCCGGCAACGCCAGACCCCGCCGCAGATCCTGTTGACCACGCCGGAGAGCCTCGCCGTCCTTCTCTCCTCTCCCGAAGCGCCGGAGCTGTTCGGAGGCCTGCGCGCGGTGGTGGTGGACGAGGCGCATGCCATGGCCGGCACGAAGCGCGGGGACCAGCTCTCGCTCCTCATGGCGCGGCTCGACCTGCTGGCGCCGGGCCTGCGGCGGGTAGGGCTTTCGGCCACCGTCGCGCATCCGGATGCCCTGCGCGCCTGGCTTTCCCCCACCGCACAGACCGAGGACGTACGGCTGGTAGTAGGCCGCGGCGGCGCGGAGCCGGTGATGGACCTCATGCTTCCGGCGGGGCACCTGCCCTGGGGCGGGCATATGGGTATCGCCTCGGCCCCGCGCGTGCTGGAGCGGATCGAGGGTGCCGGCGTCACCATCGTCTTCGTCAACACCCGCGCCCAGGCGGAACTGATCTTCGCCGCCCTGTGGCGGCTGAACGAGAGCAACCTGCCGATCGGCCTGCACCACGGATCGCTTCAGATCGAGCAGCGGCGGAAGGTGGAGGCCGCGATGTCCGCGGGGAAGCTGCGGGCGGTGGTCGCCACCGCCTCGCTCGACCTCGGCATCGACTGGGGCGCGGTGGACCAGGTGATCCAGGTCGGCGCGCCCAAGGGCGTGGCGCGACTGCTCCAGCGGATCGGGCGGGCGAACCACCGCATGGACGAGCCCTCCCGCGCCGTGCTGGTCCCCGCCAACCGCTTCGAGGTGATCGAGTGCGTCGCCGCCACCGAGGCCGTGCGCGCGCATGAGCTGGACGGCGAGCCGCCGCGGCCGGGCGGGCTCGACGTGCTGGCGCAGCACGTCCTCGCCATGGCCTGCCAGGCACCCTTCCACCCGGACGACCTCTATGCCGAGGTCACGCGCGCCGGGGCCTACGCCACGCTCTCCCGCCGGGACTTCGACGACGTGCTCCGCTTCGTGGAGGACGGCGGCTACGCGCTGCGCGCCTATGAGCGGTTCCGGCGCCTGTTCCGGGATGCCGAGGGGCTGGTTCATGTGCGCGATATCCGCGTCGCCCGTCAGGCGCGCATGAATCTCGGCACCATCGTGGACACGCCGATGCTGAAGGTGCGCATCCGCGGCGGCCCCGTGCTGGGGGAGGTGGAGGAATGGTTCGCCTCCACCCTCGAGCCCGGCCACTGCTTCATCTTCGCGGGCCAGACGCTGCGCTACGAGGGGATCGACGCCCTCACCATGGTCGTCACCCGCGGCGGCGAGGGGGAGCCGCGCGTGCCCGCCTATGCCGGCGCGCGGCTGCCGCTCTCGACCAACCTGTCGCTCCGGGTGCGCTCCATCCTCGCCGATCCCCGGCGCTGGCGGGCCATGCCCGAGCCGGTGCGAGACTGGCTGCGGCTTCAGCAGCGGCGCTCCGAGCTGCCCCAGCGTGACGGGATGCTGATCGAGGTTTTCCCGCGCGGCGGTCGCTGGTTCATGGTCGCCTACTGCTTCGAGGGCCGCCTCGCGCACCAGACGCTGGGGATGCTGGTGACGAAGCGGATGGAGCGCCTGGGCTACGGTCCCATGGGCTATCTCGGCACCGACTACGTCCTCGCGACCTGGAGCGCCTTCGAGCCGGCCGATCCCGAGCGCCTGTTCGAGGAGGACATCCTCGGCGAGGAGCTGGAGGAGTGGATCGCGGAGAGCTCCATGCTCCGCCGCACCTTCCGCAACATCGCGACCATCGCGGGCCTGATCGAGAAGAACCATCCCGGCGCCGAGAAGTCCGGGCGGCAGATGAGCATGAACTCCGACCTGATCTATGACGTGCTGCGACGGCACGAGCCCGATCATATCCTCCTTCGTGCGACCCGCGCCGAGGCCGCGACGGGGCTCACCGATGTCGGGCGCATCGCGACCCTGCTGGCGCGCATCCGGGGCGCCATCCGGGTCCGGCGCCTCGACCGCGTCTCGCCGCTTGCGGTCCCCGCCCTCATCGAGGAGGGGCGCGAGTGGGTGGCTGGCGGCGCGGAGGACGCGCTGCTGGCCGAGGCCGCCGCCCTGGTGGACGACGCGACCGGGGGCGCCGACCATTTCGCCGATGTTCTCTCGGAGGTGACGGAAGGCCTGCGCGTGCGTTCCGGGGTGGTGGACCGCCCGAGACGACAGGACAGAAAGCGCCGCCCCCCGCCGCGCCGCTTCGTGCGATCGGCGAAACTGCCGGACGGGAGACCCGCGACGTGACCGCCGCCCCCCTGCACCTGGCGGGAGAGCGGCTGATGCTTGACCCCTGCGGCGTCGTCTCATGGCCGGCGCGGCGAACGCTCGTCGTCTCGGACCTGCACCTCGAGAAGGGCAGCCACTTCGCGGCGCGCGGGTTTTTCGTGCCGCCCTACGATACCAGGGAGACGCTCTCGAAGCTCGCGCTCGCCGTGCGGCGCTACGGGCCGGCGCGCCTGATCCTGCTGGGCGACAGCTTTCACGACGCGCTGGGCTGCCAGCGCATGGCGCCGGCCGACTGCGCGACCCTCGTCCGCATCCTCGGCGCGGTGGAGGAGGTTGTCTGGGTACTCGGCAACCATGACCCGGTGGCACCGGAGGGACTGCCGGGGGTGGCGGTGGAAGCGATGACGGACGGCCCCCTCACCTTCCGGCACGAGGCCGATCCGCGTGCCATGGGCGAGTTGAGCGGGCATTTCCACCCCAAGGCCACGCTCGCCACCCGCGCCGGCCCCGTGAGCCGTCCTTGCTTCGCGACCGATGGGCGGCGGGTGATCCTGCCGGCCTTCGGCGCCTATACGGGCGGGCTCGACATGCGCGATCCGGCGCTGGGTGGGCTGTTCCCGCGGGGCGGGCGGGTTTTCATGCTCGGCGCGGACCGGCTGCACAGCGTGCCGCTGCCCCCGATGCGGCGGCGGGCGGAGAGCGCGGCATGACTTCCCCTTCGATCGTCTGGTTCCGCCAGGACCTGCGGCTGGCCGACAATCCCGCCCTTCTGGCGGCGGCGGAGGGGCCGGTGCTGCCGGTCTTCGTGCTCGACGACGTGGCGGCGGGGGATCTCGCCTATGGCGGCGCGGCGCGGTGGTGGCTGCACCACAGTCTTGCGGCGCTGGGAAGGGGACTCGCCGCGCGGGGCGCGCCGCTGCTGCTCCTGCGTGGGGATGCCGTGTCCCTGCTGGCGGGGCTGGCGCAGGAAACGGGCGCGGCCTCGGTGCGGGCAGGCTGGCTGACGGAGCCCTGGGCGCGGGCTCAGGAAGCGGCGCTGTCCGCGCGGCTCACGGCCGAGGGGCGACGGCTGGAACTGCACGCCTCCACCCACCTGCTGCGGCCGGATTCGATCCTGGCGGGATCGGGACGGCCCTATACGGTCTATGCGCCCTTCGCCCGCAAGATCCTGGCCATGGGCGAGCCGCCGACGCCGCAGGAGGCGCCGGCGCGTCTGGACGGTATCGCCCTGCCCTCCCCCGGTCTGGCGCTGGACGACCTCGCCCTGCTTCCGCGCCCGCCCCAGCCGGACTGGGCGGCGGAGTTCGGCACCGCATGGCGGCCTGGCGAAGCCGGGGCGATGGAGCGCCTGGCGCGCTTCACCGCGGGCGGGCTGCCGGACTATCCGACGCGTCGGAACGACCCGGGGATCGAGGGCTCATCTGGCCTCTCGCCTCATCTTCGCTGGGGGGAGGTCTCGCCGCGCCAGGTCTGGCACGCGGCGCGGGAGGCCGGCGGAGAGGCGGCCCTGCCCTTCCTGCGGGAGGTCCTGTGGCGGGAATTCTCGCACCACCTCCTCTGGCACCGGCCGGAGCTGACGCGGCGCGCTGCGCGAGCGCTTCGCCGCCTTCCCTTTCGCGCCGGACCGGGAATTGCTTGCCGCCTGGCGTGGCGGGCGCACCGGCTATCCGGTCGTGGACGCCGGCATGCGGCAGCTCTGGCGGATCGGGTGGATGCATAACCGGGTGCGGATGATCGCTTCTTCGCTCCTGGTGAAGCACCTTCTCCAGCCATGGCAGGACGGCTTCGCCTGGTTCATGGACACGCTGGTCGACGCCGACCCCGCGAACAACGGCGCCTCCTGGCAGTGGATCGCCGGCAGCGGGACGGATTCCTCGCCCTATTTCCGCGTGTTCAACCCGGTGGCGCAGGGCGAGAAGTTCGATCCGGAGGGCGTCTATGTGCGCCGCTGGGTGCCGGAGCTGGCGCGCATGCCCTCGCGCTTCATCCACCGCCCCTGGGAGGCGCCGGAGGCGGTGCGCCGCGCGGCCGGGCTTGAGGAGGGCGTGTATCCGCGCCCTGTGGTGGAGCACGCAGCCGGGCGCGCCCGCGCGCTCGCCGCCCTTCGCGCGGTGGCCCGAGGCGCGCTGTCCGAGGAGGAGGCGGCTTGAGGGAGTTGCGCGACCGCTTCGAAGGCATCCGCGTCGTCGGCGACGTGCACGGGGAGGCCGCGGCCTTCCACGCCGCCGCGGACGGCGCGCAGGCGGAGCGGCTGTTCCTTATCCAGCTCGGCGACCTGACGGATGGCGGGCCGGATGCGCCGGGCGTGCTGCGCCGGGCCTTCGCGCTGCGGGCCGAGGGGCGCGGCCTCTTCGTCCTCGGCAACCACGACCACAAGCTGCGGCGCGCGCTGGAAGGCGCAACGATCCGGATCGAGGCGAACGGGCTGGGCCGCACGCTCGAGCAGATCGACGCCGCGGAGGACGCGGAGGCGCTGCGCCGGCGGGCGGTGCTCGAGATCGGCCGGGCGCCGGCCTGGCTCAGGATCGACCAGCGGCTTTTCGTCCATGGCGGCTTCCACCCGCGCATGCTGCACGCCGTCTCCCCGCCCGATGCGGGGGCGCGGAAGCCGGAGGGCCTCGTGCCCCGCGCCATCTTCGGCCAGGTGACCAGCCGGATGCGGGAGGACGGCTACCCCGAGCGCCTGCACGACTGGGTGGACCGCATCCCCCAGGGCTTCACCATCTATTGCGGCCACGAGGTGCGCAGCGCCAACGGGCGCCCGCTGATGCAGGTGGGCGCCGGCGGCGGGGCGGCCGTGTTCATGGACACGGGCGCGGGGAAGGGCGGCCACCTCTCCTGGGTGGACCTGCCCTGGTAGCCCGGCGCGGGGGTCAGGGGCCGATGCGGCGGTTCACGAAGTCCAGCGAATAAGCCTGCCGGATGTCGAGGCCGGCGGGATAGACGCCGTAGTCGCGCATCGTCTCGTAGAAGCGGCCCCAGCGCTCATGCGTCATGGCGCCGATCCCGAGCGTTGCGGCCTCGTGGTCGGTCACGATCTTTCGCTCCTGCATGACACGAAGGCCATAGGCCATCTTGTCGGTGGGCATCTCGGCGTTCTGGGCCTGGATGAGGGCGTTGGCGGCGCCGATGTCCTCGCCCTTCATATACTGGCTCCACCCCTCCATCGTCGCGTCGATGAAGCGCTGCACGAGGTCGCGCTTCTCGGTGGCCATCTTTCGCGAGATGTCGATCGTCGTGTTGTAGGCCTCGTAGCCGGCATCCGCGAGGAGATGGACGCGCGGCCGCGCACCGGCCTGCATGGCCGCGAAGGGCTCCGACGAGACGAAGCCCTGCTGGATCGCGCCCTTGTCGGCCATGAAGGGCTGCAGGTTGAAGGTATAGGAGCGGATCTGCGAATCGCTGAAGCCGAAGCGGCTGCGCAGGAAGGGCCAGTGCGTGACGCGGCCGGCGGCGCTCATCATGATCGGCTTGCCGCGCATGTCCTCGAAGCCGTTGATGCCGGCTTCCTCATGCGTCATCAGGATCACCGGATCCTTCTGGAAGATCGAGGCGATGCAGAGGAAGGGGATCCGTTCCCGCACGTAGTTCACGGCCTGGAAGGGGTTGGACATGATCATGTCCGCCCGCCCGCCGACGAGGAGCTGCGCGGGCGACTGCTGCGGGCCGCCCTGGCGCAGGTCGCATTCGATGCCGTAGCGGCGGTAGATGCCATTCGCGACCGCCTGGTAGTAGCCGCCGTGCTCGGCCTGGGCGCGCCAGTCCGTCTGAAAGACCACCTTGTCCAGCACCTGGGCAGTGACGCGCGCGCCCGGCACCGGAACGAGGGAGAGCACGGTGCCGCCGGCCAGCAGGGCACGGCGTTGAATGACATATTTCGTGCCCATGAGGCCGCTTCTCCGTACCTGGATGCCGGTTCCGTCGGCGGGCCCACTGCCCGCCGCGATGCGCGCCGCCCTTGATGCCATGGCGGCGCGGCAGGGCGCCAGGGCCGCGGCGCGGCTATCCGGGCTATCCCCCGCCGCGCCGGTGGCTATGCTGCGCGCCCCGTCACCGAGAGGTCATCTTCCGCCCCGCATGGTCAGCGCCGTCACCATCACCCATGTCACCACCTATCGGTATGACCGGCCGGTGTTGCTGGGGCCGCAGACGATCCGGCTCTCGCCCGCGCCGCACGCGGCGGCCGTGATCCGGCGGCATGCGCTAACGGTGGAGCCCGCGAACCATCGGCTGTTCCAGCGGCGCGACCCGCAGGGCAATCCGGAGGCGCGGGCGGTCTTCGACGGACGCGTGGAGCACTTCACCATTACCGCGGTGCTGGAGGCGGAGCTGGTGCCGGTGAACCCCTTCGCCTTCCTGCTGGAGGACGGCGCCGACCGCTGGCCCTTCACCTACGAGCCGTTGCTGGCGGCGGAGCTGGCGCCGAACCTGCGGTGCGGGGCCGCCGGGCCGGGTCTCGCGGCGCTACTGCCGGAGGCGCAGGCCGGCGGGGAGGACACAATCCCGCTGCTCATCGCCCTCGCCCGCCGCGTCGCCGGCGAAATTCGCTACATCCGCCGGGACGAACCGGGCATCTGGGAAGCTGAGGAAGTCGTCTCCCGCGGCGAGGGCTCCTGCCGCGACACCGGCTGGCTCCTCGTGCAGGCCTTCCGGGCCATGGGCATCGCCGCCCGCTTCTGCTCCGGCTATCTCCTCGACACGAACGAGGGGACGGCCGAGCTGCACGCCTGGGCAGAAGCATTCCTGCCTGGCGCGGGCTGGGTAGGCTTCGACCCGACCTCCGGGCTGCTCGCGGCGGAGTTCCACCTGCCGCTCTCCGCCGCCTCCGATCCGCGGCTGGCTGCGCCGGTCAGTGGCACGCACGAGGCCTGCGGCGTGGACTTCTCCGCCTCCCTCACCCTGGTTCCCGCGTGAGCGACGCCGCCGAGCCGGTCGACGAGATGGTCGACGGCAGGGGGCATGTGCGGCCGCGCTGGCGCGGGCTGCTTGGGGCGCTTTCGAGCCTGCCGGAGGGAGGGCTCGCCGCCCGCGCGCGCCTGCTGGATCGCGCCTTCGAGGAGGAGGGCTCGGCGGGCCTTCTCCCCTCGCCCGCCTCGCCCGGGCAGCGCGCCGCGGGGCGGCTGGACCCGGTGCCGCTGCTGCTGGACGGCACCGAGTTCGCCGAACTGTCGCAGGGCTTGGCCCAGCGCGCCCGGCTGCTGGAAGCGGTGCTGGCCGATCTCTACGGCCCGCAATCCCTCCTCGCCGGCGGCGCGATCCCGCCGGAGCTTGTCTTTCCCAACCCCGCCTTCCTCCGGCCCTGCTGCAACAGCGTGCCCGGGCCCTTCCTGCACCTTTATGCCGCCGACCTGATCCGCGGGGCCGACGGGCGCTGGCGCGTCGCGGCGGACAGCGTGGTCTCGATGGAGGGGCTGGCGCAGGCCTATGCCAACCGCTCCCACATGGCGCGGACACTGCCGGAATGCGCGCGCGCCGTGCAGATGCGACCGTTGCGCCCCTTCGTGGACGCCTGGCGGGACGTGCTGCAGCGGGCGGCAGGTGCCGAGTATGCGGGGGCCGCGGCAGTCGCCCTCCTGACCCCCGGCGTTGCCCACCCTCAATGGGCGGAGCACGTAACGCTCGCGCGCGATCTCTCCTGCGCGCTGGCCGAGGCCGGCGACCTGACGGCGCGCGGCGGGGTGCTTTTCCTGAAGACGTTGCGTGGGCTGCAGCCGGTGCGCGTGCTTCTCTCTCGCGTGCCCGGGGCGCTGCTCGACCCGCTGGAACTGGGCGGCCGGACGGCGCTCGGCGTCTCGGGGCTGCTGGATGCCGTGCGGGCGGGCAGTCTTTCCGTGCACAACCACCCGGGCGCCGGGCTGGCCGAGGCCCCTGCCCTGCCGGCCTTTCTGCCCGTGCTGTGCCGGGACCTGCTCGGCGAGGAGCTGGCGCTGCCCTCGGTGGAGACGCTTTGGCTGGGCGATCCGGCCTCCCTCGCCCGTTACGAAGCCGCGCCCACGGGATATGTCCTGCGCCGGGCCGGCGAGGCGGGCGCCGGGGCCGTGGAGGCCGGGGGCGACCCGAGGGGCTGGGCGGCCGTGGCGCGGGGGGCCGCCTCGCTCGCTCCCACGCTGGTCGGGGAGCACCTGGAACCGCGGCCGGTCGCGCTGCGGCTCTTCCTGCTGCACGACGGGGCGGGCTGGCGATGCCTGCCGGGCGGCGTCGCGCGGGTGGCGGATGCGGAGGGGCGTTCGGGCGAGATTTCGAAGGATGTCTGGGTGCTCTCGGAAGAGGGCGCGGAGATCCGCGGTCCGGGGGCGTTGCAGGTGCCGGCGCTCGCGATCCGCCGTGCGGCGGGTGACCTGCCTTCACGCGTGGCGGACAATCTCTTCTGGCTTGGCCGCTACGTAGAACGGTTGGACGATTCCGCGCGGCTGATGCGGGCCGCCATGGCCCGGCTGGACCGTGCGCCCATGCTTCCCCGCGACCTCGCGGAGGTCGCAGCCCTGTCGCGCTGCCTGCTGGACGCGAAGCTTATCACCGAGGAGGAGCTGCCGACTTCCGGCGACGACGCGGCGCTGCGCCGGGCGCTGCTGCAATCGGGGCGCGGCGGCGGCCGGTTGCACCGGCTGACGGGCGAGGTCGCCCGGCTGGTGGAGGGCACGCGGGACCGGCTGACCGGCGACATGCACGCCGCCTTCACGCTGCCGCTGCGGGACTGCCGGGCCGCGCTGATGGAAGCAGCAACACCCGCGGCGCTGGGGGCGGCGCTCGGCGGGCTCGTGCGCTATGCGTCCGGCGTTGCCGGAGTGGCGGCGGAGAACATGGTGCGCGGGGGTGCCCACACCTTCCTCGACCTCGGTCGGCGGCTGGAGCGGGGGGCGAGCGTCGCGGCGCTTCTCGGGCATCTCCTGGCTGAGCCGCCGGCGCGGGTGGAGAGCGCGCTCGCCCTCTCCCTCGAGCTCTGCGATTCCGTCATCACCTATCGCACGCGCTACCTCCACCTCCTGCAGCCGGCGCCGGCGCTGGACCTGGTGATGGCGGATCCGGCCAATCCGCGGGGCCTCGTCTTCCAGCTTGCCGCCGCGGAGGCGCTGCTGGCGGGCGTCGAGGGCGGCGGCGATCCCACGCTCTCGGGCTGGGCGGGGCGGCTGCGGCGGGAAGGCGAGGCGATGGCGGCGGAGGTGGCGGAGGCTTCGGATCCCGCGCTGGCCGCGACCCGCCTCTCGCCGCGGCTGCTCTCGCTCGAGAATTCGGTCGGGACCCTCTCGGACGCGATCGGGCGGCGCTACTTCACCCTCGTCGCGGCGCCGCGGCTGCTGGGCGTGGATACGGCGGAAGTGCCCGTGCGGGGGGCGGCGTGATCTACCGGGTCCGCCATGTCACAGCCTATGCCTATGAACTGCCGGTGGAGATGGCGACGCATCTCCTGCACCTGACGCCGCGCCCGCTGCCGCGCCAGCGGGTGCTGAACACGTCGCTGTCCTGCGATCCCGCGCCGGCGCGGCGGAGTGAGGGGCTGGACCATTTCGGCAACCCGACCGCCTGGCTCTACCTCGACCGGCCGCACGCGCGCCTGACGGTGACCGCCGACTCCATCATGGAGGTGACGGCGCCCGCGCCGCTGCCGACTGCGACCCCGCCCTGGGAGGCGATCCGCGGCCTTGCCCTCGCGCGCGCCGAGGCGGCGGAGTTCCTTTTTCCGAGCCCGACCCTGCCGCCCGTGGAGGCTGCGCGCGCTTTCCTCGCCCCCTATTTCACGCCCGGTCGCCCGGTCGGGGAGGCGGCAGTAGAGCTGATCGCGGATTTCCGCGACCACATGGCCTTCCGCGCGGGCGTCACCACCGTCTCCACCCCGGTGGAGGAGGTGCTGCGACGCCGGGCCGGGGTGTGCCAGGATTTTGCGCATCTGCTCGTGACCGGCCTCCGGATGCTCGGCATCCCCGCGCGCTACGTCTCCGGCTATATTCGCACACGGCCGCCACCAGGCGGAGTTCGCCGGGTCGGGGTGGACCAGTCCCATGCCTGGGTGGCCGCCTGGATGGGGCCTGAGGCAGGATGGGTGGAGATGGATCCCACCAACAGCCTCTTCGTCGCGGAGGAGCACGTGGTCCTCGGCTGGGGCCGCGACTTCGGGGATGTCTCGCCGCTGCTCGGTGTCATCCTGGGGGGCGGCAGGCATTCGGTCTGCGTTGGCGTGGACATGGACGAGGCGGCGGTGGCGGCGGGCTGAGCCGCATCGGCATCGATCCTGCATGGACGCTCGCCTCGCGCCGGGCGATACCGGTGCCAGGTCACATGGCTGAGACTTACCGGAGAACGCCGCCTATGCTCGCTCGTCGCACCCTCCTCGCCGCCGGCGCCGCCGGGCTGGCGATGCCGGCCATCCGCCCCGCTGGCGCGCAGACCGCGACGCCCGTGCGCTTCGCCCTCGATTGGGCGCTGCAGGGCAACCACGGCATGTTCTCCCTGCCCGACGACCGCGGCGTGTTCCGTCGCGAGGGCATCAACCTTCGGATGGACCGCGGCTTCGGCTCGGGCGACACGACCGTGAAGGTGGCCTCCGGCGCCTACGATGTCGGCTACACCGATGTCTCGACCATGGTGAAGTTCAACGCCGAGAACCCGGACAAGCGCCTCGTCTGCTTCTACCAGGTGCTGGACCGCACGGCGGCGGCGCTGATCACTCTCAAGAAGTCCGGCATCACCTCGCCCAAGGGCGTGGCCGGCAAGCGCCTCGGCGCGCCCGAGGGCGAGGGCAGCCGGATGCTCTTCCCCGCCTTCTCGCGCGTGGCCGGCATCGATGCCTCGGGCGTCCGCTGGACGAGCATGGCGGCGAACCTGCGCGACACGATGCTCGCCCAGGGCCAGGTGGATGCGGTGACGGGCTTCCTCTTCACCACCTATTTCAACCTTGTCGGCCTCGGCACGGCGGAGAGCGACATTGTGGCCTGGCCCTATGCCGAGAACGGCCTCGACATCTACGGCAGCGCCCTCGTTGCCCGGGCCGACTGGCTGGACAAGAACCCGCAGGTGGCCGCCGCCTTCGTCCGCGCCTCGGTCGAGGGGCTGAAGATGCTGATCGCCGAGCCCGATGCTGGCATGGCCTCCCTCAAGAAGCGCGAGCCGCTCTTCGACGAGGCGCTGGAGAAGCGCCGCTGGGGCATGACCTACGAGCGCTCCATCCTGACGCCGAACGTGAAGGCCGGCGGCACGGGCGTGCTCGACAACGCGCGCGCCGAGACGCTCATCCGCGTCAATGCCGAGGCCTATGGCGTGGCGAACCCGCCGAAGGTCGGGGACATGTTCACCGACCGCTTCCTGCCGCCCGCTGCCAGCCGCAAGATCGGCTGACAAAGCGCCGGCCGCGGCCCCAACCGGGCCGCGGCCCCTACGCAACTGCCGGAAACGACACCTTGGCTTTGAGAGGCAGGTGATCCGAGGCGCGGCGCGCGAGCGGCGTGTCATGCGCCTCCGCTGGCCCGATCATCCCGGCGGGATGCGCCATGATCCGGTCCAGGCTGAGGAATGGCCGGAAGGACGGGAAGGTCGGCACCTGCGGCGGCGTGCCGAAGACCGGTTGCAGCACGCCGAGGGCCGAGGCGCCGAGGCGCCACTCGTTGAAGTCACCGAGCAGGACCGTCGGCAAGCGCGCGCCGTGGCCGGCTTCCATCGCCGCCAGCAGGGCCTGCGCCTGCCGCTTGCGGCGCGCGGCGCCGAGGCTGAGATGCGTCGCGATCACGCGGAAGGGTCCCCAGCCGAGGTCGAGTTCCGCCATGATTGCGCCCCGCGGCTCCATGCCGCCGATCCGCAGGCCCATCGGCGGCCGCAGCACCGCCGCGTCACGGCGGATGAGAATGAGGTTGCTGCGCCAGCCCTGCTCGCGCGGGCGATCATGCAGTCGGAGAGGGCGCAGACCGGCCTCCTGCGCCAGATGATCCTCATCGAGCATCGGGGCGTCACGGCGGAGGTAGTGCTGCGCCTCCTGCAGCGCGATGAGATCCGGGCGGATCTCCGCGATGACGCGGGCGATGCCCTCCGGGCGGAAGAGCCCCGCGGGCGGGCGCCCGCGATGGACGTTGTAGGTGGCGACCAGCATCGGTCGGCCGGGCGGCGGGGGTGGCGCGTGACTCATTCCGCCCGCCGCGCCAGGACCATTGCCGCGACGGTGGCGCCGAGCGTGGTCAGCACAATGTCCGTCCAGGTGTCGGTGAAATCGCCGATGAGGCCAGTGATCGCTTCAAAGACCTCCCATGAGCACCCGAGCAGGAGGCCGAAGGCGGCGCCGGCGAGGATGACCCGCCCGCTCCGCCAGGGGCGACCGTCCGCCAGCAGCAGCGCGACGAAGACGGCCCCGGCCATGGCCCCGCTGAAGAGGTGGACGATCTCGTCATAAGGGTTCTCGCCGTAGAACCAGTTCAGCCCGTAGCCAGGGCTGCTGAGGAGCGTGGCGAGGATCGGCGTGCAGTCGAGGGCGCGTGGCAGGGAGCGCAGGCGGGCCGGCAGCACCTCCATCCTCTCCCGCGGGGGCAGGATGAGGCCGAGGCAGCCCACGAGAGAGACGAGCACGCCCATGGAGGCGTTGCGCTTGTCGAGCGACCAGAACCAGGCGGACATCGCGGCGAGGAGGAGGAGGCAGAACCAGGCAAGGCGCGATTGCCGGCGGATGTCGTCGCGCGTCAGCAGAGCCAAGCCCGTTCCTCCCCACGGCGCCGGCCGCTTAAATCGCTGAACGCGGGCATGGGGGCAGGGTTGATCGGCGCGGGCACCTTCCGGCCGGCGGGGGTGCTCGACGGGGGATTTCCCGCCTGACAAGTGGAACGGGGGAAGGACAAGACCCCTCCCCCGGCCGTTCACGCCGGCTGCGGCAGCTTGTCCAGCAGCTTGTCGAGAGTCATCGGGTAGTCGCGCAGGCGAATGCCGGTCGCGTTGTGGATGGCGTTCGCGATGGCGGCGCCAACCCCGCAGAGCCCGAGCTCGCCCACGCCCTTAGCCTTCATGGGCGAGGAGATCGGGTCCACTTCGTCGAGGAAGATCACCTCCTGGTGCGGGATGTCGGCGTGCACCGGCACCTCGTAGCCCGCGAGGTCGTGGTTGACGAAGAAGCCGAGACGCTTGTCCAGAGAGAGCTCCTCCGTCAGGGCGGCGCCCACGCCCATGGTCATCGCGCCGATCACCTGGCTGCGCGCCGATTTCGGGTTGAGGATGCGACCCGCCGCGCAGACGGCGAGCATGCGGCGTACCCGCGTCTCGCCGGTCATGGCATCCACGCCCACCTCCACGAAATGGCCGGCGAAGGTGGACTGCTGGTAGCGCTTGGCGAGATCGCCGTACTCGATCACGTCCTCCGCCGTCATGCCCTCCTCGCCCGCCGCCTGACCGAGCGGAACCTCGCGGTTGCCGGCGCGGACCACGCCATCCGTGAAGACGGCATCGGCCGAGTTGAAGCCGAGCTTGCGCGCCACGTCCTCGCGCAGCTTCGTGCAGGCCGCGTAGACGCCGGCGGTCGAGTTGTTGGCGCCCCACTGCCCGCCCGACCCGGCCGAGGCGGGGAAGTCGGAGTCACCGAGGCGCACGACCACCTTCTCCATCGGTACGCCCATCATCTCCGCCGCGGTCTGGGCGATAATGGTGTAGCTGCCGGTGCCGATGTCGGTCATGTCCGTCTCGACCGTGACCACGCCGCTCTTGTCCAGCCGGACGCGCGCGCCCGACTTCGTCAGGAGGTTGTTGCGGAAGCCGGCCGCGACACCCATGCCGACGAGCCACTGGCCTTCCCGCCGCTGCCCGGATATCGCGCTGCGCCGGTTCCACCCGAAGCGCTCCGCGCCCTGACGCAGGCATTGGATGAGCTGGCGCTGCGAGAAGGGCCGCTCGGGATGCTCCGGATCGACCTGCGTGTCGTTCAGGATGCGGAACTCGATGGGATCGATGCCGAGCTTCTCGGCCATCTCGTCCATCGCGATCTCGAGCGCCATGAGGCCCGGCGCCTCGCCCGGTGCGCGCATGGCATTGCTCTCGGGCAGGTCGAGCTCGGCGAGGCGCATGGCGGTCAGGCGGTTCGCTCCGGCGTAGAGCAGCTTCGTCTGGGAGACCGCCGTTTCCGGCTTGCCGTCCGGCAGGTTGTAGGAAGCGCTCTCATGCGCGATGGCCGTGATCTTCCCATCCCGTCCAGCACCGATGCGGATGCGCTGGATCGTCGCCGAGCGGTGGGTGGTGTTGTTCGCGATCAGCGGGCGCGTCAGCGCTATCTTCACGGGCCGCCTTGCCGCCTTGGCGCCGAGTGCCGCGAGGATCGCGTCCACGCGGACGAAGAGCTTTCCGCCGAACCCGCCGCCGACATAGGGGGAGTCGAGCCGGACCTTCTCGACGGGGATGCCGAGGGTCATGGCGACGTCCCGCCGGCCCCAGGCGATCATCTGGTTCGAGGTCCAGATGGTGACCTTGTCGCCCTCCCAGGAGGCGACGGAGCTGTGCGGCTCCATCGCGGCATGGCTCTCGGCCGGGGTGGTGTAGGTTTCGTCGAGCTGGACGGGGGCGGCCGCGAAGGCACCCTCGAAGTCGCCGAAGCGGTCCTCGGGGGGGGCGCCGCTTCCCTCGTCGCTGTCGCCGCCCGCCAGCGGCGCGGTCTTTGCGGCCGCGGCGAGGTCGAACCGCCCCGGCTCGCGCGCGTAGTCCACGCGGATCAGCCCTGCAGCCCCGCGCGCCTGTTCGAAGGTCTCGGCGACGACGAGGGCGATGGCCTGGTGGTAGTGCTGGATCTCAGCGCCGCCGAATAGGTAGGCAATGTTCATCCGCCCCTTCGCCATCCTCGGCATGTCGAGGGTGGAGACGACGGCGATCACGCCCGGCGCCGCCTTGGCAGCCGTGGTGTCCATGGCGGCGATGCGCCCCTTCGCGATCCCGGCGCCGAGGACGAAGCCATAGGCCTGGTTGGGCGCGACGTCGTGCCGTTCATAGGCGTAAGGGGCGGTGCCGGTCGTCTTGAGCGGCCCATCGATGCGGTCCAGCGGGCGGCCGACGAACTTGAGTTGGTCGATCGGGCTCGTGGTAGCGGGGGTGTCGAACTTCATCGTCTCAGCCCTTCGCCTCGGTGAGCACGGAGGTCAGGATTCGCTCCGCGAGGGTCAGCTTGAAGGCGTTGTCCGGCATCGGCTTCGCCCCATTCAGGATTGCCGCCATGGCCGGCTTCGCGCCGCGCGGAAGTTCCGCCTCGGCCGCCTCGACGCGCCAGGGCTTGTGCGCCACGCCGCCCATCGCCACCCGTCCCGTGCCGTCCGGCTGCACGATGGCCGCCACGGAGACGAGTGCGAAGGCGTAGGAGGCGCGATCGCGCACCTTGCGGTAGAACTGCCGGCCGCCAGCCGGCGGGGGCAGCGTCACCGCCGTGATGATCTCGCCGCGCTCCAGCGTCGTGTCCAGCTGGGGCGCGTCACCCGGTAGGCGGTGGAACTCGGCGATCGGGATCGCGCGCGTCGTGCCGTCTGGCTTCACTGTCTCCACCACCGCGTCCAGGGCGCGCATCGCGACCGCCATGTCCGAGGGATGGGTGGCGATGCAGGCCTCGCTCGCGCCGATGACTGCCAGGTGCCGGGTGACCCCGCCGATGGCCGAGCAGCCGCTGCCGGGCTGGCGTTTGTTGCAGGGCTGGGCGGTGTCGTAGAAGTACGGGCAGCGCGTACGCTGGAGAAGGTTGCCGGCCGTGGTCGCCTTGTTGCGCAGCTGCCCGGTGGCGCCCGCCAGCAGGGCGCGCGACAGCACCGCGTAGTCGCGGCGCACGCGCTCGTCGGCGGCGAGGTCGGTGTTGCGCACCAGGGCGCCGATGCGCAGTCCGCCCACCGGCGTGGGCTCGATCTTGTCGAGCGACAAACTGTTAACATCGATCAGGTGGGCCGGGGTCTCGATCCCCAGCTTCATCAGGTCGAGCAGGTTGGTCCCGCCCGCGATGAACCTCGCGCCCTCCCGGTGTGCCGCAATGGCGGCGGCCTCGGCGGGGGTGCTGGCGCGCTCGTAGGTGAAGGGCCTCATGCCTGCCTCCCCGCAACTTCGGTGATCGCGTCGAGGATGTTCGAGTAGGCACCGCAGCGGCAGATGTTGCCGCTCATGCGCTCACGGATCTCCTCGGGGGTAACCTGGGGCGTCGCCGTCAGGTCGGCGGTCGCGTAGCTGGGGATGCCCTGCCTGATCTCGTCCAGCACGGCGGTGGCCGAGCAGATCTGGCCGGGCGTGCAATAGCCGCACTGGTAGCCATCGTGCTTCACGAAGGCCGCCTGCATGGGGTGCAGCTTGTCCGGCTGGCCGAGGCCCTCGATGGTCGTGACCTCGTCGCCGTCGTGCATCACGGCCAGGGTCAGGCAGGAGAGCACGCGGCGCCCGTCCACCATCACCGTGCAGGCGCCGCACTGGCCGTGGTCGCAGCCCTTCTTGCTGCCCGTCAGGTGCAGGTGCTCGCGAAGGGCGTCGAGCAGCGTCGTCCGCGTGTCGAGGTCGAGGCTGCGCTGCTGGCCGTTCACCGTCAGCGAGGTCCGGGCAAGCACCGGCACGGCGGCGGTCCCCGCCCCCTCCGCCTGCGCCGGCGCCTGCGCGGCGACCGGTGTCGCGGGCGCCATCGCCGTCACCGCCGCACTGGCCAAGAGCCCGCGCCGGGAAAGTTCAAGATCGTCGATTTTCTGCATGGCTTGCTCTGACTCCTCTCCTCGCCCGACCGGCAGCCCGGTGCCGATCTCAGGCTCGGATTTTCTATCTGTTAGAACGCCCGCAGCGGCAAAGCGCTGCCATCGCTTCGGGCCGCATCGCACGGACGCTGCGCTGGTCCTCCCCTCACGAGCTGGATGCGGCGGGGAGGATCGCGAATCTTCAAAGCCGCTAACGCACGGTGCGCCGGCATCGCCGATCACGAACGGGAGACCAACGGTCGTCCCAGGGTGCATCGGCCATCAGAAGGGTCAGCTCGGTCGGCCCTTGCAGGGTGCCCGAAAAGGCGAAGAGCTGCCCGGTCGAGCAGCCCTCCGGCCGTTGAGCCGTCTTTACAGAACGCGGGCGGAAAGGCCGGTCAGGCCGGAGAGGACGCGGTTCCCTTCTCCGTCAGGTCGAAGCGGGTGACGTCCTCCAGCGCGTTGCCGAACCAAGCCTCGATGGCGCAGGCACGCTCGGCGAGGGGAACCATGTTTCCGGCGGCGTCCAGCCGCAGCGGAAGGTCGTGGCCGGGCAGGAGAACCGTCCCCGGCACCTCCCGCCAAGTGGCGTTCAGCCGGGCGATGGAGGCCGCATGCGCCTCGGCGTCGAGGGTCATGTCGGCGCGGCCGGTGACCAGTTCTGAGCGGTTCTTCGCGACGTCGGCGGAGAAGATGGTGCGCGTCTCGCCCTCCAGCACGAAGACGAGGTGATGCATCGTGTGACCAGGGGCGGTGAAGCAGGTGATGCCCGGCAGTTCCGTCGCGCCATCGGTGAGGCGGCGCAGCCGGGGGTGGCGCGCAAGCTCGCGGATGGTGAATTCAGGGTAGAGCGGATCCCCGTCCGGCAGGGCGAGCGCCATCTCGAGCTCCGCCGCGCCGGCATGGATCGTAGCGCGCGGGAACATCGGCCAGTTGAGGCAGTGGTCGTAATGGAGATGCGTGAGGAGGAGGTCGGTGACCTCTTCGGGCGCTACGCCGGCCGCCTGAAGCTGGGTAAGCAGGCGGCGCCTGGCCCCGAAGCCGCCCGTATCGAGCACGGCGATCCGGCCCTCCGGCCCGCGCGCGAGGCCGATGGTGCTCCAGCCGAGGCCGCCGTGGTATTTCGACTTTCCGGGATAGCCCTGCTGCAGGCTCTCGACCGTCCAGGACATGTGCTCTTTCCCTCCCCTCTGCGCGATGGCTTCAGGCGGCCAGTGCCCGGACAGCCTCGAGATCGGCGGTCCCCACCGTGACCCCTTCGCGCTTCGCCCGCGCGTGCAGTGCCATCTCGCGGTCGCCGGGCGCCATCACGGGCTGGGCGGGATCAGCGGGCGGGGTGCTGCGGAGGATCTCGCCGAAATCGGCCATCCGCTCGCGCATCCAGTCCGCCGCGTGCAGGCGCTTCGTGTCGATGAGGACGAAGACGTGGCCGAGGTTCTGCGCGGCCTCCGGGTTCTTGTCCCAGGCCTGCACATGCGTGAGGAAGGCGGCGCCGGAGAGGAGCCCCGCGAAGAGGTCCACCATCACGGCGAGGCCGTAGCCCTTGTGGCCGCCGACCGGCAGGAGGAATCCCTCCAACCCCTTCTTCGGGTCGGTCGTGGGCTTGCCCTCGGCATCCGCGGCCCAGCCCTCCGGCATGGGCTGCCCCTGTTCCAGCAACTTGCGGATCTTGGCGCGCGCCGCAACGGAAAGCGCCATGTCGAGGATGATCGGGTCACCCTCCGGGTTGGGCATGCCGAGGCCGACGGGGTTGTTGCCGACCCGCGTGTCCTTGCCGCCCCAGGGCGCGATGGTGGTGGTGGCGTTGCTCGCGATGATGCTCGCGAACCCCTCCTCCGCGGCCAGATAGGCGTAGGGCAGGATCGGGCCGAAATGGTTGCTGCCGCGGGCGAACGCGGCGCCGATGCCGACCTCGCGCGCGGATTCCGTCGCTGCCTGGAGCGCGCGCATGCCGATCAGCGGGCCGATGCCGTTGCGGCCGTCCACCATGGAGAGGCCCGGCGCCATGCGCGCGACCTGCACCTCCGCCGCCGGGTCGATGCCGCCCACCTGCACGCGGCCGAGATACTGCGCGACCCGGCTGATCCCGTGGGTGCGGACGCCGAACATGTCGGCGAGGACAAGAACCCTGGCGGTGAGCGCGGCGTCGG
The DNA here is from genome assembly GCF_000711725.1 of Roseomonas aerilata DSM 19363. GTDB lineage: Bacteria > Pseudomonadota > Alphaproteobacteria > Acetobacterales > Acetobacteraceae > Roseomonas > Roseomonas aerilata. Next base: position 496,738 of record NZ_JONP01000001.1, on the reverse strand, counting down.
CCTCGCGCATGCCGCCCGCCACGAGGGCGCGGGTGGCGAGGTCGAGGAGCGCGTCCTCGGCGATGGTCGTCTCGGTCATGCTGAACTTTCGCTAAAAGGCCGCGGCGCTCAGCCCTCGGCCGTGATACCGGCGTCGCGGATGATGGCGGCAAACTTGCCTGCCTCCTCCCGCACGAAGGCGCGGAAGGCGGTGGTGGAGAGGCGGCGGGGGATGATCCCCTGGTCGGTCAGCTTCGCCGAAAGGCTCGGTTCCGCCAGCGCGGCTTCGGCAGCGGTGGCGAGGCGCTCCAGCACGGGCGCGGGCGTGGTGCCCGGCGCGAAGATGCCGAACCAGTTCACCAACTCGTAGTTTTCGAGGCCCGGCGCCTCGCGCAGGGGGGCCACCTCCGGCAGCTGCGGCATGCGCTCCCTTGAGGTGACGGCAACGGGCCGCAGCTTGCCCTCCTGGATGAGCGGAAGCGCGGCGCCGAGGCTGCTGAAGCTCATCGTCACCCGCCCCGAGGCTACATCGGTTACTGCCGGGACGGAGCCGCGATAGGGCACGTGCAGCACGTCCGTGCCGGCCATGCGGTTCATCAACTCCCCCGCCAGGTGCTGCGGGTTGCCGATGCCGGAGGAGGAGAAGGAGAGAGTGCCCTTGTTCGCCCGCGCATAGGCGATCAGTTCCGCGGGGTTGCGGACGGGCAGGTCGGCCGGGACGACGACGAGGCACGGCACGGTGCCGCAGAGGGTGACGGGGGCGAGTTCGCGCTCCGCGTCATAGGACATCCGCTCCTTGTAGAGGGCAGGGTTTGCCGCGATCTCGCCCGCAGCGGCGAAAAGAAGCGTGTAGCCGTCGCCCGGCGCCTTCGCGACGGCCTGCGCGGCGATCATGGCGCTGGCGCCCGGACGGTTCTCGACGACGAGGGGCTGGCCGAGGGCCGAGCGCATGGGCTCGCCAATCAGCCGCGCGACGATGTCGACGCCTCCGCCCGGGGGATAGCCGACGATGGCGCGGATCGGGCGGCTGGGAAAGCCGCCCTGGGCGCGGGCACCTCGAGAAGCCAGGACAAGGCCGGCAGTCGCGGCCAGATGGCGGCGGGTGATCATGGCGTCGCTTCCTCGCTCAGGCGGCTTTCGGGGACCTTGCATGTTGAACGTCTGAAATGCAAGAACCTGCCGCCAGCCAAGTTGCCCGGCCTGGAGACCTCCCGCGTTTGTCCGAGAGCCCCACGAGTACCGTTTCGGCGATCGTGCATGCCCTCGCCGACGAGGTGAGCGCGGGCGCGTTGCCGGCCGGCGCCCGGCTGCCGGCGCAGCGGCTGGCGGACCGCTTCGGCGTGTCACGCTTTCCGGTAGGCCAGGCGCTGCGGGTCCTGGCCGAGCACGGGATTGTCGTGGCGACACCGGGCCGAGGCTTCTTCGTGGCACCGGAGGGACGGCTGCCCGCGGCTGCCCTGAGCGGGCGGCGGAAGCCCGATGGCCTGTCAGCCGTCTATTTCGCGATGGCCGAGGACCGGCTCGCCGGACGCCTGCCGGACAGCATTTCCGGGGCAGCCCTGCGCGAGCGATACGGCCTCAGCCGCGGGCAGCTCGGCCAGTTGCTGGATCGCATCGCGGCGGAGGGATGGGCCGAGCGGCGGCCCGGCTATGGATGGCGCTTCTCGGCCGTGCTGACCACGCCGGATGCTCTGGAAGGAAGCTATCGTCTGCGGCTCGCGATCGAGCCCGCGAGCCTGCTCGAACCGGGCTACCGCCTCGATCCAGCCCTCGCCGCCCGGTGCCGGGCGGTGGAGGAGGGAATGCTGGCCGGCGGGATCGAGCGGGCCTCGTCGGACGCGCTCTACGAGCGCGGCGTGCGCTACCACGAGGCGATCGTCGGCGCCTCCGGCAATCCCTTTATGCTGGAGGCGCTGCAGCGGGTGAACCGGGTGAGGCGGCTGCTGGTCTATCGCACCCTGGTGGATCGCCAGCGCTTCTACCGCCAGGCGCGCGAGCACCTCGCCATCCTGGACCTGTTGGAGGCCGGCCGGCGCGAGGAGGCCGCGGAGGCGATGCGGGCGCATCTGGGCGCGGTGATGGAGAGCATGGCGGCGGCCCGGCCGCTGCTGGAGACGGGCCGCTGAGGCGCTTCCCGCCGCCTCAGGCGAGCTGGCGCCCGGCTGCCGGCCAGTGCTCCCGCCGCAGCGCCTTCTTGTCCACCTTTCCGTGCGGCAGCCGCGGCAGGTCGGGCACGAAGGCGACGCGGCCGGGCTTCTTGTAGGAGGCGATGCGTCCGCGGACATGCTCGATCAGTGCCGCGGCTTCGAGTTCCGCGCCGGGCTGGAGGACGATATAGGCCATCACCGTCTCGCCCCAGCGCTCGTCCGGCACGCCGATGACGGCGCATTCCGTGACCAGCGGGTGGGAGAGGCAGGCTTCCTCCACCTCCCGGCTGTGCACGTTCTCGCCGCCGGACACGATGACGTCCTTCTTGCGGTCCAGCAGGTGCAGGAAGCCGTCCGCATCGATCCGCCCGACATCGCCGGTGCGTAGCCAGCCGCCGGGGGCGAAGGCCGCCTCGGTTTGCGCGGGGTTGCGCCAGTAGCCGGACATGAGGCCGGCCGAGCGGACCAGCACCTCGCCTTCCGGCGCGTCCTGCCCGGCATCGTCCACGATCCGCAGGCTGGTGCCGTGATAGGGCTGGCCGGCGGAGGCGAGGCGCCCCGCCTCTGCCGAGCCCTCGGGCGTGTCGAGGTTCTGCTGGAAGGGGAGCAGGATCGTGGAGGCAACGTGCTCCGTCATGCCGTAGAGCTGGTGGAAGACCGGGCCGAAGGCCGCCACCGCCCGCCGCAGGTCGGGTACGGGAACGGGCGCCGAGCCGTAGTGGATGCGCCTGAGGGTCGAGAGGTCGTGCCGCGTGCGCGCGGGATGCTCGACGAGGGTCTTGACCATCACGGGCGCCAGGTGCGCGGCGGTGACGGCCTCGGCCTCGATGGCGCGGAACACGCTCTCCGGCTCGAAGCGGGGCAGCAGCACGCAGGAGCCGCCCATGTACTGCACCGACAGCCACTCGATCTTCGCCCCCACGTGGAAGAGCGGCATGGTGATCAGCACACGGTCGGTCGGCCGCAGCCCGGCCCCGCAGGCGATGTCGCCGGCCGCGTGCAGCATCGCGCCCTGCGAGAGCACCGCGCCCTTGGGCGTGCCGGTCGTGCCGGAGGTGTAGATGATGTAGGCGGCGTCCTCCGGCTCCGGAGGGGGGCCGGGCGTGGTCTCCGTGCCGGCGAGCAGAGCTTCGTAACCGAGCGCGCCGGGCACCGCCGCACCGAGTGAGACGAGGAGTGGCGGCCGCGAGGGCAGCGCCGCAACCGCCTCGGCGTAGCCGTCCTCGAAGAGGAGCGCGGCGGGGTCGGCATCCGCCAGGATGGCGACCAGCTCGGGCGCGGCGAGGCGCCAGTTGAGCGGCACCAGGATGCAGCCTCCCATCTCCGCCGCGCCATAGGCCTCCAGCATCTCGGACCGGTTCTGCGAGAGGACGGCCACGCGATCGCCCGGGCGGATGCCGCGCGCGGCGAGGGCCGAGCGGAGGCGGGCGATGCGTGCGGCGTGCTCCGCATGGGTCCATTGGCGGCCGGCACTGGTGAGGGCCGGGCGGCGCCCTGAGAGGGCGGCGTTGCGGGCGAGAAGGTCGGCAAGCGTGCGCATCGGATGATCCCGGCTCAGGGGTGCAGGCGGGCGATGGTCGCCCAGTCGGCCCGGGCGGCGGCCCGCCCGGCGGGCAGCGCGACGCGGCCACCGCGGAGGGCGGGCGGTTCCGTTGTCAGCGGCCGGTCGAAAAGGAGGAAGGTGGAGGTCTCGGCGGATGGCCAGCCCGGCGGCATCCGTGCCGCGAGCCGCCAGGTGGCGCCGGCGCCGAAGTCGCTCTCGCCGAAGAGGCCGATGGCGACCTCCGCGCCGGCCGCGAAGGCGCGGGCCGCGATCGCCTCGGTGACGGAGGGGCCGACGCGGCCGGGCTTGATGCCGAGGGCGCGCGCGCCACGATCGAGGAAGGCGGCGCCGTCCGCCTCCGACCAGATGGCCGCGTCCACCATGATGGGCGCGGAGCAGGCTGACTGGATGCTGCGGAAGGACTCGTCGGAGCGGAGGGTGGTGGGGTCCTCCACATGGGTGAGCCCCGCCGCCGCCAGGGACGCGACATGCGCGCGCAGGGCGGGACTGTCGGCGTAGAGGCCGTTCATGTCGAGAGTGAGCGCCACGCCTGGCCCCACGGCGGCGCGGACGGCGCGCACCGTTTCCATGTCCCGCTCGAAGCTGCGGCCGCCTTTCAGCTTCAGGGCCGGGAAGCCGTGCGCCGCGACCATCGCTTCGGCCTCCCGCGCCATCGCGGCCGGGTCCTTGAGGGTGATCGTCCAGGAGAGAGCCAGCTCGCCTGATGGCCCATCCTCCTCCAGCAGGTCGCGCACGGCGGCGTCGGCCATCGCCTTGGCGGTCGCGTTCTCCGGCACGCGTGCCAGGGCTTGGAGCACGGCGCCGGGGGATGAGAGGTCGCGGTCGAGCAGGCGCGGCAGCACCACGCCCTCCAGCGCTGCGGCGAGGGAGGCGAGGGTCGCGCCGGACCAGGTCGGCTTGGCCGTTCCCTCGGAGGCCCCTTCCCGCCCGTCCTCTGCTCGCAGGCGGAGGATCAGGAGGTCGGCGGAGACCTCCGCCACATCGGACCACTCGACTGGCGCCCGATAGGGCAGCCGGACGGGGTACAACGACCAGCCAAGGAGGCGCATCCTAGTCCACCCTCGCGCCGGAAGCTTCGACCACCCGGGCCCAGCGGGCGGAGTCCTCTCGCAGGAAGTTCCCGAAGGCGGCGGGCGGAAGGTGGCGCGCCTCCGCCCCGGCCCGTGCTAGCGCGTCCCGGACGCGCGCATCGGCCAGCGCCTCCGCCACGGCGGCAGAGAGGCGGGCGGCGATCGGCTCGGGCAACGCAGCGGGGCCGAAGAGACCGAACCAGGCGACGGCCTCGTAGCCGGGGAAGCCGCTCTCGGCCACTGTCGGCAGCTCCGGCGCGAGCGGCGAGCGCGCAGCGCCCGTGACCGCGAGGGCGCGCAGACGCCCGGCCTCGGCATGCGGCATGACGGAGGGGGCGGTGAAGGCCATTACCGCCACGCGCCCCGCGAGCAGGTCGTTGAGCGCCGCAGGGCCGCCGGGATAGGGCACGTGCAGCATGTCGATACCTGCCGCCGTTTTCAGCAGTTCCATGGCCAGGTGCCCGCTGCTGCCGTTGCCGCCCGAGGCGTAGGCGATGCTCGAAGGCCGGGTCTTGGCCGCGGCAATCAGGCCGCCCAGGTTGTCCACACCGAGCGAGGGATGCACGACGATGACGTTCGGCGCCTCCGCCGCCAGTGCTACGGGCGCGGTGTCGCGCAAGGGGTCGTGCGGCATGCGGCGATAGAGGTGCGGGTTGATGGTGTGCGTGGGGCTCGCGCCCAGGAGCAATGTGTGGCCGTCCGCCTGCGCACGAACGACGAGGTCCGTGCCGAGGGTGCCGTTCGCGCCGGGCCGGTTGTCCACCACGAAAGGGCGGCCGAGGGCGCGGGACAGCTCGGGCGCCAGCAACCGCGCCACAAGGTCCGCCGTGCCGGCGGCGGGGAAGGGCACGACCATCGTGACGGCGCGATCGGGCCAGCCCTGCGCCCGTGCCTTCACGGCGAGGAGGAGGCTCGGCAGCGCGAGCGTTGTGCGGCGGGTGAGGCGATCAGGCGGCATAACGACCCTCCAGGACCTCGCGCGCGATGGTGTTGCGGTGGATCTCCGTCGTGCCGTAGCCGACGGACATGCCGCGCACGTCACGGAAATAGCGCTCGAAGGGAAATTCCTCCGAGAGGCCGTAGCCGCCCGCGAGCTGCATGGCGGCGTTCGTCACACGGACCGACATCTCGTTGACAAAGGTCTTCGCGACGGAGGCGTCCATCGGCGTCGCCTCGTTCGCATCGATGCGCCGCGCGGCGCGCCACAGCAGGGCGCGTCCGGCCTCGATATCGATGGCCATGTCGGCCAGCCGCCACTGCAGACCTTGGAACTCCGAGAGCGCCTTGCCGAACTGCTTGCGCTCCCGCAGGTAGGCCGTCGCCCCGTCCAGCGCCGCGCCGGCTACGCCAAGGCAGACCGTCGGATTGCCGGCGATCCGATCGGCGTCCAGCACCTTGAACAGGTGGCGCATGCCGCCCGCGGGCACGATGAGGTTGTCCGCGGGGATGCGGCAGGCGTCGAAGTTCAGGCCGGCCATGCCCGTCGCGCGCAGGCCGATCATGTCGAGGTGGTTGCCGATGGTGAAACCGGGCGTGCCGCGCTCCACCAGCACGGCGCCGACGCCCCGCATGCCGGGTTCGTCCGAGAGCCGCACGAGGACGAGGAAGAGGTCGGAGACCTGCGCGCCGGAGCACCACGTTTTTGCCCCGTCGATGATGTAGCTATCGCCGTCCTTGCGCGCCCGGGTGCGGACGGCCGCGACGTCGGATCCCGCCTCGGGCTCGCTCATGCTCCAGGCGGCGAGCGTCTCCGCGCGGGCAAAGCGCGGCAGCCAGCGGCGCTTCTGCTCCTCGGTGCCGAGATGAAGGATGCTGCGCGGCGTCGCGCCATCCGTCCCGCTCAGGAGGATGGCGGTATTGGCGCAGTTGCGGGCCACCTGTTCCATGACGATCACGGTGTCGAAGAGGCCGAGCCCGGCGCCGCCGTATTCCTCGGGGATGAAGGCGCCGCAGAAGCCGTGCTCCGCGAGGATGCGCAGGTTGCCGACGGGCGGGGCGTACTCGCGGTCGGCGCGCGCGGCCAGGGGGCGGAAGTGCTCCTCGGCGAGGCTGCGCGCCGTCTCCTGGATCAGCCGCTGGTCTTCGGTCAGCTCCGGCTCTCGCATGACGCCTCCCCTCCCCGCCTATTCGGCCTTGGCGCCGGTCGCGGCGACGACGCGGGCCCACATGGTTGTCTCCGCCGCGATACGCCGGGCGAAGGCCTCGGGCGTCGCGGGCGCGGGCTCGACGCCGAGGGCGGCGAAGCGGGAGAGCAGTTCCTCGCTTGCCAAGGCCTTGAGGATTTCCTCGCCGAGGCGGGCAGCGATGGGGTCCGGTGTGCCGGCGGGCACGACCAGGCCGTACCAGGTGGTCATGTCGAAGCCCGGCACTTCCGAGGCGACGGGCGGCCATTGCGGGAAGGCGGCGACGCCCTCCGCCGGGCTGACCGCGAGTGCGCGCAGGCGCCCCGCCTGGATCTGCGGCACGGCCGCGGTCAGGCCGGCGAAGCCGAGCTGGACCTCCCCGGTTGCGATCGCCTGCATGGCCGGTGCCACACCGCGATAGGGCACAGCCACGGCCCGCGTGCCCGAGAGGTTCTTGAACCACTCCATCGCCAACCCGTGCACGCTGCCCGGCCCGAGCGAGGCGTAGGACATGGCGTCGGGCCGCGCCTTGAGGAGCGTGATGAGCGTGCGCAGGTTCATCGCGGGCACGGAGGGGTGCACGACCAGCGCGAAGGGCACGGTGCAGAGGGAGCTCAGCGGCCGCAGGTCGCGCGCGTTGTCGTAGGGCACGCTCGGGTAGAGGGCGGGGTTGATGGTAATGGTATTGGTCACGAGGCCGATCGTGTGGCCGTCGGGCGCGGCGCGCGCCACGACCTCGGTGCCCACCATCTCGGAAGCGCCGGGACGGTTCTCCACGGCGACGGGCTGGCCCAGCATGTCACCAAGGGCACGCGCAATGAGGCGGCCAACGATGTCGGTGCCGCCGCCGGGCGTGTAGGGCACGATGAGGCGCATGGGGCGGCTCGGCGCCCAGACAGTGCCGGTCTGCGCCCTGGTGGCCGCGGGGGCCAGGAGAAGCGCGCCGAGTGAGCGGCGCCCGATGGTGCTAGCCATGCTCGTCCTCCCCCTTCGCGGCGTTCCTCGCCGTCTCCTCCTCCACGCGCAGCCAGACCTCGCGGGCGATGGGCTGGCGCAGTTCCTCCGCGATGTGCCCGACGAGGCCGACCGCGCGGCCGATCACCGCGAGGCCGCGGCAGAGGCGCCAGTCGAGCCCCATGTCGGAGGCGATGGCGCCGAGCGCGCCCGTCGCGTTCACCGGCAGCGACCTGCCGGAGGATGCCTCGGCCGCGCGCGAGACCTGCTGCATGAGGGCGACGTGGCGGCCGGCGATGCCGTGCTCCTCGGCGAGTGCGAAGAGGACGGGCGCGCGCGGGTCCACGGGCTTGTGCAGCGGGTGGCCGATGCCCGGCACCACGGCCTTGCGGGCGAAGCGCTCGGCCACGATGCCGCGCGCCATCTCCGCCAGGTCCGCCTCGGCCGGCGCGTCGCGCAGTGCCTCCTGGAGCAGCTTCGCCGCGCCTTCGGCCGTCCCGGCGAAGGTCGTGCCCATGCCGCAGAGGCCCGCCGCCACCGCGGCCTGGAGGGATTCGGGCGCGCCGAGATAGGTCAGGCGCGTCGCGATCGCCATGGGCGTCATCCCGTGCTCCACGAGCACGACGAGCAGCGCGTCGAAGACCTTCGACTCTCCGGGCGTCGGCTCGCGGCCGGTGATCTCCAGCCAGGCCATGTCCGAGAGCGAGACCTTGCCAAGCAGGTCGCGGCAGAGGTCGCGCCCCTGCACCCAGATACGGTCAGGCGTGCTCCGGCCCATGCCGGAGACGAGTTCGGCCCTGCTCATGCGCTCCTCCCGCCAAGGCCGGGCTTGTAAGCCTTGTCGAGGAAGCCCTGCGCCCCCTTTTCTCGCCAGCTTCCGCCTTGGCGCTGCGTCAGCTCATGGTATTTCGCGCTGACGTAGTCCTGCGCCGCGTCGTGCGACATCTCCTGCGTCAGCCAGAAGGATTCCTTCGTCGCACGCAGCGCGTGCGGGTCCTTGGACGCGATCTCACGCGCGAGGGCGAAGGTTTCGTCGCGGAGCGACGCGCGTGGCACGGCGAGGTTCACGAGGCCCATCCGTTCCGCCGCGCGCCCGTCGAAGGGGCGGCCGGTCATGGCGTGCAGCAGCCCGTCCCGTGGCCGCGCGAGGCGCGTGAGGGAGCGCGTGACGGGCCCCGCCGGGAACATGCCGAAGTTGATCTCGGAGACGCCGAAGGTCGCGTCTTCCGCGGCGATGGCGAGGTCGCAGGATTCGACGAGCGAGACGCCGCCGCCGAAGGTCCAGCCGTTCACCATGGCGATCACAGGCTTCGGAAAGCGGCGCAGCGTGCGCGCGCGCCACTCATAGGTCAGGCGGTCGATCCGGTCGTACTCGTCGGGCTTGTCCTTGAGGCCGACGAGGAACTCCTTGATGTCCATGCCGCCGCAGAAGGCCTCGCCCGCGCCGGTCAGCACCACCACGCGCGCCTCGGCGTCGTAGCGCAGCACCTCCAGCGCCGCTGCCGCCTCCTCGTTCATGCGCGGGTTCATGGCGTTGCGCTTGGCCGGGCGGTTGAGGGTGAGGACGGCGATGCCCCCCTCCTCCCGGCTCAGCGCGATCGTCTCCCAGCTTGGGGTCTCTGGCATGCGGGGCTCCGTCAGGAGTAGGCGAGAAGGATGCTGCGGGCGACGAGGACGGGCTTGGCCGTGCCCTCGGCCTCGACGCTGAGGTCGATCTCGATGCGGGTGGCGCCGCCGCGGGCCGGCTCCACGGCGGCGAGCACGCCGCGCAGGCGCACGCGGTCGCCGGCGCGCACCGGGCCCGTGAAGCGCAGCCGCTCGATGCCGTAGTTCAGCCAGCGCGAGGCGCGGTGCACGTCGAAGGCCTCCCCGAGCATGGAGGTGGTCATGGAGAGGGTGAGGAAGCCCTGGGCGATCACGCCGCCAAACTCCGTTTCCCGCGCCGCGCGCTCGGGGTCGGTGTGAATCCAGTGATCGTCCCCGCAGAGGCGCGCGAAGGCGATCACCTTCTCCTCGTCCACCGCGCGCCAGGGCGAGGGGCCGATGGGGGTGCCGACATGGGCGGCGAGGTCCTCGGGCGTCTCGACGGTGAGCACGGCGCCTAATCCAGCCGCAGATCCATGGCGCGCAGCCGCTCGGCAGCGCGCCCACCTTCCTCCCGCAAGACGGCGGCGAAGGCCGCACGGCCGCCGGGTACGGAGACAAGGCCCTGAGCGTCGAGGAAGCGCTCCTTCCACTCCGGTGCAGCCATGGCCTCGCTGAAGGCGGTGGAGAGGCGATCCAGCGCGGGCTCGGGCGTGCCGGCGGTCGCCGCCACCCCGAACCAGGAACGAGCGACGAGGCCTGGGAAGCCGGCCTCGGCGATGGAGGGTACCTCCGGCAACGTCGGTTGCCGCGCGCCATCCAGCACGGCGAGCGCCCGCAGCGTGCCGGCCCTGACATGCGGCAGGGCCTGGGCCTGGGAGGCGAAGAGGATCTGGATCTGGTCGGCGAGCAGCGCCGGCACCGTCTCCGCCACGCCGCGGAAAGGCACATGCACGATCTCGATACCCGCGGCTGCCCGGAAGGCTTCGGCCTCGATATGCGGCGGGGAGCCGGGGCCGAAGGAGCCGTAGTTCAGCACCCCCGGCTTCGCCTTCGCGAGGGTGATCAACTCCGCGACCGAACGGGCCGGGAGCGAGGCCGGGACGAGAAGGCACTCGACCGTGGCGGCAAGCAGCGTGACCGGCGCCAGGTCACGCGGGGGATCGTAGGGCAGCTTCGAAAAGAGGTGCTGGTTGAGGATATAGGCCGCGTCGGAGGCCAGAAGCAGCGTGTGGCCGTCCGGCACGGCCCGGGCGACCGCCTGCGCGGCGACGACCTGGCTTCCGCCCGGCCGCGGATCGACGACGAGCGGCTGGCCGAGCGCGGCGGAGACGGCGGGGGCCAGCGCGCGCGCCAGGTTGTCGGCCAGCCCACCGGCCGGGAAGGAGAGGACGAGGCGCAGAGGCCGGTTCGGAAAGCTCGAGGTTCCTTGCGCGCGCGCCGGCCGGGCAGCGAGGGCGCTGCCCAAGGCGGCAGGAATCATGGCGCAGAACGCCCTGCGGCCGACGGACATCGCAGCTTCCTCCCTGGCCACGCATCTGTCGGCGGGCCCTTTCGATGCCGAACCCTAGCGCGCCCGATGCCGCGACTTGCACCCACGGCCTCGCCATGTTCACCATGAACGCCGTGAATATCCGGGACCTGGATCTTAACCTTCTGCTGGTCTTCGAGGCGGTGGCCCAGACTCGCAGCATGACAGCGGCCGGGCGGCGCCTCGGGCAGGCGCAGCCGACGGTAAGCCACGCCCTTGGCCGGCTACGTCGGCTCTGCGGCGATCCGCTCTTTGTCCGCACCCGCACGGGAGTGGAGCCCACGCCCTATGCCGAGCGGCTCATCGGGCCCATCACGCACGCCCTCGATACCGTCCGAGCCGGCTTTGCGCGGCAACTGCCTTTCGAGCCGGCGACGAGCGAGCGCGTCTTCACGGTGCTTCTCTCCGATGTCGGGCAGGCAGCCTTCCTGCCTCAACTCACCCTGCGGCTCGCGAACGAGGCGCCGAACGCCGCCCTCGTTGCCGCCGAGATACCCCGCGCCGCCTACCGCGAGGCACTGGAAGCCGGGCGCGCTGATCTCGCCGTCGGCGGGCTTGGTTTCCTCCGCACGGGCTTCTACCGCCGCGGGCTCTTCGTGGACCGCTACGTCTGCTGCGTCTGCGCCAACAGCCGCGCGGCGCGGGAGGGCCTTACCCTCGACGACTACCTGGCCGGGCGGCACGTCGGGGTCATCTCCCCCGGCCTGCCGGATGACGGTGTGGAGCACGCGCTGCTCTCGACCGGGCGCGGTCGGCGCTTCGCCGTGAAGGTCCCGCACTTCCTCGTGGCGCCCACGCTGGTCCGGGGCACGGACCTCATCGCGACCGTGCCCTCGCGCGCGCTCCGTGGCCTGGAGGCGAGCGGCGACATCGCGGTGCTGGAACCGCCGGTTCCCACCGCGCCGATCGATGTCGGCCTCTACTGGCATGAAAGGCTGCACGGCGATGACGGTAACCGGTGGCTGCGAGGCCTGGTAACGAGCCTTTTCGCCGACGCGCCGGAACGTCGCGGCTAGGCACGCCGCCTTTCCTGGCACCGGACATTCACGTGGTGCATCGGCCTCATGGCCCCGGTAGACATTCCCCGGCCCGGCCGTCCGGCCGATGATCCCCGAAAAGGAAGGGGAGGTTGCCGTGCGGCTGCTGGAGGATGTGCGTGTCCTGGACCTCGGCAGCTTTATCACGGCGCCGCTCGCCGCCATGCTGCTCGCCGAGTTCGGCGCGGACGTAATCAAAGTGGAGCGGCCGGGCGGCGATCCCTTCCGCGCCTTCGGCAAGGGCACCTACAGCCCGCAGTTCCAGGCTCATAACCGGCACAAGCGCTCCGTCGTGCTCGATACCGGCACGCCCGAGGGCTTGGCGGCCTTCGACCAGCTGGCGGAAGGGGCGGACGTGCTGGTCATCAACACCAGGCCCGGTGCGGCGGAGCGCGCGGGGATGGGCTGGGAGCGGCTGCGCGGCATCAACCCGCGGCTCATCTGGTGTGGCATCACCGGCTTCGGGCCGGACGGGCCGGCGGCGCTGCGGCCGGCCTTCGACAATGTGGGCCAGGCGGTTTCCGGCTGGATGTCGCGCCACCGCTCGGGCGATGACCCGCGTGTGGCGGGCCCTGCCGTTTCGGATGCGGCGACCGGCCTCTACGCGGCGCTAGGCATCCTCGCGGCGCTGCACGAGCGCGGGCGCACGGGGCGGGGGCACCGGATTGACCTGTCGATGCTGGAGGCGACGATCGCGCTTGGAACGGAGCCGCTGGGGCAGTACCTCGCGACCGGGAAGCCGGTGCCGATCTACCAGCGGGCGGCCATGTCGCAGGCCTATACGCTCACCTGTGCGGATGGCCATCGGATCGGGCTCCACCTCTCCTCGCCCGACAAGTTCTGGCGCGCGCTCTGCACGGCGATCGACCGTCCGGCCTGGGTGGAGAAATACCCGCAGCGGATCGATCGAGTGGCGGCCTATGAGGAGATCGCCGCCCGGCTGAACGAGGTGTTCCGTGCCCGGCCCCGCGCGGAGTGGGTGGCCGTCCTCGAGCGGCACGACATTCCCTTCGCGGCGGAGAACCGGCTGGAAGACCTGGAGGCCGACCCGCAGGTGGTCCATCTCGGCCTCTTCGGCGAGGTGGTGCACCCGACGCGCGGGCCGATGCGGATGCCCCGTCGCCCGGTCAGCGTCGATGGCTCGCGCGAGATGGAGGCGCGGCCGCCGCCGGAATTGGGCGAGCACACGGCGGAGGTGCTGCGCCGCGCGGGGATCGGAGAGGACGTGATCGCCACGGTTCTCGCGGCCCGCCGCGCGCCGCCGGACTGAGGCTCCTCAGCCGACCTTCAGGCCCATCAGCCCGGCCAGGAGGTTGCGCTGCATTTCAGAGGTGCCGGCACCGATCGTCGTGCTGCGCGCATCCCGGAAATGGCGCTGCATGTCGAACTCCATGCTGTATCCATAGGCGCCCATGACCTGCATGCCGACATTCGTGGCGCGCACATAGGCCTCGGAGCCGAACAGCTTCGCCATGGTGATCTCGGCCAGCGCATCGCCGCGCCCGAGCGCCCAGGCTGCCCGGTAGGTGAGGAGGCGCGCGGCCTCCAGTTCGACGCGCATGTCCGCGAGCTGGTGGGCGATCGCCTGGTTCGTGCCAATCGGGCGGCCGAACTGCCGCCGCTCCTGGGCATAGCCGACGGCCATGTCGAGCACCGCCTTGCTGCTGCCGCAGTAGCCGGCGGCGGAGCAGAGCCGCTCAAGTTGCAGGCCGGAGAGAAGGTAGGACCAACCCTTGTGGGGTTCGCCCACGAGGTCCGCGGGCAGGACGCGCACGTCGTCGAAGGTAATCTCGTAGGTGCCGGTGCAGCGCCGGCCGAGCATGTCGAGCTTGCGCAGCCTGACGCCGGGTGCGTCGTTCGGCACGAGGAAGAGCGAGAGGGCGTCGCGTGTTCCTGCTCCTGGCGCGGTTCGGGCGTAGACGTTCAGCAGGGTGTCCGGCGCGCCGGCCCCCGTGGACCAGAGCTTGCGGCCGTCCAGCCGCCACGCCTCGCCATCCCGGCGGGCGGTGGTGCGCATGGCCGCCGCATCGGACCCGGCATCCGGCTCGGACACGCAGATGGCCATCCGCTGCTCGCCGGAGATGATGCGCGGGACGATGCGTGCGCTCTGCTCGGGCGTGCCATTGTGAAGGACGTTCAGGCCGCAGAATACGGTCGCGGCATAGGCGGTGAAAAAGTCGAAGCCGCTCTCGGACATGGCCTCCGCCAGGACGGCGAGATCCAGCGGTGTGCCGTCTAACCCGCCGACCGCTTCCGGGAACGGCAGGGCGAGGAGACCGGCCTCTACCCAGGCGCCGTAAAGTTCCAGCGGGTAGCGAGCCTCGCGATCGAGTTCGCGGATGTGGTCGCGCGTCGCGTGGCGCGCCATGAGCTTGCGCACGCTGTCGGCGAGCTGGCGCTGCGCCTCGCCGAGTTCGAAGTCCATCAGCACCTCCCTCTGCACGTCCTGAGCGAGCATGTCGCCTAGGCCCTCCGCACCAGCACAGGAACCAGTCGTGCCACTACTTCAGATTGGGTGTGACTACCGCTGTTGTATATCTGCGCGCCGCAGACAGGCTGCTCGCAGGATCCCGGATGCTGGCGGCGCGCAAGAACCTCAACAGCGGCTGTATTTCACGAGGGTAGAGCAGCCACGCGCGCAATGCGAATTGTACTCCCATCCAGTGCCGGCCATTCGCAAGGTTATTGACCGCCATACCTTTATACTGCCTTAGCAGGGCCCAGCGCAGATGCTTGCGATAGGCCAGAAGCGCAAGATCCGAATATGCCTTTTCCTCAGCCCTGGAGAAAACACGGGTAAGCCGCGCACTGTTCGTCATTAAGCTCTCATGCTGCCGCCGCAATATGTAAACTGGCTTATTGCTGGCTATGACGCGGCAGACGAGCGTTAACCGAACCAGTAACAACCAATCCTCTCCGTCCCGCAGTTTTTCATCGAGCAAGCCGATTTTCTCGAGAGCCTTCTTGGGCGCCAGCAATCCTCCCAGATGCGCCAAAGAGCTATTACTCCGTGAGCGGAGTGCGGTGCCTCCCATGCAACCCACCCATCGCCAAGATTCCGGCCAGTTTCGAGTGGCAGGGGCACGAATGGCCTTTTAACGTCACCGACAAGGAGTTCTTCAAAGGCCCCGAGCACACAATCGTCCTCGCCTGCCGGCGCGGCCAGGCGGGTAGCGAGGCTGTTCGGCGGCCAAAGATCATCGGCATCGAGAAAGCCGATCCACTCCGAGGTGGCGGCCCGGACGCCCGCATTCCGAGTACCTGCAGGACCGAGATTATGGGAGTTGCGGAGAAGCCGTACCCTCAAATTCCTCCGCCGCTAACTGCGTTAAAGCCTCCTTGGTCGCCTCGCAGGAGGAAACATCGTCCACCAGTATCAACTCGGCCACCGCCGCGCCCTCTTGACGCAGAACGGAGCGTGCCGCCGCCAGCAGCATCGTTGGCTCCGTGTTATGCACCGGGCACACCACACTTACATTCTTCATAGCAGCCTCTCCGACTGCAATTCAGGCATGGTTATGGTTAGTAGCATTTCGTAACGCCAGTATCAGTCTTCTCAATCCGCGCTTCACCATGAATTTTTTTACGGGCAAATTCCGGAGATCTGCACCGAGTGTTTCGGACGCCCTAGCAAGGGCGACCACGTCAGACAAGTAAAAAACCTGCGGGTTCGGCACCGCGCAATCCTGGAGATGCAGTTCGCGCATCAGTTAAACGCGGGTATCTTGACATGCGCGCATCGATAACTTCTAGTCTGCTGTAAACAATCCTCCATCCGCATTCTATTTTCCGGAGCCTCAGGAATGCCGCCCGAGCCGAGTATCAGCGTGGTCATCCCAACTTGGAATAGAGCAGACCTGCTGCCGGAGACACTGGATTGCGTTCTTGCACAGGACAACCCCGCAGCGGAGATAATCGTCGTAGACGACGGTTCAGAAGACGGCACTCAGGCCTTGCTCGATCGCTACAAGAGCAGAGGCGTAAAGAATATCAGGATTTCGAATTCAGGTGATCTGCATGCACGCAATGTAGGATTGGAAGCGGCAAAAAGCACCTTGGTCGCATTCTGCGACAGCGACGATCTATGGAAATCGACCTTTCTGAGGATGATGGTCGATTGCTGGAACAGGGAAGCGCGCACCTGCGCAGTGTATGCCGACTTCCAGATCGTTCGCGATGGCGTGTGGGAAACATCCACAAAGTTCGATTTGGCCCCGACTGGATTCTGGGATGGGCTTCGGCCGGTCAGTGAAGGCCTGTTCATGTTCGACCGTCCCATGGCGGATCGGCTTGTGAGCTACCAGCCGTTTTTCCCCTCCGCGCTCGTTGCGAACCGCGAATTTTTGCTGGAGATCGGCGGTTGGGACGAGGGCACCAGTGGACTCGTCGGGCGCGATTTCGCCACCGCAATCAGGATTGCGGAACATGCGCCCTTGGGTATCTTGCGCCAGCCGCTGGTAGGCATCCGGAAGCATACGTCCAATGACTCCGGAGATACGCTGGCGATGAACCTGGGCGACGGCAAAGTGCTGGAACATATTCTCCGCACACGGCCGGCGATGGCACCTTACGCTGCCGCCATCAAAGCCAGTATCATCGACCGTCGGCGCCGGGCACTGGATCTTGCTTTCACGCGCGGAAATTTCAGCCTGGTGCGTGATATCGCAGAACTGCTACCGCCCGAGGCGGTATCTCGCCTGACTCAGCTCAAGTGCCTTGCTGCCAGGTTACCTGATCCGCTTCGCCGAATTTCCGCGCGAGGGCTAATGGCGGCGGGAACGTTGAAATCCCGCCTTCAAGATTCCCGAAGCAGGTAGTGCTACCTTTACAATCAACTCGCCTCTTGTTCGCCTTGCGCCTGGAGTAAGGCAGCGGGGTCAGCCGCTTGGCGCCTTACACTCCCTGGTCAGGGGCATCGCCCCGACAGCCTGTTGCTGGCTTTCCCTTGCCAGGAGCGGCTGACCGGCCGATCCGACGTCAGTGGTGCTGATGGCCGCGGTGGCCAGGGCCGGCAAGGCGCCCGGGCCGCGTCGCAGCGGGTGAATGCTGAGGAGAGGCGGCGCTCCGCCGGCCCTCGGCTGGCGTTCCGTGGCCGGTATGGCTCTCCGTCGCCGGCTGCTGCATCGGCATGCCGGATGCGGCGTGGCCGACATGGCCCATCCCTTCCATGCCGTGGACCATGGAGGCGGGGACCGAGACCGCGTCGGCGTCGCCTGGATAGGCGGCGATGACGCGCTGCATGAGCGCGATCTCCTGGCGCTGGTCCGTGATGATGTCGACGTTCAGCAGGCGCAGGAACGTGTTCCGCGCGTTTGAATCCGCCTGATAGGCCCTCGCCATGTCGAGCGCGCCCTGGTGATGGATGCTCATCGCCTTTGCGAACTGGACATCACGCTCGTTCACCACACCGGTCGCGGGGATCGGGCCCGGAATGGGGTAGCGGGTGAACCGGTAACTTATCGCGAGCCCGTCCGAGGCAGCCGGCTGCACCGCGATCGCCGCGACGCCGAAGTCCCAAAGGGTGGGCGGCTGGGCCAACCGGCGGCGGACCTCGTCGAGCAGAGCGATCTCGAAGCGCTGGTTATGGATGATCGCCTGCGCCAGGGTCCTGAGGACAGGGCTGCTTCCGCGCGGATCCCTTAGGTATTCCTCCGACATGGTCAGCGCACCAGCGTGGTGTGGGCGCATGCCGTCCAGGTAGTCCCGGTCTGCCTTCAGGGCGGCGCCGAGGGAGCCGGAGGGAACGACCGTGTAGCTGGTCACGATCACGGGCTCGATGCCTTCGTCGGCCCCCTCCCCCACCATCGACCAGGCCGGCGCGCTGGTGGCAAGGACGGTGACGGCGAAGATCGCGAGGCGGCAGCAGGGCGTCTTGCGCATGCGGGCTGTCCTGTCGCTGTGGATGATTGGCCTGCAACCTGGGGGTTCCCACAGTGGGAAGGTCAAGCGTAAGGGCCATGGCTGCCCGATCCGGGGGAAAGCCGCCGTTCCGGAGATGCGTGCCGCGGCCACTAACGGGCGGTCTTCCCGCTTCCCACGAGCGGCGCCGGCGGGGCGGAGAGGCCCAGCCCGGCTAGATTGCCGTAGACCCTGTGCAGCGCCCCACGAAGCTGAGCCGTCTCCTCCGGGGTGAGGCCTCGAAGGGCCGCCTCCTCATGCATGACAGCGACGGGGATCAGCCGCTCGACGAGCCGTCGCCCGGCAGGCGTGAGGCTGATCTCGACCATGCGGCCGTTCCCCTCCACCCGACGGCGGGAGACGAGGCCCTTGCGCGACATCGTCCCGACGAGGCGCGACAGGGTGGACAGTTCGACGGTCGTGAGAGCGGCCAGTTCGCCCAGGGCGAGGTCGCTGCGCTCCCATAGGGCGGCCATGACGCGGTACATCGGCAGCGTCAGCCCGTGCGGCAGGAGGTGGCGCGAGAAGAGCTCCCCCATCAGCACGCCAACCCGGTTCAGCAGGTAGGGGAAGGCATCGGTGAAGCGGTAGTCGTCCATGGATTCATCTCCGCCGCCCGATCCACCGGAAAAAACTTGCTAGCGCAACACTTTCATTTGCAAACGTCCTGCAACCCGGCCATGCTGGTTCCAACAAGGCAGGACCGAAGTCCAGCCGGCCCGGGGAGGATGCCATGGGTGAGTACGACGTCGCCGTGATCGGCTATGGACCGACCGGCATGACCCTCGCCGCGCTGCTCGGCCAGCATGGACATCGCGTTGTCGTGCTGGAGCGCTACACCGGCCTCTACAACCTGCCGCGTGCCGCCTGCTTCGACGACGAGATCATGCGCACCTTCCAGAAGCTCGGCCTGGCCGGCGAGATCGGGCGCGGCGCCGTTGTGCAACGCGACTACGAGTGGATCAACGCGGCCGGCGAGACGCTGGTGGAACTGACCTATGCAGACCCCGCGCCGTGCGGCTGGGCGCAGCTCTACATGATGTTCCAGCCCCATGTGGAGGACGTGCTGGACCGGCATGATAAGGCCCTGCCCAGCGTAGCCGTCCACCAGGGCGCCAGCGTGACTGCGCTGGTGCAGGACGCGGATGGCGTGACGCTGCGCGGCACCCGCGAGGGCGGCGGGGACTTCTCGGTGCGTGCGCGCTTCGTGGTCGGTGCCGATGGCGGCAACGGCTTTACGCGCGGCGTGGTCGCCGAGGCGGCGGACGATTACGGCTTCCAGGAAAACTGGCTTGTTTGCGACTTTCGGATGCGCCGCGCCGTGCCCGGGCTGCCGATGTTCCGGCAGGTCTGCGACCCCGCCCAGCCCACCTCCATCGTGCGGATCGGCCCGGACCACCACCGCTTCTCCTTCATGCTGAACCCTGGCGAGACGCGGGAGGAAGCAACGCGGTCGGAGCGGGTCTGGGCGCGGGTAGCCCGCTACGTCGCGCCCGACGATGCAGAGCTGATCCGGGCGGTGAACTACGTTTTCCGGTCGCGCATCGCGGACCGCTGGCGGCGTGGACGCGTATTTTTGGCAGGCGATGCGGCGCACGAGATGCCGCCCTTCCTCGCCCAGGGCATGTGTTCCGGCATCCGTGACAGCCATAATCTCGCCTGGAAGCTCGACTTGGTCCTCACTGGCCGGGCGGATGCGGCGTTGCTCGACACATACCAGCAAGAGCGCGAGCCACATGTCCGCTTCATCACTGAGCGGGCGATTGAGTTGGGGCGCGTACAGACGATGCGAGACCCCGCGAGGGCTCGCGAGCGAGACGAGCGGCTGCTCGCTCAACGGCGGGCGAAGCGGGAGCCGGAGAAGCTGCGCTTCCCGCCGCTCTCGGGCGCGCTGATCGCGAATAATGGCGGCCTTTTCCCCCAGGGCGCGGTGAGCGACGGCGTGCGGTCCGGCCTCGTCGACGATATCGTGGGCACCGGCTGGTGCATCGTCGCCGTCGGCCCGCGCCTGATCGAGGCTCTGACGGCGGACCAACGGGCGGCGTGGGAGGCGCTCGGCGGGCGTCTGGCTATCATCGGCGCACCGGGAGGCCTGGAAGATCGCGGCGGAATCTATGCCGAATGGTTCGCCGCGAATGGCTGCGCTGTCGCGGTCGTGCGGCCGGACTGGTACGTCTACGGCACTGCCAGTGACGAAGAGGGGCTGGCGGCCCTCCTGCAACGAGTCGCCCGCGCCCTGGAGGGCAGCGACGTCCTTATCCCTTCGTGACGCCCGCGGGCGGCTTCGGTACCGCCCGGCGCAACCAGCAAGAACAGGAGAGAAACAGTGCAAGGCAAGGTCGCGCTGGAGGAGCATTTCGCGATTCCGGACACGCTGATGGACAGCGCCGGGTTCCTGGCCGCCGAGGTCTGGGAGGAGTTGAAGACGCGGCTGCTGGACATGCAGGAGCGGCGCCTGCGGGAGATGGACGCGCACAACATCGAGGTGATGCTGCCTTCGCTCAACGCCCCGGCGGTGCAGGGCATTCCGGACGCGGCGCACGCGGCCGAGATCGCGATGCGGGCGAACGACTTTCTGGCGGGCGAAGTCGCCAAGCGCCCCGATCGGTTCCGTGGCCTCGCCGCGCTGCCGATGCAGGATCCCGACCGCGCGGCGCGGGAGCTCGCCCGTTGCGTTAACGAGCTCGGCTTCGTCGGCGGGCTGGTGAACGGCTTCTCGCAGATCGGATCGGAGGACAACGCGACCTACTACGACCTGCCGCAGTACCGGCCCTTCTGGGCGGAGGTGGAGCGCCTCGGCGTGCCCTTCTACCTCCATCCCCGCAACCCCCTGCCGAAGGACGCGGCCATCTATGACGGCCATCCCTGGCTGCTGGGCCCGACCTGGGCCTTCGGGCAGGAGACGGCGGTGCACGCGCTGCGCCTGATGGCTTCTGGCCTGTTCGACGCGCATCCTGGCCTGCGCATCATCCTCGGCCATATGGGCGAGGGCCTGCCGTATTCCATGTGGCGGGTGGACAACCGGAACGGCTGGGTGAAGGCACCCAAGGCCTATCCGGCGAAGCGGCCGCTGGGCGAGTATTTCCGCGAGAACTTCTACATCACCACTTCCGGCAACTTCCGCACGCAGACGCTGATCGACGCCATGCTCGAGATCGGCTCCGACCACATCCTCTTCTCCGCGGACTGGCCCTTCGAGAACATCGATCACGCGGCGAAGTGGTTCGATGCCTGCAGCATCTCCGAGAACGACAGGCGTAAGATCGGACGCACGAATGCCTGGAATCTCTTCCAGCTCGATGGGACCATGGGCAAGGATGTGGCCCGCGCCGCCGGGTAGATTCGACGCAACAAGGGCCTGAAGGTCCGCGGGAGGAAAGAAACATGGCATCCTTGAGCACCCCGGTAGGGGCCGCGCTGCCGCGCCGCGCCGCGCTTGCAGCAGGACTTGCGCTGGGGATGCCCAGCATCCTGCGGGCGCAGGGGATCGCGGGCGCGCGGCCGATCACCATCATCGTCCCCTACACGCCGGGCGCACCGCCCGACATCATCGCGCGGGCCGTGGGCGACGGGATGTCGCGCCGCCTCGGCCGGCCCGTCGTGGTGGAGAACCGGCCAGGAGCTTCCGGCAACATCGGCACGGAGGCGGTCGCCCGCGCGGTGCCGGACGGCAACACGCTTCTCGTGCAGGCGACGACGCTCGCGATGAACGTCAGCCTCTTCCGCCGCCTTCCCTACGACCCCGTCGGTAGCTTCGCGCCGATCGCGACGCTGATGGAGACGGAGGGAACGCTCGCCCTCAACGCGACGGTGGGCGGCACAAGCCTCGCGGAACTTCTCTCGCGCGCCAAGGCGCGCCCGGGCGCGCTCAACTATGCCTCGCCGGGCGTGGGCACGCCGCATCACCTGGCGATGGAGCTGTTCAAGCGGCGGGCGGGCGTGGACCTCACGCATGTGCCCTATCGCGGCCTCGCCGGTGCCATCACCGACATCCTGGCGGGCCATGTTGCCACCATGTTCATCCACACGCCGCAGGCAGTGGAGCTGGCGCGGGACGAGCGGGTGCGGGTCGTCGCCGTTACCTCTGAGACGCGCCTGCCCTATCTGCCGAGTATCCCGACGCTGGCCGAGCAGGGCGTGACGGGCGTGGTGATGCGCGACTGGTACGGGCTCTTCGCCCCGACCGGAACGCCGCCGGAAATGCTGGTACAGCTGAACGAGGCCGCGAATGCCGTGCTGAAGAATCCGGATGCGCTTCGCTCCCTCGTTTCGCAAGGCTACGAGATCGTGGGCGGCACGTCGGACGGGCTGCGGGAACGGGTAGCTGTCGCTATCCCGCGCTGGGCGGCGGTGGTGAAGGACGCCGGGATTACGGCCGAGTAGGCTCCGCGGTCGCCCGGGCTTCCGTCCCGACGGATCGGGGCGGAAGCGCAACCCCGACTCAGGCTTGGACCGTCTCCCGCGCAGCATCCGCCTCCTTTCGGGCGTTACGATCGTCGTGGGCGAGCGCGCCGCCGAGGCATCGCCGCCTTGGCGAGAGGTGGGACTGGCAGTGCGGCAGACCCATCGCCACATCATCCCGCAAGTGGGAAGCAACATGTTCGAGCGTGACGCCGAACAGGCCTTAACCAGCCAGAATGGTTCCAGGCGGTGGACTGGTCGGGTCTGATTTCCCGGCGGGTGTTGCGAGTGCGGAAACACCTGCGACGTTGCGGCCCGAGTGGCGTTGAAGCCGCATGATTGACGAACACTGCCTCAATGTCCGCCTCGGCGGTTATCTCGGTCGGCACTGTGGTGTGCCACCAGAGGACGCGAAGAATGAAGAGTTAGCGGACGCTGTCGACCCCACCACACCAGATGAGGATACCGAGCGCCGTTGACGAGACAACGATATTCCCGTTGATTAGCGCAAGCCGGAGCTCAGTCGGCGAAAGCCGCTCGTTCAGTGAGGCACACAGACTAGGCGACGACCGGCATATTGCTGATCGACTACTACTCTGCACTTCGTTTGGGTGGAGGTAGGGGGAAGCTGCCCCTGCCGCAGGTCCGCATCACGTTCCACATCGGATCAGGGCTACGCTTAACCTTCGCATGCCGCGCCTATAAGCAAAGGTCACCTCCGCTCAAAGCTGGAGGCCAGTCCCGCCACTTCTCGCGCCGTCGCCTAATGACGATCGGAAAGCCGCTTTGCAGGAGTGGTATACCAAGGTTATACCACTCATGGAGCATGCGGCTTGCGCATGCGAGAGGAACGGTATGGGGGGAGCTGAAGGTCTAGGCCGGGTGCTCCTGCCCGAGGGCAGCATGGCAGACGGTGCCTACGCGCACCTTCACGAGATGCTGCTGACG
This sequence comes from Roseomonas aerilata DSM 19363, assembly GCF_000711725.1. Classification (GTDB taxonomy): domain Bacteria; phylum Pseudomonadota; class Alphaproteobacteria; order Acetobacterales; family Acetobacteraceae; genus Roseomonas; species Roseomonas aerilata. Next base: position 473,502 of record NZ_JONP01000001.1, on the reverse strand, counting down.
CACCGCCTGCCCCACGACGCGCCCGTTTCCGAACGCAACCTTGCCGCTGAACTCGACATCTCGCGCACGCCGCTACGCGAGGCGCTCCGACGGCTGGAGGGCGAAGGCCTACTTGAACGGTTGCCCGGCGGCGTGCTCGGCGTTCGGCGGATCACGGTGGGGGAATTTCTGGAGATCCAGCAGCTTCGCCGGCTGTTGGAGGGAGAGGCTGCGGTGCAGGCGGCGGGCCGCGTCGATCAGGGGCTGCTGCGCGGGCTGCGCGCCCGCATCGCATCCTTGCTCGCCTCCTCTCGGCCCTCTCCGGCGCAGCAGCAAGACCGGCTCGCGATCGACCTCGCATTGCACCGGGCCATTGCCGCGGCGACGACCAACGCCACCCTCGCCCGCCTGCTGGAGGACCTGCGCCGGCGCATGCTGCTCTTCGCGACACCTCGTCCGGCGGAGCGGCTGGAAGATGTCTGCGCACAGTACGAGGCCATCATTGACGCGCTTGCCGGGGCAGATCCTGAAGCGGCGCGATCGGCGATGACACGGCACGTGGATGCGCTGCGCACCGGCATCCTCCGTCACCTGGCCGCGCTGTGACGGCCGCGCTGGCCCCCAACAAAAAGCAATTCCATGGACGCGACGATCATGACCGAACCAGGCCCTTCCCCGCTCCTCTTCACGCCCATGACGATCCGCGGGCTGACGATCCGCAACCGCATCGCCGTCTCGCCAATGTCGCAGTACTCGGCGGTCGATGCCGCCCCCACAGACTGGCACCTGGTCCACCTCGGTAAGTTCGCCATGGGCGGCGCGGGCATCGTCTTCTGTGAGGAGACCTCGGTTTCCCAGCGCAGCCGCAAGACCTACGACTGCCCCGGGATCTATACGGACGAGCAGGCGAAGGCCTGGCGCCGCACCAGCCATGCAGCTTGGCCATGCCGGGCGCAAGGTGGCCACGCGGGCACCCTGGGATGGCTTCGCGCCCCTCAGCGAGGAGGATGCGGAGAACGGCCGTGCGCCCTGGTCGGGCCTTGCCCCTAGCCCGATCCCCTTCCGCGAAGGTGCACTGGTGCCGAAGGAGATGGATGTTGATGACATCCACGAGGTGATCCGCCTGCACGTCGAAGCGACGAAGCGCACCCTCGATGCGGGCTTCGAGATCTGCGAGATCCACGGCGCGCATGGTTACATCATCCAGCAGTTCCTCTCCCCGGCGACGAACCAGCGGAAGGACGGCTATGGCGGCGACCGCCAGGGCCGGATACGCTTCGGGCTCGAATTGATCGAGGCGGTGCGGGCAGCGTGGCCACAGGAACTACCGCTCTTCTTCCGCGTCTCCTGCGTCGATGGCGGGGGCTGGGCGATGGACGACACCGTGGTGTTGGCCGCCGAGTTGAAGTCGCGCGGCGTGGACGTGCTCGACTGCTCCTCCGGCGGCATCGAGGGGCCGCTGACCCTGCACCTCGTGCCCCGCGTGCCCGGCTACCACGTGCCCTTCGCCGAGCGCATCAAGCGGGAAACGAGCATCCCCACCATGGCGGTCGGCCTGATCACCGACGCGCATCAGGCAGAAGGTTATCTGCAAGCAGGTCAGTGCGACATCGTCGCCCTGGCCCGGGAGATGATGTGGAACCCGAACTGGCCGGTCCACGCAGCGGCCGCCCTTGGGGTGGCGAAGCCGCACGAGTTGCTGCCGCGTCCTTACGCTTGGTGGCTCCAGCGCCGCGAGGACGTACGCGCCCTGAACCAGGCCGTCCCGACCGGAGCTTAGGCGGCATGCAGCCGCCTCCTCCGCCGGAGGGCACCACCCTGCTGATCACCGACGCGACCGTACTCCTGCCCGCAGCCGATGGGTAAGCACCGCTCGCCGGCGACATCGCTATTGGCGACTTGAAGGGCTGGGAAGAGGACGTGCGGGCTTGACCCCCTGCCTCTGCTCTCAGCCGCTGGTCCGTTCCGCGAGGAAGCCGAGGACTGCCTCGTTGAAAGCCTCGGGCCGCTCGATGCAGGGCAGGTGACCGGCATCGAGAATCTCTACGAAGCGGGCCTTCGGGATTTCCTCCGCCATGCGACGCATGGTCTGCGGCATGGCGCCGTCCATGGCGCCCGCAACCAGCAGGACAGGCTGCGCGAGTTGCGGCAGTGCGGCGCGCAGATCGTAGGATTGGAGTGCGCGCGCGCAGGCGACGAAGCCGCCCTGCGGCGTTCGGCTGATCATCTCCCTCACCCGCGGGATTGCGGGATTTCCGGCGTCGAGGGAGGCTGGCGAGAACCAGCGCCGCAACGTCGGCTCCACGATCGCCTCCATTCCTCCCTTCGCGACCGCGTCGATGCGCTCCTGCCAAGCCTCGGCGCCGCCCGGCGCGGTGCCGGCCTGCCCATCCGAGGCGATCAGCGCCGCCACCCGGTCGGGTGCGCGGGAAGCGAGCAGCAGACCGGTCGCAGCACCCATCGACACGCCGACGAAGGTCGCGCGCTCGGCGCCGACCTGCGCCATCAGGGCTTCCGCGTCGGAAGCCAGCTGATCGAAATTCGCCGGTCCCTCCGGCACCTCGGTGCCGCCGTGCCCGCGCTGGTCGTAGCGGAGAATGCGGAACCTTCCGGAGAGTGCATCGACCTGCGCGTCCCAAAGGGAGAGGTCGGTCAGGAGCGAGTTGCTGAAAACGAGCCAGGGTGCGCCTTCCGGCCCATCCAGCCGGCAGCGGAAGCGGAGGCCGTTGGCGTTAAGCGAGATCTGATCCATGCGGCGTCCTTATTCCACACTCATGCCGGTCTCGCGCACGAAGGCGGCGAAGCGGCGGGTCTCCTCGGCCATGTAGGCCGCGAACTCTTCCGGCGAAGACGGCGCTGGCTCCAGCCCGTTCTCCGCGCACCACCGCCGCATCCCCTCCCCCGCAAGCAGCGTGCGGGTATCGCGGTTCAGGCGGTCTCGCAGCTCCGGCGCGAGCCCGGCCGGGGTCAGCAGGCCGAGCCAGGTAAGGAACACGCAGCCCGGCAGTCCCGCCTCCTCCATCGTCGGAAGTTCCGGCAACAGCGCGGCACGGCTGCGGCCGGTGACGGCCAGGGCGCGCACCCCGCCCGCGCGGATGTTCGGCGCGGCCGTGATCAGCGTGTCGAACATCCCCTGGATCTTGCCGCCGAGAAGGTCCGTGTTCGACTGCGCCGCGCCGCGATAAGGCACATGGAGGATGTCTACCCCCGCGAGCGACTTGTAGATCTCCAAAGCCCGGTGCGAGGCGCCGCCGTTGCCCGAAGAGCCGAAGGCAAGCTTCCCCGGATTGGCGCGGGCATAGGCGGTCAGCTCCGCAAGGTTCGTCGCGGGCACGGAGGGATGCAGCGTCAGCGCCAGTGGGGATTCGATGAGCAGCGAGATCGGTGTAAAATCCGCTACTGGATCGTAGTCCAGCTTCCGGTAGAGGCTGACATTCATCGCATGCGTGCCGGCAAAGCCGATATAGAGCGTGTTCCCGTCGGGTGCCGCACGCGCCGCCATGGCCGCGGCCATGTTGCCGCCGGCGCCGGGGCGATTGTCCACGACCACGCCGCGTTCCCAGAGGGCGCCAAGCCCGTCCGCGACCTTGCGGGCGACGAGGTCGGTGATGCCGCCGGGCGGATAAGGCACGATGAGCCGCGGCGCGCGCCCGGGGAACTCGGCCCAGGCGGGCGCGGAGCGGAGCAGCGGCGCGGCGGCGAATGTGGCGCCGAGAATGGTGCGGCGGTTCATGGCAGGCTCCGGGCGAAAGCGATGAGAGCATCGGCGACGGCGCGCGGCTGCTCGGGCACAAGGGCGTGCCCCGCGCGCTCCACCACCACGCGCGTGACACGTGGGCCCAGTACGTCCCGCAGCTCGGCCTCGGAAGGCGGGGCGGCGATGGCGTCATCCGCCGCCGCGACGTAGAGCAGCGGGTGCCGCTCGGCCGCGCGGAGCCAAGCCTTGTCCGTGGTAGCGGCGCTGGCAGCGCGCTGTGCGATGGAAACCTCGGGGTGCCAGCCCGGCAGCCAGACGCGGGCGTCGTTGCCCCGTGCGAAGTACGCACGTTGCAGGTGGCCGAGCCGCTCCTCGTCGGAGAGCGAGAGCGTGAAGCTCGCCGTGATGGAGCGGCGGATCTCCGGATCGATCTCCGTGCCGGTGACCGCGGCCAGCATCCCGACGGCACGGACGAGCTCCGGCCGATCATGCGCCAGCACGCGCGCGACCCAGTTGCCGGCCGCGTGACCGACGACGAGCGCGGGCGCCGCGCCGACGGCCTCGATGGCCGCGGCAATGTCGGTCGCCATGTTGTGCAGCGTTGCGCCTGCGCGAAGCGGCGCCGAACCGCCAATGCCCCGCGGCTCGGGCCGAAGCACGCGGAACCCCGCCTCAGCGAGCATCGGCGCGAGGACATCGAAATCCTCTGCGCCTCGGCCGAGAGAGGGCAACAGAACGATCGCAGGCCCCTGCCCTTCGTCCAACACCTCCAGCACGCCCGCGGGGAGGTCCAGCTTCGTGTGAGCTGCCATCGCTTCCGCCTCTCCCTGGAAAAACAACGCCGGGAGCCCGGCGGCAAGCTGCAAGGCGGCACGGCGCCGCATGGATCGCTCCCCCACCTGATTGGGGCGAACCGTGCCAGACGGAACATATACTGTCAAAAGGTCATCCTATTGACACTTAGCCCCTGCAACTGCCAGCCTATCGTGGGAATGATAGGGTCAGAAGCCGCAGAGGCAGGCCCAGGTCGCCGAAGGACTTAACAGCGTCGAACGGGAGGAAGAACAAGGCGATGCACGGAGAGATCGGACGGCGCGCGGCGCTCGCCGCCTTCGGCGGGGTGGCACTGGCCACACGCCCGGTGCTGGCCCAGAACGCCCGGACAGGTCGCGCCATCGTCGGCTTCCCGCCGGGCGGCACGGCTGACAGCGTCACGCGGCTCTACGTGGAGCGGCTGCGCGCCACCGGTGGCGGGCAGATGGTGGTGGACAACCGCCCCGGTGCCGGCGGCCGCCTCGCGCTCGACGTGCTGAAGCCGCTGCCGGCCGATGGCTCGGCCTTCGTCGTAACGCCGGCCTCCATGCTGACCATCTACCCGCACCTCTATGCGCGGCGGCTGCGCTACGATCCGCTGAAGGATTTCAGCCCGGTTTCGCCGCTCTGCATCTTTCCCTTCGGCCTTGCGCTCGCGGCGCGGCACCCGGCGAAGAGCGTCGCCGAGTTCGTGGCCTGGGGCAAAACGCGGCCCACCGTGGACTGGGCTTCGCCCGTACCCGGTTCCATGCCGCATTTCATCGGCACGGAGCTTGGCCGGATGGCCGGGCTTTCGATGAACCACATTCCTTATCGCGGCTCCGCCCCGGCCGCGGCGGACCTGCTGGCGGGAACGGTGCAGGCGGTGATCCTGCCGCTCGGCGAGCTGACCGCGTTCCATCGCGCCGGCGAGGCGCGGCTCCTCGCCATCTCCTCGCCCCAGCGCCTGCCGCGCCTGGGCGATGTTCCCACCTTCGCGGAGTCCGGTTTCCCGGACCTGACGCATGAGGAGTGGTACGGCGCCATGCTTCCCGCGGGTGCCTCGTCCGCTACCATCTCGGCGCTGCACGAGGCGATCGTCACCGCCGCCGCGACGTCCGAGATCAAGGAAGCACTGACGCGCATCGACATCATGCCGCAGGTGATGGAACCGGCTGCCTTCCAGGAACGCATCGCGCGCGAGATCGAGGTCTGGGGGCCGATCGTGGCCGCCTCCGGTTTCCGCCCGGACGATTGAGGCAGGGCGTGGACACCAATCTTCCGCTGGACCTGCCGCCGAACCGCTTCGATCCCTTCCCGCCGGGGATCGAGCCAGAGGTGCCGGTGCCGGGCTACCCGAATACCTGGACGCATACCCCGGCCCAGCCCTTGCTGCGCCGCCCGGTGACGCGGACAGAAGTGACCGGCCCCATGGATCTGTGGCGCAAGCTGCCTTGTGACGAGAGCAACCTAGCCGTTCTCGCGCCCGGTCGGATCGCCATGGGTCAGCTCACGTACATGTCCGGCCGCATCCTCGACGAGGACGGAAAGCCCGTGCGCGGGGCGGTAGTGGAACTCTGGCAGGCGAACGCCGCGGGCCGCTACTTTCACCCCATCGACCAGCGCGACGCACCGCTCGACCCTAACTTCATCGGCAAGGGCCGCGTGCGGACCGACGAGGAGGGGCGATACGCCTTCTTCACGATCAAGCCCGGGGCCTATCCGGTGCCGGTGAAGGACACCTGGTGGCGGCCGCCGCACGTGCATTTCTCCGTGCTCGGTCCCTCCTCGCTGTCGCGGCTGGTGACCCAGATGTATTTCCCCGGCGATCCGATGAACGAGTGGGATCGTATCCTCAACTCCCTGCCCGACCCCGCTGCGCGTGGCCGGCTGATCGCGCGCCAGACGCACCCGGCGGAGGTTGGGGACGGCTGGATCGCTTTCACGCACGATATCGTCCTGCGCGGGCGCCACGCGACGCCGGAGGCGCCGTGATGACCGAGACCCTCCTGCCCAGCTCGCAGCACACGATAGGGCCCTTCTTTCCCCGCACCTTCTTCAACGAGGGCGACAACGACCTCACCCGCGTGAACACGGAGGCGCCGCCGAGCACGCGGGGCGAGACGATCCTCCTGCACGGGCAGGTCACGCGGGAGGGCGGCGTGCCCTGCCTCAATGCCATCCTCGAGGCCTGGCAGGCCGATGCCGGAGGCCGCTTCAACCATCCGCTGGACCCGGAGCGGCACCTCGCCGATCCCGATTTCCTCGGCTGGGGCCGTACCTGGACGGATGAGGCGGGCGCCTTCGAGTTCCGCACCCTTATGCCCGGTGGCTACGACGATCCTGCCGGGCACCGCGCGCCGCACGTCAACCTGACCATCATGGGCGCCGGGCTGATGCGCCGTGTGCTGGCCACGCTGTTCTTTCCGGACTTTCCCGCCGAGAACGCGGCCGACCCCGTGCTGAACCTCGTACCGGAAAGCCGACGCGCGCATATCGTCGCGAAGCTGGCCGGCGAGGAGGGTGGGTTGCGCGTATTTCGTTTCGACATCCGCCTCCGCGGCGACCCAGCGGAGGAAACGCCCTTCTTCGACGATTGAAGCGGGGCTTGGCCTCTTTCCGGAAGCACCGACTTGCCCATCACCTATGAAATGATGAAACGGAGCACGGCGCAGCTCTACGAGTGGTCGCTCCGCAAGGTGCCGGACGACACGCTCGAGGCGCTGCGCCGCGCGCGCGAGGCCGAGACGAACGTGGTGGCGCAGCGCACCCTCGGCATCCTCCTGCGCAGCGCCGAGATGGCGGAGACGCAGGACCGGCTCGTCTGCTCGGATTCGGGAGTTCCCACCTATACGATCGCCATCGGCACCGGGGTCCGGCTCGAAGGCGACATCCGCCGCGCGATCGTGGACGGCTTCGAGGAACTGGTCGCCACGACCAATCCGCCGCTGCTGAAGCACGTGACCAACCCGCTGACCAACGAGCGCGGCTATCAGGGTAAGGACATGCCGCTGGTGACCTGGGACATCGCAGACGGCGCGGACCACGTGGACATCATCTGCCAGCCGAAGGCGCTCGGCTCCGGCCGTTGGGCGGCGCTCGAGATCTTCACCTTCCCCTCGCTCGAGCAGATTGAGCGCTACGTCATGGAGTGCGTTCTCAAGGCCGGATCGCAGCACTGCCCGCCCGTGAATATCGGCGTCGGCATCGGCGGGTCCTTCGACCACTGCGCGAAGATGGCGGCGAAGGCGACGCTGCGGCCCTACGGCACCGTCAACCCGGAACCGATCCTCGCCGCCATGGAGGAGCGCCTGCTAAAGGCCGTGAACGCCACCGGCTTTGGCCCGATGGGGACAGGCGGCGACACGACGGCGCTCGGCGTGCACATCGATTACTGTGCCGGCCACGGCTTCACGCCCGTCGCCGTTGCCTTCAACTGCTGGATCAATCGCCGTACTCGCGCCAAGCTCTACGAGGATGGGCGGCTGGAGCGGATCGAGTGAGCGCGCCCGGCATGGAGGAGATCCGGCGGGTGCGGATGCCGCTCTCGCGCGAGGACGCGCTCTCCTTGCACGCGGGTGACATGGTGCTGCTGGACGGCGAGCTCGTCATCACGGCGGGCCTGCCAACTTGCCAGCGCCTGGCCGAGTGCGTGGAGGGGCGGCGCGAGCTGCCGCGTCCGCTGGACGGCGTCGGCCTGTTTCATCTCGGTAGCTACTCGCGCGAGGCACCCGGGGGAGGCTTCGAGGTGCTTTACATGAATCCGACGACGAGCACGCGTTTCAACGCGCTGATGCCCGGGCTCATCCGCGGTTTCGGACTCACCGCTGTCGGTGGCAAGGGGGGGCTGGACGCGGCCTGTGTGAACGCGATGCGGGAGGTTGGCTGCGTCTACTTCTCCTTCGTTGGCGGCGGCGCGCCGCTGCTCTCGGACGCCATTCGGGAGGTCGTCTCCGTCCACTGGAACGACCTCGTTTCCCACTATCGCCTCGTCACGTTGCGCGTCGAGGCGCTGGGTCCGGTCACCGTAGGGATCGACGCCCACGGCAACAGCCTCTATGGCGATCTCAGCCAGGCCGCGACCGACCGCATGCCCGCGATCATGGCGGAGCTCGGCCGGGAACGCGATGAAGCGGAGCATATGCGATGAACCGGGAACCCCTGCTCCTGCTCACGACTGTCCCTAAGGATCTACGCGACGCCCTGGCTGAGGACTACTCTCTCGTAGAGCGAGACAGCAATGCGGCACCCAGCGCTCGTATCGCCGTCACCTCCGGCATGAGCGGTGCCGATGCCGCGACGATGTCGGCCTTTCCCTCGCTGCGTCTTATCGCGTCCATGGGTGTGGGCCTGGACAAGATCGATCTCTCTGCTGCACGCAGCAAGGGAATCGCGGTCTGCCACACGCCGGACGAGCTGACGGAAGACGTAGCCGATTTCGCCATCGGTCTCATGTACGCCGCATCGCGCCGTATCGCCGAGGCCGATCGCTTCGTGCGGGCCGGCCGCTGGTCGCGCGAACGCATGTCACCGAGCATCGGACTGCATGGCAAGGCTGCGGGCATCGTCGCGCTCGGGCGGATTGGCACTGCGATCGCGCGCCGCGCCGGCGGTATCGGCATGGACGTGGCATGGACCGGCCCGCGGCCGAAACCGGAGGCACCCTGGCCCTATGTTGCCGATATCGTCGGGCTGGCCGCGCGCTCGGACGTGCTGATCCTGGCGAGCCCGGGGGGCGAGGAGACGCGGCACATGGTCGACGCCGCGGTCCTGGCGGCGCTCGGCCCGCGCGGCATCCTCGTCAACATAGCGCGCGGGTCCGTGGTGGACGAAGCCGCGCTGCTGGCCGCGCTGGAGGGCCGCACGATTGCAGGGGCCGGCCTGGACGTGTTCGCCAGCGAGCCCGCGCTGGACTCCCGCTTCGTCGCGCTCGAGAACGCGGTGCTTGCACCGCACTACGCCTCTCTGACGGATGAAACACGGGCGGCGATCATCGCGCGCATGCTGCGCGACATCGGTGCTTTCCGCACGGGCGAGACCTTCTTCAATGCCGCTGCCTGAGCCCGTGCCCGTCCCCTGCGTCCGGGAGGAAGCGCCATGAACGCGTCGCAGGGAAAGGTGGACTTCAGCCGCAGTGCCGTGCCGCGCTACATCCAGCTCGCGACGCTGTTCCGCCGGCGCGTCGAGCAGGGATCCTGGAAGCTGGGGCAACAGATCCCGACGGTGGACGAGCTGGCGGCCGAGTGCAGCGTTGCCCGTGCCACCATCCGGCAGGCGCTCGACGAGCTTGAACGAGATGGCCTGATCGAGCGGTTCCGCGCCAAGGGCACCTTCGTGCGCAAGGCACCGGTCGAACGGCTCTGGTGCGATGTGGAGGCCGACTGGAACGGGCTGTTGCGCTCCAGGGAGGGCGCGGAGATCGAGATCCTCTCCGACACGACGGACATCCCGGGCGGCGCCATTCCGGACAGCATCGGCGAAGCCGCACCGCTCTACCGCCACATCCGTCGCCGACACTGGCGCGATGGACAGCCCTTCCTTCTGGCGGACGTCTATCTCGACACCCGCCTCTCCGCGCTTGTCAGTGCGGAGGACCTCGGCAGCAAGACGGCGCTGCGGCTCGTGGCCGGACTGAAGGGCGTGCAGATTGCCGATGCGCGGCAGACCCTGACGATCGGCGTGGCCGATGTGGAGAGCGCGAAAGCCCTTCACCTACCGCTGAACGCGCCGGTCGCGCATGTTCATCGCGCTGCGGTGGACCAGCACGGCACGCTCGTGCTCGTGGCTGATGGGATCTATCGCGGCGACGTGGTCCGCATCGACATCAAGTTGAAGTAACACGCCGTTTCCGGGTGGACGCGGCGAGAGGTCCGCCCCATAAAGGCCATAGAACTGGCCTAACGTGTCATTGAGGAGCGCCCCATGAGGCTTCACTGGTCCCCGCGCTCACCTTTCGTGCGCAAGGTGATGGTGGCTGCCCATGAGCTAGGCCTGGCCGACCGCATCCAGACCGTGCGCACCGTCGTCCGCATGGGCACTCTGAACGCCGATCTGGCTCCGGAGAATCCGCTCAGCAAGATCCCAACGCTCGTGCTCGAGGACGGCCGCGTGCTCTTCGACAGCCTGACGATCATGGAATACCTCGACCACCTCGCGGGCGGCGGTCGCCTTGTGCCCGCAGGAGACGCGCGTTGGACGGCGATGACGCGCCATGCGCTGGGCAACGGCCTGCTGGACCTCCTGATTTTATGGCGGAACGAGCGCGACAAGCCGCACGGGGCACGCACGCAGGAATGGCTCGACAGCTTCGCCGCGAAGACGGCCGCGACGCTTGACCATTTGGAGCGCGACGCGCCGTCGCTCGCGGGAACGCCCCTTTGCATTGGCCAGATCGCCATCGGTTGCGCCCTCTCCTATCTCGACTTCCGCTTCCCCGACCTGCCCTGGCGCGACGGGCATCCAGCGCTTGCCGGATGGCACGCGGAATTCTCGGCTCGCCCTTCGGCGCGCGCGACGGAGGCCGTCGATGACTGAAATCCCCGCCCGCCAGGGGCCCCTGTCCCATATCCGGGTGCTCGATCTCAGCCGCATCATGGCGGCGCCCTGGGCGACGCAGATCCTTGCAGATCTCGGCGCCGACGTGATTAAGGTGGAGCGTCCCGGCGCTGGCGACGATACGCGCAGCTGGGGCCCACCCTTCCTTGCCGATGCTGCCGGCCAGCCGACGCGCGATGCCGGGTACTTCCTCGCCGTCAACCGTGGCAAGCGCTCGGTGACGGTGGACATGGCCAAGCCGGAGGGACAGGCCGTGATCCGACGTCTCGCAGAGGGCGCGGACATCGTGATCGAGAATTTCAAGGCTGGTGCCCTCGCCCGCTACGGCCTGGACGCGGCCTCGCTTCGGGCGATCAACCCGCGCCTCGTCTACTGCTCCGTGACCGGCTTTGGGCAGGACGGGCCGCGCGCCGACCAAGCGGCCTACGACTTCGCCATTCAGGCCATGGGCGGCCTTATGAGCATCACGGGCGAGCGCGACGATGCGCCTGGTGGCGGCCCGCAGAAGGTGGGCGTGCCGATCGTGGATCTGATGACCGGCATGTACGCGGCCGTGGCCGTGCTTGCCGCGATCGCGCGCCGCGACCAGACAGGGACCGGCGATACGATCGACCTCGCGATGCTCGACGTTTCCGCGGCGTTTCTCGCGAACCAGTCGATGAACTGGCTTCTCTCCGGCCGCGCGCCGAAGCGGGGCGGCAACCGGCATCCCAACATCCAGCCGCAGGACGTATTTCCATGCTCTGATGGGCAGCTTGTGCTCGCTGTTGGGAATGACGGGCAGTTCCGTAAGCTTTGTGGCGCGCTCGGTAGGCCAGAATGGGCGGAGGACGAGCGCTTCGCCACCAACTCTGCGCGCGTGCGGAACAACCCGGCTCTCACCGCGCTTCTCTCGGAGCGCTTCCGCGAGTTCGAGCGCGCCCCGCTGATGGCGGCGCTGGATGCCGCGGGCGTGCCCTGTGCGCCCATCAATTCGATCCCTGAGGTCTTTGAGGACCCGCAGTTGCGTCACCGCGAGATGCTTCGGCACCTGCCGCATCCGGTCGCCGGCACCGTGCCCCAGGTGGTCAGCCCGCTTCGCTTTGCCGAGGCCGCGTTGCGCTTCGACCGTGCGCCACCCACCCTGGGGCAGCACACGGCGGAGGTGCTGGCGGAGCTGGGGATGGACGAGGAAGCCGTCGCGGGCCTTGCCGCGCAAGGCGTGATCTGAGGAACCGACGCATGGCCCGCATTCCCCTCCCCTCCGGCGACGAACTGTCGCCCGAGCAGCGGCGCGTCTTCGATGCCGTGGTCGCCGGCCCGCGCGGGCAGGTCATCGGCCCGCTGCGCGCGGTGATCCACAACGCCGACCTTGCGGATCGCTGGTCGCGGCTCGGCGAGATCCTGCGTTTCGGCACCTCGCTGCCGCGGCGACTAAACGAGCTTGCCATCATCGTGACGGGCCGGCGCTGGTCGAGCCAGGTGGAGTGGTGGGTGCATGCGCGGGCCGCCGCCGAGGCTGGCATCGCGCCTGCCGCGATCGAGGCCATTCGAGCGGGGGAGCCGCCCATCTTCGATGAGGCGGACGACGCGCTGGTCTATGAGTTCGCCCGGCATCTCCACCTCTCCGGCCAGGTGCCGCTGCCCGTCTATCAGGAGGCGCAGCAGCGCTGGGGCGCGCGCGGCGTGGTCGAGCTGACCGCCGTCATCGGCTACTACACGATGGTTTCGATGACGCTGAACGCCCATGAGATCCCGCTTCCGGACGGTATCGCGCCGCCGCTGCAGGCGCCGGCGGAAGGGCTTGCCCCTCTGCCGCCCGCCCAGCTCGCCGCTACCGCGCGCTAGTCGGCAGGAAGAGGGAGAAGACGCCATGATCCCTGGACTGGAAGGGCTGGAACGCTTCCGCGTCGAACTGGACGAGCACGTCGCCACCGTCACCATCACCGCCCCCCCGGTGAACGCGCAGGATCGGCGCTTCCGGGAAGAAATCGTCCGCGTCTTCGACGTGCTGCACGACACGGCGGAGGTGCGCGCGGTCGTCCTCACCGGCGAGGGCCGCGCCTTTTCCGCCGGCGCGGACCTGAGGGAGCGCCCGAACCTCGCGGAGGAGCCCGGCGCCTATCCTCGCCACAACCGCCTTGTCCGTGCCTCCTTCGATGCCGTGATGGAATGCAGCAAGCCCGTCGTGGCCGCCGTGAACGGCGCGGCCATCGGCGCCGGGTGCGTGCTCGCACTGTGCTGCGATATCCTGGTGGTGGCGGAGGAGAGCTTCCTGGCCATGACCGAGGTGGATGTCGGCCTGGCTGGCGGCGTGCGGCACGTCATGCGCTTCTTCGGGCAGTCGGACGCACGGCTGATGATTCTGACCGCAAAGCGCGTCACGGGGCCGGAGCTGCTGCGCATGAACGCCGCCTCCCTCTGCGTCCCGCGCGAGCGGCTGCTGGAGGAGGCGACGGCCATCGCGCGCCAGATCGCCTCCAAGGCGCCGCTCGCTGTCCAGGCCGCCAAGCGCTCCTTCAGCATGACGGAGGAGATGCCGCTGCGGGATGGTTACCGCTACGAGCAGAGCCAGACCGTGGCGCTCGCCCGCACCGAGGACACGCGCGAGGCGCAGCGCGCCTTCGCGGAGAAGCGCAAGGCGGTCTTCCAGGGCCGTTAGGACCGTGCTTGCCGTGCCGGCGGCCACGTGCGCTTGGCCGGCGAGGCGACGGCGAGGCGACGTCCTGCGGCTTGGCTGAGCGAGCCCGCAGGGCGCTACCCTCGCGCCACGATGGCTGGCACGATGGGCGCGCCCACCCTGCACAAGGCCAACCGCATGGAAGTATCTCTCACTGAGGCTCTGGCACGGTCGCTCGGACTGGAGAAGGCGCTCGCGGCCCACCGCGACGACGTCGTTGCGGCCTCCAATCGCGCCGAGACCATCCGCGCCAACCTGCCGCAGTTGCGCGACCCTGCGGCCGAACCCTTCCCGCCAATGTGCCCGGGCCCGCGCCGATGAAACCCCTTCACAGCCTCGGTGTCACCGAGATCGGCGCCGCCTATCGCGAGGGCACGCTCACGCCGCCACGCCTGCTGCGCCATCTGCTGGACCGTATCGAGCGCCTGGATCAGCGCGTGCACGCCTTCATCCAGGTCGATGCCGAGGCCGCCATGCTGGCCGCCGAGGCGGCGGGGGCCGAGATCGCACGCGGCCGCGCGCGGGGCCCGCTGCACGGTATCCCCGTCGGCATAAAGGACATCATCGATGTCGCGGGGCTGCCAACGACCTGCCATTCGCGCATCCTGCTCGGCAATGTGGCCGCCACGGATGCCACCGTTGTCGCGCGGCTGAGGGCGGCGGGCGCAATCATCATCGGCAAGCTCTCCACGCACGAGTTCGCGCTTGGCGGCCCCGCCTTCGACCTCCCCTTCCCACCTGCGCGAAATCCCTGGAATACGGATCACCATCCCGGCGGCTCCTCCTCCGGCTCGGGCGCGGGGCTTGCGGCAGGGCTCTTCCCGCTTGCGCTCGGAACGGATACGGGGGGCTCGGTCCGGAACCCTGCCAGCCAGTGCGGCATCGTCGGGCTGAAGCCGACCTATGGCCTCGTGTCGCGCCGCGGCGTCTTTCCCCTCGCCTTCACGCTGGACCATGTCGGCCCGATGGCCCGCCGCGCGGAGGACGCGGCGCTGCTCCTGCAGGCCATCGCCGGCCATGACGCGCTGGACCCGGGCAGCGTGCCGGCTCCGCTGCTGCGTGCGACCGGCGCCGGCATTGCGGGGCTCCGCGTCGGCTTCGTTCGCCATTTCCACGAGACCGACATGCCAGCCGATCCCGAGGTCGCCGCCGCACTCGAGCGAGCAGCCGCACTCCTATCCGCGGAAGGCGCGATCGTACGGGACGTCACGCTGCCCTCGCTCAACGACTTCGCGGCGGTGAACCGGGCCATCCTTCACGCCGAGGCCTACGCCATCCACGCCCCCTGGCTGCGTGACCGCCCGGGTGACTACGCGCAGCTTACCCGCTCATCCCTGCTTACCGGAGCGTTCCTGACAGCCGACGACTACATCCAGGCGCAACGGGCGCGCGGCTGGATGATCGAGCGGGTGGAGCAGGCGCTTGACGAGGTGGACGTGCTGCTGACTGCCAGCTCCATGGACCCGCCCGCGCGGATTGAGGACGCGGCGGAGGTGGCCCGCACCTATCCCCGGCAGGCGCGTACGCCCTTCAACGTCACAGGCCATCCGGCCCTGGCGATGATGGCAGGTCTCTCGAGTGGCGGCCTTCCGCTCTCGGTGCAGTTCGCCGCGGGCTACTTCCAGGAGGCCCGGCTGCTCGACCTTGCCGCAGCGTTCGAGCGGGTCGCAGCACTGCCGAGCTGCGGAATGCTGGAGGAGGAGTGAGCACCGGTCCAGCCTGGCGGCGCCCTCATGGCGGCGCGCCGTTGATCGTCAGGATGCTGCCGCTCGTGTAGCCGGAGCGGGATGAGGCGAGGAAGGTCGCGGCGGCCGCGATCTCCTCCACCGTGGCGGCGCGACCGAAAGGCATGGTGGACTGGAACTCGCGCCAGCGCCCTGCGTCGCCCAATTCCTTCGTCGCGCGGGCGCGGAGCAGCACCTCGTTCCGTTCGGTGGCGACGGGCCCGGGATTGATGCCCATCACGCGGATCCCGTCCTTCGCAGCGCCGATCGCCAGACTGCGGGTAAAGGCCATCAGCGCCGCGTTGCCGCTGCTGCCGGCGATGTAGTCGGGATTCATCCGCTCCCCCGCCGCGCCGATGATGTTGATGATCACCCCGCGGCTGGCCTTCAGCACGGGATAGAAGGCGCGGCTGAGACCGATCGTGCCGAAGACCTTGAGGTCCCAGGCCGCCCGCCAGGCGGCGTCGTCCACCTCCAGCAGGCCGCCGGCCGGGATGGCGCCGGCGTTGTTCACGAGGATGTCGAGCGCGCCGGCTCGCGATGCCACCCTCTCCACCTCCGCCTGGCGGGAGAGGTCCGCCGGGATCACGCGCGGCGCGGAGCCGCCCTCGGCCACGATCTCCTCCGCCGCGCGGCGCAGGGCCGCCTCATCGCGCGAGACGAGGGTGAGTATGCAACCCTCAGAGGCAAGCCCACGCGCGATCGCCTTGCCGATGCCTTTCGATGCTCCTGTCACGAGGGCACGTTTGCCGGAGAGCTGCAATTCCATCGGGCGTTCCTTCCTGCCGACGCTTTCCGCACCCGAACCGGGAACGTGAGCGGGGCCGCAGCATGGCCGACGGCGTCCGTCGGGCGAAAGAGGGCGCTGTTGTCAGAGGGAGCTCCCACCGCAGATCACGATCTGCTGCCCGGTGATGGCGCCCGCCTCCGGGCCGAGGAGAAAGGCGGTGAGGGCCGCCACCTCCGCCGGGTCGATCAGCCGACCGATCGGCGGTAGGCGTGGCGACACGCCGGCCCGGCCAGGGTCGCGAAGCATGGGCGTGTCGGTCGCCGCCGGAGCGACCACGTTCACGGTAATGCCGCGCGGGGCAAGCTCCGCTGCCCAGGACCTGGCCATCCCGACCAGGGCGGCCTTAGTGGCGGCATACTGGCTGCGGCCAGCGGCGCCGGCCGCGGTCCGGCTGCCGATCAGCACGACGCGCCCCCCGTCCTCCATCTCCGGCACGATCGCGTCCGCAAGCCGCGAGGCCACGTCCACGTGCAGCCGCCACATCTCCGCCCCTGCCGCCGGATCGAGGGAGCCGAGCGGCGCCGTCCTCATCAGCCCGGCGGCATGGACCAGCGCGGCCGGGCGGAGCCCCACCACCGCGGCACGCAGGGCTTCGGCATCCAGCAGATTCACCGCGCGATGCGTGAAGGCGTCCGGACGGCCACCCGGGTCGGTGCGGCTGAGCCCCGTGACATGCCAGCCCTCGCGCAGAAGCCGATCGGCAATGGAGGCGCCGATGCCGGAGCTCGTACCCGTCACCACCGCGTGTCGCTTTCGGGTTTTATCGGCCGTCATGGTCGCCGCTCCTCAGGGGTGGCCAGTCACTTGTTGACACCGGCTTCGCCAGCCCTTTAGACCGGCAGAATAATTCGAACAAACGCACGCATTCCGATCAAATGACTGACGCGAGAATGCGGCGAAGAAAATGGAGGACGGCTTGGGCGAGCACGCTTCCGGCCTGAACGGTTCAAGGAATCGGGCTTCGGAGAACCCGAAGAACCAGGTGCAGTCGGTCGCGAAGGCCTTCGCCGTCCTCAAGGCTTTCGGGAGCGACCTGCCGGAGCTGACGGTGGCGGAGGTGGCGCTCCGCTCGGGGCTGGACCGTGGCACCTCCTTCCGGCTCGTCCACACCCTCGTCGGCCTCGGATACCTGAGTGGGACGACTGATCGCCGGCGCTTCCGCCTCACGCTGAAATGCCTTGAGCTGGGGTTCGCGGCGCTCTCCTCCGGCGACCTGGCCGGCCACGCGACGCCGCTCCTGCGGGAACACGTGCCGGGGATTGCGGATGCTGCGTCCTTGGGCATCCTTGATCGCGGGCAGGTCGTCTACCTCGCGCGCGTCGAGACCGGCATGGAGCGCAACGGCCTCGTACGCCGTCCGGGCACCCGCATCGGTGCCTATGCCACCGCGCTTGGGCAGGCCATCCTGGCCTGGCTCCCGCGGGAGGAGCAGGTTGCCCAGCTTGAGGGCGTGGAGCGCGTGAAGCTTTCCGAGCGCACGCTGACGCATCTCGATGCCCTGCTCGACCGTCTCGCCGAGGTTCGCGCGCGCGGCTATGCGGTGTCGGACGGCGAGAACGCCTACGGGCTGCGCACCGTCGCCGCCCCGGTACTGAACGCGGCGGGCACGCCCGTCGCGGGGGTCAGTCTGACCGTTGGTCCAGGCCAGATCGCCACGCCCGACTTCATCGCCCGCGCCGCCCCCGAGGCGCTCCGTACGGCCGCCGAACTGGCGGAGGGATTGCACCTCTCGCTCGGCGCGATTGCGGTCGCGCAGGGTTCGCGATGAACGGCGGCACGAGAATCTCGCTCTTCGGTCCTGTTCGGACCGCAGCCAGCTTGCGCCCGATCATGATCGGCAGCGACAAGACTGTCGTGAGGCCTCGCGCCGTTCAGTGCGCTTCGGCGGTCGCCATGCTCCGTAACCGGCGGCGCCTCCCAAACAAGCTGCGCGGCTTCTCCGTGGATCCTGCACCGTGCCCGCGAGCGGCAACGCCCGGCTTCCATATGAGCGTCTTCCTGCCCCTCGCCCCTACCTTTGTCGAATGCGGCACCACCTCCGGCGTTCGGAGCAAGCGCATCGCCAGCCTGCGCAGCGTGTCCGATGCATTCGGGCGCGCCAAGCAACTCGCTTCCCATAAGGCAGCTGCATGAACAGTCTTCTCAGCCCCATTGAAATCCAGCGGCCAGCAAGCCTGGAGTTCGGCGCGGGCCTTGCCGGCCGCGTAGGCGAGTGGGCGACGGCGCGCGGCATTAAGCGCAGCCTCGTCATCGCGACCCCGCCGATCGCCGCCCGCGTCGCGCAGCTGCACCTGCCGGGCGAGGTCACGGTCTTCGGCGAGGTTCGACCCGAACCTGACATCCCGAACCTCGAAGCAGCTATCGCCGTTGCCGAACGGGTGGAGCCGGAACTCGTCATCGGCTTCGGTGGCGGCAGCGCGATGGACCTGGCGAAGCTCGTCGCTGTCCTGCCGGGCAGCGGCCAATCCATCCACGACGTGGTCGGGCCGGAGAAGGTGCTTGGCCGCAGGGTGGCTCTCGTGCAGGTGCCGACCACATCAGGCACGGGCAGCGAGGCCGGCACGCGCGCCCTCGTTACCGATCCCGCCACGCGCAACAAGCTCGCGGTGCAGAGCCGCCACATGATGGCCGACCTTGCGGTGGTGGACCCGGACCTTACCATCACGGTGCCGCCCGACGTGACCGCCGCAACCGGCGTGGACGCGCTCGCCCACTGCGCCGAAGCCTTCACCAGCCGGCGCGCCCATCCGCTGATCGACCTTTACGCCCTGGAGGGCATCCGCCTTGTCGGCCGCTATCTCGCGCGCGCCGTTGCCGACGGGCAGGATCGCGAGGCGCGGGCGGGTCTCTCCCTCGCCTCCCTCTACGGCGGGTTCTGCCTCGGCCCGGTGAACACCACGGCCGGCCACGCCGTCGCCTACCCGCTCGGCACGCGTCACCACATCGCCCACGGCCTCGCCTGCGCGGTGATCTTCCCGCACACCCTCGCGCACAACGCGCCGGCAGTGCCCGAGAAGACCGCGATGATCCTTCAGGCGCTGGGTGCGCCCGGGCTGACCGATCCGGGTGCCGTGAAGGTGGCCGCTTACGGCTACTGCGCCGCGCTCGGCATCAAGATGCACCTCTCGG
Organism: Roseomonas aerilata DSM 19363; assembly: GCF_000711725.1. Classification (GTDB taxonomy): domain Bacteria; phylum Pseudomonadota; class Alphaproteobacteria; order Acetobacterales; family Acetobacteraceae; genus Roseomonas; species Roseomonas aerilata. Next base: position 454,177 of record NZ_JONP01000001.1, on the reverse strand, counting down.
CGCTCGGCGTTCCCGAGGGTGACCTCCCGGCCATGGCCGAGGAGGCGCACGCGATCCGCCGCCTGCTCGACAACAACCCGCGCGATCTCAGCCGCGAGGAAATCCTCGCCATGTATCGCGCCGCCTACTGAACGTCGCCAGGAGGAACGCCATGCCGGACACTGCCGGGCTGATCGAGCGGCCCGAGACCCTCTCCCCCGTCCGCGACGAGCCGGGAAGGGCCGAAGCCTTCATCCCCACGCCCTGCGTGCAGAACCACGCCTCCTTCCTCATGCCCCTGCGCAACGGGGATCTCGGATGCGTCTGGTTCGGCGGCACGCAGGAGGGGGTGCCGGACATCTCCGTGCACTTCTCCCGCCTCACACCCGGTGCCGCGCACTGGTCACCGGCCGAGCGTCTGTCGGACGATCCCGCGCGCTCGGAGCAGAACCCCCTGCTCTTCCCCGCGCCCGACGGCCGCCTCTGGCTGCTCTGGACGGCGCAGATCGCCGGTAATCAGGACACCGCGATGGTGCGCCGTCGCATCTCGAGCGATGACGGGCGCAGCTGGGGTCCAGTGGAGACGCTGTTCCCGGAGCAGCCGGGCTTCGGCACCTTCATCCGCAACCCCATCCTCGTCACCGGTCGCGGCGATTGGCTCCTACCGATCTGGCGATGCACGAAGCCGCCTGTCGGCGCCTGGACGGGTGACCTGGACACCAGCTCGGTCATGATCTCCTCGGACGGTGGCGCGAGCTGGGCGGAGCACCCTGTGCCGGAAAGCACCGGCCTCGTGCATATGAGCCTCGTGGACCTTGGTGGTGACCGCTTCGTCTCCTTCTTCCGCAGCCGTTGGGCCGACTGGATCTATGCGAGCCGATCGGAGGATGGCGGCCGCAGCTGGACTGCCCCCACGCCGACCCCACTGCCGAACAATAATTCCTCGATCCAGGCGACGCGCCTTTCCGACGGTGGCATCGCCATCGTCTTCAACGAATCCAGTGCTGCCGATGCGACCGGCCGTCGTCTGTCGCTCTATGACGACATTGGTGGCGACGAGGTGGCGCCGCTCACCGAGCGAAGCGCCTTCTGGGGCGCCCCGCGCGCGCCGATGACCGTCGCTATCTCCGATGACGGGGGCCGGACCTGGCCGCATCGCCGGATCCTCGAGACAGGGGACGGATACTGCATGACGAACAATTCGAAGGACCGCCTGAACCGCGAGTTCTCCTACCCTTCGATCTGCGAGACGGCCGACGGGGCACTGCATATCAGCTACACCTACTGGCGACAGGCCATCAAATACGTCCGGGTAACCGCGGCGTGGGTTCGAGGAGAAGTCCGTTGAGCATCGCCCTTCATCCGCGCGGCGTGTTCTGCGCGGCACTGACTCCCGTCACAGCCGACCTCTCGCCCGACCACGATCGCTTCACCAAGCATTGCCACCGCCTCCTTCAGGATGGGTGCGACGGCATCGCCCTTCTCGGCACCACCGGCGAGGCGAACTCCTTCTCCACAGCCGAACGACAGGGCCTGCTGGAGGCCGCCGTCGCCTCCGGCATTGCGCCGGAGAGCTTGCTTCCCGGCACGGGCGTCGCCGCGCTGACGGAGACGGTCGCGCTCACGCGCCACGCGCTGTCGCTGGGTGTTACGACGGTCGTGATGCTGCCGCCCTTCTACTACAAGGGCGTGTCCGACGACGGCGTCTTCGCGAGCTACGCCGAGGTGGTGGAGCGCGTGGGCGATCCACGGCTACGGGTCGTCCTCTACCACATTCCGCAGTTCTCCGCAGTGCCCATCACCTTCCCGGTCATCGAGCGGCTGCGGGAACGCTTCCCGGGTACCTTCACGGGCATCAAGGACTCCGCCGGCGAGATCTCTCACATGGAGGCCCTGGTGGAACGCTTCCCAGGCCTCGCTGTGCTCGCGGGCGCCGACCCGCTGATGCTGCCCCTGCTGCGGCGTGGAGGAGCGGGCTGCATTACCGCCACTTCCAACCTCGTCGCATCCGACCTGGCATTTGTTTTCCGGCATTTTGCCGATGAGAGCCGCGCGGCAGCGGTTGAGGCCGCACAGGCCCGCGTCGTGGCGGCTCGGAACCAGGCGTCCCGTTTCGCGCAGATGGCTTCCCTGAAGACGCTTCTCGCCGCCCGGCTGAATGACGAGGGCTGGACCCGCATGCGCCCGCCGATGCTGCCGCTGCTGCCTGATGAGGCGACAGCGCTGCTCGCCGGCTGAACCACGACCGAGCCGGCCCGAAAAGGCCGGCCTTAAAAGGAGGAAGAGGATGTTTAGACGCGACCTGATAAGGGCTGCCGGCGCGGTTGGCCTGCTCGCCGCACCGGCGGTGCACGCCCAAGGCGTCTGGCCGACCGGAAAGCCTATCCGCGTGATCTGCCCCTGGCCTCCAGGTGCGGCCAACGACACCCTCGCCCGCCTCCTTGCCGCCCGGTTGCAGGAGAAGCTCGGCGCAACGGCGGTGGCCGAGAACCGCACCGGCGGTGCGGGCCTAGTCGGAACCAATGCCGTGCTCCAGGCACCGGCCGATGGCTATACGCTGCTTGCATCCGCGTTCAATACTGCAGTCATGCCGCTCGTGCTGCGCGGCGCCAATTTCGACCCGCAGATCGACCTGGAGGTCATGGCCCGCACAGCTCGCGCACCGCTGGTGATGGTGGTTAGCGGAACGAGGCCGGAGAAGACCCTGGCGGAAGTTATTGCCTCAGTGAAGGCCCGCCCACGGGAGTGGAATATCGCCATTTCTTCACTTGGTTCGGCCGGTCACCTTGCGACCATCGAGTTCAACCGGCGCACTGGGCTCGATCTGAACATGGTGAACTATCGTGGCACGCAGCCGGCACTGACTGACCTCATGTCCGGGAACACCCAGCTTCTGATCGACCCCAGCTTCAACCTGCTGCCTGCCGCCGGGGACGGCAAGATCCGTGCGCTGGGCATCGCCGCCGCCGAACGCTCCAACCTTGCCCCAGACGTGCCGACGATGGGCGAGGCCGGGCTGCCGGGCTACGAATTTCAGTCCTGGTACGGCGTCTGGGCACCCAAGGGTACACCGGCCGAGATCTGCAACCGCGTGAATACGCTGATGCAGGAAACGATGCGCGAGCCGGCCATGGTGCAACGCCTCACGACGCAGGTGCTGGAGCCCGTGACCGAAAGCATTGACGAAACCAAGCGGTTCATCAGTTCAGAGATCACCCGAGCGCGGGAACTGCTCCGCAGCGTTAACTACCAGCCCGAGTAATGTAGAGAGAGCGCCATCTCCGCAGCGCTGCGGAGTGGCGCCCACTACGGTTCACATGTCGATCAACCGACCAGGGTTCTTGAGGTATCCCTCCTTGATCCCTTGCAGCGACAAGTAGGTAAGTGCCCCCACGGTGTTCGTCGGGTTGTACCCGGCGTTCTGCGGGAAGGCGCTCGCGCCGATCGAGAAGACATTCGGCACGTCCCAACTCTGCAGCCGCTTATTCACCGCCGAGTTGGACGGGTCGGTGCCCATGATGGCGCCGCCACAGATATGGGTCGTTTGATAGGGCACGACGCTTGCCGGTACGGGCGGCGCGCTGGTGTTCACGATGTCCGGGTTCATAGCCCGCGCGATTTCCTCCGCGCGCGCAAGCATGAAGCTTCGCATCCGCAGGTCATTCGGGGAGAAGTCGAAGGTCATGCGCGCGAGCGGCAAGCCGAGGTCATCCGTATAGGTCGGATCGAGCGAAATGTAGTTTTGTCGCCGGGACGTGCTGCCTGCATGGACCCCGACATTGACGTTGTGATCGTACCACTTGTTGTTCGCCTGCTTCCAGGCGGCGCCCCAACGCGGTGAATCCGCGGGCAGCACACGCTGCTCGATCGGTCGCAGCCCGGTGTTCTGACCGATGATGTAGCCGCCGCCGATGAAGCCGTGCGGGGCGTGGTCGAAGTTGTCCCCGTTGAACTCGTCCACGATCGCACCGAGTGCGCCGGCGCCAGCGAACTGATTGAAGCGTACCTTCTCGAAGAAGGCGCGCGCCGTTGCGACCGTCTGGTAGCTGAAGTTGCGCCCCACCTGTCCCTACCCCGTGGCGGGGTCATAGGGGGTCCCGATGCCGCTGAGCAGCATCAGGCGCACGTTGTGGATCTGGAAGGCGCAAAGCAGGACCATGTCTGCGGGCTGACGCGTCTCGTGCCCCAGCGCATCGACGTAAACCACGCCAGTCGCGTGCTTCTTGTCCGGGGTGAGCTCCACCCTGGTTACGCGGGAGCCCAACCGCAGCTCGAAGTTCGGGTTACGCAGCGCTACCGGCAGCACGGTCGTGAGCGGGCTCGCCTTGGACCAGTTGTAGCAGCCGAAGCGTTCGCAGTGGCCGCAGTAGGTGCAGGCCTGCATCTGCGCGCCGTCAGGATTGGTGTAGTCCTGAGACAGGTTCGACGAAGGCTGAGGGTAAGGCTTCAACCCGAGCTTGCGCGCGCCTTCCATGAAGCGCTGCTGCACCAGTCCCATCTCCATCGGCGGAGTGGGATACTCGCGGGCCCGCGCCCCTTCGAAGGGATTGCCGCCCTCCTGGATCTGGCCGCGCAGGTTGCCCGCTTTGCCGGAGGTGCCGCAAAGATATTCGAAGCGGTCGTAATGCGGCTCCATGTCCTCGTAGGTGACGCCCCAATCCTGGATCGTCATGTCATCGGTGATCGCACCGTCGCCGTAGCGCTGCTTGTTGTGGCTCAGCATCTGGAAGTCAGCTGGCAGGAACCGGAAGTGCTGCCCGTTCCAGTGAACGCCAGCCCCACCCAGCCCGTCCCCCAGGAGAAAAGCACCGAGCCTCCTCATCGGCAGCGCTGCCTCGTTGGGGTTGTTCCGAAAAGTCAGCGCGTCCCGCGAAAGATCCTGGAACAGGGCTCCGCGGAGGGAGTATTTCAGCTCATCGAGCACGTTCGGTGCAGGGAAGTCGCTGGCGGTGTCACGGAAGCCGCCGCGCTCCAGCCCAACCACGCGCAATCCTTCGGCTGCAAGTTCGCGGGCGGCGATGGAACCTGTCCAGCCCATTCCCACGATCACGACGTCCGCCTTCGGCATCTCCTTCACGGCGTTCTTCCTCTATCCGATCGAGACGGGATCGCCGTCGTAAGGGGTCTTGTCGGTAACTAGGTCGCCACGCACAGGGTTCGCGCCGGGATAGCCAATCTGCTTCCAGGTGGCGGCACCGCGGTTGCCGCCGTAGAGCGGGTCCGGGAAGTAGCCCTCGATGGTGTTATTCAACAGCAGCCCAAAGAACACGGAGGAGGAGAGCCCGTTGAGATCGAAAGGCTGCTTCTCCATCCGCGTCAGCAGCGCGTCACGCTGCACCTCATCCAATTCGGCAACACCCTTGCCGCTCTCCGCCCGCACGACGCGGTTCAGCGCTTCGAGGGAGTGGCGGTACATGGCGGCCGGCGTCAGCGCGTACTGCCAACCCTGGCTTGGCTTTCCCTCCGCAAAGGGGCCGCGCATGTACCAGTTGCTCGCAGCGCCGAAGGTACCGGACAGCTGATGATCGATGAAGGTGACGACACCGGACTCGACGCCGCCCGGTCCGCCCTCCCCGGCCGGGATCAGCCGGTCGACCAGCGCGGTCAGCATGTCCGATTCTGGGTTGTTCAGGAAAATCCGGGCGCCCTGCTCCGTTGCCGGCGGCGCGTGCTCTGGGCCTGCCGGCGGGGCTGCTGGTGCAGCGGGCGGTGTTTGTGCCTCAGCCTGACCGACGAGTCCGGCCAGTGGTGTTGCCGCCGTGGACACGAGAAAGCCGCGACGGTTGAAGCAATGACTGGGTGGCGCTGCCATCGTCCGATGCCCTAGCGAAGCGTGTTGAGGAACGCGACGACGTCGGCGCGGTCGCGGTTGTTCTGAATGCCGGGATAAGCCATCCGCGTGCCCGGCGCGTAGCCGCGCGGGTTCTTGAGGAACGCATCGAGCGATGCGTCGTCCCAAGTGCCGCCGCGGTTACGCAACCCGCCCGAGTAGCTGAAGCCGGACACGGAGGCGACCTGACGCCCCTCCACACCCCAGAGCGGCGGTCCCACGCGCACCGGCCCACCCCGATCAAGGCTGTGGCAAGCCGTGCAGACGCGGCTGGCCACGGTCTTGCCGTGCGCAGCATCGGCCTGCTGGGCGGGTGGGCTGGGCTGGCTCGCTCCTCCCGCCGGGGCGGCTGGGGCTGGCGCGACTACCCTCTGGTTCGTCGGTCCGGCCGGTGCCGGTGCCGGTGCCGGCGCCGGCGCGGCCGCGGGAGGAGGTGCCGCCGCGGCCTGTTGCGTGGGGGCAGGCGCTGGGGCCTGCTCGGCTGGCGCCTGCTCCACGCCGTAGTAGACAGCCAGCGCGCGGCCTAGCGTCGGATCGTCCTGAAGACGACGAACATCCTCGGCCCTGAAGCGCGGTGCATCACGCAGCTTCTCAATGGTGGCATCAAGGCGTACGGCATCGGTCTGGCCGCTGAAGCGCATCGCCTGCAAGGGCACGATCACGTCGGCCGCCGCTCCAAACAGGGAGGCCACAGCTCCGCCGCGCGCACCGGCCGGACGAACGATGAGGTAGGTAACCCGGCCTTCCGTCGCGCCAGAGACCACGAGATCCTCAATGGTCCCGAGTTCCGTGCCGTAGTTGCACATCGCCACGACCCGCTTGCCAAGCAGTTCCCGACCGGTGATCAGCCAGGGAGCGGCGTCTCCAGCAGGAGCGGGAGCCGATGCCTGAGCGGATGGCGAAGGAGCGGCTGGCGCGGGCTGCTGTGGTGGCGGTGCCGGCGCTGCAGCCGGTGCGGCGGCCTGCTGCTGCGCGCCCTGTTGTGGCGGGGCGGCGGCGGGACTGCCGCCTCTGCACCGCGGCGCTCACCGGCCATGCTGGTGGAGAGAAGAATGGGTGCGAGCGGCGGAAGGCCGGCCGTGCGCAGCGCGTCGTCGGCAGCACGTCTGCAGGCCTCACCGTCCTTGTCGCGGGCAGCACGTTCGGCGGTCGCGATCAGCTCGTCGAGATGACCGCGCTGATCTTCCGGCGCGCGCTCCCGCGCGGCGGCCGCACGCGAGGCATCGGACAGGCAGGCGGCACCAGCAGGTGCATCGGCAGCCCGCGCCTCCACTGCCGCGAACAAGCCGATCGCGGCAAGGGCAAGACCCTTGCCTCCGCTTATCACTGCACGCCTCATGCATCCACTCCGGTGTCGTCCAAGATCAGGAGCGGCTGTATGGCCGCACACCCGTCATGCACGCGCACCCCGACAACGTGTCGTCAGCACAGAGATTTGTTGCGATGACTGCTCCGGACAGGAGGATTCGGACAGCGCTCTGTGCTGGAACGCCACGCCTGCATCAAAGTCGCAAGCTGAAAGACGCATATGATGCGCACCATCTTCCAGGCAGTGGATCGGCAGGTGCGGGCGTATGCAGAACTCCGGGCGTGTCGTTCAGCGACACCCTTCACTGGCAAGCAGCAGGTGACTCTAATCCATGTTGTTTATCGCCCGGCGGGGATGACTAATTATGGCGTCGGCGCATTGCTCTCGCCCATCTGTGAAAGTGGAAGTGATTTGCGTCAGCCACCTGTCGGTCCGACGCGTCTCTTCGTTGTCCCTCGGTGATCCGCAACCTTCCTGCCGCCGCCCCAGAGCGCTGCAGGCCGGCCGACCGGCGGTCGCCACTCACCGCGGCGCCTTGCCGCCCACCCGTAACGGTGGTCACCTTCCAATAGGTGCAGGTGGTCACGCAGTCGGTTGCGTCCCAGCCATTCGAGCGCCGCTTCCAACTCCGCAAGCTCCATCTCTGCCCGCGGCTTCCCGCCGAGAGCACGCTTCAGCACCGCGTTGTACGCGTGGAACAAGCCAGTCCCGCGTGGCGCGACGGGTGCTGGTGAAACAGAAGCATCGGGGCCGCCTCCCTGCCCGTCCTCCACTGCCTGCGCGGCGACGAGTTCGGCGAGGCGCTGCCGAAGGCGCCGTTCCGCCGCAGAGGGCGGTTCGAGCAACTCGCCTTGCGCGTCTGGCTCGCGTGCGGCCGCAAGCCCCGCAGCGAGATCAGGGCCGGGTCGCAGGGTGCTCAGACGAAGGGCGAGCGCATTGCTTTCAAGCGGCACGATGCCGTGACGCTCGCGCGCCTCCGCCATCTCCTCCTCCAACCAGCCGGGCAGTGCCAGCCTTGCCTGTCGCGGTGGCAGAGGTGGCTTTGCACGCGTCCCCTGCTCTCGCTCCATCCGCCAGCGGAAGCGGGCGAAGAGTGGATCGTCGGGATGGAAGACCAGGGCGCGTTGCCTCTCGTAAGGACCGGCATTCGGGTCCACGCGCGTCGCCCGCGCGACCATTTGCTCCAGCCAGGGCCGGGAGCGGACATGAGTCAGCGCTGCCACCACCGAGACCTCTGGCGCGTCCAGCCCCTCATAAGCCATGGCAACGGTGACGAGCACTGCAGGATCGGCCGTGAGGCGGAACGCGGCCAGGGTTTCGTGCGCGCCGCGCTCCTCCGAGACAGCAAGCGCCATGCTGCCAGCCTGTGCCGCGGGCACCCAGCCGCGAAGGATATCGAGGTAGCGCCGCGCCTGCATCTGGTCTGGCGCGACGACCAGGAGCTTGCCCAGCCCGCGCACCGCGTCCGGGCCGAGCAGCCCCCTGCGTTCCGCCCGCACGCTGCGCGCCGCCTCGAAGGCACGCCGCAGCAGGCCAGTGGCGAAGCCGGTGCGGAGCGCGGTGAACAGGGCCGGTCTGGTCGATTCGTTCGGCGCCACGGCACGCAGCCGGTGCGGCCCCAGGCGCGGCCGTTCGCCGCCGCCCTCGGGTTCGGGGCCCAGCCAGGCGGCCTCGCCATCCAAGGCGCCAAAGGCGACCGGAAGGACCGCGCGTTCGGCCAGGGCGCGCGCGCGGCTGTAGCCCACCACCGCCCAGTCTGGTGCCGCCAAGTCCACCTCCTGCCGCCCTCCTACTCCAGCCCGGTAGGGGAGCCAGAGGATCCGCCGCCCATCAGCTCGCTCCAGGGTGCCCGACAGCAGCAGCCGCGCCGAGGCGAGAGCGAGCAGCGGCTCGATCGCCGCGGACCACGCCGCCGACGCCTCGCCTTGTGCATCGTGCCCCGCGCCCGCTTCGACCTGGCCGAGCGCCGGCAGATGATGCACCTCGTCCACCACGAGGAGGTAGCGATGGGCCCTGAAGGCCGCGAGATGCAGGTCCGGCGCGGCGGCAATCCCCTGGTAGGTGGTGACGTATCCGGCGAGCCCACGGCAGGGATCTCCCGGCAGGTTCTCCGCCGCCCGGACGGACAGATTGTGGCCGAGCGCTGTTCGCCACATCGGATCGGCAAAAGCCTCCTCTGCCTGCAGGCGAAGGCTATCCCGCGGCACGACCCAGCAGACCCGCTCGCACATCCCCGCGCCGATCAGGGCACGTGCGGCAATTACCGGGAGGAGCGACTTTCCTCCGCCAGGGGTGACGGCCGCAAGGATATCCCTTGTCCCTCCGGCCTCGCCGGTTGCCATCGCAGCAACGATCGCGGCGACCTCACGCTGGTGGCTCCGAAGTGGACGGGCAGGCAAAGGTCAAATTCCTCGTGAAGGAGACGCCCTAAGAACCTGATTCCGCTATGACTCCTTGTCGAGGAAAGATTGCCAAAGAAAATAGCTCCTTTGACGATTATATCGTTCCAAGGCGAAGCAACTGTTTCGGCAGATGCCGTTTGAACGGGCATGGCGACTACTTGGGCCTTCTTTGCACTCCTCGCCTCAGCGCAACACGCCGACCGGCGGCGCGAAGTAGGGGCCAAGCGGCGGTGAAACTCCCGGAGCGCGCCCGCCGCATCAGACCATCGGTCGGCCGTTACTCGCCAGGCGCGCTCTTGACGAGGCGACAGACAACGACTCTAGCGCGCGGCCGGCTGATACCGGAGGGGGGAGTAAATCCGCCGGCATGCCAGTGCAGGGCAAAGCCTGAGTGCCTGCAGGCACCTTCACGATGCCCAAGGTGAGAGCGGTACTCCACTCGCTGCTTCTTCAACGACAACCTGGACGTTCTCATGGATTGTCTTCTCAACTGACTCGCCCCTGGTGAGCCAGCCGGCCACAGGCCCGATACCGTGGCTGTCCACGTCCGGGAGATGTACACGCGCAGCTACGACGCCGTGGCCTAGTGCATCGCCCGCCGCCTGCCCCGCCGGCGGCAGATTGGCCATGCCCCACCATCGCCAACGCGTGCGCCCTCAGACACGTGGCGGACGGGAAATGCCGAGGTTGCTACGCAAGGTCATGCCTGCATAGTTCCTCCTGAACAGGCCACGCTCCTGCAGGATAGGCACGACCAGGTCGACGAAGTCCTCAAAACCTTCGTGGAAGTAGGGCGGCATCACGTTGAACCCATCCGCCGCGCGTTCGGTGAACCACCGCTCCAGCGTGTTGGCAACATTCTCGGCTGAGCCGCAGAGCACCCAATGCCCCCGCGCTGCCGCGATCAGGTTGTAGATATCACGTAGTGTCATCCCCTCGCGCCGAGCCTTGCTCAGCATGACCGTCGCGAAGCTGTGGTAGGTATCCGGCAGTGGGATATCTGGGATTGGTCCGTCCAGATCGTAGGCGCTCATGTCCCGGCCGAACCGGTCGCTGAGCAGCTGGCGCGCATTGCCGCCGTCCACATAGTCCTGCAGCACGGCGAGCTTCTCGAAGGCCTCCTTGTCCGTGCGCCCGACCACCGGCATGACCCCTGGTAGAATTGTTACGTCCTCGGGCCTGCGGCCGAGCGCTGGAAGGCGGCCCTTGAAGGAAGCGTACTGCGCCTTCGCCTCCTCGATATCCTGGACCACGGAGAAGACAACATCGGCGGTCTCGGCGGCCAAGGCATGGCCCGGCTCCGATCCTCCAGCTTGCAGCACCACCGGATGGCCCTGCGGCGAGCGGCCGATATTCACCGGCCCCTTTACCCTGAAGTGCGGCCCGTCATGGTTCAACGGTCGGACCTTGGCGGAGTCGATGTAGCGTCCCGATTCCCGATCAGCAACCACCGCATCATCCGCCCAGCAGTCCCATAGCCCCTTCACGACCTGCAGGAACTCACGCGCGATGGCGTACCGCTCCGCATGGTTAGGGTGAAGCTTGCCAAAGTTCGGTGCAGCAGCAGGGCTCGCTCCGGTCACGGCGTTCCAGGCGGCGCGGCCACCACTGATATGATCAAGTGAGGCGAAGGCCCGCGCTACCGTGAAGGGGTCGCTGTAGGTGGTCGCCACCGTCGCGCCGAGGCCGATATGGGTCGTCGTAGAAGCCAGCGCCGAAAGCATGGTCAGCGGTTCGAGACGCAGCGTATAGGACGGATGGGCGGCCGGCTCGGCATAGAGGTTGTCGCCCATGAAGATCATGTCGAAGCGCCCGCGCTCCGCTGTCTCGGCGATCCTCCGCAGCGCGGCCATGTCCTGGAAGCTATCTACCGCCCCCGGGTAGCGCCAGCCTGCCACGTGGCTCCCCGTTCCCAGCAGGAACAGGCCCAAATGCATCTCACGGGTCATCGCCAGAAGATCACCTTGCGCTCGATCCACCCAATAACTCCGAAGAAGGCGAGGCTGAGGGCGGAAGCGACGAAGATGGCGGACCAAACCCCGACGAAATCGATCCCCACGACTGCCTGGTATATGATCCAGCCGAGACCGCTCTGAGCACCCAGCATCTCCGTCACGATTGCGACGATCAGGCTGCGAACGGTCGCGACGCGCATACCGGCGGCGATCAATGGCAGCGCCGCAGGAAGGCGAAGCCGCCACAGCACGGAGGCTTGGCCGGCACCGAAGCTGCGCAGCAGGTCTACGCTCCGCCGGTCCACCCGGTCGAAGCCCGCGAGCGCACTCAGGAAGACGGTGAAGCCTACCGCAAGCGTCACGAGAGCGATCTTGGAGGATACACCGATGCCGAACCAAAGGAGCACGAGCGGCGAGTAGGCCGCAACCGGCACCGAATTCACGGCCATGACCACGGGCAGAATCGCGCTCCGCGACCACGGCAACACGATGATGACGGTGGCGAGCGTGATCCCGATGGCTGTGCCGAAGGCGTAACCAGCGAGCGCTTCGAGCAGCGTGGTCGCGCCGCCCGTGATCAGGTTGGCACGCTGCACCCAGATGCTTGCCAAGATCTCGCTGACCGCAGGCAGGGTGTATGAGGGCAGCGCAAAGCCGCACGCCACGCCCTCCCAAAGGAGGACGAGGAGTGCGCCACCGAGCAATCCCCGGAGGGCTTCACGACTCACTGCTCGGCACCCCAGAAGACCAGCCAGCGCTCGGCCAACGAAACGGCCGCGTAGAAGCCGGTGCCTAGCAAGGCTGCGCAGAGGATGGCGGCCCACATCACCGTCACCTGCTCGGTGTACATGGCCTGCAGCAGGATTACGCCGAGTCCGGTCGTGTCTCCGAACCACTCGCCCACGATCGCTCCCACCAGGCTGAGCGATGCACCAAGGCGAAGGGCGACGAAGATTTGCGGCAGCGCGGCGGGCAGCATCAACCGCAGCAGCAACTGCCGTCCGCTGGCTCCGAAGCTGCGAAGGAGCGCAATTTGCCGGGGATCAACGGATTGAAGACCGAGGAGCGTGTTCACGGTCACCGGGAAGAAGGTGAGGTAGAAGGCAATCACCGCCTTAGCCAGCAGCGTATTGCCGAACCAGAGCACCACGAGCGCGCCGAAAGCGATGACCGGGATGGTCTGCGAGACGACAAAAATCGGGAAAAGCATGTCCCGCAGCACAGGGGCGCGCAGGAAGAGGATCCCGTTCAGCACGCCCACCACAACTCCCGCCGCGAAACCGATGAGGGTTTCTAACAAGGTGCGCAGGAAGCCTGCGACGTAGGCTTCCGGGGTAGCCGCGATGGTCGCGAGGATGGCGCTCAGCCGCGGCAGGTATTCGGGTCGGATGGCGAAGGCGAGCACGGCCCCCTCCCACACAGCGGCGGCAATCGCGAGGCCCAGGATCAACCGGCCGAGCCAGAGAAGTGCAGGGGCTGCCCAGCGCCAACCCGCTGCTCCGCGTCGCGCCGTCAGTGCGAGCGCCGCACTCAAGCCATCCGGTCCGCGGCAGGTATCGTAGCGAGGAAGCTACCGTCATAAGCCTTGGCAAGGTCGATCGGCGCCTTGATCACCTCGTACTCGCGCAGAAAGTCGTGGGCGGAACGCACCGCTGCCTCGTCAATCCAGAAGAGGCCCTGCTGCGCGGCGGCCCCGGCCGTCATCAGCTTGCCGGCCTCGACCAGCATGAACTCCTGGTGGTCGCGATTAAGCGAAGGCGCCGCGGCCATTACCGCATCCACCCCCGCCTTCTGGTCCTTCAGCGCATCCCGCCAGCCGCGGATCGACGCACGCAGGAAGCCCCGCACCATCTCCGGCTTCTGCCGCGCGGTCGTCTCGCTCACGATCAGCGTGTCGCGCGGGAAGGTAATGCCCTGGTCCTCGGCGACGAAGGTCCGCAGCTTCTCACGGCCCATGCGGGTCATCAGGGTGTAGAACTCGTTGTAGCGGGTGGCGGTGACCACATCGACCTGCCCATCCACGAACGGCGTGACCGACACCTGCTGGGGCTGCATGGTAAAGTCGCCGGGCTTGAGACCCGCCTTTGCGAGCATGCCGAGCAGCACGTAGTTGGCGCCGGTGAACCAGGTGGTGATCGTCTTGCCCCTGAAGTCCTGGATTGTGCGGATGGGCCCGTCGGCGCGGGAAACGAAGACGAAGGGCGTCTGCTGGTGCGCGACGCCGACGCAAACGACCGGAAGGTTTTTCTCCCGCGCGGCGAAGACGCTGTCCGTGCCGCCGGAGAGACCGAAGGTGTCCGCGCCGGATGCGACAAGGTTTTCTGTCAGCAGGTTAGGCCCGCCGGGATTGATGGTCAGGTCGATGCCTTCGGCCTCGTAATAGCCGCGGGCCTTCGCAAGGTAGAAGCCCGCGAACTGCGTTTGCGCAAGCCACTTCAGCCGCAGGGTCGCCTTCTGCGTGCCTTGAGCATGGGCGATGAAGGGCAGGATGGCGGGCGCCGCTGCGGCCGCAGCGAGAAGGGTACGCCTCTGCATCGGAACGGGCTCCTTGGCTAAGGTCACTTGCGGTAGGATGGGTCGGTACGGTCGAGTTGGCGGAGCAGCGCGGGCCATTCCCGCTCACCGGGCACGAGGATATCGCCCTGCTGTTCCCAGAACTGGCGCGCGGCCTTCTCGCAGACCTCATGCGGCGGTATCACCAGCTTCGCACCGGCCGCAGCTGCAGCCTGCATGTCGAGCTGAATACGGGCGGCACGGTCGAAGTAGTAAAGCAGCATGAAGGCCTCGCCTGGCGTGCGGCCGGTTGTGAGAATGCCGTGGTTGCGCATCAGCATCACCTTGTTGTCGCCGAGGTCGCGCACCAAGCGCTCCTGCTCATCAAGGTCGATCGCCACCCCCTCGTAGTCGTGGAATGACTGTCGTTGGTAGAAGCGCATGGCGAACTGGCTGAGCGGCAGAAGACCTTCCTGCTGGCCGGAGACGGCGAGGCTCGCATCCGAATGGGTATGCAGCACGCAGGCTGCCTCGGCGCATGACTTATGGAGCGCCGCATGGATCACAAAGGCTGCGACGTTTACCTCGTGGGGCGACTTGTCGATTTTACGACCCTGCGTGTCGATCTTCACCAGGTCCGAGGCGGTAATCTCCTCGAAGAGCAGGCCATAGGGATTGATGAGGAAATGATCCTCCTGCCCCGGCACGCGCAGCGAGATGTGGTTGTAGATCATGTCGTCCAGGCCCAAGCGCGCCACGAGCCGGTAGCAGGCGGCCAGGGAGACACGCGCCTCACGCTCGGCGGCATCAATGCTCATGCCGCCCTCATGCCCGTGGCCATAAAGGACTTCATGCTTTCTTCCTCGATAGCCGCGAGGATCTCCCGTTTGATCGCGATGAACTCGGGCGAGGTCACCAGTTCCGCCGATCGTGGCCGAGGCAGGTCAACTGGCCGCGCCAGTTTCACGGAGCCCGGCCGCGCCGTCATGACGAGCACCCTGTCGCCGAGGAAAATGGCCTCGTCCACGTCATGGGTGATGAAGAGTACCGTCCGGCGGTGCCGCTCCCATACATCGAGAAGCCAGCGCTGCATCATGCTGCGCGTCAACGCGTCCAGTGCGCCGAAAGGCTCATCCAGAAGCATCAGCTCGCGCTCGAACATGAAGGTGCGCATCAGTGCCACGCGCTGGCGCATGCCACCCGAGAGCTGGTGAGGATACTGCGCCTCGAAGCCGGTAAGACCGAACTCGGGCAGCATTCGCAGCGCCCTCGCACGCGCGGTCTTGCGGTCGGCGCCCTCGATCTCGTTGGCGATGATCGCGTTGTCGATGACATTCCGCCATGGCAGCAGCAGGTCACGCTGCGGCATGAAGGAGACCCGGCCCAGCAACTCGTGCGCGTGGCAGCTACGCCCTTTGAAGCGCAGCACGCCGCCCGGGTCGGGCTCGTCCAGTCCGGCCACCATGTTGAACAGGGTGCTCTTGCCGCAACCGCTCGGCCCGACGACGGTGACGAATTCGCCGGCGGGGACGCTCAGCGTCAGCCCACGCACCGCCTGAACCGTTCCGAAGGTCTTGTCGATCCCGCGGAGCTCCAGCAGCCGAGCCGTCTCGGTGGGGGTTTCAGTCAAGCGTTCCGGTTCCTTGTAAGGCAGCCAGGATCGCCCAGGCTCAGCAACCCTCGTGCCAGAAGCGAGAATTCCTGGCAGATGAGGAATACGGCGTCCCGAAAAGCTACCGCACGGGACCGGCCTGATGAATACAAAGACTGGGAGCTTGCACACATATGAGCAGGGCCGAGCCACATTCGCGAGCAAACGCGTCGAAAACAGAGCAGCAGCCGCTTTTGGCCACCGGGGGCGAGACACTGGCCAGTGCCCTGCGTCGCCGGCTGGAGACGGAGATCGCCGAGGGGCGGCTGGATCCCGGCAGCCGCCTGGATGAACAGGAAGTAGCCCAGCGCTTCGGCATTTCGCGCACCCCGGTCCGGGAGGCGTTCCGTCTGCTTGCCTCCGACCGGCTGGTTGAGCTGCGCGGCCGGCAAGGCGCCCTCGTCCGCAGAATCGGCGTCCATACACTCGTCGAGATGTTCCAGGTGATGGGGGAACTAGAGGGGCTTTGCGCTCGCCTGGCCGCCCGGCGGGCGTCGGCCCGCCAGATAGAACGACTTGCCACCATCCATTTGCGCCTCGAGGCTGCCGCCGAGGCCGGGCCGGACGCCTTCTACGACGTCAACCAGGAGTTCCACGAGGCGATCTACGAAGCGTCCTGTAACGTCTTCCTAGCCGAGGAAACACGCAAGCTGCGTAACCGCGTGGCGACTTACCGCCGCCGCGTCACGCGCATGCCCGATCGTATCCGGGACACGATCCGGGAGCACGCGGAGATCATGGATGCCATCGTCACCCGGAACCCTGAGCGTGCCCATGCCGCTATGCGCGCGCATCTCAGCCTGCTGGGCGACAACCTCCTCGACTTTATCGCCGCCTTCGAGTGAGCCTTTGGTATGCAAATTGCTCCCTGTTGCATACTGACCAGCGGAGCCAGAACTTGAAGCTCGACCTTACCGGCAAGACCGCCCTGATCACCGGCGCCTCAAAGGGCATCGGCCTCGCCTGCGCCGAAGTACTGGCGGAAGAGGGTTGTCATCTTCACCTCGCCGCTCGAAATGGCGCCGCCATGGAGGAGGCCGCGGCGCGCCTCCGGGCCGAGCACGGGGTTGAGGTCACGGTCCACGCCGCCGACCTCGGCAGCACCCCGGCCATGGAAGCCCTGGCCGGAGCGGTGGGCGACATCGACATCCTCGTGAACAATGCCGGCGACATCCCGTCTGGCACCCTTGCCTCCGTCACTGACGAGGCGATCCGCAATGGCTTCGACCTGAAGGTCTTCGGCTACATCACCCTCACCCGCCTCTACTATCCTCGCATGAAGGCGAAGGGCGGCGGCGTGGTGATCAACGTCATCGGCAACTCCGGGGAAAACTGGGACGCCGCGTATTTCGCCGGCTCGACGGGTAACGCCGCCCTCATGTCCTTCTCCAAGGCGATCGGCGGCCGCAGCCTGGACGATGGAATCCGCATCATCGGCATCAATCCCGGTCCCGTCGCCACCGACCGCATGCTGAAGATCATGCGCACCAAGGCCGTGGACATGCTGGGCGATGCCGCGCGCTGGGAGGAGCTTTTCGACAAGTATCCGGGTAAGCGCCCGGCCACAGCCCGCGAATGCGCCGATCTCGTCGCCTTCATGGCCTCCCCGCGTGCTGGCTACATCACGGGCACTGTCGTCACGATCGACGGCGGCATCGCGGCCCGTGGCTCGGTGATCTGACATGCCACCCGACGTCACCGAGCGGGCGCTGCTCCGCAATCGCTATTTCGACGAGCTGACCGCCACCCCGGACCTGGCCTGGATGGGCCAGAACACGAACCACATCCCCGCCCATCCCGCCGTGCGCGCCGCGATGATCGAGGCGGTCGAGCGCGGCGAGTTCAACGCCTATGCCCCGCCGCTCGGCTTCGAAGCACTGCGCGCCGCCATCGTCGCGGATCTCGGCGTCGAGGGGGCGGAGGCGCTGGTGACGGAGGGCGGGGTGAACGCCCTCGCCCTCGTCTGCCGCGCGCGCTGCAAGCCCGGCACGCGCTTCGTGACCACCGATCCAAGCTGGAAGTGGCCGCTGATGTTCGCACGCCAGGCAGGCGCGGAGGTGGTGGAGATCCCGATCTACGATCCCGCCGTGAACTACAAGCTGACGCCTGCGGCCCTGGCCGCCGCCGTGGACGACCGCACGGCCGTCATCTACCTCGTCGATCCGAACAACCCGCTCGGCATCCGCTACACCGCCGAGGAGATCGCCGCCTTCGCCCGCATCGCCCGGGATTGCGGCGCCTTGCTGGTGCATGACTGCACCTACCGCGACTTCGCGGAGGGCCATCACCCCGCGCTGCTCGAGGCGCCGGAGCACGCGGTGGTTTCCCTTTCCTTCTCCAAGTGGCTCGGCCTCGCCGGTATGCGCATCGGCGCGCTCGTCACACCCCGCGCTCTCTTCGGCGAGTTCGCGGCCCAGGCGACCAGCGTTCTGGGCGCCAGCGTCATCGCCCAGCGCGCCGCCCTCGCCGGCCTCTCCGTGAAGCAGGAATGGATGGCGGAGGCCCGCCGGATCGACGGCGCCAACAAGGCGCTGATCCGGGATGCCGCCGCCGCCATCGGTCTCACCTGCCCCGTCTGGCCCAGTCACGGCAATTTCCTCGTGCTGGAGACCGGCGCGGCCGGCTTGCGCCCGGAGGCGCTGGTGGAGGCCGCCCGCCGGCGCGGCATCATGATCCGCCAGGGCACCTACCACACGGAGCGCTTCGGCGACCGCTTCATCAAAATCAGCACCTCGGTCCCGACCGAATGGGCCGAGCGCCTGCGCGATGCCTTTCCCGCCATCGCGGCCGAGGCGCGCACGCTCAACGACGTCGCGCCGCAATTCTGAGGGGACAATCATGCCGCGCATCACGACAAAGGACGGCATCGCTCTGCACGTGGAGGAGGTGGGCGAGGGCACACCCATCCTCTTCATCCACGAGTTCGGCGGCAACCATGAGAGCTGGGAGCCGCAGCTCCGCTTCTTCTCCCGCCGCTACCGCTGCATCACCTATGCCGCCCGTGGCTACCCGCCCTCCGACGTGCCGAGGGACCTGGAAAGCTACGGCCAGACCATCGCGGCCGACGACGCGGTGGCGGTGCTCGACGCCCTCGGGATCGACAAGGCTCATGTCGTCGGCCTCTCCATGGGCGGCTTCTGCGCCCTTCATTTCGGCCTCCGCACTCCCGGGCGCGCCCTCTCGCTGACCATCGCGGGTGCGGGCTACGGGTGCGAGAAGGAGTTCGAGGAGTATTTCCGCGGCGTTTCCCGCGAAGTGGCGGACAAGTTCGAGCAACTCGGCTCAGTGGCCTTCGCCCCCATTTACGGCTCCGGCGCGTCCCGCGTGCAGTTCCAGAACAAGGATCCCCTGGGTTGGCAGGAATTCGTGGAGCGCCTTGGCACGCATGACAGCCTCGGTGCCGCCATGACCATGCGCGGTGTCCAGGCGCGCCGCCCTTCCTTCTGGGACCTGGAGGAGGAACTCAAGAGGATGACCGTCCCGAGCCTCGTCGTCGTCGGGGACGAGGACGATCACTGCCTCCAGCCGGGCCTCTACCTCAAGCGGACCCTTCCCGCCTGCGGCTTGTCGATCTTCCCCAAGACCGGCCACACGCTGAACCTCGAGGAGCCCGCCGCCTTCAACGCCCTGCTGGCCGAGTTCTTCGCCCAGGCGGAGCACGGCGCCTGGAAGCTGCGCGACCCCCGCGCGCTTCCGGGCCAGGTGATGAAGACGACGTGACCCCCCGCACGAAGGCGGACCGCCTCTGGGGCCGCCTCATGGCGCTGGCCGAGATCGGAGCCCTGCCTTGTGGCGGCGTGAACCGCCAGGCCCTCTCCCCCGGCGAGATCAAGGCCTGGCGCCTGCTCATCGGCTGGGGCGCCGAAGTCGGCATGGAGCCGTCCACCGATCCGGCGGGCAACCTGTTCCTCACCCTGCCCGGCCGCGACCGCACCCTGCCGCCGTTGCTGATGGGCAGCCATATCGATACCCAACCGACGGGCGGGAAGTTCGACGGTGCCTTCGGCGTCCTCGCCGCCCTGGAAGCCGCGCAGTCCTTGGGCAGCACGCCCGCGCGGGATGTCACGGTCGTTGCCTGGATGAACGAGGAGGGCAGCCGCTTCGCGCCGGGCATGATGGGCTCCGAGGCTTTCGCAGGCGTCCGCCCGCTCGCCGAAATCCTCGCTACCCGGGACGCGGAAGGCACCAGCGTGGCCGAGGCGCTCTCCGCCCTGCACGCCGCCTTCCCAGAGATGCCTCGCCGCCCGCTCGGCTTCCCGATCGCGTGGTACCTGGAGCCGCATATCGAGCAGGGCCCGCTTCTCGAGCAGCATGGCACTCCCATCGGGATCGTTACGGGCATCCAGGGCAAGAAGACCTGGGAGATGGCGGTGCGTGGCGAGGAGGGGCATGCCGGCACGCTCGACATGGCTGATCGCCGCGACGCGCTGGCCGGTTTCGCCCGGATGGCAGACGCCATGTTCCGCGAGGTCGGCACCATCGACCCCGTTATCAAGTTCACCATCGGCATGGTGCGGATGGAGCCCAACGCCCCCTCCGTCGTGCCCGCAAGCCTGATCTTCCGGATTGACCTGCGACACCCGGACAACGTCGTGCTGGACGCTGCCGGCGAGCGGCTGGAGGTGCTTGCCGGCTTCTACGCGCCGCCCTGCACGGTTGACGTAAAGCGCCTCGTTGATGCCCCCTCGAACGGGTTTGACAAAGATCTGCGCGCCCGCATCGCAAGTGCGGCCAAGGGGCTGGGCGAAGCCGCCATGCCCATCCTCTCGGCCGCCGGACACGACGCCCGGCACATGGCGCCGCTCTGTCCCGCCGCCATGATCTTCATCCCCTGCCGTGACGGCGTGAGCCACGCGGAGCACGAATGGGCCGAGCCCGCCCATGTCGCCGCCGGCGCCGCGGTGCTGGCGGAGGTGGCGGCCGGCCTTGTCCTGGAGCCCGCGTCATGACCGACATGGCCGACCTTCCCGTGCAGTTGCCGGAGGCGCCGCGAAGCGCCGCCGCCGCCCGGGCGCGCTTCTTCAACTCCGGCAACGCGTTCAACATCAAGCTGCCGCCCGTCCGGCCCTCCGGCTTCCCGGAGGTGCTGGCCTCGGCGAGCGCCCCCGAGGCTTCGACTGGCCTCTACGCCTGCGACCAGTCTGCCGCGCTCGGCTGCTCCTTCCCCGCCACCACACCGCTCATGCTGGCCCGCTACGCCCGCATCCGCGCCGGGGAGGCGCTGACGGTCGAACTGGCCGCGACGGGCGTCATCGTTCACGCTCTGCGCGGTCGCGGGGACACGACGGATTTCACCTGGAGCGCCGGCGACATCTTCCTCCTGCCCGGCGGCCAGCCCGTTCGCTTCCAGGCCCTGGAGGACACGCTCCTCTGGGTCGTGACGGACGAGCCCCTTCTGGCACTCGAAGGCGCCCGGCCCACCCCGGGTACTCCCCTCCCGGTCCATTATCCCGCTACCGAGATCGAGCGGCAGCTCGCCATCCTCGGCACCACGACGCGGAAGGACGCGACCTCCGGCATGGCCGTCATCTTCTCGTCGGAGGGGCTGGAGGAGGCGCGGAACATCACCCCCCTGCTCACACTGTCGCTGAACACCCTTCCACCGCATGGCGAGCAAAGGGCTCACTGGCACAACTCCGCCGCCATCACCCTCGTGCTGCAAGGCGAAGCCTGCCATTCCATGATTGCGGGCGAGCCGGTGCCGTGGCAGGCCGGCGCCACCCTCGTCACGCCGCCGGGCGACCCGCATTCCCATCATAATGCCGGGCCGGTGCAGGCGCGCTTCCTTATCGTGCAGGATGGGGGGCTTCACTACCATGCCCGCACCATGGACTTCACCTTCCTCGAGTAGCGGGCGGCCGGGAGAAACGCGGTGAACGAATCTTTCCGTCAGCGCCTGGCGGGCGGAGAGACCCTTCTGGGCCTCGCCGCCTGCGTCATCCGCACGCCCGAGATCGTGCTGGTCGCGCGCAGTGCCGGCTTCGACTGGCTGCTGATCGACCTCGAGCACACGCCCACCACCCTTGGCGAGGCCGGAAACCTCGCCGTCGCCGCCCGGACCGCCGGCTTTCCGGCCCTCATCCGCGTCGGCGGCCCCCATCATCCCGATCTCGCCCGTGCGCTGGATGTCGGGGCGGTGGGGGTGGTCGTCCCTCATGTGGACACGCCGGAGGAAGCGGCCCGCGTCGTCCGCCTTCTCCGATTCGGGCCGTTGGGAAGCCGCTCCCTGCCCGCGCCGCTGCCGCAGTTCGGCTACCGCATGCCGCCCGCGCCGCAGTTCATGGCGGAAAGCGAGGCCGTGACCGTGGTCATCCCGATGATCGAAAGCCGGGCAGGCTTGGAAGCAGTGGAGGCCATCGCCGCAACCCCGGGCCTTGATGCGCTGATGATCGGCACGAACGATCTTGCCGCCGACCTCGGCCTGCCGGGCCAGCTTGAACACCCCGTGGTCCTGGAGGCCTTCGCCCGCATCGCCGCGGCGGCGCGAGCGAACGGCCTTCGCTTCGCGGTGATCGGCGTGCCCGAGCCGCTACTCGGCGTGCTCGGGTTCGACCTTGGCGCGAGCCTTGTCGTCGCGACCAACGACATCAACCTCCTGGTCGATGGCGCCGTCGCCCTCGTCACCCGCCTGAACGAGCAAGCGGGCTGAACCGCCCTCACAGTAAAAGTTCTAAATCCATGCCGGCCCGTCAGGCCCCTGGCCGAAGGGTCAAGCCAAGCGCCTGCACGATATCCCGCGCCACGGCATCGCGCTGGGCAGGAAGCGGCAGGCGTGGCGGGCGTGGCGCACCGACCGGGAGGCCCATGTGCCGCAGGAGCGCCTTCGTACCCGCCACGTAATACTGCCCGCCAACGAACTCGATCAGCGGCAGGTATTCCAGGTAGAGCTTGCGCGCCTCGCTGATCCTTTGCTCGTCGGCCACCAGCTCGAAAAGCCTCGACAGCGGTCCCGGCGCAAGGTTCGAGGCCACCGCCACCCAACCCTGCGCGCCCTCGACAAAGGACTCGAAGCCGAGGATTCCGCCAAACACCGTCATCCGCTCGCCGCAGAGGCGAATGATATCGCGCACCCGCGTCACTTCGAGCGTCGACTCCTTGATGTAGCGGCAGTTCCCGATGGTGGAGAGCCGCGCGACGACCGGCGGCGTCAGGTCCACATTCGCAGTCGCCGGGTTGTTGTAGACCATGATCGGAACGCCGATCGCGTCGCCGATCGTCTTGTAGTGGTGGTAGAGTTCGTCCTCGGTCGGTGTCGAATAGAACGGCGGGATGATCATCACCCCATCCGCCCCGAGGCTCTCCGCGCGGCGGCTGAGGCGCACGGCTTCCCGCGTGTCCTCGGCGCCTGTGCCCACCAGCACCGGCACGCGGCCGGCGGCTTGACGGATCACCGTTTCGGCCACCGCCACGTGCTCCTCGTCCGAAAGCGAGAGGAACTCACCGGTGGAACCCAGGGGGATCAGCCCGTGGATGCCCTGCCCGATCTGCCAGTCCACGAACCGGCGCAGCCCCGGCAGGTCCAGTTCGCCGTCTTCAGTAAAGGGCGTGATCATCACCGTGTAGGTGCCGCGGAAGCTCTTCATCGTCATCGTACTCAGGCCGCCATGTTCGTCGTGGGAATAAGGCCGGCGGCGATCAGCGCCCCGCGGATCTCCTCCCGCTCTCCCGCCTCAATAGGCAGCAGCGGCGCGCGTGGCGCCGGGTTGGGCAGCAATTCCATTAGGTGCAGCGCCGTCTTCATCCGGTTGTGCATGTCGAGCGCGGGGCGCCTGTAGAACACGCGCACCAGCGGCCGCAGTCGGTCGTTCGCGCGCCGTGCGGCCACGAGATCCCCTCGCGTCATCGCCCCATGCATCTCCGCCAGCAAGCCCGGCGCCACACTGCCGATGCCGGAGAGGATCCCGTCCGCGCCGAGGGCTAGGGAGGCCAGCAGCCAGGTGTTGTTGCTCGTCAGCATGCTCACGCGGCGCCCGCAGGCCGAGAGCACCTGCAGGTTGTCCTCATAGGAGGCAACGACATCGCTCCCCTCCTTCACCGCGATGATGGAGGGTACCTCGCGCAACAGCCGCGCCAGCAACTCCGGCGAGTAGCCAAGGCCGGCAGGGCGGGAGAGCTGGAACAGCACGATCGGCAGCGGCGCCGCCTCGGACACGGCCTCGAAGAACCGCAGCACCATGTCCGGGCGCGCCTCCGCTCCACCGGAGAAGAGAAGCGGCGGGAAGAGCAGCAGGGCGTCAGCCCCGGCATCCGCCGCATCGCGCGCCAGGTCGCAGGCCGCGCGTGGATCTTCCGAGACGATGCCCGCCACCACCCCTGTCGCGCTGCCAGCCACTGCCCGCGCGATCCGGATCACGCTCTGCCGCTCTGCACGGTTCAACGAGCCCGTCTCGCCGGCATGGCCATTCACCACCAACGCATGCACGCCCGGTGTGGCAGCGAGGTATCGCAGATGCGCCCGGAGAGCCGCGTCGTCGATGGTGCCGTCGCGGTCGAAGGGGGTCAGCGAGGCCGGCCAGATGCCGCCGATGCCCGTCAGGTTCAAGGGGAGATCCTTCCGGATTGCCGCAAACGTTTGCCAGTGCATTAGATCGCGTCATTCAGCCGCAGTCAAACCGGGCCTTGGGTCATTTATGCTCAAAAGCGAGGCTTGCGCCCGCAAACGTTTGCGAAGCATAGTCCGCGGCGATGCAGAATTCAGTGACGCTTCGTGACGTCGCGCGGGCCGGCAAGGTTTCGGTCAGCACGGCGTCGCGCGCCCTGGCGGGCGGGCTGACCAGCAAGAGCACCGAAACACGCCTTCAGCGGATTGCCGCGGAGCTCGGCTACCGTCCGAATACGCTCGCCCGCGGGCTTAAGACGCGATCTACGCGCCTCGTCGGGCTGGTGGTCCACAACCTCGCCAACGCCTCCTTCCGCGTGCTGGCGGAGGTGGTGCAGCAGCGGCTCCGGGCCGAGGGCTACCAGGTCATCCTCTGCATCACCGCCGACAACCCGGACCAGGAGGCGGAAACGATCGCAACGCTCGCGGACCAGCGCGTGGACGGCCTCATCATCTGCCCCACCGGCCACAACGGCGAGCAGCTTGCCGCGCTCGACCGTGGCGGCACGCCCGTCACCTGTGTCGTCCGGCGCCACGAGGCGGTGGAGATGGAAACCGTTCTCGCGGCCGATCCGGAAGGCGCCTTCGCCGGCACGCGGTACCTCTTGGAACTCGGCCACCGGCGCATCGGCCTGATCGTCGGCCGGCAGGAGACCACCTCTGGCCGCGAGCGGCTCTCGGGCTACCGCCGGGCGTTGGAGGAAGCGGGCATCCGCTTCAACCCCACGCTCGTCCATGCCGGCCGCTATGAGCCGGAGACGGGCCTCGCCGGTTGCCGGCAACTCCTGGATCGAGAGGACCGGCCCACCGCCCTGTTCGTTGCCAACCATGAATCCTCGCTCGGTGTCCTTCGCGGGCTGGCGGAACGGGAGCTCCTTGTTCCCGACGACATTTCGCTCCTTTGCTACGAGGACATGCCGGGCTTCGAGTGGCAGCGCCCCGCCCTAAGCGTGGTGGACAGCGGCGCCCATGCCATGGCCGAGCTCGCCGCCGACCGCCTCCTCCTGCGCCTTCGTTCCCATGCGGCGCCGCCAGCCGCGACCGCCCACGAGTACCGCATCGGCGCACGGCTGATCCGGCGCCAGTCCTGTCGCCCGGTGGTTTCCTGATGCCTTACATCGAAATCCTCGCCCCTCCCCTCCCGGTCGAGCGCCGCCAGCAGGTGGCAACTGCCGTCACCGACGGCATCTGCCGCTCCTTCTCCGTCGGGCCTGAGACGGTGACGCTCTACTTCCTTGACATCGCCCCGAGTGCCTACGCGCATGCCGGCATGATGGGCCCGGCAACCGGGGAGCAGCGCATCTTCGTCAAGGTACACGCCTATCGCCGCAGCATACCGGCGCGGCGCGAAGCGGCCGCCGCCCTTACCGCGCCGCTGGCCACCCTCTACGGCACCACTGCCAAGGCGCTGGCCGTCTATTTCTTCGATCGCGCGAAGGACGAGGTAGCCCATGCCGGCTTTCTCTCCTCAGACGCCGAACCCTCCTGAGGCGCCGATGCACCGCTTCCTGACCGAGGACCAGACCGCCCTCCGCGAGACGGCGCGCCGTTTCGCCGAGCGCGAGATCCTGCCGCGCGCCGCCGCTATCGACCGCGAGGATCGTTTCGACCGCGACCTCTACAAGAGCATGGCCGAACTCGGCCTCTTCGGCGTCGCGCTACGCGAGGAGGCAGGCGGCACCGGGATGGGAGCCGCCGGCGCCTGCATCGTGATGGAGGAGATCGCGCGCTGCTCTGGCGCTGTGGGCAATGCCTTCGCCATTCCGGTGGAGGCCGCCCTCTTTCTCGATCACCATGGCAACGAGCGCCATCGATCGCTGATCCCTGGGATCCTCGCCGGCGACATCATTCCGGCCACCGCCGTGACGGAGCCGGACCACGGCTCCGATGTCGCAGGGCTGCGCACCACCGCGCGGCGCGATGCCGATGGCTGGGTTCTCGACGGGACCAAGGCCTGGGTCACCTTCGGCGGCATCGTGGACGCGCTGATGGTCTTCGCCCGCAGCGGGACGGAGGGCGGTCACAAGGCCATCTCCTGCTTCCTGCTCGACGGGCACGCACCTGGCATCGTCCGCGGCAAGACCGAGGAGCTGCTCGGCATGCACGGTCTCGAGGACTGCATGATTACGCTCGACGGCGTGCGCGCGCTGCCCGATGCCGTGGTCGGCCCCGAGAACGGCGCCTTCAAGCTGGCCATGGGCAACTTCAACTTCAGCCGCCTCATGATGTCCGCCATGGCGCTGGGCATGGCCCAGGCCGCGTTCGAGGACGCCGTGGCCTATGCGAGGACGCGCAAGCAGTTCGGCGGTCCCATCATCAACCATCAGGCCGTCCAGTTCATGATCGCCGACATGTCCACCGACATCGCGGCGGCGCGCCTCCTCATTGACCACGCTGCCCACCTCTACGACGCCGGTATGCCCATCGCGAAGGAAGCCGCGCAAGCCAAGCTCTTTACGACCGACATGGCGATGAAGCACGTTTCCAACGCCCTGCAGATCCACGGCGGCAACGGCTATTCCCGCGAATACCGCGTGGAGCGCCTCTTCCGCGACGTGCGGCTCGCGCAGATCTACGAGGGCACGAATCAGATCCAGCGCCTCATCATCGCGCGCCAGGTCGAGAAGGAGATGGTGTGATGGGCGCGACCGGCCCGCGCCAGCTCACTGCCGACGAGGCGGCCGCGCTCGTCCGTGACGGTGATTTCGTCATCGTCGGGGGCAATGGCGGCACCGGTACGCCCGAAGCGCTGATCGAGGCGGTGGAGCGCCGCTTCCTCGCAGGCCAGGGCCCGCATGACCTGACCCTGTTCCACGTAACGGGCATCGGCGCGGTACATGAGCACGGCATGTGCCATCTCGGCCACCGTGGCCTCGTGCGCCGCGTGATCGGTGGCCACTACGGGTTGCAAGTGCCCTTCATGGCGCTGATCGACGGCAACCACATCGAGGCCTACAACTTTCCCCAGGGCGTCATGACCGGCCTTTGCCGCGCCATGGCCTCGGGGCAGCCGGGTATCCTCACCCATGTCGGCCTCGGGACCTACATGGACCCCCGTCAGGGCACCGCCGAGAGCGGCGGCCGGATGAACGCGCGTACCACCGATCCGCTGGTCGATCATGTCCGGTTGATGGACCGCGACTGGCTCTTCTACCGCGTCCCCGGCACGCCGCGCGTCGCCCTCATCCGCGGCACGACGGCCGACGAGGACGGCTACGTCACGATGGAGCACGAGGCGACGACGCGGGAGGACTTGTCGATCGCCCAGGCCGTGCACAATGCGGGCGGGATCGTCATCTGCCAGGTCAAGCGCCTGGCGCGGCGCGGCAGCCTCAACCCGCACCTGGTCAAGATCCCCGGTTTCCTCATCGACCATCTCGTGGTCGAACCAGAGCAGATGCAGACCTTCGGCACGGCCTACGACCCGAGCCGCAGTGGCGAAACTCGTGTTCCAACCTCCTCCATCATGCCCGACCCGATGAGCGAGCGGCGCGTCATGGCTCGCCGCGCCGCGCTGGAGCTGCGGCCCGGCGACGTGGTCAATCTCGGCGTCGGCGTCTCCGCCATGATCCCGAACGTGGCGGCGGAGGAGGGGATCGAGGACCTTATCACTCTCACCGTCGAGGCCGGGGTGATCGGCGGCGTGCCTGGCCATGCCCGCGAGTTCGGCACAGCCGTCAACCCGCGCGCCATCATCGATCAGGGCTACCAGTTCGACTTCTACGACGGCGGAGGCCTCTCGGCCGCCTTCCTCTCCTTCGCGGAGGTGGACGCCGAGGGCAACGTCAACGTAACGAAGTTTGGCAACCGCTTCGCCGGTTCTGGCGGCTTCATCGATATCACACAGAACACGCACCGCCTCGTCTTCAGCGGCACTCTCACCGGCAGCGGCCTTGATATCGGCCTCGCGGAAGGCGGCATCGAGATCCGGCGCGAGGGGCGGATGCGCAAATTCGTCCCCTCCGTCGAGCAGATCAGCTTCAGCGGACATCTCGCTCGCCAGAAGGGCCAGCAAGTCACCTTCGTGACCGAGCGTGCGGTTTTCCAGTTGGAGGCAGAGGGCGTGGTGCTGGCAGAGATGGCCCCTGGTGTGCGCCTACAGGAGGACGTGCTCGATCAACTAGGCTTCCGCCCCCTCGTCAGCCCCGCGCTCAAGCCCATGGACGCTCGCCTGTTCCGTGCCGGCCCCATGGCGCTCCGCGATGAATTCCTGATGCAGGCCGCGCGCCCAAGGCCCGCCCGATGACCGTCCCCGCCGCCACCAGCCTATTCCTTGACGACATCACCGTCGGCAAGGGTTGGCGAACCGGCACGCACATCGTAACCGCCGAAGAAATCGCCGCTTTCGCGGCGCTCACGCGGGACCATCACCCATTGCACACGGACGAGGCCTATTGCCGCAGCCGTGGCTTCCCGGCCGTCATCGCGCATGGCCTCTTTGGCCTTTCGCTAATGGAGGGCCTCAAGACCGAGCTGCGGCTCTACGAGAGCACATCCATTGCTTCTCTCGGCTGGGACAAGGTGCGCTTCCGTGCGCCCGTCTTCGCGGGGGACGAGTTGCACCTGCGCATGCGCTTCACGGCGAAGCGGCCCAGCCGTAATCCCGGCCGCGGCGTGGTCACGGAATTCCTCGAGCTGTTGAACGCGCGCGGCGAGGTTGTGATCGAGGCGGAGCACGCCTCGCTTATCCTGGCCCGCCGGGGCGAGGATACGTAGGCACAGTTATTGCCACGCGTGGCAATCATCCTGCTTCTCCTGAGGTGACCGCCTGAGTCCAGCCTGCCGGTCGGGCAACCAACGCAATGGGAACCGTGTGATGCAAATGCGACGTCTCCTCCTCGGCCTCGCCGGCTCCGCCCTCCTCGGCGGAGCCGCCATGGCGCAGACCTGCACACCGCGCGTACCGGCCAGCAGCCTCATCGAGGCGGGCAAGTGGACCATGTCTATCAATCCCACCCTTCCGCCACAGCAGTTCGTGGACAGCCGCGGCGAGCTGCAGGGCCTGAACGTGGAACTGGCCCGCGCCGCCGCGGCGAAGATCTGCGTTGAGCCGGTGTTTCTGCGCATGGATTTCCCGCCGATGATCCCTGGCCTGCGCGCTGCACGCTTCGACACCATCAACACCGGCATGTTCTGGACCGAGGAGCGGTCCACGATGTTCTACCTCGTGCCCTATGCCCAGCAGGCCATCAGCATCTACACGCTTCCAAACAGCAGCCTGCAGATCACCAAGTTCGATGACCTTTCGGGCCGCACCGTCGGCGTGGAGACCGGCACGTATAACGAGCGCAAGTCACGCGAGGCGAACGCCGACATGGTCGCGCGCGGCCTCCGACCGGTGAACTTCCGCACCTTCTCCACAGCCAGCGAGACGGTCGCCGCCCTTCGCGCCGGCCAGCTCGAAGCCGCCATCAACATCGACGAAACGGCCAATGAGATGGTCAGCCGTGGCATCGCGAAGATTCATGTGCGTTCGTTGTTTGGTACCGACATCACCTACGCGTTCCGCGACAAGGCCCTGGCCGGGGCTTTCGCAGCAGCGCTCAACGAGCTGAAGGCCGATGGCACCTATGACCGCCTCTTCGAAAAGTTCGGTATGACACGCCTCACGAACAGCAGCTTCGCCATCCGCGGCAACGGCCCGAACTAGGCGCTCCCGCCCAGCCAAGAAGGATCAGACCGATGTTCGACGTCCGGGCCTTCCTGTCATACCTGACGAACGCCTACCTGCTGGAAGGCGTGGTGGTGACGATCGGCCTGACCGTTGTGACCATGATCATTGGCCTGATTCTCGGCACCGCGCTCGCCCTCATGCGCATGTCCAAGAACGCGGCACTTTCCGGCTTCGCGGGCATCTATATCTGGGCCTTTCGCGGCACGCCGCTACTGGTGCAGCTCGTCCTGATCTACACCGGCCTCCCGCAGGTCGGGATCAGGTTGGGCGTCCTGGCCTCCGCCCTGCTCGCACTCAGCCTGAACGAAGCCGCTTATCTGTCCGAGACCATACGGGCAGGCTTCAATGGCATCCCCAAGGGCCAGGCCGAAGCCGCCAAGGCGCTTGGCCTCTCCCGCTGGCACACGCTGCGCCTCGTGCTGATGCCGCAGGTCGCGCGCCTGATCATCCCACCGCTCGGCAACTCGCTGAACGGGTTGCTGAAAGCCACCTCTCTCGCTTCCGTGATCTCATTGGAGGAGGTCATGCGCCGCAGCCAGGTGCTGATGCAAGAGAAGTTCGAGGTACTCGAACTCTACTGCGTCGCTGCCGTCTACTATCTCATCCTGACGACGCTCTGGAACCTCGTCCAGGTCCGCCTGGAACGCCACTACGGCCGCGGTTATGCGGAGCCCGGCTGGCAGCCACTGCCGATCCAAGCCCGCACTGTGGAGGCGGTCTAGCAACGGGAAGGCGGAGCCCTGCGTTGGATTGATTCGCAGCTGGCTTCACCGCAGCAAACAGCCGCGGCGTCCTGTGTAGTGCAAGCCTCGATCAGCCCTGCCGAACCACTCGGACGAGGTGCCACGCCAGCGGGGGCCGACCAGATATGGGCGCCAGCAGGCCGAGTTAGATCTCCCGGATGCCGGTTCCCTTGCCGCACTGCCTGATCAACGTCGAGGGATCGACTGGCCCCTGGACCTACGCATGTGCGGCCGCCACGCATATCCTTGCTGCGACGGGCGCGACCTGCCCGGTTCGCGCAGAGCAGAAGGATTGAACGAGAGCATGTTCCTCGAGATCGCACAAATCGAAGTGAAGCCTGGAAGCGAGGCCACGTTCCAGGAGGGAGTGGCAAAGGCCGCCCCTCTCTTCCAACGGGCCAAGGGATGCCGCGGCATGGAGCTGCAGCGCTCCGTCGAGTTTCCCTCGCGCTATCGCCTGATCGTCACCTGGGAGACGGTTGATAACCATACCGTCGACTTCCGCGGCTCGGCGGACTTTCAGGAGTGGCGCCGCCTGGTAGGCGACTGTTTCGCTTCGCCGCCCGCCGTCGAGCACACGCATCAGGTACTGAAGGCTTTCTGAGCCGGCGCGTGACGCATGATCAGCCGTCGATCATGCGTCGCCTCCTGCGGGACTTACGAGCGCGACGGACAGCAACTTACCGCGTCACGGGCTGGGCTCAGAGATGCCGTCCGCTGTCCACGACGATGTTGCTGCCCGTGGTCAGGCGCAGATGGGTCACCGCTGCCATGACTGCCAGGGCTACGTCATCCGGCTCCGCAACCGTCCTCAACGGCGTGGTCGCAGCCTGCTTCTCCACACCTTCGCGTGTCCGGCCGGGCACAAAGTCGGTCGCGACCGCCGCGGGAGAGACGCCGATGATCCGGATTTCCGGCCCGAGCACGCGCGCGAGCGAGAGCCCCATCGTGTCCAGCGCCGCCTTGGAGGCGCAATAGGCAATGCTGCTGCCAAGGCCCGTGCTGCCGGACAGCGACGAGATGTTGACAACAACCGCGTCCCCCCCGCGCCGGAGAAGCGGGGTGAAGGCGCGGATCGTTGCGAAGGGGCCGCGCACGTTTGTGATCAGGATACGATCAAAGGTCGCATCGTCGAGCGCGTCGAGATCGGCGTGCGGCACGGCACGGGTGACGCCGGCGGAATTCACGAGGATATCCGCGCGCCCAAATCGGCGCTCCACCTCGTCTGCGGCAGCACCGATCGCGCTGCTGTCTTCCATGGGGATGCGTAGGGCAAGATGCCCCTCCCCGGGAAGCTCGGCACGCAGCGCTTCTGCGCGGTCTGCCCCGGCATTGAAGCCGAGGACGACCGTCGCACCGGCTGCCGCGAGGCGCCGCACCGCAGCTGCCCCGATCCCGCTACTGCCGCCGGTGACGACGGCCACGCGCCCTTCAAGCCGGTACTCACCCTGCCCACCCGCTCGCAACCCGTCCACCTGTGTCTCCTCCTGATCCCGGTCCGGACCGGCTTCATCGTCACCGACAATCCAACAGGGGCGGAGACGCGCATTACCCACGCGCGCCCCACCGCCGGATGGTGCGCCCTCAGCTCGGCGCGGGTGCCGGGTAATCCGCCTCGTTCAGCACCCAGCCGGGCTTGGCCGAGAAGTCGTGACGCGGCGGGCTGAAGATGTCGATCATCTGCCCCGCCTCCTCCGCGCGGGAGGTGTGGATGGCCGGCGGCGGGATCACTGTCAGAGAAGGCGCCTTGCAGAGGCGGTGCTCATCCTCCCGCCAGGCGTTCATGTCCGTCGTCCAGGGCCACCGGATGTGGTGCGTGTAGGAGCCGTTCAGCACCAGCGAGCCCTGCTCGAAGTCGTCGTGGTGGTGAGGCGACAGCTTCGAGATGTCGCGCGGCCCCGGCGCCGGCTCGAGGACGTTCACCATGAAGGTCGTGCAGCGCCAGATCCGCCCGAAGCGACCTGCCTGCTTCGGCACGTCGAGGCTGTAGGCGCGGATGCGGAAACCGCCCGGCGGCACCGGCCAGTTCTCCAGCGGTGGGATGTTGGAGCGCGGCTCCGCGTAAGACGCTGCGTTCGGGCACAGTGCGACGAGATCCGCCGAGCGGGTGGTGAACAACCGCACCACTCGCCCCCCGGATTGAACCGTGATCCGGCTCTCCCCCGGCGGGATGAAAGCGATGGAGTGGCCAGCGATCGCCCGCTGCTCGCCGCCGGCCTCCACCTGCACGGAGGTGCCCGCGTCGGGGAGGAGAAGCACATACTCGTCCGGCTGCGCCGCGCGCGACAGGACGGCCCCTGTCTCCGCCTCGGTATAGGCCGTGAGAAAGTTCTGGCCGCGCGTGTACCAGCTTCGCGCATCGGCACCGCTTTCCTGCGGGGGCACCTCGTAGAAGAGCCCATACTCCGCCGGGGCGAGACGGGCGGGGGCAGGGCGCGTGGCCTGGCTGGGCGCCAGATCGGCGCGCGGGTCCGAACGGTCGTACATGCTGGGTCCCTCCCAAGGATCCTGTCCCGATCATCGGAACATCTTTCCGTGGATCAGACCAAGAATTGTTCCGCGGGATTGGCGATGTCAATCCGCGGCGGCTGGGGGCGCCTGCAGGCCGAGCAGCGCCGAGACACGTCGGCCCGCCTCGACCACGGCACGAATCTGGCCCGGCGAAGGCTCCGCCTCGATGAACTGGATGGAACCAACGATCGCGATCGTTCCGGCCAGCGCGCCCGATCCATCAAAGATCGGCGCGGCAAGGGCATTCACGCCCAGCACGCTCTCGCCCGGCGAGACGGCCCATCCGCGCCGCCGTACCCGCTCCAGTTCCGCCCGAAGTGCGGTCGGGCTCGAGATGGTGTGGGCAGTCCGGATCTCGAACCGTGAGAGAAGAACCCTTTCTCGTTGCTCCGGCTCGGAATAGGCGAGCGTGATCTTTCCCTGCGCCGTGCAGTGGAGCGCGAGCTGAGAGCCGGGCTTCACCACGATCTCAATCGCCTCACGGCTCGGCAGCGTCGCGAGCACCTGGGCGCCCTCGGCCGCGGCACGGCTCACCACGACTGACTGCCCGAGCGCGTCCCGCAGGTCGCGCATCGCGTCCCGAGCAATGGCCGCGAGATCGAAGGCCTCGGCGACGATCCGCCCGAGCGTCACAAGGCGGCTTCCGATGAGGTATTTCTCTGATCCCGCGGGCTGCGTGACATAGCCCTGCTCCAGCAGCGTGCGGAGGTGCCGGTGCACGCGGCTCTTGGAGCTCTGCATAGCCCGGGAGAGGTCCGTAACTCCGACCCCGCCTGGCTGCCGCGCCAGGAACTCGAGAATGCCGAGGGCCATGGACACGGCCTGCAGCCCCTCCCCCCGCACCGGTCCTGCGATCCTGGGCATTAGCCCTCCTCTACCCCGCCTTGACAGCCAAGGACGAGCAACCCTACGTTCTGTTCAACGGCCTGGTGTCCCGTTTACCAGAACAGTGCGATGGCATCAAGGCTAGGTCAGGATCGTTCAGGAACCCGCCAATGACCCCACCCTCATCGGCTGACAGCCAAGGCGCTGGCTTCCGCGAAAGGCTTCTCCGGGGCGAGCGCCTGGTTGGCACCTTTCTCAAGACCCCCACGCTGCATGCGGCGGAGATCCTCGGCGGCGTCGGGCTCGACTTCGTCGTGGTGGACGAGGAGCACTCGCCTTTCGACCGCCAGGCGACCGACGCGGCCCTCTTCGCCGCCCGCGCCACCGGCATGGCCGGACTGGTGCGGGTGCCCAGCGCAGCGCCTCACCACCTCCTCTCCGTGCTCGATTGCGGCGCGACGGGCGTGCTGGTCCCGCACGTCGCGAGCGCCGCGATGGCACGACAGGCTGCCGCCGCCTGCCGCTACCGCGGCGGGCGACGAGGCTGGTCCGGCTCCGTGCGTGCGCATGGCTATGGCGGCGGAAAGATGTGGGAGGCGATCGACCACGCCGACACGACCACCACGGTTATCGCGCAGATCGAGGATGCCGAGGCGCTGGACGAGATCGACGCCATCGCAGCCACGGAGGGGATCGACGCGCTCTTTATCGGGCGCGGTGACCTGACGGCCTCGATGGGCGCCCCCACGAACGATGCGCCGGCCATCCGCGACGCCGTGGATCGCATCGCGGAGGCTGCGCGCCGCGCGGGCAAGCCCATCGCCGTCTTCGTAGGCGGGATGAAGGAGGCGGAATGGCTGGCTGGGATCGGCGCCACGGCCTTCGTCTACTCCTCCGACCAGGGATTCATGAAGCAGGCTGCCACGCGCGCCCTCTCCGACCTTCGCGCGCTCGGCGTGGCCCAGGTTGCCACGGCCTGAGGCAGGAAAGAGGACCACAAGCCATGACCGTACAGAAAATCACCCCCGACGCGATCGACGCCGCGGAGGTGGACGCGCTGATGCAGGGCGCCATCGACCTGCACTGCCACAGTGGGCCATCCGTGATGGCGCGCGCGCTGAACCACGAGGAAGCGCTTGCCCAGGCAGCCGCGGCGGGCATGCGCGCCGTGCTGTTTAAGGACCACTACTATCCCACCGGGCCTTTCGTGGATGTGCTGAAGGAGGCAGGCAAAGCGACCGTTGCCGAGCCGATCGGTAGTATCGTGCTGAACAACTCCGTCGGCGGCATCAATCCCTTCGCGGTGGAGCCCGCGCTGAAGACCGGGGCAAAGGTTGTATGGATGCCCACCGTCTCGGCGGCGAACCACATCCGCGAGGGGCATCGCAAGTCGCTCCTGCCGACCAAGGGCAAGATGCTGAAGCAGGTGGCGCTCTCCGCTGTCGACGAGCGCGGCGACCTGCTGGACAACGTGAAGCAGGTGCTCGACCTTATCGCGGAGCACGATGCCGTCCTCTCCTGCGGGCACCTGCACATCAGCGAGTGCTGGCCGCTCTTCGATGAGGCGAAGCGGCGCGGCGTAACACGCCTGCTCTGCAACCACCCGAGCTACACCGTCGGCGCCAGCCTGTCTGACATGAAGGAACTCGCCTCCATGGGCGTGTGGCTCGAGCACTCGATCTGCATGTTCATCCCTAACCGCCTGAAGTGCTACGAGGGCGACTTCCTCAAGGCCATGATCGACGCGGCGGGCGTGGACCGCACCTTCTTTGGTTCCGACATGGGGCAGACGAACGTGCCTATGCCGGTCGAGGGGTTCCGCGGGATCATCCGTCTGCTCCTCTCTCTCGGATACGGGCCGGAGGAGGTCCGCCGCATGGTTTCGACCAATGCCGCCCAGCTCGCCGGTATCGGCGCGAACGAGACCGCCGCCAAGGCAAAGGTGGCCTGAGAGGCAGAGGTAGAAGCAGCGTCGGCGGAACAAGGAAGATGATCATGCTCACGAGGCGCCGCGCGCTCCTCGCCCTTTCGGGTGCGGCACTCGCAGCGCCGCTGCGCCGCGTCGCCGCACAACCTGCGTGGCCCTCGCGTGCCGTCACGGTGATCGTGCCTTTCTCGGCCGGCGGCTCCGCAGATGTCGTTGCCCGCGCTCTCTCCAAGCACCTGACAGGTGAGTTCGGCCAGGCCTTCGTCGTGGATAACCGCGCCGGCGCGGCTGGGAACATCGGTGCCCAAAGCCTCGTGAACGCTGCGCCCGACGGCTACACGCTGATGATGACCACCAGTGGCCCGGGTGCGACGAACAAGCTTCTTTACAAACAGATCCCTTACGACCCGGAGAAGGATCTCGCGCCGATCGGCCTCATCGCCGACACGCCGCTCGTGATCGCGGCGACGCCGAAGCAGCCCTTTTCCACGCTGCCCGAGCTGATCGCCTACGCGAAGGCCAACCCCGACGCGCTGAACTTCGGTACGCCAGGCAACGGTACCATGGGCCACATGGCCGCCGTGCAGCTGATGTTCCAGCAGGGTATCCGGTTGAACCACGTGCCCTATCGCGGCACCGGTCCGCTGACCAATGATCTGCTGGCCGGCACGCTGGACCTCGCCTTCGACTTCGTGCCCACCTACCTCGCCCAGTTCGACAGCGGCGCGCTCCGCGGCATCGCCGTCACCTCGCCCGAGCGCCTCGCCAGCGCCCCGCGGCTGCGTACGACGACGGAACAAGGGCTGCCGGGCTACACGCCCAAGGCTTGGTTCGGGCTGGTTGGGCCCGCCCGCATGCCGCGCCCGGTCATCGACCGCCTGAACGCCTCCATCAACGCCTATATCCAAGGTCAGGAGGGAAGTAGGCTCCTCGCCAGCCTCGGCGCCCCGGTCCGCGGCGGTACGCCGGAAGACTTCGCGCGCACCATCCGAGAGGAGGTCTCGCGCTGGCGCCCTATCGTCGAAGAGGCGAACATCCGGCTCGACTAGGACCGCCATTGTGAAAGTCATCGAATACCGCGGCGCCGGCGGGATCGAGGTGCTCGGGCTGGCCGAGCGGCCGCTTCCCCTGCCCGGCCCTGGCGAAGTGCTCGTGCGCGTGGTCGCGGCCGGGCTCAACCGGCCCGACGTGCAGCAGCGCCGCGGCCTCTACCCGCCACCCCCGAGTGCTTCCGACATCCCCGGCCTGGATCTGTCCGGCATCGTCGAACGCGCGGCACCAGGCATCTCCTGGCCGTGCGTCGGCGACGCCGTCTGCGCCATCGTCACCGGCGCGGCCCATGCGGAATACTGCGCGGTGCCAGTGGAGCAAT
This sequence comes from Roseomonas aerilata DSM 19363, assembly GCF_000711725.1. Lineage (GTDB taxonomy): Bacteria > Pseudomonadota > Alphaproteobacteria > Acetobacterales > Acetobacteraceae > Roseomonas > Roseomonas aerilata. Next base: position 416,907 of record NZ_JONP01000001.1, on the reverse strand, counting down.
GCCTTACGATCCCGCGTGGCCTGAGCTTCGTCGAGGCGGCCTCCCTGCCCGAGGTATTCTTCACCGCCTGGAACAACGTGATCTGGCTCGGTCGCCTCAACGAGGGCGAAACGCTCCTCGTGCAGGGCGGAACCAGCGGCGTCGGCTTGGCCGCGATCCAGATCGCGAAGCGGCTTCGCGGCGCACGAGTGATCGCGACGGCCGGAACGCCGGAGAAGCGCCGCATCTGCCTCGAGACCGGCGCCGACGCCGCGATCGATTACCGCAACCCGAACTGGCCCGCCCTGGTCCGGGAGGTGGCGCCGGAGGCGGGGGTGGACGTGATCCTCGACGCTCAGGCCGGCGACTACACCCGCCCCCATATGGAACTCTTGGCGCCGGATGGCCGTCTGGTCCTCATCGCCAGCCACCGCGGCACCGAGGCAGTCGTCGACCTGCGCGCGGTCGTGCGGCGCAGGCTGACACTGACAGGTTCCACGCTCCGGCCGCGGCCGCCCGCCTACAAGGGCCGCCTGGGGCGGGAACTGAGAGAGCAGGTCTGGCCGCTGCTGGAGAGCGGCCAGATCAACACCCGCATCTGTGCCGCGCTGCCCATGGAGCGCGCAGCCGAGGCGCACGCCCTCCTCGATGCGAACGAACAGATCGGGAAGGTGGTGCTCGTGATGGATCCGGCCCTTGCTGACTCCGAGCCCTCCGGCCGGGCCGCCGGCTGATCGGCCTGTCCACCCCGCAGCATCACGCGCGCATCACCGACGGCCCACCCGGCCCACACAAACTCCGACTGGCCTATGGTGCGACGGCCGCCACCACGTCAACTTCCATCAGCATGCCTGGCCAGGCCAGAGCCTGCACCACGAGAAAGGTGTGCGGGGTGGCCGGGGCGCCATTCATCGCGTTGCGGCGGCACTCACCGATGGTTTGCTGGAAGCGTGCGTCGGTCACGTAGGTCGTGGCCTTGACGATGTCGGAAACCGAAGCGCCCTGTTGCGCGAGCATGCGGCCGACCTTCTCCCAGGCGTATCGGCATTGCGCCGCGACATCTCCAGGAAAGAGGATGGCGCCCGTCTTCTCGTCTTCGGATCCCTGCCCGGACAGGTAGATGAAGCGGGCCGGGGTACGAACCGTCACCGCGTCGGCGAACCGGCCACTGTTCCAGTTCCCGTTGTCGATCGTGCGCTTCTCGAAGGCAAGCTGGGCGACGGCCGCTGTGGCCAGCAACAGGGTGCCAGCAGCGGCGGCAATGATGGAACGGCGCAAGGTCAGATCCTCCGCCGCCAGGGCTCGGCGAACTATCTCGCGCCGCGGCGGTGCTGAGATCAGGCAACCAATGTGCCAAGAACCAGGATGATCTCTCCGGTGTCGCACGCACCACCGGATACGCCTTTGTCCTGCGCAAGATGCTTGCCGCGAGGGGCTGCGCGAGGGTGATTACTCGCTCGTGACGGTCGGAGGTATGACGCAACGCTGGGAAGCCATGCAGCGAGGCGAGCAGATTGGCACTATCCTGTCATGCCCCTACGCCATCCTCGCCAAGGCGCGCGGCTTCCGCCAGCTATCCTGGGCAATGCAGGTAATTGGCCCATACCAGGGAAACGTCGCCGCCGCGCGTCGCAGCTGGGCGGCGGTCAACCCGGAAAAGCTGGTCGGCTAGGTCCGCGCCTATGCCGCATCCATCACTTGGCTCTACGAAGAGGCGAACCGAAAGGAGGCGATTGCAATCCTGCGGCGGAACCGTCCAGGTATGTCGTCGGAACTTGCCTCGTAGAGCTATACCGAGCTGCTTGACGCGCGTGAGGGCTTCTTCCGTGGCGCGCAGGTTAGTGTCGAGGGCCTGCGGAACGTCCTTGCGCTGCGCAGTCGCTATGCCGCCTCGCCGAAGAACCTGTCCGAGGTGACACGGTACTGCGATCCCACCTACTGGAACGCGGCTATGGCCGGGACTGCAGTGCGGTAGGATCGCCCAGGCAGGGCGAGGATCGCCTCGCCCTGCCGCCCTTTCCTTCCTACTCCGCAGCGACGCCCATCGGCCGCATTCCAGCGCCCGAGGGCAGCTCAAACAGCCCGTCCGGCAGGCCACTGACAAAGCCAAGCGTCTCCTCAAGCGGCACTACATCGGCGTATTTCGCGTGCATGTCGCAAAGGTTGATGGCGTGGCTCGCCTGAGAGCGGTCGAAGCATCCCTCCTCGACCACCGAGATCCGGTAGTTCAGGGAGAAGGCGTCGAGCACTGTCGCCCGCACGCAGCCGGAGGTGGTGGTGCCCGTCACCAGCACGCTGTCAGCGCCGAGCAGCGTCAGGAAAGAGGTCAATGGCGTTCCCTCGAAGCCCGACGGCTTGAGCTTGCGGATGACGATGTCCTGTGGGCCCGGTGCGATCTCATCGACGACGTCGTTGCCGTCGCGATTGCTCACCGGCACTCGGGGCGCCTCGCCGTTGCGCCGGTTCTTCCATGCCCAGGAACCCGCGTCCCAGTTGTCGGCGCGCTTGTCTCCGGTGGTGTAGATGATGGGCAGACCCTTAGCACGGCAGGCCTCGACGAGCTTTGCAATCGCAGCCACCCCGTCCCATGCCTCCTCGCCGCAGGAATTCCGCCAACGCTTGATTGATTCAAGGATCGGCTCCCGTTTGTCGCCACAGAAATTGTAGTTCACGTCGATGATCAGGAGGGCTGGCCGTTTCCCGAAGCCCTGCCGTGCGCCGTAGCCGGCGGCCGAGAAGACCTGCTTGTCCCGCTCGGTCAGGAACTGGTTCCAAACAGGTTCTTTGGTGCTGCTCAACCTCTTCCTCCTCGCTCAGAGCGACGCGGCGACCTGCCGCTGGAACTGCATGTCGATGATGCCGTCATAGGCAACATCGCTCTTCAGGATGTCGGCGGCGCGCACCACCCGGTGTCCGGTGGTCCAGGAAGCCTCGCTGATGCTGCCGTCGTGGCTCCAGAGCTCGTCCGCAAAGGTGCGGTCCAGCGTCGCCTTCAGGTCCTCAAGCGGTGCCGTCGGCCACTCGCGGCGTGCGAAAGTCGCGGCTTCCGCTGGATCGGCATAAGCCGCTTTCAGCCCGCGCGCGACGGCACGCACGAAGCCCTCCACCACGCGCGGCTCAGACTGGATGCTGTCCTGGCGGATGTTGAGCGTGGAATAGGCGTAAGGGCCGAGTTCCTTGGGCACGTTCAGCCAGGGCTCGTCCCACAATCCCGCGCGCAGCCCCTGCGTCACCATTGGCTCGCTGACGACCGCGATCTCGGCAGCGCGCGCGCGAACGGCGGCCATGATTGGCGCGGTCGCCAACTCGCTCAGCGTCGCGTCGCGCCGGGCGTCAAGCTTCCATTCGCCGAGGAGATAGCGCGTGATCGAGTTTGGCGTGCCGCCGTAGAGGCCGGTCGCGATCGTCCTGCCGCGCACGAAGCTCGTGAAATCACGTCCTTGCGGGGCCAGGCCCTTGCGTGCCACGAAGTAGACGTTGCCACGGTCCACCACGTTGCACACGGCGCGCAACTCCGCGCCGCGGGCCTTGGCGAAAGCGTTGTGCTCGGGGCCGCCGATGAAGGCAAACGCCTGCCGCGTGAGCACGGCGTTGGTGTGCGAGGCGCCTCCCTCCACAGTCAGCACCTTGAGCGAGAGGCCCTCCTCCGCGAAGTAGCCCTTGTGGCTTGCGAGGTAGAGCGGCAGATAGCCGACGAGGTGCCCCGGCTCGGCCACGATGATCTCACGCGCCTGTGCCCGAGCAAGACGCGGCGCCGCAAGGACGGAGGCAGCGCCAAGCAGGCCGCGCCGGGTGGGAAGGTCGAGCATCGCCTGGTTCTCCTTCAGTGGCGAACATGCTTCAGCAGCAGGCGCTCGAGCCAGCTGACCGCGAGGTACATGACAACCGACATGGCCGAGAGCACGGTCACGGCGCACCACACCAGGGCGATCTCGTAGGTCTGCCCTGCGTAGAGGATGGCGCGCCCGAGCCCGTGCTGGGACGAGATAAACTCTCCCACCACCGCGCCGGTCAGGGCCAACCCGATGTTCACCCGGAGCACCGAAATGCCCCAGGGGAGACAGGCCGGCACGACAAGCTTGCTGAACACCTGCCAGCGTGAGGCACCGAGCGAGTACATGAGCCGCTCATGATCGGCATCCACCGCTTTCACACCGGAATAGGTCGTCAGGGCGGAGACGATCACCGTCAGTGCCATACCAAGCGCGACCTTCGACGCGAGCCCGATGCCGAAGACGAGGATGACCAGCGGGGCAAGAGCCAGTTTAGGAATTGATTCGAAGCAGATGATGTAAGGCTGCACGATCGCGGCGTAGTTGCGCGACCACCAGAAGGAGAGACCCCAGGCGGTGCCCAGGGCAGTGCCAAGAATGAAGCCGAGCAGCGTTGCGCGCGCCGTGTACCAGGCATCGGTCAAGGCATCGCCGTCGCGGAAGAAGACGACCATCGTCTCGGCAACGGCAGAAGGGCGCGACCAGAAGAAGGCGTCCAGCGCTCCCGTCGCGGCCGCATACTCCCAACCGCCCACCAGCGCGACGAGCAGCCCAACCTGGAAGAGCACGATCAGCCAGGCCGGCCAGATCCTCTCCCGCGGCAGGCGGCGCACCCGGAAGGGCGAAAGCTTCGGCCTGGGCGGCGCGCCGACACTGGAAAGCGCCCCGCCGGGCGCCGCGCCAGCCCGGCCGCTCGCTACCTCGCTCATGCCTCCTCCTCGGCGTGGGCACTTGCACCATGCCCGAGCAGATCAAGACAGCGCTCCCGGATGGCGCTGAATTCGGACGTGAGGGCCAGGCTGCGTGGTCGCGGGCGCCGAAGCGGCACCTCCAGCGTCGCCACGACACGCCCGGGTCGGGCCGCCATGACGTGGATCACATCGGAGAGGTAGACCGCCTCCTCCACATCGTGGGTGACGAAAATCACGGTCTTCCTGAAGTCCTGCCAGATTTGAAGCAGCCACTCCTGCATGCGCCCGCGCGTCTGCGCGTCCAGCGCGCCGAAGGGCTCGTCAAGCAGCACGATCTCACTGTCGAAAAGTAAGGTGCGCAGAAGCGCCGCACGCTGGCGCATGCCGCCCGAAAGAGAGGCAGGATAGGCATTCTCGAAGCCGCCCAGCCCGTAGCGGTGCAGGTAAGGCAGCGCGTAGGCGCGAGCCTCGCTGACGGAGGCGCCACGGATTTCGAGACCAAGGATGATGTTGTCGAGTACCGTGCGCCAGGGCAGCAAAAGGTCCTTCTGCAGCATGTAGCCGACGCGGCCGATGGTGCCTGTCGCGTCCTGGCCATCGATCACGACGACTCCGTCGCTCGGCGTCAGCAGCCCCGCCACCGCATTGAAGATCGTGCTCTTCCCGCAGCCGGACGGCCCGATCAGGCTGACGAATGTTCCGGGCGCCACAGCGAGATCGACGCCGTCCAGCGCGGTGAAGACGCTTCCGTCGGGACGGAGGAAGCGGTGGTGGACGGCACGGAGTTCCACCTTCGGAGGCGTTCGCATCACGCAGCACTCCTCACCCGGCCTGGCAAGGCTGCGCCAAGGCCCGTCCGCGGCGTTGCAATATGCGTGCCGTTCGTTCGGGCTCGAACGATCGTTCCGTGGCCGCGCCCGCTTGCCGCGTCAGGTCCGGGGCACGGCAATTGCTCCGCGCGCTCCGTGCCCTATCCTCCCGGGGCCCTATCCTCCCGGGCGAGAGGTCCCGGCGCATTGCCGTGGCAGGGGCTTCGGACGGGTCCGCCTTCCTTAAGGAGTGCAAGCATGGACAGCATCCCCTCGGCGACACCGCGGCGGCGTCCCTTCCTGTCGCGCAGCGGCGGCTTCTCCGCGGGCGCCGACACCCCGCGCGCCTTCCTCGAGGAGTGCCTGGAGGAGCTGGAGCGCTGGGAACCCCGCATCGGCGCCTTCACCGTCGTCGATGTGGAGGGCGCGCGCCGACAGGCCGATGCGGCGACGATCCGGTGGCGTGACAACCGACCGCTCTCCGCGATCGACGGCATGCCCGTTGGCGTGAAGGACATCCTTGAGACGGACGACATGGTCACGGGAATGGGCTCCCCGCTCTACGACGGCTACCAGCCGCGCTTCAGCGGCGCCGGCGCCTGGGCCCTGCGTGCTTCGGGCGCCGTGATCCTGGGCAAGACCGTGACGACGGAGTTTGCCGGCAGCGAGCCTCGCGGCACGCGCAATCCCTGGGACACGAGCCGCACCCCCGGCGGCAGCAGCAGCGGCTCGGCCGCCGCGGTGGCCGCGGGGATCGTCGCGGGCGCGCTTGGCACCCAGGTGGTCGGCTCCATCATCCGCCCGGCCGCCTTCTGCGGCACCTACGGCTTCAAGCCGACGGTCGGCGGCATCAATCGCGGCGGCAGTCTCGACATGCTCAGCCAGAGCTGCACCGGCACCATCGCCGCCAGCCTGGAGGATGCCTGGGTGCTGGCCCGCGCCATGGCCGAGCGCGTGGGTGGCGATCCCGGCTATGCCGGTCTCGGCGGTCCACTCTCGCCGCCCGAGGCGCAGCGCCCCGCGCGCCTCGCCCTGCTGCGCACCGCCGGCTGGTCCGGCCTGGAGCCCTCCGCCCGCGAGGCGCTGGAAGCTGCCCTCGAACGCCTGCGCGCGGGCGGTATCGAGATCCTGGAACCCGAGACCTGCCCTGAGCTCGCCGCGGTCGAGACGGCGACGGCCGAGGCGCGCGACATCACGCTTGGGATCAATGCCTGGGAGTGGCGCTGGCCCATCGGCGCCTTCCTCGACCGCGACCCGGCCGGCCTGAGCGCCTCTGTGCACGAGCGCGCGGAGCTCGGCCGGAAGATGACGCGCGACGACTATGTCGCCCTCCTCGCCCGCCGCTCCGCCGCGCGTGCCGCCTACGCCGCCCTGGCCGCCCGCTGCGACGCGGTGGTCAGCGTCACCGCCCCCGGCGCCGCGCCGGTCGGGCTGGGCTCCACCGGGAACCCGATCTTCGTGGTGCCCGGCTCGATGCTCGGCGTGCCCGTGGTGACCCTGCCTGTCCTTCAGGCGGAAGGCCTGCCTCTCGGCCTCCAGATACTCGGCTTTGCGGAGGGGGACCCAGCGCTCTTCGCCCACGCCCGGTGGGTCGAGGGCCGCTTCCAAGACTGAAGCACCAGCATCCTCGCGCAGGGAAGCTCGCGTCGAGGACGAGGGCGCGCGGCGTCGGAGGGCTGGCCAGGAGGCCGTCCTCATCCGCGCCGCCACGCGCCGCTAGAGGCCGGTAAGCACCACCTGCTCGCGCTTGCTGTAGCGTCGCGCCCCCTGCGCCAGCGCGTCGTCGTGGCGACCGCGCGGCAGCAGGGCAAGGAAGCGCCCGAGGTCGCCCAGCTCTCGCGGGTCGAGAAGGAGTGCCCGCAGAGCGAAGCGAAGCGCACTACCCCGCCGCCCGTTGAGCAGGTTGTTCACTGCGAGGTCCTTGCAGATGTCGTAGAGCGCCCAGCGGTACTCGCGCCGGAAGGGCCGCAGTTCCCGGTCCCGGTACCCCGCGCGCGGACCGGTGGCGAAGCGGTCGGTCAGCAGCGCGGGCGAGTACATCATGCTCTCATGCTCGCGCCGGCAGAGACAGGAGAGCCCCGGCGCGCGGTCCGCCCCGGCGAGAAGGGAGAGCTTGGCCAGGAACAGCAGGTCCTCGCCGAACTGCACGGCCGGGTCGAAGCGGCGCTCTCCGATCAGGGCGCGTGCGATGAGGCAGGTACCGAGATGCAGCCCGTCGAGGATGATGCAGCGCGTCAGCGCCGGGCTGCAACTCGGCGGCCCCCCGGCCTCCGCCGCCTCGAAGCAGGGCACGGCGGGCTTCACGGGGTCCTGGTGGTCGGTCCGGCAGTTGGCGAAGTCGCCGTCCAGCGCGTGCTGGTGGGGGCAAGCGCCGGTATCAGCGGCTCCGGATGGGTCGGCCGCACCACGACGACGTCCGGCCGGAAGCGCGCCACAAACTCGCCGATGCGCGATTGGTCTCAGCCGCGGCAGGCCAGATAGCCGAGGCTGCGATCCCGGCTGTACTCGCGCCCGGGCGCCAGCTTCCGCCGCAGTCGGCTCGACCAGACGAGGAGAGATCCATTCATCCGCAGGTCGCAGGAGACCGCCGGCTCGTCGCCCGCGGCCTGGAAGGCGAGGCACAGCTCATGCGTGTTCCGCTCACCCCCGCCATTGCCCTGCGCCACGTCAAGATAATCCGTGGCGAAAAGGACCAAGAGGGTCATGCACCTCCCCTAGCCCGAGGATTCATCCGGCAACAAGATTGGCCGCCACGGCATCGCGGGAATGTCACGGCTGCCGCAACGGACTGCCAGGGAGGAAAAAGCGCCTTCACGGGCCACAGGAGACGATGCGATCCGCCTGCCGGGCCGCTCGCGCGAACCCGCCCTGTACCCTCTTGCCTCCCGCAGGAACGAGGCGTGGCCGCCGGGCTTCCGCCCGGTGGCCGCGCCCCAGCTTTACGCGAGCGGCGGGGTGATCCGCACGGAAAGGTCGGGCAGGCCCTGGATCTTGCAGAGGATCGTATCCCCGGCGACCACCGGTCCCACATTCTCCGGCGTCCCGGAATAGATGATGTCGCCGGCCTTGAGCTCGAAGGCCTCGGAAAGCCTCGAGATCTGCTCGGCCACGCTCCAGATCATGTTCTTCAGGTCGGAGTTCTGCTTCACCGTGCCGTTCACGGCCAGCGAGATCGCCCCCTCCTTGAAGTGCCCCGTCGCCTCCACCGGGTGGATCGGCCCGATCGGCGCCGAGCGGTCAAAGCTCTTGCCGATCTCCCATGGCTTCTTCTCGTCGCCGAGCGCGCGCTGCAGATCCCGCCGCGTCATGTCGAGGCCGAGCGCATAGCCATAGACATGGTCAAGTGCCGCATTGATCGGGATGTTCCGCCCGCCCGACTTCAGCGCGGCCACCAGCTCCACCTCATAGTGGTAGTTCTTCGTGAGCGAAGGATAGGGATGGTCACCCACCGTTCCCGGCGCCACGAACTGGATCGCGTCGGTCGGCTTCTGGAAGAAGAAGGGCGGCTCGCGGTTCGGGTCCGAACCCATCTCCCGCGCATGAGCGGCGTAGTTGCGGCCGATGCAGTAGATGCGGCGCACGGGGAAGCGCGCCTCGCTCCCGACCACCGGAACGGTCACCTGCGGCACCTCGAAGAGGGTCCGTGGCGCGCTCGCCACCTGAGCCCGGGCCGCGCCCGAGGCCGCCACTAGGCCGGCAGCCCCCAGGGGCAGCGCAGCGCCGAGCATCTCGCGACGGTTCGTCGTCATGATCGTTCCTCCCGTTTCATCGGCCGGCAAGGCAGAATGCCTACCCGCCCCGCCCGGAGCCTACCACGCCCTAGGCGCCGAACCAGCGCCGCCCTGGCGACCCAACGGCCGTCCATGTCGCCCTGCCCTGCGCCATGCGGCGGCGGCAGCCCAGGGCGGCGCCCGCAACCTTCCCCCTCCATCAGCATTCGGCTTTCCAGGCGCGGGCAGCATCCCACATCCTGCCCGCCATCAAAGCCCACGCGAAGGAGTCCCGAATGGCCAAGACCCAGTCCGACAAGGTCCAGCTCGACACCCGGAACGACACCCCCGGCAACGCCAAGGCGGTCAGCATCGCCACGCTGAACGCGGTTCTGGCGGACACGATCGACGCCACCAACGCGACCCGCCAGGCCCACTGGAACGTCAAGGGCAGCCACTTCTACGGCCTGCACAAGATGTTCGAGGAGTTCTACGGCCTCCTCTCGGAGCAGTCGGACGAGCTGGCCGAGCGCGCCGTGCAGCTGGGCGGCATCCCCGACGGCACGACCCAGGGTGTCGGCTCCCGCACCCGCCTGACGCCCTACGACGCGAAGCTCCTCGACGGGCTGGATCACTGCCAGGCTCTCGCCGAGCGCTATGCCGAACTCGCCAAGGCCCTCCGCGAGGGCATCGACACCACGGACGAGGCCGGCGACGCCGATACCTCGGACCTCCTCACCCAGGTCTCCCGCGTGGTCGACAAGTCCCTCTGGATGATCGAGGCCCATCTTCAGGGCAAGAACTGAGCCCCTAGCGGCCCAGGAGTAACACCCCCGCCGCCGCGGCCCGAGAGGGTTGCGGCGGCGGTTGCATATGGCCCCCCGGATGGCTATTTTGGGCCAGGGGACCAGAACAAGTCATGAACGATCTCTTCGGCGGACGCCCCAAGGGCCTCGCCCCGCAATCCTACTCCGCCGCCGACATCGAGGTGCTGGAGGGCCTGGAGCCGGTTCGGCGCCGCCCCGGCATGTATATCGGCGGCACCGACGAGAACGCGCTCCACCACCTCGCCTCCGAGGTGATCGACAACGCCATGGACGAGGCGGTGGCAGGCCATGCCGACCGCATCGAGGTCACGCTCGAGCCCGACAACTGGCTGACGGTGCGCGACAACGGCCGCGGCATCCCGGTGGACCCGCACCCGAAGTTTCCCAAGCTTTCCGCGCTGGAGGTGATTCTCACCACCCTCCACTCGGGCGGCAAGTTCTCGGGCAAGGCCTACGACACCTCGGGCGGCCTGCACGGCGTCGGCTCCTCGGTAGTGAACGCCCTCTCCGAGCGGATGGACGTCGAGGTCGCGCGCGACCGTACCCTCTTCACCCAGTCCTATTCGCGCGGAAAGCCGCTGGGCAAGCTGAAGAACGCCGGCCCCGTCCACAACCGCCGCGGCACCACCATCCGCTTCCGGCCGGACCCCGACATCTTTGGCAAGCAGCAATTCCTGGCGGCACGCCTTTACCGGTTCTGCCGCTCCAAGGCCTATCTCTATAGGGGCGTGGAGATCCGCTGGTCCTGCGACCCGCGCCTCATCAAGGACGAGACCCCGGCCCAGGCCACCCTGCACTTCCCGGGCGGCCTCAGCGACTACCTGGCCGCCGCGATCGAGGGCAAGCCGGCCGTCATCCCCACCCCCTGGGCGGGCGAGACCACCTTCCCAGGCGGTGCCGGCCGCGCCGAATGGGCGGCCACCTGGATCGAGCAGGGCGAGGGCTTTCTCTCCACCTACGCCAACACCATCCCCACGCCCCAGGGCGGCACGCATGAGGCCGGCTTCCGCGCGGCGCTGGTGAAGGGCCTCCGCGCCTACGGTGAGCTGCGCAAGGAGAAGCGCGCCGCGGCGGTGACGGCCGAGGATCTCTTCGGCGGCCTCGCCGGCATGGTCTCGGTCTTCGTGCGCGACCCGCAGTTCCAGGGCCAGACGAAGGACAAGCTCACCTCCCCCGAGGCCGCCCGCCTCGTCGAGAGCGGGCTGCGCGACCATTTCGACCACTGGCTGACCGGCGACACCCGCAACGCCGACAACCTCCTCGCCTGGGCGATCGAGCGCGCGGAGGAACGCATCCGCCGCAAGGAGCAGAAGGACACCCCGCGCAAGACCGCAACGCGCAAGCTCCGCCTGCCCGGCAAGCTCGCCGACTGCTCCTCCGAAAACGCCGAGACGACCGAGCTCTTCCTGGTGGAGGGCGACTCCGCCGGCGGTTCCGCCAAGCAGGCGCGCGACCGCGTCACCCAGGCCGTGCTGCCGCTGCGTGGCAAGATCCTGAACGTCGCCTCCGCCAGCACCGAAAAGCTGCGTGGCAACCAGGAGCTGCGCGACCTCGTGGAGGCGCTCGGCTGCGGCGTCGGCGACCGCTTCGACCTGGCGCGCCTCCGCTACGGCCGCATCATCGTCATGACGGACGCGGACGTGGACGGTGCCCATATCGCGGCCCTGCTGATGACCTTCTTCTACAAGGAGCTGCCGGCGCTGGTGCGCGAGGGAAAGGTCTTCCTCGCCCAGCCCCCGCTCTATCGCCTCCAGCACGGCGCGAAGTCGATCTACGCCCGCGACGACGCCGACCGGGAGCGCATCCTGAAGCGCGAGTTCAAGGCGAACCAGAAGGTCGAGGTCAGCCGCTTCAAGGGTCTCGGCGAGATGCCGCCCGCCTCCCTCAAGGAGACGACGATGGACCCGAAGAAGCGCACCCTCCTCCGCGTCGTCCTGCCACAGGACGCCCGCGCGGAGACGGCCGAGTTGATCGAGGCGCTGATGGGCCGCAAGCCCGAGCTGCGCTTCCGCTTCATCCAGGAAAATGCGTCGAAGCTGGACGAGGCGGAGGTGGACGTCTGAGCCGCCTCAGCCCCGGGCACGCAGGAAGTCTACGAAAGCCCTGAGCGCCGCCGGCATATGGCGGCGCGAGGGATAGTAGAGAAACGGCCCCTCGAAGGGCGGCAGCCATTCATCCAGCAGGGAAACCAGCCGCCCTGAGTCCAGATGCGGCCGCGCCCAGCCCTCAAAGGTTGCGTAGAAGCCCAGCCCGTCCATGGCCGCCGCCAGCCCGACCTGACCGTCCCCTGCGATCACCGGCCCTTCCGGCCGGATGGTCACCACCTCTCCCTCACGCTCGAACTCCCAAGGCAGCATGGTGCCGCTGCTGAACCGCGTGCGGATGCAAGGCAGGCCGAGAAGCGCCCGTGGGCCGGAGGGTACGCCCACGCGCGCGACCAGCGTCGGCGAGGCCACGAGCACGTAGCGCTGCGGCCCGCCCAGGCGCACCGCGATCATGTCCCGCGCCAGGCTCTCCCCGTAGCGCACGCCGGCGTCGAAGCCCTCCCGCACGATGTCCACGAAGCCACTGTCGGACGCGACTTCCACCACCACACGCGGGTGCCGTGCGAGGAAAGGTGCGAGCAGTGGTGCCAGCACAAGCTGAGCGGCCGGTGGCGGCGCGTTGATCCGCAACGTGCCCGACACCGCATCCGCCGCCCGCCCAGCCTCGTCCAGCGCCGCCTGGATTTCGCCGAGCGCTGGCCCCAGCCGTGCCAACAACGCCCTCCCCGCCTCGCTCGCCGCCACGCTGCGGGTGGTCCGGTTCAGCAGCCGCGCCCCCACCCGGTCCTCCAGCGCCCGGATCCGCTCCGTGGCGCTTGAAGGCGATATTCCCGCTTCCAGCGCCGCCGCGCGGAAACTGCCGAGGCGCGCCACCGCTGCCAGCAGTTCCAAATCCTCCAGCGACGCTCTCATTCTTCGCGATTCCCGAACGCATCATGCTGATCATACGGGATTAAGCCTTCGCGTGGCCTGGCGCATATCCCGTGCACCTCAACCGGCAAGGAACCAAGCCATGAAGCAGCGCCGCCTCGGCCGTACTGGCCCCCTCGTCTCCGCCTTCGGCCTCGGCTGCATGGGCATGTCCGACTTCTACGGTCCCGCCGACCGTACCGAGAGCCTGGCGACGATCGCCATGGCCGTGGAGCGCGGCATCACCCTCCTCGACACCGGCGACTTCTACGGCATGGGCCATAACGAGATGCTGATCGGCGAGGCCCTGCGCAGCCTCCAGCGGGACGGCCTCCAGATCAGCGTCAAGTTCGGGGCCCTGCGCGATCCCGATGGCGGCTGGGCCGGCTACGACTCCCGCCCGACAGCCGTGAAGAACTTTCTCGCCTATACCCTCCAGCGCCTCGGCACTGACCACATCGACATCTACCGCCCTGCCCGACTCGACCCGGACGTACCGATCGAGGAGACGGTCGGCGCCATGGCCGAGATGGTCGAGAAGGGTCATCTCCGCCACATCGGGCTTTCCGAAGTGGGCTTCGCCACCATCCGCCGCGCTCATGCCGTCCACCCGATCGCCGACCTGCAGATCGAGTACTCCCTTCTCTCCCGCGGCATCGAGAGCGATATCCTGCCCACCTGCCGGGAGCTGGGCATCGGCGTCACCGCCTATGGCGTGCTCTCCCGCGGGCTGATCAGCGGGCACTGGTCGAAGGACCGCAGCGGCGCCCGCGACTTCCGCGCCATCAGCCCACGTTTCCAGGGCGAGAACCTCGACCGCAACCTCTCCCTGGCGGAAGCCCTGGGCGCCATCGCGGCGGAGCGCGGCGTCACCACCGCCCAACTCGCCATCGCCTGGGTCGCCTCGCGCGGGGAGGACATCGTGCCCCTCGTCGGCGCCCGCCGGCGAGATCGGCTGGAGGAAGCGCTCGGCGCCGCCGACCTCGCGCTCGACGAGGCGACGCTCGCCTCCATCGAGGGTGCCATCCCCGCGGGCGCGGCGGCCGGCGCCCGCTACCCGGCCTCGCAGCTCCTCCACATGGACAGCGAGACGCAGCACGGCTGAGCCGGGCCCGGCCGGGGAGGCCCCCTCCCCGGCCGGCACCGATCAGAGGCTGCGCGGCAGCCCCACGAAGAAGCCGCGCCGCGTGCCGTATTGCGGCGTGCCCATCCCGATCCCGGTGTCGTCGCGGATGAGGTAGGTCTTGTCCAGCAGGTTCACCACGTCGAACCGCGCCGTCCAGGTCGCATCCCCGCCCAACTTGAAATCCTGCGCACCGCACCACGTGATGTTATAAGATAACCACAGGGAAGCACCCAAACTGGCATCCCTCCGCCTGCCTAGTGGCGTGAGCGCTTCGTCCCGCCTCGCTTCACCGGTGCGGCTGCCTTGCCTGCCTTCAGGTGCGCCAGTAGTGCCAGGACTGCCGCCTCTTCGGGCCGCAGGTCCTCCAAATCCTCGCGCAGCTCCTCCTCCGCCCGCTCGGCCATCTGCAGCACGAGCTTGCCCTCCAGGTAACCGTCCAGGAGATCCGGGTGGACGTAGCACTTGCGGCAGACCGTGGGCGTGTTCCCCAGCCGCGACGATACCCGCTCGATCGCGGCCCGGACGTTGCGCTTCGCCGCAGCCTGGGTGTCGAAGGCCTCGAACTCCCGCAAGGCGAGGGCCGCCATCACCGTCCCCGCCCAGGTGCGGAAGTCCTTCGCCGTGATGTCGCGCCCGGAAACCTCGCGCAGGTAGTCGTTCACGTCGCCCGAGGTCACGTCATGCAACGCACCATCCTCGGCGGGGTAGGCGAAGAGCTCCTGACCCGGCAGGTCCTGGCACTCCCGCACCACCCGCGCTACGCGGCGGTCCTGCACGCCAAGGCGCCAAGTTTTCCCGCTTTTGCCCTTGAAGGCGAAGCGCATCGTCTCTCCTTTTACGGAGACATGGCGGTTGCGCAGCGTGGTCAGTCCGAAGGACCCATTCTCCTTCGCGTAGTCGTCGTTGCCGACACGGATGAGCGTCGTCTCAAGCAGGCGCACGATGGTGGCCAGCACTTTCTCCCGCGTCAGGCCCTTGCGCCGCAGGTCGGCCGAGACGCGGGCGCGGATGGCCGGCAGCGCAGCCGCGAACTCCGCCATGTGCTCGTACTTCGTCGCGTCCCGCGTCTCGCGCCAGCGGGGATGGTAACGGTACTGCTTGCGTCCGCGCGCGTCGCGCCCGGTGGCCTGGATATGGCCGTTCGCCTGCGGGCAGATCCAGACATCCGTGTAGGCGGGCGGGATGGCGAGCGAGCGGATCCGCTCCAGCGTCGCCTCGTCCCGTACAGCTTTTCCCGCGGCGTCGTAGTAAACGAAGCCATCACCCTTCGCCTCGCGCCGAATGCCGGGCCGGGTATCGCTCACATAGCGCAACCCCGCCGCCCGCGCCGCCTCTCGCGGCTCGACGATGCTCTCCGCGGCGTCGTCCCGTGTCTCGGCAAGGCTGGCGCTGGTCATGGGTGCGGCTGCTTCCTCCGCGGGAATAAGGCCCGGCACAGCCCCGCGGTTTCCACGCAGCCGGCACACCACCGCTTCGTACCGGTTGCGGCTCACCGGCACCAAGCCGTGTGAAGGGACCCGCGTGGACGAACCGCGTCCAGGCCATCGCCTTCCCGAAGAACGCCCCGCCGACCCCGGCCTAGTTCCCGACACGCCCCCAGGCCCGCTGCCCGTTCATCGCCGGGCAAGCGCAGGCGTCACCCGCCGCCATGGGGCGTTCAAGCGGGCAGACATAGGCCCCGGCATAGCAGGCCTGCCCGACCGGACGCGGCGCCACATAGGCGGTGTAAGGTGCGGGATAGGGCGCCGCATAGGCTGGATAAGGCGGCACGTAATAGGCCGGCGGCGGGTAGGCGTAGGGATAGGCAGGATAAACGGGCACCCCGACGCCGAACCCAAGGAAGACCCCACCGCGCGCCTCCGCCGGCGCGGAAAGGGGGAGCGCCGACGCCAGCAGCGCCGCCACGAGGAGAATGCGCCTGACCTTGCTCATGAGGGGGAGTTAGGTCGCCTCCGGCACGCCTTGAAGGGGCACGGCGAGCCAATCCCGCAACAGAGCCGTCACCGCTTCGGGCGCCTCCATGCTCGGCAGGTGCCCGCAGCCCGGCAGCAGGTGAAGCGCGGCGCCCGGGATGCCCGCCGCGATCTCCCGCGCGAGGTCCGGCGGCGTCAGCACGTCCGCCTCGCCGGCCGCAACGAGAGTGGGCACGGCGATCCGCGCAAGATCGCCACGCGAATCCGGGCGCCCGAGGATCGCCTCCTGCTGCCGCAGGAAGGCGTCGCGTCCCACGCGCTCGGCCATCCCCCTAACCTCGGCCGCGAGCGGCCCCTCGAGATGCGCGGGGTGCAGCAGGCGGGGCAGCAGCCGCGGCGTCACGCCCCGGAAGGCGCCGCGCCGCGTCAGCGACATCAACCCGCGTCGCTGCCGCGCCGCCTCCTCCGTATCCGCGCGGGCTGAGGTGTCGAACAGGGCGAGGCGTTCCACCCGCTCCCCGGCCCGCCGCATGATCTCGAGCGCGACGTAGCCGCCCATGGAGAGCCCGGCGAGCGCGAAGCGCCCCGGCACGAGCGACAGCACCCGCGCCGCCATCTCCTCCAGGCTCGAATCGAGGGTGAGGTCCGCGACCACCGGCTCCGCCAGATCGGCCAGCCCCGCAACCTGGTCGCGCCAGAGCCGCGCATCGCAGAGCAGGCCGGGAAGGAGGATCAGTGGCGGACAGGGCATCGCCCGTGCTAACCAGCGGTTGGGCCGCGCGCAACGCTGCCGTCACGCCACCACTGGCCATCGCGCCACGCCTCTCTTCTTGCATCGCGGCCGTTGCGGGCGCATATCGCGCGCGAGCGGCTGCGTGTCGCGCGGCCCGGAACGGACGCGCCACGCCGGACCACCGGCCGGGCGCCTCCGGCACGCCGCCCGCGCCCGACCCCAGGCCCCCACCGGGGCCCTCCGCCAGACTACCGCCGTAACCGCCGCAGCCGGCCGGATGGCGGCACAGGAATTCACGCTTGACCGACCCCGCGACCGACCACGACCAGCCCCTTCCCGCCGACGGCACCTCGCCGCAGGACCGCGCGCCCGAAGCCGTGCCCGAAGCGGGCGCGGCTGGCTCCGTTCTCGGCGCCGCCGACGGCGACCCCGTGGGCGAGGGCAGCTCCGCCGGTTTCGAGGATCAGCCGGCCGCCTTCGAGGTCGCCGAGCCCGTCGTCGCGATGAACGACGAGCCCGAGGAGGAGGCCACCCCCGACCTCGCCGCCGGCGACATCCGCGCGATGGAGATGGGCGAGCCCGCCGAGGCCGGCCGCGACGAGCCCGAGGCGGCCGATCTGGAAGAGGAGGACGCCGAGTCCGCCAGCGAGGAGGACGAAGAGTTCGAGGAGGAGGACACCGGCACCCCGCCCGTGACCTTCGCCGATCTCGGCCTCTCCGATCCCATCCTCCAGGCCGTCTCCGAAGCCGGCTATGTCCACCCCACCCCGATCCAGGAGCAGGCGATCCCCGTCGTGCTCATGGGCCGGGACGTGCTCGGCTGCGCTCAGACCGGCACCGGCAAGACCGCCGGCTTCACCCTGCCGATGCTGGACATCCTCGCCGGCAGCCGTGCCAAGGCCCGCATGCCGCGGAGCCTCATCCTGGAGCCGACGCGCGAACTGGCGCTCCAGGTGGCCGAAAACTTCGTGAAGTACGGCAAGCACCTCTCCCTCACCCACGCGCTGCTCATCGGCGGCGAGAGCATGGATGAGCAGAGGACCGTGCTCGAGAAGGGCGTGGACGTCCTCATCGCCACCCCGGGCCGCCTGCTCGATCTTTTCGACCGGGGTCGCATCCTTCTGGCGGACTGCAAGGTCCTCGTGATCGACGAAGCCGACCGGATGCTCGACATGGGCTTCATCCCGGATGTCGAGCGCATCGTCTCGCTGCTGCCCCGGCTGCGCCAGACGCTGTTCTTCTCCGCGACTATGGCACCCGAGATCCGCCGCCTGGCCGACGCTTTCCTGCAGAACCCGCGCGAGATCACCGTCTCCGCTCCCGCTTCGGTCGCCACCACGATCACCGCGGGCCTGATCTGGGTGCAGGAGCGCGATAAGCGCGAGGCCCTGCGCCGCCTGATCAAGAGCCAGCAGGTGCAGAACGCCCTTATCTTCTGCAACCGCAAGGTTGACGTCGACATCCTCTACAAGAGCCTCAAGCGCCACGGCTTCAGCGTTGGCGCCCTGCACGGCGACCTCGCCCAGTCCATGCGCTTCGCGACCCTCGAGAAGTTCAAGGCGAACGAGCTGCAGCTCCTCGTCTGCTCGGACGTGGCGGCCCGTGGCATCGACATCGGCGGCCTCTCCCACGTCTTCAACTTCGACGTGCCCTTCCATGCCGAGGACTACGTGCACCGCATCGGCCGCACGGGCCGCGCGGGGCGCGAGGGCCATGCCTACACGCTCGCCACCGCCGACGAGGCGAAGGCTGTCGCCGCGGTCGAGAGCCTGACCGGCCGCCCGATCCCGCCGATGACGATCGAGGGTCTGGAGCCCGTGACCCCCGAGGAGATCCAGGAGGGGCTGAAGTCCTCCCGCGGCCGGGGCCGCGGCGGCGCCCGCGGGGGCCGCGATGCCGGCCGTGGCGAGCGCGGCCGGGGCGAGCCGCGCCGCGAGCGCGGCGGCGACGCCGGGCGCGACCGCCCGCGTCGCGAGGAGGCTGCTCGCCCGCCCCGCGAGGAGCGGGAGGCCCGCCCCCCCCGCGAGGCCGGCGGCTTCCGAGAGGAGCGCGCCCCGCGCCGTGAGGACCGGGTCCGCGAGGAACGGCCGCGTGAGGACCGGGTCCGCGAGGAACGGCCGCGCGAGGACCGCCCGCGGAACGACCGCGATGCCCGGCGCGAGGGCCGCTCCGGTGACCGCGTGCTGGACGAGGTGAACCGCGACGCCGGCCGCGACTGGTCCTCCGAGGACCGCCCCCGCCGCGCCGAGCGCGACAACCGCCGTGAGGCCTACCGCCATCGTTCGGACGACCTCGGCCCGCCCGTCGTTGGCTTCGGCGACGCCACCCCGGCCTTCATGCTCATCCCCGTGCCGCGCCCCCGCCGCCACGCGGACGAGGCCGAAGCGGCCTGACCTTCGCGTGGGGAGGGGCCCATCTCCCCTCCTCGGCATGGCGCGATCCACTCCTTCTGGGGCAGGATGCGCGCCAGCCAGTTCGCAAGATCTGCACGGCAAGAGAGGAACGCAGAGATGAACGTCGTCACCCAGGTCATGCCGGAGGCTCCGCAGGTCCGCGTCCCGAGCAAGATGGGCACCTTCGTGTGGGACGACGCCCTCCTGCTCGAGGAGCAGCTCACCGAGGACGAGCGGATGATCCGCGACGCCGCGCGCGAGTTCTGCCAGTCCAAGCTCATGCCCCGCATCCTCATGGGCAACCGGAACGAGCATTTCGACCGGGAGATCATGAACGAGTTCGGCGAGATGGGCTTCCTGGGCGCGACGCTCGACAGCCACGGCTGCGCCGGCGTCGGCTACGTCTCGTACGGCCTCATCTCCCGCGAGGTTGAGCGGGTGGACAGCGGCTATCGCTCCGCCTTCTCCGTGCAGTCCTCGCTCGTCATGTTCCCGATCCACGCCTTCGGCTCCGAGGCGCAGAAGGACAAGTTCCTGCCCAAGCTCCGCACCGGCGAGTGGGTGGGCTGCTTCGGCCTGACGGAGCCCGATGCCGGCTCCGACCCGAACTCGATGCGCACGCGTGCGAAGAAGGTCGATGGCGGCTACCTCGTCTCCGGTTCCAAGACCTGGATCACCAACTCCCCGATCGCGGATGTCTTCGTCGTCTGGGCGAAGGACGACGAGGGCGTGCTGCGCGGCTTCATCCTCGAGAAGGGCATGAAGGGCCTCACCGCGCCGAAGATCGAGGGCAAGATGTCCCTCCGCGCCTCGACCACCGGCATGATCATGATGGACGAGGTCTTCGTGCCGGAGGAGAACCGCCTGCCGGGCGTGAAGTCCCTCGCCGGCCCCTTCTCCTGCCTCAACCGCGCCCGCTACGGCATCGCCTGGGGCGCGCTGGGCGCCGCCGAATTCTGCTGGCACGCGGCCCGCGAGTACACGCTCGGCCGCAAGATGTTCGGCAAGCCCCTCGCCCAGACGCAGCTCATCCAGAAGAAGCTCGCGGACATGCAGACCGAGATCACCCTCGGCCTACAGGGCGTGCTGCGCCTCGGCCGCCTCTTCGACGAGCACAAGGCCGCGCCGGAGATGATCTCCATGATGAAGCGCAACAACTGCGGCAAGGCGCTCGACATTGCCCGCGTGTCCCGTGACATGCACGGCGGCAACGGGATCGTGGACGAGTACCACGTCATCCGCCACGTCATGAACCTTGAGACCGTGAACACCTACGAGGGCACGCATGACGTGCACGCCCTCATCCTCGGCCGCGCGCAGACCGGCCTCAACGCCTTCGGCTGATCCCTCAAGGGATCCGGCCGGAAGGGGCGGCTCCTCGCGGGGCCGCCCCTTCGCTTTTCGGGAACACCCCATGCGCCTGACCATCGAGGCCATCGGCGCGGCCGGCGACGGCATCGCGCATGACGAGGCGCGCCGCCCCGTCTTCATCCCCTTCACCCTGCCCGGCGAGGTGGTGGAGGCCGAGCCCGGCCCCGCCCGCGGCGAGGGCCGCGCAGCGACCCTTTCGGCCATCGAGACTCACTCTCCCGACCGCGTGGCGCCGCCCTGCGCGCATTTCGGCACCTGCGGCGCCTGCGTCGTACAGCACTGGGCCGGCGATGCCGTCGCCGTTTGGAAATCCGCCCGCGTGGCGGAGGCCATCGCGCGCGGCGGCTTTCCCGGCATCGAGGTCGCCCCAGTCGTCCCGAGCCCGCCCAACACCCGCCGCCGTGCGGACCTTGCCATCCGCCGCGGGCCGGAGGGCATCACCATCGGCTTCCACGCGCGCGGCGCGGCCGATCCCTTCGACATGCGCGAATGCCACGTCCTGCACCCACGCATCCTCGCTCTGCTCGATCCACTGCGCGCGACGATGACGCGCCTCGCCGCCCTTCATCGCGTCGGCTCGGCCATGGTGAACCTGCTCGGGACGGGCCCGGACCTATGGCTGCGCACAGATGGCCCCCTGGGCACGAAGGACCGCGCGACCCTCGCCGCCCTGGCCACGGAAGCCGGCCTGCCCCGCATTGCCTGGTCCCGCGAGAGCGGCCGCGAGGCGCCGGAAGTGGCCGCGCAGAACGGCCCCTCCCTCGCGCGCCTCTCGGGCGTGGACCTTCCTGTCGCCCCCGGGGCCTTCCTCCAGGCAACGCCGGAGGGCGAGGCCGCCATCGTCGCCGCCGTGCTCGAGGGCCTGCCGCGGCGCATGCCGGGCAAGCCGCGGATCATCGAGTTGCATGCCGGCTACGGCACCCTCTCCTTCCCCCTCTCCGCGCGCGGCCGGGTGGAGGCCTTCGAGGGCGCGCAGGAGGCCGTTACGGCCCTGAACAGCGCCGCCGGTCGTGCAGGCGCGCGGATCAAGGCCGCCCGCCGCGACCTCGCCCGCCAGCCGCTGCTCGCCCCCGAGCTGAACGGCGCTGCGGCCCTCGTGCTGGACCCGCCCTTTGCGGGCGCGGCGGAGCAGGTGGCGATCCTCGCGCGCTCCACCGTCCCGCGCGTGATCTATGTCTCCTGCAACCCCGCCGCCCTCGCGCGCGACCTCACCGCCTTCGCCCGCGCGCCGGGCTGGCGGGTGGAGCGGGCCGTCGCGATCGACCAGTTCCTCTGGTCCTCGCAGGTGGAGGCCGTCGTTACACTTTCGCGCGCCCCTTGACCGCGGCGCGCGCATCCAAAACTGTTCCCCACACCCAAGGGGAACGGACCAATGGATCGACGCACGCTGCTCGCAACGGGGCTCGCCGCGCCCGCCCTGCTCTCCACCGCCTGGGCGCAGTCAGCGGCACCGGCGCCCGCCCCGGCACCGGCTGGCCTGGCGCCCACGCAGGCGCCCGGCTTCTACCGGTTCCGAGTCGGCCAGTCGCTGGTCACCATGGTGCATGACGGCCAGGCCGTGCGCCCCGACCCGACCCAGGGCTTCGTCCGCAACGCATCCCCGGAGGAGGTTGCGGCCTCCATGCGCGCACAGGGCCTCGATCCCTCGCGGCTGGTGAACCCCTTCACCATCACCGTTCTCCGCACCCCGCGCGGCACGGTCATGTTCGACACCGGCAACGGGCCGCAGACGGCGGCGGACAGCCGCGTCGGCCAGCTCGGCGCCAACCTCGCGGCGGCCGGGATCGACACGACCACGATCGACATGATTGTTTTTACCCACTTCCACGGCGACCATATCGGTGGCCTGCTCGACGGCGCCGGCAATGCCGCCTTCCCGCGCGCCCGCATCATCGTGCCCGAGAAGGAGTGGGCCTTCTGGATGGACGAGGGCCAAGCGAGCCGCGCCCCCGAGGCCATGCGCCCTGCCTTCGCCAATGTCCGCCGCCGCTTCGCCCCCTACGAGGGCAAGGTGGAGCGCATCGCCGACGGCGCCGAGATCCTGCCGGGACTGCGCGCGATGGAGACACCGGGCCACACGCCCGGCCACACCTCTTACCATCTCTCCGACGGTAACGCGCAGGCGATGATCCTCGGTGACCTCACCACGCGCCCCGAGTTCAACCTGACGAATCCCGGCTGGCACGTGATCTTCGACATGGACCCGAACCTGGCCGAGGCCACACGCCGCCGCCTCTTTGACCGCATCTCGGCGGACCGCATCCGCTGCACCGCCTACCACTGGTCCTTCCCGGCCAATGGCACGGTGCTGAAGGAGGGGAACGGCTACCGCCTCGCTCCCGCGGAGTGGTCGAGCGTCATCTGAGTTCCGGCTTCGTCGCGCCCGGGGAACGGCCCGCGCGCGACGCCTTGCCCCCTTGGCGAGAACCGCCGATCAGGGCATCCCTCGTTCCCTGCGCGAGAATGACTTCGGCTCGCGCATGGAGGCACGATCCCTGCATGCGCGAGGCGCCGCACGGAACGAGGAAAGACCCGATGAAGCGCCGCACCGCCAGCTCCCTGTTCGCCACGGCGCTCGCCGCCCCCTTCTTGCGCCCGGCCGGCGCGCAGGATGTCCGCACGCTCCGGATCGGCAGCGCGCTCGACCCGCAGCACCCCATCCTCGTCGGTGCGCGCCGCATGGCCGAGGTGGCGGAGGCCGAGAGCGGCGGGCGGCTGAAGATCAACCTCTTCCCGTCCAGCCAGCTCGGCGCGCAGCGGGAGATGTGGCAGAACGTCCAGGCTGGCGTGCTCGACGGCATCATCGATGCCTCCGCCAGCATGGTTACCTTCGTGCCGCAGTTCGGCGTGCTCGACCTGCCCTACCTCGTCGCGGACGAGGCCGCCGCCTTCCGCCTGCTGGACGGCCCCGTGGTCGAGGAGGAGCTGGTGCGCCGCGCCGCCGCCTCCGGCCTGCGCGTCGTGAACTTCTGGGAGGTGACGTTCCGCAACATCTACACGCGCAGCAAGGCGGTCAACGCCGTGGCCGACCTGCGCGGGATGAAGATCCGCGTGATCCCCAATCCCTCCTTCATCGCCCTTTTCCGCGGCCTCGGCGCCGCGCCGACGCCGATGGCCTTCGGCGAGGTCTACACCGCCCTCCAGCAGGGCGTGCTCGACGGCGCGGAGAACGACAACGTCACCTTCCTCACCTCCCGCCACCTGGAGGTCGCGCGCAACCTCGCCATCACCAACCACATGATGCTCGTGAA
The DNA here is from genome assembly GCF_000711725.1 of Roseomonas aerilata DSM 19363. Classification (GTDB taxonomy): domain Bacteria; phylum Pseudomonadota; class Alphaproteobacteria; order Acetobacterales; family Acetobacteraceae; genus Roseomonas; species Roseomonas aerilata. The sequence continues at coordinate 393,157 of NZ_JONP01000001.1, read as the reverse complement.
CACCTTCGTCATGAGCGAGCGCAACTGGACCCGCCTGCCCGAGGATCTGAAGGCCGTAATGCGCAAGGCCTCGCTTGAGGGGCGCCGCGCCGTGGCCGAGGACCGCCGCGCGAAGGATTCGGGCGCGATGGAGGCGATCCGCGCCGCCGGCGTGAACGTCACGCAGCCTGACCTCGCCCCCTTCCGCGAGGCCGGCCGCAAGACCTATGACCAGTTTGAGGAGCGCCTCGGCAAGCCGCTCGTGGACCGCATCGTCGCGACGGTCGGCTGATCGGGTGCTTATCCTGAAACGGTTCGTCGCCCGGCTGGACGGCTGGCTGGCGATGCTGGAAGCTCTCGTCCTCGGCCTGCTCGTCGCGGCGATGACGGGCGTCACCCTCGCCCAGGTCATCGCGCGCTACGCCTTCAACGAGCCGCTGATCTGGTCGGAGGAGGCTGCACGCTACCTCTTCGTCTGGGTCAGCCTCGTCGGCGCGGCGCTCGCCACGCGCGAGGGCGCGCACTACGCCCTCGACGCGCTGCTGGAGCGCCTGGACCCGGTGCCGCGCGCCATCGCGCGCGGGGTAGCGGTGGTCATCGGCGCGGGCTTTCTCCTCATCCTCCTCCGCACCGGGCTGGACGAGACCGCCCAGGCCGCGCTGCAGGATTCCGCCACCCTGCCCATCGGCATGGCCCTGCCCTATGCCGCCATCCCCGTCGGGGCTGCCCTCATGCTCTTCCACCTCCTGGCCGGCCTGCTACGCGAGCGGCCGCCCGCGGACACTCCGCTACCGGAGGGCGTCGGGTGACCGCGATCCTCTCGGCCTTCCTCGTCTTCGTTGCCATCGGCACGCCCATCGCCTTCGCCCTCGGCGCCGCCGCCGCCATCGGCCTCTGGCTGCTGGAAGGGGTGCCGATGAGCATCGTCGCCAGCCGCACCTTCGGCGCCATCGACAGCTTCACCTACCTCGCCATCCCGTTCTTCATCCTGGCGGGTGAGTTGATGGAGACGGGCGGCATCTCCCGCCGCCTCATCGCCGTCGCAACCGGCCTCGTGGGACACCTTCGCGGGGGCCTGGGCAACGTCGTGGTGGTCGCGATGATGCTCTTCTCCGGCATCTCCGGCTCCACCAACGCCGATGCCGCGGCGGTCGGGGCCGTGATGATCCCCTCGATGAAGGAGCGCGGCTACACCGCCGCCCGGGCCGGCGCCATCGTCGCGGCCGCCGCCGGCATGGGCATCCTCGTGCCGCCCTGCCTCACCATGGTCGTCTACGGCAGCGTCACCAACACCTCCATCGCAGCCCTCTTCGCCGCCGGCTTCCTGCCGGCCTTCGTCATGGCCGGCGCCCTCATGATCCAGCTCCGCATCGAGGAGCGGCGCAGCGGCATCGTGCCGGAGCCGCGCCTTCCCTGGCGCGAGCGCCTGCGCGCGGTGCGCGGCGCCGCCTGGGCGCTGCTGCTGCCCGTGATCATCTTCGGCGGCATCCTCGGCGGCCTGTTCACGCCCACCGAGGCGGCGGTGGTCGCCGTCGCCTATGCCGCCATCGCCGGCGGCTTCCTGTACCGGGAGATCACGCCCGCCTTCCTCGCCCGCGCCCTCGTGCGGAGCGGCGTCGCAACGGGTGCCGTCATGCTGATGATCGCCGGCGCCAACATACTCGCCTGGCTGATGGCGGTGGAAGGCGTGCCGCAGGCGCTCGCCGGCCTCATCGCCTCGGTCGGCGGCGGGCGCACCGTCTTCATGATCCTCAGCATCCTCGTCTTCCTCGTCCTCTTCGCGCTGCTGGACGGAATCCCGGGCATGCTCATGCTCATTCCCGTCTTCGTCCCCATCGCGCGGGAACTGGGCATCGACCTGCTGCACTACGGCACGGTGATGACGACGGTGATGGGCATCGCCCTCTTCACCCCGCCGCTGGGGGTGGGCCTCTACATCATCCTCGGCATCAGCGGTGCGACGCTGCCCGACCTCAGCCGGCATCTCTTGCCGTATCTTCTCACCATGCTGGTGGTGGCGCTGGTGATCGCCTTCGTGCCCATCCTCGTCTTCGCCATCCCCGCCGCCCTGGGCCTGCACTCCCTCACATGAACGAAACGCTCCCCGACGACGGCTGGATCGGCCGCTCCCTGCCCCGCGCGGCCACGCGCCGCCTCGTTGAGGGCCGCGGCCGCTACCTGGACGACCACGCGGCGAAGGGCGAGCTGCACGCTGCCTTCCTCCGCAGCCCCTTCCCACACGCCGCCTTCCGCATCTCCGACCGCGAGGCGGCCCGCACCCTGCCCGGCGTGCGTGCGGTCCTCACCGCCGAGGACCTCGTCCCCGCCTGCCGCTCCTGGCGCACCCAGTCTCTCGCCTTCGCTGGCCTCGTCTCGCCCGTGCAGGGCCCGCTAGCCCGGGAGCGCGCGGTCTACCAGGGTGAGCCCGTCGCCCTCGTCCTCGCCGCCTCCCGCGCCATCGCGGAGGACGCGCTGGAGCTGATCGGCATCGATTGGGACGAGTTGCCCGCCGCCACCGACCCCGTCGCCGCGCTGGAGCCGGATGCGCCCGCCGTGCATCAGGGTCTCCCCTCCAACCTCGCCTGGCGAACCGAGTTCGGCGGCGGCGACGTGGAGGCCGCCTTCGCGCGCGCCGCCCTGGTGGTGGAGGACCGGCTGGTCTTCACCCGCCATACCGGCGTACCCCTCGAATCCCGCGGCGCGCTGGCCAGCTACGACCCCGCCGCCGAGGCGCTGGAGGTCCGCCTCTCCCACCAGATCCCCCACCAGATGCAGGTGCATCTCGCGGAGCTGCTGGACCTGCCCATGGGCCGCGTGCGCGTCATTGCCGGCGATGTCGGCGGCGGCTTCGGCATCAAGATGCACGTCTATCCCGATGAGGTCGCGATCTGCGCCGCCTCGCGCCTGCTGCGCCGCCCGGTGCGCTGGGTCTCGGATCGAATCGAGGCGCTGATGGCCGATATCCACGCGCGCGAGCACGTCATGCGCGCCCGCATGGCCGTGGATGCCGAGGGCCGCATTCTCGCCTTCGACGTGGACGACATCCAGGGCCTCGGCGCCTACTCCGTCTATCCCCGTTCCTCCACCGTGGAGGCGATCAGCGCCTTGCGGACAGTGGGCGCGCCCTACCGCTTCGACGCCTATCGCGCGCGCCTTCGATCCGTGTTGCAGAACAAGGTTCCTACGGGCCAGTACCGCTCCGTGGGCCACCCGATCGGCTGCGCCACCACCGAGCGCCTGGTGGACCTCGCCGCCGCCGCGCGCGGGGAGGACCCGCTCGAGTTCCGCCGCCGCAACCTGCTCCGAGAGGCGGAGTTGCCCTGGACCAACCCGGCGGGCGGCCGCATGGCCGAGCTGTCCCACACCGCCACCCTCGCGGAGTTCGAGCGCCTGCTCGACCTGCCGAGCCTGCGCGCGGAGATCGCGGCGATGCGCGCACAGGGCCGGCTGGTCGGCCTCGGCTTTGCCGCGGTGGTCGAGTACACGGCCTCGGGCCCCGGCGCCTACGGCCCGGCCGGCATTCCCGTCTCCGCCGTGGACACGGTCGTGGTGCAGCTCGAGCCCGGCGGCGACGTGATCGCCCGCGCCTCGGTGGCCGAGATCGGACAGGGGATCCAGCAGGGGATCGTGCAGGTGGTGGCCGACGCCGTGGGCGTTTCCCCCTCCCGCATCACCATCCACACCGGCGACACCGGCAATGCCCCGCATGGAGGCGGCGCCTGGGCCTCGCGCGGCGCCGGCATCGGCGGCGAGGCCGCATGGGGCGCCGGCCGCAAGCTGCGCGCCGAAATCCTGGGCGCTGCCGCCTCGCTCCTGCAAACGACGCCCGAGGCGCTGGACCTCCGCGACGGCCAGGTGGTGGATGCGACGGGCACGCCGCGCCTGGCGCTGGCCGACCTCGCCGCCACCGTCTTCTTCCGTGGCCACGAGCTGCCGGGCGGCCTCCAGCCGCAATTCACCGCCACCCACCAGTTCCGGCGCGAGGAGGATGTGTTCCTCACCACCAACGGCCTGCAGGCGAGCCTCGTGGAGGTCGATCCGGACACCGGCCTCGTGACCCCGCTGCGCCACTGGGTGGTCGGCGATTGCGGCCGGCGCCTCAACCCTTTGCTGGTCGACGAGCAGGTGCGCGGCGGCGTGGTGCAGGGCATCGGAGAGGCGCTGCTGGAGGCCTGCCGCTACGATCCCGGCAACGGCCAGCTCCTGACCGGCACGCTCGCCGACTACCTTCTGCCTATGGCCGACAACGCGCCCGACATCACCGTCGGCCACGTCGAGACGCCCTATTCCGGTTCCGCCCTCGGCGCCAAGGGCGCGGGCGAGGCCGGCACCTGCGGCGCCCCCGCCGCCGTGCTCTGCGCGGTGAACGACGCCCTGGCTGCGCGCGGGGCGGCGGTAACGGAGATGCCCATCACGCCCGCCGTCGTCCTCCGCGCCCTCGGAACCCTGCCGTGAAGCCCGCTCGCTTCGACTACGCCCGCCCCGAGACGCTGGACGCGGCCCTCGCCGCGCTCGCCGAGCACGGGCCGGAGGCGGCGGTGCTCGCCGGCGGGCAAAGTCTCATGCCCATGCTCAACCTCCGCATGGCGCGGCCTGGCCTGCTGCTCGACATCAACCGCATCCCCGGCCTCGATGGTATCTCGCTCGAAGCAGGGTTGCTGGTGATCGGCGCGCGCGCCCGCCACGCCGACGTTCTGGCCTCCCCGCTCGTGCGGCAGGCGGCGCCGATGCTCACTGAAGCGCTGCACCACGTCGCCCACCCCGCCATCCGCAACCGCGGCACGATCGGCGGCAGCATCTCTCTGGCCGATCCGGCAGCCGAGATGCCGGCCTGCATGGTCGCCCTCGGCGCCACCCTCGTCGCCGCCTCCGCACGCGGCGAGCGCCGGATCGCGGCGGAAGCCTTCTTCCGCGGCGTCTACGCGACGGCACTTGAGCCCGACGAACTCCTCCTCCGCGCGGAAATCCCCGCCATCGCTTCCGGCTGGACACATGGCTTCAGCGAGGTCTCGCGTCGCCACGGCGACTATGCCATGGCCGGCCTCGCCCTCGCCCTGCGCCGGGAGGGCGCCCGCGTCACAAAGGCCCGCATCGCCCTCTGCGGCATCGAGCCCGCCCCACGCCGCCAGCACGCCGCCGAAGCCGCGCTCGTCGAGAGCGGCGCTGAGGCCGCTTGCGTCGCCCTTTCCGCCCCCGACGCCATGGAGGGCGCCGAGGTCACCGCCGCCCATCGCCTTCACCTCGCCCGCGTGCTGCTGCGCCGGGCCCTCGCGAACTGACCCATGGACCACCCGGACGAACCCACCGCCGAGATCGCCCTCACCCTGAACGGCGAGCCGATCCGCGCCCGCGTGCCGCTGCGCCAGAACCTCGTGGACTGGCTGCGCCATGGGCAGGGCCTCACCGGCAGCCATGTTGGCTGCGAGCATGGAGTCTGCGGCGCCTGCCACGTGCAGGTGGACGGGCGCGTGGTGCGCGGTTGCCTCATGCTCGCCGTGCAGGCGGACGGTGCCCGCGTCGAGACGATCGAGGGCGCCACCGAGACCGGCCGCATCCGCGCCCTGCAGGACGCCTTCTTCAACCGCGCCGCCCTGCAATGCGGCTTCTGCACGCCGGGGATGCTCCTCCAAGCCGCCGAGCTGCTGGCCACGAACCCCGCCCCCACACGCACCGAGATCCGCGAGGCGCTGTCGGGCAACTACTGCCGCTGCACCGGCTACCACGCCATCGTGGACGCCGTGGAAGCCGCCGCCGCGGTGCTGCGCGCATGAACCGCCTCCTCATCGCCGGCGCGCGGCTGCTCGACCCCGAGAGCGACGACCTCCACCGCCCGCCTACCGCCGACCTCCTCATCGAGGATGGGCGCATTGCCGCCCTCGGCGCCGAAGCCACCGCGCGCGGCGCCGGTGCGCCTCGGCTGGAGGCGGCCGGGCTCCTCCTCACACCCGGCCTCGTCAACGCGCATTCCCACTCGCACGACACGCTCCTGCGCGGCCTCTTCGAGGGGTTGCCGCTGGATGCCTGGGGCGCCCTCTCCTTCCCCTCCGCCTGGTCGCGCCGTCCGGACGCCGAGGTCCATCTCCGCACCCGCCTTCACGCGGCCGAATGCCTCATGCACGGCATCACCACCGTGCAGGACATGGTGACCCTCCAGGGCGCCGACCGCGCGCAGGCGGAGGCAGTGATCGAGGGCCACCGCGCCATCGGCCTGCGCGCCCTGCTCGGCTGGCAGCTCGCCGATCGCGGCATGGCGGAAACCCTGCCTTTCGCCGCCGAGGTCCTGCCGCCCGACATCCTCGCCTCCCTTCCACGTGCGAGCGACCCCGCGCCGGGCATGCGCCTTGTCGAATCTCTGCTCGACGCCGTGAGCGGCCGCCTGCTCGGCAGCGTCCTCGCCCCCTCCGCGCCGCAGCGCTGCTCACCCACGCTACTCCGATGGGCCGCCGGCCTCTCGCGCGAGCGCGGCTTGCCCGTCTGCACCCATCTCTACGAGACCCGCGCCCAGGCCGTGCTCGCCCGCACCGCCTATGGCGAGGACGGCGGCTCCCTCCTCAACCACCTCGCCCGCCACGGCCTGCTGAACGAGCGGCTGGTCATCGCCCACGGCGTCTGGATTACGCCGGAGGAGATCGGACGGCTGGCCGAGGCCGGCGGCCACCTCGCGCACAACCCCGTCGCCAACCTCCGGCTGCTGAACGGGGCGGCCCCGCTGCGTCAGTATGCGAGTGCCGGCGCCGGCATCGCGCTCGGCTGCGACAACAGCAGCGCGGGCGACGCGCAGAGCCTTCTCTCCGCCATGCGCTTTGCCGCGCTGTACCTCTCCCTCCAATCCGCCGCGCCGGAGGAGGCGGCGGCCTCGGCCTTCCGCGCCGCGACGCTCGGCGGCGCCCGCGCGCTCGGCCTCGGTGGCACCGTCGGCGGGTTGCGGCCCGGCCACCGCGCCGACCTCGCCCTCTTCGATCTTTCGGACCCCGCCTGGGTGCCGCTCAACAGCGCGGTCCGCCAGCTCGTCCACGCCGAGCCCGCGCGCTCGCTCCGCCACGTGCTGGTGGAGGGCGAACTTCTCCTGCGCAACGGCCGTCCCACCCGCTTCGACCCCGCCGCCCTCGCTGCCGAGGCGGAGGGCGCCCACGTCGCCATGGCCGCCGAGTACACCGCCCTCCGCACCCGCCGGGCGCCGTTGGTCAAGGCGCTGCTCGCCCTCGACGCCCGCGCGCGCCGGCACCCGCTGGAGATCGATGGCCTCCTCCTCGACCACGGGGCCCGGCATTGATCCTCGAGGGCCGCCCGCTGCGCTTCGGAGAGGGCTGCGCGGCCTGCGCCCCCTTGCGCCTGACCTTGCGTGCTGACCGTGTCGCCATGGCCGAGCCCGCCGGGCCAGAGGCCGCGGCCAACATCCTCATGCCGCCCTTCGCAAACGCGCACGACCACGCGCGCGGCATCCGCCCAACGGCACTCGCGGCCTTCGACCTGCCGCTGGAGATCTGGCTCGCCACCATGACGGGCGCGCCGGTCTGCGACCCCTGGCTGGTGGTCGCCGCCGCCCTCGGGCGTCAGGCCCTCGGCGGCTGCGGCGCCATCATGGTGCACTACACCCGCCCCCAGAATCCGGCACGGCTGGAGGAGGAGCTGCGGGACGTGGTGCGCGCCGCTCGCGCCGTCGGCGTGCGCGTGGCGATCGCGGTTTCCATGCGCGACCGCAACGCGCTCGGCTACGCGCCGGACGAGGTAATTCTCGCCCGCCTGCCGCCCGAAACCCGGGCGCTGGTGGAGACGCGCCTCCTCACCCCGCCGCGCCCGCCGGCCGAGCAACTGCGCCTCGCCGACGCCCTCGCCGAGAGCTGCAACGACCCGCTAGTCACGGTGCAATACGGCCCCTACGGCCTCGAATGGTGCTCGGACGCGCTTCTCTCGGCCATCGCCGAGCGCTCCGCCACCACAGGCCGGCGCATCCACATGCACCTGCTCGAATCGCGCATCCAACGGGAGTACCTCGACGCGGAGCACCCGGAGGGGCCGGTCCACCACCTGGACCGCCTCGGCCTCCTCTCACCGCGCCTCTCCCTCGCCCACTGCACCCTGCTGCGGCCGGACGAGATGGAGCTGCTGGCCGAGCGAGGCGTGACGGTTTCCGTCAACACGAGCTCCAACCTGCACCTGCGCAACGGCATCCCGCCTATGGCCGAGATGCACCGCCGCGGCGTCCCGCTCGCGACCGGGCTCGACGGCTTCACCGTGGACGACGACGATGACGCCTTTCGGGAGCTGCGCCTGAACGCCCTTCTCCACCGCGGCACCTCGCAGGACGAAGGCCTGCCGCTGGACGCCCTGTTCAGCGCCGCCTGCGCCGGAGGCCGGCAGGCGGTCACCGGTCAGCCGCCCGCGGAACCGATGGCGGAGGGCGCGCCCGCCGACATCATGCTGCTGGACCGCGCCGCCCTCGCGGCCGACCTCGTGCTCGAAAGCCCGGACGCCGCCCTCGTCGCCCAGCGCGCCACCCGTGGCGCCCTGCGCCGGATGGTGGTGGCGGGGCGGGAGGTGGTGCGGGACGGCGCCCTCACCGGCCTCGATCTTCCGGCCCTCCAGGCGGAACTGGATGCCCAGGCACGGCACGGCGCCGAGGGCGCGCGCAACTGGCGGGAGGCCACCGCACCCCTGCGGAAGGCGCTGCGGGACTTCTACGCGGCCGGCCTGCACCGCTGCGGCTGAGGCGGGCGCCCCATCGACGGCGGGCGGCGCTTTCCTCTACCAAGCCTTGCCGCCCTTACCGGAGCCCTTCCGATGCGCCTCTGCTTTTTCGACGACAACCGGCTTGGCCTCGTCCAGGGGGAGCTGGTGCACGACGTCTCCGCCGTGCTCGACGCGCTGCCCGCCGGCCGTTACCCGCTGCCGCGCCACGACCTGCTGGTCGCCGCCCTGCCGGAACTGCGCGCACCCATCCTGGCGCTGGCGGGCCAGGCTCCGGGCGTGCCGGTCGCCTCGGTTCGGCTGCGCCCGCCCGTGGCCAATCCCGGCAAGATCGTTGCGGCGCCGGTCAACTACCGCAAGCACCTCGAGGAGGCCGAAGCGGACCCCGCAACCTTCCACGCCGCCCATGTCCGGAAGATCGAGGAGACGGGCCTCTTCCTGAAGGCGACCTCCTCCCTCGCGGGCGCCTCGGACACGCTCCACCTCGTCCAGCCCGAGCGCCGTACGGACCACGAGGTGGAGCTTGCCGCCATCATTGGTACCCGCTGCAAGAACGCGACGCGCGAGACCGCGATGAGCCACGTCGTCGCCTACGCCATCGGCCTCGACATCACCATCCGCGGCCCGGAGGAGCGGAGCATGCGCAAGTCGCCCGACGGCTACACCGTCCTCGGCCCCTGGATGGTGACGGCCGACGAGATCGCCGACCCCGCCGCCCTCGACCTTTCCCTCAGCGTGAACGGTGAGCCGCGGCAGCGCGCCAACACGCGCGACCTCCTCCTCGACATCCCCGAACTGATCGTCTTCGCCTCTCGCTTCTACACGCTGGAGCCGGGCGACCTCATCCTCACCGGCACGCCGGAGGGCGTGGGGCCGATCCGCCCGGGCGACGTGATGCAGGCGGCCATCAGCGGGATCGGCGCCATGACCGTCCGGGTGGGCTGAGGAGCGACCGGTAGGCGCATATCCATCGCGATCTCGAAACCGCCACTGGGCGAGAACCGGTCTTCGGGGTGACGCGGGACCTGCTCCAGCGCGCCGAGCTATGCTGCCTCCTTAGCCACTGACGCGCCACGACGCGGTCAGCGCCGGCGCTCCGCGGGCGCCGCCACGCGCGTTCCGAGCCCCTGCCCCAGCAGCCGCGAGGCCCTCTCCGCCACGAGGCGGATGGCGCTGATCAGCGGCGGGCCCGGCACCGTCGTGATGTGCTGGATCGACCCCACCAGGGCAATCGAGGCCACGAGCCTGTCCTCGTGGTCGTAGATCGGCACCGCCAGCGCGTTGCAGCCCAGCAGCGTCTCCTCCGGCGCCGTCGCGTAGCCCTGCTCCCGGATGCGGGCGAGCTCCGCCGCCAGGCTGCCCGGGTCCGTGATCGTGCGGTCCGTGAGCGGGGCGAGCGGCCCCCGCAGCACGCGATCCGACGCGGCCTTGGATCCGAACGCGAGAAGCACCTTTCCCTGCGCGGAGGCGTGCAGCGCGAGTTCGCTGCCCGGGCGCACCCCGATCTCGATCGGATGGGTTCCGGGGAGGGTAGAAACGACGAGCGCGCCCTGCGGTGTAGGCGTGCTCAGGACCACCGCCGATCCTACGGCATCCCGCAACTCCCGCATCGGCCCATCCAGCGTCTGCGCCAGGTCCCAGGACCGGGGCGCCAGGTAACCGAGCAGGAAAGCGCGCGGCCCAAGCCGGTAGCGGTTCGTGTCAGCGTCCTGGATCACGTAGACGCGGTCCGCGAGCGTCTGGAGATGGCGGAAGATCGCGCTCTTCGTCGCATTCAGCGATTGCGCGATTTGCGTGACGCCGATCGGCTCCCCCGCCCAGGCGACAGTCTCGAGCACGGAAAGCACCGTATCAGCGGCCCGTACGCCGGGCGGATCAAGATTTCGCGGTGCTGGCATGACGATCCTGCTGTTCGCGAGAGGAGAACACCATATGGATGATGTGGTTGGGCCTGTCGAGTCCTTCATAATCTGCTTGACCCCCCGAGGCCGGACACCTACCAGTTCTGGAACAGCGTTCCTTGGTCGCGAACCGAAAACTCAATGGGAGAGAAACATGTCGCGCAGTTCGCAGCGATCGGCGGTCGCGCTCCCCAGCCGGCGGGCGGGGCCACGCCGCCGGTGACCTCGCGCCTGCAGGCCAGTCTCGGCCGGACCCGCATCAAGAACCCGGTGATCGCCGCCGCGGCCGAGCACCTGATCGAGGCCGAGGGGATCCGCGCCGCTATCGAGGCCGGCGCCGGCGCCGTCGTCGTGAAGTCCACGAACGAGACGATGGCCGGCAAGGACCAGCTCGGAAGGGCCGAATACGTGGCGCTGGACGCGGGCTGGAACCCGGTCCCCTGGGATGCCAGCGCCCCGCCCGAAGTGACGCTGGCCAGCCGTTCCGGCATGTCGCCGATGGGCTTCGATGAATGGCTTGCCCAGAACGTCGCGATGGACCGGCTCGCCCGTGACCACGACTGCCTCCTCGTGGCGAGCCTCGTCATGGCGGATCTCTCAGCATCCTTGGACCTGGCGCGCCAGATCGAGAGTGCGGGGCTGCGCGCGCTCGAGTTCAACATCGGCACGCCCTATGCCAGCCAGGCCGCGAAAGGCGTGGTTACGACGGAGCTGCAGCCGAGCCGCGTGGGAGAGTTGGTCGCGGCCATGCGCGGGGCCGTCTCGCTGCCCCTCTGGGTGAAGCTCACCGGCCAGTCCGAACGCGTTCCCGAACTGGCCGAGGCCGCTTTCGAGGCCGGGGCCGACGCCGTGGTGATGGCGGGGCGGCTGCTCGGCATGGTGCCCGACCTCGACAGCATGACGCCGATGCTCGGCACCAGCCTCGGTATCGGCGGCTATTGGAACCTGCCGCTCACCTGCCACTGGCTCGCGCTCACCCGCGCCAGGCTGGGACCCGAGGCCGCGCTGATCGGCATCAACGGCGCGAGGGACGGGCGCGACGTGGCGCGCATGATGCTCGCCGGGGCGAGCGCCGTCGGTATCGCCTCACCGGTCATGCTGCGCGGCTCGGGGGTGCTGCGCGACGCCGCGGCATCGCTCGACGCCTATCTCGCTGCCAAGGGACTGACCGCGGAGACACTCGTGGGCCGCGCCGCCGACACGCGCAAGACCTTCGCGCAGATGCCGCCGCTCGACGAGAACTGGCGCCGCTACGTGCCGGCGGAACAGCAGGGCTGAACGGCCCAAAACAGGCCAGAAAACGTCATGAGGGAGGAATAACGATGACCATCGCCCGCCGCGTCCTGCTCGGCGCTGCTCTCGCCGGCACCGCACTTGCCCGGCCCGCCTTGGCACAGCGCGCCTGGCCCAACCGCCCGATCCGCCTCGTACTCGGCTTCGCACCGGGCGGCGTGGGTGACCTCACGGCACGCATGATCGCGCCGAAGATCTCGGAAGGGCTAGGCCAGCCGATCATCATCGATAACCGGCCCGGTGCCGCGGGGATCGTCGCGGCCGAGCCCGTGGCCCGCGCCACGCCCGACGGCTACACGATGCTGCTCCTCACCACCACGAACAGCACCGCGGACGCGACCTATCGCAGCCTGCCCTACGACACGAAGCGTGACTTCGCCCCCGTCGCCCGCGTCGCCACCTTCGACCACGTGCTGCTGACGGCGGCCAACAGCCCCTACCGAACGCTGAAGGACGTGATCGAGGCCGCCCGCGCGAAGCCGGGCAGCATCAATCTCGGCTCCATCGCGGTCGGCAACGCGCAGCACCTTGGCGCGGAGCTGCTTCGCAGCATGGCGGGTGCGGACATGACCGTCGTGCCCTACCGCTCCACACCGGATCTCATCAACGCCACCACCACCGGCGACGTCCACATTGCCAGCGAGATCCTCGCCCCTGTCCTCGGCCAGATCCAGGGCGGGCGTCTCCGCGCGCTCGCCATGGCCTCCGCCGAGCGCTACCCGCTGCTGCCCGACGTTCCCACGGCCACGGAGCGCGACCTTCCAGGCTACGTCGTCGGCTCCTGGAACGGCGTCGCCGGCCCCGCCGGAATGCCGCGCGCCGTGGTGGAGCGAATGAACAGCGAGATCGGCCGCGTCCTCGCCCTGCCCGAGATCCGCGAGAAGCTGCTCGAACTCGGCGTCACCCCCGCCTTCACCTCCCCCGAGGATTTTGGAACCTTCATTCGCACGGAAGGCGAGCGTTGGTCCCGTATCGTCGAGGAAGCGAACATCCCCAAGCAGTAGCGGACACTGATCATGTACGACCAGACCGACCCGCGCGCCGCTCTCGCCGCGCCCCCCTCCGGCGCCGCGCCCGTGCCGACCGCCTTCAGCCCCGCGCATTACGAGCGCTTCTACGAAACCCCGCCGGTGGAGCAGGACGCGGCCGCGCGGCACTGGTACGCGCGGGCGCAGAACTTCCTTGTCGCCTATACGGAAGCCGAGGCGGGGGCTCTGCTCTCGCGCGACGCCCAGCCCGACGAGTACGCCGTGCTGCTGCCCGATGCCGGCACCGAAATCGCGGTCGAGGTATCCGGCACCCGTCATATCCTCTCCGGCAACGGCCTCGCCTTCATCCCGCCCGGAAACAGCCGCATCGAGGTGCTGCGACCTGGCCGCGTGGTGCGCATCCTCACGACGCGGGCGGAAGACCTCGTCGCGAAATGCTCTAACGCCGCCTCCTATGCTGCGCGCGACCCGAACATCCCGCCGCTGCGCCCCTGGCCGGAGCCGCCGGGCGGGCTGCTCTTCCGCGCCTACAGCCTGGACGTGCCGCCGGATCCGAAGCGTTTTGGCCGCATCTGGCGCTGCACGACGCTGATGGTGAACGTGCTCGACCCCGCCGACGGCCCGCGCGACCCGCGCAAGATGTCCCCGCACCACCACGATGACTTCGAGCAGGGCTCCCTCGTGCTCGATGGCGCCTACACGCACCACCTCCGCTGGCCCTGGACCACCGACATGACGATCTGGCGGCCCGACGAGCACGAATACTGCCGCGGCCCCTCCCTCACCGTCATCCCGCCGCCCTCAATCCACACGTCGGAGGCCAAGGAGGCCGGGCAGATGGTCGACCTTTTCTGTCCCCCGCGGGAGGACTTCTCGAACAAGCCGGGCTGGGTGCTCAACGCGGCCGACTACCCGATGCCGTCGTAAGGCCGCCTTCCACGACCTCCGGCCCGCCCCAGGCACCCGCCTCCGGCCCCCACCGGGCGCCAAGCCCATGAGGACAGCATGACCGAAGCAGCGATCAACGACCCGGTGGAGCAGCGCGTGGACGCCCTGCTCCAAGGTGCGATCGACCCGCATGTCCATAGCGGACCCTCCATCGCGGAGCGCGGCATCGACCACCTGCAACTCGCCATCGAGGCATCCAAGGCGGGCTTCGCGGCAGTCGTCACCAAGGATCACGACTACAGCGGCGTGATGACGGCGGCCCTCATCGCCAGGCACCATCCCGAGCTGAGGACCAAGGTCTACTCGAGCATCGTGCTCAACAACGTCGTCGGCGGCTTCAATCCCTACGCCGTCGAGCACATGGCGGCCATGGGCGGCAAGGTCGTCTGGATGCCGACCCTCGCGGCCGAGAACCATTTGCGTTGGGAGAAGACCGCGGGCTGGGTCCACCCGGCCTCCACCCAGAAGATCCGGCCGGCGGCGGGAATCCCGGTTCTCGACGGCAACAAGGCTGTGCGGGACGAGGTGAAGGAGGTTCTCGACATCGTCGCGCGGAACGACATCGCTCTCGCCAGCGGCCACCTGCACATCAGCGAGACATGGCTCGTCTTCGAGGAAGCACGCCGGCGCGGCGTGAAGCGGCTCGTCCTGACGCATCCGGAGGATATCGTCGATGCCTCGATGAACGACGTGAGCGGCATCGCCGCCATGGGTGCCTTCGTCGAGCACTCCCTCTGCATGTTCCTCGAAGGATCCAAGTTCAAGACCTGCGAGGAGGAGGATCTGCGCAAGCATATCGATGCGGCCGGCGTGGGCCAGACCATCCTCTGCTCCGACCTCGGGCAGACCGGCGTGTTCAGCCCGATCGAGGGCTTCCGCCGGGGCATCAAGCTCTGCATGAAGCTTGGCTACTCCGACGAGGAGATCCGCAAGATGGTCTCGCTGAACGCCGCCCGCGCCCTCGGCATCGAGGCGGACCTCCCGGCGCCATCCCCGACCTGAGGCGTCACACGCTGTAGAAGTCCAGTGCTGTCGGGATCACGTCGTTGGTCAGCAGCACCTTCTTGCGCGCGATCCGCCATGTCCCGTCACCCCCCCGGCGCAGCCCATGCTCGTAGCGCCCGAAGAGCATGTGCTGCCGCGACACGCGGGGGTCGAAGTCGTGCACGATCCAGCTCGATGTCACCTCGATCGTGTCCGGCGCAGCCTGAACGGGCAGGATGTTGGTGATCATATGCACGGTTCGCGGCAACGGCAGCGCTGTCACCGACTTCCGCGTCCGGATCCGCATGATCCGCTCCTCGAGGCCGAAACGGGAGTCGTGGTAGATGAGCGAGACCTCGCGGTCCGGATCGCTCGTCGTGCGGTGCTCGTCGAGCCAGGCGGGGATCCAGAACACCGCGTCCTCGGCATAGAGGGCGAGCCAGGCATCCCATTCCTGCCGGTCGAGATGCAGTCCCTCGCGGTACAGAAGGTCGGCGCAGATCACCGCGGCGGCAGGATCCATCATCGCGCCGCCGTCCCTTCACCGCCCGAGACCAGCCGCCGCCATTCGCGATAGGCAGCGTGGAAGCAGGTCTCGTCACCGAAGCCGAGCGTGCCCACCGCCTCCGCCGAGGGTGTGATCCCGATCTCCGAGGCGAGCGAGCTGGCGCCGCTGCCGCTGCCGCTGCCGCTGCCGCTGCCGCTGCCGCTGCCGCTGCCGCTGCCGCTGCCGCCCCCCAGGCCACGTGCGTAGCCCTGCGTCCACCCATCCGTATCGGCCGCGTAGCCGGACTGGCAGTACTCGTACATCACGTTGTCGTCGGAGGTCGCGAGGCCCGTCGGGTTGAAGAAATCCTCGTACTGCCGGATGCGCAGCCGCCGCGCCTCGGCGTTCTCGCCGATCGGTGCGAGGCAGTGAGAGGTCATCTCCGTCCGGTCCGCCGCCAACGGACGCCAGGTGCGTAGCTGCAGCGAGACGATGTCGATGATCTGCAGGTTGGGGAAGATCGTCAGGTTGCGCTGGCGCAGCATCCACTTGGCGCGCGCCTGGCCCACGCGCCCGCGGACCTCCTCCAGCCGCTCCGTGTCCACCGCCAGCGGGCGGAGGCCCCTCGGCGGATTGCGGATGGACCACATGACGGAATGGCCGTGGGCGAAGCTGAAGCTGCCCTGCGCCTCCGGGTCCGTCTCCGGCGGCGGCTTGATGCTGGGAGGGTTCCGCTTCGCCCGCTGCTGCAGCACATCCACGTAGGAGCTGTGCGTGGAGGTGAAGTGGTAGAAGTCCAGCCCGTTCTCCAGCTGCAGCTTCCAGTTGGCATCGTAGGTGTAGGTCACCGGCCCCGGCACGAACTCCCAGCCCGTGGAGCTCTGGTCGAGCACGAGATCCAGCATGCCGCGCGCTTCGCCAAGATACTCCTCCAGCGGCGGCACGTCTTCCGAAAGGCTGGCGAAGAGCAGCCCGCGGTAGTTGCCGAAGCGGGGAACGCGGATGAGGTCGTGGCTCTCGCGGTCGAAGGATTCCGGGTACTGCCCGTCCTCCCGGTCCGTCACGAGGGTGTTCCGCCCGGCGCTGTCGTAGGCCCAACCGTGATAACGACAGACATGATACTTCTGCCGCCCCTTGCGTAGGGGGCAGACCACCGCGCCGCGGTGGCGGCAGCTGTTGAGGAAGAGGTGAAGCTGCCCCTCGGAATCCCTGGTCAGCAGCACCGGCTGGCGACCGATATAGGTCGTGAGGAAGTCGTTCGGCCGCGCGACCTGGGTTTCCAGCGCCACGAAGACCCACGTTCCCTCGAAAATGCGCGCCATCTCCAGCTCAAACACATGCGGGTCGCGGAACACGTCGCGATGCACGCGGAACACGCCCTCCGCGGGGCGATCCTCGACGAGGTCGGCAGCACCTCGCGGTTGATTGGTCATGATCGACGCTCCGGATCGGGCCAAGGGCTGCCCGCTGCGTTGAATGGTCATTCGAGGACGATGTTCGAGCTGCGCGCGACCTCGCGCCACTTCGCCATCTCGCCCTGCAGGAAGGTCTCCAGCTCCGCCGCCGTCGAGGGCGCCGGCTCCACGCCCAGCGGGCGGACCTGTGTCGCGAAGCGCTCAGAGGCGACGACCTCCCGCAGGTCGGCAGCTATGCGCCTGATCGCCGCGGGCGGTGTGCCGGCGGGCGCCACCATCGCCTGAAAGGCGCTCACCGAGAAGCCGGGGAAGGTGGTGGCAATTGTCGGGTATTGCGGCGCGTCGGGCAGTGGCGCGTCCGTCGCCACGGCCAGCACCTTCAGCCGCCCCGCCTCCACATAGGGCCGCACGGAACTCCACAGGTCGAACATCAGCGGAACGCGGCCGGCCAGCACGTCCGTCAGTGCCGGGGCGCTGCCGTTGTAAGGCACGTGCTCCATCCGGATGCCCGCCTTCAGCTGCAGCAACTCACCCGCCATCTGCCCGCCCGTCCCCGGTCCGGGCGAGGCATAGGCGATCGGGCTGCTCTCCCGCTTCGCGAAGGCAATCAGCTCCGCGAGGTTCTTCGGCGCGAGGTCCGGCCAGGCAACCAGCACGAAGGGCGAGGTGACGAGCATGCCTACCGCCGTGAAGGCGCGCGCCGTGTCGTAGGGCAGGCGCGGCCGGATCGCGGGGTTGATTACGAAGGAATTGGTGGCGACGCCGATGGTGTAGCCATCCCCCGCCGCCTGGGCGAGCGCGTTGGTGCCGACGATCGTGCCGCCGCCACCGCGGTTCTCCACGACGACGGGCTGCTTCCACCGCTCGGACAGCGCCTCCGCGATGATCCGCACGATGACGTCCGTCGGGCCACCCGCCGCGAAGGGGACGATGATGCGCACGGGCCGCGTCGGGAAGGAGGTATCCTGCGCCCGGACACCCGCCGCATAAGCCATGGCGCCCAAAGCGGCTAGAGACGCTGCCCGCCTGGTCAAAACACCTGCCATGAACTCCTCCCTTCTCATTTTTTTCGCGAGATCAGGCGGGTACAGGCATGGCGCGCAGCCGCGCGGCGATGCCCGCGCCGGTCGCGGCCGTACCCAGCCTTCCGCCCACGTCCTGCGTGGATTCACCGGCCGCCACGGCCTCCGCCACTGCCGCCTCGATCGCGCGGCTCGCACCGGCGAAGGCCTGGCTGCCCAGGCGGTCCGCGTGCCAGTCGAGCAGCTGCGCGGCCGAAAGGATGAGCGAGAGCGGGTTGGCCACGTCCTGCCCAGCAATGTCGGGTGCCGAGCCGTGCGCCGCCTGGGCCATCGCATGGCTCGCGCCCGCATTCACGGAGCCGCCGAGGCCGATGCTGCCCGAAAGCTCCGCCGTCAGGTCCGAGAGGATGTCGCCGAACATGTTGGTGGTCACGATCACGTCGAACCTCGCGGGATCGCGCACGACATGGGCGCACATGGCGTCGATGATGTACTCGTCCAGCACCACCTCGGGGAACTCCGCCGCCACCTTGCGGCACTCTTCGAGGAACATGCCGTCGCCGATCTTCAGCACATTCGCCTTGTGCACGGCGCTCACGCGCTTCCGGCGCGTCATGGCGAGACGGAAGGCAGCACGCGCGATGCGCTCGCAGCAGCCACGTGTGATCCGGCGAAGGGAGATGCAGACATCAGGCGTGACCAGCATCTCGCTGCCACCCGATTCCATGTTACGGTCGGCATAGAAGCCCTCGGTATTCTCCCGCACCACGATCAGGTCGAAGTCCAAAACCGCGTGGTGCTGCACCCCCGGATAGGTACGCGCCGGACGGACGTTGGCGAACAGGTCCAACCGTTTGCGGAAGAACATGGAAGGGTTGATCCCGCCCTTGCTCTCGTCCGTGTAGTCGAAGGTGGACATGGGGCCGAGCACCAGCCCATCGGCCCCCCTCACCTTCTCCAGCAGCTCCGGCCGCACGGTGATGCCGTGCCGCTGCAGACTTTCGTGGCCGGCAATATCGGACTCAAGCTGCAGCCCAAGCCCGAAGCGCTCCGACGCCGCCTCCAGCACCTCCACCGTCGCGGCCGTGATCTCGGGACCGATCCCGTCCCCGGGAAGGACGATCAGGTGCATGGCGTTGCGCTGGGACATCGGGTCAGATCCGCTGCTGGGTTTGATGCTGTCAGCCGAAGCCATAGAGCCGCGCCGGGTTCTCCACCAGGATGAGGCGGCGCGCCTCCGCATCCGGGAACCACTCGGCCAGCCGGTTCAGGGCCGCGCCGTCGTCGATGCGATTGAAGGGCTCAATGGCCGCGATGTCGGTCCGCGCGCCGCCCGGATGCGGCCAATCGCTGCCCCAGACCACGCGCTCCGGGCTCGCCTCGAAGAGGGCGCGCGCCAGCGGCCCCGCATCGGCGCAGTCCGGCCGGTCGGAGATGCGATGCGGCGCCGAGATCTTCACATAGGCCCGCCCGGCGCGCACCAGCGCGAGCAACTCGGGAAATCCCGCCTGCCCCGTGCCCGCCTCGGCGCGCGCCCGGCCGAAATGGTCAACCACTAGAGGCACCGGCAACCGCATCAGCGTCTCGTGCAGCGCCCCGATCACCGCCATGTTCGTATAGGTCTGCACGTGCCAGCCGAGCGGCGCCACCTGCCGTGCAGCGGCCTCCAGCAGCGCGCCCGCGGCCGCGGGATCGTGCTGCCCGGCCGTCTCGAGGTTCACGCGCACCCCGCGCACCCCGGCCGCGTGCATCTCCCGCAATTCCTCGGTCCCGATGCCCGGATCGATGACGGCGACCGCGCGCGCTCGCTCACCCAACCGGCGCGAGGCATCCAGCGTGCAGCTGTTGTCCGTGCCGTAAGGGCTGGGATGGACGATCACCACGCGTCCCAGCCCGAGAGCATCGTGCAGCGCCAGCAGCTCCTCCACCGACGCGTCGCCGGGCGTATAGGCGCGGCCGGGATCGAAGGGGTAGCGCCCCGCCGGACCGAAGACGTGGACATGACAGTCGCAGGCACCCGCCGGCACCTCGAAGCCCGGCGCCGCGTGGGTGACGCCGAGCACCGTCGCCTGGCGGCGGGCCCCGGTCGCGGGCGAGGCCCGGTCTGCATCCATGGTTCGTTCCTCCAGCGGGCGCGGAGGGTCTGTCAGGCCGCCCGCCAAGTCCAGTCGTTTGACCGCCGGCACCCATAAACGGATCTTATGCCCGCTGCGCATCCGGCAAGGGCAGGTGGATAATGAACCTGAGACAGATGGAGGTCTTCTACGCCATCATGCGCACCGGCTCAGTCACGGCCGCGGCCCGGCTGCTCGGCGTCACCCAGCCCTCGGTCAGCACGGTGCTCAAGCACTGCGAGGCGAGCCTCCGGATTCGCCTCTTCGAGCGCGTTGCCGGCCGGCTGCGCCCGACGCCGGAGGCGGAGGCCATCTTCCCGGACGTGGCCGCCATCTTCGGCCGGCTGGACGCCGTCGGGCGCCTCACCCAGGACCTGGCGGGTGGAAGGCTCGGCACGCTCTCCGTCGCCGCGGCCTTCCCCATTGCCAATGGCTATCTCGCCAAGGCCGTCGCCGACTTCATGGAAACGCGCCCGGGAATGCGCGTCGCGCTCCAGTCCCTCACCTCCCCGCAGGTGGTGGACCGTGTGGTCAGCCGCGAGGTGGAGCTGGGCATCGCCTACGAGCCCGTGGTGAACCCGGAGGTCGAGACGGAGGTGCTCGTCCGCTCCGGCGTCGCCTGCGTCCTGCGGGAGGACCACCCGCTGGCCGCCCGCGCCGAGATCGAGGTGCGCGACCTCGAGCCCTACGCCATCATCACCTACCTGCCGCAGACCCTGCTGCGCGGCCCTGTGGATCGCGCGCTGAGCGAGGCCGGGGTGGTGCCCCGCATCGCCGTGCAGGTCAGCCTCTCGCTGACCGGCATCATGATGGCCTACCACGGCGTGGGCGTCGCGATGGTCGAGCCCTTCCTCCTCGCCTCCATGCCCCTACCCGGGCTCGTCGCCCGCCCCCTCCGCCCGCGCATCGAGGTCTCGGCCCTGCTGGTGCGCGCCCGCTCCGCCCCACGCTCGGCCGCCATGGGGCACTTCGTTCAGCAGTTGAAGGCGACCGTTGCGGCCCAATACGGCGGTTGAGGGCGCCCATTGTCTCAGTCAATGGACTTCGCCCCTTTTCCTATTGGACGGTAATGGGAAGGGAGCGCAGTCTTTCCCGAACACCGCGGCGCCGCGCGGGCAAGGGGAGGAACAATGCGTCGCAGGAGCCTCGCGCTCGCGGTCGCCGCCGGCGGGCTCGGCGCAGCGACCAACACGGCCCGCGCCCAGGAACCCTGGCCTGTCCGCGTCGTTCGCCTCGTCGTGCCGCAGGCGCCAGGGAGCCCCATCGAGATCCCCACCCGCATCATTGGCGACCGGCTCAGCCGCAGCCTCGGCGCCAGCTTCATCATCGACAACCGCCCGGGCGCGGGCGGCGGCATCGGCTCCCAGCACGTGGCGCAGCAGCCGGCGGACGGCTCCGTCTTCCTTGCCACCAGCGCCGGCATCGCCATCGTGCCAACGCTGCAGCCCGCCCTGAACTTCGACCCGATCCGCGACCTCGATCCGGTCAGCCTCATGTGCGACGTGCCCTCGGGGCTGCTTGTCCGCAACGCCTCGCCCTTCGCCTCCCTTGCGCAGCTCCTCGCTCATGCACGGGTCCGTCCGGGTGATCTCACCTATGCCTCGGGCGGCGTCGGTTCGGCCAACCACCTCGCCGGCGCGCTCTTCGCCGCCCTTGCGGGGGTGGAGATGACCCATGTGCCCTATCGCGGCGTCAGTCAGGCCGTGAACGCCGTCTATGCCGGCGACGTGTCGCTCATCTTCGGTTCCACGCTCGAACTCCTCCAGCATGTGCGCCAGGGGCAGGCGCGCATTCTCGGCGTGACCATGCCCGAGCGTGTTCCCGCCCTGCCCGAGGTGCCCGCCATCGCGGAGCAGGTGCCGGGCTACGCCGCCCCAAACTGGTTCTGCCTCATGGCGCCCAAGGGCCTGCCGGAGCGGCTGCTGAACCGCCTCAACGCGGAGATGGCGGTGATCCGCGACGCGCCCGACCTCCAGGCGCGCATGGCCGAAGGCGCGGCGACGGCCCGGCTGGACGGTCCTGGCCCGCTCGCCGCCCGCTTGGCCGACGAGGTGCCGAAATGGCGCAAGGTCGTGGCCGATGCCGGCATCCGGCCGGACTGAAGGGGATGCCCATGCCGACCAGACGCCATCTGCTGCGCCTCGCCCCCGCCCTGCCCGCGCTCGCCCTGGCCCGGCCAGCCGTCGCAGCCTTCCCCGACCGCCCCATCCGGATCGTCGTGCCCTTCGCCGCCGGCGGTAACGGCGACCTCATGGCCCGCCTCGCCGGGCCCCGCATGTCCGAGCGCCTGGGCCAGCCCGTCGTGGTGGAGAACCGCGCGGGCGCCGGCGGCAGTGCGGGGGCGGAGGTCGTCGCCCGCTCCAGGCCCGACGGCTACAACCTTCTCTGGGGCGCCGGCGGACCCATGGTGAACAGCCCGCTGCTGATGCTCAACCCGCGCTACGACCCCCTGCGCGACTTCGCCTCCATCGGGCTGATGAGCCTCATGCCGATGGTGCTCGTTGTCCGCGCGAACCTGCCGGCCAGGAACCTCGCGGAGCTGGTCGAGCTCTCGAAAAAGGGCCCCGGCATCACGGTCGGCACCTCGGGCGTCGGCGGCGCCAACCACGTGCCGCTGGAGCTGTTCAAGGCGGCCACCGGCGCCAACCTCGTCCATGTTCCCTATCGCGGCGGCGGGGCGGCCGCGCCGGACCTCGTCGCCGGCAATGTGGACGGGCTGCTCACGGAGTTCTCCACCGTCCTCGACCTGCATCGGGAAGGCCAGGCGCGCATCCTCGCCATCACCTCCGCGCACCGCGCGCCGCTCGTGCCGGAGGCGCAGACTTTCGTCGAGTTCGGCCTGCGAGACTTCGTCTTCTACACCTTCTCCGGCCTCTGGGCGCCCGCTGGCACGCCGGAGGAGGTGATCACCCGCCTCCAGGCTGCCCTCGCCGCCGCCACCAACGATCCGGCCGTGACCGAGCGCCTCGCCGCCCTCGGCGCCGAACCCGCCAGCCCGCAGCAGCAGACCCCAGCCGGCACGGCCGATTTCCTCCGCAACGAGATCACCCGCTCCCGCCGCGCGATCGAGCTCGCGGGGATCAAGCCGGAGTGACCCCTTCCCCCAGGACCAGCATGCCCGCACCGCCCCAGGCCTCCCTCGCGAACCCCGTGAAGACGCGCCTGAACGCCGGCGAAGCCGCCCTCGGCATGAGTGTCCGCCTCGCGCGCTCCCCCGACATCGCGCGCGTGGCTAAGGCCACCGGCCACGACTTCCTCTTCATCGACACGCAGCACTCGATCTTCGACCTCGAGACGATCGCGAACATCGCGCACACAGCCCTCGCCATCGGCATCGCGCCCCTCGTGCGCGTGCGCGGCGTGGACGACCCGGATGTATCGCTGCTGCTCGACAACGGCGTCACGGGCATCGTCTTCCCCGATATCGGCACGGTCGCCCAGGCGCGGCGCGCGGTGGAGACCGTACGCTTCCCGCCCGTCGGCCGCCGCTCGGTCGGCGGCGGCTACCCGCATTTCGACTACCGCGCCTTGCCGCTGACCGAGAGCGTGCCGCAGCTTCAGGAGTCCACCCTTCTCGTCCTCATGATCGAGACGGTGGAGGGGCTGGAGAACGTGGAGGAGATCGCGGCGGTGCCAGGGATCGACGTGCTCCATGTCGGCTCGAACGACCTGCTGATGAACATGGGCAAGCCCGGCCAGTTCGACGATCCAGGCATCGTCGCGGCTCAGGACCGGGTGATCGCGGCCGCCCGCGCGCGCGGCATCCATGCGGGCTGCGGCGGCAACCGCGACGTGGCCCGCCAGGCCGAGGCGATCCGCCGCGGCGCCCTCTTCGTGACCACGCAGACCGACGTCGCCTTCCTTGCGGCCGCCGCGAACAACTGGACCGGCGGCATCCGCCGCGCGCTCGCGGAACCCGCCGCGTGAAGATCTACGCCCTCGACCAGTTCGACGAGGCCGGGCTCGAACTGGTGGCCCAGCATGCCGACCTCATTCGCTGCGACGACCCGGGTATCGCGCGCTGGCGCGAGGAGGCGGACGGACTGATGGTCCGCCTCACCCCGCTGAGGGCGGAGGACTTCGCGCGGGCAAGGAAGCTGCGCGCCGTTTGCAAGCAAGGTGTCGGGGTCGAGAGCATCGACCTCGCCGCGGCCATGGCGCATGGCATCACCGTCTGCAACACCCCCGGCGTGAACAGCGAGGCGGTGGCCGAGATGGCCCTCGCCCTCGGGCTCTGCGTCGGCCGCCGCATCGCCGAAATGGACCGCGCGGTCCGCGCCGGAGGCCCCGTGCTGCGCGAGAACTTCCTCGGCGTGGAAAGCTGGGGCCGCGTGGTGGGCATCGTCGGCATGGGCAATATCGGCACGAAGGTCGCGCGCAAATGGCACGGCGCCTTCGCGAGCGAACTGATCGCCTACGACCCCTACGTCCCCGCTGATTACTGGCCAGACATTCCCCACACCCGTGCCGCGAGCCTGGAGGAGATGCTGCCGAGGGTGGACCTGCTCACGCTGCACCTCCCCCTCACCCCGGAATCCCGCGGCATGATCGGCGAGAGCGCGCTTGCCCTCATGAAGCCGAGCGCGATCCTCGTGAACGCCGCGCGTGGCGGCATCGTGGACGAGGCGGCGCTCCACACCGCGCTCGTCTCCGGCCGCCTCTTCGGCGCGGGCCTCGACGTCTTCGCGGTGGAGCCGCCGGGCACCGCGAACCCGCTGGTGAATTTGCCTAACGTCGTCTGCACCCCCCACGCGGCGGGCGGCACCCTCGACACGCAGCGCAACAGCTCCCTCGCCGTGGCGCGGCAGCTTCTCGATGTCCTCGCCGGGAAGGAGCCCTGGGCCCGTGTCGCCTGAACCGCCGATCCTCGTCCCCGCGGAGACGATCCGCGCGCAGATCACCGCCGTGCTAACCGCCTGGGGCATGGAGCCCGGCCTGATCCGCACCACGGCCGAGGTGATGGTCGAGACCGACCTCGCGGGCGTGGACAGCCACGGCGTCTCGATGCTGATGGACTATGACGCCTCGCGCCAGAGCGGGAAGCTGAACCTCCAGGCCCGCCCCCGGATCGTGCGGGAGAACCCTGTCACGGCACTGCTGGACACCGATGCGGGCCTCGGCCACCCCGCTTCGGTCATGGCCATGCAACTGGCGATGAAGAAGGCGAAGGCCGCGGGTGTCGGCGTCGTCGCCGTGCGGAACTCGCACCATTTCGGCGCGGCCGGCTACTACGCCTCCCTCGCCTCGGCGGAGGGACTGGTCGGCCTCGTCACGAGCGCCACGCGCACGATCAGCATGGTGCCCACCCGCGCGCGCAAGGCGCTGCTCGGCACCAACCCCATTGCCTTCTCCGCCCCAGCCGCGCGCAACCGCGCCTTCCGGCTGGACATGGCGACCACCACCACCGCCGCGAACAAGGTGCGCGTCTACGGCCTGAACGGCCGCACGCTGCCGGAGGGATGGGCGGTGGACGGCACCGGCAACCCCGTGCGCGATCCGGAGGAGGCCCGCCGCATCATCCGCAGCGGCGAGGAGGGCGGGCTTACGCCCCTCGGCGGCAGGCCCGAAACGGCCTCGCACAAGGGCTACGGCTTGGCGATGATGGTCCACATCCTCGGCGGCGTCCTCTCCGGCGCCTCCTTCTCGCCGCTGCGCGTGCGGACCCAGCGACCGCAGGACCCCGACAATCTCGGGCACTTCTTCCTTGCCCTTGATCCCGACGCCTTCCGCGACGAAGGCGAATTTGAGGCCGATCTCGACGAGGTCGTGGACGTGCTGCACGCCGCGCCGCCGGTGGACCCCGCCCTCCCCGTCCTCGTTCCCGGAGACCCCGAGGCGGCTTTCCGCGAGCGGCGGCTGCGCGAGGGCATTCCCATCCCACGCAGCCTGGCCGCGCAACTACGCGCCGTCTGCCTCGGATGCGGCGCCCCCTACCTCTTGGAGTAGCGGCGCGCCCCTATTCCGGCTTCAGCCCGGCCACCGCGATGGCCCGCCGCGCCTTCGCGACCTCCCCCCGCAGGAAGGCCACGACGCCCGGCGTGGTGAGTTCCGCGCCGGTCGGCGGATCGGCCCCGAAGGAGGCAAGACGCGCCAGCACATCCGGATCCGCTGCCGCCTCCGCCAGCGCTGCCTGCAGGGTTCCCAGCACCGGCTCCGGCGTGCCCGCCGGCGCGAAGAGACCGACGAAGGAGGCGGCGAGGAAGCCCTCCAGCCCCTGCTCGATGAAGGTCGCGACCTCCGGCACCTGCACCGAGCGGGCCGCTGAGGCGACACCGAGGATCCGCCCGCGCCCGTCCCGCTGAAGGTCCAGCACGCTCGGTAACCCGATGAGGATGCCATCCACATTGCCCGCCACGAAGTCCGGCAGGGTGGAGCCGCCGCCCCGGTATGGCACGTGCACGAGGTTGGCGCCCGTGGCCGCCTTGAACAGCTCCAGCGGCAGGTGGTTCGCCCCGCCGACGCCCGAGGTGCCGATTGTGACCCCGGACGGTCGCTCCTTCGAGAAGGCAACCAGCTCCGCCAGGTTCCGCACCGGCAGTTCCGGCCGGACGATGATCACCATCGGCACCTGGCCGAGCAGCGCGACCGGCACGAGGTCCGTCATCGGGTCGTAACGCGGCGCCGCCATCAGCAAGGGCCCGTTGACGATGGAGCCCGGGCTGCCGATGAGGAGCGTGTAGCCGTCGGGCCGGGCTCGCACGACCGTTTCGGTGCCGATCGCCCCCGTCGCGCCGCTGCGGTTCTCCACCACGATCGGCTGCCCAAGACGCGGCGAAATGCGTGCCGCGAAGAGTCGCGCCGTCACGTCGCTGTTCCCGCCGGCGGCGAAGGGCACGATGAAGCGGATCGGCCGGTTGGGCCAGGCGCCGGAAGCGGGCGCGCCGCCCGGGACCTGCGCGCCAGCGGCGGCGGGCAGCAGGACGGCCGCGAACGCGAGCAAGCTGCGCCGCCCCGTGATGGACCGGTTCATGCACCTCTCCTCTCCATGCAGCGGCGCCCGCTCTGCCGGCGGGCTGCGCCGCAATCAGCGCGTCAGACCCAGTAGGGCGGAAAGCCCGAAGACCTCGCCTCCGCCTCGAGCAGCCGCAGCATCGCGTGCCACTCCAGCACGCCGTAGGGCCGCCGCGCGCCCGGCTGGTAGAGATGCGCGGTCCGCTCAAGCACCTCGGCGGAGGGCAGCGTCAGCTCCGTCCGCGCGGCCATCGCATCCACCTGCGCGCGGCAGGACATCTCCAACTGGTACATCGTGTTGAAGGCCTGCTGGATTGTCGCCCCGCAGGTCAGCAGCCCGTGGTTGCGCATCACCATGGCGTCGTGCGTCCCGAGGTCGCGCACGATGCGCTCGCGCTCCGAGAGGTCGATCGCCGGCCCCTCATAGTCGTGGTAGCCGAGATGCCCGACGAAGCGGATGGCCGTCTGGTTCAACGGCAGCAGCCCCTCCTTCATCGCCGCGACCGCCATGCCCGCCCGCGTATGCGTGTGAAGGACCGCCGCGACGTCCGGCCGCGCCTTGTGGATCGCGCCGTGGATGACGTAACCGGACTTGTTGATCCCGTAGTCCGTGTCCGGCTTCCAGATGATGTTCCCCTCCACGTCGATCTTCGCGAGGCTGGTCGCCGTGATCTCCTTGTAGAGTAGCCCGTAAAGGTTGATCAGCAGGTGCTCCGTGCCAGGGATGCGGAGCGTGATGTGGTTGTAGATCATGTCCGTCATGCCGTAGGCCTCGACGAGCCGGTAGCAGGCGGCGAGCTCAAGCCGCGCCTGCCACTCCGTCTCGCTCACCTGGTCGCGGGCCGAGGGCCAGTCGGTGCCGAAGCGGGGCGCGGCATTGTCCATGGGGGTGCTCCTTCGGCGGAGTTCCGGCAGCGGCGGCAGGAAAGGCGCCGGCCGGAACCCGCGATCCTCCCCATAGCCTCGCAGCTTTTCGCCGGGCCCGTCTAATATGGAGCTTTGCGCAGCCCATTAACCGCGCCAATGGCAACCGCCCGGTGGAACCGGTGGCGGCCTATGCTTTCACCGATTGCTGCGGTGTCTCACCGAGGCCGGGAGGCCCACGCTCCACCCCGATCACCCAGGCGGCGTGGGGCCCGACGGAGGCGCGGAGCCGCCGATGGGCCGAGGCGCGCTTCACCTTGGCCAGCACGCTTACCAGCAAGGGTTCCGTTCCCCGTTTCAGCCAGCCGCCGACGCGCAGGGCGCATTCGAGGATCAACTCGCCGGTCTCGCGCAGAGAGCCGATCGCTTGGAAGCCCGCCCTCTCGTAGAGCTTCAGCGCGCCGGCATTCTCGCGCGCGACGAGGAGCCTTACCCGATCGCAGGCCGAGGCGGCGCGAAGGCGCCGCAGCGCCTCCTCCAGGGCACGCCGGCCATGGCCGAGCCCCTGAAACCGGCAGTCGAGGGCGAGCCAGCCGAGCCACCACGTCCTGCCGTCCCGTCGGTCGGGGTGAAGGACAAAGAAGCCGGCAAGACGCCCCATGGTCTCAATGCCGAACATGAGATGGGCAGGCCCCCGGCGCACGGCGGCAAGGATCTCGGGCAGCGGGCCGAGGAAGCGGTCGACCTGATCGGCGTCGAGCTCGAGCTGCAGCACGCGCGGAAGGTCGTCGCGACCGATCCGCGGGAAGAGAAGCGGCACGCGGCCGCTGAGGGAAGTCATCGGAACCTTGGGGAGAGATAGGGGAAAAGGCCGCGCGAAGGCACGGGCCGGCTCGGTCGCCTGGTAGCGTCCCTAGTCGCAGGCCCGGGTGCGAGCCGGGCTGTATTCCTTTTCCATGAGCGAACATATCTGGCGCCGACGTGATGCTTGCAAGTGACGATAATGTTGCAGCAAGGCCATTGGGCTTTCCGCGCCACAATTTTACCCTGCCCTGCCCGCCGGATCCTATGCTTGGCGCAAAGCGGGAGAGCCGCCATGCCCCATCCCCCCGTGCTCATCGTCGGCGCCGGGCCCACCGGCCTCAACATGGCGCTGCGCCTTGCGCAGCACGGCGTGCCCTTCCGCCTCATCGACCAGCACGAGGGCCCGGCCCAGGAATCGCGCGCCCTCGCGGTCCATGCCCGCACGCTCGAATTCTACCGACAGCTCGGCCTCGCCGAGGCGCTCGTCGCCGCCGGCACCGAAGTGGAGGGCATCCGCCTGCACGAGGGCGGGCAGGAGCGCGCCCATATCGACATCAAGGGCATCGGGCGCGGCCTCAGCCCCTATCCCTTCATCCTCGACCTCCCCCAGGACGAGCACGAGCACCTCCTCGTGGCCTGGCTGCGCGAGCGCGGCGTGGAGGTGGAGCGCGCCACCTCCCTCCTCTCCTTCAGGCAGGACGGGACGGGCGTGGAGGCCTCCATTGCCGCTCCCGGGGGACGTGCGGAAACCGCCCGCTTCGACTACCTCCTCGGCTGCGACGGCGCCCGCAGCAAGGTACGGGAGGGCATCGGCACGGGCTTCGACGGCGGCACCTACCAGCACCTCTACTATGTCGCGGATGTGCGGCTTGAGAGCCCGGACCGGGGCAAGGACTTCCATCTCGCCACCGGCCCCGAGACCTTCGCGCTGCGCCTGCCTGCCCGGAAGGGCGACATGGAACGCCTGATCGGCTTCGTGCCTGACGGCATCGAGCAGCCGACCTTCGAGACGGTTCGCGGCAGCGCGGAACACCTGCTGGGCGTGAAGGTGGCCGAGGTGAACTGGTTCTCGACCTATCGCGTGCACCACCGCGTGGCGAGCAGCTTCCGCAGGGGACGCGCCTTCCTGCTGGGCGACGCCGGGCACCTGCACAGCCCCGTCGGCGGCCAGGGCATGAACACGGGCATCGGCGACGCGGTGAACCTCTCCTGGAAGCTTGCGGAGGTGCTCCAGGGCCGCGCCCCGCCCGCGCTGCTCGACACCTACGAGCCCGAGCGCATCGCCTTCGCGCGAGAGCTCGTCGCGACGACGGACCGGATGTTCAGGGCCGTCGTCGCGGAGGGCTTCGCGGGGTCGCTCTTCCGCACCACCGCGATGCCGATGCTCCTGCCCGCCGCCGCGCATTTCGCCGCGGGCCGGAGGGCCCTCTTCCGCTTCGCGTCGCAGATCCGCATCCACTACCCGGACAGCGCCTTCTCCGAGGGGCGGGCGGGCGGCATCGCCGGCGGCGACCGCCTGCCCTGGGCCGATGGCCCTGACAACTTCGCGCCGCTCACCAGCCTGGACTGGCACGTCCAGGTGCATGGCGAAGCGGACGCGGCCCTGGGCGCTGAGTTGGAAGAACTAGCGCTACCCCTCCACCGCTTCGATTGGAGCGGCGGCGCGGAACGGGCGGGCTTCGCGCGCGGGGCGGCCTATCTCGTCCGCCCGGACGGGCATGTCGCGCTCGCGTTGGAGCGCGGCGCCACGGGGCGGCTGCGCGCCTATGCCGGAAGGCACGGCCTCCGCTTCGGCCCCTCCCCCGGCGCGCCGCGCTCGGCGCAAGCCTGAGCGACGGAGCCGTCAGTTACCCCCAACGGCAGCGCCGGCGCAGAACAGACCCGCCGCAGGCTCGTCCGCGCTGCGGAGACCCGGCGAAGATCGGCGGGGGAGAAAAGCCCGGCCCGGATGGGCTCGGCATCGCAGCCATCGCACAAGGGCGCCTGTCCTCAGGCCAGGCGTTCGGCCGCGCGGCGCAGCGCCTCATACTCCGCCTTCACAGGCGCCGAGGTGCCGAGGATGCCCTCCCCGAGTACGGAAAGCTCGCGCATCATCCGCTCCTGCTCCTCGGCGGGCAGCCGCACGATCTCGCCCCCGCCCGCCGTCCACGCCTTGTTCGCCTCGTCGATCGCGCCCGTCGTCCAGGCGAAGATATCGCGATCCACCCGCGCGCCCTCCTCCGCCATGGCTGTCCGCACATCGGCAGGAAGCCGGTCGTACCAGCGCTTGTTCACGAGGAAGACCGAGATGACGATCGCCGGGTGGATCTCGGTCACCGTCTTCGCGACATCGTAGTAACGCAGCGCCGAGAGCACGGGAATGCCCGCGAGCAGCCCGTCGATCGCCCCCGACTGGAGCGCCGGCATCACCTCGGAGAGCGCCATTGGCACCGGCGTCGCACCGAAATGCTCCATTGGCCGCGTCTGCAGCGGCGAGGCGAAGGTGCGGATCTTCTGCCCCCTTAAATCCGCGAGAGTCCTTATCGGCTTCCGCGAGAGCACGACGACGGGCGAGTTGTAGAAGATCCCGATCCCCTTCACACCCCGTCCTTCCAATAGCGCGAGGGAACGGGCGCGCGTCTCCGGGTCGGTGATCACGCGCTGAAGGTGCTCGGGCGAGCGGAAAAGCCCCGGCGCATCGAAGACCTGCATCCGCGGGTCCACGGGAACGACGAAGGAGGTCGGCGTGACAAAGGATTCGATCGTGCCGAGAAGCAGCCCTTCCACCATGCGCGGGATCGCGCCGAGCTGGCTCGCGGGGTAGATCTCGGCATTCACGCGATCACCCAGTCGCGCCTTCAGGGCTGCGTCGTAGCGCCGGAGCCATTCGTGCTGCACGTCGTTCACGGTCGCGCTCGCCATCTTCATGGCAGTTCCCTGCGCGCGGGCGGCCCTGGCCAAGGGCAGGGCCGCCAGGGCGCCAAGTCCCGTGCGGCCGAGGGCGCGGCGGGTGATGCAGGTCATGTCACGCCTCCTGTCGGTCTCGCCGGGGCCTACCCCCCGACGAGGATGAGCGAGATCGCGGGAACATAGGTCACGACCGCAAGAGCCGAGACTTGAACGGCGATGAAGGGCATCACGCCGCGGTAGAGATCACCGGTCGGCACGTTGAAAAGCGACTGCATGACAAAGAGGTTCAGCCCGAAGGGCGGCGTGAACATCCCGATGGAGAGGTTCACCGTCATGACAATCCCGAAATGCACGGGATCGATCCCCGCGTGCTTCACGATCGGCAGCAGCAACGGCGTGAGCACAAGGACCGCCGAGGTCGGGTCGATGAAGCAGCCGGCGATCAGCAGCACGATGTTGATCACCAGCAGCACCTGCCAGGGCGATAGATCCATCGCAGCGATCCAGGCAACGAGGCGCGCCGGCGTGCCCGACGTCGTGAGCATCCAGGCAAAGACGCCCGCCGCCGCCACGATCACCATGATCTGCGCCGTCAGCACCATGGCGTCCGCCGCCAGGCGCAGCAGGGCGCGGGGCCCGATGTCGCGGTACACAAGCGCCGAGACAAGTGCCGCGTAGACGCAGGCGATCCCCGCCGCTTCCGTCGGCGAGAAGACGCCGCCATAGATGCCCACGAAGACGATCGTTGGCATGCCGAGTGCCCAGAGCGCCCTTACCAGGGCCGCGCCGATCCCGGCGAGACTGAAGGGCGAGGTTCCGCCCACCCGCGCGATCGCCGCATGGGCCATGATGAACAGCGCCATGAATCCTGCCAGCAGCAGGCCCGGCAGCACCCCCGCCAGGAAGAGCTTCGGCACCGAGACCTCCGCCACCACGCCGTAGAGGATCATCGCGATGGAGGGCGGAATGACGACATCGATCCCGGCGGAGGCCGCGATCACCCCCGTGGCGAAGCGGCGCGAGTAACCAGCCTGCTGGAGCGGCACGTAGAGGATCCGCCCCACCGTCGCCGTGGCCGCTGCGGAAGACCCGCAAATGGCGCCAACGATGGTAGAGGTCCCCACCGTCGCCAGGGCAAGCGATCCCGGCAGCCGCCCCACCACCGCGACAACGAGCGCCACGATCCGGCGGGCGATCACGCCGCTCGTCATCAGCTCGCCCGCGAAGAGGAAGAAGGGGATCGAGAGAAGCGCGAAGGAATCGACACCGCCGAACATCGCCTGGTGCAGCACCGTCGGCGGCACGTCGGAGACGAAGACCGCGTAGGCCGTTGCCGCCGCGAGGAGCACGAGGAAGACCGGGAAGCCCGCGCCCAGCATCGCCAGCGGAAGGGCGACGAGGGCCGCCGTCATGCGCGCCGCCCGAACAGCCGCAGCAGGGCGGCAAGAGCCATCAGGCCGAAACCCACGGGAATGGCAGCATGCACCCAGGCCATTGGCAGGCCCGCGGCCATGCTGGTCAGGCCGATCGTCCCGATCACATCGAGATACTCGAGCGACTGCAACGCGATGAAACCGAGGATCACCACCAGCGCGAGCGCCCCTACGGCCTCGGCCGCGCGGCGCGCGCGCTCCGGCAACAGCCCCACGAAAAGGTCCATGGTCAAGTGCGTGCCGCGAAGCGTGACGACCGCCGCACCGAGGAAGACCCCCCACACCATCGCGAAGGTCATGATCTCGTCCGCCGCCGGCACGGGCATGGAGAAGATGTAGCGCCCGGCTACATTGGCGACGTTCAGCCCGACGATGAACAGCATCAGCACGCCGAGAAGCCCGACGAGGCCCTGCTCCACGATCAGCACGGCCCGCGGCAGCCGCACCTCCCCAGGGGCCTCGACGAGGGGGGAAGGTGTAGCGTCCACCGCTCAGGCCGCCGTCAGGCCGGGCGAGAGGCGCTCGACCACCCGCCGCTGCACCGCCAGCATATGGGTCCGCATCGCGCTCTCCGCCGCATCGGGGTCGCGCGCCGCGATGGCCCGGGCCACCGCCTGGTGCTCGGCGTCGCGCTGGCGAAGCGCATTCGGGCAAGCAGCGGTGCGGCCGGCGATCGCCACCCGCACGTCGCGTCCCACCCGCCTGACGAGGGCGTAGAGCTCCGCCGCCAGCGCGTTGCGCGCCGCCGCCGCCACGGCAAGATGGAAGGCAAGATCGACTTTCCCCGCCCCCTCCCCGCTCGGCGTGGTCGCAGCCCGCAGCACGCGCGCGACCTCGACCGGTGAGGCGCGCACCGCCGCCAGCCGCGCCAGGCCCGGTTCGAGCAGAAGCCGAAGCTCCGTCACCTCCACCGGATTGGTCAGCGGTACCAGGTCGTCCGACCGCAGGCTCCCCCGCCGCCCCGGCCGCGCCGGCTCGATCTCGCCGGCATTGCGCAGCAACTCAAGCGCGCTGCGAAGCCGGTGGCGCTTTACCGCCAGCCTCTCGGCCAGCACGCGTTCCGCCGGGAGCGGCCCACCCGAGGCGACGATGGAGCGGATGGTCGCGACGAGCGCGCTGTCGGCCTCCGCCGGGTCCGAGCCCTTCATCCACGCCCCTTCATGCTTTCCACCCCAGGGTAACCATTGACGAGTTTGGTTGACAAGTGGTTGCGATGGATGATCCCGTTCAGCACCTCTCGGGAGCGGTCGGTTGGAGCAGGACTACGTCATCGTCGGCGCGGGCTCGGCAGGCTGCACCCTCGCGCGGCGCCTCTCGGAAGGCGGCGCCAGCGTCCTCCTGCTGGAGGCCGGCGGCTGGGACCGCGATCCCTGGATCCACATCCCTCTTGGCTGGGGTCGCATCCTCCAGCAGCGCAAGCACGACTGGGGCTACGACTGCGAGCCCGAGGAGTCCGTCGGCGGCCGTGCCGTCGAGTGCGCGCGCGGCAAGGTCGTCGGCGGATCCTCCTCCACCAACGCCATGGCCTATGTGCGCGGCAACCGCGCCGACTACGATGGCTGGGCCGCGCGCGGCCTGCCCGGATGGGACTACGCCTCCGTCCTCCCATACTTCCGCCGGCAGGAAACCTGGTCGGGTGGTGCTGACACCTATCGCGGCGGCGAGGGCCCCCTTGGCACGAAGCCGTGCGGCTACGCCGACCCGCTGCTCGACGCCTTCGCCGCGGCTGGCCGCGACGCCGGCTTCGGCTGGACCGACGACTACAACGGCGCGCGGCAGGAGGGCTTCGGCACCCTGCAGATGACCATCCGCAACGGCCGCCGCTCCTCCGCCGCCACCGCCTATCTTCGGCCGGCGATGAAGAGCGGCCGGGCGCGCATCGTCGTGCGCGCCCACGCCACCGGCCTCTTTTTCGAGGGCGGGCGCTGCGTCGGCGTCACCTATCGCCAGGGCGGCGAAACCCGTACCGCCCGCGCGGGGCGGGAGGTGATCCTCTCGGGCGGCGCCATCAACTCGCCCCAGCTCTTGATGCTTTCCGGCCTCGGCGACCCGGAGACGCTGCGGCGCCTCGACATCCCGGTTCGCGTTCCACTGTCCGGCGTCGGCCGCAACCTCCGGGACCACGTCTCGGTCATGCTGCCCTATGCGCGCGGCGTCCCTGGCCCCTTCCCGCGGGCCATGCGCGCCGATCGCATCGGCCTCTCCGTCGCCCGAGCTTATCTTCGCGGCACCGGCATCGCGAGCGACGTGCCCGGGGGCATCACCGCCTTCCTACGCAGCAGCACGGCCGGCGCGGCGCCGGACCTGCAGTTCCTCCTCACCGCCGCGCCCTTCACCGCCCAGCCCTGGCTCCGCCGCCCCTTCCCGGACGGCTTCGGCTGCCGCGCGGTGCTCCTCCACCCCGAAAGTGAAGGCCAGATCGCGCTGTCTTCCGCCGACCCCTTCGCCCCACCGCGCATCCGACAGAACTTCCTCTCTACCGAGCGCGACCGCACTCGGCTGCGCGAAGGCCTTCGCATGATCCGCGAGACCATGGCGCAACCCTCCATGGCCCCCTTCCGCGCGCGGGAGGCCGTGCCCGGCGAGGGACGCGGCTCCGACGCCGACCTCGATGCCCATGTCCGCGCCACCGCGATCACCGTGCACCACCCGCTCGGGACCTGCGCCATGGGCACCGAGGAGCGCGCGGTGCTCGGCGGAGACCTGCGCGTGCGTGGCGTGGAGGGTCTGCGCGTGGTGGACGCCTCCGCCATTCCCGCGACTGTCTCCGGCAACATCAACGCCGCCGTCATCATGATCGCGGAGCGCGCCTCCGACCTCATCCTCGGCCGCCAGCCCGCCCCACGCGCCGCCCTCTGAGAATCTCGACCATTTCTCCTTGCCGGTTACCATTGGTCGGCCCTACGGTTGCATCACGGTCACCCCTTCGCGGAGGTCCCATGGACACGAACCTGCCCCCGGCCTCCTCGCAGGGGCCCGACGCCAACCGTGAGGCCGCGCTCCGCGGCCTCTACGAGGACCTCGCGCGGCATCACCTCTTTCCCTTTTGGGCGACCTCGAAGGACACGGACCACGACGAGATCCGCCAGCTCATGGCGACGCGGAAGGCGGTGCCGCACCTCTGGTCCTTCGCCGACGACATCGAGCCGATCCTCCGCCGCTCCGCCGAGCTTGTCTCCACCGCCGACAGCGACCGGCGCTCGCTCATCCTCGTGAATCCCGGCCTCGCCCCGCAGCGCGCCTCGGTTTCCACGATGTACACGGCCTACCGGCTGAACGACCCCAACGAGATCATGCCCCCCCACAAGCACACGCCGAGCGCCATCCGCTTCGGCCTGACGGGCAAGGGCAACTTCACGGGGGTGGAGGGCGAGGACATCGTCTTCGGCCCCGGCGACATGGTGCTGACCCCGATCGACACCTGGCACAACCACGGCACCGTCGGCGACGAGCCCGCGATCAACCTCTCCGTCCTCGACCTGCCGCTGGTCGAGACGCTCAACGCCGTCTCCTTCGACCACCACTATGTCGAGGACGAGGCGGTGGTGAAGAAGCAGTCCGCCCGCTTCCCGGACGACTACTCCCAGCGGATCTACGGCACGGGGGGCATGCAGCCGCGCTTCGTGAACCATGTGCGCGGCGCCGGCCACTCCTCGCCCATGTACGTCTACCGGTGGGAGGCGATGCAGGCCCTTCTCGACCGTCACGCCGATTGGGACGGCGACCCGCACGAGGCCATCATGGTGGAATACGTGGACCCCACCACGGGCGGGCCCGTGTTCAAGACCATCACCTTCTTCGCCCAGATGCTCCGCCCCGGCGAGCGCACCCTGCCGCTGCGCCAGACCGCCAGCCTTCTCGTCGCCCCCTTCCGGGGCGCGGGCCACTCCATCGTGGATGGCAAGCGGCTCGACTGGCGCGAGTTCGACACCATGGCGGTGCCTGGCGGCTGCTGGTGCGAGCACGTGAACGGCTCCGCGACCGAGCCCGCCATCCTCTTCGTCGCCAGCGACGAGCCCGCGCAGAAAGCCTTCTCCCTCTACCGGAAGTGGGGCCGCGCAGCCAACGGCGAGGTATCGCGGCTTGCCTGAAAGCGTTCTCTCCGGCAGCCGGAACGTCTCGCTCCTCTCCCATCTCGACCTGCCCGGCGGCGGGCAGGTCTGGGTGGACGGGAACACCCTCTACGTCGCCCATATGCGCCCGCCGCACGGCACGACGGTCGTGGACATCGCGGACCCGCGGAACCCCCGCGTGCTCCACCACATCCCGATCCCCGCCGGCTGGCACTCGCACAAGGTGCGCGCGGCCAACGGGCTGATGCTCGTGAACCACGAGAAGTTCGGCCCCGGGAACGAGGAGTTCGGCGCCGGCATGATGATCTACGACGTTCGCGACCCCGCGAACCCGCGCGAGATCACGAAGGTCGCCATGTCCGGCAAGGGCGTGCACCGCTTCACCTTCGACGGCACCCTCGCCTATGTCTCGGCGACGGAGGCTGGTTATGTCGGTAACTTCCCCGCCATCCTTGACCTCTCCGATCCCGCCCGCCCGCGCGAGATCATGCGCTGGTGGGCGCCCGGTCAGCACGCCGCCGGCGGCGAGCGCGACGACATGCCCGAGGGCTGGCCGACGCCGCGCTGCCACCACCCGATGCGCCTCGGCGACCGCCTCTACGTCTCCTACTGGCACCACGGGATGTGGACGCTGGACATCTCCGACATGGCGAACCCGCGTCC
Source organism: Roseomonas aerilata DSM 19363 (assembly GCF_000711725.1). GTDB lineage: Bacteria > Pseudomonadota > Alphaproteobacteria > Acetobacterales > Acetobacteraceae > Roseomonas > Roseomonas aerilata. The sequence continues at coordinate 355,660 of NZ_JONP01000001.1, read as the reverse complement.
TGTCGCCCACGTCAACACCTCCGCCGCCTTCCCGCACCCGACCCACACCTGCATGCCGGTGCCCGAGCCCGTGAAGGGTCGCCGCATCCTCATCGTGGCGGATGAGGACGTGGCGAAGCTCTACCCCGCCGCGCCCTCCTTCCTCTGGTTCTACGACATCACTGACGAGACGAACCCGACGGCGATCTCCACCTTCCAGGTGCCCGGCCTCGACCCCGACGGCGCGCCGCAGCCGGCGATGACCGGCTGCCACCAGCCCTCCGAGGTCTTCCGCGGCACGGTGCTGCCCTGCGCCTGGTTCGCCATGGGCCTGCGTATCGTGGACTTTTCCGACCCCTTCGCGCCCCAGGAAGTCGGCCACCACGTGCCCGCTCCCGCCCCGGGCGCCGACCGCGCCTCCTCCAACGACGTCACCATCGACGACCGCGGCCTCATCTACCTCGTGGACCGCGTGGCCGGGGTGCAGATCCTCGAATCCCCCCTCATCAGCTGAGAGGAACCGCCGAGTGCCGCGCGACGACGTCTACCCCATCGGGAAGAAGAATCCGAACCTGCCTTTCCACCCCGCCGTGCGCGCGGGCGACTTCGTCTTCGTCTCCGGCCAGGTCGCCAAGGACGCGGAGGGCAACATGATCTCCGGCACGATCGAGGAGGAGACGAAGTGGACCTGCCTCTCCATTGCGCGCGTGCTGGAGGCGGAAGGCCTGACGCTCGCCGACGTCGTGCGCGTGACGACCTACCTCGAGGATACGCGCGACTTCGGCCGCTATAACAAGGTCTTCGCCGAGCACTTCAAGGACGCGACCCTCGCGCGCACCACCGTGCAGGCGCGGGCTGTCATCAGCACGAAAATCGAGATGGACGCGATCGCCTACGCGCCGCGCGAGAAGTAAGGGGAACAGAATGCTGAAGCTGCTGGGACGCGCGACCTCCGGGAACGTGCAGAAGGTCCTCTTCCTCCTCGAGGAAACCGGCACGCCCTACGAGCGTGAGGACTACGGCCGCCAGTTCGGCAACACCGCCACCCCGCAATACAAGGCGATGAACCCGAACTCCAAGGTGCCGACCCTCGTGGACGGCGAGGTCGTGGTCTGGGAGTCCAACACCATCCTCCGCTACCTCGCGTCCAGCCACGCGCCGGAGATGCACGGCACCACGCCCGCGGAGCGCAGCGAAGTGGAGCGCTGGATGGACTGGCTCCTCGCCCAGCTCAACGCCCCCTATCTCGTCATGTTCCGCGAGGCCAAGAAGGCACGCGCCGAGCGCGCACCCGACTTCGCGGCGCAGCTCGGCGAGATCAACGGCCTGCTCTCGATCCTCGATGGGCAGCTCGCAACGGCCGAGTGGCTCGCGCTGGGCCGCATGACGCTGGCCGACATCGCGCTCGCGCCCATCGTCGCCCGCTGCCTCGACTTCCCGATCGAGCGCCCGCCGCTCCCCGCGCTGGAAGCCTGGCGCGCCCGCATCGCCGCCCGCCCGGCCTTCGCCAAGGCCACGGCGGGGTGACCCGCGCCCCGCGACGCGCCTTCCTCCTCGGCAGCCTCGCGGCGGGGGCGGCTGGCGCGGCGCGCGCGCAGCCCGATCCCTATCCCTCCCGCCCCATCCGCCTCGTCGTTCCCTTCGCGCCCGGCGGCGGCACCGATCTCATCGCCCGAATCCTCGCAGTCCGGCTGGGCGAGATCCTCGGCGGCAGCGTCGTCGTCGAGAACCGCGCCGGGGCGTCGGGCGCCATCGGCACCGCCGCCGTCGCCCGCGCGCGTGGCGACGGCTACACGCTCCTCTTCACCTCGTCCCCGGCCATCGTCGTGCTTCCCGCACTGCAGCCGCCCCCGCCCTACGACCCGGAACGGGACCTCACGCCTATCGCGACCATCGCGCGGCAGGCAATCCTCTTCGTCGTTCCCGCCGCCTCGCCCTACCGCCGGCTGGAAGACCTCGTCGCCGCGGCCCGGTCGAGTGCGCTTCCCTACGGCACCCCGGGCGCGGGCACCGACCCGCATCTCGCGGGCCTCGCCCTCGCGGATGCCGCCAAGGTCATGCTCACCCATGTGCCCTATCGCGGGGGCGGTCCCGCCCTGAACGGGCTCCTGACCGGCGAGGTCGCCTTCCTTCCGGCCCTCACCGGCGTCGCGAGGCCGCTGCTGGAGGACGGCCGCGCCCGGGCGCTCGCAACGACCAACCCGCAACGCCACGCGGACCTGCCGGACGTCCCCACGACCGAAGAACTTGGTTACCCCTCGGTGGACCTCGTTCCATGGTGGGGCCTCTTCGCCCCGCCCAATCTGGACGCACCGGCCGCCCAGCGCCTTGCCACCGCGGCCGCGGAGACCGGCCGAGACCCTGCCTGGTCAGCCCGCCTGGAAGCGCTCTCGGTCGAGCCCGTCACCTTCGACGCGGCCCGCACCGCCGGGGAAATCGCGCGCCAGATCGCCTCCTGGCACACCCGCCTCGCCGGGCGCTCGATCGACTGAGCCCCGGCGCCACCTCCTCTCAGACGTGGAAGCTCTCCCCGCAACCGCAGCGGCCCTTCTCGTTCGGGTTGGTGAAGGTGAAGCCAGCGGACATGGCCTTCTTCTCGTAATCCATTACCGTCCCGATCAGGAACAAGGTCGCCTTGCGGTCCACGAGCACCGTCACGCCCTTGTCCGTCACGGTCTCGTCGCCGGGCCCGGCGGCATCCACCCAGTCGATCTGATAGGACATGCCCGAGCAGCCCTTGGTGGAGACCGCCACGCGCAGCAGCTTCCCGCCCTGGGCCTTCGCGTAGAGCGAGCGCAGCCGCTCCGCCGCCGCATCCGACAGCGACATCAGCGGCGGCAGCGCGCGGCGCGGCCGCGGGGCGTCAGTGGTGGTCGTGCTCATTTCCAGCCCCCTGTCAGTACATGTTCAACGCGAGCTTCGCGTCCTCGCTCATGCGGGACGGATCCCAGGGCGGATCCCAGACGATCTCGACCGCCACGGAGGAAACGTTCGGGACCACCTTCACCGCCTGCTCCACCATCCCCGGCAATTCCTGCGCCGAGGGACAGGAGGGCGTGGTGAGCGTCATCTCGATCCGCACCGCGCCCTCGTCCGTGATCTCCACGGCATAGACGAGACCGAGCTCATAGATGTCGACGGGAATCTCCGGGTCGAAAACGGTCTTGATCGCGTCCAGCACCGCGACCTCGCTCACCCGCGTCGGCGGGATCGGCCCGTCCGGCGACCAGGCCTCGTGCGTGCCGCCCTGCGCGGTGATCGGTTCACTCACTCGAAGCCTCCTTCCCGCCGGAAAGGGCGGTGTTGAGGGTGTGCCAGGCCAGCGTCGCGCACTTCACGCGGCTGGGAAACTCATGGACGCCCGACAGCGCCTGCAGGCGGTCCATCTCGTCCTCCAGCGCCCCGCCGCAATCCGGGCAGGTGCCGGTTATCGCCATCTCGCGGAAGCGCGCCGCCATGCCGCGCGCCTCGTCCGGCGTCTTGCCCTTGACCGTCTCGGTCATCAGCGAGGCGCTCGCCATCGAGATCGCGCAGCCCTTCCCCTGGAAGGCCACATCGGCGATGCGATCCCCCTCCATGTCGAGGAACAGCTCCATCCGATCGCCGCACATCGGGTTGTCCCCGCGGGCCGAAAGGTCGGGCCCGTCCAGCCGCCGGAAATTCCGCGGCTTGCGCCCGTGGTCGAGGATGACCTCCTGGTAGAGGTCCCGCAGGTCGTCGAACATCAGGTGAAGAACCTCCGCGCAGAGTTCAACGCCTCCGCCAGGAAATCGACCTCCTCATGCGTCGTGTACATGCCGAAGGACGCACGGCAGGTGCTGTCATGCCCGATCCGCACGTGCAGCGGCTCCGCGCAGTGCCGCCCCGCGCGCACCGCGATCCCCACGCGGTCGAGCAACGTGGAAAGGTCGTGCGCGTGCGCGTTGCCCAGCGCGAAGGAGAACACCCCGCCCCGGTCCTGCGCCCGCCCGATGACCGTGAGGTCTTCGATCGCCGAGAGCTTCGCCATCGCATGATCCACCAACGAGCGCTCATGCGCCTCGATGGCCTCCATGCCGATGCTTGTGACGTAGTCGATCGCCGCGTGCAGCCCAACCGCCTCAACGATCGCCGGCGTACCCGCCTCGAACTTCGCCGGCACCGGGGCAGGCTTGAAACCTTCCCGGGTCACCTCGGAGATCATGTCGCCGCCGCCCATGAAGGGCGGCATCTCGTCGAGCAGCGACATCCGCCCCCAGAGCACGCCAATTCCCGTCGGACCGTAGAGCTTGTGCCCCGTGAAGACGTAGAAATCCGCTTCCAGTGCCCGCACGTCCACGCGCCGGTGAACCACCGCCTGCGACCCGTCGAACAGCACCTTCGCACCGTGCGCATGCGCCAGCGCCGCGATCCGCGCGGCCGGCGTCACCGTGCCCAGCACGTTGGACATATGCGTGACCGCGACCAGCCCGACCTTCCCGTCAGTGATCTTCGCCTCAAGGTCCGCCATGTCCAGCTCGCCGGAATCGAGCACGTTACAGATCCGCAGCTCAATCCCATGCGCCTGGGAGAGCATCTGCCAGGGCACGAAGTTCGCGTGGTGCTCCATCTCGGAAACCACGACCGCCTGCCCAGGCCGCATCACCCCGCGCCCATAGGAATGCGCGACAAGGTTGATCGCGGCGGTGCTGTTCGCGGTGAAGATCACCTCCCGCGCATCGCCGGCGTTCAGGAAGCGCGCCACCGCCTCGCGCGCCGCCTCGTAGGCCGCTGTCGATGCCTCGCTCAGGTGATAGGCCCCGCGATGCACATTCGCGTAGGAGGTCTCCATCATCCGCAGCATCGCATCCAGCACCACGCGCGGCTTCTGCGCGGAGGCACCGGAGTCAAGGAACACCAGCGGCTTGCCATGAACCTTGGTGGACAGGATCGGGAAATCCTGCCGCACCCGCTGCACGTCGAGCGCCGGGCGAAGAGTGCCGTCCATCACGCAGCCTTCCCATGCTGGTCCCACCAGCCTGCCACCGCCTCTTCCAGCGCCTCGCGCGCGGGCTCGTCCTCCACCACCTCGACCGCTTCCTGCAGGAAGGCGCGCACGAGCATGGAGCGGGCCGTATCCGCGGGGATGCCGCGGGCGCGGAGATAGAACAGGCTGTCGGCGTCCAGCGCCCCGGCTGTCGCGCCGTGGCTGCACTTCACGTCGTCGGCGTAGATCTCAAGCTGCGGCTTGCTGTCGATCTCCGCCTCCTCCGACAGCAGCAGCGCCTGGTTCATCTGGTAGCCATCGGTCTTCTGCGCCTCGCGCCTCACCAGGATCTTGCCCTGGAACACGCCGCGCGAACGCCCCGCCAGCACCGTCTTCACCGTCTGGCGGGAGGCGCAGTTCGGCGCCGTGTGGTCGAGCGCCGTAGTCGTGTCCGCCAGCTGCCCATCCGCCACAAGCTGCGCCCCATTCAGGTGCGCCGCCGCTCGCGGCCCGAGCAGCGCCAGATGCGTCTCGCTCCGGCTGATCCGCCCACCCGCGTTCAGGACGAAGCCGTCATAGGTTCCGCCCTCCTCCACGCGCACGCCGAGATGCGCGAGGTGATAGGCATTCGCCGCCTCCCGCTGCACGCGCACATGGGTGAGCTTCGCGTCCTGCGCCACTTCGATCTCGAACACCGGGTTGTGCAGGTGCCGCGCGCCGTTACTCGAGATTGCCGTCTCGAGTAGCACCAGCCGCGCCCCGCGCCCGAGCCGCACGAGATGGCGCGGATGCACCGTGCTCGCCGTCTCGCCAGAGGCAACCGAGAGCAGCTCCAGCCGCCCCGCGTCCACGCCTTCCGGCACCTCCAGCACCAGCCCGTCCTCGAACAGCAGCGTGTTCAGCGTGACCATCGGCTGGGAGGCAGAAGCAACCGTGTTCAGCCGTCCCGCCACCGTCGCGATCACCTCGGCCAGCGAAGCCGCGACCAGTCCATCGAGAGAGGAAAGGTCCTCCCGGAACCGCCCGTCCACGAAGACCGCGCGCCGCTCCGCCCGCGCCGCCGGAAGCGGCACGGCGCGGTCCACCGCCGTCAGCGCCTCGCGGAACTCCGCGCGCAGCATCGGGGAGAGATCGGTGTAGCGCCACGCCTCTACACGACGGTTCGGCAGCCCGCCCGCGCGCAGCGTTTCCGCCGCGGCGTCGCGCAGCGCGCGCACCGTCGGGATGGACGCGCCCGGCAGCCGCTCCGCCAGCCCGTCGTAACGGTGCAGGAAGGCCGCCGCGTTGCCCTGCGGGGAATCGATGTTCATGCGGCCTCGTCCAGCACGCCCGCGTAGCCCTCGGCTTCGAGGCGATGCGCCAGTTCCGGCCCGCCGGAGGTCACGATGCGGCCATCGGCCAGCACGTGCACCCGGTCAGGCACGATATGGTTCAGAAGCCGCTGGTAATGCGTGATCACCAGGGCCGAGAAACCGGGCCCACGAAGCGCGTTCACGCCGTCGGCCACGATCCGCAGCGCGTCGATGTCGAGGCCGCTGTCGGTCTCGTCCATGATCGCGATCTTCGGCTGCAGCAGCGCCATCTGCAGAACCTCGTTCCGCTTCTTCTCGCCGCCGGAGAAGCCAACATTCACGCCGCGCTTGAGCATGTCCTCGGGCATGGACAGCTCCTTCATGCGCGCGCGCGCCAGCTTGAGGAACTGCATCGCGTCCACTTCCGCCTCGCCGCGCGTGCGGCGAATGGCGTTCAGCGCCGTGCGGAGGAAGTTGGCGTTGCCGACGCCCGGCAACTCCACCGGGTACTGGAAGGCAAGGAACAGCCCGGCAGCGGCCCGTTCCTCCGGTTCCATCCCCAGCAGGTCCTGGCCGTTCAGCGTCACGGAGCCGCCCGTGATCTCGTAGCCCTCGCGCCCCGCGAGCGCGTAGGAAAGCGTGGACTTGCCGGCGCCGTTCGGCCCCATGATGGCGTGCACCTCGCCATCCGGCACCTCCAGCGTGATCCCCTTGAGGATCTCCTTGCCCTCGATCTCGGCAGTAAGGTTCTCGATGCGCAGCATGACTAGCCGACGCTCCCTTCCAGGCTGATCTGAAGCAGCTTCTGCGCTTCGACCGCGAATTCCATCGGCAGTTCCTTGAGCACCTCGCGGCAGAAGCCGTTCACGATCAGGCCCACAGCGTCCTCCTGCGACAGCCCGCGCTGCCGGCAGTAGAAGAGCTGGTCCTCCGCGATGCGGGACGTCGTCGCCTCGTGTTCGGTCTTCGCGGTCATGCAGCGGTTCTCGATATAGGGAACCGTGTGCGCGCCGCAGAGATCGCCGATCAGCAGGCTGTCGCACTGCGTGAAGTTCCGCGCGTTCGTCGCCTTCGGGCTGATCCGCACGAGGCCGCGATAGGTGTTCTGGCCCTTACCGGCGGAGATCCCCTTCGAGACGATCGTGCTGCGCGTGTTCTTGCCCAGGTGGATCATCTTCGTGCCGGTATCGGCCTGCTGATGATTGTTGGTGATGGCGACGGAGTAGAACTCACCCACCGACTCCTCGCCCTGCAGGATGCAGGACGGGTACTTCCAGGTAATGGCCGAGCCCGTCTCAACCTGCGTCCAGGAAACCTTGCTCCGCTTGCCGCGGCAGGCCGCCCGCTTCGTGACGAAGTTGTAGATGCCGCCCACCCCATTCTCGTCGCCGGGGTACCAGTTCTGCACCGTGCTGTACTTGATGGAGGCGTCGTCGAGCGCCACCAGCTCCACCACCGCCGCGTGCAGCTGGTTCTCGTCGCGCTGCGGCGCCGTGCAGCCCTCGAGGTAGGAGACGGTCGAGCCCTCGTCCGCGATGATCAGCGTCCGCTCGAACTGCCCCGTGCTCTTCGCATTGATGCGGAAATAGGTGGACAGCTCCATCGGGCAGCGCACGCCCTTGGGGATGTAGACGAAGCTGCCATCCGTGAAGACCGCGCTGTTCAGCGCCGCAAAGAAGTTGTCCGTGTGCGGCACGACGGAGCCGAGATAGCGCTTCACCAGCTCGGGGTGCTTATGCACGGCCTCCGAGATCGGGCAGAAGATGATCCCGTCCTTCTCCAGCCGCTCGCGATAAGTCGTCGCTACCGAGACGCTGTCGAACACCGCGTCGACGGCCACCGGCATGCGCCCGCCCTCGGCCGGCACCTGGCCCGCGCCCTCGACCCCCGCCAGGATCGCCTGCTCGCGCAGCGGAATGCCCAGCTTGGCATAGGTCTTCAGCAGCTCGGGATCGACCTCGTCGAGCGACTTCGGCCCGGCCTTCTCCTTCGGCGCCGCGTAGTAGAAGGCGTCCTGGTAGTCGATCGGCGGATAGGTCACGGAGGGCCAGCGCGGCTCCTCCATGCCCTTCCAGGCCTCGAAGGCGCGCAGGCGCCAGTCGAGCAGCCATTCCGGCTCGCCCTTCTTGGCGGAGATGAAGCGCACGATGCTTTCGTTCAGCCCCTTGGGGGCGAACTCCATCTCGATATCTGTCTCGAACCCCCACTTATAGGCGCCCTGCGTGGCGTCACGGACGGTATCGAGGGTCTCTTCGACGGCGGGCATTCTCTGTCCCTTACTCGGCGGCCAAAGGGGAGGGCCCCAGGGCCGGTCCAGTGGCAGGAGGAAAAACGGGCGCGTGGCGGTGCCGTTCGTTGCAGCTCGGCCGCGCGAGGTCGGCGATGGTCACGGCGGAGAGCGCGGCGCGCACCGCCTCGTTCACGGGATCCCAGCGGCCGCGCACGGGGCAATGTCCCTCCGCCTCGCAGCCGCCCACGGCCCCGTCCACGCAGGCTGTCAACGCGATCGGCCCATCCATGGCAACGATCACGTCCGAGAGCGGGATGGCCGAGATCGGCTTGGCCAACCGGTGCCCGCCCCGCGCGCCCCGCTGGGCCTCGACCAGGGAGGCCTGCGAGAGCATCCGGAGCACCTTCGCGACCGTCGGCTCGGCAATGCCGGTGGCCGAGGCGAGCGCCGGTGCGGTGTGCAGCCCATCTTCCTGCCCCAGCCGGGCGAGAAGGACGACCGCGTAATCCGCCAATTTGGAAAGACGCAACACGGTGGGCGATCCCAACCACTGGATGGATACCCGACCCCTGCGGTCCGGTATGGGCAGGAAATGCGTCTGCCCCCCGTTCCTGTCAAGGCGCCACCCCCCCGGCGGCACCCGAAAACAACCACTTGCGAGGCGTTCGCGGTTGCCCGCCCCCGCTTCCCCCGCCCACCGCCCCGCCCTAGAACCGCGCCGGCCCATCGAAGAGGACGCGCCTTGCCCGAACCCATGCGTCCTACCGATTTCACCGCGACCGGCGAGGCCCGGCCTGAAAGGGTGGCGCGCCCGCGGGATGCTGCCACGCTCCTTCTATGGCGGCAGGGCGCGAGCGGCCTCGAGGTTCTGATGGGCGTCCGCAGCGTGAAACACCGCTTCATGCCCAACCGCTTGGTCTTCCCCGGCGGGCGGGTGGACCGGGAGGATCGCAGCGCCCCCGCCGCCTCGGAACTCCACCCCCAGACCCGCCGCGCACTCGAGCACCGCGCCGCACCGCGCCTCGCCCGCGCCATCGCCATCGCCGCCGTGCGGGAGCTGCACGAGGAGACCGGCCTTCTCCTCGGCACCCTCGAGGCCGGGCGCCTGCACGCGGAACTCGCGCCCCTGCGCTATCTCTGCCGCGCCCTCACCCCCGCCATGAGCCCGGTGCGCTTCAACGCCCGCTTCCTCATGGCCCCGGCCGAGACCGCGACCGGCACCTTCGGCGGCAGCGGAGAACTCGAACATCTCGCCTACTACCCCGTCGCAGAAACCCCGCCCCACGACCTCGCCCCCATCACCGCCCGGGTCCTCGCCGAGTTCCGCGACCTCATGGCCCTGCCGGAACCGGAGCGCGAAACCCGCCCCCTCGTCTGGTACCAGGGCCGCGATACCCGGCGGCTTGAGAGAATGGGATAGCCGGCGACCGACCAGCACGCCTCAGACCCGCCGGAACAGCTCCCCCTCCCGCACCGCCAGGCCCTCCTCCGCCAGCTTCACCAGATGCGCCAGCAGGCTCCGCGCGGCGGCAGGCATCAGCCGCTGCTCCAGCGCCGGCCCATAGACGGCCGGTACCAGCGCCGCCGCCGTCGTGGCGCCGCCGGCCGCCCGCAGCGCCTCCAGCACCCTCGCCTCCCTCTCCCGCCGATGGGCGAGGAGCGCCGCGATGAAGGGGACGGGATCGTCATGCGCCGGCCCGTGCCCCGGCAGCAGCAGGCGGTCCTTCCGCTCCGCCACCCGCTCCAGCGAGCGCATGTAGTCCGCCATGTTCCCGTCGGGCGGCGAGACGACGCTGGTGGACCAGGACATCACGTGGTCGGCGCTGAACAGCACTCCCTCGGGCGCCAGCGCCGGGTCCGCCTCCAGGGCGAAACAGAGGTGGTTCGCGCAATGGCCGGGCGTGTGCAGCGCCACGACGCGCCACCCGTCGCCCTCCACCGCCTCGCCATCCGCCAGCCGCCGCTCCGGCACGAAGGCGTGGTCCGCCCCTTCCCCACCCTCCTCCGGCGGGGTCATGTGCGGCCCGAAGCCCAGCGTCTCCGCGCCCGTGGCCGCCACCAGCGGCGCCACCCCCGGCGAGTGGTCCCGATGCGTGTGGGAGACGAGGATGCGCGTCACCCGCTCCCCGTCCACCGCCCGCAGGATGGCCGCCAGCTGCGCGTCATCCGCGGGCCCGGGGTCCAGCACCGTCACCTCCCTCCGGCCGAGGAGGTAGGTGTTCGTGCCGCGATAGGTGAAGGGCCCGGGATTGCCGCAGAGGATGCGCCGCACTCCCGGCGCCACCCACTCCACCTCTCCGGGTGCCAGGGAATCGTCGCGCCGGAACTCAGGACCCATGCTCTCCTCCGCGGGGCTTCCTGCCCCGGTACTCGCCGCGCAGCACGAGGAACCCCGCCCCCACGATCAGGGCGCTGCCGAGCAGCATCGCGGCCCCCGGCGCCTCGCCCCAGATCATCCAGCCCAGCAGCCCCGCCCAGAGCAACCCCGTGTAGGTATAAGGCCCGAGGGAGGAGACCTGCGCGCTCGCGAAGGCCTCGGTGTTCAGCACCTGCCCCACGCCGCCGATCACGCCCATCAGCACCAGCAGCGCAAGGTCCGCCCAGCCGGGCGTCGTCCAGAAGAAGGGCAGCGCGATCGCCGCCATCCCGGTCATCAGCAGCGCCTGCCAGAGCACGATGGTCGTGCTCGCCTCCGTCGCCGAGAGCTGGCGCACCAGCATGGTCGAGAGCGCCCCAAAGAACCCGCCGAGCGCCGCCACCGCATATCCAGCCAGCAACCCGGCCGCCGCGCCCTGCCCCAGCCCCTGCCCCGCTGCGACCACCAGCACGCCGAGGAATCCGATCAGCACCGCCGCCCAGCGCGCCGGCCCCGGCCGCTCCCCCAGCCAGGGAATGGCCAGCAGGATGATGAAAAGCGGCTGCGTGTAGTTCAGCGCCGTCTGGTCCGCGAGCGGCAGCATCGACAGCGCGAGGAAGGCGCAGCCCATCCCCGCCATACCGGAAAGCGCGCGCACCGCGTGCCCGCCCAGGCGCCGCGTCCGCAGCAAGGCCCCGGTACGCAGCCCCGCCACCAGCACGATCGGCAGGGAGAAGAGGTTGCGGAAGAACATCAGCTCCAGGAAAGCGTGCCGCGCGCTCAGCACCTTCACCACCGCGCCCATCAGCGCGAAGCAGGCGGTTGCGCCGAGCATCAGCAGCGCCCCGCGGCGCATGTCGTGTCGCAGCACCATCAGCCGCGTGCGAGGGCCGCCCTGGCCCGCGCCTCCCGCGCCCTGATCTGCGCCCGCCGCAAATTATAGAGCCCTGCAGCCACCACCACCGCGGCGCCAGCCACCGTGGCCCAGGATGGCACGTCCCCCCAGACGAGCACGCCCACGAAGGTGCCCATCACGAGCGTCGAGTACTCGAAGGGCGCCAGCACCCCGACCGGCGCCAGCGCGAAGGCCCGCGCGAAGAGGAAATGCGCCGAGCCGTTCCCGATACCGACGAAAAGGATCGCGATCCACCCGCTGAGCGAGGGCCAGCCGATCGCCGGGAACAAGGGAAGCACCGCGAGCCCGAAGGGGATATGCGCGACCATCAGCCAGAAGGCGATCGTCGCCGGCCGGTCCGTCAGCGCCAGCACCCGCGTCCAGATCCGCGTCACCGCCATGAAGACGACGCCGCCCAGCAGCACCGCCGCTTCCCAGCGCCAGAGGTCGCCGCCCGGCTGCGCCATCACCAGCACGCCCCCGAAGCCGACGAGGGTCGAGAGCCAGCGCCGCCATCCCACGCTCTCCCCCAGCAGCGGAATGGCCAGCACGGTCATCGCCAGCGGCGCCACGGCCGCGACGGCGTAGCTGTCCCCGAGCGGCATCCCCCGCGACCAGGCAAGATAGAAGGTCACGGTCACCGCGCAGTGCAGCAGGCTCCGTGCCGCCACCAGCCGCTTGTTCACGGCCCGCACCCGCAGCCCGCCCGCCAGCACCAGCACGGTCATCGCACCGAGCGCGCCGCGCACCATCATCGCGACGGCAACCCCGATCTCCGGCAGCACCCATTTCACGGCGGCGTCCGAGATCGTGACGATCCCGAACCCCGCCGCGATCAGGCCGATCCCCCGCAGCGCCTCCTCGGGCAGCCCTGCCGCGAAGCTGGCGGGCGCGGTCGCCTTATCGCCGGACAAGGACGGCCTCGGCCTCCTGACAGGTCGCGCCCGTCTCGTCCCGCGTCTCCAGCCGGACGACGCCCTCCGCCTCCAGCCGCCCGAGCAGCCGCAGTGGCCGCCCATCGAAGCAGGGCCTCTTCCCCCGGTAAGCGATGCGCCCCAGAGCGGCACCGGGCCCTGCCAGGTCCAGCGCGTGCCGCGCCAGCATCGTCGCCTGCAGCGGCCCGTGCACCACCAGTCCGGGATACCCCTCCTCCCCCGTTACATAGGGATGGTCGTAGTGGATGCGGTGCCCATTCCCCGTCAGCGCCGAGTAGCGGAACAGCATCACCGGGTCCGGCACCAGGGACGCCTCCAGCGCTCCCTCCCAGGCCGGGGCGGCCGGCGCCGCCTTCACCGCGGCGCCCTCCGCCCCGCGATAGACGATGTCTTGCTCCTCCTCGACCAGCACGCCCGCCGGCCCGTGCAGCACATGCCCGACCGTGACGAAGACCAGCCGCCCCGAGCCGCCCGACTTCTCCTTCACGGAAAGAATGGTGCTCACCCGCCGCACCGAGTCCCCCGTGCGCAGCGGTGCCCGGAAGCTCACGCGCCCGCCCGCCCACATCCGCCGCGGCAGGTCGTGCACCGGCGGCAGGAAGCCCCCGCGCCGGGGGTGCCCATCCGGCCCGATCTCCCCGGGCATCCGCCAGTCCTGGAACAGCATCCAGTGCCAGAGGGGGCCCCATTCGTCCCCCTCCAGCGGCCGCCCCAGCGTCGCCGCCAGCCCGACAGCCAGTCTCGGGTCGGCGCGGTCCTCCCGCACCTCCTCGCGGCCCACATACTCCTCGTACGCCATGCGCTTCCCCCCGCCCCTTATTGGGGCGCCCCAGTCCTCGCGGATGCTAGTCCTCGCGGACGTAGAGCTTGTAGCCCTCGATCTCGCCCTGCTGGTGGTAGCTCCGGAAAGCCTCCGCGAAGAGGGGGTGGCGGCTGAAATACTCGATGAAATCGAATTCCTTGCCGCACCAGGGTATGCCTACGTGCCGCGTGACCAGCACCGCCGAGGGCGGCGCCGAGGCGAAGTCCTCGGCCACGGTGCGGTAGACGAAGAACTCCGCCCGCGACATCTCCCAGGTCTCCCGGTATCGCTCGCCGCTCTCCGGGCAGCGCTGGTTCACGCCCTGCAGCAGCCAGAGGTTCATGAAGCGCAGCGTGGACTGGCTGTTGGAATAGTTTAGCGCCGGATAGATCGGCCAGATGTCGGGCGTCAGGATCAGCAGCCGCTCGTTCCAGGCATGCTCCTGCAGCCAGGCCGTCAGCCGCCCGCCCTTGTCGCTCTCGTAGCCGATCTCGCGAAAGGGCGCCTCGCCGCCCCGGACCATGCCAAGCATCAGCAACCCCGCCATCACGGCCGAAAGCGCGGGCGCCGAGAGCCGGGCCCGCGCCGGCGGCAGCGCCCCGTCCAGCCAGCGCGCGACGATCAGCCCCATCGAGAGCCCGGCCAGCATGAAGATCGGCGCCACGTGGTAGGTCCAGCCCTTGTGCTGCACCGCCGCCGAGACGAAGGCCCCCGCGGTCGCCGCCCAGAGCGCCAGCACCAGCGGCCCGAACCGCCCGAACACGCAGAGCGCCGAGACCAGGACCAGCAGAACCCCCGCCGCGCCCATGTTCGGGGTCAGCAGCACCCCGAAGGCCGACATGCCCCCGAGATCGACGTAGTAGTCCCAGACCAGCGGCACGACATGCCCGAAGAAGTCCGGGAAGAAGACCGGGATAGAGGCGAGATAGAGCACCCAGACCCCCGCCATGATCCAGGGCACCGGGTCGGCCAGCGAAACCCCGATCCGCCGCCAGCCTCGCCGCGTGACCACCGCCGCCTCCACCAGCAGCGGCACCGCCAGGAAATGTGGCTTCAGCGCGAAACCGAGCGCGGCGAGCACGGCCACACCGAGGAGCAGCCAGCCCCCGGTCGGCAAACCCTGCATCCGCCTCGAGGCCAGCAGCACGTAGGGGATGGCGACGGTCCCCATCAGCACCTCGCGCTGCCCGAAGTCATAGCCCGGCATCACCAGCGCCAGTGGAAGCAGGGCGGAGAGCACCGCTGCCTCCACTGGCCCCTCCGCCACCCCTTCCCGCAGCCGCCCGCTCAGCCACCAGACCAGCCCGCAGAACAACACGAGTTGCAGCAGCAGCGCCCGCGGCCCGTCCAACGGCGTGACAGAGGCCAGCCAGGCCGCCGGCAGGTTGAAGATGAAGATCAGCGGCGGATTGACGTCGATCAGCTCCGAATAGAGCCGCTGCCCGCCCAACCAGCGCATCGAAAAGTTCAGCACCGCCGCCACATCGTGGTTCAGCGGCGGGGAGAGCACCGTCAGCAGGAAAAGCAGCGCCGGCAGCAGCGCCACCAGCCGCCAGAGGCGCGCCGAGGCCCCCGGCCCTGCTAGCACCCCCTCACCCGATCCGAGACCGAGCGCCGCGCCCAGCCGCCCCGCGCCGCGCGGCGCATCGAGGGTCACCGCCGCCGGCTCGGCCGGAGAAGAGGGGGGAAGAGGTGCGTTCATGCCGGCCGGTTCGAGAGGGGATCCTGTTGGGACAGCGCGGCCGCAATCTTGCAGCCCCGTATCGAAGCCTTCTAGCCACAGATTGCGGCGGCCCCTGGGCGAGGCTGCCTTGTCCACGCCCCAAGCCGCTGCCACAAGCCCTTTCGTCACCCAGCCCGCCCGGCACGCCGCACCGGAAAGGCCCTCCCAGCAGGTCCCGAGTGGAAGACGCCGAATACGCCCTGATGGACGCCGCGGAGGACGGGATGTG
The DNA here is from genome assembly GCF_000711725.1 of Roseomonas aerilata DSM 19363. GTDB lineage: Bacteria > Pseudomonadota > Alphaproteobacteria > Acetobacterales > Acetobacteraceae > Roseomonas > Roseomonas aerilata. The sequence goes on along the minus strand of NZ_JONP01000001.1, from coordinate 340,274 downwards.
GTGGTACCGCGCCGTCCACGCCCGCCTCCTCGAGACCCTCGCGGCCCGCCCGGGCATCGCCTCCCTGCCGCTGCTCGACGCCGGCTGCGGAACGGGCGGCTTTCTCCGCCGCCTGGCGGAAAGCTCCCCTCGCCCCGCCTTCGGCCTCGACTACAACCCACGCGCCGCCGCGCGGGCAGGCGCCAAGTCCGGCCAGCCCGTCACCGCGGGCACGGTGAACGACCTGCCCTTCCCCGACGCCTCCTTCGGCGCCGCCGTCTCGGTGGACGTGCTCTCCCATGCCGGCGCGGACCAGGAACGCGCGCTTGCGGAGCTGCACCGCGTGCTCGCCCCAGGCGCCACCCTCGTGCTCAACCTGCCGGCCTATGAGTGGATGTTCTCGGCCCACGACGTGCGGGTGCACAACGCCCGCCGCTACACCGCCCGCCGCGCCGCCGCCCTCCTGCGCGCCGCCGGCTTCGCCGACGTCACCACCCGCTACTGGAACGGCTTCCTGCTCCCGCTCATGATCCTCCAGCGCAAGGTCCTCGCGCGCGGCGACAACCACGCGAGCGACGTCGGCGACTTCCCGCCCTGGCTGGACCGCCTCCTGCACGGCGTCTGCGAGATCGAACGCCGCACCGCCCTTCCCCTCCCCGCCGGCGGCTCGGTGCTGCTGGCCGCGAACCGACCCTGAAGGACCCGAACGCCATGCGCCCCGATGCCCTGACGGCGCCCCTCCCCGCCTCCCTCACCGGGGAGGTCCTCCCGCAGGAGGGCGTCGGCCTCTCGATCGTGGTGCCCGTCTATCGCGGCGCGACCACCATCGGCACGCTCGTCGCGGCCCTTTCGGCGCTCCGTCCCGTGGGCGGCATCGAAATCGTCCTCGTCAACGACGGCTCCCCCGACAACTCCGCCGAGGTCTGCCGCGACCTCGCCGCGAAGGCCACCGTGCCGCTCACCTATGTGGAGCACGCCCGCAACTTCGGCGAGCACAACGCGGTCATGTCCGGCCTCCGCGTCGCCCGCGGCCGCTACGTCATCACGATGGACGACGACCTCCAGAACCCGCCGGAGGAGGTGCTGAAGCTCTATGACCACGCCCGCCTCGGCAACTGGGACGTCGTCTACACCCGCTACGCCATCAAGGAGCACGAGGGCTGGCGCAACCTCGGCAGCCGCTTCGCCAACGGCGTGGCGGACCTGCTGCTCGACAAGCCCCGCGGCCTCTATCTCTCCTCCTTCCGCTGCATGAGCGCCCTCGTCGTCCGGGAGGTCGCCCGCTATGCCGGCCCCTACCCCTATATCGACGGCCTGATCATGCAGGTCACCCAGCGCATCGAATCCATCGAGGTCCGCCACCTGAAGCGCGTGGAGGGCCGCAGCAACTACACGCTCCGCCGCCTCGTCCGGCTCTGGCTGAACCTCGCCACCAACTTCTCCCTCCTGCCCGTGCGCCTCGCGACCTTCGCGGGCCTGGCCATGGGCTTCCTCGGCATCGTCGCCTCCTTCTTCGTCATGGCCGAGGCCATGACGGGCGAGACCCCTTCCGGCTGGGCCTCCACCATGACGGTCACGCTGCTGCTCTCGGCCGTGCAGTTCCTCATCCTCGGCGTGCTCGGCGAATATGTCGGCCGCGCCTTCCTCTCGGCCAACGGCACCCCCCAGGGCGTCGTGCGCGACGTCGTCCGCGCCCGCCCAGCCGACGAGGAAGACGGCCGATGAGCGCCCACTGGATCGCCCTCGCCGCCGCGATCGCCACCTCGCTCGCCGGCCAGATCCTGCTGAAGTCGGGCGCGACCGGCGATGGCGGCTTCTTCGCCCAGCTCTTCCGCCCGCACACCGTCGTCGGTCTCGGCCTCTACGGCGGCGCGGCCCTGCTCTACATCGTGGCGCTGCGCCGCATCCCGATGTCGGTCGCCCTGCCCTGCACCGCCGCCTCCTACGTCGTGGCCGTGATGATCGGCCACTTCGCCTTCGGGGAGGCGCTCGGCGCCCAGAAGATCGCCGCCGTCGCGCTTATCAGCCTCGGCGTCGTCATGCTGGCCAGCGCCTGAGCGCGGCTTGCGCCCGCCCGCCCGACTGCGGACCGGCACCCTGCTGCTCCCGCTCATTCTCGGCGCCTGCGCCCTCCCGCCGGCCTGCCCGGCGGGCACCGCGCCCGCTGCCATCGCGGAAGTCGCCCTCGGCCGCAGCAGCGCTGGCCGGCTGCGCGTCACCGATGCCGAATGGTCCGCCTTCCTGGCCGAGGAAGCCACCCCGCGCTTCCCCGAGGGCCTGACCGCCCTTGACGCCGAGGGCCAGTGGCGCGCCCCCGACGGCCGGATCTTCCGCGAACCCTCGAAGCTCCTCCTGCTCGTCCTTCCCGGCGCCAGCCTCGCGGAGGCCGCCGCCCGGACGGAGCCGCTCGCCGAGGCCTACCGCGCCCGCTTCGCCCAGGAGAGCGTCCTGCGCAGCCTCCGTCCAAGCTGCGCCGGCTTCTAGGCCGCCCGACGCGCCACTCCAGCCCCTGCGCGCGAGAGCGCCCAGGCCAGCCCCATCGCCGCCACCGCCAGCGCCAGCCGCCCCGGCCCCGGCACCACCGGCATGAAGGCGGCAACCAGCCCCGCCAGCCCCAGCACCCCGCGCGCCACCAGCCCCATCGGCGCGAGAAAATAGCCGGCGTAGGCGGCCGTGATCGCCACCAGCGCCGCCACCTGGATGGCGGTCGCCAGCAGGATGTCGAGCACCCCGCCCTGCATCATGATCCCGGGGTCGTAGACGAAGGCGAAGCCCACGGTGAAGCCCGCGATGCCGAAGCGCGTCGCGTGCAGGCTCGTGATCGTCGGCCCCGCCCCGGCGACTGAGGCCGCCGCGAAGGCCGCGGCCGCCACGGGCGGCGTCGCATCCGCCAGCACCGCGAAATAGAAGAGGAACAGGTGCGCCGGCAGCAGCCCCACGCCCATGGCGACGAGCTGCGGCACCCCGATCGCCGCCGCGATGATGTAGGAGGGCGTGGTCGGCAGCCCCATCCCCAGCACCAGCACCGTCAGCGCCAGCAGGATCAGCAGCAGCGGCAGAGAACCGCCCGCGATGTCCTTGATGATCCCCCCGAAGGCCACGACCATCCCCGTGGCCGTCAGCGCGGAAACCACGATTCCCGCCCCCGCGATGGCGACCGCCAGCGGCGCCATGGTCAGCCCCGCATTCACCAGCGCCTCGAAGATCGCGCGCGGCGTCATCCGCGTCCGCCGCCGCAGCATGGCGACGGCGATCATCGCCAGCGTCGCGCAGAAGGCCGCGTAGTTGCCCGACCAGCGCTCCATCATGAGGTAGACGAGCACGCCCATCGGGATCACGAGATGCGCGTCCGCCAGCACCTCCCGCCAGGGCGGAACATCGGCCGCCGGCATGGGCGCCATCCCCATTCGCTTCGCCTCGAAATGCACGGCGGCCAGGATCGCGAAGTAATAGAGCACCGCCCCGAGCGCCGCCGCGACGACGATCTCGCCATAGGCGATGTTCGTGATCTCCGACATGACGAAGGCCGCCGCCCCCATCACCGGCGGCATGATCGCCCCGCCCACGCTGGACGCCGCCTCGATCCCCCCCGCGACAGCCGGCCGGTACCCGATCCGCTTCATCAGCGGGATCGTCATCGCCCCCGTGGTGATGACGTTCGAAACGGAAGACCCGCTCATCGTGCCGAACAGCCCGGAGGTGATGACCGCCACCTTGGCTGGCCCGCCCGTGTAGCGCCCTGCCGCCGCGGCCCCGAGATTGCTGAACAGCCGCCCCGTCCCGCTCCCCGCCATGAAGGAGCCGAAGATGATGAAGACCGCGATGGTCGTGGCCACGATCCCCGTCAGCGGCCCGTAGACGCCGCCCGCCGTCGGCACCAGCCAGGAGGCTTCGAGGATCTCCGCGGCGGAGAATACGCGCGTGTTCAGCACCCCCGGCAGCAGGTGCCCGAAACCCATGTAGGCGATGCTGATGATCACCATCCAGGCGAGGCCCGGCTCCACCGCCCGCCGCGTCGCTTCCAGGAGCGTCACGATCGCCAGCACGGCCATGACGGACATCGCCGGCGTGAAATCGTCCACATATTCCATGCGGTCCGACACCGCGCCGGCATTCCACCACACCCATAGATGCGGCGCCGCCGCCGCCAGGAACCAGGCCCAGTCCACCAGGCTCGGCCGCGCCTTGGGGCTCGAAGCCCGCGCCGGCCATAGCAGGAAGATCGGCGGCACGAAGGCCAGCAGGTGGAAGGCGCGCATCCCCACCGGCTCCGGAAAGCCGACCCCACCGAAGTAGAGGTGGACCGCCACCGCCAGCGCCAGCCACCCGGACAGAATGGGCCGCAGCGGCCCCTTCAGCGCGCGCAAGACGAACCGCTCAGGCCGGCATCACGCCGGCCTCGCGATAGGCCTTGGCCGCGCCCGGATGCAGCGGCGCGCCCGCATACTTCCAGGCCTGGGCCGGGTCGTAGCTCGCCATGGAGGCATGGATCTGCGTCAGCCGCGGCCCCTTGGCCGCGATCAGCACCTTCGTCAGCTTGTAGGCGACCTCGTCCGGCACCGTCTCGTGCACAACGATCACGCTGTCCATCGTCGTCACCGGCACATCCGCCGATTGCAGCGCCGGATAGGCCGAGGCCGGCAGCACGCCCTGGTTATAGGCATAGGCGTCGATCAGGTGCTTGCGCACGTCCTCGGGGAAGGCCACCAGCCGCGCCGCCCGCCGACCCGTGCCCAGTTCCGTCAGGATCGCCGCCGGCTTGGCCAGCGCCATATAGAGATAGTCCACCTGCCCGTCCCCGAAGGCGGCCGCGATGTCGTTGTAGGACCCGTTGAGGTAGGTCCCGCCCTCCGCCCGGATCTTCTCGGGCGAGGTGCCGAGGAACCTCAGGATCCGCTGCAACGTCATCTCGTCGGTCGAGGAGCGCTGCGGGCAGCCGATCCGGATGCCCCGCTGCGTCAGGATCGCTCGCATGTCCTCCTGCGTCTTCTCCGCCGCGCGGACGAAGTTGTGCTCCGTCGGCGAGTAGCCGGTGCCGAGAGTGCGGATCTTGTCGTGCTTCGCGCGGTAGGGATCCTCACCCCGCACCGCGGCGGCGGTGAAGGCGTCGATCCCCCAGCCCATCTGCGACTGCCCGTTGTTGATGCGGGTGGGGTTCGCGAGCCCGCCGCCCGGCACCACGCGGATCTGCAGGTCCGCCTCGTCCTTTGCCAGCGCCGCGATGCCCGCGCCCATCGTGTACCACCCACCGCCGAGCGAGCCCGCGACGAACTCGAAGGTCTGCTGGGCGCTGGCCGTGCGGATGAAAGGCATCGCCAGCGCGCCGCCGAGCACGAGCCGGCGGGGAAGGATGGGCAGCATGGGGGCCTCCGAGGGGCTTGGGGCGATGGGTTTCGCGGGGCCGCGATGATGGGCGCGTCGCCGCGTTCCCTGCAATGCTCGTGCCTAGCAGGGCTGCGCCATGAACACCCTGGACGGCGTGACGAACTCCTCCTGCGCCGCCACGGTCAGGATCTCCCGCGACTTCTCCTCCGCCGTCCGCCGCAGCAGCCCGAAGATGGAAGACGTGGCCGCCGAGAGCGCGAGGCGCGAATCATCCCAGCGCAGCCGATGGAACAGGAACAGCGCTGCCATCGCATCCCCGGCGCCGTTGACGGAGATCGGCAGCTTCGGCGTCCGCACCCGCCAGAACCGTCCCTCCTCGCCAGCCAGCAGGTCCACCGAATCCTCGGGCGTGTCCTCCACCTGAAGGCTGGTCACGAGCACCGTCCGCGGCCCGCGGCGCTGAAGCTCCGTCACCGCCGCCTTCGCGTCGTCCAGCGACACCACCTGCCGCCCGGTCAGCCATTCCAACTCGAACTGGTTCGGCGTCACGATCCCCGCCGCCGGCACCGCACGATCCCGCATGAACTCGGGAATCCCCGGCCGCACGAACACACCCCGTCCGACATCGCCGATCACGGGGTCACAGCACCAGACCGCTGCCGGATTGGCCACCCGCACCCGCGCGAAGGTGTCAATGATCGCCTCCCCGATCGCGGCATCCCCCATATAGCCCGAGAGAACGGCGTCGCAGCGAGCGAGAACCCCGCGCTCCTCGATCCCCTGCACGAGATCCCCGATCAGCTCCGCCCCGAAGACCTGCCCGCGCCAGGCGCCGTAGCCCGTGTGGTTGGAGAACTGCACGGTGTTCAGCGCCCAGACCTCCGCGCCCAGCCGCTGGAGCGGGAACACCGCGCTCGCATTGCCGACATGCCCGTAGGAGACCCAGGACTGGATCGAGAGGATGTTCATCGCCGCACCCCGCCCGCGCTGCCTCGAATCACCGCCCGCGCGGGCCGGGGCGGCGCGTCCTCCCTAGACCCGCCTCGCTTGCCCGGAAAGCGGTCAGGCGCAGCGCCCGCCATCCACCGGCAGCAGCACGCCGGTGATGAAGGATGAGGAATCCTCCGCCAGCCACACGCAGGCATTGGCGATGTCATCGGGCGTCGAGAGCCGCCCGAGCGGAATGGTCGCAAGGAAGCGCTGCCGGTTCTCCGGCGTGTCCTCCATCCCCATGAAGGCCGAGGTCAGCCCCGTCACCCCCATCACGGGGCAGACCGCGTTCACCCTGATGTTCCCCCGCGCCCATTCCTGCGCGAGCGACTGGGTGAACACGTTCACCGCCCCCTTGGTGCCGTTGTACCAGGTCAGCCCCGGCCGCGGCCTGAGCCCCGCGGTGGAGGAGATGGTGATGAAGGACCCGCCGCCCCGCGCCACCAGCACGGGATGCGCCGCCCGCGCCATCAGGAACACCGACTTCACGTTGGTGTCGAAGACCCGGTCGAACTCCTCCTCGCTCACTCCCAGCGAGTCCCCGTTCTTGTAGGTCCAGCCGGCGTTGTTCACGACGATGTCGAGGCCCCCGAAGGCCTCCACCGTCCCCTTCACCATCGCTTCGATATCCGCAGCCCGGGAAACGTCGCCGCCGAAGGCCACCCCGCCGATCTCGCCAGCTACCCGCCGCGCGCCCTCCAGGTTCAGGTCCGCCACCGCGACCTTCGCCCCCTGCGCCGCGTATTCCCTGGCGATCCCCTCGCCGAAGCCCGACGCCGCGCCCGTGACGAGCGCGACCTTGCCCTGAAGCCGCATGCCTTAGTTCCCTCCGCCCGCGGTCCCTGCGACCGGTCCGCTGATTTCCGGCAGTCTGGAAACCGGCGGGCGGCGGGTCAACGCTGCCGGGCGCGCGGCTTGGCCATGGGGGGGTCCTTCAGCCACCGCTCCTTCATGGCCACCCATTCCGTCCGGCTGTCGCTGCACAGCCGCAGCAGGTCCTCGGGCACCTGCTCCTCGAGCACCGCGTCATAGGCTTGGTGGACGCTCCGGCGGAGCCAGAGGTCGAAGGGATCGGCCGAGGGCTCCTCGGCGCGCGGGGGTCGCGGGCGGAGCGTCATTGCATCGCCTCATAGGTTAATTCACCGAATTCAACGCGTCGGGCGGCCGGATCGCTGCCTTCCCACGCGAAGCTCCGCCGGATTTAACGCTTGCGCCTTTCCTGCGCGGTCCGGGTTGGCCGACGATGCGAGGAATGGTTGCGCGCTCTGCCCGCGCCCGCTAAACGCCGCCCCTCGCGCTTCCGGTCGGCATCGGCGGCGCCACAAGTCATGGAACCCGCCCGATGAAGCCCGACATCCACCCCGACTACCACGAGATCACGGTCATCATGACCGATGGCACCACCTACAAGACCCGCTCCTGCATGGGCGCGGCCGGCGACACGCTGCGCCTGGACATCGACCCGAAGTCCCACCCGGCCTGGACCGGCGTGCAGCGCGTGATGGACACGGGCGGACAGATCGCCAAGTTCAACAAGAAGTTCGCGGGCATCGGCGCCCGCAAGGGCTGATCTGCAGCGGCCGAAAGGCTGGCTTGCACGGGATGCATATCGGAGGGGGCCTCGGCGCTTGAAGCGCCGGGGCCCTTTTCCCATTTCATGGTTGTCGGTGATGCCCAACGGGGTCGCCGGCGTGAGGCAGAACGGCACGCACGGCCCGCTCGGGGGTGCAAGCGCTGGAATGCCACGCATTGTCCATCGATGACCTTGCTCCAGCAGGAGGTTTCTCGTGAACAGCTTCGACTTTTCCCCCCTCTTCCGCACCGCCATCGGCTTCGACCGCCTCGCGCGGCTCGTCGACACGGCCCGCGTTGCCGCCGATGCCCCATCCTACCCGCCCTACAACATCGAGCGCACGGCGGACGACGCCTACACGCTGACGATGGCGGTCGCCGGCTTCGGCCAGGACGACATCGAGATCACGGCGCAGGACAACGTCCTTCTCATCGCCGGCCGCGCTCCGCAGGCCACCGATGAGGGTCGCTACCTGCACCGCGGCATCGCCGGCCGCGCCTTCGAGCGCCGCTTCGTCCTCGCGGACCACATCCGCGTTGAGGGTGCGAACCTCGAGAACGGCCTCCTCCACGTCGCGCTCCGCCGCGAGGTGCCCGAGGCCCTGAAGCCGCGCCGCATCGCGATCGGTGGCCGTCCGCAGCAGCCCGCGCTCGAGGGCCGTGCCGAGGCTGCCAACACCCAGGAGGGCCAGGTCCAGGCGGCCTGACCCCAGGGTAGATACCTCGGTAGATACTCAGGTTGCGTGAGTGACGGAGGGGCCGGCGGAGCGATCCGCCGGTCCTTTCTCTATGCTCCCGGAGGCTTCCGGAAGAACGAGTCCGCCGCCGCCCGCTGCGCCGCCCGGGCCGCGATCGCCGCCTCCGCCCGCCCGATCTCCGTCCGCAGCGCCTCGATATAGGCGCGCAATGTCTCTTCCGACCATTCCGCCAGCGCGGCGGGGGCAAAGCTTCCCGGTGTTGCCCGCGGGCGCCCCTCGTCCTCGAACATCATCTTCCTCTCTTCCGGCTTTGACCGGCCTCATCCCCGTCTCTATATCCCGCCCAACCCGGCAGGGGACCCGCTCCCCCGCCGCCCCCCTCCGCGACGATCGCCCCTCCGGGGCGCGACGAGGCCCCAGATGTCCACGCCCCTGATGCCCAAGGCCACCGCCGTGTGGCTGATCGACAAAACTTCCCTCACCTTCGACCAGGTGGCCGATTTCGTGGGCATGCACCCCCTCGAGGTCCAGGCCATCGCTGACGGAGAGGTGGCGCAGGGCATCGTCGGCTACGACCCCGTCGCCAATGCCCAGCTCACCCGCGAGGAGATCGCCCGCTGCGAGGCTGATCCCAACGCCCGCCTCGTGATGATGCAGTCCAGCCTTCCCCAGCCGAAGATGCGCGGCAAGGGCGCGAAGTACACGCCGGTTGCCAAGCGCAACGACCGCCCGGACGGCATCGCCTGGCTGCTCCGCAACTACCCGCAGCTGACCGACGCCCAGGTGGGCAAGCTCCTCGGCACCACGAAGGAGACGATCGCCAAGGTGCGCGACCGCAGCCACTGGAACTCGGCCAATATCAAGCCGCGCGACCCCGTCATCCTCGGCCTCTGCACCCAGGGCGACCTGAACGCCCTCATCATCTCCATCGGCGCCCAGCCGGTGCCGACGGCGGTGGAGGACGACGCGGCCTGAGCCGCACCGCCTGCCGGGCATGAAAAAGGGCGGGCCCCTCGGGACCCGCCCTTTCTTTGCCCATCCGGCGGGCCTGACCCCCTAAAGGGGCCGGCGCGGCACCGCCCGGGCCGGCGGCGCTACTGCGGCCTCGCCCTCTGCGCCTCGAACCGCTCCATCTCCTCCTTCAGTCGCAGCTTCTCGCGCTTCAGCCGGGCCAGCTCGAGGCTGTTCGGCATCGGCCGCGCATCCTCCTCCGAAATCCGCGCGTCGAGCGCGTTGTGACGGTCCTTGAGCGACTGGAGCCGGTGCGGGTTCAGCATGCGCTTTATCCTATTCCTGCCAGTTTCGGTCGTTGACGCGCGGCGTCTGTCACCGCCGCGCGGGAGATGATATGGCAATCCGCCAAGGGGGCACGAGAATTCTCACGCCCTTATCAACCCGCCTGCCCCTTCCTGCCGGGGCCGGGCCACCCGACCGATCCGGGGGACCATGCTGGCCGAACGCGACAGCCTTTTCCGCCGCCTCACCGAGCTGCGGAGCGAGCACCGCGACCTCGACACGGTGATCGCGCGCCTTGAGGACAGCCGGCACGATCAGCTTCAGCTCCAGCGGCTGAAGAAGCGCAAGCTGAAGCTGAAGGACGAGATCTCCTGGCTCGAGAGCCGCCTCGTCCCGGATATCATCGCTTGAGCGCGACCGAAGCCCCGCCCCTCGTCGGCATCATCATGGGCTCGCGCTCCGACTGGGAGACGATGCGCCACGCGGACGAGACCCTCTCCGCCCTCGGCATCCCGCACGAGTGCCGCGTCGTCTCCGCCCATCGAACCCCAAACCGCATGGTGGACTACGCCGGCGCGGCCGCCGGGCGCGGGCTGAAGGTCATCATCGCGGGGGCCGGCGGCGCCGCCCACCTGCCGGGCATGACAGCCAGCCTCACTCGCCTCCCCGTTCTCGGCGTACCCGTCGAGAGCCACGCGCTGCGCGGGCAGGACTCCCTTCTCTCCATCGTCCAGATGCCCGCCGGCATCCCCGTCGGCACGCTGGCCATCGGCCGCGCCGGGGCGGTGAACGCGGCCCTTCTCGCCGCCGCTATCCTCGCCCTCTCCGATCCCGCCCTCGCGGAACGCCTGGACGCCTACCGCACGGCGCAGACCGAATCGGTGCCGGACCTCCCGGCGTGACCGCCGCCCCCACCGGGCCGCTCCCGCCCGGCGCGACCATCGGCATCCTCGGCGGCGGACAGCTCGGCCGCATGACGGCGCTTGCCGCCGCCCGGCTCGGCTACCGCTGCCACGTCTTCTCCCCCTCGCCGGGGGAGCCAGGCACTCTCGTCGCCGCCACCAGCACCATCGCCCCCTACGAGGACGCCGCCGCCCTCGACCGCTTCGCCGAGGCCGTGGACGTCGTCACCTTCGAGTTCGAGAACGTCCCCGCCGCGACTGTCGAGCGCCTCGCCGCGCGCCGCCCCTGCCGCCCGGGCATCCGCGCCCTCTCCACCTGCCAGGACCGCCTGGTGGAGAAGGCCTTCCTCGAGCGCGCCGGCGTCCCGGTCGGCCCCTGGGCCGCCATCCACTCCGCCGCCGACCTCCCCGCTGCCCTCGCCAGGGTCGGCCTGCCCGCGGTCCTGAAAACGACCCGCCTCGGCTACGACGGCCGCGGCCAAGCCATCGTCCGCACGGCCGAGGAAGCGGAGGCCGCCCTCGCCCGCCTCTCACCCCATCCGCTGATCGCCGAGGCCTTCATCCCCTTCGTGGCGGAGATCTCCGCCGTCGCGGCGCGCGGGGCGGACGGCACCACCGTCACCTACGACGCGGTCGAGAACCGCCATGCCCACCACATCCTCGACCTCTCCTTCGCCCCCGCCCGCTTGCCAGAAGGGGCTGCAGAGGCAGCCCGCCGCCATGCCGCTGCCGTCGCCGGGGCGCTGGACCTGGTGGGCGTGCTGGCCGTCGAGTTCTTCCTCCTCCCGGATGGAAGCCTGCTCGGCAACGAGGTGGCGCCCCGCCCGCACAATTCCGGACACTGGACGATCGACGCCTGCCAGGCGAGCCAGTTCGACCAGCACGCCCGCGCGGTCGCCGGCCTGCCGCTCGCTCCCACCGAGCGCCACGCGGATGCGGTGATGCGCAATCTCGTCGGGCCGGAGGGCATGGCCCTCTGGCCGGCCTTGGCTGCGGCGCCGGGCGTATCGCTGCATCTCTATGGCAAAGCTGAAGCCCGGCCGGGGCGGAAGATGGGCCACGCGACGCGGCTCTTCGCGCGCGGGACTCTCTCGTCCAGCCCCGAATCGATCCTGCTCTCCCATCTGTGACCGAAATGCCAGGGTCCGCTGTGGCTGTCTCGCCACAGTGCCCTGAAACCCTGCCGCAACGCCCGTCTGCGCACTGCACGAGAGCGACCCGGATGATACATAGGGTCGACGCGGCGCCGGAATCGGGAGTCACCTGATCCTCGCGCAGCGCCGCCCTGGTGGATCAGGAGTTCACATCATGAGCCTGAAGAAGGCCCTTCTGGCCGCGACAATCCTGTCGCTGCCGCTTGCCGCGCAGGCCCAGCCTGTCAGCGGCATCTACATCGCCGCTGGTGCCGGCGTTAACCTGAAGCAGGAGTCCAAGGACACCGTCGGCGGCGCCGCTGGTGCCTTCCTGCGCGCCGGTAACCCCGGTGGCGACCGCGTCGTCACGAAGTTCGAGCCCGGCTGGGCCGGCGTGGCCAGCATCGGCTACGGCTTCGGCAACGGCCTGCGCCTCGAGGTCGAGGGCAACTTCCGCGAGAACGACGTCTCCGACTTCCGCTTCGGCAACGTCAACCCGCGCCTCCAGTCCGGCCGCAGCCGCACCTACGGCGTGATGGGCAACGTGCTGTACGACTTCGTCATCCCGGGCGTGCCCGTGATGCCGTATGTCGGTGCCGGCGCCGGCTACGCCTGGTCCGAGTACGACGGCGTGAGCGGCGTCGACTACACCGGCCCGAACGGCCGCCGCCTGCTCGTCGACGACGTCGACAGCCGCTTTGCCTACCAGGGCATCGCGGGCGTGGCCTTCCCGCTCGGCGTCCCCGGCCTCGCGCTGACCGCCGAGTACCGCTTCCTCGGCACGCTGTCCCCGCAGTTCGACGCTCGCCTGCAGACGCAGACGAACGCTCAGGCCGCGCTCGGCCAGCGGACCAACATCGCGGCCAACAGCCGCCTTGAGGCCGACAACTTCAACCACTCCATCCTCGTTGGCCTCCGCTACGCGTTCAACGCGCCGCGCCCGGTCGCGCCGGTTGTCGTCCCCCAGGCGCCTGCCGTGCAGCCGGCTCCGGCCCGGACCTACCTCGTGTTCTTCGACTTCGACCGCGCCGACCTGACGGACCGCGCCCGCCAGATCATCGGTGAGGCCGCCCAGGCCGTGAACACCACCGGCACCACCCGCATCGAGGTGGCCGGCCACGCCGACCGCTCGGGCACCCCGCAGTACAACCAGCGCCTGTCCCAGCGCCGCGCCGAGGCCGTTGCGGCCGAGCTGTCGCGCCGTGGCATCGCCCGCAACCAGATGTCGATCCAGGCCTTCGGCGAGAGCCGTCCGCTGGTCCCGACGGCCGATGGCGTGCGTGAGCCGCAGAACCGCCGCGTGGAGATCGTCCTGCGCTGAGCAGGCGATCCCTCACGGGGAGAACAGGAGGGGGCGGGACCGCAGGGTCCCGCCCCTTCTTCTTTGGGGCACGCCAGCCAGGGCGCCAGAAACGAAGAAGGGCGCCTTGCGGCGCCCTTCGGGATGCTTCGGGGGGGAGAGGGGGAAGAAGGCTTCAGCGCGAGCGGGTCGAGACCTGGCGCACGGCGGTCGGGCGGCGCTCCGGCGCCGAACGGGACGGGGTCGCGGCCGCCGTCGTCGTGGCGCTGCACTCGCTGCTGCCATGCGGGTTGGAGATGTTGTTCTGCACCGCCAGCGTCGCGAGCGCCTCGGAGGTGCGCGGCACGGACATCGCGGCGGTGAACAGCGGCGCGACGTTCTGGCAGAAGTTCGAGCCCTGGCGGCCGCTGTCCATCTGCTGCACGTTCGCCAGCTCGGTCACGAAGTTGTCGCGCGAGCGGACACCCACGGCGCCGTTGGCGCGGCGGTAATAGGTGGACATGCCCTCCCAGGCGCCCGAGAGCTGGCCCTGATACTGGCGCACGAAGTTGTTGTACTGCTCGTCCTGCTTGCACAGCAGGGCGGCGACCATGAGCTGGCTCTGCAGGGCGCGCACGTCGAAGGCGGTCTTCTCGGCGGGGCGCATGCAGGTCTGCGCGACGGCCGGCGAGGCCAGGAGGGCAGCCGCGAGACCCGCGGCAAGGAAGCGAGACGACATCTTAACCGGGTTCTCCCGAAAGCATTCGAGGCGGCGACCCCGCCCCTGCCGCACATCTAGCCAGTCGCGACCGGCGATGCACGCGGCAAGTTCACGGCAACGTATTAAATCTCTCAGAGGCTTAGGGCCCGTGGCGGAAATGCCATGGCAAGGCCGGAAGGCCGCGGCGGGCGCTCAGGAACCTCCCGCCGGGACCGGCCGCCGGAGCCGCGCCAAGCCCGCCAGCCGCCGGTCGAGGAACTCCAGCGCCGCTTCCACGCCGACGGGTTCGCGTAGCCAGTAGGCAAGCGTCGCCGCATAGACCACCCCCAGCGTCGCCCGCCGCGTGTACCAGGAGAAGTCGGCCGAGCGGTCGCCGGCTGCCGCCCAGATCGCGTCCGCGCTCCGCGCCAGGCTCCGCGCCGCCGCAACGGCGTTCCAGGGCAGCGCCATCAGCGCCAGGGCCCGGCGCAGCGCCTCCCGCTCGCCAGCCGCCTGCCGCAGCCGGATGCCGATCAGGCGGCGGATGCGGGCGGGGATCCGCAGCGCTTCCAGCTCCTCCCCCTGCGCTTCCTCCTCCATCCGGCGATCGGCGAGGTCGATCCAGACCTCCACGGCCTCGACAGGCCCGCGGGGAAACAGCCAGCGATGCGCCGCCGGCTCCTCGCCGAGGTCGCGCAGGCCCGCCTCCAGGGCCGCTACCGTCCAGCCCAGGCGCGGCACATGCGGCAGGGCCGCCATCACGGCCGCGTCCCGCTCCTCGCTTCGCTCGATCACGGCGCCACCTCCTTCGCGTCCGTCGCCGCCGGCTTCGCCTGGAAGCGCGACAGTTCCTCGACGAAGCCGAGGCGCGACAGGTCTTCCATGCGCATGGGGTAGAGCATCCCCTCCAGGTGGTCGAACTCGTGCTGCATCACTCGCGCGGCCAGCCCGTCCGCCTCGCCCGAGACCGCCGCCCCCTCGGCGTCCAATCCCCGCCAGGCGATCCGGGTCGGCCGCGTCACCTCTCCCCTCAACCCGGGGATGGAAAGGCACCCCTCCCAGGCCGCCTCCCGCTCCTCGGTCAGGGGCGTGATCTCAGGGTTGAACAGCGCGAAGACGCGCTTGCCGTCCCGCATGACGAAGACGCGCAGCGGCACGTGCACCTGGGGCGCCGCCAGCCCAAGCCCGCTGGCGTCGAGCATCGTCTCGGCCATGTCCGTTACCAGGCGCCGCATGGCCGGCGCCGTCGGGTCCGGCACCGGCTCCGCCCGCTGCAGCAGCACCGGATGGCCCAGCCGGGCAATCTTCAGAATGGCCATATCAATTCCGCTGGTCCTACCTTCCGTCGGCCCGGTGAAACCCCGCGCCCGCCCGCATGTTGGGGCACGACCCGGATTCGTCACCAGGGACCGCGGCTTTCGGGCTTCCACCCGGAACCGGCCACGTGCTAGACCGCCGAACCTTCGCTGGTCGGATTCGTCCGTCCGGCCGTTCGGCCATCCTTATCATCCATCCTCAGGCAAGGAGGACGTTGCCGCGTGCAAGTCGTCGTTCGGGACAACAACATTGACCAGGCGCTGAAGGCGCTCAAGAAGAAGCTGCAGCGCGAGGGCGTCTTCCGCGAGATGAAGCTCCGCCGCCACTTCGAGAAGCCCTCCGAGCGCCGCGCGCGCGAGGCCGCCGAGGCCGTCCGCCGTGCCCGCAAGGTCGAGCGCAAGCGCCTGGAGCGCGAGGGCTTCTGAGCCCTCTCCCCTCCCGCACGGAGGGGAACACCGAAGACGCCGGATGCCGCGGCGCGGGGAACACCCCGCGGTCCGCGGCTTTGGTGCGTCTTCAGGCCGACTTCTTAAGATTCCAGAAGGTCGCGAAGCTCGGCAGCACGTCGGTCAGCGTGTTCCGATAGGCTGTCGCCTGGAAGTACTGCCCAAGCGGCACATAAGGCACCGTCTCGAAGGCGCGCCGCTGGATCCGCCCCGCCACCATCCGTTGCGCGGTCGCGTCGGGCGCGTTGAACCACTCGTCCCGCAGCGTCTCCAGGTCGGGGTCGTCGGGCCAGCCAAACCAGCCGGTCCCACCATTCGCCCGAAGCAGCGTATGCGCGGCCGGCGTCGCGTTGTCCGCCCCGGCGCTGAAGGTCACGAAGGCGCTCCATCCGCCCTGCCCCGGCGCGGCCCTGCTGCCGCGGCGGGACAGCACCGTCCCCCAGTCCGTCGCCTGGTAATCCACGTTCATGCCGATCTTGCGCAGCGTGTCCGCCATCACCTCGCTCATGGCGTTCACGTGGGGCAGGTCGGTGGGCACGATGAAGACCACCGGCTCCCCCTTGTAGCCGGCCGCCATCAGCTCGCGCTTCGAGCGCTCCAGGTCCCGCGGCCGGCTCAGCACGTCCAGCGCCACGTCGTTCGCGAGCGGCGTGCCCGGCGTGAAGACGCCGCAGGGCACCTTCCACATCGCGGGGTCGCTGCCGGCGCAGGCGATCATCAGGTCGGACTGGTCGATCGCTCCCAGCACCGCGTGCCGCACCCCCTGATTGTCGAAGGGCGGGTGCAGGTGGTTCATCCGGAAGCTCGCGGCATAGCCTGCGCGGTCCAGCACCCCTACGGTCAGGTTGCGGTTCCGCCGCAGCAGGGGCAGCAGGTCCGGCGTCGCGAAGTCCCACCAATCTACCTCGCCGGCCTGCAGCGCGGCGGCGGCGGTCGCGGGGTCGGGCGTCGTCAGCCACTCCACGCGGTCGAAGTTCACCACCTTCGCCCCCGCTGTGCCACTCGGCGCGCCCGGGGCCGGCACGTAGCGCTCGTTCCGCGCATAGACCGCCCGCGCGCCCGGCACCCGCTCCCCCGCCACGAAGCGATAGGGGCCGGAGCCGACCATCTCCGGCACCTGCGTCGTCGCGGGGATGCTGGCCAGCCGCTCCGGCATCATCGCGGGCATGAAGACCCCGAACTTGCCCAGCGCGTTCGGCAGCATGGGAAATGGCCGCTTCAGCCGGAAGACGATCCGCCGGTCATCGGGCGCCGACAGCTCGTCGGTCGCGGCCAGCAGCGTGCCACCGAACCCGTCCCGGCTGCCCCAGCGCCGGATGGAAGCGACACAGTCCCGCGCCAGCACCGGCGTCCCATCGTGCCAGAGCAGCCCCTCGCGCAGCGTCAGCGTCCAGCGCCGCCCGTCCTCCTCGACGGTGTGCCCCTCCACCATCTGCGGCCGCGGCTCGTAGCTGGTGTCGGTGCCGTAGAGCGTGTCGAAGACCATGAACCCGTGGTTGCGGGTGACGTAGGCGGTGTTCCAATGAGGATCCAGCGTCGAGAGATCCGCCTGCGGGATGAAGCGCAGCACCCGCGGCCCCTGTGCGGCCCCTAGCCGAGGGGCCGACAGGGAAAGGGCGGCAGCCGTGCCGAGAAGGAGCGAGCGACGCTTCATGGGAGGATTCGCCTCACGGAGGGGCGCCCATGGCAGCACGGCAACCCGTTTCCGCAAAATCCTTCCTGATCCGCCCCGCGAACCCCTGCCCCGCTCCGGCGTTGCGCCCGCGACATCCCCGGACCACCCCATGCCCAAGCTGACGCACGACCTGATCGAACGCGCCGTCCCGCCGCTCCAGCCGGGCCGCGAGGCGCCCTTGCCCGACGAATACCGCCTGCGCGCGGAAATGCTCGTCTTCCTGCACGGCCGCGATCCCGCACTCGGCCTTTGGGTCTTCGCCTACGGTGCCCTGATGTGGCAGTTCGCCGAAGCCGCGCCGGACATCGTCGCCCCTGCCCGCCTGCCCGGCCTCGCGCGCCGGTACACCATCAGCGACATCCAGGACCGCGGCACGCCCGATTCGCCAGGCCTCACCCTCGCCCTGGAGGAAGTCCCGGCCCTCGCCTGCGCGGGCCTGCTGATGCACCTGCCTGGCCCGAAGGTCGAAGACCGTTTCTGGCCCGTCTGGCAGCAGGAGATGAGCGGCGGCTTCTACGAACCGCAATGGCGCGACGCCGTCCTCTCCCGCACCCATGACGGTGGCGGCGCCCCGATCCGCGCCCTCGCCTTCGTCGCCCGGCACGAGCACGCGCTTTATGCGGGTGAGAAGCCTCTCAGCGCGGTGGCCGACACCCTCGCCCACGCGCGCGGCAAGAACGGCACCGCCGCCGCCTACCTGCTGGACGCGGCGGAGACTTTGCGCCGCCACGGCATGCGCGACGCCCTGCTGGAGAGCCTTGAGGCCGAGGTCGCCCAGCGCCTCGCGCCGCCAACCCTCCGCGCCTCAGCCGGTGGTCCGCCGATCGAGGCCGGCCGCGCCAGGGCCGCACGCAGCGCCGCACCCGGCTGAGCCCCACGAACGAGAAGGGCCGGGGATCCCTCCCCGGCCCTTCCCACGATCAGCGCCCGCGCCGCCGCTACTTCTGCAGCGCCTGGACGATCTGCTGCGTCACCTTCTTCGCGTCGCCGAAGAGCATCATCGTGTTGTCGCGGAAGAACAGCTCGTTCTCCACGCCCGCATAGCCGCTGGCCATGCCGCGCTTGACGAAGAACACCGTCTTCGCTCGCTCCACCTCCAGGATCGGCATCCCGTAAATCGCCGAGGACTTGTCGGTCTTGGCCGCCGGGTTCGTCACGTCGTTCGCCCCGATGACGTAGGCGACGTCCGCTTCCGCGAACTCGGGGTTGATCTCCTCCAGCTCGTGCACGTCGTCGTACGGCACGTTCGCCTCGGCCAGCAGCACGTTCATGTGCCCGGGCATACGGCCGGCCACGGGGTGAATGGCGTACTCCACCGTTGCCCCCTCCTTCTTGAGGAGGTCCGCCATCTCCCGCACCACCTGCTGCGCCTGCGCCACCGCCATGCCGTAGCCGGGCACGATGATGACCTTGCCGGCGTTCTTCATGATGTAGGCCGCGTCCTCCGGGCTGCCGGACTTCACCGGCCGCGCGGGCTGCGCCGCACCACCGGCCGCCGCCGCGCCGCCGGCATCCGAGCCGAAGCCGCCCAGCAGCACGTTGAGGATGGAGCGGTTCATCCCCTTGCACATGATGTACGAGAGAATGGCACCGGAGGCGCCGACCAGCGCGCCTGTCACGATCAGCAGCAGGTTGCCGATCGTGAAGCCGATCCCCGCCGCCGCCCAGCCCGAGTAGCTGTTCAGCATGGACACCACCACCGGCATGTCCGCGCCGCCGATCGGGATGATCAGCAGGAAGCCCAGCCCGAAGGCCAGTAGCGCGATCAGCCAGAACAGCGCGAGGTTGCCGCCGGTCATGACGAAGGCCGCGATCAACACGATCAGCAGGATGCCGAGCGCGGCGTTCAGATAGTGCTGCCCGTTGAACAGGATGGGCGCGCCCGACATCCGCCCGTCGAGCTTGGCGAAGGCGATGACCGAGCCGGAGAAAGTGATGGCGCCGATGGCCAGCCCGAGCGACATCTCCACCAGCGACTGCCCGTGGATGTTCCCCGGCACGCCGATGCCGAAGCTCTGCGGCGCGTAGAGCGCGGCCGCCGCGACGAACACGGCGGCCAGGCCCACCAGCGAGTGGAAGGCCGCGACCAGCTGCGGCAGCGAGGTCATCTGGATCCGGTTCGCCACCACCGCGCCGATCCCGCCGCCGATGGCGAGCCCGGCGATGATCAGCCCGATCCCGCCCACGCGCATGCCGGGCTGGGCGAGGGTCGCGACGATCGCGATCCCCATGCCCACCATGCCCATGATGTTGCCGCGCCGGCTCGTGCTGGGGTGCGAGAGCCCCTTCAGCGCGAGGATGAACAGGACGGAGGCGACGAGATAGGCGAGGGTCGAGAGCGTATGCGCCATCGTCTCAGCCCTTCCGCTGGAACATGGCGAGCATCCGCCGGGTCACGAGGAAGCCACCGAAGATGTTCACGGCCGCCAGCGTCACGGCGATGAAGCCGAAGGCCTGGGCCAGCCAGGATTCACCCAGTCCCGTCGCCAGCATCGCGCCCACCACGATCACGGAGGAGATGGCGTTGGTCACGCCCATCAGCGGGGAGTGCAGCGCCGGCGTCACCGACCACACCACGTGGTAGCCGACGAAGCAGGCGAGCATGAAGATCGTCAGCAACAGCAGGAAGGGCTCGGCCGCGGCCGCCCCGTGCTCGATCATCGGCATGGCCTCGCTGGCCGCTGCCCGCGCTTCCATGGCGAGGGAAAGGGCGCGCTCGGCCATGGCCTGGGCGCGGATCGCGAGTTCCTCGGCGTGCATCCTGTATCCCCCTCAGCCAGCCGCGAAGTTGGCGTGAACGACCTGCCCGCCCCGGGTCAGCATCACGCCGCGCACGAGATCATCCTCCGCCGGCAGCTTCGGCGCGGAGGCGTCCTTGTCCCAGAAGGTCGTCAGGAAGGTCAGCAGGTTGCGGGCATAGAGGCTGCTCGCCGCCGCCGGGATGCGCGCCGGCCAGTTGCGGTAGCCGAGCACCTTCACCCCGTTGGGCGTTACCACCATCTCGCCCGGCTGCGTCAGCGCACAGTTGCCGCCGGCATCGGAGGCAATGTCCACGATCACTGAGCCTGGCTTCATCGAGGCGACCATCGCCTCCGTCACGAGGATCGGTGCCTTCCGGCCCTGCACCAGTGCCGTGCAGACCACGATGTCCATCTTCCCGATCGCGGCCGCGACCACCTCGGCCTGCTTGGCCAGGAACTCCGCGCTCATCGGCTTGGCGTAGCCGCCGGCGGTCTGGGCCGCGCGGCTCTCCTCGTCCTCGTAGCCGACGAAGCTGGCGCCGAGGGACTTGATCTCCTCCTTCGCTGCCGGCCGCACGTCGGTCGCCGAAACCCGCCCGCCGAGCCGCCGCGCCGTCGCGATCGCCTGCAACCCGGCGACGCCCGCCCCCATCACCATGACATTGGCCGCCGGGATGGTGCCGGCCGCCGTCATCAGCATCGGGAAGCCGCGGTCGAAGGCCCCTGCGGCCTCCACCACCGCGCGATACCCCGCAAGATTCGCCTGGGAGGAGAGCACGTCCATGCTCTGCGCCCGCGTGATGCGCGGCAGCATCTCCATCGAGGCCGCATCGACGCCCGCTGCCGCATACCGGCCCGCCGCATCCTTGTCCGCGCCCAGCGTGCCGATCAGCAGCGCCCCGCGCGGGATCAGCGCCAGCTCGTCCAGCTCGCCCTCCCCGGCCGCGAGCGGCGCGCGCACCTTCAGCACGATCCCGGCCCCGGCCAGCGCGGCGGCGGCGTCCGGCGCCACCTCGGCGCCCGCCTCGGCATAAGCCGCGTCCGGCACGCCGGCCGCCAAGCCCGCACCGGACTCCACCGCCACCGTCAGCCCCAGCGCGATGAATTTCCGCACGGTGTCCGGAACCGCGGCCACGCGGACCTCGTCCGCCCGGCGCTCCTTCAGAACGGCAAGCCGCATGTTCACAATCCCGTCGACACTCGTGGACGCAACATTGCGGGACGGCGAGAAAGGCGCAAGCCCGCCCCGAAACTCGTTGCTCACCTGTCCACAATCGACTGCGGTTGCTGCCATGGCCCGGGCTGGACTGCGTTGGCGGCGGGTGCTCTCCTGGCCGAGGACCGTGCACGAGGCCGCCATGATCTTCCGCGACGCGCCCGGTGCCACCCGCCTCTTCATCCCCCAACCCGCCCACGCCCTGCTGGCGGGGCAGATGATGGCGGCCTGGGGCGCCCCCGGCTTCGCGCGCCCCGATCCACCCACCGAGGTCATCCTCGCTGCCGGCCAGCACGACCTTGCCTGGATGGCCTGGGAGGCCGCGCCGACCCTCGATCCCGGGACAGGTCGCCCCTATCAGTTCACCGATTTCGGCGCGGCCATCCACGCCCCGCGCTGGGCGGCGGCGGTCGAGATGGCCCGCGCCGCCTGGGGCCTCTGGCCCGCGCTGCTCATCTCGCGTCATGGCACGCTCATCTACACGCGCTACGCCAACCCGGCCCGCGACACGGCGGAGGACAAAGCGGCCGCCGCCCGCTACCTCGAGGAACAGGGCGCCCTGCAGCGCGCCTGGGCCGCGGCCCTGGCTGCACCGCCTGAGAAGGTGGACCGCAACGCCGCCCTGGTCGCGGTGGCTGACGCCATCTCTCTCACCCTCTGCTTCGCCCGCCCTGGCCCGGCCGGGGAGGCGCCGATGGAGGACGGAACCCTCGCCCCCCTCACGCTGGCCAAGCGTGGCGCCGCGCAGTGGACCCTCAGCCCCTGGCCCTTCCGCGAGGGTTCGCTGACCCTCCGCTGCGAGGTGATCCGCCTGCCCGCCGAAACGCGCTGGACCGACGAGGCGACCATGCACCGCGACCTCCGCACCGCCCCGCGCATGAACCTTGTGGAGACGCTCACCCCCGGTTGAGGGTGCGCCCGAGGAAGATCGTCCCCGCTACCGATGTCTCGTAATAAGGCTCCACCGGCTCAAAGCCGCAGCGGCGATAGAGGGCGATCGCCTCCGTCATGAACGGCAGCGTGTCCAGCCGCACGCCCGCGTAGCCCATCCGCCCGGCCTCCCGCAGCGCCGCCTCCACCAGCGCGCGCCCGAGCCCCATGCCCCGCCCCTCCGGCGCGACAAAAAGTCGCTTCATCTCGCAAAACGCCGATCCTTCCATCGGCCGGAGCGCGACGCAGCCCAGCGCCTCCCCGCCCCCGCCGCGGGCGAGAAGGATGGCGCCGCGGGGCGGCGCATACTTCCCCGGCAGCGCCGCGAGCTCCGCTTCAAAATCCTGGAAGGAGAGGTCGATCCCGAGCGAGGCGCCATAAGCCGCCATCAGCGCCGCCGCCGCGCGCAGGTCCTCGGCGGAGCGGACGCGCTCGATGCGCCCGCCCCCGCGCGCGCTCACCCCGAGGTCGAGGCCACCGCCGGCACGCCCGCATCCGCCAGCGCCGCCGCCTGCCGCGCGGCAAGATCCGCCTCGCGATAGTCGTCGATCAGCTTGTGGAACATGTCGTGCCAGTTCATCTCGGCCTTGAGGCGCAGGAACACGCTGCCTAGCCCCACCGCCGCACGGTCCATCAGCACGAACTCCCGCGGCGGACGCACCCCGCCCACGCGCTTAAGTCCCGCATGGACCTCCTCGGCCACCTTGCGGCCGTATTGCGGGTCGTTCGTCTCCTGCACGGGCCGCACCCGGTCCTGCAGCAGCGGCTCGTAGAGGAACTTGGCCCAGTGCAGCAGCACCTCCATCGTCTCGCGCTTGAGGTCCTTGAAACCCCATAGCTCGAAAGCATGCGCGGCCTTGTCGTTGTCTCCGTCCCGCACTGCTTCATACAGGGCCAGCGTCCCCGTGATGAAGCGGGGCGGAAACACCCGGATGGCCCCGAAGTCCAGCAGGTTGATCCCGCCCTCGTCCGGCCGCACCTGGTAGTTCCCGAGATGCGGGTCGCCATGGATCACACCGTAGCGGTAGAGCGGCACGTACCAAGCGTGGAAGAGCGCGGAGGCGTAGGCATTCCGCTCCTCGAGCGACGGATTCTCCTCCAGCCGCGTGAGGATGGAGCGCCCGTCCAGCCAGCTCATCGTCAGCAGGCGCTTCGTCGTCAGCTCGCGCACGGGCGTCGGCACGTGCACGCTCGGCGTGTCGCGCAGCATGATGCCGTACATGGCCATCTGCGCGGCCTCGCGCTCGTAGTCCAGCTCCTCGCGCAGCCGGTCGCGCAACTCGTCATAGACCTCGTCGTGCTGGATGGTGTTGTCCATCCGCGCGTAAAGGCCCATCGCCATCCGCAGCTGGCGGAGATCGGCCTCCACCACGCTCGGCATATCCGGGTACTGCAGCTTGCAGGCCACGCGGCGCCCGTCGGGCAGCGTCGCGCGGTGAACCTGCCCGAGCGAGGCCGCGGCCGCCGCCTCCCGCTCGAATTCGCGGAACTTCGTTTCCCAGGCCGGGCCGAGCTCCGTGCCCATGCGCCGGCGCACGAAGGCCCAGCCCATCGGCGGCGCGTTCGCCTGCAGGGAAGCAAGCTGCTGCGCGTACTCCTCCGGCAGCGCGTTCGGCACGGTCGAGAGGAACTGCGCCACCTTCATCAGCGGCCCCTTCAGGCCGCCGAGAACGGCCTTCAGGTCCTCAGCATGGGCGGACTTGTCGGTCTTGAGGCCAAGGAACCGCTCCCCCGCCACGCGCGCCGCAATGCCGCCCACCGCACCCGAGGTGCGGGCCATCCGGCGGATCTCGCCGAACAGCGTGTTCTCGCGGTTATCAGCCATCGGCGCGCTCGAGCTCGTCGATGAAGCCCGCGATCACGTCCAGCCCGCGCTTCCAGAAAGCGGGATCGGAGGCATCCAGCCCGAACGGCGCCAGCAGCTCCTTGTGCCGAAGCGTGCCGCCCGCGCGCAGCAGGTCGAGGTACTTCCGCGCGAAGTCCGGCACCTGCCCGTCCTGGTAGACGCCGTAGAGCGCGTTCACGAGGCAGTCCCCAAAAGCATAGGCGTACACGTAGAAGGGCGTGTGCACGAAGTGCGGGATGTAGGACCAGTACACGCCGTAATCCGGCGTGAAATCGAAGGCCGGCCCGAGGCTTTCGTGCTGCACCGACATCCAGATCTCGGCCAGCCGCTCGGAGGAAACCTCGCCCTTCCGCCGCTCGTCATGCACCAGCGTCTCGAAGCGGTAGAAGGCGATCTGCCGCACCACCGTGTTCAGCATGTCCTCCACCTTGGAGGCCAGCATCAGTCGCCGCCGCGCGGGGTTCGTCTCCGCGTCCAGCATCGCGCGGAAGGTCAGCATCTCCCCGAACACGCTCGCGGTCTCGGCCAGCGTCAGCGGCGTGCCGGACATAAGGTAGCCCTGCTTCGCCGCCAGCCGCTGGTGCACGCCATGGCCCAGCTCATGGGCCAGCGTCATCACGTCCCGCGACTTCCCGTGGTAGTTCAGCAGCAGGTAGGGATGCGCCGAGGGCACGGTCGGGTGGGCGAAGGCGCCCGAGGCCTTGCCCGGCCGCAGCGCCGCGTCGATCCAGGGCTTCTCGAAGAAGTCCCGCCCCATCTCCGCGAGATCCGGGCTGAAGGCGGCATAGGCACCCAGCACCTGATCCCGCGCGGCAGACCACGGGATGTTCCGGTCCACGTCGCCCGGCAGCGGCGCGTTGCGGTCCCAGTGCTTCATCTTCTCAAGGCCGAGCCACTTCGCCTTCATCGCGTAGTAGCGATGCGACAGCCGAGGGAAGCTCTCCACCACGGCGCCGACGAGGGCGTCCACCACCTCGTCCTCGACCATGTTCGCGCGGTTGCGCGAGGTGCCCGGCCGCGGATAGTTCCGCCAGCCGTCCACGATCTCCTTGTCCTTGGCGAGCGTGTTCGTGATGAGGGAGAAGAGCCGGATATTATCCCCGAAGCCCTTCGAGATCCCCGCCGCCGCCGCCTCGCGGACCGAACGGTCCCCGTCCGAGAGAAGGTTCAGCGCGGCCGAGACCGTCAGCTCCTCCTCCCGCCCCACGCGCGTCACCGGCACCCGCATATGCGCGATCGTCTCGTCGAAAAGCCGGTTCCAGGCGGATCGCCCGGTCACCTCCTTCTCGTGCAGCAGCTTCTCCGCCTCGTCCGAGAGCTGGTGCGGGCGGAACACGCGAAGGTCCCGCAGCCAGGGCCGCCAGCGCGCCAGCGCGCGGGAACCGGCCATCCGCCCCTCGAGGAAGGTGTCGTCCAGCCGGTTCAGCTCCAGCGTGAAGAACAGCAGGTGGCTGCCGATGACCGTCACCCGCTCCTGCATGGTCTGGTAGAAGCGCCCGTTCCCGGCATCCTGCGCGTCCGCGCTGAACAGCAGCTGCGCGTAGGACATCACCCGCCCCAGCACCTCCTCCAGCCGCTCGTACTCGCGCAGCGCCGCCTCCAGCGCATCCCCGGAAAGCGAGCCGAGCCGCCCGGCATGGGCCGCCTCGAAGGCGCGGGCCGCCCGCTCCGCCCCCTCAAGGTCCGCCACCAACCGTGGGTCGTCCGGGCGCTCATAGAGGTCGCGGAGGTCCCATTCCGGCAGGGCCTCGGCCATGGGCGCCGCCCCCAGGCGGGCCTCCGTGTCGCGCGGAGGGGGGTCGCCAGGGAAAACGGACGGATGCGACTTCATTCGGACGGGGCGCCTTGTGGATTCGGTGTGCTCCCTGCCGATATATGCCCCGGGCCGTGCGAGCCAAGGTCACGGCGCGTCGAGCCCCAAGCACGACACCAGGAGAGAGACGATTCAGGAAGCGCCCGCCTGGACCAGCCTGCCCGGGATGATGCTGGGCCTGGCCGCCCGCAACCCCACCCGCCCCATGATCCGCCACTGGTCCGGCGGCGCGTGGCGAAGCACGACCTGGCGCGACTTCGCCCTCGCGGTTGCCAGCATCGCCGCCGGACTCCGCGCCCGCGGCGTCTCGCCCGGGGACCGCGTGGCGCTCGTCAGCGACAGCCGCCCAGAATTCCTCATCGCCGACAACGCCATCATGGCGATCGGCGCCGTCACGGTGCCGACCTACACGACCAACACGGTGGCCGACCACGCCCATATCCTGCGCGATAGTGGCGCGCGGGCCGCCATCGTCTCCTCCGCCCGCCTCGCTGCGCGCCTGCGCGAGGCCGCGGGGCCCGACGGCCTCGACCTCCTCATCTGCATAGAGGAGGCGCCGGACACCGTCTCCTGGGCCGCCCTCTCGGCCGATCCCGGCGACCTCGCCATGCTGGTTGCGGAGGTGCAGCACATCCCGGAAGGCCGCCTTGCCTGCCTGATCTACACCTCCGGCACCGGCGGCGCGCCTAAGGGCGTCATGCTCCCCCACCGCGCCATGCTCGCCAACCGCAAGGGCGTCCTTCCGCTCATCCAGCAGCTCGGCCTCGAATGGTCCGGCG
Source organism: Roseomonas aerilata DSM 19363 (assembly GCF_000711725.1). GTDB lineage: Bacteria > Pseudomonadota > Alphaproteobacteria > Acetobacterales > Acetobacteraceae > Roseomonas > Roseomonas aerilata. Next base: position 313,697 of record NZ_JONP01000001.1, on the reverse strand, counting down.
CCTGCTACCTCTCCTTCCTGCCCCTCTCCCACGCCTACGAGCACACGGTCGGCGGCTCCCTCCTCCCCTCCTACGGGATCGAGATCGTCTTCTCCCGCGGGGCCGACCGCATCGCCGCCGAGTTCCAGGAGATCGAGCCCGCCCTCGTCACCGCCGTCCCCCGCCTCTTCGAGGTGCTGCGCGGCCGCATCCTGGCAGGGTTGGAGAAGGCGAAGCCCCTCAACCGCGCCCTCTTCGAGCGCACCCTCGCCCTCGGCCTCCGCAAGATGGACGGCCCGCCACTGAACATCCTCGAACGCCTGCAGGACGCGGTGCTGGACCGCCTCGTCCGCGCCAAGATCCGCGCCCGCTTCGGCAAGCGCCTCGTCGCCATCGTCTCCGGCGGTGCAAGGCTGGACCCGGACCTCTCGGGCTTCTTCCTCGCCCTCGGCATCAATGTGCTGCAGGGCTACGGCCAGACCGAGGCCGGCCCCGTCATCGCCGTCAACCTCCCCTGGGAGAACCGCCGCCGCACCGTCGGCCTGCCCGTCACGGGCGTCGAAGCCCGCATCGCCGAGGACGGCGAGCTGCTCGTCCGCGGCGGCCTCGTCATGGATGGCTACTGGGCCGACCCCGCCTCCACCGCCCGCACCCTCGCCATCCCCCCCGGCGAGAGCGAGCCCTGGCTCCACACGGGCGATGTCGGCACCATCGACGAGACCGGCCGCCTGACCATCACCGACCGCAAGCGGGACTTCATCAAGACGCTCGGCGGCGACATGGTTAGCCCAGCGCGCATCGAGGGCCTGCTGATGGCCGAGCCCGAGATCGCCCAGGCCGTCATCGCCGGTGAGGGCCGGCCCAGCATCGTCGCCCTCGTCGTCCCCGCCGAGAACGCCGCCCCCGGCGCCGCCGAGCGCGCGGTCCAGCGGATCAACGGCAAGCTTTCAGGCATCGAGCGGGTGCGCAAATGCGCCGTCGTTGAACCTTTCACCGTGGAGAACGGTATGCTGACCCCCACGATGAAGGTGAAGCGCCGCGTAGTGCTGGAGCGCCACGCGGCCGATATCGCCGGGCTCTACTCCTGAGCCCCTGAACTCCTAAGCCCTTGGGCCGCCGCCCTGTGCGGGCGGCGGCGAGGCCCGGTTCAGCCCTCCCGACGCTGCCGGCGGCGCGTGGTCAGCAGCGTCGCCAGACCGATCCCGAAAAGCCCCAGCGAGGCCGGCTCGGGTACGGCGGTGAAGCCCTGCTGGACGAAGTTGCCGAACAGGTCCGCGTCCGTCGGGCCGAAGACGTAGAACGTGTTCGGCCCCGAGCTTCCCGGCAGGAAGTCGTTGTCGTTCGCGACATAGAGCGTGTGCAGGGTCGAGCCGTTGTAGGAAACGTCGCTCCCGAAGGCGAAGCCCTCGATCTTCGACGGGATCTGCGCGGGCGTGAGCCCGAGCTGGCTCGAGAGCAGCGACACGAAGTCCGCCACCTGCCGCGACGGCACCGCAAGAGCCGCGGCCGCGTTCCCCGTCAGGCCCGTGATGTCCTGCGCGCCCGCGAGATCGATCTCGTAGGCCGTCTTCACCTTGGCATTCGAGTTGTCGCCCAGCCCCTTCCCGTCGCGCTCGTCCACCAGGAACTGGTGGTCGTTGATCGCGACGATCTCGCTCACCCCGCTGCCGCCGTGGAGAAGATAGCCGTACTCGTGCGTCGCGCCGGTGGCGACGTCCACGGTGACGATGCGGAGCAGCTTGGGGCTGGCGGTGTCCTGCTCCAGCCCCGCCTGCATGATGCCGACGAGGGTCTTGCCATCGGGCGTGATCGCCAGCCCCTCCATCCCCTTGTTGGCGACGCGCCCGACGGGGTTGCCATCGATCTCCGTCTGCCCGACCGGGCTGAGGTTGGACACGTCGAGATTGGCCGGCAGCGCGTAGGACCGGATCCGCTCGCCGGTCTGCCGGTCGAACTGATAGACATAGGGGCCGTACTCGTCCGAGACGAAGACGCTCCGGCCATCGTTCGAAACACGCACGCCCTCGGGATCAAGTCGCGCGTTGTTGGGGTTCCCCGAATTCGGCACCGCCGGATCGAAATTGTCCGACCGCCCGCTGAAGTAGTTCACCGTCGGCGTGTTCCCGGCCGGCACGCCCGAGCCGAGCGGCGCGCCGCTGTTCGTGGCGATGCCCGCGCCGGTGCCGTAGGCGAGGGGCGTGCGGCTCGAGAGCAGCGTCGTAGACTGCAGCGTCGGCGTCAGCGCGAAAGGCAGGCTCCCGCTCGTCGCCGGCGCGAGGTTCATGGTGATCGTGTTGAACCGCGGGACGTAGGAAACGGTGTCGTCCACGCCGGAGGCATAGGGCGTGGCGTTCGGCCCGCGGTCCGGAACCGCGATGAAGGTGTTCCCGCCGGCATAGGCGATGCCCGAGCCCGTGCCGCCCAGGATATTGGCGGGCAGGCCGTTCTCGAGCGTCCCCGTCAGCCCCGAAAGGTCGGCGTTCGCGCCTGCCGCGCTTCCGGTCAGCGTGCCCGTCGCCAGCAGCAGCGGCGCCGCGCCGGCCGAGGTGGCGCAGGCCAGGCCGCCAAGGGCCAGCAGAGCAGTGTGGAGTGAAATCAATCGCATATCAGCACCTCGCTCGCGGCCCGGAGGCCGTTATCGCCCGATCAGCGATGGGGCGGAGAGGTGACAGACGCGGGATCGTTGCACCACACGGGGATCAGGACCGCGACGGCCGATCTGGACGCCAAGCCCCTGAAAAATAACGCCATGAACCTTGTATGATGATCAGCGCACCGGCGCTGGGCGAAGGACTCGCCGCCTTTCCAGGCATCGCCCTCCGCGCGGATCGCTGCCCCGGCGAGATGACCGGAGCAGCGGCCGTCTCACATGCCGAGCGCGCGGCGGTAGAGGTCGAGCAGCGTCTCCTGCTCCTCCACCTCCGCCGGCTCCTGCTTCCGAATGCGGATGATCTGCCGGATCACCTTCACGTCGAAGCCGGCGCTCTTGCCCTCCATGAAGATGTCCTTGATGTCGTCGGCGAGCGCCTTGCGCTCCTCTTCCAGCCGCTCCACCCGCTCGATGATCGAGCGTAGCCGGTCGGCCGCGATGCCGCCCACGTCGGGGTCCGGATCGGCCTTCTGCCTCTCACGGCTCGCGGCAGCCTCATCGTCGATGTCGAAGGGTACGTCGGACATGGATCTCTCGGTGCTTCTGGTCGGAAGGCGATAAGGGGGTTCGGTCGCGAGCCGGCGCGGCGGGGCTGCCGGCGGTATTCCGCCGATCCACCATTCCCCCCTCGGGTGGAGCGGGGGGTCTTACCCCTTCCTCCCTGCCCGCCTCAATGCCCCCCGGCGCGCGGAGGGAACCCTTCGGGAACGGCGTGGCGCTCAGGCCACGGGCCCATCCGCCCCCCGGTGCAGCAGATGCGTCATCGCGGCGGTCCCGAGCACCGGCACGAGCAGGTTTGCGAAGGGCACCACCGCCAGCGCCGCCATCACGGCACCCACCGCGAGGACGGAGAACTCGCGCCGCTTCCGCAGCACCCGCGCCTGCGCGACCGTCAGCCGCCGCTGCGCCACCCCCTCAAACAGCCCGTGCCCAAGCGAGATCGCCGCCACGAGCCAGAGCAGCACGCCGCCCACGAACGGCACCAGCAGCGCGAGCGGCAACAGTACGATGTTCAGCGCGAGCACCTTCAGCGCCAGCGTCACGTTGAACACGCCCTGCGCCGCCAGCGAGGCCCCGTGCGGCGGCGGCAGCCCCGGATAGTGCCGCCGCTCTACCGCCGCTGCCGTCTCGTCGAGGAACAGCCCGGCTATGGCCAGCGCGAAGGGCACGAAGAGCCAGAAGGCGGCGAACAGCGCGGCCACGCCCCCCAGCACCTCCGCGGCGGTCGCCAGCCACCCTGTCCCGCCCGCCAGCGCCGCCACGCCCCAGGAGGACAGCCAGATGAGTCCCGCCAGCGCGAGCACCGCACCGAGCAGCCCTTTGATGAGCGGCCCGCGGAACCCGCGGTCAAAGACCTGATCGAAAGGCAGCGTCAGGCTCGCGATCACCGCTGTCACGCGCGCTCAGTGCCCCGGATTTGCCGCGGCAAAAGCCGCCTTCTGCTCGGCCGTCGCCTCGCGCTGGTGCTTCGCCTGCCACTCCTTGTAGGGCATGCCGTAGACGATCTCCCGCGCCTCCGGATCGGGCAGCGCGATCCCCTGCCCCTCCGCCGCCTCGCGGTACCAGCGCGAGAGGCAGTTCCGGCAGAAACCGGCGAGGTTCATCAGGTCGATGTTCTGCACGTCGGTCCGCTCGCGCAGGTGCTCCACCAGCCGACGGAAGGCCGCGGCCTCAAGCTCCGTGCGCGTCTTGTCGTCGATCTCGGTCATGTCGGAACCTCCTCGGTCCGCATCGAAATGGGGACGCGGCCGCGCTCGCGCTACTCCTCGCGCTGCCCCTCGGCCCGGCTCCCCCGGAACCTCGGCAGCCCATCCCCCGGCACCACCCAGGGCAGGTGCGAACCGAACTGCACATGGTCCTCCGGTGGCATCAGCGCCGGATCATCCAGGCTCGCGGTCGTCACGTCGATCTCGCCCGGCGAATCATGCGCGGCATAGGTCAGCGCCGTGCCGCAATCCCCGCAGAACCCGCGTTCAGCCCGCGCGCTTGAGGCGTAGCGCCGCATCTCGCCGGCCACCACGCGGAAATCCTCCGGCGCCACGCTGAACCAGGCGACCATCGGCGCCCCGGCCGCCCGCCGGCAATCCGCGCAATGGCAGCCGCCCGTGAGCGGCCGCGCCTCAGTCGGCATAGACATTCGCCGCCTGAATGATCGGCCGCCACCGCGCAACCTCCGCCGCCAGGTGCCGTCGGTGGAAGGCCGGCGTCGCCTGCTCGGGCGTCGCCACCTCCGTCACCAGCTCCGCGAAGCGCTGCTTCAGCCGCTCCTCCCGCAGCGCCGCGCGGATCGCCGCCGATAGCCGCTCCTGGACCGGCTCCGGCGTGCCCGCCGGCGCATAGAGCCCGTGCCAGGTGCTCATCGCGATCGCCGGCTGCCCGGCCTCCGCGGTCGTCGGAAGGTCCAGCCCCTCCGCCCGGCGGTCGAGCGTCACCGCGTAGGACTTCACCCGGTTGTCGCGGATAAAGGGCGCCGTGTTCGTCGCCTGATCGCAGAACACGTCGATGCGCCCCGCCATCATCTCCGTCAGTACGGGCGCGGAGCCGCGGAACACCACGGTGGTCAGCGCCGTCCCCGCCGCATGCTGAAGAAGCATCCCGCAGAGCTGGTTCGCGCCGCCCAGCCCGGAATGCGCGAGGTTCAGCTTGTCGCCCTGCCGCTTCACCTCGGCCATGAAGCCCACGAGGTCGTTCGCCGGGAAATCCGGCCGCGCCACGATCGTCATCGCGGCGTCCGAGACGAGGCCGAGCGGCGCGAAGGAGGTCTCCACGTTGTAGGGCAGCGTCCGGTAAAGCGTCGCGCTCGTCGCGTGCCCGATGTGGTGCGAAAGCAGCGTGTAGCCATCCGGCCGGGCATTAGCGACGCGGGCGGCGGCGATCGTGCCGCCCGCCCCCGTCACGTTCTCCACCACGACGGTCTGGCCGAGGTCCTTTGCCATCCCCTCCGCCACGAGGCGCGAGATGACATCGGTCGGCCCGCCCGCCGTGAAGGGCACGGTGACGGTGATCGGCCGGTTAGGAAACGCCTGGGCCTGCGCGCGGACGGCCGGCGGCGCCAGCACCAGCGGTGCCGCGAAGATCGCGCGGCGGGGCAGCTTGGACATGGTCTCTCCCGGTTCTTCGTTACCGGGGAGTGTGGACCGCCCCGCGCCGGGCGTCAGCCCCATCCGCGCCCGCTCACCCCGCCTTGTTCGCGCCCTCGATCGCCGCGACGACGGCCCGCGTCACCGTCTCGGTATCCGCCGTGCCGCCGAGATCCGCCGTGAACACGCCGTCGGCGCAGACGCGCTCCACGGCGGTCATCAGCGCCGCCGCCGCCGCGGGCTCCCCGAGGTGCTCGAGCATCATCGCCCCCGTCCAGAAGGTCGCGACGGGATTGGCGATGCCCTTGCCCATGATGTCGAAGGCCGAGCCGTGAATCGGCTCGAACATCGAGGGTGCGCGGCGGGAGGGATCGAGATTCGCCGTCGGCGCCACGCCGAGCGACCCTGCCACCGCCCCCGCGAGGTCCGAGAGGATGTCCGCGTGCAGGTTGGTCGCCACCACCGTGTCGATGCTCGCGGGCTTCCTCACCATCCGCGCGGCCATCGCGTCCACCAGCTCCTTCTCCACGGTCACGTCCGGGTAGTTCTTCGCCACCTCGGCCGCGATGTCGTCCCACATGACCATGCCGTGGCGCTGGGCGTTGGACTTCGTCACCACCGTCAGCAGCTTCCGCGGCCGCGCGCGCGCGATGTCGAAGGCCACCCGCATGATCCGCTCCACCCCCGCGCGGGTGAAGATGGAGGTCTCGGTCGCCACCTCTTCCGGATGCCCGCGATGGGCCCGGCCGCCGTGGCCGGCATACTCGCCCTCGGAGTTCTCCCGCACGATCACCCAGTCGATGTCGCCGGGCTCCACCGCGCGCAGCGGGCTCGTCAGCCCCGGCAGCACCCGTGTCGGGCGGATGTTCGCGTACTGGTCGAAGCCCTGGCAGATCTTCAGGCGCAAACCCCAGAGCGTGATGCTGTCCGGCAGGTCCGGGTCGCCCACCGCGCCGAAATAGATGGCGTCGAAGCCGCGCAGCGTCTCCAGCCCGTCCTCCGGCATCATCGCGCCGGTCTGGCGGTAGTAGTCGCTGCCCCAGGGCAGCGTCTCGACATCGAAGGCGAAGCCGCCGTCCCGTTTGGCCAGAGCCTCCAGCACGCGCAACCCGGCGGGGATGACCTCCTTGCCGATGCCGTCAGCGGGGATGGCGGCGATCCGGTGGCGTCGCATGGTTCCTGGGCCTTCCTCTTCCTGTTCGGCGCGGCGGGGCCGCTTCCCCCAGCGAATTCCACAGCCCCGCCCTCGCGGCAAGCCCGCGGGCCATTTCACCCGGTGGGCTTGCCCGCACCGCCCGCCCGGTGAAGATGCCGCCGACGCCAGGAGAGAGAGCATGGACGCGCAACCCGGGAACTGGGACGACACCGCGGCGCGCGCCGCGCTCCGCCGCCTGCTCGACGCCGCCATCGCCAGCGCCGATCCCCGCACCATCCTTGCCGCCCACCTGCCCGAGCCACCCGCCCTCGGCTCCGGCGGCCGCGTGATCGTCGTCGGCGCCGGAAAATCTGCCGCCGTCATGGCCGCGGCGGTGGAGGCCGCCTGGCCCGACACCCCCCTCACCGGCCTCGTCGTCACCCGGTACGGGCACGCCGTCCGCACCGCACGCATCGAGGTGGTCGAGGCCTCCCACCCCGTGCCCGACGCCGCCGGGGAGGCCGCCGCCGCCCGCATCCTGGCCATGGTGCAGGGCCTGACCGAGAACGACCTCGTCCTCGCCCTCATCTCCGGCGGCGGCTCCGCCCTCATGCCCCTGGCCGCCCCCGGGCTGACGCTGGCGGACAAGCAGGCCGTCAACCGCGCCCTCCTCTCCTGCGGCGCCACGATCAACGAGATGAACGCGGTGCGCCGGCACCTCTCGGCCATCAAGGGTGGCCGCCTCGCCGCCGCCGCCCACCCCGCGCGCGTGGTGACCCTCGCCATCTCCGACGTACCTGGCGACGACCCCATCGCCATCGCCTCGGGCCCCACCGTGGCCGACCCCACCAGCTTCGCCGACGCGCAGAGGATCGTCGCCCGCTACGCCATCCCGCTGGCGGACCATGTCCGTGCCCATCTCGACGCCGCCGCCGAGGAAACCCCCAAGCCCGGCGACGCCCGCCTCGCCCGCGCCGAGTACCGCCTCATCGCCACCCCCCTCATGGCCCTCCAGGCCGCCGCGAAGGAGGCGGAGGCCATCGGCCTCACCCCCCTCATCCTCGGCGATGCCCTGGAAGGCGAGGCGCGGGAGGCCGGCACCCTTCTCGCCGGCATCGCCCGCTCCGTCGCGGCCCACGGCCACCCGCTGCGCGCCCCGGCCGTCCTCCTCTCCGGCGGCGAAACCACCGTCACCCTCGGCGAGGCGAAGGGCGCCGGTGGCCGCAACGGCGAATGCCTGCTCGGCCTCGCCGTGGCGCTCGCCGGCCACCCCGGCATCTGGTCCCTCATGGCGGACACGGACGGCATCGACGGTTCGGAGAGCAACGCGGGCGCCGTTGCCGGCCCCGACACCCTCGCCCGCAGCACCGCCGCCGGCATCGATCCACGCGGGGCGCTCCTCGCCCATCGCAGCCATGACGTCTTTTCCGGCCTGGACGACCTCGTGGTCACCGGCCCGACCCTGACCAACGTGAACGACTTCCGCGCCGTTATCATCGCCGGAACCCCGGCCGCAGCCCGTCCCTGAGCCAGCCTGTTGCGCGGGGCCATTCCTGCTCGGAACGCCCCTGCACGGAAGATTGTTTCCGACCCACGCGCAAGGGTTCCGCCCGCTCGAAACATGAACGAGCTGCAATTTTCGCAGCACAGATAGCTTTTTGTAAAAACCGTGCTGCATTCCCATCAGATCTTCGCTGCACGGAAAAGATACCAAGCAGCCAGGCCGAAGAATTTCCGGAAATTCCTGCTACAACTCGCTAATTCCGCACCAATTTGATAATTTCGTGTCGCATCCGGACGTAACGCCGGCGCATTCAATGTTTTCTTTTCTGTCAGGAAAATTAACACCTCGCAGGAGATGAATGATTATATCACGCAATTACAGTTTTTTAATTTCAGGCACAGTGTTTGCTGCAAGGCCTGCCGAGCAGCCTGGGCCGAACCCGGCTGCCGACAACCGAGAGGCACCACCATGCATCCGTCGAGACTCACGCGTTCCGTCCGGGCACCCTCCTTCCGCCATGCGCTGACCCTCGGATCCTTCCTCGTCCTGACAGCGACCGGTTCCGCCGCCACCGCCGCGCCGATCATCGGCCTGGCCGGGTCGAACACCCTCATCGGCTTCGATTCGGCTGCCCCATCCGCCGTCACCTCAACGCTGAGCATCAGCGGCCTGAATGGTGAGGCCATCCGCGGCATCGATGTGCGCCCTTCCAACGGGCAGCTCTACGCGATCGGCCAGTCCGGTGGCCTCTTCACCATCGATACCGCCAGCGGGGCGGCGACGCGCGTGGCGGGGCCCGGCATTCCCGTGAACAGCGGCAACCTCGACTTCGGCATGGCCTTCAACCCGGTGCCCGACGCGATCCGCGTCGTCACCGCCACCGACCAGAACCTGCGCGTGAACCCAACGACCGGCGCCACCACCATCGACGGGACGCTCGCCTACGCGCCAGCCGACGCCAATGCCGGCGCCAACCCGAACATGACGGCAGTCGCCTATACGAACCAGGTTCCGGGCACGGTCACCGCCACCATGCTCTACGGCATCGACGCGGCGACGGGTTCCCTGGTCCTCCAGAATCCGCCGAACAACGGCACGCTCAGCACCATCGGCTCGCTCGGCCTGAGCTTCTCCTCCAGCGGCATCGGCTTCGACATCGACGGCCTCTCCGGCCAGGCCCTCGCCTCGCTCACCAGCCTGACCGGTGGAACCGGCCTCTACACGATCAACCTGGCCACCGGTGCGGCCACCTTCCTGGGTGGCTTCGGGTCGAACGCGGTCAGCGATATCGCCTTCGGCAGCATTGGCCCGGTCGCCGTGCCGGAACCCGCCTCAATGGCGCTGTTCGGTCTGGGGCTTCTCGGCCTGGCCATGGTGCGCAAGCGCCGGTCGGGCGCATCCGCCGCCTGAAGAAAGAGCCTGGGAGCCGTGGGGCTTTCTCCCGGCTCCCAGCGCGCAGGGAAATGCCCGCCTTCCCAAATCCTTAACAAAACTAAGGTCATCCACTCCCTCGCGCAGACAGCTTAACATCACTAACTTCGTGGCATGCGCGACCAAGCTCTCGAAACCCTTCTCGCCCGGCGCGGTGCGGTCACCCGCATCGCCACCGGCCTCGGCATCTCCACCGCCGCCGTTTCGCAGTGGCGTCGCATCCCGCCCGAACGGGTGGAGGAGGTGGCCCGCATCATGGAGGTCGCCCCCGACACCCTTCTCCCGACCGCCGCCCCTGCAGGAGCGCCCCGCTTGGCCCCCAAGATCGCCATCCGCCGCCGCCGCCGCACGAAGATGATCGCGACCCTCGGTCCCGCCAGCAGCAGCCCGGAGGTGATCGAACGCCTCTTCCGCGCCGGCGCCGACATCTTCCGCCTCAACTTCTCGCACGGCTCGCATGACGACCACGCGGCGCGGATCGCGACCATCCGAGACCTCGAGCGCCGCACCGGCCGCCCGATCGGCATCCTCGCGGACGTGCAGGGGCCCAAGCTCCGCGTCGGTAAGTTCGCGGGCGGGCGCGTGCAGCTCCAGCCCGGGCAGCCCTTCCGCCTCGACCTCTCCCCCGTTCCCGGCGACGTCCGCCGCGTCCAGCTCCCCCACCCCGAGATCATCTCCGCCGCCCGTATCGGCACCAGCCTCCTGCTGGACGACGGCAAGCTCCGCCTAGGCGTCACCCGTCAGCGGGAGGACCATCTGGAAACCGAGGTGCTCGTCGGCGGCGCCCTCTCGGACCGGAAGGGCGTGAACGTGCCGGACGTCGCACTCCCCATCCCCGCGCTGACCGAGAAGGACCGCGCCGACCTCGCCTTCGTGCTGGAGCAGGGCGTCGAGTTCATCGGCCTTTCCTTCGTCCAGCGCCCCGAGGACGTGGCGGAGGCGAAGGAGATCGCCGCCGGCCGCGCCTGGATCATGGTGAAGATGGAGAAGCCCCAGGCCGTCGAGCACATGGACGAGATCCTGGACCTCGCCGACGCCGTCATGGTCGCCCGCGGCGACCTTGGCGTGGAATGCCCGCCCGAGGAGGTGCCCCTCATCCAGAAGCGCATCATCCGCGGCGCCCGGACCCGCGGCATTCCCGTCGTGGTCGCGACGCAGATGCTCGAGAGCATGATCAGCGCCCCCACGCCCACTCGCGCCGAGGCGAGCGACGTGGCCACGGCGGTCTTCGACGGCGCCGACGCCGTGATGCTCTCCGCCGAGACGGCCGCCGGCCAGTACCCCTACGAGGCCGTGAACATCATGGACCGCATCATCGCCCGCACCGAGCAGGACCCGGGCTGGCGCTCCATGACCGACGCCGCCCGCCCCGAGCCGCGCCACACCTCCTCGGACGCCATCGCCGCCGCCGCCCGCCAGGTGGCCACCACAATTGAGGCCGAGGCCATCGCCTGCTTCACCTCGACGGGGAGCACCGTGCTGCGCGTGGCACGGGAGCGTCCAACGCCGCCGATCATCGGCCTGACCGCCAGCGAGGAGACCGCCCGCCGCCTCGCCCTCGTCTGGGGCGTGCATCCCGTGCCGGGCAAGGAACCTGCGAGCATGAGCGACATGGTCGCCAAGGGCGTCCGCGCCGCCGCCGCGGAAGGCTTCGCCACGCGCGGCGATGAGGTGGTGGTCGTCGCCGGCGTCCCCTTCGGCACCCCCGGCACCACCAACGCGCTCCGCGTGGCGATAGTGGAATGAGCGGCGCAGGAGGGCTAAGAGGCGCGCCTGCCCTGAAAACGACGGAATTCCCGATGAAGCGCCTCGCGCCCTCCCTCCGCTCCGCGCTCCTGGCCCCGGCCCTCGGGCTGCTTCTCCTGGCCGGCCTGGCCTCTCCGGCCAAGGCCCAGCGGAACGGCAGCTACGAGGTGAACGGCACGAACCCGGACGGCTCCAGCTATACGGGCATGATGACCATCCAGCAGGTCGGCCTCGCTTCCTGGCGCGTGCGCTGGCAGATCGGGCAGGCGCAGGTCGAGGGCTACGCCATGTCCGTCGGCCCCATCTTCTCCGTCGGCTTCGTCATCGGAGACCGCCCGGGCATGAGCATCTACGAGGTTGCCCCTGATGGTGGCATGTCCGGCCAGTGGACCCTGGTCGGCAGCAGCGCGATCGGTACTGAGAACCTGACGCCGCGCTGAGGCGTCCACCGAGATTCGGTTGGCCCTGGCTCAGGCGGTCATGAAAATCCGCCAGAGCATCACGGCGAAGGCCGCCGCGCAGCCGAAGACCGTGACCAGGAGCAGCGCCCGGACGGCATTGAGGACGGCGGCGCCCATGCGCTGCTCCTCCGTCCATTGTTCCCAGGGAAGGGTCGGATCATAGGGCTCCAGTTCGAGGTCGGGGAAGCGATCGATCGCTGCCTCACGCCTCGGCCGTGCCGCGCGCCTGCGGAACGGGTCGTCATAGGTCGAATGCCGAAGCACCGGCGCCTCCTCCTCCTCCACCGGCCGGGAAGAACCCCGGCAGCGGGCGCGTGTTCAACGTTCCCCGAGAGAGCCTGTTTCGTGCACGCGACAATTGCATTTCAAGAACGCGTGATGCCACCAAGCCCACTCAGAACCTTGTAATGACGCCTCTTTATCGATCGCTTGGTGATAAGGCCCAAACGTTTTTCCGCCTACAACCCCGTCTCGGGCACCTTCCTCTTTAAGTTGCGTTCATACTGTTGCGCACTCGCATCAGCTTTGGGGCGGGCAGGCTAACAAGCGCGAAAGGGGACCTCGTCCGCCAGACGGACAACCCTGCGCGCGGGGGCGCGAGAAGCCAGCGCAGCCGCAGAGACTCGTAGATTTAACCTGCAATAGAAAGCGGGAGCTCAGCCCCGTCCCGTCCCTTCCCGGCGAAGTAGCGCCGCCTTCCGCGCTATGCCCCAGCGATAGCCCCGTAGGGCCCCGTCCCGCCCGACAACGCGGTGGCATGGAACGGCGAGCGCGACTCCGTTGCCCGCACAGGCACGCGCCACGGCCCGCGCCCCTCGCGCCATCCCCAGCCGCGCCGCCAGCTCCGCGTAGTCCACCGTGCCGCCAGTGGGGATGAGGCGGAGCGCCTCCCAGACCCGCTTCTGGAAAGCGGTGCCGCGCAGGTCGAGCGGCAGGTCCAGCGCCCCGCGCGGCTCCTCCACCCAGGCCAGCACGCGCGCCACCGCCTCGGACGCCGTCTCGTCCGCCGGCTCGATCCGCGCCGCCGGGAAGCGCGCGGCCAGCCCTTCCCGGAGTGCGGCCTCGTCCTCCCCGAACTCGATCGAGCAAACCCCGCGGTCGGTCATCCCCACCATCAGGGGGCCGAGCGCGCTCCTCCCGAAGGCCGTGCGGATCACCTCGCCCGCGCCCCCGCGCCGCACGGCGCCCGGCGTCATCCCCAGCACCCGCGCGCCGTCCTCGTAAACCCGGCTCTCGCTACCGAATCCGGCATCAGCGACGGCATCGGCCACGCGCTCCCCCGAGGCCAGCGCCTCGCCGAGCCGCCGGGCCCGCAGCGCCGCCGCGTAGGAAGCGGGCGTCACCCCCGTCATCTCGCGGAACAGCCGCAGGAAGTGGTGGCGCGCATAGCCGGCGCGCGCGGCCAGGGCGGCAAGCGGCGGCACCGCCTCGCTCTCCGCAAGGGCCGCTTCGATATCGGCGCAGGCCGCGCGGGCGGCGGCGGCATGGATCCGCGCCCTCTCCCCCTGCGGGTCGCAGCGCAGGCAGGGGCGGAAACCCGCCGAGACCGCCTCCGCCACGCTGCCGAAGAAGCGCACGTTCCGCCGCAGGGGCGGCCGGGCGGGGCAGCCGAGGCGGCAGACCACCCCCTGCGTCGTCACCGCGTAGAAGCGCCCGGGCAGGGGCTCCCGTCGAAGCAGGGCCGCCCACAGCGCCTCCTCGCCAGGGTCATGGTCGATCAGGGGTTCGGCTGCGTTGCTCATGCCGCCATCTCGCGCGCCGGGCGGGCACAGGGCCATCCGGCCGTTGCGCCCGTATGCCTCAGGTCTGATCCCCCAGGGCCCGGCGTGACAGCTCCCGCCGCCGCTGCGCCCCGCCCGGCAACCACGGATTGATCGCGAGCGCCGCATCGAGGCTCCGCAGCGCGCCGGCCAAATCCCCAGCCTCTTCCTGCAACTCGGAGAGCGCCACCAGCGCGCCGAAGTGCCGCGGCTCCAGCCGCAGCGCCTCCCGCAGGTCCGAGGCCGCCGCCGCCCGGTCCCCCGCCGCCGCCTGGGCCTGGCCCCGCAGCACCCAGGATTCCGGAAAGTGCGGTTGCAGCGTGATCGCGGCGTCGAGATCCTCCACCGCGTCGCCCGCCTCGTTCGCGCCGAGCGCCCGCAGTCCCTTCCGCAGCAGCAGCCCCACGGCCGGGGAACCGCCCTCGGCCCACAGCGCCTGGATGCGCGCCTGGATCGGCGCCGCCGCGGCCTCGTCCGGCGCCTGGACGAGCGCGTCCAGCAGCCGGTCCAACTCTGCCCGCCGCGCTTCGGCCGCCCCCGCGCGTGGCATCGGACTGGCGAGCGGCGGCACGGCCGGCCCAATCCCCGGCCCCGCGCCGGGCGTCGGCAGCACCTGCGCGCCAGCCCCGCCCGCCGCAAGGACCGCGAGAAGGACCAGCCGCCTCATTCCGCCGCCACTCGTGCGGCGGCCCGCCGCGCCCGCGCCGCCTCCACCGCGGGCGGAGCCGGCCCTCCGGCCATCCAGTCCAGCAGTTCCACCGTGTGCGCCAGCGGCAGCCCGTCGCCGCCGAGCTGCGTCAGGCAGCCGATATTCCCGGACGCCACAAGGTCCGCTCCCGTGCGCTGCAGGTTCTCCAGCTTCCGCTCCCGCAACCGCCCCGCGATTTCCGGCTGGAGGATGTTGTAGGTGCCCGCGCTGCCGCAGCAGAGATGCGCCTCGGCCGGGGTGCGAACCTCGAAGCCCGCGCGTTCCAGCAGCGTCTTCGGCACCGCCGTGATCCCCTGCCCGTGCTGGAGCGAGCAGGCGGCGTGATACGCGACGGCCAGCCCCGGCCGGTCCCGCAGCGGCGCGTAGTCGAAGCGCGCCAGCACCTCGGAAACATCCTTCGCCAGCCCCGCGATGCGCGCCGCGCGGTCGCGCAGCACCGGCTCGGCCTCGCGAAACATATGGCCGTAATCCTTCACCGTGGTCCCGCAGCCCGAGGCGTTGATCACCACCGCGTCCAGCCCCTCGCCTTCCGCTTCCGCTGCCCAGGCCTCGATATTGGCCCGTGCCTGCGCGTGGGAACCCTCCTGCCGTCCCATGTGGTGCGTCAGCGCGCCGCAGCAGCCCTGACCGGCGGTCACCACCACGTCGAGGCCCATTCGCGTCAGCAGCCGGATCGTCGCCTCGTTGATGGAGGGCGCGAGCACCGTCTGCGCGCAGCCCGTCAGTAGAGCGACCCGCCCGCGGCGGTGGCCCTCCGCCCGATGCACCGTCGCCCGCGCTGAATTGCCCGCGGGCGGCAGCGCGGCCGGCGCCAGGTCCAGCATCGCCCGCAGCCGCTTCGCCGTCATCGAGGCGCCGCCGAACAGCCCGCGCAGCGGCCGCGCCAGCCGCGCGCCGATCAGCGCCGCCCGGAACAGCCCTGGCCGCGGCAGCACCAGCGCCAGCACGCCCCGGATCGCCCGCTCCATGAGCGGCCGCTGGTAGGTTTCCTCGATATGGTGTCGCGCGTGGTCGACGAGGTGCATGTAGTGCACCCCGCTCGGACAGGTCGTCATGCAGGAGAGACAGGAGAGGCAGCGGTCCACGTGCCGCACCTCCTGCTCAGAGGCCGCACGGCCGGATTCCAGCATGTCCTTGATGAGGTAGATGCGCCCGCGCGGGCTATCCAGCTCGTCGCCCAGCAGGACGAAGGTGGGGCAGGTGGCCGTGCAGAACCCACAATGCACGCAGGTCCGCAGGATCTTGTTCGACTCCCGGATCTCGGGATCGGCGAGCTGCTCCGCGGTAAACTCGGTGCGCATCCATTCCCCCTGGCATCGCCCCCGGGCCGGCGGTAACTCTTCCCGGCCCGCGCCGTTGGCCCACAAAGAGAACATTCGGGGGCCAGGATGCAAGGCCCCCGCCAGAAAACAGAACGGGAGCCCAGCATGCCGACCCTGCCGAACACCCAGGCCCGCCCCGTGCGCGCGGACGCGCACCGCCTCGGCCGGACCGAGGCAGAGCGTCAGGCGATGCTGATGGACAGGCCCACCGGCCGCCCCGGCCGCTTCCCCGGTGACGGCGGCTGCGCCCTGCCCCCTGCGGGGAGCGCCCCGCGGAAAGGCTGAACGGAGGCGCTAACCAGCGCCCCCTACCCGGCGAACGGGTCGCTCACCGTGATCGTGTCATCCCGCTCCGGGCTGGTGGAGAGCAGCGTTACCGGCGCCTCCACCAGTTCTTCGATGCGTCGGACATACTTGATCGCCTGCGCCGGCAGCTCACCCCAGGAACGCGCGCCGCGCGTGCTGCCCGACCAGCCCTCGATCGTCTCATAGACCGGCTTTGCCGCCGCCTGCGCCTGCATCCCCGCCGGCAGCCGCCGCACGCGCTCGCCGCCGATCTCGTAGCCCGTGCAGATCTTCAGCTCCGGCAGCCCGTCGAGCACGTCGAGCTTCGTCAGCACCAGCCCCTGCACGCCGCCGACCTTCACGGCCTGCCGAACGAGGCAGGCATCGAACCAGCCGCAGCGGCGCGGACGGCCCGTGACGGTGCCGAACTCATGCCCGCGCTCCCCCAGCAGCTTGCCGGTGTCATCGAGCAGCTCCGTCGGGAAGGGGCCGGAGCCGACGCGCGTCGTGTAGGCCTTGGCGATGCCGAGCACGTTGCCGACCGTGTGCGGCCCGACGCCCGCGCCTGCCGCGGCATTGCCGGCCACCGTGTTGCTGCTGGTGACATAGGGAAAGGTGCCGTGATCGACATCGAGCATCACGGCCTGCGCGCCCTCGAAGAGCACGCGCTTGCCCTCGGCCCGCGCGGCATCCAGCCGCTCCCACACCGCCTCCATGAAGGGCAGCAGCTTCGGCGCCCAGCCAAGCAGCTTCTCCATCAGCGCCGCCTTCTCGAACTCCGGCGCGCCCAGCCCGCGGAGCAGCGAGTTGTGGTGCAGCAGCAGCTCGTCGAGCTTCTTCGAGAGCGTGTCCGGCTCCGCGAGATCGCACAGCCGGATGGAGCGCCGCCCCACCTTGTCCTCATAGGCAGGGCCGATGCCGCGCCCGGTGGTGCCGATCTTGTCGCCCCCGCGCGCCGCCTCGCGTGCCTTGTCCAGCGCGGGGTGCAGCGGCAGGATCAGCGGCGTGTTCTCGGCGATCCGCAGGTTCTCCGGCGTCACGCTCAGCCCTTGCGCCGTCACCTTATCGATCTCGGAGAGCAGCGCGTCCGGATCCAGCACCACGCCGTTGCCGATGATCCCGAGCTTCCCGCGCACCACGCCCGAGGGCAGCAGGCTCAGCTTGTAGGTCTGGTTCCCGACCACGAGCGTGTGGCCCGCGTTGTGCCCGCCCTGGAACCGCACGACGATGTCGGCGCGGCTGGCCAGCCAGTCCACCACCTTGCCCTTGCCCTCGTCGCCCCACTGGGCGCCGATGATGGCGACATTGGCCACGGCCCTACTCCTTCACAGCCAGCGCGGCACCCGCGCCATCCAGTTCAACCACGTCCCTGCCGCGCAGCTCGTGCGTGCAGCCGAGCGCCTGCGCCCCGTCCGCCGGCGAGAGCGCCGCGACCGTCACCATCCCCTGACGCCGCAGCGCCGCCGCGCGCGCGGGATCATGCCCCGCCGGCAGGAAGACCCGGCGCGGCGCGGCCACGGCAGGCGCCGCCCGCATCGCCGCGTCCGGATAGAGGCTCAGCCCCGTCGCCGGCTCCTCGCCGCTCACATAGCGCCCGCCGCGCCCGAGTTCCCCGGTGCGCCCGGGCCCGTAAAGCGTGAAGGCCACGCCCGTGTGATAGCGGAACCCCCGGAACTCCACGGGGTCGAGCGTGATGCGAAGCCCCGGCAGCCGGCGCCGCAGCGCCGCGACCACCTCCGCCGCGTTGTCGGCGATCCGCCGCGGCCCCTCGGGCAGCGGCGCCGCCCGCAGCGCGGCCAGCGCGCCATCCGCCGGCCCCGCCGCCGCCAGCAGGCCCACCAGGAAGATCGCGGGCGGCCCCGCCTCCTCGGCCAGCCGCGCGACCTCGGCCGCGTCCTTGCGGTCCAGCGCGCGCGCCAGGCGGTTGCGCGCCGCCCCTTCCAGCCCCGCCGCATCCAGCAGCGCCGGCGACATCTGCGGCAGGGTGATGTCGAGCCCGACATCCTCGATCCCCACCGCCGCCAGCGCCTCCACCCCCAGCGCCGCGGCCTCGGCATCCGCTTCGGCGCTGTCCACGCCGATCAGCTCCACGCCCAGCTGCGGCAATTGCCGCCCCGGCGCGATCTGCGTGCCGCGCACCCGCAGCACCTGCCCGGCATAGGAGAGCCGCAGCGGCCGCGGCGCATCCCGCAGCCTCGTCGCCGCGATCCGCGCCACCTGCGGCGTGGTGTCAGCGCGAAGCCCCATCATCCGCTGGCTCTCGGGGTCCATTAGCCGGAAAGTCTGGTCGGCCAGCGCCGCGCCGGAGCCCTGCAGCAGCCCCTCCTCGAACTCCAGCAGGGGCGGCTTCACCCGCTCGTAACCGTGGCTCGCGAAGACCGCCATCATGGCCTCCACCAGCGCCGCCTCCCGCGCCGCCTCGGGCGGCAGCAGGTCGGAGAGGCCAACCGGCAGCAGGGCCGGGTTCGGAGGGTCGTCAGTCACGGAAAGGGATCATCGGCTGGAGGGGGGATCGCCCGCGCTTTCTTGCGCGGGGTGGATGCCAGCCGGGGCCCCGCGCCGCAAGCCCCGCCCCTTCCCCGCATGCCAGCGCGTTGTAAGCACGATGCGCCAGCCTGATCGCCCCTTCCCCGCCGGAGAGGATCCCATGAACCGCGCCCTCCTCGCCCTTCCGCTCCTCCTCACGGCCTGCGGCGGAGGCAGCCTCGTAAGCAATATCGGCCTCGCCGATCCGCTGCGCGGCCCCGCCCGCGCCGCGCCCTTCGAGTACGGCGACACCACGAAGCTCGCCGGCCGCCCCGCCGCGGCCGCCACCGCAGCCGCCCAGATCGAGGCCTTCGCCAACGCCGCCGAAACCGATCCCCTCTGGACCCACCCGCGCAACGCCCTCCTCCTGCCGCAACTCCAGATCGCCCGGCGCGAGTTCCGCGAGGCCCTCGGCATCCCCGCCGCCACGCCCTCGACCGTCGCCGTGAGGGCCTTCAGCGGCGCGGCCCTCGCGCTCGATCGGGCCGACACCGCCGCCGCGGCCCAGGCACTGGCCCCGGTCGGCGGCGCCGCCACCCTCGCCCGCCTCTCGAACCTCCCCCGCCTGCCGCGCGTCGAGGAGGCGGCGCAGGCCGTCGCCATCGAGTCGAACCAGCCTGGCCGGCAGGGCCGCGGGTAACCGGACCTTCACCATCGCCGGTGCAAACTCCGCCCCGCCAGGATGGTCGGAGCGAAGAACTTGCCCCAGCACAGCAGCCCGGCGGAGGCCGAGCGCCGCACCGCCCAAGCGCTCGCCCTGCACCGCGCGGGAGACCTCGCGGCCGCGGAGCCCCTCTACCGCGCGGTGGTGGCGGAGCACCCGCGCCACTTCCAGGCCCTACACCTGCTGGGCCTGCTCCGCGCCATGCGCGGGGACCCGGCAGACGCCATCCCCCTCCTCCGCCGCGCCCTGGCGGAGGACGCACGGCATGGCTTCGTCCACAGCAACCTCGGCAACGCCCTCGTCGAGGCCGGACAGCCCGCCGAGGCGCTCGAAACCTTCGACCGCGCCGTCGCCCTCGACCCGAAGCTCGCCGAGGCCCGCATCGGCCGCGCCAACTCCCTGCAGGCCCTCAACCGCCCCGCCGAGGCGCTGGCCGCGCTTGACGAGGCCCGCGCGCTGGGCGCCGACATGGCGGAACTGCACAACAACCGCGGCAACGCCCTCCGCTCCCTGAACCGCCCCGCCGAGGCTCTGGCCGCCTACGACATGGCCGTCGCCCGCAAGCCCGACTACGCGAGCGCCCACGCGAACCGCGCGACGGCGCTGGCCGACCTCCACCGGGACACCGAGGCCTTCGCGAGCATCGGCATCGCCCTCATGTTCCGCCCCGACGATCCGAGCTTCCTGAACACCCAGGGCGTCGTCCTCCGCGCCCTCCGCCGGCCGGAGGAGGCGCTGGCGAGCTTCGATCGCGCCATCGCCCTCGCCCCGCAGCTCGCCGATCCTCTGGCCAACCGCACCGCCGCCCTCTGCGACCTCGGCCGCCATGAGGAGGCGCTGGCGAGCGCCGAGCGCGCCCTCTCGCTGGCCGACAACGCGGCCGGCCACCGCAACCGCGCTGAGGTGCTCACCCGCCTCTCTCGCCACGCCGAGGCCGAGGCCGAGGACCGCCTCGTCCTGCACGCCGACCCCGCCTCCGGCCAGGCCTGGAATGGCCGCGGCATCGCCCTCACCGAGCTCGGCCGCTTCGAGGAGGCGATGAGCTGCTTCGACCGCGCCGCCGAGCTGCACCCGGGCAACCGCAGCATTCCCTTCAACCGCGGCAACGCTTTCCGCGGGCTCGGCCGGCACGATGACGCCATCGCCCTCTACCGCGAGGCGCTGGCCATCGACCCGGACTACGCCGACGCCCACTGGAACACCGCCCTCAGTGCCCTCGCCCTCGGCCGGCTGGAGGAGGGCTTCCGCGGCTACGAGTGGCGCTGGCAGCGCAAGGGCTGCCGCCCCCATCGCCACGCCGCCTCCCCCCTCTGGGCCGGCGAGGCGATGGAGGGCCGCACCCTTCTCCTCCATGCCGAGCAGGGCCTGGGCGACACTATCCAGATGGCCCGCTACATCCCGTTGGCGGCCAAGCGCGGCGCACGCGTGGTGCTCGAGGCCCAGCGCGCTCTCCATCCATTGCTGGCGGACCTCCCCGGCATCGCCGCTCTGATCAGCGCCGACGAGGAGGCCCCGCCGCACGACGCACAATGCCCGCTGCTCAGCCTGCCGCTCGCCTTCGGCACGCGGCTCGACAGCATCCCGGCGCCCATCCCCTATCTCCGCGCCGATCCCGCGCGCGCCGCCGCCTGGGCGCATGACCTGCCGGGCGAGGCCTTCCGCCTGGGCATCGCCTGCTCGGGCAACCCGGAGCACGCCGGCGACCGGCACCGCTCCATCCCGCTGGCCCTCTTCGCGCCCCTGCTGCAACCGGGCGTCGAGGCCTTCCTCGTCCAGACACAGGTTCGCCCGGCGGACGAGCCCTTCCTGGCCTCCGCCCCCGGCCTCACCGATCTCCGCCCGCGCCTGACCAGCTTCGCCGAAACCGCCGCCGCCCTCATGGCGATGGATGCCGTGATCTGCGTGGACACGAGCGTCGCGCATCTCGCGGGCGCGCTCGGCCGCCCCGTCCACCTCCTCCTCCCCTCCTTGCCGGACTGGCGCTGGCTGCTCGACCGCGCGGATACACCCTGGTACCCCAGCCTTCGCCTGCATCGCCGCGCCCGGTCGGAGCGGTGGGAGGACGTCATCGCCCGCATCGCCGCCGCCCTGCCCTCGGAAGGGCGCTTGGCGGCCTGACTATTCCGCCGCCTGGGAGAGCGGGCGCGCCACGTCCTCCAGCGACTTGCCCTCCGCCGCGAAGCCGAGCTTCCACTCGGTTCCCGCGGCGATGAGCATCAGCGCGGCGCCCAGCAGGTAGCCCCACATGATGTTCACCCGCTCCCCGCCCTCGATCAGCACGCCGAACAGCGCCGGCCCCACCACGCCGCCGACGAGCGTGCCGAAGGCGTAGAACAGCGCGATCCCCATCGCCCGCATCTCCAGCGGAAAGCTCTCGCCGACCGTCAGATAGGCCGCGGATGCCGCGGCGGAGGCGAAGAAGAAGATCACTGTCCAGGCCAGCGTCTGCTCCCAGGCCGAGAGCCAGCCTTGCGCGAAGGCGAAGCCCGTCGCCGCCATCAGCACGCCGGCAATCGCGTAGGTGCCGGTGATCATCACCCGCCGACCCACCGTGTCGAAGAAGTGCCCGAGTGTCAGCGGCCCCGCGAGGTTCCCCAGCGCGAAGGGCAGCATGTACCAGCCGATATGTGCGGAAGGGATGGCGTAGAAGCGCGTCAACACCAGCGCGTAGGTGAAGAACACCGCGTTGTAGCAGAAGGCCTGACACGCCATCAGCACGATGCCCAGCACCGCCCGCTGCGGATAAGTGCGGAACAGCGTCGTCGCCACCTCCCCCAGTGTCGTGTGGGTGCGCGGGTCGATGGTGATCGGCCGCCCGACCACCGGCGGCAGCGGCCCCTTCTCGCGCGCCACCCGCTCCTCGATGTCGCCGACGATCTTCTCCGCTTCCTCCTTCCGCCCATGCGTCATCAGCCAGCGCGGGCTCTCGGGGATGTAGCGCCGCAGCAGCAGCACCGAGAGCGACAGCGCGCCCCCCACCCCGAAGGCCAGGCGCCAGCCGAGCTCGGGGTCGATCACCGCGGGATCGAGCAGCAGCAGCGAGGATGCGGCACCGGCCGCCGCCCCTCCCCAGAAGGTCCCGTTGACCGCGAGGTCCGTCGTCCCACGCCGCCGCGCCGGGATCAGCTCCTGGATCGCGGAGTTCACCGCCGAATACTCCCCCCCGATCCCCGCGCCGGTGAAGAAACGGAAGATCGCGAAGGACCAGAAATCCCAGGAGAAGCCGGTCGCGATCGTCGCCACGAGGTAGACGAGCACGGTCAGCGTAAACAGCTTCTTCCGCCCCAGCCGGTCCGTCAGCCAGCCGAAGAACAGCGCCCCCGAGACGGCGCCGAGCAGATAGGCCGAGGCCGTCAGCCCCACCTGCGTTTCCGTCAGCTGAAGCCGCGGGCTCTCGCGGATCGCGCCGGCGAGCGAGCCCACCAGCGTCACCTCCAACCCGTCGAGCACCCAGGTGACGCCGAGCGCCACCACCACCAGCCAGTGGAAGCGGGACCAGGGCAGCCGGTCCAGCCGGTTTGGCACGTTCGTCTGGAAGCTGGCGGTGCTCTGGCTGCTGGACATGGTTCCTCCCCGGAAGGACACGCCGGAGCGGAACCGCAAAAAGGCGAAAAGGTTACAGCGGCGTCAGCCCGCCGCCTCGTGCGCCATCTCCACCCCCACCTCCGCGAAGGCCCAGTCGAGCCAGGGCAGCAGCGCCTCGATGTCCGCGGTCTCGACCGTGGCGCCGCCCCAAATCCGCAGCCCCGGCGGCGCGTCGCGATAGGAGGCGATGTCG
Source organism: Roseomonas aerilata DSM 19363 (assembly GCF_000711725.1). Lineage (GTDB taxonomy): Bacteria > Pseudomonadota > Alphaproteobacteria > Acetobacterales > Acetobacteraceae > Roseomonas > Roseomonas aerilata. The sequence continues at coordinate 290,667 of NZ_JONP01000001.1, read as the reverse complement.
AGCGCCACCCCCTCCGCCTCCAGGATCGCCGCCAGCCGCTTCGCCACCCGCGCCTGCGCGGCCCCGTCCAGCGCGCGGAACCAGGGCACCGTGATCTTGAGGCAGATGGAGGTGCAGGACCGCGTCGCCGGGTCCTCCGCCAGGAAGTCCGCCCAGCCGCTGGCCGAAACCCAGCGGTCGACCGCCGCGAGATTCGCCTCCGACCGCTCGATCAGCCCGTCCAGCCCGCCGACCGATTCGGCCCAGCGCAGCCCATCCAGCGCGTCCTCCACACAGAGGAGCGAGGGCGTGTTGATCGTATCCCCCTCGAAGATCCCCTCGATGAGCTTCCCGCCCTTCGTCAGCCGCATGATCTTCGGCAGCGGCCGCCCGGACTCGTAGCCCTCCAGCCGTGCAACGGCGCGGGGCGAGAGCGCCAGCATCCCGTGCGCCGCCTCCCCGCCCAGCACCTTCTGCCAGGACCAGGTGACGACATCGAGCCGCTCCCAGGGCAGCCGCATCGCGAAAGCCGCCGAGGTCGCGTCGCAGATCGCCAGCCCCTCACGCTCATCCGCGATGAAATCCGCATGCGGCAGCCGCACGCCGCTGGTCGTGCCGTTCCATACGAAAACGGCATCCCGATCGGGCGCGACAGGATCGAGCGCCGGAAGCTGCCCGTAGGGCGCCTCCCGCACCACCGCATCCGCCAGCCGCAGTTGCGTGACGACGTCCGTGGCCCATTCCTTCGAGAAGGATTCCCAGACGAGCACGTCCACGCCCCGCGCGCCCAGCACCGACCAGAGCACCATCTCCACCGCCCCGGTATCGGAAGCCGGCACGATCCCCAGCCGCCAGTCCGCGGGCATGCCGAGGATCGCCTTCGACCGGTCGATCACCTCCTTGATGCGCGCCTTCGGCCCCGGTGCCCGGTGGCTGCGCCCGAGCATCGCCCCCTCCAACGCCGCGAGCGACCAGCCCGGCCGCTTGGCGCAGGGGCCGGAAGAGAAGCAAGGGTTCGCCGGCCGCACCGAAGGCCGCGCCGTGCCCAGCTCGATGGTCCTAACCATGCTCGTCACCCCTCGGCGGCCGATCGCGCCCTCGTCGCGGCAGGGCTTGCCGCCGACCGTTCCGCTGGTCAAGCGCGCGAAAGAGGGCGGCGGCAACTCGCCCCCTCCCGCCCCGTTGCGCCCGCGATGCGACACCAGACCGCCACCCTTCTGATCGCCCTCGCCACCGCCGCGCTGATCGGCTGGGCCGCGCCGGACGTGCTGCTCATCGTCTTCGCCGGTTGCCTCCTCGCGGTCGCCCTCAACGCCGCCGGCCAGCCGCTGGCGGAACGGCTGGGAATCGCGCCGCACTGGGGCGTGCTGCTCGTGGCCCTCGTCGCCCTCATCGGCCTCGGCCTGCTCGCCTGGCTCGGCTTCGACACCATCGCCGCCCAGGCCCGCGAGTTCAGCCAGACCGCGCCGCGCACGCTGCGCCAGGCCACGGAGATGCTGAACGGCCTCCCCGGCGCCGAGTGGCTGAAGCAAAACCTCTCCTTCGAGGAGGTGCAGCCCTCCGCCCAGACCGCCGCGAACGTGGCCCTGGCCGGAGTCGGCGGCACGCTCGGCGCCCTCGGCAACGCGCTGCTGATCCTCCTGCTCGGCCTCTATATCGGTTCCGATCCCACGCTCTACCGGCGCGGCGCCCTCGCCCTGCTCTCCCCGGCTCTACGCCCGCGGGCGGAAGCCACGCTCAACGCCATGGCCCAGGCAATGCGCGGCTGGCTGCTCGGCCAGCTCTTCGCCATGGCGGTCAGCGGCGGCCTCACCTTCATCGGCCTCTGGCTGCTGGGCGTGCCGCTGGCCGGGCTGCTCGCCATCATCGCCGGCCTCTTCGTCTTCATGCCCTATATCGGGCCCTTCATCGGCGCCGTGCCCGCGATCCTCATCGCGGCCTCGGCTGATGCTTCCCTGGTCCCCTGGGTCCTCGCCCTCGTCGTCGTGGTCGAGAACCTCGAGGGCAACGTGCTCACGCCCATGGTCCAGAAGCAGGCCTCCGAGGTGCCGCCCGCGCTCCTGCTGGCCATGCAGGCGCTGATGGGCACCGTCTTCGGCATCCTCGGCATCCTGTTGGCAGCCCCCATCACCGCCGCCGGCCTGGCCGCGGTGCGCGTCGCCTATGTCGAGGGCTGGGTCGAGGAACCGGGCGAAGCCACCCGCCAGACGCTGATCCGCCCCTAGAGGGCGGCCAGCCGCGCCGGGTCCACCGTCACGCCATGGTCCAGCGGCCCGTGCCCGCGCCCGTAGCCCGGCGCGGCGCGGATTGCCGCCACCACATAGGCGCGCGCCCGCACCACCGCGTCCCGCAGCCCCATCCCCTGTGCCAGCCCCGCCGCGATTGCGGAGGCGAGGGTGCAGCCGGTGCCATGGGTGTGCCGCGTCTCAATCCGGGGGCTCTCGAAGACCTCCAGCCCATCCTCGGTCGCCAGCACGTCCGTCACCACCGGCCCTTCCAGGTGTCCGCCCTTCAGCAGCACGGCCGGCACGCCGAGGGTCATCAGCACCTCCGCCGCGTGATGCATGGTCGCAAGGTCCCGTATCTCCATCCCCGACAGCACCTCCGCCTCCGGCAGGTTGGGCGTCAGCAGGGCCGCCAGCGGCATCAGCCGGCGCTTCAGCGTCTCCACCGCGGCCGGGTCGAGCAGCCGCGCCCCGCCCTTGGCCACCATCACGGGGTCGGCCACGAGCGGCAGGCCCGTGCCCGCCAACGCGTCGCAGACGGCATCGATGGTCGGGGCATCCGCGAGCATCCCCGTCTTGATGCAATCCGCCCCGATATCCTCGAGCGACATGCGGATTTGCAGCTGCAGGAAGTCGAGCGGCACCGGGTGCACGGCCCGGACACCCTCCGTGTCCTGGGCCGTCAGGGCCGTCACGGCGGTGGCCGCATAGGCCCCCATCGCCGTCACGGCCTTGATATCCGCCTGGATGCCCGCGCCGCCGCCGGAATCGGACCCGGCGACGATCAGCACGCGACCCTTCATTCCGCCGCCACCCGAGAGGGCGAGGCCGCTGCCCTCCGGATCACATCGGCCAGCCGCGCCGTCAGCATCTCCACCAACGCATTCTCCTCCGCCTCGACCATTACCCGGATCAGCGGCTCCGTCCCACTCGGGCGGATGAGCACCCGCCCGCGCGATCCCAGCTCCGCCTCCGCGGCCGCTACCGCCTCCACGACGCGCTCGTCCTCCAGTGGCGAGCCGCCGGCGTGGCGAACATTCACCAGCTTCTGCGGCAGCGGGCGGAAGCGGCGCAGCACCTCGCTCGCGGGGCGCCCCTCCTCGACCAGCACGGCCAGCACCTGAAGCGCCGCCACCAGCCCGTCCCCGGTCGTGCCGTGGTCCGAGAGGATAAGGTGCCCCGACTGCTCGCCGCCGAGGTTGCAACCCCGCTCGCGCATCGCCTCGCCGACATAGCGGTCGCCGACCTTCGTGCGGTGCAGATTGAGCCCCTTTCCGTTGAGAAAGCGTTCAAGCCCGAGATTCGACATCACGGTCGCCACCACGCCCTTCCCGTTCAGCCGCCCCGAGGCCGCCCAGGATTCGGCCACCACCGCGAGAAGCTGGTCCCCGTCCACGACCACGCCAGTCTCGTCCACCAGCACCACCCGGTCCGCGTCGCCGTCGAGCGCGATGCCGAGATCGGCCCGCCTCTCCCGCACGAGGGCCGAGAGCTGCCCCGGCGCCGTGCTGCCGCAGCCGTCGTTGATGTTGAAGCCGTCCGGCGCGACACCGACGGACACCACCTCCGCCCCCAGTTCCCACAGCACGGTCGGCGCCACGCGATAGGCGGCGCCGTGCGCGCAATCGACGACGATCCGCAGCCCCTCCAGGCTCCGGCCGCGCGGGAAGCTCGCCTTCACCGCCTCCATGTAGCGCCCCTGCGCGCCCTCCAGCCGGGAGGCGCGGCCGAGCTTCGACGGCGCGGCCAGCGCGGAGGTGAGGTCACCCTCCATCATCGCCTCGATCGCGATCTCCTGCTCGTCCGAGAGCTTCAGCCCATCCGGCCCGAAGAGCTTGATCCCGTTGTCCTCGTAGGAATTGTGGGAGGCGCTGACCATCACGCCGAGATCCGCCCGGAGGCTCCGCGTCAGCAGGGCCACGGCCGGCGTCGGCAGCGGGCCCAGCAGCACCACGTCCATCCCCGCGCCCACGAAGCCCGCGGTCAACGCAGGCTCCAGCATGTAGCCCGAAAGCCGCGTGTCCTTGCCGATCACCACCCGGTGCCGGTGCTGACCGCGGTTGAAGAAGCGGCCTGCCGCCTGGCCCAGCCGGAGGGCGGTGGCCGCGTCCATCGGCGCGCGGTTCGCGACACCCCTGATGCCATCGGTACCGAAAAGACGCCGCTGCGCGTTCGTCATCAAAACCTCATCTTACTCGACGCGCCACCATAACGCGGCACGGGCAGCACGGCTCTGCAATGAAACGAGAGGTTGTACCGCTACCGTTCCGGCCAGGAACCCGGCTGCCGCGCCAAAACCATCCCTAGCACCCCCGTCGCGGTGGGAGCCTTGCCTTAGGATTGCGGCACCCCTGCGACGCTCGCGCGCCAAAGTCGCAGCGCAGCCACCGTCTCCGCCACGTCGTGCACCCGAAGCATAGCCGCCCCCCGCGTCGCGGCCGAGACCGCCACACCGAGGCTGCCCGCCATCCGGTCCGCCGGCGCCTTCAGCCCGGACAGCGTGCCGATGAAGCGCTTGCGCGAGGCACCCACGAGTATCGGGCAGCCCAGCCCCAGCAGGATCGGCAGGCGGTCGAGCAACTCAAGGTTGTGCTCCATCGTCTTGCCGAAGCCGATCCCGGGATCGACCGCGATCCGCTCCCTCGGGATGCCCGCCGCCTCGCAGGCGGCGATCCGTCCGGCCAGGAACTCGGTTACCTCCAGGGTCACGTCAGCGTAGTGGGCGTGCTCCTGCATGGTCGCGGGCTCGGTGCCGGGCATGTGCATCAGCACCACCGAGCAGCCGGCCTCCGCCGCCACCGCCAGCGCCTCCGGGTCGTGGCGAAGGGCGGTGACGTCGTTCACCACCTCGGCCCCCGCCTCCAGCGCGGCCCGCATGGTGGCGGCGTGGCGCGTGTCCACGCTCACCGGTGCGTCACGGGCGATCGCGCGGATCACCGGAAGCACCCGCGCCATCTCCGTCTCGGCATCCACCGGCGGCGCACCGGGGCGGGTGCTCTCCCCGCCCACATCGATCATGTCGGCACCCGCGGTCAGCATGGCATCGGCCGCCATCAGCGCCGCACGAGGGTCGAAATGCTTACCGCCATCGGAAAAGCTGTCGGGAGTCACGTTCAGAACCCCCATGACCAGCGGCCGCCCGAGGCTGGCCATGTCGGGCAGGCCCGCGAAGGGGCGGGGCGGCCGGGTCAGGGCCAACACCGCCTCCTGCCAGTCCTCCGGCGTCTCCACCGCCGGCATCAGCCCGGCCGCGCGCCCGTCCTCGATCAGCCGCACCAGCGTGAAGGCCGCCGACCCGCCCTCCAGCGGCAGGGCAGCCCCGGCGGCCACGGCGGCGAAGGCGCCCCGCCCGTGCAGGAGCCCCATCGGTTCGACCCAGCGCGCCATCGGTCCCTCCCTCCCCCGTGCCATCCGGCGCATCGGGGGGTCACGCACGGAAACGGGGGCCACTGAGGGCCCCCGTTCCATTCAAGCGTCTCGTGGTCCCCAGCGCCAGGGGGCGTGGGCGGAAAGCCCGCCTCAGGCTCCGGAGGGAGCCGGCTGCATGCCCCCGGCGTCGGGCCGCGGATTGGGCCGGCCGGAGGTCGGCACGCTGCCACGCCCCTGGTTCACCGGCTCGTCCGGACGATCCCGCACGACCGGATCGCCGCGCAGAACCTGCCGGATCTCGTCGCCCGAGAGGGTCTCGTATTCCAGCAGCCCCTTGGCCAGCAGGTGCAGCTCCTCGATCCGGTCCGTCAGCGTCTTCTTCGCCCGCTGATAGGCCGTATCGATGATCGAGCGGATCTCCCCGTCGATCGCCTGCGCCGTCGCCTCGGAGACGTTCTTCGACTGCGTCACCGAGTGCCCGAGGAAGACCTCCTGGTCGTTCGAGCCATAAGCGACCATGCCGATCTTGTCCGACATGCCCCACTCGGTGACCATCCGGCGCGCCAAGTCGGTCGCCATCTTGATGTCGCCGGAAGCGCCATTGGACACCTTGTCCGGCCCGAAGATGATCTCCTCCGCGACACGGCCGCCCATGGCCATGGCCAGCTCGGCATTCATCTTGGACTTGTGCTTGGAGTAGCGATCGCCCTCCGGCAGGGACATCACCAGGCCCAGCGCGCGCCCGCGCGGGATGATGGTGGCCTTGTGGACGGGGTCGCACTCCTCCTCGCTCATCGCCATCAGCGCGTGGCCGGCCTCGTGATAGGCGGTCATCCGCTTCTCGGCCTCGGACATCACCAGGGAGCGCCGCTCGGCACCCATCAGCACCTTGTCCTTCGCCTGCTCGAACTCGTGCATGCCCACCGTCCGGCGCCCGGTGCGGGCCGCGAGCAGCGCCGCCTCGTTGACCAGGTTGGCGAGATCCGCGCCCGAGAAGCCCGGCGTGCCGCGCGCGATCACCTTCGGCTCCACGTCGGAGGCCAGCGGCACCTTGCGCATGTGCACCCGCAGGATCTTCTCCCGCCCGTTCACGTCCGGGTTCGGCACGACGACCTGACGGTCGAAGCGGCCGGGACGCAGCAGCGCGGGGTCGAGCACGTCCGGCCGGTTCGTCGCGGCGATGAGGATGACCCCCTCGTTCGACTCGAAGCCGTCCATCTCCACGAGCATCTGGTTCAGCGTCTGCTCGCGCTCGTCATTGCCGCCGCCGAGGCCCGCGCCGCGATGCCGGCCCACGGCGTCGATCTCGTCGATGAAGATGATGCAGGGGGCGTTCTTCTTGCCCTGCTCGAACATGTCGCGCACGCGGCTGGCGCCCACGCCCACGAACATCTCCACGAAGTCGGAGCCCGAGATGGTGAAGAAGGGCACGTTGGCCTCACCCGCGACGGAGCGCGCCAGCAGCGTCTTGCCCGTGCCCGGAGGTCCGACCAGCAGAACGCCCTTCGGGATCTTGCCGCCGAGGCGCTGGTACTTCTGGGGGTCGCGGAGGAACTCCACGATCTCCTCCAGCTCGCCCTTCGCCTCCTCAATGCCCGCCACGTCCTCGAAGGTCACGCGGCCGGACTTCTCCGTCAGCAGCTTCGCCTTGGACTTGCCGAAGCCCATGGCCCGGCCTCCGCCGCCCTGCATCTGCCGCATGAAGAAGACCCAGACGCCGATCAGCAGCAGCATCGGGAACCAGGAGATAAGGATCTGGAAGAGCGGGTTGACGTCGCTCTCCTCGGGCCGCGCGACGACGCGCACGCCCTTTTCCGTCAGCCGCTGGATCAGCTGCGGGTCCTCAGGCGTGTAGGTGCTGAAGGTCCGCCCGTCCTGGAGCTGGCCGGAAACGATCCGCCCCTGAATGGTGGCGTCCCGCACATGCCCTTGCTGAACCTCGTTCAGGAAGTCCGAATAGGCCACCTGCATCCCGCGCGCGGAGGAGGTGCCCGAGGGCTGGAACAGATTGAACAGCGCCACGAGCAACAGGGCCACGATGACCCAGAGCGCGAGGTTGCGACCGAAATTGTTCACTTGGAGGTCCCGATCCTTGGCCGGCGAAACCGGCTCGCACAACAAGATAGGGATGCGATCGCTAACAGGGAACCACCAGATGAAGCCGGTTTCACGCGACCGGTCCAGTAATAGGGCGGAATTCGACCTTCACAGCCTCGTGGCACCCGTCAGGGAGACCCGGCGCGGCGAGAAGCCGCCCGGCGGTATCCCTGACCGCCGCCAGCCCCGCCGCCACCAGAGCGGGCATCCGGCCCCTTCCGGCCCCCTCACCCAGCGCCCCGACGACAGCCCCCTCAGGCGCCGCGACCACCCTCCACCGCCCGTCCCACACGATACCGGGCAGAGCGGGCACGGGCGGCGCGCAGCGTGCCGGCTCCCGGCACAGCACCGCTCCCCGCCAGACCGCGCCACCCAGGCTGCCCCCACCGCGCGCGAGCATCGCCGCGACCGCCGCCCGCCCCGGCGGATGCCCGCCCCCGCCAACTGCCCGAACCAGTGTCGAGAGCGCCGCCTCCGCGACCGCATCCATTCCCAGCGCGCCCCGGTCCAGCCGCGCCCAGCCCTCCGGCTCGAAGCGCGCCGCCTCCGCCAGCCGCGCCGCCACCAGCCGCCGCATCCTCTCCCGACGCGCCGCGAATCCCGCGCCCGCCTCAGCGAGCGCCGCGACGCCGGGCCCGTCGGGAGCCCCCAGCACCGCCCGCAGCCGCGCCCGAGCGAAGCGCGGGTCGCCGTTGGAGGGGTCGCGCACCGGCACCAGCCCCCGCCCGGACAGGAATTCCTCGATTCCCCCGGGCCCCACCCCCAGCAACGGCCGCAGCACCAGAACCCCACCCGCCGGCCGCGCCGCCGCCATGCCCGCCAGCCCCGCCTCGCCGGAACCACGGAGCGCGCGGAAGGCCACCGTCTCCGCCTGGTCCGCGCGGTGGTGACCCAGCAGCAACCAGGGCGCCCCCGCCGCCTCGCAGCCCTCGGCCAGAGCCGCCAGCCGCGCAGCCCGCGCCCGCTCGTGCAGCCCCGGCCCGGGGGAGAGCCCCAGCGACAGCAGTCGCGCCTCGATGCCCATGCTGCACAGGCGCCGGACCACTCCGTTAGCCTCCGCCGCACTGTCCTCCCGCAAGCCATGGTCCGCGACCAGCGCGATCACCCGCCCGCCGCGCGCCGCTGCCCAGCCACGCGCCAGCACCGCCAGCGCCAGGCTGTGCGGCCCGCCCGAAACCCCGATGCCCAGCACCGGCGCCGCCCCGAAGGGCCCCAGCCCGGCCATGGCAGCCGAGAAACCGGCCTCCAGGCCAGCCACCGGGCAGGCCAGCAACCGCGTTCAGCGGCAGCCGGCCCTCTGCCGCGCCCCCGCCACGCGCTCCGCGAGGCTCGCCGGCACGCGCGGGAACTGGCTGCGCAGGTCGTCGAGCGTCTGGCAGGCCTCGCGCTTGGCGCCGAAGCCATTGAAGGCGTTCGCCAGCCCCACCATCGCCTCCGGTGCCCGGCCGGAGGTCTTCGCGCGCCGATAGGCCTCGTCATAGGCGAGTGCCGCGTTCTGGTAGTCACGCTTGCCGATCAGCGAATCGCCGAGAAGAATCCCGGCATCCTGCGCCCGCGTCGGCGCGCGCGCGGCCAGCACCTCCCGCGCCGCCGCCTCGGCCGCCGCGTAGTCACGCCGCTCCAGCGCCGTCTGCCCCTCGCGCAGCGCCACCTCCGGCGTGCGCGGCGTGGGCGCCGCCGGCTGCCCAGCCGGTGCTGGCGGTGCCGCGGGCGCGGAGGGTGTCGACGGGTTCAGCGCGCCCTGCTGCCCGCCCCCGGCTCGCCCCGCCGGCGCCGCCCCGGCCGCGCCGCGGCTCTCGATCTGGTTGAAGCGGTACTCCACGTCGCCCTGCAGCTTCTCGACCTGCTGCTGGAGCGTGCGGTTGCGGAACTCCGCCTGCTCGGCGAGGCCCCGCTGGCGCCGGACCTCGTCCTCCAGCGCCGCCACGCGCTCGAGCAGCTGGGCGACCAGCTCCCCCCCGCCCGCGGGCACGCCGCCACGCGACGGCGCCACCACCTGCGGCGCGACAGGTCCGGCGCGCCGCATCAGTTCCATCTCCTGCCGAAGCTGCAAGATCTGGTTCTGGAGGTAGAGGCCCTCCCGGCTCTCCGCCTGCGCCCAGGCGGCGCCGGGCATCAGCCCGGCCACAGCCACGCCTGCGAGCAGGAGCGGCAGAAGCCCGCTCCGGCGACAAGACCCGCGTCCGCGCATCCTCACCCCTCCACGGCCCGGATGGCCGGGCCCAGTGTCATCGCCCCCGGGACCGGCGCGCAACGGGTGCGCCGGCCCGAAGGCCATCCAACCGCGGTCAGCGGACCGTCGTCACCGCGCGCCGGTTCTGCGCCCAGGACGCCTCGTCCGAGCCCAGCGCCGCCGGCCGGTCCTTGCCGTAGGACACGGTCTGGATCCGCTGGCCGGAAACGCCGCTCGCCACCAGCAGGTCGCGCGCCGCGTTGGCGCGGCGCTGGCCGAGGGCGAGGTTGTACTCGCGGGTCCCGCGCTCGTCCGCATGGCCTTCCATATAGACGCTCACCTGCGGGTAGCGGGCGAGCCAGGCGGCCTGCCGCTCGAGCGTGGAGCGGCCATCGGCGCGCACCTGGGTGCTGTCCGTGTCGAAGAACACGCGGTCGCCGACACTGGCCACCAGGTCCTCCTGGCTGCCCGGGCGCGCGCTGCCCATGCCGGCGCCGCCGGCCAGCCCGCCGGAGCCGCCCGCACCCGTCGCCGCCGCGTTGCTCGCGTCGTCGGACGAGCAGGCCGCCAGCAGGGCCAGAGCGCCGAGCGCACCCAGGATCTTCGCGTTCATCTCTCTACTTCTCCTAAAAATCGTTAAGGGTGTGTAGCAAAAATCAGGCAAGCAGCGGCGACCAGGACGGGTCGGTCGCGTCCGTCGGCGTGACGATCTGCCGCTCGTTGAAGCCGGTGATGTCGATCTGGGAAAGACGGGCCGAGTAGCCCTCGCCCCGCGCCCCGCGCGCCTGACTCTCCCGATAGAAGGCGAGCACCCGGCCGTTCGGCGCGAAGGTCGGCCCCTCCATGCCCCAGCCCTCCGACAGGATGCGCTCCCCGGAGCCGTCCGGCCGCATCACGCCGATCCCGAACTGCCCACCCGAGATGCGCGTGAAGGCGATCAGGTCCCCGCGCGGCGACCAGACCGGCGTCGCGTAGCGCCCGCGCCCGAAGGAGATGCGCCGCGCCCCGCCGCCGCCCGCGTCCATGACATAGAGCTGCTGGTCGCCGCCCCGGTCGGAGTTGAACACGATCTGCGTGCCGTCCGGGTTGTAGCAGGGCGAGACGTCCAGCCCGTTGCCGGAGGTGAGCTGCCGCTGAGAGCGCGAGCCCACATCCACCGCCACGATGTTCGCGTCGTTGTTCCGCGCATAGGAGAGCACGACCGTCCGCCCATCCGGGCTGAAGCGCGGCGAGAGCGTCATCCCCGGGAACTGCCCGAGCACCTCGGACCGCCCGCTGTTGAGATCAAACAGGTAAACCCGCGGCGTGTTCTGGAAATAGGACATGAACACGATCTGCTGCGCGTTCGGGTGGAAGCGCGGCGAGAGAACCTGGAAGGAGCCGTCGGTCAGGAAGCGGTTGTTCTCCCCGTCCTGGTCCATGATCGCCAGCCTGCGCGTCCGCCGGTCCCGCGGCCCGCTCTCGGCCACGTAGACGATGCGCGTGTCGAAATAGCCCTTCTCGCCCAGCAGCCGCTCGTAGATCACGTCGGAGATCAGGTGCGCGATCCGGCGCCACTGCGCGGCCGGGGCGGTGAAGGCGGTGCCCTGGATCTGCTGCTCCGGCAGCACGTCCCACAGCCGGAACTCCACGCGCAGCCGCCCGCCCTGGTCTTCCACCCGGCCGGTCACCAGCGCGTTGGCCCCGATCACCCGCCAGTCCTGGAAGCGCGGTGTCGCGGCCGCGGCCTCGGCGCTCTGGATGAAGGCGGCATTGTCCACGGGGCGGAACAGCCCGGAGTTGCGCAGGTTTGCCCCGATCACGCGGGCAATATCCGCCCCACGCCCGCCGCCGCCCGCCAGCGCCGGCACCGCGATCGGGATCGGGTCCGTCCGCGCGCGGGTGATGTCGATCACCGCGCCCTGGCTGCTTCCCTGGGCACGGGCCGCCGCTGGCACCGTGAGCAGCGCGGCCCCGCCCAAAATCAGGCCGCGCCGGTCGGTCGTCATCATGGATGGAAACCCTCGGTGTTGCGAGGGGCGGATGAAGCCGATGCGGCGCGGGGGCGCAACCCACCCCGCCGCACGACGCCCCGTCCGCCCTTCGGATTGATGGCGCGCAGGCCTTGCCTCACCGCGTCAGCCCGCGCGGATTAAAGCGGAAGGTCGCGGTGTTGATGGCCGCCAGCTTGTCCCGCGGGAAAGGCAGCGGGGAGCATTTCGGGTCCATCAGAGCCCGCCGCGCGGCCTCGAACACCGCGCGGGCGCGCGGCTCGGTCGGCACGCTTCCGGCCGGGCGCACCACGCGAACCACGCCGGCCGCATCGGCCTCCACGCGAAGCTCGACCACGATGCTCTCGAGGCCTGGCGCGCCGGCATCGACGGACCAGCACTCGCTGATCTTGTCGGCCACCCCGCGCACCTCTCCGGCCGTGAGCTGCGCGGCGCCGGTCGGCGCGCCGCCGCCCGGAGCCGCCGCGGCCGGGGCGCTGGGCCGCGGCCGCGCAGCCGCGGAGGCAGCCGCCTGGGCGCGCAGGCGCTCAAGCGTGCTCTGCACGGAATTGCTGCGCTCGGCCGGGTTTGCCACGGGCGGGGTCTGCCCCGTGCCGGGCCGCGCGTTGCTCTCCCGCGCCGGCGGGACCGGCGCCTGGTTCGCCACCGCATTCGGCCGCGCGGGCGCCGCCGGCGAAGGCGTCGCCGCCGAGGCGTGCTGCTGCGCCGCCGCGGGCGCCGGCCGGGAGGGCGCCGCCGCGGGCGCGGGCGGTGCCGGCGGCGCGGGTGCGGCCGCCTGCTGCGGCGGCGCCGGGCTCGGCCGCGCCGGTGCCGGCGTCGCCGCCGGAGCCGGAGCCGGTGCGGGGGCCGGGCGAGACGGGGCGGGAGGTGCCGGCGGCGCAGGCGGAGTCGGCGCGGCCGCCTGAGGCTGCGGCGCCGGGCGCGGCGGGGTCGGGGCCGGCGGCGGTGTCGGCGCGGGCGCCGCGGCCTGCTGCTGCGGCGGGGTCGGCGCCGGCGCGGGCTGGGCCTGCCGGATCGCGTCAGGCGCCGGTGGCGCGGGCGGCAGCGGCAAGGGAAGCGGCGGCGCGACCGGCTGCGCCTGGACCGGCGCCGGCTGCGGCGTGGGCGCGGGCGTGGCCGGGCGCGGCGGCGGCGTGGGCGCGGGCGGCGCCGCTGTCTGCGCGGGCGGAGTCGGCACCGGCGGCGTCGGCGCGGGCGCTGGCGTCGGGGGCGTCGGCGCCGCGGCCTGGGCCGGTGGGGTCGGCATCGGCGGCGTGGGCGCTGGGGCTGCGGCCTGGCTCTGCGCCGGGGGCGGCGGCGGCGCTGGCATCGGCAGGGCCTCCACCGGCGCGGCGGGCGGCGGCGCGGCCGGGGCCGGTGCGGCCGGGTTCGGCGGCGGGGGCGGTGGCAGCGGCGCGGGCGCCTCGGCGCGCGGCGGCTCGGGCGGGGTCGGCGCCGCGTTCGGCGTCGGCGGTGCGGGCACGGGCGGCGCGGGCAGCGGCAGCGGCTCCGGCGCTTCCGAGAGCTGCGGCACCTCCGGCACCACCACCTCGACCGGGATTGCCTCCTCCAATGGCTCGGGGATCTTGCGGCCGGGCAGCTCCGCCATCAGCAGTGCCGCCACCAGGGCGTGCAGCAGCAGCGAGGCCGCCACCCAGTTCCGGAGGCGGCTCTCCGAGGTGCCGCCATCCGCCCAGACTGTGATCTCCGACGCCATGGCGGGTCCTAGCGCTGCGGCGTGCCCGCCGGACGGGCCGGCGGTGCCGCGCCACGGGCCGGCGCGGCACCGCGCGCCGGCTGGCCCGCCGGCTGCTCGGCCAGCAGCGCCACGCGCGAGAAGCCGGCGGAGGAGACGATGCCCATCACCTCCATGATCCGGCCGTACGCGATCGCACGGTCGCCTCGCACGAAGATGCGCCGCTCCGGCTGGCCTTGGGGCTGGTTCGCCATGATCGCCTGGAGCTGCGGCACGAGGTTCTCGGCCTGCACCTCCGTCTCCTGCAGGAAGATCTTGCCCTCGGGGTTCACCGTGATCGTCAGCGGCTCCTGCTCCTGGTTGAGCGCGGCCGCGTTCGTCTTGGGCAGGTCCACCGGCACGCCGACAGTCATCAGCGGCGCCGCCACCATGAAGATGATGAGCAGCACGAGCATCACGTCCACCATCGGGGTGACGTTGATCTCGGCCATGGGCCGGCGGCGGCGGCGCCCGCCGCGCCCGCCGCCCGCGTTCAGGGAGACGGCCACCGGATCAGACCTGGGCCGTCTGACGGGCGCCGGAGGTCGGCACGGAGGCCGGCGCCTCCTCGGCCTGGCGGGACAGGATCGCGCCGAACTCCGCCGAGAAGGCCTCCAGCCGGCCGGAGAAGCGCGAGAGGTCCACGTTGATCTTGTTGTAGGCGAGCACGGCCGGAATGGCGGCCACGAGACCGATCGCGGTCGCGAACAGCGCCTCCGCGATGCCCGGCGCCACCACCGCGAGGTTCGTGTTGTTCATCCCGGCGATCGCCGAGAAGGAGTTCATGATGCCCCAGACCGTACCGAACAGACCGATGAAGGGCCCGACGGAGCCGACGGAGGCGAGGAAGGTCATCCACTTCTCGAGCCCGTCCATCTCGCGACCCACGGCCACGTTCATCGCCCGCTCGGACCGCTCCTTCATGCCGGTGAGCGCGAGCACGCCGGTCGCGCCGCCATCGGCGGAGCGCTGCCACTCCCGCATCCCCGCGCCGAACACGGCGGCCATCGGGTGCGTCGGGCGCTCGCCATCCGTGCGGTAGAGGTCCTCCAGGCTGCCGCCCGACCAGAACTTGTCCTCGAAGGCGTCCGCCGCGCGGTTCACGCGCCGCATGGTGTTCCACTTCTCGAAGACGATGGCCCAGACCCAGATGCTGGCGATCAGCAGCCCGATCATCACGGCCTTCACCACCCAGTCCGCCTGGAGGAAGAGCCCCCAGAGAGAGAGGTCGTGCCCGGCCGCGGCCAGGTTCTGCGCAGTCACACCACCCACGGGCGGTCTCCTCATCCCCTCGCCCCAGACCGGGGCGCTACCACCGCATCCCCCCCGGGAGCGGTCATTCCATTATCCCGCCAGGCCAACCGCCCCGCGGCGCGCCGTCCCCGCGGCGCCGTCCCAGCGCGAAGCGGCTAGTCGCCCCGCCCCTCCGCCGGCCCCACCGCTGGCCCGAGGGCCGAGCGCCAGGGCTCCGGCAGAGCCACCGGCCGCAGCGTGTCCTGCGAGACGCAGACAAGCCCGACCTTCAGGCGCGCCAGCATCCCCCCGTCGGCCGCCAACACGTCCTGCCCGACATCCACCGAGGCGGCGCCAGCCTTCAGCACCCGCGTCTCCACCACCACCGCATCGTCGAGCCGCGCGGGCCGCAAATACGCTACTTCGATGCGCCGCACCACAAGCAACGAACGGTGACGCTCCATCATAAGCGAATGCGGCAACCCAATGTCGCGCAAGGATTCCGTCCGGGCCCGCTCCGCCCAGCGAAGGTAGTTCGCATGGTAGGCCACGCCGCCCGCATCGGTGTCCTCGAAATAGACGCGAAGCGAGAAGCGATGCACTTCCATGCGCCGCGCCCTAGCGCCCTTCGCGCCTCGCTGCCAGGGGTGCAGGCGGGATTCGAAAGGGTTTCCGCGCCACGGTGGCCGCCGCACCGCGCCCCGGCTCCGGGAGACGTGAACCTGACCGACAGTTCTGCGTCAAAGAATGCCGGTCCCGGCCGTTATCCCATCCTGCGGTCCCGCGAACCGGCCGCACGGAAGAACGGGAGACAGCCCATGGCAGCCATGAAGCACGCCACCCTCGCCCTTGCCCTCCTCGCCGGCACTGCCCTCGGTGCCCAGGCCCAGACAGGTGGCAGCATGAGCAGCGGCCCGGCCGTCGGCTCGACCTCCGGCGGCACCGCGGCCGGCGCCATGCCGCGCTCCGGCGGGGCCCCCACCTCCCCCGGCCGCGCCGGCCACAACGACGACAGCCTTTCGGGCACCGGCACTGGCACTGGCACTGGCACTGGCACAGCGGGCCGCAGCACGGGCACGAGCGGCCGCGGCAACCCCATGCCCAATAACTCGGAGATCGGCACCGGTCAGGCCGGCCCCTCCGTCGCCGGCCGCTCGACAGCGCCGGGGAACACGTCCACCCAGGCGCGCTGAGAGCTGGGACCGAGGAGGAAGAATCCCTTCCTCCTCTTCCCCGAAGTCACCAGCGACCCCGTCTCAGACCGAGCCCTCAGGCCCCCGGATCGTCCAGCAGATCTCCCTGGGCGGCCAGCGCATTGCGCGGCGGCGTCATGCCCAGGTGCTTCCATCCCGGCAGCCCCAGCACGCGCCCGCGCTGGGTGCGCAGGATCAGCCCCTCCTGGATGAGGTAGGGTTCGATCACCTCCTCCAGCGTGTCGCGGCTCTCCGCGAGAGCCGCGGCCAGGGTTTCCACGCCCACCGGTCCGCCGCCGTGGTGGTCGGCGAGGCGGCGCAGGTAACGCCGGTCCATCGCGTCCAGGCCCAGTCGGTCCACCTCCAGACGATCCAGCGCGGAATCCGCCAGCTTCTTGTCGGCCGGCCGCCCGGCGACCGCCGCGAAGTCCCGGATGCGCCGCAGCAGCCGCCCGGCGATGCGGGGCGTGCCCCGCGCCCGCCGCGCGATCTCCCGCGCCCCGTCCGGCGTCAGCACGAAACCGAGCTTCTGCGCCCCGCGCGCCACGATCAGCTCCAGCTCCTCCGGCGAGTAAAACTGGAGGCGCAGCGGGATGCCGAAGCGGTCCCGCAACGGCGTCGCCAGCAACCCCGCCCGTGTCGTGGCACCCACCAGGGTGAAGGGCGGCAGGTCGATCCGCACCGTCCGCGCCGCCGGTCCCTCGCCGATGATGAGGTCGAGCTGAAAGTCCTCCATCGCGGGATAGAGGGTTTCCTCGATCGCCGGCTGGAGGCGGTGAATCTCGTCCACGAACAGCACGTCCCGCGGCTGCAGGTTCGTCAGGATCGCCGCCAGGTCCCCCGCCCGCTGGAGAACAGGGCCGGAGGTCGCGCGGAACCCCACCCCCAGCTCCCGCGCCACGATCTGCGCAAGCGTCGTCTTGCCCAGGCCGGGCGGGCCGAACAGCAGCACATGATCCAGCGCATCACCGCGCGCCCGCGCCGCCTGCACGAAGACCGAGAGGTTCTCCCGCAGCGCCGGCTGGCCCGTGAAGTCGGCCAGGGTCTGGGGGCGAAGCGTGGCCTCGGCCGCGTCCTCCTCCTGCCGGTTGCCGGCCGTGATCCGATCCTGGTTCGAAGAGGCGCTCATCACCGGAACATAGCGTGACCGCCCGCCCCTGTCGCCCCGCGGGAGGGCCGCATCAATCCCCTCTTTACCGAATCACGGCGATGATGCCCTGCCCCAAACAGGGGATGCCGGCGCAGGAAAGGAGTTCCGCAGCCCGAAAGCCCGCTTACGAGACCACCGTGCTCACTGGCATGACCACGCCTGCCCTGCTTCTTCTCTCGCTCCCGGCCGTGGCCGCCGTCGCCTGCGCCGCCCTGCCGCTGCTGTCGCGCGCCCTCTGCCCGCTGCCCGACCTGCCCGCCAAGAAGCGCGGCGCGCCGGGCGCGTGAGTTAGCGCGGCGCCATCTCCTTCAGGCTCTCGCGGATCAGCGTGTTCAGGTCCGCGCCCTCACCCAGCCGGTCCATGACCCGCGCGACGACCGAGGCCGCTTCCGGCCGCCGCCAGCCAAGGTTCAGCAGCGCCGAAACCGCATCCGCCGCCGCCCCGCGCTCCGGCACCGGCGCGGCGGGCACGACGAAGCTCGCATCTCCCGTCGGCATCCCACCGACCTTCTCGCGCAGCTCGCTCAGCAGCCGCACCGCGAGCTTCGGCCCCACGCCCGGGGCGCGCGTGAGGCTTCCCCGGTCCCCTGCCAGGATCGCCGCCGCCAGGTCGCCCGGCGACATCGCCGAGAGCAGCCCCAGCGCCACCTTCGGCCCCACGCCCTGAATGCCCGTCAGCAGCCGGAACCAGTCCCGCTCCGCCGCGTCCGCGAAGCCGTAGAGGGTGATCGCGTCCTCCCGCACCACCGTCTCGATCCAGAGGGTGCCGCGCGCATCCGCCGGCAGCGCCGCGACCGCGCGCGAGGAGGCCGCGACAAGGTAGCCCACCCCGTTCACGTCGAGGATGCAGCCCCCCTCGTGCACCGAGTCGAGGCGCCCGGTCAGCTTCCCGATCATGCCGGCACATAGCCGCGCGCGAGCGCATTCCGGGTGGAGCGGTGGTTCGCGTGGCAGATCGCGATCGCCAGCGCGTCCGCCGCATCCGCCCGCTTGATCACGGCGCCCGGCAGCAGCCGCCGCACCATGTCCTGCACCTGGATCTTGTCGGCATGGCCGGTGCCGACCACGGCGCGCTTGATCTCCATCGCCTGGTACTCGGCTACGATCACGCCGAGCATCGCCGGCGCCAGCAGCACCACCCCGCGCGCCTGCCCCAGCTTCAGCGCCGCGCCCGGATTCTTGTTGACATAGGTATGCTCCACCGCCGCCTCGTGCGGCCGGTGCTCCTCGATCAGCGCCGAAAGCGCGCGGTGAATGATGCAGAGCCGCTCCGCCAGCGGCAGGTCGGCCTTTGTGCTCACCACCCCGTCGCCGAGGTGGCGCAGCCGCGATCCCGTGCTCTCCACCAGCCCCCAGCCCGTGTGCTGGAGGCCGGGGTCGAGCCCCAGGATGCGAACGGAGAGGCTCAAGCCGTCAGCCGATCGAGCACGTCGTCCGGCACGTCGAAATTCGCGTAGACGTTCTGCACGTCGTCGTGCTCGTCCAGCGCGTCCACGAGCTTCAGCACGCCGCCCGCCGATTCCTCGTCCAGCGGCACCGTCGCGTTCGGCCGCCATTCCAGCTTGGCGCTCTCGGCCGGGCCCAGCTTCGCCTCCAGCGCATCGCGCACGGTGAAAAGGTCCTCGATCGCCGTGCGGATCGCGTGCCCGTCCTCGTCGCTCTCCACGTCGCTGGCGCCGGCCTCGATCGCCGCCTCCAGCACCGTGTCCGCATCCCCGGCGGAGGGCGGGTAGCGCACCACCCCCTCCCGCTCGAACTGGAAGGCCACTGAATTGCTCTCGCCCAGCGCCCCGCCATTCTTCGAGAACATGGAGCGCAGGTCGGAGGCCGTGCGGTTGCGGTTGTCCGTCAGCGCCTCGACGATGATCGCGACGCCGTTCGGGCCGTAGCCCTCGTAGCGCACCTCGTCGTAGTTCTCGGTGTCCGTGCCCTGGGCCACGCGCTTGATCGCGCGCTCCACCGTGTCGCGCGGCATGTTGGCCACCAGCGCGGCCTTCACCGCCGCCCGCAGGCGCGGGTTGTGCGCGGGGTCGGGCATCCCCTGCTTGGCGGAGACGGTGACCTCGCGGATCAGCTTGCCCCAGGCCTGGGCGCGCTTGGCGCTCTGCGCGGCCTTGCGGTGGGCGATGTTCTTGGCGTGCGAATGGCCGGCCATGGTCGGCGTTCCTGTTCCTTCCTGGGTCCCGGCACGCCGGCCAGGATGCCCCGAAGGAGCCCGCGGGCCGCGCGCCGGCCCGCCGGGACCAGGCCCCGGAGGGTTCCGGGGCGGCCCTCGCGGCGGGGCTCGGGACTGTCATGATAATCGGCCGGGCCGGGCCGCGCCACCCGCGGCGGTGCTTCCGGAACAGCTTGGCGCGCCCCTTGCCTGCGTCCACCATGCCCTCGAACCCGGAGCCGCCCGCGATGGACGCCAACCCCGCCTCCAACCCCTTCGACGTCACCACCCAGGAAGCCCTGTCCTCCCTCTACCCCACCCCCACGGAACGGGTGCTGACGAAGATGGGCGACCGGCTCGAGGGCCGCAGCGCCGCCTTCATCGCCAATTCCCCCTTCTTCATCCTCTCCACCATCGGCCAGCGCGGCCCCCACGCCACCCCGCGCGGCGACGCCCCGGGCTTCGTCGTCCTGCTGGATGAGCGGACCCTCGCCCTGCCGGACCGCCGCGGCAACAACCGGCTCGACGCCCTGCGGGACGTCATCGACGACCCCCGCGTCGCCCTCCTCTTCTTCGTGCCCGGCGTGAACGAGACGCTGCGCGTCCACGGCACCGCCCGCATCACCACCGATCCCTCCCTGCGCGAGCGGCTGATGATGGGCCGCACCACCCCCGCCACGGTCCTCCTCGTCTCCGTCACCGAGGTCTATATCCAGTGCCCGCGCGCCCTTCTCCGCGGCGCCCTCTGGTCCGGCGCCCCCCGCCCCGTGGGCGCGCCCACGGGCGGTGAGCTGCTCGCCGAGCACACCGCCGGCCGCCTGAGCGGGAACCACTACGACAACGTCGTCGCCCCGCAATGCGCGGCCGAACTCTACTAACTTGGACCCGATCCGCGTCACCCACCGCCTGACCATCCCCGCCGATGCCCTGGAGGAGAGCTTCATCGCCGCCTCCGGCCCTGGCGGGCAGAACGTCAACAAGGTGGCGACCGCGGTGCAGCTCCGCCTGGACACCACCCGCGTTCCAGGCCTGACCGAACCCGTCCTCGCCCGCCTCCGGGCACTTGCCGGCCGGCGCATGACCGAGGAGGGCGCACTCCTCCTCACCTCCCGCGAGCACCGTACCCAGGAGCGCAACCGGGAGGCCGCCCGCGCCCGCCTCACCGCCCTCCTCCGCGACGCGCTCGTCGCCCCCGTGATCCGGCGCCCGACCCGCCCCACCAAGGGCAGCCAGCAGCGCCGCCTCGCCGCGAAGGAGGTGCGCTCGGGCATCAAACGGAACCGCGGCCGCGTGAGGGAGGACTAGGCTCGGTCCTCCTCCGTCGGGAAACGCATGGTGGCCTCGGGGCAGAAACGGTGCGCCTCGTCCCGGCACATGCCGAGGGATGCGCGCCGCCCGGTGCCTGTCCAGGACGCCAGCACCGCACTCTTCCAGCCCGGCACGGCCGACTTGCTGCGGGGCAAATGTCCTGTCAAAGTTTTTTGCAGAGGCGTTCCGCAGCGCAGGCAGCGCGTCTCGCAGGGGCACGAAAGATAACGGCTCGCGCAAGTCGAGCAGTCCGGGGAAGACGCGACGAGATGAATCACGTCATCACGCGAAGGCTGGCGCTGGGTCTCGGTGCCGCCGCTGCCCTCCCGCCGGGCAAGGCGCTTTGGGCGCAAACCGCGCAGCGCGGCCCGGCCCGCCTCGTGGTGCCCTTCGCCCCCGGTGGAACCACGGACACGCTGGCGCGCCTCATCACGCCGAAGATGTCGGAGCGCCTGAACCAGACCTGGGTGGTGGAGAACCGCTCGGGCGCGAGCGGCGTCGTGGGCGGCGAGTTCGTGTCGCAGGCGGCCCCGGACGGGCAGGTGCTGCTGATCAGCCCGAAGGTCCACCTGATGGCGCGCTACGTGATCAAGGCCGTGAGCTACGATCCCTACGCCGACTTCACGCCCATCGCCCGGCTCGCCGAGGAGCCCTACGTCCTCATTGCCAACCCACGGACGGTCGAGGCCAACGACGTGGCCGCCCTGATCGCTGCCCTTCGGAGCAGCCCGCAGAGGTACGCCTTCGGCTATCCCTCCCTCGGCTCGGTGAGCCACCTCGTCGCCGCGTCCATGGGAAAGAGCCTCGGGATCGAGCCGCTGACGATCGCCTATCGCGGCACCGGCCCTGCCATGAGCGATCTCATCGCGGGGACGATCGCCCTCATGGTCGCGCCGATGGCTCCCGCGATCGACCTGATCCGCAGCCGCCAGGTGAAGGCGCTTGCCGTCGCGACAGCGGAGCGTCTGCCAGCGTTGCCGGACGTGCCGACGCTGTCGGAAAGCGGCTTTCCGAGCCTTTCGAATGTTGACTGGCTTGCCGTCTGGGGACCGAAGCGAATGTCCCCGAGCCTGCGCGACAGCCTGGCCGAAGCCATTCGCCTCAGCGTCGAGGACGCCGCAATCACCCGCCGCATGCAGGAACTCGGGCTGCGCCCCGTCGTCGAGACACCCGTACGGTTCGAGGCACTCATCCAGAGCGAGCGCGCGGCCAACGAGCGCCTCGTTGCGGAGGTGGGCATCAGGCCGGAGTAGCACGGCAGGCATCGAGCCAGCGGGGCCTCTTCACAGCCCCGCGACCGAATGGCATGGGGGATTTTTCATGTAAGAGGATCCCCATGACCGGCCACGGCCATGTCGACCACAGCGGCGAGAACAAGCGCGTCGCGCTCCTCATTGCCGTCCTCGCCCTCTTCCTCGCGCTCGCCGAGACCGGCGCGAAGAGCGCGCAGACCGAAGCCCTCTCGCGCAACGTGGAGGCCTCGAACCTCTGGGCCTTCTTCCAGGCCCGCACCATCCGCCAGACCACCCTGCGCACCGCCGCCGAAACCGCCGCCCTGCTGCCCGATGGCGGCGACGAGACCCGCCGCGCCACCAACTCCCGCCAGGTGGCCGCTTGGCAGGCCACCGCGCAGCGCTACGAAAGCGAGCCCTCCACCGGCGAGGGCCGCCGCGAACTCGCCGAGCGCGCCAAGGCCGCCGAACGCATCCGGGACCGCTCCATGGCCGCCTACCACATGTACGAGTACGGCTCCGCCGCCTTCCAGGTCGCCATCGTCATCGCCTCGGCGAGCATCGTCACCGGCGTGCCCCTCCTCGCCCTCGGCGGCGCGCTGCTGGGCGTCCTTGGCACCGTCCTCGCCGGCCTTGGCTTCTTCGCGCCGGAACTGCTCCATCTCTGAGGCCCTGGTCTGAGCCTATCGGGGGAGCGCCAAGCGCGCCGGCGCCCCCCTACTGCGTATTCCCCAAAGCCGCAGGCGGCGGCGAGTGCCGTTCCGCCCCCGAGGCCGTGCCCGTCACCACGTCCTCGGCCGCATGGCCCTCCGCCGCTTCCCCCGGTCGAGGCGCGCGGGAAAGGATGACCGATTGCGCCGGCAGCGCGATCTCGATCCCCATCTCCTGGAAGCGACCCTTGATGCGGCGGTTGAACTCCCGCTGCACACCCCAGCGCCCCGCATCGGTGCACTTCATCTGGCCGAGCACGGTGAAGGTCGCGCCGTCCACCTTGTCCACGCCCCAGAGCGCGAAGTCGTCGAGGATGAGGTCGCGGAAAGCCGGATCGCGCCGCATCTCCGCCCCGATTTCCTTCAGCACGCAGCCGACCCGGTCCGGATCCTCCGAGAAGGCGACGGTGACGGAGACGGCCGCGTTGCCGATGCCGCGGTTGGTGTTCGTCACGGTGCTGACGGAGCTGAACGGAATCACGTGCACCGACCCATCCCCCGCGCGCAGCCGGATCGTGCGTATGGAAAGGTTCTCGACGGAGCCCGAGAGGCCCGAGACCGTCACCCAGTCCCCCACCTGCATCGTGTTCTCCAGCAGCAGGAAGATGCCGGTGATCACGTCCTGAACGAGCTTCTGCGAGCCGAAGCCAACGGCGACGCCGACGATCCCCGCCCCCGCCAGCAGCGGCGCGATGTTGACGCCGAGCTGCGAGAGCGCCGTGAAGCCCACCACGAGCACGATCGCGACGAGCAGCGTGGAGTGCAGCAGCGGCAGCAGCGTCCGCAGCCTGGCCGCGCGCGCGTACTCGCCGGATCCCGTGAGTCCCGCGATCTTGCGGCTCATCCAGCTGTCCACGCCCTCCCAGATCACGACGCCCAGCACGGCCGCGACGAGAAGCACGACGGCGGAGCCCGCGACGCGCTGCCCCAGCCCGCCGTCGTGGAAGGACCCCGTGACATCGAGCCCCCAGACCTGCAGCAGCGCCAGCGCCGCCAGCACCCCGATCGCGCCCGAGACGACGTGCCGCAGGATCGGCACGTAGCGGTTGGCGCGCCCCGCCAGAGAGGGCAGCCGCTGCGCCGTCTCCTCGCCGATGCGGAAGACGCGGTCCAGCGCCCCGAGCACCGCCACCGCCGCCAGCCGCGCGAGGACCAGCACCACCACCGTCGCGCCCACGTAGCGCAGCAGCAGCGCGTAGCCGTTGTCGATCCGCAGCGCCCAGACGAACCAGACCGCGATCAGCAGGAAGATCGCGACCACGTGCCAGATGCGCGCGAACCAGTGGCGCAGCACCGCGACCGTCCCGCTCGCATGGCCCGCCGGCGCGATGGCGACCGCCACCGCGTGCCGGCACTGCATCACCACCAGCGCGAGCAGCAGGTGGTTCAGCAGGATCAGCAGCTTGGCCGCGGAGTCGTAGGCCGCGGGATAAAGGCCGAGCAGCCGCGCGACATCCAGCCCGGCCATCCCGTAGATCGCGACCCCCGTGATCCTCCCAAGCCAGACCTCCACATAGGCCGCGCTCTCGTCCGAGAGGCGGAACAGCCGCAGCTCCCGCGATTCCGGCGACACCGCGGCCCGGCCGATCGCCATCGCCGCCTGCTGCACGACGAAGGCATTCACCGCGACAAGGATGATCAGCGGCGCGATGCCCCCCGCGCCCCCGAGCGGCGTGGTGACGAGAAGATTCCCCGCTGCCGCGAAGCCCGCCAGCGGCACGAGTTCCAGCAGCAGCCAGAGGGCCGCCAGCGGCGCCCGGTGCAGCAGCCGGCGCTCCGGCCGGCTGGCGATGCCCGGCGCAACCTCCGGCGCCGCGCGCCGGCGCGCCCGCCGGGCCTCGGCCCGCCGCTCCAGCGCCCGCACGGCCCGGCGCAGCGCGCGCGCCAGCAGCCAGCGCAGTGCCCAGGCCAGCCCGACCACCACCACCAGCCGCCAGGCGACGTCCAGCACGGCAGTTTGCGCGAAGGGATTCGTCGCCGTCCGCGCCAACCAGTTCCAGACGAGCGGCGCGCCCCCGATCACGCTCCCCGCCGCCGCCAGCACCCCCGATAGCCCTGAGAGCCAGGTGGAGGAGGAAGCGATGATCGCGCCGAGCAGGCTGTCAGAGGTCAGCGAGACCGTCTCCGCCGCCGGAGCGGCCGCGCCTGCCGCCGGGGCGGTGCGGGCCGGCGGCGCGGCGCCGCCCGTGGCCGGGGCCGGCGCGCGCTCCGCCACCTCCTCCGGTCCCGCCGCCGCGATCGCGCGCAGCACCTCGATCACCTGCCGCCGCCGGCCCGCGTCCTGCAGCACCTCAAGCGCCTGCCGCGCCTCCGCTGGCGTCAGCGAGGCCGCGTCCTGCGCCCGCGCGGGCCCCGCCAACAGCGCGGTTGCCAGCAGCACCGCCAACCATCCCCCACGCAGAACCCTTCCCGGCCAGGCGAGGAGCGGACACGGGCGCGCTGCATCGGAACGGCGGGGCTGCTGCATGCGTTGGGGCACTCCAGGCTGGTGGGCTCACCGGTCCCTGGCAGACATGGCGCCACCAAAGCCGAAGGCGCGGTCGGCCTTCGCCTTCCACGAGCCCCCTTTTCAAAGCGACCCCCGGCAGGACTGGTTTCCCGCCCGCGCCCGGACGTGATGCCCGCTAAAATCCCGGCGTGATCGCCGAGAGCCGTCCACCCACCCGCAGCGGCCCGATCCGCTGCGCGAGCCCCGTCGCGTCGTCCGTCTCCACCAGCACGCCGCAGAGCGTCGCCGGTCCCTCCGCCGGCGCCAGCCGCTCGGCCGGCACCTTCCGCCAGAAGCGGATCGAGGCGCCGGCCTTGGCCATGCCGATCACGCTGTCGTAGTCGCCGCACATCCCGGCATCGGAAATATAGGCCGTGCCACCCTCCAGCACCTGGTGATCCGCCGTCGGCACGTGGGTGTGCGTGCCGGCCACGAGGCTCACCCGCCCGTCGAAAGAGTGCCCGAAGCCGAGCTTCTCGCTCGTCGCCTCCGCGTGGATATCCACCACCACCGCCTGCACGGAGCCGTGCGCGCCCAGCGAGTGACGCGCCAGTTCGGCCTGGGCGGCGCGGAAGGGGTCGTCCAGCGGCTCCATGAACAGCCGGCCCATCACCTGGATCACCAGCGCCCGGCGCCCGCCCGGCACTTCCACCACGGTCGCGCCGCGCCCCGGCGTGCCCGGCGGGTAGTTCATCGGCCGGATCAGGCGCGGCTCGCCCTCGATGTAGGGGATGATCTCCTTGCGGTCCCAGGCATGGTTGCCGAGCGTCAGCACATCCGCCCCGGCCGCGAGGAAGGCCCGCGCCATCTCCGGCGCCAGGCCGAAGCCGTGAGAGGCGTTCTCGGCGTTCAGCACCACGAGGTCGGCGCGCAGCTCCGCACGCAGGCCCGGCAGCCGCTCGACCACCGCATCGCGGCCCGCGCGCCCGACCACGTCGCCCAGGAACAGGATCCTCAACCCAACCACCCCTCGGAAAACCCGCGCACCCGCGTCATCGGAACCGCATCACCCCCGCTTCCGTCGCAACGGCGTCCAGCGGCGCATCGAGCGGACCCGCCGGCACCTCGTCCATCTCCTGGCAGGCGAAGGCCACGCCGAGCGTCGGAACCCCCGGCAGCGCCGCCAGCGTGCGGTCGTAATACCCGCCACCATAGCCCAGCCGCCTCCCCGCCCCGTCGAAGGCCAGCAGCGGCACGATGACGAAGCCAGGGGTGAGAGGTGCCGCCTCCGCCAGGGGCTGCAAGGTCCCGAAGGGCCCCTTGTCCATCGCATCTCCGAAAGCGAAGGCGCGGAAGTCGAGCGGCAGGCCGCGCTTCGGCGTGCGCGGGAGGCAGAGCCGGTGCCCGCGCCCCTCCAGCGCCCGCAGCAGCGGCCGGATGTCGATCTCGTGCCCCATGGGCCAGAAGCCCGCGACCACCGCGCCCGCGGGCGGCGGCGTCTCGCGCAGAACATGCGCGCACAGCGCCGGCCCGGCCCCCGCGGCCAGGGCGGAGGCCCGGCGCGCCTGCGCCTCCTCGCGCGCCACCACCTTGGCCGCGCGCAGGCGCGGATCCTCGCCGCCCCCGCTCATGCGCAGAGTGGCCGACTCGATCGAGGGGAAGAAGGGTGCGGAGCCGCCATGACCGCTGGCGATTCGTCCTCCCAAGGCCTGCTAGCGCAGGTGGGCACCAGATACCCGGACCAGGGTCCGGACAGAGCCAGCTCCCGGAGGATGCTTATTGGCCCTGGGGATGATTTGCCTGGCGCGAAAGGCAGCCCCGCCCGACCCATGTAGGCCTTCCCGCCCCCCGGCACCAGTGGATGACCGCGGAAAGGGCCGGATTCAGCCCTTGCCGAGATCAGTCGCGATTCCCTCGATCCGCTCCGCGACCCGCGCCAGCCGCTCGGCCAGCATCGGGTCTGCCGCCGGAGCCGGCGCCGCGGCCACCGGCGCAGGAGACGTGGAGGCGGGAATGCCCGCCCTGGCCTGCGCCACCTCAACCTTCAGGTCGTGAACCTCGTCCGCCAGCAGCAGGGCGGCCAGCAGCAGCAGCCGCGGCTCCCCGTAGCTGCCGCCCATCGTCTTCACGGAGGCGACCCGCCGGTCCACCTCCGCCGCCAGGGCGATAAGATGCGCCTCCTGCCCGTCCTCGCAGGAGACCGGATGGCTGTATCCGCCGACGCGAACCGTGACCTGTCCCAAGACTCAACCCTCCCCGGCGCCGCGCGGCGCGCCGGAAGCCCTGCCTCCGCGGCCCGTTTCGTCGATGCCCTCGTCCAGGGCGTCGTCCGCCCCATCCTCGGTCCCGTCCTCTGCCCCGTCTTCCGGCAATCCGAGCTCGTCCACCTCGGCGCCCGCCTCAGCCCCTTCGGGCAGCGCGGCGCGCAGGCGGGCGATGGTCGCCTCCAGCCGGGCCGAAAGGGCAGCCACCTCCGCGGGCGGCACGCCGGCCGGCTCCCCGTCGCCGCGCGCACGGGCAGCCCGCTCCTCGGCGACGCCGCGCGCGACCTCCGCGAGGCGCTCCACCGCCGCCTCGAGCTTTCCGATCGCCCCCGAAAGGCCCTCAGACATGCCGTGCCAACCTCCGCCCGTCCCCTTGCCCAGGGGTCGTTCCGCCTTCATCACGCTCATGCCGTAACAGCGGGACCCGACCTGTGCCAAGCTGTGACGGCCCGAAGCCAGGGCCCAAGGGGCACCCCGTTCCGCGACCGCCAAACCTGGGGGCTTTACGCATCCACCCGCAAGAGGGTCAACCGTGACGCCCGCCGCGATCCGTTTCCTCAGCGCCGCCGAGGCCGCCGCCGCGCTCGAGGAAGCGGCCGCCACCCCGCCGCCGGGGGGCCTCCTCCTCCTCTCCGCCCCCGCGGCCGCCGCCTGGCCGGGCGCCGCCGCGGTCGCGGCCATGCTCGGCCAGGCCGCCGCGCGCCACCCGGGCATCCCCTTCACCGCCGCTCTCGACTGCGGCAGCGCGCCCGGCCTCGCGCTGGACGCCCTGCGCCAGGGCTGGCGCCTGCTCGTGCTCGACAACACCCACCCCGCCTTCCCCGCCGTCGTCGGCGCGGCGGAGGAGGTCGGCGCCACCCTTCTCCCCGCCGCGCCCCCGGTGCTGGACCTCTCCACCCTCGATCTCCAGAAGCCCGGCGGCCGTGCCATCCTCGCCCGCCATCTGCGCGGCACGCCCCCGCAGCCGTGACAGCCGCGGCGCCCTCGGCTACCTCCGGGAGAAGGCCCCGCGACGCCAGGGCAGGGGCCGGAGAAGAGGGAGCACGCCGATGCAGCTGACGCCGAAGGTCCGGGAAATCCTCTCCTGGTACGAGAGCGACAACCCCGGCACGAAGGGCAACCTCGCCCGCATCCTCATGCAGGGCCGCCTCGGCGGCACCGGCCGCATGGTCATCCTGCCGGTGGACCAGGGCTTCGAGCACGGTCCCGCCCGCTCCTTCGCCCCCAATCCCGCCGCCTACGATCCGCGCTACCATTTCGAGCTGGCGATCGAGGCCGGGCTGAACGCCTACGCCGCCCCCCTCGGCATGATCGAAGCCGGCGCCTCGACCTTCGCCGGCGCCATCCCCACCATCCTGAAGGTGAACTCCTCCAACTCCCTCTCCACCACCAAGGACCAGGCGGTGACGGGATCGGTATCGGACGCGCTGCGCCTCGGCTGCTCGGCCATCGGCTTCACCATCTATCCCGGGTCCGAATACCAGTTCGAGATGATGGAGGAACTGCGCGAGATGGCGGAGGAGGCGAAGTCCGTCGGCCTCGCCGTCGTCGTCTGGAGCTACCCGCGCGGCCCGATGCTCGACAAGGTCGGCGAAACCGCGCTCGACATCTGCGCCTATGCCGCGCACATGGCCGCGCTGCTGGGCGCCCACATCATCAAGGTGAAGCCGCCGACCGAGGCGATCTTCCTCGACGCCGCCAAGAAGACCTACGAGAAGTCGCCCGTGCCCGACATCAACGACCTCGCCGGCCGCATCCGCCATGTCGTCCAGGCCTGCTTCAACGGCCGCCGCCTCGTCGTCTTCTCCGGCGGCGAGGCCGGCACGAACGAGGCGATGATGGCCATGGCCCGCGGCATCCACCAGGGCGGCGGCAACGGCTCCATCATCGGCCGAAACACCTTCCAGCGCCCCAAGGCCGAGGCGCTGGCGCTGCTCTCCGACATCATCGAGACCTACAAGGCCGAGGCCGCGGCGAACCCGGCCTGAACAGGCAAGGGGCGGCCACTTCCGGCCAGGATAAGGAACCACCAGCTTGGCCCGAACGCCGCCCGCTGCCGCACCCGGCGCGAATGACTGCCGCCTCTACCTCATCACCCCGCCGCGCATCGACCTCGCGACCTTCCCCGACGACCTCGCCCGCGCCCTCGACGCCGGCGACTGCGCCTGCCTCCAGCTCCGCCTGAAGGATGCGGAGCAGGATGAGGTGCGCCGCGCGATCGACGCGCTGCGCCCCGTCGCGCAATCCCGCGATGTCGCCTTCATCCTCAACGACGACGCGCAGCTCGCGGCCGAGACCGGGTGCGACGGCGCGCATCTCGGGCAGGAGGACGGCGACCACGCCAAGGCCCGCGCCCTGCTCGGCGGCGCGACGCTCGGCATCACCTGCCACGACAGCCGCCACCTCGCGATGCGCGCGGGCGAGATGGGCGCCGACTACGTCGCCTTCGGCGCCTTCTTCCCGACCACCACGAAGGAGGCGCAATACCACCCGGATCCCGAGATCCTCGAGTGGTGGTCTTCGATCTTCGAGATCCCCTGCGTCGCCATCGGCGGCATCAACGCGACGAACTGCGCGCCGCTCGTCGAGGCGGGCGCCGACTTCCTTGCGGTCGTCGGTGCCGTCTGGAACCACCCGGAAGGACCGGCCGCGGGCCTGCGCGCGATGAACGCCGCCATCGCCGCCGCCCCGCGCCCGGTGCGCTAGGCGCTCAGCGCGCCGGCATGTCCTGCGGCCGGGTGGAACCGGCGGGGGCCGTCGGCAACGGCGCCGGCGCCGGCGCACCAGGCGCCCCCTCCAGCACCGCGCCCCCGCCCGAATAGGCGCGGTCGCTGGCGGAGGAGGTCGGCCCGCGGTCCAGCGGCGCTCCCGGCGAGCGGCCGGTCGTGCTCACCCCGTCATTCAGGTTCGCGAGCGCCGGTGCGGCGACGAGCGCCAGGGCGGCGGCAAGGGTGGCGATACGCATGGCGGCTCTCCGTGTCGTTGCACCGGGGAAACGCACCCGCCGGCCTGACCGTTGCGCAGCCCCTCGGGGAAGGCGGGCAAGGAAACGGGCCGTGCCCGGGAAAGGGCACAGCCCGCATCGAACGCGAAGGATACGCCGCTCAGCGCATCGGAATCGGCTGCGCCATCGGCATGGGTTGCGGCATGCGCTCCTGCATCATGCCCTGCCTCGACATGTCGCTGCTCATCCCGCCCGAATAGGGGCTCGGCGCGTACATCGGCGCCATGGGGCGCGAGGGCATGCCACCGTAAGCGCCGTAGGGCGCGCTCGAGGCCGTGCGGTCATCCATCCGCTCAGGCATCCCCGAGTCAGGCATCCCCGAGGCCGCGCGGTCGCGGAAGCCGCGATCCGGCATCAGCGAGCCCGCCGGCGCCGTCTGGTAGGGCATCGGGGCCGGGGCGCCGGGCGCGCCCTCTAGCACCAGCCCGCCGCCCGCATAGGCGCCGTCCGCTCGCGAGGAATAGGGCCCGCGATCCAGCGGCGCGCCGGGCGAGCGCCCGGTCGAGCTGCGCCCGTCGTACAGATTCGCGAAGGCCGGCGTGGCGGCGAGCACCATCGCTGCCGCAAGGGTCAGAAACCGCATGGCAAGCCTCATCGGATGTGTCGTTCGCAGCGGATGGAACGCCCTCCCGCCCTGCCCAGTTGCCGCCGCAGCGGCTACAGCCAAGGCTCCGGCCCCGAATCGCCGCCCGATTCGCCGCCCGATTCGCCGGCAAAGAGGCCCGATGGACGAGCTCGCCTTCCTCACCGCCCTCCACCGCCCCGGCACGATCGTGGATGTCGGCGCGCATGAGGGTCTGCTCACCCTGCCGCTCGCCGCCCTGCCCGGCGCCCGCGTCATCGCCTTCGAGCCCCTGCCCGAGGCTCGCGAGGCCCTCGCCCGCGCCGCGGCCGGCAACCCCGCCATCGCCCTCCGGCCCGAGGCGCTCGGCGCCGCCCACGGCACGCTCGACCTCTCCCTGCCGCTGCTGGACGGCGTGCCCCAGTGGCAATGGGCGAGCACGGCGAAGACCTACGCCGCCCACGAATCCCCGCGCGTCACAGTCCGCCGCGAAAGGGTGCCCGTCATCACCCTCGACAGCCTCGCCCTGTCCGATCTCACGGCCATCAAGATCGACGCGGAGGGCGCCGAATACGCCATCCTTCGCGGCGCCCGCGCCACCCTCGCCCGCTGCCGCCCCGTCCTCACCCTCGAGCTGGAGGAACGCCACGCGGAGGGCTGCACCTGGTCCGTGCCCGCCTTTCTCGACGCCCTCGGCTACGAGACCGCTTTCGAGCACAGGGGGCAGTGGCACCCCATGTCAGCCCTCCACCGCCCGACCATGCAGCGTGCGAGCCCCGACCCCTCCGTCTTCGAGGCGTCGGACCCCTACATCTTCAACTTCTACGCCTGGCCAGTGGAGCGCGCGGCGGAAGCCCGCGCGCTCCTGCCCGACTAGATCAGAGCTGCGGCGTGGCGCCCCCCTGCTGGGGCGCCTGCAACGCGCCGGACTCCACGAGCTCATGGGCCTCCGCCGCCTGGGCGTCGAGCGACTGCCGCAGCCCCGCCGCCAGCCCCAGCCGGTGCGCCAGCGCGTCGAGATAGGCCCGCTCCGCCGCCGTGTCCGGCTCCGCCACCATGCGCGACACGAGGTAGATCTCCGCCTTCTGCGCGTCCGTCCGCGCCAGCGCCGCGACCGCGCCCGGATCGGTCGGCGCGTCCATCGCCTGGAAGACGAAGCCCTTCGCCTCGGCATCGAGGCCGAGCTTCTCCACCTCGTCGAAGATGCGGTTCCGCTCGTCGTTGTCCATGTGCCCGTCCGCCTTCGCGGCCGAGATCATGGCCTTGATGATCGAGAGCCCGAAGGGCTGCCCGTCGGCGGCCGGAACCTCGTCCTGCGCGAACTCCTTCGGGTCCGGCACGCTTCCCTGCGCGCCGACGGGCGCCCCGGCCGGTGCCGCCGTGGCCCCGGCCCAGGGTCCGGAGGAAGGCGGCGCGGAGGGCGCGGTGCCCGCACCCGCGCGGGCCGACTCCGGCACCCCCTGCGACTCCTGGAACTTCTGCCAGGCGCGATAGGCGAGCGTGCCGAGCACGGCCATCCCGCCCATCTGCATCAGG
Organism: Roseomonas aerilata DSM 19363; assembly: GCF_000711725.1. Lineage (GTDB taxonomy): Bacteria > Pseudomonadota > Alphaproteobacteria > Acetobacterales > Acetobacteraceae > Roseomonas > Roseomonas aerilata. The sequence continues at coordinate 258,344 of NZ_JONP01000001.1, read as the reverse complement.
CTGCCGCCGCCGCTCCGCCGCCGCCCGCCGCCGAGCAGCGAGCCGAGGATGCCGCCCGCCGCCATCGATCCGAGCCCGCCGCCCAGGCCACCGCCCAGCATCCCGCCGAGACCGCCGCCGAAGCCGCCCCCGCCCATGCCGCCGGTGCCCGGGCTGCCGATGCCGCCGCCGAAGAGCCCGCCGCCACCGCGGTCATCCTCCTGCGAGGGCGGTTGCACCGTCCCCTCACGCCCAAGGCTGCCGATTCCGCCGCCACCGAACAGCCCGCCGCCCCCACGGTCCTCGCCGCCGAGGCTGCCGATCGGCCCGCCGAAAATTCCGCCGCCGCCGCTGCTCCCGCCGCCGAGGCTGCCGATGCCGCCGCCCGAGCCGCCGAAGAGCCCGCCCAGCACGTCCCGCAGCGACCCGCCGCCGCCGCCGCCGAGGCTGCCGATCCCACCACCCGAGCCGCCGAAGAGGCCACCGCCCCCGCCGCCCCGGTCATCGCCGCCGAGACTGCCGATGCCGCCCCCGCTCGACCCGCCGCCGAGGCTGCCGATCCCGCCACCGCGCGACCCACCGCCCAGAAAACCTTCAAGCAACGACCTCGTATCGACCATGTGAGTATCCTCCTTTGGAACGCTCACAACGCCTCTTGGCCCGCTTCGATGCGCTCAGCCGTCCCGGAAGGGCCAGCCGCCGAGCCAGCGCACCCCCTCGAGGTCCGGCACCCCGGCCGCCAGCATCGCCAGCCGGTCGAACCCCATCGCGATGCCCGAGACCGCCGGCAGGCCATGGTCGAGCGCCGCCAGGAAGTCCTCGTCCACCCCCCAGCCGGGCCCGTGAAGCGCCTCCCGTTCCGCCACGTCGCGGATGAAGCGCGCCCGCTGCTCCGCAGGGTCGCGCAGTTCGTCGAAGGCGTTGCCCAGCTCCAGCCCGGCCGCGAAAACCTCGAAGCGCAGCGCCGCGCGCGGATCCCGGGGATCCCGCCGCGCCAGCGCCGCCTGGGGCGCCGGCCAGTGGGTGAGGAAGGTGCCCCGCCTCCGCCCGAGATGCGGCTCCACGTGCTCCAGCATCAGGTGGAAGAACAGGTCCTCCCAGCCCAGCCCCGCCGGCACCGCCAGCCCCGCCGCGCGCGCGGAGGCCGCCAGGACCGCCCCGTTCCCCTCAGCCGTCGCGGCATCGACGGAGGCCAGCACGTCCACCCCCACCCGCGCGAAGGCCTCCGCCACCGTCACCCGCTCAAAGGGCAGGGAAAGGTCCGTCTCCACCCCCGCATGGGCCACGATGGGCGGCAGCACGGCGCGGAGATAACCCTCCACCGCGTCCATCAGCCCCTCCAGCCCCTCGCCGGCGAGATAAACCTCCAGCATCGTGAATTCCGGCGCGTGCCTGGGCGAGACCTCCCCGTTCCGCCAGACCCGCGCGAGCTCGAACACGCTCCCCACGCCGCCCACCAGCAGCCGCTTGATCGCCAGCTCCGGCGAGGTCCGCAACCAAAGGTCCATTCCCTCCCCCCGCCCAAGATGCGCCTCGAAGCGCGAGGCGAAGCCGTGCAGGTGCACCTCCATCCCCGGCACGGGTACCAGGCAGGGAGTCTCGACCTCCATGCAGCCCCGCGCCTCCCAGAAGGCGCGCGTCTCCCGCACCAGCGCTGCCCGGCGCCGCAGCGCGGGAAGCCGGGCGGAAAGCGCCTCGGGACGCCAGGGGGGAAGCGGCTGGTGCGGCACCGCATAGGCTCCAGGAACGGGATGAGATCGCCCGCTCCGTGACACATCGCCCCGGATGGGGCTACCAGCCCCGCCATGCCCGACGGCTCCCATCCTCCCCGCCCCCTGCGCGACGCCGACGCCCTGGCCGCCGCCGGCCTGATCCCGCCCGAAGCCCTGCCCGCCCTGCGCGCGGTCGCGGCCCGCTACGCCGTCTCCGTCACCCCGGCCATGGCCGCGCTGATCGACCCCGCCGACCCCGCCGACCCCATCGCCGCCCAATACATCCCCCGGGCAGCCGAACTCGACGCCACCGAGCAGGAGCGCGAGGACCCCATCGCCGACGCCCCCCACACCCCGGTGAAAGGCGTCACCCACCGCTACCCCGACCGCGCCCTGCTCAAGCCCCTGCTCGCCTGCCCCGTCTATTGCCGCTTTTGCTTCCGCCGCGAACAGGTCGGCCCCGCCGGCGGCGTTCTGACCGAGGCCGAACTCGACACCGCCCTCGACTGGTTCGCCGCGCACCCAGGGGTCCGCGAGGCCATCCTCACCGGCGGCGACCCCCTGATGCTCTCCCCCCGCCGCTTGCGGCACATCGTGGCCCGCCTCTCGGCCATGCCGCATATCGGGATCATCCGCCTGCACACGCGCGTGCCCGTCGCCGACCCCGCACGCGTGACGGAGGCGATGGCGGAAGCGCTCGACACCGAGACCGCCCTCTTCCTCTGCCTCCACGCCAACCACGCCCGCGAATTCACCGGGGAGGCCCGCACCGCCCTGCGCCAGCTCTCCCGCGCCGGCGTCGTCCTCCTCGGCCAGTCGGTGCTTCTGCGCGGCGTGAACGACACGCCCGAGGCGATGGAGGACCTGCTTCGCACGATGCTCGCCCACCGCGTGAAGCCCTACTACCTCCACCAGCTCGACCGCGCGCCCGGCACCGCCCGCTTCGAGGTGCCCATCGCCGAGGGCCGCGCCCTGCTTGAGGGCCTGCGCGGCCGCCTCACCGGCCTCGCCTGGCCGACCTACGCGCTGGACCTGCCGGAGGGCCAGGGCAAGGCCCCCATCGGCCCCGACTTCGCCGAGCGGCGGGAGGGCGGCTGGCACGTCCGCGGTCCCCTCGGCGGAGACCACTTCCAGCCAGACGCGGCTGCGGAGCTCCCTCTGCCGCGCCGCATCGCCACCTGAACCCGCGCGCCCGCGGAACGGCTTCCCGCCGGCCGGCGGGCGCGCCAGACTTCCCCGCAAGCGACCCCGCGAAAAGGGCGCCGCACAGGGAGAGACCATCCATGACCAAGACGACGCGCCGCACCCTCGCGGCGGCCGCGATCGCCGGCCTCGCCGCCCGTTCCGCGCGCGCTCAGGCCGGATTTCCGAATCGCCCGATCACCATGACCATCCCCTTCGCCGCGGGTGGCCCTACCGACATCGTCGGCCGCCTCCTGGCCGAGAGCATGTCGCGCGAACTCGGCCAGCCCGTTGTCGTGGAGAACACCACCGGCGCCGGCGGCACCCTCGGCGCCCAGCGCGTGGCAACGGCCCGCCCGGACGGCTACGCCATCCTGCTCCACCACATCGGCATGGGGGTGATCCCCACCATGTACCGCCGCCTCGCCTACGATCCCGTCAACGGCTTCGAACCGCTGGGCCTGGTGACGGAGGTGCCGATGACCCTCGTCGGCCGCAAGGAACTCCCCGCGGCCAATCTCGCCGAACTCGTCGCCCTCATGAAGTCGAGCGGCGACCGGTTCAACCTCGCCGATGCCGGCATCGGCTCCTCCTCCGCCCTCTGTGGCGCCCTGCTGGCCAACGCCATCGGCGCGAAGCCGACCGTCGTCCCCTTCCGCGGCACCGGCCCCGCCATGCAGGAAATCCTCGGCGGCCGCGTGGACCTCCTCTGCGACCAGACGACGCAGACCACCGAATACATCCGCGGCGGCGCGGTGAAGGTCTTCGCCACCCCCTCCCGCACCCGCATCGCGACCCTGCCGGACATACCCACCACCGCCGAGGCCGGCCTTCCCGGCTTCGAGATCACGGTCTGGCACGGCCTCTACGCGCCCCGGGGCACCCCGGCGCCCGTCCTCGCCCGCCTCACCACGGCCCTCCAGGCCGCGCTGCGCGACCCCCGCATCGTTCAGCGCTTCACCGAGATCGGCACGGCCCCCGTGTCCCAGGAGGACGCGACGCCCGAGGCCCACCGCCGCTTCTGGACCGCCGACATCGCGAAGTGGAAGCCGATCATCGAAGCAACGAACGGCTACGCCGACTGATCCCGCCGGGGGCGCGATCCGCCCCCGCGCGGCCTGCCCGAAAGGCACGGTGCACAACCTTCCGGCCCGGCCACTTCCCCATGAAGGCACAGAACGGGCACAGGTTCCTCACAGGGTTTTCCACAGGCTTGACTTCCGAAATACTGCTGTTTGTCAAATACATACCGTCCAGCTCAGAGCCCCCGCCACAGCTTTTCCCCGCAAGTGGCCTCCCGGGCGCGTGAGCAGCCTGTGGATTCTGTTGCAGCTGCGAGGAACCCCATCTGCCGGCCAAGCCTGCCACCCGCGGCAGGTCAGCCCGGGTGCCCGGCACGGTTGCCAGAACCCCCGCCGCGCGTGTATGGCCCGCGCCCAATCCCCAGTTCCCGCACGCCCTCGGCGTGCCCCACCGGCGCGCCCCGGCGCGCTCCCCAGGCGCGCCCGACCGCGCGCCCCACAGAAGACGAACAGGACGCCCCGCCCATGGCGAAGATGCAGGCCAACCAGATGCGCGCCGGCATGGTCATCGAGTTCGAGGGCCAGCGCTACACGATCCTGCGCCAGAACATCATGATCCCCGGCAAGGGGAACGCGATCATCCAGGTCGACATGCGCAACATCAAGACCGGCGCGAAGAAGGACCAGCGCTGGCGTACGGCCGACACGGTGGAGCGCCTGAACACCGAGGACAAGGAGTTCACCTACTCCTACGCCGAGGGCGACAACATCGTGCTCATGGACCCTGAGACCTTCGAGCAGACCACCGTCCCCGGCGCCATCCTCGGCGACCGCCTGCCCTTCCTCGTCGAGAACATGACCGTCAACGTCCGCCTCATCGAGGGCGAGCCCGTCGGCATGGAACTCCCCGACACGGTCGTGCTCGAAGTCGTGGAGGCCGACCCCGTCGTGAAGGGCCAGACCGCCTCCTCCTCCTACAAGCCCGCCGTGCTCTCGAACGGCGTGAAGGTCATGGTGCCCCCCTTCATCACCGCCGGCGAGAAGATCGTCGTCCGCACCGAGGACGCGACCTACCTGGAGCGGGCGAAGGGCTGAGGCCCTTCCAGGAAAAACGAGAATGTCCGGCGCCCAGCCCTCCTCGCGTCTCTCCCCCGCGATGACCGTCGTCATCAACGCTGCCCGCAAGGCCGGGCGGCGGCTGCTGCGCGACTTCGCGGAGGTCGAGAACCTCCAGGTCAGCAGCAAGGGCCCGGGCGACTTCGTCTCCCAGGCGGACCTCCGCGCGGAGGAGACGCTGCGCGAGGAACTCCGCCGCGCCCGCCCCGGCTTCTCCTTCCTCATGGAGGAGAGCGGCGAGAGCGGCAACGAGGACTGGGAATGGCGCTGGGTGGTCGATCCGCTGGACGGCACGACCAACTTCCTCCACGGCATCCCCCAGTGGTGCATCTCCGTCGGCATCGAGCACCGCCTCAGCCCCACCGCCACCGAGGTCGTGGCCGGCGTCATCTACAACCCCGCGACCGACGAGCTCTTCTGGGCCGAGAAGGGGCGTGGCGCCTTTCTCAACGACAAGCGCCTGCGCGTCTCCGGCCGCCGGGACATGAACGCAGCTCTCTTCGCGACCGGCATCCCCTTCGCCAAGGTGCCGCACCGCGCGGAGTTCAGCACCACCCTCGCGAAGCTCATGCCGCAGGTGGCGGGCATCCGCCGCTTCGGCTCCGCCGCGCTGGACCTCGCCTGGGTCGCCGCCGGCCGTTACGAGGGCTACTGGGAACTCGGCCTCCACCGCTGGGACTGCGCGGCGGGGATCATCATGGTCAAGGAGGCCGGCGGCTACGTCACCGGCCCGGGCGACGAGGACCCCTACGCCACCGGCAACATCGTCGCCGGCAACCCCTTCCTCCACGCCAAGCTGCGCGAGGCGGTGGCCGAGGGCATGGCCTATGTCGCCGGCCGCCGCGCCGGCACCGAGGCGGCGGGGCCGGCTCGCGAGGCCTGAGAGCCCGCGCGGGCAACGCCCCGGCCGAACCGCAACCGGGCAACGCGGCAACGCCTCCCGATACGTTGTCGCCTCCCTGCACGAACCAGTGGGACAACCGCCGTGGCCGCCCAGCCCGAACGGGGGCACGAAGCCCGCCACGAAACGCCCGCCCTCGTGGCGCCACTTGCTTCAACGGGGCCCCTTCCTGGGCTAGCCTGCGCCGCGTGACCTTCCCCTCGATCCGACGCGCCGCCGCAACGGCCTTCGCTCTCCTGCTCGCCGCCGCGCCGGGGGCCCTGCCGGGCGCCGCGCGCGCCCAGGAAACAGCCGCGGCCACCGAGCCAGAGGCACCCGCCGGCCCCGCGGAATCGGCCCCCGCCCCGGCGAGCCTCGCCACCGGCCCGCTGCGCGCGAACATCCCGGTCCTCCCCGACCTTCAGCTCGGCCCGAGCTTCGCGCGCCTGCCCATCGGCGGCTGGCGCATCACCGGCCGCGCCGGAAAGGGCGAGGCCGACCACGGCGCGCGCATGTCCATCGAAACCATCGGCCGCTACCTCGCGGAGCAGACCACGGGCCGTGTCACCGTCGTCGCCCAGGTTTCCGGCCCGGCCGACGACCCCTCGATCGCCCGCCGCACGAGCCTCGCCCGCGCCATCTCCGTGAAATCCGCCCTCACCGGCGGCGGCCTGCCTGGCACGCGCATCGACCTTCGGCCCCTGGGCCGCACGCCCGAGGGGCGGGACGCGCTCGACATCATCGCCCCCGCGGCCCGGCCGCCGAAGGAGGAGCCGCCGCCGCCCGCGCCGGAGCCGCCGCCGATCCCCCCGCCCCCCGCCGAACCGGCCCCCCGCGCCGGAAGGGCCGGCTCGCCCCAGGCAAGGCCGGCCCCCGCGCCCGCCCAGCGCCGCGCCAACAATCCCGCCAGCACCCCGGCCAATACGGGGCCAGGAGGAGGGCCGAGCCGATGACGAACCCGACCCGCTACCTCCTGCGGATGGTCCTCTTCCTCGCCCTCGTGGCGCTGGTCGCGGCCCTTCTCTTCGGCGAGCTGCAGCACGCCTTCGCGGTCAACCCGGTGCTCAACTCCCTCATCCTCGCCGTGCTCGCCCTCGGCATCGCCTGGTGCATCCGCCAGGTCGTCCTGCTGAAGCGCGAGGCCGCCTGGCTGAACGCCTTCCGCTCCGCCAAGCCCGGCCAGCCCGCCCAGCCGCCGCCGCGCCTGCTCGGCCCGATGGCCTCCATGCTGGCCAGCCGCCGCACCGACCACCTCTCCCTCTCCACGGGCGCCATGCGCAGCGTGCTCGACGGCATCGGCTCCCGCCTCGACGAGGACCGCGAACTATCCCGCTACATGACGGGCCTGCTCATCTTCCTCGGCCTGCTCGGCACCTTCTGGGGCCTGATCCTGACCATCGGCTCGGTCTCGGACGTCATCCAGAACATGTCGGTCGGCACGGGCGACGTGACGAACCTGTTCAACCAGCTCAAATCCGGCCTTGCCCAGCCGCTCCAGGGCATGGGCGTCGCCTTCTCCTCCTCGATGCTAGGCCTCGCCAGCTCCATCGTCCTCGGCTTCCTCGACCTCACGGCCGGGCAGGCCCAGGCCCGTTTCTACAACGAGCTGGAGGAATGGCTCGCCGGCGTCACCCGCCTCTCCTCCGGCGTGCTCGGCAGCGACGCCGCGGAGGGCGGCTCCGTGCCCGCCTATGTCCAGGCCCTGCTGGAGCAGACCGCCGAGAACCTGGAAGGCCTCCAGCGCCTCCTCGCCCGCGGGGAGGAGCGCGGCAGCAACTCCGCCCGCTCGCTGGAGACGCTGACGGAACGCCTCTCCGTCCTCACCGACCAGATGCGCGCCAGCCAGCACCTCATGCAGCGCGTGGCCGAGGCCCAGGCAAGCCTCGCCCCCCTCCTCCACCGCATGGCCGAGCCCGGCGAGCACGAATCCGCCACCCGCGCCCATATGCGCAACGTCGAGCTCTACCTCGCCCGCATGCTCGAGGAATCCGCGCAAGGCCGCGCCCAGTCCACCCAGGAGATCCGCTCGGAGATCAAGGTGCTCGCCCGCACCATTGCCGCCCTGGCCGAGGCCCCGCCCCCGCCATGAGCGACACCGCGCGAGGGGGCCGCCCATGGCGCTAGGGAACGGCCGCCGCGGCGTGCGCGAATCCGCCAATGCCTGGCCGGGCTACGTGGACGCCCTCGCGACGCTGCTCATCATCATCATCTTCGTCCTGCTCGTCTTCGTGCTGGCGCAGGGCTTCCTCTCCGTCGCCCTCTCCTCGCGGGACCGCGCGCTGGACCGGCTGAACCGCCAGGTGGCCGAACTGGCCGAACTCCTCTCGCTCGAGCGCGCCGGCGCCGAGGACCTGCGCGCCAATCTCGGCCGCAGCCAGGAGGAAGCCCGCACCGCTGCCGCCGAGCGCGACGCCGCCCGCCGCGACCTCGCGGGCCTGCGCACCGAGGCCGCCCGCGCCGCCACCGCCCGCGACGCCCTGCGGGAGGAGCGCGACGGACTCGCCGCCCGCCTCTCCGACGCCGACCTCGCCGCCCGCGGCAATGCCGAGCGCATCGCCGGCCTCGAAGCCCGCCTGACGGAAGCCCTCGGCGGCCTCGACGCCGCTGGCACCGACGCCGCCCGCACCGTCCGCGGCCTGACCGAGACCCGCAGGGCGCTGGCCACGGAACAAACCGCCCGCCAGGGGGCCGAACAGAACCTTGCCGAAACCCGCGCCGCCTTGGAGGCCGCCCGCCGCGACCTCGCCGCCATCCAGCAGCAGGCCGCCGCCCTCGACCAGCAGGTGGCGGTGGACCGCGGCACCATCGAGGCCCGCCTCTCCGACATCGCCCGCCTGAACGACCAGCTCCGCGCCCTCGCGGCCCTGCGCGACCAGGCCGAGAAGTCGGCCCAGGAAGCCCTCGCCCGTGCCGAGGCCGCCGACCGCCGCCGCGGCGAGGCCGAGGCCGCCGCCACCGCCGCCGACCGCGCGCGCCAGGCCGCCGAAGCAGGCGCCGCCGACGCCACCCGTGCCCGCCAAACCGCCGAAGCCACTGCCACCGAGGCCACCCGCGCCCGCCAGGCCGCCGAGGCGACCGCCACCGAGGCCACCCGCGCCCGCCAGACTGCCGAAGCCGCTGCCGCCGAGGCCACCCGCAACGCCACCCGCGAGGCCGAGGCCCGCCGCGCCGCCGAGGCCGAGCTCCAGGCCGGCGCCGGCGCCTATGCGCGCCTCTCCGAGAGCGCCCGCGCCCAGGCCGCCCTCCTCAACCAGCAGCTCGACGCGCTGCGCGCCGAACTCCGCCGCGTCGCCGCCGCCCTCGACGCCCAGGAGGCCACCGGCCGCGAGAAGGACGCCCAGATCGCCGCCCTCGGCACGCGGTTGAACGCCGCCCTCGCCGCCCGTGTCGAGGAACTCCAGCGCTACCGCTCGGACTTCTTCGGCCGCCTCCGCGACGTCCTGGGCGACCGCCCCGAGATCCGCATCGTCGGCGACCGCTTCGTCCTCCAGTCCGAGGTCCTCTTCCCCCAGGGCAGTGCCGACCTTTCCGACGCCGGCAAGGAACAGGTCGCCAGCGTCACCACCCTCCTCCTCGACATTGCCCGCCGCATTCCCGAGGGCACCAACTGGGTCCTCCGCGTGGACGGGCACGCCGACAACCTGCCCATCCGCGGCAATCCCCGTTTCGCCAGCAACTGGGAACTCTCCGCCGCCCGCGCGATCGCCGTCGCCCAACTCATGATCCAGGACGGCCTGCCCCCGAACCGTGTGGCCGCCACGGCCTTCGGCGAGTTCCAACCCATCGACACCGCCGACACCCCGGCCGCGCGCGCCCGCAACCGGCGCATCGAATTGCGGCTCACGGATCGCTGATCTCGATGCGGCGGCTCGGGTGACGCCGGGGAGAGGAAGAAGGAATTCTTCCTCTCCCCGGCCCCCTCACCATCATCTTTTTCCATCGGTCTGAAATGCCTGATAGCCGGTTCGCCTCGGGTCATGGACCCGAGGCGACTGCACGCCCGGGAAGGGCGCCAGGATACGGAACCGGCCGTTGGTCATCGCGTCCGCAACAGCCAGACGGCGATCCAAGGGGCTCAGGCCCTTGGCGGGCGAGGTCCGGAGAGGACAGAGCCCTCTCCGGGACCACCGGCACCCGCCCTTAGACGATCACCGCCTCGAAGGGCGGCAGCAGGTCCGGCGCCTCGAATTCCAGCACCCAGAGGTCCGGGTCGCGCTTCACCTGCCGGGCGACGTAGGCGTCGGCCGCCGCGTCGTCCACCGGCGCCGCGCCGGTGCCGCGCATCCAGGCCGGCCGCCCCCGGGCGTCCCGCGTCTGGGAGAGCACGACCAGCCCTTCCCGCCCGCGCAGCACGCACAGGATGCCGCCGCTGTCCGCGTCGCCCTTCCGCAGGACCACGCCCGGCCGGCCCGCCTGGTCCCCCATCCGGATCGCCATGGAGGCCCAGAGCCCCGCCTTCACCCGCGCTTCCATCATACCATCCCTCCGAGCGCTGCCCTGCCCCCGCGCGCGGGCCCTGGCAAGAGCGGGCCGGCGAGCGCATCTGCGCGGGGGCTTGCTGCCCGCGCTCCGCCGCGCCATTCACCACGCCTCACACGACCGCGAGAGTTCCCCATGGCCACCAGCCCCAAGCCGAACGCGGCCCCGCGCATGACCGACGCCCAGCGCGCCTACGAGGCCAAGCGCGCCGCCAAGAACGGCATGAGCCTCGAGAAGTGGCTCGCCCTGAAGGAGAAGGAGCGCGAGGAGGAGCGCCGCGCGACCACGGCCGAGACCGCCCGCCGCACCGCGGAGGTGGCCCCGCCCAAGAAGCCGAACCTCTTCCGCCGCCTGCTGGACCGCGCGCAGCAGCCCCTCAAGCCCTCCCGCTGAGCCCGCAAGGCGCGCTCCTCGCCGCCCATGCCGACTGGTCCGCCCACCCCGCCAAGCGCTGGGTGAGCATCGCCCGCCGGCAGGGCGGGGCCTGGCGCGCCGAGGCTCCGCGCCCGGTCGGCGACCCCGCCGCCCTCGCGGCCGCCCTGGTCGCGGAGGGCGCACCGGTCGCCCTCGGCCTCGACCTCCCGCTCGGCCTCCCCCGCGCCTGGGCCGCCGCGCGCCCCGAACCGGATTTCCCCGCCTTCCTCCGCGCCCTGCCCGGCAACCCCGACTTCCTGCGCGTGAGCGAGACGCTCGAAACCGTCTCCCCCGACCGCCCCTTCTACCCCGCCCGCGGGTTCCGCGGCATGACCCGCGCCGCCCACGCCGCCGCCCTGGGCTTCGCGGGCCCTGCCGAGCTCTCCCGCCTCTGCGATCGCGCCACCGCCGAGCGCCCGGCCGGCGCTCCCCTCTTCTGGACCCTCGGCGCGAACCAGACGGGCAAGGCCGCCATCTCCGCCTGGCGCGACTGGATCGCGCCCGCCCTGGCCGCGGGTGCCCGCCTCCGCCTCTGGCCCTTCGAGGGCCCGCTCGCCACCCTCCTCGCCCCCGGCACCGCCGCCCTCGCCGAAACCTACCCCGCCGAAGCCATGCGCCACCTCGGTGTCCGCTTTCCCGGCAGCAAGCGCGCCCAGTCCGCCCGCCGCGCCGCCGCCCCGACCCTGCGCCAGGCCATGGACCGCCTCGCCGTCATCCCCTCCCCCGCCCTGGCCAGGTCCATCGAGGACGGATTCGGCTCCGACGCGGCCGGCGAGGACCGGATCGACAGCCTCCTCGGCCTCCTCTGCGTCGTCGCCGTGCTCGACGGCGCCCGCCCCGACTTCATCCCCGACGACCCCTGGGTCCGCCGCTGGGAGGGCTGGGTCCTCGGCCAGACCGCACTTCCCCGCCCCGGTTGATGACGGGGCCACAGGCCACCATTTGTTACGCATCGGACCGGCGCCCAGGCGCGTTCCACGATGGACTTCCGGCCCGCGAAGCGGCCACGATGCGACCCCGCCGCCGCCACAATCCGGCGATGATCTTCCGATACGTTCCCTGAGACAGAGCAAGTCTCAACAGCCCCCGGAGGGCAAGTCGATGAACAGGTTCCGCAGTCTCGTCCTGGGCGGCATCGCCGCCGCCACCCTCATGGCCGCCGTCCCCGCGGAGGCGCAAGGCTGGCACCGTCGCGGCCCGAGCGGCGGCGCGATCGCCGGCGGCATCATCGGCGGCCTCGCGCTCGGCGCCATCGCGGGCGCGGCCATCGCGGCCCCGCCGCGCGCCTACTACGCGCCGCCGCCGGTCGCCTACTACCCGCCGGCGCCGGGCTACTACCGCTACTGACCGGTTCGGGGGCCGGATCACCGGCCCCCGGGTCTTCAGGCCGCGGCTGCGTACTGCCCCGTCGCCTCCGCCGCCTTCCTCGCCAGCCCGACCACCAGGTCCAGCACCGGCGTCGGCACCCCCGCCATCCGGGCGAGGGCCAGCGGCTGCAGCAGCATCGCCTCCATCTCGATCGCCTTGCCCGCCTCCATGTCCTGGAGGATCGACGGCTTGTGCACCGTCGTGCGCGAGGCCTCCACCCGCGCCGCCGGATCGACGTCGAGCTCGATCCCGAGCCCGCGCGCGATGGCCACCCCCTCCGCCAGCCCCGCCCGCGCCGCCTCGCGGATGGCGGGATCGACCAGCGTCGCCGCCAGCCCCTGGCGCGACAGAAGGCAAAGCGGCCCGTTCGACAGGTTCGAGACGAGCTTCGCCCAGACCTCGCGCCGGATGTCCGGCACGATCGGGCAGCCCATGCCGCCCGCCTCCAGCGCGGCGGAAAGGGCGCGCACCGGCTCCCCCACCGTCCCGTCCAGCCCGCCGAGCACCACCCTGCTCCGCTCGTTCTCCACCTCGATGCGCCCGGGCGCGGTGATGGTGCAGGCGGAATAAACGACGCCGCCCACCGTCCGCTCCACGCCCACCGCGCGCCGCACCGCGCCGCCGGGGTCCAGTGACGGAAGCGCGGTGCCGTCCAGCGCGCCGCCGTGCCGGTCGAAATACCACCAGGGGATGCCGTTCATCACGAAGGCCACCGGCGTGTCCGCCCGCAGCAGCGGCGCGATCGCCTCCGCCACGCCGCCGAGCTGGTGCCCCTTCACCGTCACCACCACCGCGTCCTGCGGGCCCAGCTCCGCCGGGTCGGCGCTCGCGGCCGGCCGCGCGGTGAAGGTCGCGTCGCGCGCCACCACCGTCAGCCCGTGCTCGCGGATCGCCGCGAGGTTGGCGCCGCGCGCCACCACGCTCACCTCCGCACCGCCGCGGGAGAGCCGCGCCGCCACATGCCCGCCGATCGCCCCGGCGCCGAAAACGCAGACCTTCATGCGAGCAACTCCAGCGCGGCCCGGCTCAGCGCCTGCACGCCGACGGGAATGCAGCCCTCGTCCGGCTGGTAGCCGGCATTGTGCAGCCGGTCCGCCCGGCCTGGCGCGCCGGAGCCGACGCGCAGATGCATGGACGGCACCAGCGCCGCGAACTCCGAAAAATCCTCGCTGCCCATGCTCGGCACCCCCTCCACCGGCGCGCGGCCGAGCTGCGCCGCCACCGCCGGCAGCACACGGTCCAGCACGCCATCGTCGTTCACCAGTGCCGGCACCATACGCCGGTAATCGAGCGACGCCTGCACCCTGAACCCCAGCTCCAGCCCCGCGACGAGCCGGCGAAGCGCGCCCTCCGCGATACCGCGCGTGCCGGCGTCGAGCGTCCGCACCGTTCCCTTCAACGCAACCCGCTCGGGGATGATGTTGTAGGTCGCACCGCCCGCCAGCATGCCGATCGTGACCACGGCGGGCTTCAGCGGATCGACCTCGCGGCTCACCACCGTCTGCGCCTGCGCCACGAAATGCGCGGCCGCCACGATGGGATCGACGGCGGATTCAGGATGCGCCGCATGGCCGGACTTCCCGCGCAGCACGAGGTCGAAGCGATCGGACGCCGCGAGGCAGGCGCCGCGCACGAAGCCCGTCTCTCCCACCGGCATGTCCGGATGGTTGTGGAAGCCGAGCGCCATGTCGAAACCCTCGGCCGCGCCATCGGCGATCATCGCCGCCGCGCCCTCCAGCGTCTCCTCCGCCGGCTGGAACACGAGCGCCACGCGCCCCGCGAGCATCGGCGCGAGATCCTTCAGCACGGAAGCGACGCCGAGCAGCGTGGAGGTGTGGATGTCGTGCCCGCAGGCATGCATCTTGCCGTCCACGGTGCTGGCGAAGGGCAGCCCCGTCTCCTCGTGGATCGGCAGCGCGTCCATGTCCGCGCGGATCGCGAGCGTCGGCCCCGGCCGCCCGCCCTCGATCATGCCCACGATGCCCGTCCGCCCGAGCCCCGTGCGGTGCGCGATCCCGAGCCGCTCCAGTTCTCGTGAAACGATTCCCGCCGTCCGCACCTCCTCCATCGCCAGTTCGGGGTGGGCGTGTATGTCGCGGCGGATGGCGACGAGCCCGGGTGTCAGCGCCTCCGCGGCCTCGGCGATCTGGCGGTCAGGATCATTGATTCTCATGCCGTTAGGCTCCGACATGATCCCTCCTCTCGCAAGTATGTTGCGCTGCACCCTAGGTGAAGAAGCATCCATGACAAGGTCGCAGCGAATCTGCCGCTTGTGGAGCCGAGCCGTGCCCCATAGTTTGCCGGGACTCCGCGTACCGGGAGGCACGTCAGGGAAGAAGGGACGGAGAGCAGGAGACGTGGCGGCCGACACCTCTGGTGCCTGGCCGGCGTCGGCATGGCCCTCACCTCCCCCTCCCCCGTCGCGCCTGCCGGTCGGATCAGCAATCGACGAGGGCCTGCAAAGGGTGGAGCGTTCATGAAAATAAGTCAGAAGGATCTCTGGGCCGGATTTCTGCTCATGTTCCTGGCCTTCATCGGCCTGTGGATCAACGGCGGTTTCCTCGGCCTCGGCCTTGAGCAGCACACCCTCGGCACCGCCCGACGCATGGGCCCCGGCTACATGCCAATGCTGGTGCTCTGGCTCCAGATGGGGCTCGGCGCGATCGTCTTCATCGTCGGGCTGCGCGGCGGCCCCGACGACCTCGAGGACTGGAAGAAGCTCGACTTCGTCACCCTCGCCGTCGCCATCGCGGTGGGCATCCTCATCTGGCGGGTGATGGAGGCCACGGGCTACAACACGAACTACATCCAGGTCGGCGCCGCCTGCCTCATCGGCCTGCTCCTCCTCGCCATCTCCCCGGCCTGGCGGCCGCTCGGCATGGTGCTCGGCTCCTTCGCCGTCTTCGGGCTCCTGCTCGAGCCCCTCGGCCTGATGGTCTCGATCGTCGCCCTTTGCGTCATCGCCTCGTTCGCGGACCGCGACCATAGGCCGCTGGGCGTCGCCGGCATGTGCGTCTTTCTCTGCGCCCTCTGCTGGTTCGTCTTCATCCGCCAGCTCGATATCCGTGTGCCTGTTTGGCCGGGTAGCTTCTGAACCGACGGGCATAGGAAGGGCCAAGAAACCATGGAACTGCTTCTCTCCAACCTCTCGCACGGATTCGGCGTCGCTCTCACGCTGAACAACGTGCTCTTCGCGCTGCTCGGCGCGCTGATCGGCACGGCCATCGGCGTGCTGCCGGGCATCGGCCCCGTGGCCACCATCTCGCTCCTGCTGCCGATCACCTTCGGCCAGCCCGCGACCACCGCCATCATCATGCTCGCCGGCATCTACTACGGCGCGCAGTACGGCGGCTCGACCACCTCGATCCTGCTGAACCTGCCCGGAGAGGTCTCCTCGGTCGTCACGACGCTCGAGGGCTACAAGATGGCCCGCAACGGCCGCGCGGGCGCCGCGCTCACCATCGCGGCGCTCGGCTCCTTCATCGCCGGCAGCTTCGCCACCCTCCTGGTCGCCGCCTCCGGTCCGTTGCTGACCCAGGTAGCCCTTTCCTTCGGCCCGGCCGACTACTTCTCCCTCATGCTGCTCGGCCTCGTCATCTCGGCCGTGCTCGCGCAGGGCTCGGTGCTGAAGTCCATCGCCATGGTGGTGCTCGGCGTCACCCTCGGCCTCGTCGGCACGGACGTGCAGACCGGCCAGCAGCGCTTCACCTTCGGCGTGCCCGAACTGTCCGACGGCCTCGGCTTCGTCTCCATCGCCATGGGCATCTTCGGCATCGGCGAGATTATCCTCAACCTCGAGCGCCCCGAGGCCCGCTCGGTCCTCTCCAGCAAGGTCGGCAGCCTCATGCTGACCCGGGAAGAGGCCAAGCGCTGCGTCGCCCCGGTGCTCCGCGGCACGCTGCTCGGCTCCGTCCTTGGTATCCTGCCCGGCGGCGGCGCGTCGCTGGCCGCCTTCGGCTCCTACATGCTCGAGAGCAAGGTTTCGTCCCACCGCCACGAGTTCGGCACGGGCGCGATCGAGGGCGTGGCCGGTCCTGAGTCCGCGAACAACGCGGCCGCCCAGACCTCCTTCATCCCGCTGCTCACCCTCGGCATCCCCGCCAACGCCGTCATGGCGCTGATGGTCGGCGCCCTGATCATCCAGGGCATCCAGCCGGGCCCGCGCATGGTGGAGGCCCAGCCGGACCTCTTCTGGGGCCTCATCTGCTCCATGTGGGTCGGCAACCTGATGCTCCTCGTCATCAACCTGCCGCTCATCGGCATGTGGGTGAAGCTGCTCCAGGTGCCCTACAAGTTCCTCTACCCCGCCATCCTCGTCTTCTGCGCGATCGGCGTGTACTCGCTGAACAACTCGGTCTTCGACGTCTACCAGACCCTGTTCTTCGGCATCCTCGGCTACATCTTCTCCAAGCTTAAGATGGAGGCCGCGCCCCTTCTCATCGGCTTCGTGCTCGGCCCGATGATGGAGGAGCACCTGCGCCGCGCCATGCTGCTCTCCCGCGGCGACATCACCATCTTCGTCGAGCGGCCCATCAGCGCCACTCTGCTCGGCATCGCCTTCATCGCGCTCGCCGCGATGC
This sequence comes from Roseomonas aerilata DSM 19363, assembly GCF_000711725.1. Classification (GTDB taxonomy): domain Bacteria; phylum Pseudomonadota; class Alphaproteobacteria; order Acetobacterales; family Acetobacteraceae; genus Roseomonas; species Roseomonas aerilata. The sequence goes on along the minus strand of NZ_JONP01000001.1, from coordinate 241,612 downwards.
TCCTGCCGGGTCTCCGCTCGGGCAAGGACAAGGCCCTGGCCGAGTAGCGCCTTCCGAGTAGCCCGGCCACAACAGGCCCTGCCAAAGCCGCCCCGGGAAACCGGGGCGGCTTTTCTTTTGCTCTCCTCTCCGTTACCTCTCCCGCGTCCGCAGAGAGAGCCCATGTCCGACGATCGTGTTGTTCCCGTGATCCTGTCCGGCGGCGTCGGCACCCGCCTTTGGCCACTGTCGCGTGAGGGATTCCCGAAGCAGTTCTGGCCATTGGTCGGGACCTCCACCATGCTCCAGGAGACGGTCGGCCGCGCCACCGGCCCCGGCTTTGCACCCCCCATGATCATCTGCGCGGAAGCCCACCGCTTCCTCGTCGCCGAGCAGCTGCGCGAGGCCGGCGTCGCCGGCGGCCGCATCGTGCTCGAGCCCGCGGCCCGCAACTCGGCCCCCGCCATCGCCGCCGCCGCCATCCTCGCCGCCGAGGAGAACCCGCACGCCCTCCTCTGGATCATGGCCGCCGACGCCGCGATCAAGGACCTGCCGGCGCTGCACGCGGCCCTCGACCGCGCGGCCGCGGCGGCGCGCGCCGGCCACATCGTCGCCTTCGGCATGCGCCCCACCACGCCCGAGACCGGCTTCGGCTACATGGAGGCCGGCGCCCCTCTGCCGGGCCTGGAAGGCGCCTCGGCCATCGCCTCCTTCGTCGAGAAGCCCGACGCCGCCCGCGCGGCCGAGTTCCTCGCCGGCGGCCGCCACCTCTGGAACGCCGGGATGTTCGTCGCCCGCGCCAGCACCCTTCTGGCCGAGCTGGAGCGCCTGGCGCCCGAGCTCGTCTCGGCCGTCCGCGCCGCCGTCGAGACCGCCGGCCGCGACCTCGACTTCGTCCGCCTCGGCGCCGCCTTCGCCGAGGCCCCCTCCATCTCCATCGACTACGCCGTGATGGAGCGCACCGCCCACGCCGCCGTCGTCCCGGCCGACATGGGCTGGTCCGATGTCGGCTCCTGGGATGCGCTCTGGCAGGTCTCGCCCAAGGACGCCGCAGGCAACGCCACTCACGGCCCCGTCTCCCTCGTGGACGCGACGAACTGCTACGTCCGCTCCGAAGGCATCCTCACCACCGTCGTCGGCCTCGAGGACGTCATCGTCGTCGCGACCGAGGACGCGGTGCTCGCCCTTCACCGCGACCGCGCTCAGGACGTGAAGAAGCTGGTGGACCAGCTCAAGGCCCAGAAGCGCCCCGAGGCCGGCGCCCACCGCCGCATGTACCGCCCCTGGGGCCATTACGAGGGCCTCATCCAGGGCGATCGCTTCCAGGTGAAGAAGATCCTCGTCCGCCCCGGCGAGAAGCTCTCCCTCCAGAAGCACTACCACCGCGCCGAGCACTGGGTGGTGGTGAACGGCACCGCCATCGTCGAGCGCGACGCCGAGCGCCTGCTGCTGCGCGAGAACGAGTCCGTCTACTTGCCGCTGGGCTGCGTCCACCGGCTGGAGAACCCGGGCATGATCCCGCTCACCCTCATCGAGGTGCAGGCCGGCGCCTATCTCGGCGAGGACGACATCGTCCGCTTCGAGGACACCTACGGCCGGGCCTGACCGCCAGGATGGAAGAGGGGGCGCCGCCCCGGTCGCCCCCTCTCCCCACGGAACCCGCCGCCATGCCGCTCCGCATCCTGCTCATCGTCGCCGGCGCCATTGCCGCCCTCATCGCCTCGCGGGAGGCGGAGAACTTCGCCGTCGTCCAGGCATGGTCGCCCTCGGCCTGATCGCCCTCATCGTCGTCGTCCTCGCGATCCTGGGCCGCAAGTAGCGCCGCTTCCGCCGCCCGCCGGGCGGCCCCAAACTGGCGCCATGCACCTGCTCGAGATCACCGTGGCCCTGATGGCGGCCTGTGTCGCCTTCGCGGTCTTCGCCCGCCGCACGCGCCTGCCCTATGCGGTGGTCCTCGTCCTCGGCGGCATGGGCCTCGCCTTCGTCCCCGGCCTTCCACATCTCCGGCTGGACCCCGAACTGGCGCTGGCCGCCTTCCTCCCCCCGCTCCTGCAGGCCAGCGCCTGGCGCACGGACTGGCGGCAATTCCGCGCCTCGATCCGCCCCATCCTCCTGCTCGCCTTCGGGGCGGTGCTCTTCACCGCCCTTTGCGTCGCCGTCGTCGCCCGGCTCCTCCTCCCGGACCTGCCCTGGGCGGCCGCCATCGCCCTCGGCGCCGTCGTCGCCCCGCCCGACGCCGTCGCCGCCGCCTCCGTCCTCAAGCGCCTTCCCCTGCCCCAGCGCGTCGTCACCGTGCTGGAGGGGGAAAGCCTGATGAACGACGCCTCCGCCCTCGTGCTATTCCGCCTCGCGGTCGGCGCCCTCGCGGCCGGAAGCGTCTCTCCGGCGCTGGCCGCGCTCACCTTCCTCGGCGTCGGCCTCGGCGGCATGGCGGTCGGCTGGGCCGTCGCCTGGGTCGCCGGCCGCCTCACCCCCCGCCTCGGCGACAGCCTGCTGGAGGTCGCCCTCACCTTCCTCACCGCCTACGTCGCCTATCTCGCCGCGGAGGCGCTTCAGGTCTCCGGCGTTATGGCCGTCGTCACCTGCGGCATCCTCCTCGTCCGCGGCCAGCGCAACCTGCTCAGCGCGCGCACGCGGACGGAGGCGCGCGCTACCTGGGGCTTCGTCGAGTTCGCGCTCACCAGCCTCGTCTTCATCCTCGTTGGCCTCCAGCTGCACGGCATCCTCGAGCGGCTCGGCCCCTACCCCATCGGCTTCCTCGCCCTCTCCGCGGCGGCCCTCTCTGCCACGCTTATCCTCTCCCGCCTCGCCTGGGTCATGCCCTTCGCGCTGCTGCCCCCCTCCCTTGCCCGCTTTCTCGCGGAGAAAGACGGCCTGCCTCTCCCGCGGGAAGCGGCAGTCATCGGCTGGGCCGGCATGCGCGGCGTGGTCTCGCTGGCCACCGCCATCGCCCTGCCCAACGACACCCCGCACCGCGAGCTGCTCGTCTTTCTCGCCTTCGTAGCCATCCTCGCGACCCTCGTGGTCCAGGGCACCACGCTCGGCTGGATCATCATGCGGCTGAAGGTCGCCCTCCCCGGCCGCGACGGCATGGACCGCGAGGAAGCCGCCGCTCGCCGCGTCATGGCCCGCGCCGCGCTCGACGAGGTGCAGGGCCGGCTCGACAGCCCGCTCGACGGCGCCATCGCCCGCGACCTGGTGGGCGAGTTCCGCGACATCGACCGCGTCTACTCCGGCGTCGCCGCCGGCGGCACCCAGGCGGAAATGCTCGCCCGCCTGCAGATCAGACTGGCCGCCATCCGCAGCGCCCGACGCGCGCTGATCGAGCACGAGGCCGGAAGCACGACCTCAGAGGAAATGCTCACCGGCCTCCTGGCCGAAACCGACCACGAGGAACTGCGCCTGATGCGCCAGATCGCCCAGACGCGGTGATCTTTCCCTGGCGGAGCCGCGAAGAGGGCCCTGCCCTCTCCGATCCTCACCCGCCAAGGGCCTGAGGCCCTCGGATCCCTATTTGGCTGTCGCGGGACCTTCCTGCGCGTGCAGTCGCCTCGGGTCCACGACCCGAGGCGCACCGGCCACTGGCGCCGCTCAAACTTGAAGAAAAAGATGATGGAGAGGGGTCCGGGGAGAGGAAGAATTCTTTCTTCCTCTCCCCGGAGTCACCCGCTCAGCCCTTCAGCGCTGCCATCTGCGCCTTCGCGCCGATCACCATGTTCGTCATGTCGCTGCCCATGGTGCCGAAGGTAAAGCCCATCCCGTGCATGCGCTTCACATAGGCTCCGGTCGTGCAGTGGATACCGATCGCGAGCCCCTTGTCGGTCGCCGCGCGCACCAGCCGCTCGTAGGTCCGCAGCATCTCCGGCTCCTCGCGGTCCATGATCGGCGGCAGGATGCCCAGCGAGATGCCGAGGTCGCTCGGCCCGATATAGATGCCGTCCACGCCGGGCACGTCGAGGATGGCGTCGAGGTTGTCGAGCGCCTCCTTCGTCTCGATCATCGGCAGGCACAGCACCTCGTCGTTGGCGTTGTAGAAGTACCGCCCCGGCTCGGCATAAAGGGACGCCCGGATCGGCCCGTTCGAGCGCGTCCCGTGCGGCGGGTAGCGGCAGGCCGCGACGAAGGCCTCCGCCTGTTCCCGCGTGTTCACCATCGGGCAGATCAACCCCTGCGCCCCGGCATCGAGCAGCTTACCGATGATCCCCGGCTCGTTCCACGGCACCCGCGCCATGGCGGTGGGGGAAGCCGCGGGCCCCTGCCCCTGCATCCCCTGGAAGCAGGCGACGGCGGACTGGTAGTCCTGCACCCCGTGCTGGAGGTCCACCGTCAGGCTGTCGAAGCCCAGGCTGGCCATCACCTCGGCCGAAAAGGCGGTCGGAAAGGCCAGCCAGCCGTTCACCGTCTTCTTCCCGGCCTTCCAGGCATCCTTGAGCTTGTTCGCCATCCGGCGCTCCTCCATCCCCGCCCGCCCCTGTTCCCGGTACGGGAATCTGCGGCGTGGCCTGCGGCGGCATCCTTCCCCCGCCGTCCCGCTCGCGCAATCCGCCCCATCCCGGGAATGCGCCGCCGCACGGCTTCGGGATCGGCCCGGCCCCTCCTTCCCAGGGTCCCGCGAAGCTCCTACGACCCTTCCAGACCACCCCGGCCGGAGCCACCCGCCATGACCGCCGAAACCCGCCCCGTCGACCACGTCATCGCGCAGGCCCGCGCCTTCCTCGGCGACAGGATCTCCACCAACAACGCCATCCGCGAGCAGCACTCGCGGGGCGAGGACACCACCACCCCCGTCCTGCCCGACGCCGTCGCCTTCGCCGAGACCACCGAGGAGGTGTCCCAGCTCCTCGCCCTCTGCCACCGCCACGGCGTGCCCGTCACCGCCTTCGGCGCCGGCACCAGCCTCGAGGGCCACGTCACCCCCGTCCGCGCCGGCATCACCCTCGACCTCTCGCGCATGACCGCCATCCTCGACGTCAGCCAGGAGGACATGGACTGCCTCGTGGAGCCCGGCGTCACCCGCCACCAGCTCAACGACCACCTGCGCGACCAGGGCCTCTTCTTCCCCGTGGACCCCGGCAGCCACTGCACCCTCGGCGGCATGGTGGCCACCCGCGCCTCCGGCACCAACGCCGTGCGCTACGGCACCATCCGCGAGAACGTCATGGGCCTGGAGGTCGTCCTCGCGGACGGCCGCGTCATCAACACCGGCAGCCGCACCCGCAAGGCCGCCAACGGCTACGACCTGACGCGCCTCATCATCGGCAGCGAGGGCACGCTGGGGATCGTGACCAAGATCCGCCTCCGCCTCTACGGCATCCCCGAGGCGACCTCCGCCGCCGTCGTCCAGTTCCGCGACCTCAAGGGCTGCGTCGAATCCGTCATCGCCGTCATGCAGCTCGGCATCCCCGTGGCCCGCATCGAGCTGCTCGACACCGCCCAGATGACCGCCTGCATCGCCTACTCGAAGCTGGAGGGAATGGAGCCGCTGCCCACCCTCTTCCTCGAGTTCCACGGCACCGAGGCCGGCGTGAAGGAGCAGGCGGAATCGGTCCAGGCCATCACGACCGAGATGGGCGGCCTCGGTTTCGCCTGGGCGGCCGACCAGGAGACCCGCAACAAGCTCTGGACCGCCCGGCACAACGCCTACTGGGCCGCCATCGCCAGCCGGCCCAATTCCCGAGGCATCACCACCGATGTCTGCGTCCCCATCTCCCGCCTCGCCGAGGCCCTGCTCGGCGCGCAGGAGGACGTGGACGCCTCCGGCCTCGCCTGCTGCACCGTGGGCCATGTCGGCGACGGCAACTTCCACACCGTCATCCTCGTGGACCAGGACGACCCCGCCGCCATCGAGCAGGCCTGGGCGCTCGACCGCAAGATCGTCGCCCGCGGCCTCTCGCTCGGCGGCACCTGCTCCGGCGAGCACGGCGTTGGCATCGGCAAGGCCGAGTTCCTCGAGACCGAGCACGGCCCCGAGGCCCTGGCCGTGATGCGCAGCATCAAGGCCACCCTCGACCCCAAGGGCATCCTCAACCCCGGCAAGATCTTCCGGAACTAGCCCTCCGGGCACTCACGAACAAAACGACCCCGCCCCATCGCCGGGCGGGGCGCGGAGAGAACGCTTCCCATGGCCCCATCCGGTGCCCCCTTGGCGTCACCCGACGTCCGGGAAACCTCGATCGCCTTCACCGCCCCGATCGTCGCCCTCGCCCTCGGGCACGTCATCTCGAACACCGTCCGCACCCTGCCCGCCATCACCGCGGACATGCTGGGGCGGGACCTCGACGTCACCGCCCAGGGACTCGCCTCCCTCACCGGCGCCTACAACCTCTCCTTCGCCCTCGCGCAGATCCCGATCGGCGTCGCGCTGGACCGCTTCGGCGTGCGCCGCACCGCCCTCGCGCTCATCGCCGTTATCGCCCTCGGCACGGTGCTCGCAGCCATCGCGGGCGGCGCGGCGGGCTTCCTGCTCGGCCAGGTCGTGCTCGGCCTGGGCTGCGCGGGCATGCTCATCTGTCCCGTCACCTACGCCGCGAAGAACCTCTCCGCCGCCCGCTTCGGCCTCTGGTCCGGCCTCATCCAGGCGATCGGAAACAGCGGCATGCTCCTCTCGGCCAGCCCCCTCGCCCTTCTGGTGGAGGCCGCGGGATGGCGCGCCGGCTACTGGGCCTCGGCCGCCCTCGCCCTGGCGGCTATCGCCCTCGTCGCCCTCCTCGTCCACGACCGCCCCTCCGCCGCGCAAGGCCGCAGCCCCGCGCGCGAGGCCCGCGAAGTCCTCCGCATCATGGCCTCGCCCCCGCTCCGCGGCGCAGCCATCCTCGCCTTCTCCTCCTTCGCCGCCGTCATCGGCGTGCGCGGCCTCTGGGGCGGCCCCTGGCTGATGGAGATGAAGGGCCTCCCCCGCGTGGAGGCCGGCAACATCCTCCTCCTCGCCACCACCGCCCTCGTGGTCGGCCCCGCCCTCTGGGGCATCGCGGACCGCCGGCTCGGCCACCGCCGCGCCCTGCTCATCGCCGGCCATGTGGGCGCGGCCGTCTGCCTGGCACTCGTCGCCCTCGGCGGCCCGGGCGGCCCCTTCGGCGCCCTCCGCCCCGCCTGGGACGGCGCCATGCTGCTCAGTTTCGACCTGATGATCTCGGTTCAGCCGCTCGTCTTCGCCATGGCGCGCACGGCGGTCTCGGCCGATAGCGCGGGCAAGGCGATGTCGGCCATCAATCTCGCCTTCTTCTCGGGCGCGGCACTCCTGCAAGCCGCCTCCGGCCCGGTCGTGGCCGCAGGAGGCATCGGCTCCGGCCTCGTCTTCTTCGCGCTGGCCATCGCCGCCAGCACGACGGCCTTCATCCTGCTGACCCGCCGCCCCGCCTGACACGGCGGCTCCAGGTTCCGGAAATGCAAACGGCGGACCTCAGGGGCCCGCCGATATCCGGAGAAGCTCTCCCGCCCCGCCCAGGAAGGGCTGTGGCGGAAGGTTCAGTCGAACAGAAAGGCTGCCGCGGCGTAGATGCCGTACCAGAGCGCGCCGGAGAGAACGCCAATCACGGCGACGCTCGTCCCGACCCGAAGCCGCTCGGGCGCGGCGCTCGCGGCATCCGCAATCTCGGTCTTCAGGCTCGTGATCGAAGTCGACATCGGTGATCTCCCTCACGACAATGAGAGCAGAATTATCCACCTAGTGCAATAACAAGTTGTGAACGAACCCGAAGCTTACAGCGGGCTGACAGGGTGGGGCGGCGGCGCCCCTATCCCCCCAGCGCCCGGGTAAGCCCCGCCGCCGCCTCGGCCACCAGCGGCTTCACCCGCTCCACCTCCGGCCAGAGCCGCTCGTTCGAGCCCGACAGCGTCAGCGCCCCGCAGAGCACGCGCCCCGGCTGGAAAACCGGCGCCGAGATGGCGGCCGCATCCAGCTCCCGGCTGCCCTGGGTCGCGATCACCGGGTAGCCGCCCGCGGGCACCTCCGGCGCCGCTTCCGCCGCCTCGCCGGCCGCCGGATCCCACACGGCGAAGACCCGGCCCGTCGCGGCCGAACCGAGCGGCATCATGTCGCCCGCCTGCACCGCCACCCGTAGCGTCCGCGGCGGCGCCGCGCGGTAGAGGCAGATCCGCCGCTCGTCGTCGAGCTTCACCCAGAAGGTCGCCCCCTGCCCTGTCGCCTCGGTCAGCGAGTCGAGGACCGGCTGCACCAGCGTCTCCAGCCCGAGCCCGCGCACGTAGAGCGACCCCCAGTGCAGCAGCATCGGCCCCGGGGACCAGGACCCGTCGGCATTGCGCCGCACGCAGCAGTACCGCTCCAGCGAGGCCAGCAGCCGCAGGATCGTGCTCTTGTAGAGGCCCGTCCGCGCCGCGAGCACCCGCAGCGGCAGCGCCGTGTCGCCGGGGCGGAAAGCCCCGAGCACCGTCATTGCCCGCCCGACCGCGGCCACGCCCGATGCGGTGGAGGGCGGCGAAAGCAGGCGCCCCTTGGGTGCCTTGGAACGCCCCCAATCCCCGCCCGAGCTTGCAGGCCGCGGGGAAATCTCCGTCCGGATCGTCGCCGCCTCGTCGGTCAGCACATTCGGATCCAAAGGCTTAGCTCCCGTTCCTGGCGCCGGCGCGCCGTTATTCCAGCCGAAATGGTTCAGCCCGCTTCAAGGCCAGGCTCACCACAATGCTACGGCCGCACATCAGACTAGCAGAGGTGACTTAAACATATGCGAAGGAAAATTTGTAGCGCGATACGGAACCGCGCGTTAGTTGCATTCTCAGTCCGCAGAAAACGTTCCTCAGAGCGTTATGCGGAGCGCTCAGCGCTGAACTAAACGGTTCAGCCCGCTTGCAGCATCGGGAAGGCTCCGCCACATGCGCGCCATGACGCGTCGCACAATCCGTCCGGCACGGCCGGCCGCCCCCGCCCTCCTCCTGGCTGTCGCGCTGGGCCTGGCCTGCGGCGCGCCCGCACCGGCTCTGGCGCAGTTCGGCCCGCAGGGCCCGCCGGCCGTCGGCGTCCAGGAAGCCGCCCGCCGCCCCGTCACCGAGAGCACCGAGTTCGTCGGGCGGGTGGAGGCGGTGCAGCGCGTCGACATCGCCGCCCGCATCACCGGCTTCCTCCAGGAGGTGGTGTTCCGGGAGGGCCAGGAGGTGAAGCGCGGCGACGTCCTCTACCGGATCGAGCGCCAGACCTTCGAGGCCGAGGTCGCCCGCACCCAGGCCAACATCGCCTCTGCCGAGGCCGAGCTGACCAACGCCCGCGTCGCCCTCTCCCGCGCGCAGGAACTCCAGCGCACCGGCGCCGGCACCCGCGTGACGCTCGACAACGCGACTGCCCAGGAGCGCACGGCCAACGCCCAGCTCCTCGCCGCCCGCGCCGCCGCCCGCTCGGCCGAGATCAACCTTGCCTACACCGAGATCACCTCGCCCATCGACGGCAAGATCGGCCGGACCAACGTCACGATCGGCAATGTCGTCGGCCCCACCAGCGGCACCCTGGCCACCATCGTCAGCCAGGACCCGATGCGCGTCGCCTTCCCCGTCTCCCAGCGCCAGGCGCTGGAGCTGCGGGACCGCTACGCCTCCCGCGGCGGGGCGGATGCCGTGCAGATCCGCTTCCGCACAACGGACGGCCGACTCTCCCCCCAGATCGGCCGCGTGGACTTCATCGACAACCAGATCAACCGGGCGACCGACAGCATCCTCATCCGGGCCCGCGTCCCCAACCCGCCCACCGGGAACGAGGGCGATCGCGACCTGATCGACGGCCAGTTCGTCAACGTCTACGTCCAGGGCGTGGAGCCGGTGCTCGCCATCACCATCCCCCGCGCCGCGGTCCTCCAGGATCAGCAGGGCAGCTACGTCTTCGTCGTGGACGCCGAGAGCAAGGCCCAGCGCCGCAACCTCCGTCTCGGCAAGAGCACGCCCGAGGTCGCGGTGATCGAGGAAGGCCTCAACCCCGGCGACAAGGTCATCGTCGAGGGCATCCAGCGCGTGCGCCCCGGCCAGCAGGTGAACGCCGCGCCCGTAGCCCCCGGCCCGGGCCAGCCCGGCGCCCCCGGCTCCTCCCCCGGCGGCGGCGCCCCCGCCCCGGGCGGCAGCGCCTCCGGCAGCGCGGCCGGCGACCGTCCTGCCGCAGCAGGCAACAGCCCCGCCTCCGCCGCCCCCGGCGGGGCGAACCAGGGCCGGGCCCAGGGCGCGCCCGGCGGCGCCGGCGCTTCGCCCCCGGGCGCCCCGGCCGCGACCTCGACCGGCAACCCCGGCACCAGCCAGCCCTCGGCGGCCAATCCGCCCGCCAACCAGTCCGGCACGGCCCGTTAGAAAGCCGGGTAGAAAACCATGATCTCCGGCACCTTCGTCGACCGCCCGCGGCTCGCGATCGTCATCGCGATCCTGACCCTGATCGCGGGCGCGATCTCAATGCTGAGCATCCCCGTCTCGCAGTTCCCGAACATCGTCCCGCCCCAGGTCTCGGTCACCGCGCGCTATCCCGGCGCCTCGGCGGCCGTGGTGGAATCGACGGTCGGCCAGGCGCTGGAAGGCCAGATCAACGGCGTGGACCGCATGATCTACATGCGCTCCAACTCCGCCAATGACGGCAGCTACACGCTCAACGTCTCCTTCTCCCTCGGCACCGACCCCGACCTGGCCACGGTGAACGTCAACAACCGCGTCCAGGCCGCCCTCGCCCGCCTGCCGCAGGAGGTGCAGCGCACCGGCGTCGTCGTCCGCAAGCAGTCCTCGGCCGTGCTGATGTTCGGCTTCGTCTACTCCACGACGAACCTCGACCCGCTCTTCCTCTCCAATTACTTCACTATCAACATGCTCGACGACCTCGCCCGCGTGCAGGGCGTCGGCCAGGTGAACGTCTTCGGTGCGCAGGACTACTCCATGCGCGTCTGGTTCGAGACGGACCGCCTCATCTCGCTCAACATGACGCCGCAGGACGTCATCGCCGCCATCCAGGCGCAGAACGTCCAGGCCGCCGTCGGCCGCCTCGGCGGCCGCCCCATCGGCGACGACCAGTCCTTCCAGATCAACCTCGAGACCAAGGGCCGACTCACGACGCCCGAGGAATTCGGCGACATCGTCGTCCGCGCCAACCAGGACGGCTCGGTGCTGCGCGTGAAGGACGTCGCCCGCGTCGAGATGGGCGCGGCCAACATGGACACGGAGAACCGCTTCAACGGCCAGCCCGCCATCGCCTTCGGCGTCTACCTCGCCCCGGGCGCGAACGCCGTCACGGTCTCCAACGCCATGAAGGCGCAGCTCGAGCAGCTGAAGACCCGCTTCCCCACGGGCGTGGACTACACCGTCTTCTACGACAGCTCGGACTTCGTGAACGAGACGATCCACGAGGTCATCAAGACCCTGCTCGAGGCCTTCGCCCTCGTCGTGGTCGTCGTCTACCTCTTTCTCGGCTCCTGGCGCGCCACCATCATCCCGACCATCGCCGTGCCGGTCTCCCTCATCGGCGCCTTCATCATCCTTCTCGGCCTCGGCTACTCCGCGAACACGGTCTCGCTCCTCGCCATGGTGCTCGCCATCGGCATCGTGGTCGACGACGCCATCGTGGTGGTCGAGAACGTCGAGCGCGTGATGGCCGACCATCCGGAGCTATCGACGAAGGACGCCACCAAGAAGGCGATGCAGGAGATCACGGCGCCGATCATCGCCATCACCCTCGTCCTTCTCTCGGTCTTCGTCCCCATCGCCTTCATCCCGGGCCTCTCGGGCGAGCTGTTCCGCCAGTTCGCGGTCACGATCTCGGCCGCCATGGTCATCTCGGCCATCAACGCGCTCACCCTCTCCCCCGCGCTCTGCGGCATCATCCTCAAGCCCCACCACGGCCCCCGCCGCGGCCCGATCGGCTACGTGCTGCGCGGCATCGACTGGACGCGTGACCGCTACGCCGGCGGCGTCCGCCGCCTGGTCCGCGTCTCCGTCCTCTCCCTCCTGCTGACGGCCGGCTTCGCCTTCGGCATCTGGACCATCAGCAAGGTCACCCCCACCGGCTTCCTCCCGCAGGAGGACCAGGGCGCCTTCTTCGTCCAGGCCCAGCTCCCGCCCGGCGCCAGCGTCTCCCGCACGCGGGAGGTGGTGCGCCAGATCGAGGACATCGTCCGCCCCATCCCCTCCGTCCAGGGCACGCTCGGCATCGTCGGCTTCTCGCTCATCGACGGCGGCGCCCAGTCCAACTCCGCCTTCCTCGTCATCCGTATGAAGCCCTTCGCGGACCGCGAGGGCGTGGCGAACTCCGTCCAGGCCGCCATCGGCCGCGTCTTCGGCGAGACTCAGGGCATCCGCACCGCCAACGTCTTCGCCTTCAACCTGCCGCCCATCATCGGCCTCGGCACCGGCGGCGGCTTCGAGTACATCCTGCAGGACTACGAGGGCCGCGACATCAACGCCCTCTCCGCCGCCATGCTCGGCCTGATCGTGCCCGCCAACCAGGACCCGAACCTCACCGCGGTCTTCTCGACCTTCGCGGCCAACAACCCCTCCCTCTACCTCGACGTGGATCGCGACAAGGCGCAGGCGCTCGGCGTGCCCATCGCCAACATCTTCTCCACGCTCCAGGCGGCGCTGGGCGGCATCTACGTTAACGACTTCAACCTCTACGGCCGCGTCTGGCAGGTGAACATCCAGGCCGAGGCCGCGGACCGCAACGACATCGACGACATCTGGCGCATCCAGGTCCGCTCTAACAGCGGCGAGATGGTGCCGCTCCGCGCCCTCGCCGACATCCGCACCGTCCTCGGGCCGCAGACGATCTTCCGCTACAACAACTACCGCGCCATCTCGATCAACGGCGCGCCGAAGCCCGGCATCTCCTCCGGCCAGGCGCTCGCGGCCATGGAGGAGCTCTCCAACCGCGTGCTGCCCAGCGGCTACGGCTACGCCTGGACCGGCACCGCCTACCAGGAGAAGCTCGCCACGGGGCAGACGGCCTACATCCTCGCGCTGGCGGTCCTCTTCGCCTACCTCTTCCTCGTCGCCCTGTATGAGAGCTGGACCATCCCCATCCCGGTCCTTCTCTCCATCACCGTCGGCGTGCTGGGCTCCTTCGGCGCCATCGTGCTGGCCGATCTCTCGCTCGACATCTACGCCCAGATCGGCCTCGTCGTGCTGATCGCGCTCGCCGCCAAGAACGGCATCCTCATCATCGAGTTCGCCAAGGAGGCGCGCGAGCGCGGCATGCCCATCCGCGAGGCCGCGGCCGAGGGCGCGCGCCTGAGGTTCCGCGCGGTGATGATGACCTCCATCGCCTTCGTCCTCGGCCTCGTGCCGCTGGTGACGGCCGAAGGCGCGGCCGCCGTCTCCCGCCGCGCGGTCGGCACGCCGGTCTTCGGCGGCATGCTCGCGGCCTCCATCATCGGCATCTTCATGATCCCGATGCTCTACGTGGTCTTCCAAGCCACGCGCGAGCGCGTGAAGGGATGGTTCGGCGCCAAGCCGCCGGGCACGCCCGCTACGGTGCCCAGCACGGGCCCGGCGGAGTAAAACCGCCGGATTGCCCTTGCGCACAGGAGAACGGACGAGCATCGTAACGTTGCTGTAAGCCCCGGAGTCGGCCCGTGTGCGCCTTGTGTGATCCTGCCAGCCTTGCCGCGGGCCTCGGCTGCTCCGCCATGCCGGAGGAGAACGGCCCCGGCGAGGCCGCCGGAGCCCCCGTGCCGGACCAGGCCGCCGCCCTCCCGGTCGAGATCCAGGCCCTCCTCGCCAACTCGAACCCCGGCTGGAACGGCGCCATCGGGCGCGGCGGCGTGGTGAACTTCAGCTTCGCCCAATCACCCGAGGCCGGCACCCCGGCCAACGGCTTCAGCCCGCTCAGCGCCGGTCAGATGGCCTCGGCCAGGCTCGCGCTCAGCGCCTGGGCGGGCGCCTCCGGCCTCACCTTCGTCGAGGTGCCCGACCATGCCGGCGGCGCCGGCATCGACATCCGCTTCATGCACGAGAACATGTCCTCGGCCTACGCCGGGACCGGCGAGTACCCGATGGGCGGCACGATCCGTCTCTCCTCCGCCCTATACGGCAACGGCGCGGACAGCATGGTGCCCGGCTCCTACGGCTACCTCGTCCTGCTGCACGAGATCGGCCACACGCTCGGCCTGAAACACCCCTTTGACAGGACCGTCGGCAACCTGACGGTCCTGCCGGCCGCCCTCGACAAGCTGGCGAACACGGTCATGTCCTACGACCGTTCCTCGCCGAACCCGACAGGCCTCCAGCCCTACGACCTCGCGACCATCTCCTACATCTACGGCTCCCAGTCGCAGGAACCCGCCTGGGCGACGAGCGCGCGCTACGACGCCGACACCGATTCCGTCGTCATGACCGGCGACGCGAGCGCCGAGACGATCTGGAACACCAACCGCCGCTCCGTCGTCTTCGCCGGCGGCGGCAACGACACGATCCTGGGCGGCGCCGGCGACGAGCGCCTGTTCGGCGAGGATGGCAACGACAGCATCAACGGCGGCAACGGGGCGAATTCTCTCTTTGGCGGCGTCGGGAACGACACGCTATACGGCGGCTCCGGGAACGACTGGCTGGCGGGCGGCAGCGGCATCAACACCGTCTATGCCGGCGCCGGTATCGACACGCTGGCCGTCGAGCACGGCCGCCGCGCGACCGCCATCACGATCACCCCGAGCGCCAGCGCCACGCAGACCATCAACGGCGGTCCCGTACCCTATTTCGGCGGAACAATCCGCTCCGGCGACGAGACCACGACCTTCTACACGGTCGAGAACTTCGCCTTCCTCGACGGCCGGCTCGTCTACGCCTCCAACGACCCCGCCATGCAGGTCTACCGCTTCTACCAGGCTGCCCTCGGCCGCGCCCCCGACAGCGTCGGCCAGAACTACTGGACGGCCGAGCTGCAGGCCGGCAAGGGCCTCGCCGCCGTCGCCGCCGGCTTCGTCAACAGCACCGAGTACAACACGCGCTTCGGCGCGCTCGACGACGCGGGCTTCGTCAATCTCACCTACAGGAACGTCCTCGGCCGCGCCCCCGACCCAACAGGCCTCAACTACTGGCTGAACAACCTCTCCCACGGCGCCACCCGGCAGGACGTGGTCGTCAACTTCTCGGAATCCTCCGAGTTCAAGACCCGCATCGCCGCGACCCTGCCGAACGGCCTCTGGGACGGGGACGAGAACGCCGCCTCCATCGCGCGCCTCTACCAGGCCACCCTCGGCCGCCACCCGGACGAGACCGGGCTGCGCTACTGGGACACCTCCTTCGACAACGGCCTCTCGCTGAGCGACATGGCTGTCGCCTTCACCGCCAGCAGCGAGTTCGCGGCCCGCTTCGGCAGCCCCGACAATGCCGGCTTCATCAACCAGCTCTACGTGAACGTCCTCGGCCGCGCGCCCGATAGCACGGGCTTCAACTACTGGAAGACCGGCATCGACGCCGGCACGCTGACCCGCACCGACCTCGTGCTCGCTTTCTCCGAAAGCACGGAATTCAAGACCACGACGGCGAGCTGGATCGAGGGCGGCATCGTCTTCGCCTGAAGCCCCCCTTCCCGATCACCCGCCGCATCGCACATGATGCGCCGAACGGCTGATCAGAGGGACGCGACCATGGCGAAGTTCGGCTTGAGCCAGCCCCTGCGGCGGATCGAGGATCCCCGCCTCCTCATCGGCGGCGGCCGCTACACGGACGACCTGCCCGCCCACGGCATCGCGGCGGGTGCCGCGCGGGGCTACATCCTCCGCTCCCCCCACGCCCATGCCCGCATCCTGTCGATCGACACGGCGGCGGCGAAGGCGCTTCCGGGCGTGCTCGCCGTCCTCACCGGCGCCGACTGGAAGGAGGAAGGCCTGGGCGAGATTCCCTGCGCCGTCCCCATGAAGAACCGCGACGGCTCGCCCCGCGGAAATACCCCCCGCGGCGCCCTGGCCGACGGCTTCGTCCGCCATGTCGGCGACCCCGTCGCCTTCATCGTCGCGGAGACCTACGACGCCGCCCGCGACGCGGCCGAGGCGGTGGAGGTCGAGTACGAAACCCTCCCCTCCATCACCGACCTCGCGACCGCCACAGCTCCCGGCCAGCCGCAGGTCTGGCCGGAGATCGCGAACAATACCGTCTTCGACTGGGAAACCGGCGACCCCGCCGAGACCGAGCGCCTCTTCGCGACGGCCGCCCATGTCACGCGCCTGACCATCGTGAACAACCGCGTCGTCGTCGCCTCCATGGAGGGCCGCGCCGCCCTGGCCGACTACGACCCCGCCACCGAGCGCTTCACGCTCCACGCCGGTACCCAGGGCTCCTGGCCGCTGAAGAGCACGCTGGCCGGCGCCACCTTCGGCATCCCGCCCGAGAAGATCCGCGTCGTCACCCACGATGTCGGCGGCGGCTTCGGGATGAAGATCTTCACCTATCCCGAATACGCCCTCTGCATGATGGCTGCCCGCCGCCTGCACCGCCCCGTCCGCTGGACGAGCGAGCGCACGGAGGCCTTCCTCTCCGACACCCACGGCCGCGACAACATCACCACCGGCGAGATCGCGCTCGACGCGAACGGCAAGTTCCTCGCGCTCCGCACGCGCAACATCGCGAACATGGGCGCCTATCTCTCCACCTACGCGCCCTTCATCCCGACCGCCGCGGGCACGAAGGTGCTCGCCAGCGTCTATGGCTTCCGCGCCATCCACGCGAACGTCATCGGCGTCGCCACCAACACCGTGCCGGTCGATGCCTATCGCGGCGCGGGCCGCCCCGAATCGAACTACATGGTGGAGCGCCTGATCGACGCCGCCGCGCGCGAAACCGGGATCGACCGCGTCGAGCTGCGCCGCCGCAACATGGTCCCGCCCTCCGCGATGCCGCACACCACGCCCGTCGGCCAGACCTACGACTCCGGCGATTTCACTCAGGTGCTCGACCACGCCCTGGCCGCCATCGACTGGCCCGGCTTCTCCGCCCGCCGCGCCGCCTCCGCCGCCAGGGGCCGCCGCCGCGGCATCGGCCTCGCCTACTACCTCGAGGCCACGGGCGGCGCCGACAGCGAGCGCGCCGAGGTCCGCTTCGCCGCCGACGGCATGGTGGAGGTCCTCGTCGGCACCCAGTCCACCGGCCAGGGCCACGAGACCGCCTACGCCATGATCACCGCGAACGAGCTCGGCGTGCCCGTCGAGAAGATCCGCATCATCCAGGGCGACTCCGACGAGATCCCGACCGGCGGCGGCACCGGCGGCGCCCGCTCCCTCTACTCCGAGGGCACCGCCATCCTCGCCACCACCGCGACGGTCATCGACAAGGGCAAGACAGCCGCCTCCGAGGCGCTGGAAGCCGCCCCCGGCGACATCGAGTTCGCCGCCGGCCGCTTCGCCATCGCCGGCACCGACCGCGGCATCGGCATCCTCGAACTCGCGCAGCAGCAGCACGCCCGCGCCGCCCGCGGCGAAACTGTGACCCTGCTCGACGCCGCGGAGGTCGCGGGCATCCCCGCCCACACCTTCCCCAACGGCTGCCACGTGGCCGAGGTCGAGGTGGACCCCGACACGGGCCATATCGACGTCGCCCGCTACCTCGTGGTGGACGATGTCGGCCACGCCCTGAACCCGATGATCGTCATGGGCCAGGTCCATGGCGGCGTCGCCCAGGGAATCGGCCAGGCGATGCTCGAGAACACCGTCTACGACAAGGAGAGCGGCCAGCTCCTCTCCGCTTCCTTCATGGACTACGCCCTCCCCCGCGCGGGCGACCTCCCGCCCATCGAGGTCTCCCTCGTCTCCATCCCCTGTCTGACCAACCCGCTGGGGGTGAAGGGCGCGGGCGAGGCCGGTGCGGTCGGCTCGCCGCCCGCCCTGATGAACGCGCTGGTGGACGCCCTCTCGGCCGACGGCATCACCCATCTCGACATGCCCGCCACCCCCGAGATCGTGTGGAAGGCCCTCGAGACCGCCCGGGCGGCCTGAAGCAGACCTGCCGAATCGGGTCGGGGGCGGCCCCTGCACGCCCCCGCGTTCGGCAACCGCGCCCGTCCCGCGTCCGATGCACGGAAAGGGCCCGCCCGGCAGTGCTGCCGGCGCGGGCCCTTTCTTCAGCGCATCGCCACCACTGTGCCGGTGCCCAGGGCGGGCGGCGCATCCAGGAACCGCAGCGCCGTCACTCGGAACCCATCCCCTTGCCAGGCGAGGTCGAAGGACACCCCAGCCTCCTCCCCGGCCGGCCCGTATTCCAGCCGGAAGGCCATCAGCCCCAGGGGGCGCGCCGCGCGCAGGTTGGAGAGCGCGACCGGGCTCCCCTCCCCGCGTCCGCCGCGGGCCCGCGCCTGCATCCAGGCCGCCACCCGTTCCGGCCGCTCCCAGGAAGCCGCCATGCGGTCGGCCATGCCCGAGAGGAAGCGGCGGGCACCGCCCACTTCCTCCGCCGCGATCTCCGCCTCTAGCCCCGCCCGCAGGCTCGCCAGAGCCACGGGCGCGTCGAACTGCCGCAGAAGGGCCGGGGCGTCGCCCTGTCCTATCGGCGCCGAAATCCGCATCGCCAGCAGCCAGGGGGTTGCGAGCCAGAGCCCGAGCAACATCAACGCCGCGGCCAGCGCTGCCCAAACCTGCACCACCAGTCGAACCCGCCGCGCCGCCGTGCTCCTGGGCGCGGGCCCGGCGAAGCCGCCCTTCCCGCGCGGGGCGTGGCGGGACGCCGCCGCCTGCCGCGCGTCGTACTCGGCCCAGACCTCGTCCCAGATCTCGGCCCGCCGGATGGCGTCCATAGCGCTCGTCCCATCAAACCAGAAACATCATCGCAAAATGCGACGCGTCTCGGTTTTGAGACTGAGCTCCCATGTCTTACCAGCGAGTTAACGTCTCGCCCGATGAGACAATCCCTGGTTCTATGGGACGGCGTACCAGCCTCAGCCGTGGCGGGCGAGGTCTGCCTCCAGCCGCCCCAGCACCAGCCCCAACGCCGCCACCATCCCTGCCGCCTGGGCGTCCGGCCCCAGCGGCCGGTCGGCCGGCACCGGCACCGTCGCCCGCTCGCTGAACTGCGCCACCACGCGCGTGCCGAACTGGCTCGTCTCCCGCAACAGCAGCGCGCTCATCGCCGCCACCGCCTGCCCGGCGCCGAGATCGACATGCAGCGCCAGCAGCTCGCTCTCCATCACCAGGTCCGCATTCCCCCGCGTCCCCGGTGCCAGCACGGCCGCGAAGGTGCCGGATTCCATCAGCCAGCGGCGCAGCGCGTCCTCCGCCGCCTCGGCCGGCGGCGCGGTCCACTCGGCGTAGTATTCCGTGGCCTCCGTCCCGTCCGCGCGGATGGAGCGCAGCAGCCGCCCGTCCAGCCCCGGCGCCGCGCGCGTCAGCCGCATCAGCAGCGTCTTCGTCCCCCGCCGCCGCGGGAGCGCCGCCGGCCGCACCGGCAGTAGCGGGTAGCGCCGCGGCTCCACATAGCTCTGGTTCACCACCCCGCACCCCGCCAGCAGGCCTCCCGTCAAGAGAGGGGCCATCAACAGGGGGGCCGCCAGCAATCCACGACGCCGCATCATCGTCTCCCTCTCGCCCATTCCGGCACCGGCGGAGGCGGCGCCAGCAGCGACGCCCCCGGCGATCGCCGCAGCCCTTCCGTCGTCTCCCGCAGGCTGCCCGAGGCCGCCCGCAGGTCCCTGAGCGTCGGCGACAGGTCGCCGTTGATGTCGCCGACCGTGTTCGTCACCGACCGCGCCGCCGCCTCCACCTGCGCCACCGCCGCCGGCAGCCGCTGCATGCCCTGCTGCAGCCGCTCCATCGCCGCGTTCGCGTTGCGCAGCACGCCCCGCACCTCGGGTCCGCCGACCAGCCCGCGCACCTCGGCCACCGTCGCCCGCAGCTCGCCTGAGAGCCGCGGCAGGTCCAGCTCCGCGACCGTCCGCTGCACCGTATCCAGCGTCTCCGTCGCCGCCCGCGCCGTCCGCGCGAGGTCGCCGTCGTTTACCTGCCGCCGGAGATCCGAGAGCAGCCCCGAGATGTCGCCCAGGATCTGCTCGATCGGAAGGTCGCTCACCCGCTGCGCCAGCGCCTCCGCCACCGAGGTCACCTGCGCCACCGTGCTCGGGATCGAGGGGATCACCGGATATTCCGGCGTCCAGGGCGGCGCCTCCGCGGGGAAGCGCTCCTTGTCCACGAAATCGAGCTCGAGATACCCCACACCCGTGATGCCCGTCGTCGCCAGCCGCGCGCGCAACCCGTTCTCCACCGCACCCTGCACGTTCGGCGTGTCCCGCAGGCGCGAGAGATCGAGCGCGAACCGCACGATCACCCGCTGGAAGGCCGCGGTGAAGTCGTCGCGCGGTGGCGGATAGGAGGTCGCGACAAGGTTGATCTCCGTCACCTGCCCGAGCTGCACGCCGCGGAACCGCACGGCGGCACCCACATCCATCCCCGTCACGCTCTCGCGCACATAGGTCTCGAAGGTCTGCCGGTTCCGCCCGAGCTTGCCCGCCGTGAAGAACAGGACGAAGCCGAGCCCCACCGCCAGCCCAACGATGATGAGCAGCCCGACCCGGAGATAGAGCCTGCGCGAGGTCGCCGGCATCTACTCCGCCTCCCGCCGGAAGAAGCGCCGCACCGTGTCGTTCGGCGGATTTTCGCGAAGTTCCCGCGGATCGCCCTGCGCGATCATCCCCTGCGCCTCCTTATCGAGCATCACGCAGCGATCCCCGATCGCGAGGATCGACTGCAGCTCGTGCGTCACCACCACGAAGGTCGTCCCGAGGTCGCGCGCCAGGTCGCGGATCAGCCGGTCCAGCCCCGCCGAGGTCACGGGGTCGAGCCCTGCACTCGGCTCGTCGAGGAACAGCACCGGCGGGTCGAGCGCCATGGCGCGCGCGATCCCCGCCCGCTTGGCCATCCCGCCCGAAATCTCGGCGGGCAGCCGCGATTCCGCATCCGAGAGCCCCACGAGCCCAAGCTTCATCCGCGCCACGCTCTCCCGCGCCTCGCGCGGCAGGTCGGTATGCGCCTCCAGCGGCAGCATCACGTTCTCCAGCAAGGTCATCGAGCCGAACAGCGCGCCCGACTGCCACATCACACCGAGCTGCCGCAGCAAGGCCCGCCGCGCCTCCCCCGACGCGCGCGCCAGGTGCCCCCCGAGGATGGTCACCTCTCCCGCCGTCGGCTGGTAGAGGCCGATCATGATCTTCAACAGCGTGGACTTGCCGCAGCCCGATCCGCCGAGGATCACGAAGACCTCCCCCGGCGACACCTCGAAGGTCACGTGGCGGAACAGCGTGCGCCCGCCGAAGCCCATCGCGAGGTCGCGCACCTCGATCACCGCCTCGCGCCGCGTCGCCGCGGGCGCCTCCGCCCGGTCCGCGAGAACAGCACCCATCACCAGCCCAACCGGAAGAACAGCACCGCAAAAATCCCGTCCAGAACCACCAGCGCCACGATCCCGCCCACCACGGCCGAGGTGGCAGCATCGCCCACCGCGCGCGGCCCGCTGCCCGCGGAAAGCCCCGCGCGGCAGCCCAGCCCCGCGATCACCAGCCCGAACACCGCCGCCTTGCCCAGCCCGCCCAGCAAGTCGCCGAGCTCGACCCCCACATGGAGCTGGTTGAGCACGAGCTGCACGGGGAAGCCGAGGCTGAGCATCACGCCGGACATGCCCAGCAGGCCCGCCAGGTCCATCAGCAGCGCGAGAACCGGCATCGCGACCGTCGCCGCAACGAGCCGCGGCAGCACGAGCAGCACCATCGGGTCGATGCCCATGATGCGCAACGCGCTCACCTCCTCGTTCACCGTCATGGTGCCCAACTCCGCCGCATAGGCCGAGCCGGTGCGCCCCGCCAGCACCACCCCCGCCAGCAACGGCCCCAGCTCCCGCAGCAGGGAAAGGCCGACGAGGCGCGGGATGAAGATCTCCGCCCCGAACTGCCGCATCGGTATCGAGGACTGGAACGCCAGAATCACGCCGATCAGAACGCCCAGCAGCAGCGTGAGCCCGAAGGCGCGCGTGCCCACCTCGTCCAGGTGCCGCAGCACGTCCGCCACCCGCAGGTCGCGCGGCCGCCGCGCCGCATTCACGATCGTCGCCGAGGCCTCTCCGAGGAAGGCCGCCCCCTGGGCCATGGCCGCGATGCGCCCGACGCCCCAGGCGCCCACCGCCCGCACCGGCCCCAGCCGCGGCAGCGCGTGCCCGGGCCTCGCCGGGGCCCGCACCGCCCCGCGCGACCGCTCGAGAACCGCGCCCACCTTGCGCGAGGCGCCCTCCACCGGCACCTCCCCGCCCGCCGCCGCCTGGGCCGCCAGAACCAGTGCCGCCCCGCTCGTGTCCAGCACTTCCAGCCCCGACAGGTCGATCCGCCGCGCGCCCTCCGCTGCCCGCAGCGCCTCCCGCCAGATCCGCCCGGCGCCCATGCTCGTCAGCCGGCCGGCGAAGCGCAGCACCTCGCCCTCCCGCGTCGCGGTGGGCCGGGCCAAAGACGGCCGCGCCACCGAAGGCGGCGTCTCCGCGCCCGGCGCCGGTTCCTCGGCCGCGGGCTCCTCGCCCGGCGGTGCCTGCTGCGCCTCCGTCACGCCGAAGTGCCGGCTCCGGCCCCCCGCGCCTGGGCACCGGCCCGCAGCAACCCGCGCGAGGCCGCGACCTCCCGCGCCGCCTCGGCCCCGCTCAGCCAGGCCCCGGCCAGGGTGCCGGCAAGGCTCACGTGGCAGGCCTCGCCCGCCAGCCGCAGCCGTCCCCCGCCAACGGACGTCGAGAGCAGCCGCCGCGCCCCCGCCCGCCCCGGTCGCGCCGCCGAATAGGAACCCCGCGCCCAGGGATCCCGCCCCCAGGAGGAAACCACCGCCCCCTCCCGCTGGATCGCGCGGTCCGCCCGCGCGCCATAGATCCGCCGCAGCTCGGAAAGCGCGAAATCGGTCATCGCCGCCTCCCCCTCCCTCGAGAGGTCCCAGGCCAGCGCGCCCCCGGCGAACCCCTCCAGGTGGTCCCGCCCGAAGGGCCAGGCGACGAAGGTCATCGCCCGCTCCCCCTCCTCCAGCCGCCGCTCGATCCCGCCGAAAGCCGGCGAATCCAGCCGGTCCGCGCCCGAGGCCGGCAGCCCCACCTTCTCCAGCAGCCCCAGCGGCAGGTCATGCGCCGCCCCCTCCACCTCGGCCGGCAGTGCCGGGGAGAAGACGATGCCGCCGCCCGCCAGCACGCCGGTCGAGACCGTCACCACCGCGCCCAGCGCCTCCACCGCGCCGAAAGCCCCTTCCGCCCTCACCCGCGCCCCGCCCCAGTCGATCCGCTCGACCGGCGCGCCCAGCACGATGGGCAGGCCTTCCGCCAGCCGTTCAAGCACATGACCGCAACCCTCGCGCGGCAGCAGGTTCGAGCCGTTCAGCAGGGTGGAAAGGTAGTCCTCGAGATCGACCTCGGCGGCCTCCGTCGCCGCGATCACGGGCCCCTCCCAATGCGTCAGCGTCGCGTCCCAGAACCCGCCGCGCGGCGCCGCATCGGCCATGCTGAGCGCGCGCCCCTCCGCCCGCGCCTCCGCCAGCCGCACCGCGATTCCCCATTCCCGCTCCGCCCGCTCATAGGCGGCCATCTCCGCCCCATCCGCCCAGCGCCCGCCCATCCAGACGCGGGAGCTGCGAACGGCGTCGTGGTCGAACAGCTCCAGCCCCGCCGCCTCGGCCAGCGGCACCAGCGGGTTGGACTGCGCGGCGTGCAGCCAGGTGGCACCAAGATCCATCGGCGCGCCCAGCGTGTGGCTCGTCACCGCGCGCCCGCCGACCCGCCCCCGCGCCTCCAGCACCCGCACCGAAAGGCCGAGGAGGAGCGCCTCCCGCGCCGCGGCGATCCCCGCCGCCCCCGCGCCCACCACCAGAAGATCGACCGCACCCGTGCTCATGCGGTGCTAATGGGTCCTCCCGGCCGAGGTTGCCACCTCGGCTCCCCAACTGTTTCATTCCGACGCACGAGAAATCCGCCCCGATCAGTCGAGCTTCACGCCCGACATCTCGACCAGCCGCTGCCAGGCCGGCGTCTCCCGCGCCACCCGCTCGGCCAGAGCGGCCGGGCTCTCGCTCACCATCACCTCGTAGCCCAGCGGCCGCAGCCGCTCGACCAGCACCGGGTCCGCCGCCACCTGCCGCACCGCCTGGAACAGCCGCGCCACCACCGGCTCCGGCGTGCCCGCCGGCAGCATGAGCGCATTCCAGGCGAGGAGGTCGAGTTCCCCCAGCCCGAGATCGGCGAACTCCCCCATCCCCGGCACGTCCGGCGCGAAATCCATCCGCGCGCGGGAGGACAGCACGAGCGGCTTGAACTTTCCGGCCGTCACCTGCGGCATCAGCGCCGGCGTCACGTCGAACATCATGTCGATCGTGCCCGAGAGCAGGTCCGCGATCGCCGGCCCGCCGCCGCGATAGGGCACGTGCAGGATCCGCGCCCCCGCCAGTTCGTTCACCGCCCCGATCACGAGGTGCGACGAGGTCCCGGGCCCCGAGGACCCCATCTTCACCTCGTCCGGATGCGCCTTCGAATAAGCAACAAGCGCCCGGAAATCCGTCCACCCCCGCCGCTGCGCCACCTCCGCGTTCACCACGCAGATGAGCGCGCCCGAGGTGATCAGGCTCAGCGGCTGGAGATCCTTCACGGGGTCGAAGGGCAGGCGGTTGTACAGGGTGGGATAGGCCGTCATCGTCACCCCGCCGATCACCCCGATCACCGTCCCGTCCGGCGTCCCCTTCGCCACCGCGTCGGTGCCAAGGATGCCGCCCGCGCCCCCGCGGTTCTCCACCACCACGTTCTGCCCCAGCGCCGGCCCCAGCCGCTCCGCCACCAGCCGCCCCAGCAGGTCGATCGCCCCGCCGGGCGGGAAGGGAACCACCACCCGCACCGCGCGCCCGCCCGCCACGGGCTGCCCCATCGCGGGCAGCGCCGGCATCGCGGCCAGCCCCGCCATCAGGTTTCGGCGCCGCATCATCGCTCTCCCCATCGCCATGCGCGCCCAGCTTGGCCGGGACGCGCGCGCCACGCCACGCCAATCGGCCGCACCTGCACGGGGCGCCACCCGCGCCCCGCCTGGGGCGACACCGCTGCCCACCTAAGCCATCATCCCCCGGCACAAGAAGGAACCATCCATGGCCATCACCGGGGAACTCAGCGGCCGCCGCGCCGTCGTCATGGGCGGGAGCCGCGGCATCGGCCGCTCCATCGCCCTCGCCCTCGCCGGGGCGGGCGCCGCCGTTTCCCTCTGCGCCCGCGGCGCGGACGCGCTGGAGGCCGCCCGCGCCGAGGTTGCCTCCCTCGGCGGCACCGCCCACGCCGCCCCCTGCGACCTCGCGGACGCCGAGGCCATCGCCCGCTACGTCCCTGCCGCGGCCGAGGCGCTCGGCGGCATCGACATCCTCGTCAACAACGCCTCCGGCTTCGGCCGCCGTGACGACGAGGAGAGCTGGGCCGCCTCCATCTCGGTGGACATCCTGGCCGTCGTCCGCGCCAGCGCCGCCGCCCGCCCCTACCTCGAGGCCTCCCCGGCCCGCGAAGCGGGCGGCACCGGCATCGTCAACATCGCCTCGATCTCGGCGCTGCGCGCCACGAAGCGCAACCCACCCTATGGCGCGGCCAAGGCAGCGGTGATGCAGTACACCTCCAGCCAGGCCCGCATCCTCGCGGCGAGCGGCATCCGCGCCAACTGCGTCGCCCCCGGTTCCGTCGAGTTCCCCGGCGGCACCTGGGAACGCCGCCGCACCGAGGACCCCGCCCTCTACGACGCCACCCTCGCCTCCATCCCCTTCGGCCGCATGGGCCGGCCCGAGGAGGTGGCCGAGGCCGTCCTCTTCCTCGCCTCCCCGCGCGCGAGTTGGATCACTGGCCAAACCCTGATCGTGGACGGCGGACAGCTGCTGGGCGCGTGACGCCAGCGCACACCAGACAGATCTTTCCGTCCGAAGCCCGTTTGTCGCTGGTCAAGGCAGGGGGAACTCTTTATCCCCAGCAGAATGAACAAAACATCGCGAGGACAGGATGCCCCCGATGCCTCTCCGACCGGCACCCGCCCGCCGCGACGAAAGCCCGTTCCGCTGAGCACGCCCACCCCTCCCGGCCTCAGTGAAGCGGGTGAGGCGAGCCGCGCCGCCCGCATCGTCCTCGACCTGGCTCATGGCGCGGAGGTCCAGGGCAATGCCGCCCTGGCCACCCTCCTCCGCAGCCTCTCGACCCGGCTGGCCAGCCGGCGCCGGTAACCGCGGGAAGAGGAAGAGTTCTTCCTCCTCCCGGATCTGCGCGTCCGCCCGGAGAGGGCAGCGCCCTCTCAGTCCAGCGTCGCGCCCGAGGCCTCCACCAGCCCCTTCCACACCGCGTCCTGCTGCGCGAGATAGGCCGCATAGGCCGCCGGCGTCTCGTCCCAGACCGGCGTGAAGCCCAACGGCTCCAGCCGGCCGCGGAAATCGTCCGACTTCACCACCTGCAGGATCGCCGAGTGCAGCCGCTCGATCACCGGGGCCGGCGTGCCCGTCGGCACGTTCACGGCGTACCAGCTCTGCATGTCGATCCCCGCGCCCGGCAGCAGCTCCTTCATGCCCGGCACGTCCTTCAGCTCCGGCACGTAGCCCACGCGCTCGGCGCTTCCCACCGCCAGCGCCCGGAACCGCCCCTCCCGCACATGCGGCATCAGCGCCGGGATCACGTCGAACATCATGTCGATGTTGCCCGAGACGAGGTCCGAGATGGCCGGCCCGCCGCCGCGATACGGCACGTGGGTGATGTCGATCCCCGCCGCCCGACACACGGAGGAGAGCGTCAGGTGGCTCACCGTCCCGGTGCCCGAGGAACCCATGGTGATCTTCCCCGGGTCCTTCTTCGCGGCTGCGACGAGATCGGCGAAGGTTTGCCAGGGCCGCTGCGCGTTCACCACCAGCAGCACCGTCCCGGTCGTCACGCGCGTCACGGGCGCGAGGTCCCGCACCGGGTCGATCGGCATGGAGCGGCGATAGAGGTACTTGTTCGCCGCCATGATCGAGACGGCCGCGAGCAGCAGCGTGTAGCCGTCCTTGTCGGAGCGCGCGACGAACTCCGCCCCGATGTTCCCCCCGGCGCCGCCGCGGTTGTCCACCACCACGGACTGGCCGAGCGCCGGCTGCAGCCGCTCCGCCAGGACACGCCCGGTGATGTCCACCGCCCCGCCCGGCGCGAAGGGCACCACGAGGCGGGGGGAGCGGTTGGGATAGGGCGCCTGGGCCAGGGCATAGGGGGCCAGGGCCGGGACGGCGAGCGGCAGGGCGGCCGCGCCGAGAAGGCTGCGGCGACGGATCGTCATGGGGCGGGACTCCGGGTCTTCGATGCCCCGCATTTCGCCCCGCGGGCCCGCCGCGGCAACCCCCGCCCCCGCCGCGCCTTCCTTCCGCGAACCGGCAGAAGCACCCCGATGGACCCGAACGAGCGCCCCTGCATCAAGATCTGCGAGTACGAGAACGCCACGGGCTGGTGCTTCGCCTGCGGCATGACGAAGCCGGAGCGCAAGGCCTGGAAGCGCTTTCCCGGCTACCGCGCCGCCATCCGCCAGTCCCTCCCCGCCCGCCTCCTCGCCCTCGCCGCGGAGGGCCACCGCACCGGCCTCGCCGCCCGCGGCAAGCGCCGCGAAGCCATAGAGGCCTAGCGCCGCGCCGAAAGCGCGTGGATGAGCACCGCCGCCGCGACCGAGACGTTCAGGCTCTCCACCCGTCCCGAGCCCGGCAGCGTCACCCGCGCGTCGCAGGCGGCAGCCACCGCTTCCGAAACCCCCTCCTCCTCGTTCCCGAGCACGAGCGCGACGCAGGATGCGGGCGGCAACCGCTCCGGCGCCACCCCGCCCGCCGCCACCGCCGCCACCGTCATCACCCCAAGGCGCGGCAGGGCGGAAACGAGGTCCGGCGCCCGCCAGAGGCTCAGCACCTCCAGCCCTCCCTCGCTCGTCCGAAAGGCCGCGTCCGAGAGCCCTGCCCCCCGCGGATCCCCTGAAACCACCATCCCGATGCAGCCGAAGAAGGCGGCCGAGCGGGCGATCGCGCCCAGGTTGTGCGGGTTGGAAACCCCGTCCAGCACCGGCAGCACCGGCGCCACCCGCAGCGCCGGCGCCAGCGGCAGCACCAGCTCCGGCACCCTCCGCCGCGTGGCGACCGCCACGATCCCCCCGTGGTGCACGGTGCCCGCCACCCGCGCCAGCTCCTCCTCCCCCACCTCCCGGTAGGGGCGGCGCATCCCCGCCAGCACCGCGCAGAACGGGTTCGCCTCCCGCCGGCGGGAGGGAAGGTGGAACAGCCGCAGCACGTCCCGCGGCCGCCGCGCGAAGACGGCCGAGACGGCGGCCAGGCCGCAGAGCCGGTCCGGCTCCGGCGGCCGCCTGGCGGAAGGGGACGGACGATCCATCCCGCCCATCCACACCGCCCCCCGGCCCCGGTCAAGCCGAAGCCCGGGGCCGGCGAGCAAAACCGATCCTTAAGCCCTGCGTGCGATGCTGCGCCGACCCGATCCGACACGAGGGGCAGATCTCGATGCAGCTTGGCTACGGTACCGACGGAAAACCCTATGTCTCGCGCTACGAGGTCGGCGACCTCGTCCGCCTGCGCGTGAACGAGAGCGGCGACCACGCGATGGGCAAGGCCGGCCAGTGGGGCAGCGTCACCGCCGTTCAGGACCGGCCCGGCGGCCTTCTCGACATCCAGCTCGCCGGCTACTCTGAGGGAAAGACCTCCGCCCTGCAGCGCCTCACCGGCATCTCCCGCAGCATCGTCATCCCCTGCGGGCCCAGCGGCGCGCCCCTCGACCTGCCGGCCCGTTACCGGAGTCAGGAATTCAGGTCCTCGGGGCCGCAGGCGCACCAGAGCGTCGTCGTGAACACCACCGCCGCCTTTCCCGCCTGGGCCGCCTCCCTCATCGTCGCCGGATGCACCCTTATCCTCGTGGTCGCCGCCGGCATCGCCGCGAAGAACTTCGGCCTTCTCTGACTGATCGTTGGCCGGTCAGGCGTACACCGCCCGATCAGACCGCCTCAAACATCGCGGCGCCCCATCCCTCACGCCCATCATGGGGCGGATCACACCGACCCCGGAGAGAACCATGACCCCGGCAGCGGGCAGCCTCCAAACCGGCGCTTGACCTGAAAACCCCGATTAGAGAACGGCCCCTAAGAGCGGGGTTCACCGTCCACCCCGCGGCGTGGCAGGTTCCGCCCCCCTTCAGCGTCACGGGAGAGAAACCATGGCCGGCGTCTTCTGGCATCTCGGCAACTGGTCCACCGAGGAGCCCAAGATCCTCGGCCCTATGGACCACGCCTTCTGGCTCGGCTCCGTCATCTTCGACGGCGCCCGCGCCATCCGCGGCACCGTGCCCGACCTCGACCTCCACTGCCGCCGCTGCGTCCAGTCCGCCCGCAACATGCTCATGGAACCAACCATGACCGCGGAGGCGATCGAGGAACTCTGCCGCGAGGGCGTCCGCCGCATGGGCCCCGACGCCGAGCTCTACATCCGCCCGATGTTTTTCGTCAGGAAGGGCCTCGGCGCCGCCCAGCCCGACCCCACGAGCACGGAATTCATCCTCTCGATCTACGACGCGCCCCTGCCGCCCGCGACCGGCTTCTCGGCCATCACCGCCCCCTTCCGCCGCCCCGCCGCCGACATGGCGCCGACGGATTCGAAGGCCAGCGCCCTCTACCCCAACTCCGCCCGCGCCACCGCCTGGGCCAAGAAGCACGGCTTCGACATGGCCGTGGTGCTCGATGAGGCCGGCAACGTCGCCGAATTCGCCTCCGCCAACATCATGATGGTCAAGGACGGCGTGGTGATGACCCCGGCCGCCAACGGCACCTTCCTCGCCGGCATCACCCGCGCCCGCATCATCGACCTGCTGCGCAAATCCGGCCGCGAGGTGCGCGAATGCACCGTGACCACCGCGATGCTCGACACCGCCGACGAGATCTTCGCCACCGGCAATTTCGGCAAGGTCCAGCCCTGCACCCGCTACGCCGAGAACCACATGCAGCCCGGCCCCGTCGCTGCCGAGGCTCGCCGCCTCTACTTCGACTGGGCCGAGACCGCCCGCATCCTGCCGAAGGCCGCCTGACTACCCGGCGGGGAAGCCCCCCGCTGGCCCCGCCGCACCGACACGGTGTCCAGATCTCCCGCCACCGCGGCCCTGCTCGCCAGGCGGAACATCACCCGGGGCGCTCCGTCCCGGCCGCCCGCGCGCATTCCCGCATGTCCAGCCCCCGCGGCACTGCCAACTCCGCCGTCCAGGGCCTGACGGCGGAGAGCAGCACGCCGAGCAACCGCCGGTCCTCGCTCGCTCCTGACGCCAGGGGGCTCACCGCGTCGGGCGTCTCCAGGACCAGCACCGCCTCCCGGCCACCGGACCCGACCCACCCAGGGGCGCCCGCGTCCCAGGGCACCAACAGGTCCAGCGGCTCACTGCCCAACCGCATCTCGCAGGCCGTCCCGTCGCCCAGTCGCGCCACCACGCGCTGCGCTCCGCCGGCGGCGGGCACATAGGCCGCAAGGGTCAGCACCATCCCCCGGCTGCCCTCCTGCCCGGCCAGCACCAGCAATCCGCCCGGCCCCACCGTCCAGCGTCCCCGCTCCTCCGGCCCGGACCAGCCCAGGAACTCCACCGAGCGAGCCGGCGGCGCGAAGGGCATCGGCCGGCAGGCCAGCCCGAGCGCCGCCAAGCCCTCCCGGTACGCAGCCAGGTAAACCTCGGGTGGAAGAGCGGTCGCCGGTGGCCGGTGCCACCAGATCTCCCGTCCCAGCATCTCCATCACCACCGCGTTCGTACCCAGCCCCTCCGAGGGCCGGCAGGCAGCCTCGCGCAACAGGGCGAAGGGCCGCTCCCGAACAAACATCTCCCGTGCCGTCGCCCGGTTCTGCAGGAAGCTGGAGGCGCCGAGCACCCCCACGCCCAGCGCGCAAAGGAGCGAGACAGCCCGCCGCGCCCCCGGCCTCGCCCAAACGGCGCGCAGGAGAGCCGCGATCCCCACCGCCGCGGCCGCACCCATGCCCAGCGCGGCGATCCGCGAATCGACGTAGGTGCAGTCTCCGGCCCGGCACCAGCTCTGATACTTCTCGGTCAGCGCGTGCGGCAGCGTGTTCAGCCAGGCCCAGGCGAGGCAGGCCAGCACCACCCGGACGGCCAGGCCCGCGGTCAGCCTCGCCGCCAGGGCCGGCAGCAGCCGCCAGCCCAGCCAGGTCCCGCAAACAAGGACACCCAGCGCCATGACCATGTCCCTGCGCCCAAGCCCGGAGAGCCCGCGCCAGGGCGCGCCAAGCGTCGGAAGGCTCGTCCCGTGGAAAGCGTGCAGCGCCTGGAGCCGGACGACATCCCACAGCCCGGGCCACGCGATCATGTTGCCGCCATACGCGCTCGGATGGATCGCGCGATAGGCAACATAGGCCACGGCAGCCAGCAGCAGCGGAGGACCGTGCAGCCGCACCGCCCGCCAGCGCCGCCCCGCCGGTGCCGAGAGCACCACCAGCGCGGCGAGCCCGGCCCCGGCGACGAGACTGTACTCAAGCATCAGCATCAGCGCGGCCAGTCCGCCCGCCCCGGCCAGCAACGCCATGCCCGAGCGCCCCCCGCCCTCGCCCATCCAGATGTGCAGCACGACCAGCGCCGCGAGCGGCAGCGTGAGCATCAGTGGGTAGGCGTTCGGCGGCATGTGGTGAGCCGCGACAGGGGCGAGGCAGAGCGCCATCAACAGCCCCGCCCGCGTGAGAGGCACGCCCAGCCGCCGGGCGAGCAGGTGGCCGAAGGCGAGCATCAGCCCGCCGAAGAGCCCCACCACCAGCACCCGCCCCCAGGCATATTCCGGCAGCATCGTGCCGAGCATCACCAGCGGCATGGCCGGGTAGAGCCCGATCCGCCCCTGGGCCTCCGCCAGCAGGTGGATGGCCTCGCCCAGCGCCGCGGGGCGGCCCGCGTTGCTGAGCACCGCGTACTGCCAGAAGTTGTCGTCCGCCGTCTGGTGGAAGGCCGCGAGAAAAGGGGAAAGCTGCAGCAGCGCAAAGGCAAGCAGCACTGCGTCGAGCAGCAGCGCGCCCAGCCGCGGCGGCAAGAACGGCACGGCGATCGGGACGCCTCCCACAACCGGCCTCGCCGCGCTGGGCGCTAGACCGGAAGGTTCGGGCCAGAAGCGCATGAGCCCCGCTAGCACCGGACCGGTGCCTCAAAAAGTCATCTTTCTCCAATTCTTCGTAACATTACGGCTAGTTTTCGTTGCTTACCGGAAACGCATTCTCTGGCCGTGGGTTGATGCCATGCACCTCAACCAACCCCACCGCCCGGACCGATCACCCGTGCGGAGAACTGGAGCACGCGCGCCGCCACCATGCCCCGGGACAATCACGACCCCGCCGCCACGAGCACCGGCCACCAGGCGAAGCGGCGCCCGCGCGCCCTGCCCATCCTCCTCGGCATCGCGGCCCTCCTCGTCCTCGGCGCCCTTGCCGATCGCATGATCAGCATCCGCCCCGGCGCCACCCAGCGCATCATCGTCAGCCGCGGCGGCGAGGTCGTTGCCCTCTACGGCCCCGGCCAGCGCGGCTTCGCCAATCCCTGGACCGACACCCGCGCGGTGGTCGAGATGTCGCTCTCCAACACCGACCGCAGCGCGCCCGACCGCGGCATGCCAGCCCTGACGGCCGAGGGCCTTCCCGTCACCCTCTACGGCACCGCCTTCTGGCACCACGGGGAGGAAGCCGACCTTCGCTGGCGCTTCAGCCATATCCGCGGGGACGCCGACCTCATGCCGCCCCTCATGGCCGCCTCCGTCGCCGCCGTCCTCGGCCGCACCTCCATGGAGGCCGCCATTCGCGACGCCGCCGCCCTCCAGGCCGCCCTCACCGAGGACCTCCGCGCCCGCGCCCGCGCCCTGCTGCATATCGAGGTCGCCGGCTTCACCGTTACCCGCCTCGACCCCGGCGAGACCTACCGCCAGGTCGTCGCCGAGCGCGAGCTCGGCCGGGCCCGCGCCGCGGCCATCGCGGCCTCCCCCGCCGTGACCGGGGACAGCCCCAACGCGGTCGAGGTGGAACGCATCCGCCGCTGGGACGGGCGCGGAGTCATCCCGGAATTCCCGGCCCGCGCGGCACCTTGACCGGCTGGCCCTTGCTGGAGGGACCGGCCGAGCGACTCCCCACCGGGCAAAGCCGCGCTCATCCCTCCGCGGCCGCTTCCTCTCCCGCGGCCCCGATGAACCGGCGCCCCTCCTCCCGCACCTTCGCCGCCGCCTCGTCGTAGAGGAAGGGAAGCGTCGCGTAGCGCACCCCGCGCGTCACCCGCCCCGCCTCGTGCAGCAGCGAGCAGGAAAAGACCACCGCGCCCCCCATCGGCGGCCGGTAGCGCCGCGTGCCGAACTCAGGGAACCACAGGTCCCCGCCGTCGAAGTCGTCGTTCAGGTTGATGCTGACCGCGAAGCGCCGATGCGCCGTGCCCCGCGTCGTGTTGTCACGATGCGCACGGAAATGCCCGCCATCGGCCGCGTCGTAGCAGGCGACGATGTAGCGCTCGATCCGCGTCGCCCGGAACTGGAAGGCGCGGTGGATCTCCGGCACCAACCGCCGCGTCAGGCGCTCGCGCAGCGCCGCCCGCACCCCCTCGTCCTCGATCGTGAGGTCCTTCCGCCGCTTGTGGTAGGCGTCGAGCATCGGCACCGTCCGCCCGTCCACCTCCCGCATGAAGCCGCTCTCGTTGCCCCCCACCCTGTCGTAGAGCGCGACCAGTTCCCGGCAGAACCCCGGCTCCAGAACCCGCGGCAGCACCAGAACGGGGGCCGGAACCTCCATCCCCGCGTGCAGACCGGGCGCCGGCAGCCCCTCCAGCACCCCGACCAGCCGCCCGATCTCCGCGATCGGCGCGGAGTCCAGCACCCGCAACAAGGGGTCCAGCAACAGGGCGAAGGGCGCATAGCCCGGCCGCTCCCCCGCTGGCGCGGGGACGAAGGCCGCGTAGGCGCGGCTCACCGCGAGATCATGGTCGCGGATCACCCGCAGCCCCGGCAACGCATCCGCCATGGCCGGCGCCGCATCCCCGGGGTCCGCCGTCACCGCGAAGGCACAGGCCCGCGCATCGTCGAGCAGCCCCGCCGCCCGTGCCCGCCGCAACGCCTCCCACCCCGACGCCGAGGCCGGATGGGACCGCGACCCGAGAAAGGCGAGCAGCACATAGCGCCCCGCCACGCTGTCGAAGGCGTAGCGCGGATTCCCATCCGTCGCCGCCCGGAAGACCGGCACCGGATCGCCCGGCCGGAACCGCTCGAGGGGCAGGACGCGAGACGGGCGCGGCGGGGCTTCGGCGTCGGACATGTCCAGGACTTTGCGATCGGCGTCGGAAGGCCGGACCATACCAACCCGCGCGCCGTTTCGACAGAGATCCCAATCCGAAAGCCCAACGTAAGGTGACGCCCGAGGGAGCCCCGCCCCCTCAGGCCTTCCGCCGCACCCGGATCGGCGGCACGTCCGTCTCCCCCGCCAGCAGCTCCTCCAGCATCGCCCGGTCCGGCGTCCGACCGTCCCGCGCCCGCAGCGCCCCCGCCGCCGAGGCGAAGCGCAGCGCCTCCTCCATCCCCTGCCCCTCCGCGATGGCGAGGGCGAAAGCGCCGTGGAACACGTCCCCCGCCCCGGTCGTGTTCGTCGCATCCACCGGGAAAGCCGGCCGCCGCGCCGGCGCCTCCATCCCCGGCGAGAGCCAGAGCGTCCCCTTCTCCCCCAGCGTCACCGCGGCCAGCTTCAGCGGACCCGTCCGCAACGCCCGCGCCAGCCCCTCCTCCGGCGGCACACCGGGCGCGAAGATGGTCAGCCCGGTCTTGGCGAAGATCGCGTGGTCGGTCAGCGGCACGAGCTGGCGCAGGATCCTCTCCTCGCTCTTCTCCGCATCCATCGCGCTCGGCACCCCCGCCTCCCGCGCGCGCCGGAACACCACCTCCGCCGCTTCGGGCCAGCGGGGATCGCAGAGCACGCAGCCCGCCTCCGAAAGCCGGTCCAGCGGCAGGGCGGAGGGATCGGTCGGCAGCCGCTCCCCACGATAGGTCACGATGCTCCGCTCCCCCACCTTGTCCACGATCACGGCCGAGAGCGGCGTCCGCGCCCCCTCCGCCATCACGAGGCCGGAGGCATCCACCCCCTCCGACTCCAGCGCGTGCCGCAACTCCTCCCCCGCCTCGTCGCGCCCCACGCGCCCCCAGAACACCGCCCGCCCGCCGAGCCGCGCGACCGCGATCGCCGCATTCGCCGCCATCCCGCCCACGCTCATGGAATAGGCCCGCGCCGTGGTCTTGGAGGGCGGCGGCTCCACCTCGTCCACGCGGAAGGTATGGTCCGTCACCACCTGCCCCACGCAGATCACCAGCGCGCCACCCTGCCCCTTCACGCCAGCCCCACCGGAAACACCCCCACCCGACATGCGCGACCCCTCTTCCCTGCCCGGCTGGCTCGCCGCGCGAATCCTTCACATCCGGCCCGACGCCATGGTGATCGACAAGCCCGCCGGCCTGCCCGTCGATCCCGGCCGCCCGCACCCCGGCCGTCCACCCAAGCCCAGCCTTGAGGATTGGTTGCCCCTCCTCCAGCTCGGCCGCCGCCACCCGCCGCAGCCCATCCATCGCCTGGACACCGACACGGCCGGCTGCCTCCTCCTCGGCCGCACCCGCCCCTCCCTCGGCGCGCTCGGCGCCCTTTTCGCGGAAAAGCGCGCCGGGAAAACCTACTGGGCCATCGTCGCCGGCCGCCCACCGGGCGAGGGCGGAACCCTCGACGCCCCACTCCGCAAGACGAGCACGCGGGAGGGCGGCTGGCGCATCGAGTCCCACCCCCAGGGCCAACCCGCCCGCACCGCCTGGCGCCTGGCC
The DNA here is from genome assembly GCF_000711725.1 of Roseomonas aerilata DSM 19363. Lineage (GTDB taxonomy): Bacteria > Pseudomonadota > Alphaproteobacteria > Acetobacterales > Acetobacteraceae > Roseomonas > Roseomonas aerilata. Next base: position 205,887 of record NZ_JONP01000001.1, on the reverse strand, counting down.
GGCACCGCCGGCAGCGGCAACAACGCCCTCTCCTGGCTCGAACTGCGCCCCGAGACCGGCCGGACGCACCAACTGCGCGTCCACTGTGCCCTGCTCGGCTGCCCCATCCTCGGCGATCCCGTCTATGGCGGCGCTGCCTCGGTTAACGGGCGGGCGGCCGGCGTGATGCACCTGCTCGCCCGCTCCCTCTCCCTGCCGCTCGACCCGCCCCTGCTGGCCACGGCGCCCATACCGGATGCGATGGCCGCCGCCTTCGCCCTCTGCGGCGCCCCAGGCGACTCGCGGCACACAGCCGGTTGAAATCGGGCCCATTCACAAAGGTTTGACTTTTCGGCCGCGCGCCTGCCAAACCCTCGTCATCGAGGATGCAACGCCATGCCGGATGGGAATCGTCCACCGCGAGCTCTACCCGCCGCGCGGACCGACCGCTCCTTCGCGCTGCCCGCCCTGCCGCTGATCAGCCGGCAGGCCCGGCGCCACGCGCATGGCGCGCCGGGCGTCCGCGGCGGCATCCATGCCGGCCGCACCGAAGCGGCCGCCACCCGCGGGGGCATGCCGCCCCTCCGCCGGCAGGAGCAGGCCGGCCGTGGCGCCGATCCGGCCACGCGTGAAGAGAAGCCGGCCCCCCGTGGCCGCGAGGCGGCCTCCATCGAGGCGCAGCCCCGCCGCTGGACCCTCCGCCAGCGCCTCGCCCTCGTCTACGGCGCCGTCGCCCTCGTGATCCTGCTCGGTGCCGGCGTCTTCACCTGGTGGCAGGCCGACGCCCTCTCGGCGCGCAACACCGAGCTCGCCCTCGCCGAAACCCGCCGCATGGCCGGTCGCGTCGCGAGCGCCCTCGCCCAGGCACGGCAGGGCACGGCCGTCCTTGCCGCCGCCGATCCCCTCGCCCTCGGCCCGGAGGGCTGCACCGCCCTCCTCAACGCCGCCCACCTGCGCATGGACGCGAGCGTCGGCCACCTCTTCGCCGTGGGGCCCGACCGCAGCGTCACCTGCTCCACCCTCCCCTCGACCATCGGCCAGCGCCTCGCCTCCCCCAGCGTCCTGACCGTGGAACTCACCGGCCGCGGACTCACGGGCGCGCTGAGCACCAGCACCTTCGGCCTCGGACAGGTGATCGAGCTCGCCGAACCCATCCGTCGCGAGGGGCTGCGGGGCCGCGGCGCGCAGGGGCAAGCGCCCGGCGCACCCCTCGGCGGAACCGTCGCCGGCGTCGTCGCGGCCACCGTATCCCTCGACGGCCTGCGCAGCGCCAGCAGGCGCTTCCTGCCGGAGATCGAAGGCCTCCAGGTCTGGCTCCTGGACGCCTCGGGCAGCAGCGCCAGCCTCGTCGGCCCGGACGCGCCGCTGCCCTCGCTGCCGGAGGCCCTCCACGCCTCCTACCTGGCCCGCATCCCCGTAGACGCGGGCGTCGCGAGCAACAACGGGCACCTGCTGATCCAGGTGCGCGCGACCGACGACCTCAGCCTCCTCGCCTCCATCCCGTCCGGCGTGGTCGAGGCCGGCAACCGCGCGGACATCGTCCTTCCACCGCTGCTCCTCGTTGGCGTGCTGCTCGTCGGCATGGGCGCCCTCTTCTGGTCCGCCCAGCGCTTCGTCGTGGCCCCGCTGGAGGCCGCCACGCAGCGGCTGGAGGCCGCCGGCGACATCCCCCCGCCCGCCCTCGGGGCCGAGAGCGGCGCGGCCGACGTCGCCGACCTCATCCGCCGCCTCGGCGCCACCCGCGAGGCACGGGAGGAGGCCATCCGCCTGCGCGACACCCTCCTGCGGGAGGCGCACCACCGCATCAAGAACCACCTCTCCCTCGTCGCCTCCTTCCTCCGCCTGCAGGAACGCCAGCTCTCCGACCACGCGGCCCTCCAGGCGCTGCGCGCCGCCCAGGGCCGCATGGTCGCCATCGGCCTGACCTACGAGCTGCTGCAGGAGGGCACCGGCCAGACCGTCGCCCTCGACGGGATGCTCGAGCGCTTCGCCCGCGCCCTCGCCGCCCGCGACACGACCGAGGGCGGCGGCAACCGCATCATCACCGACCTCGAACACATGGAAGTGCCGGCCGACATCGCCGTGAAGATCGCCCTCGTCGTGAACGAGCTGGCGACGAACGCCCTGAAATACGCCTTCGTCGGCGGCACCTCCGGCTGCGTGCGCATCGCGCTCCGCCGCGCCGGAGAGGCTGGCGGAGAGGCTGGCGGCTTCATCCTCCACATCGCCGACGACGGCATCGGCATGGAACCCGAGGGCCGTCGCGGCCTCGGCATGAACGTCGTGGACACGCTGATCCGCTCCATCGACGCGCGGATCGAGCGCCTGCCCGGCCCCGGCACCGCCTTCGTCATCGCCTGGAGCCCGGTCCCCGACACCCCGCGACCGCTCCCGGATCCGCTCGCCCCTTCCCGGGCCTGACCCCGGGCGCGGCTTTCCCGCCCACCCCGCCTCCCGGAGCCGCCCGATCCGTCCTACCCTGGCCGCCAGCACGTCCCGGCAAGGCTACCCAAGAATGAATCTCGCCCGCTTCCCCCGCATCCGCCTCGGCCACATGCCCACGCCGCTGGAGCCGATGGAGAACCTCTCCCGCGCGCTCGCCGGCCCCGATGGCGGCCCCAACCTCTGGGTCAAGCGCGACGACTGCACCGGCCTCTCCACCGGCGGCAACAAGACGCGCAAGCTCGAGTTCCTGATGGCCGACGCCCGCAACCAGGGCGCCGACCTCGTCATCACCCAGGGCGCCACCCAGTCCAACCACGCCCGCCAGACCGCGGCCGCCGCCGCCAAGCTCGGCCTCGACTGCCACCTCCTGCTGGAGGACCGCACCGGCTACACCGACGCCGCCTACACGCAGTCCGCCAACGTCATGATGGACAAGCTCCACGGCGCGAAGGTCTCCCGCCGCCCCGGCGGCGCGGACATGCAGGCCGAGATGGAGGCGCTCGCCGATAAGTACCGCGCCGAAGGCCGCCGCCCCTACGTCATCCCCGGCGGCGGCTCCACCGCCATCGGCGCCCTCGGCTACGTCAACGCGGCGCAGGAACTGGTGACGCAAGCCTCCGACATGGGGCTCCGCATCGACCACGTCGTCCACGCCACCGGCAGCGCCGGCACCCAGGCCGGCCTCGTCGCCGGCCTCGTCGGCCTCAACAGCGGCATCCCCGTCCTCGGCATCGGCGTCCGCGCCCCGCGCGAGAAGCAGGAGGCCAGCGTCCTCGCTCTCGCGCAGCGCACCGCCGACCACCTCGGCCTCCCCCCCGGCACGATCCGCGCCGAGCACGTGCGCGCGAACTGCGACTACGTCGGCCAGGGCTACGGCATCCCCACCCAGGGCATGGCCGACGCCGTGAAGCTCGTCGCGGAGAAGGAGGGCATCCTCCTCGACCCCGTCTATTCCGGGAAGGGCATGGCCGGGCTGATCGACCTCGTCCGCCGCGGCCACTTCAAGCCCGGCGAGAACGTCGTCTTCATCCACACCGGCGGCGCGGTCGGCCTCTTCGGCTATCCCCAGGCCTTCGACCTGCCCGCGGACGCCGCCGCCTGAGAGAGGAGGGGGCAGCCATGCCCAGCCACAAACCCGCGCGCCTCAAGATCTGGGGCCGCGCGAATTCCGTGAACGTGCAGAAGGTCCTCTGGTGCGCGCGCGAGCTCGGCCTCCCCTTCGAGCGGATCGACGCCGGCATGCAGTACGGCCAGGTGGACACCCCCGCCTACCGCATCCTCAACCCCAACGGCCGCGTGCCCACCCTGCAGGACGGCGACTTCGTCCTCTGGGAATCGAACGCCATCATGCGCTACCTCGCGCTGCGCGGCATCGAGACCGACCCCCGCGCCGCCGCCGCCCTCCTCTACCCCGAGGCCGCGGTGGAGCGCGCCCGCGTGGACCGTTGGCTCGACTGGACCCTCTCCACCCTCCAGCCCTCCGAGCGCGACCTCTTCTGGGGCATGGTCCGCACCCCGCCCGAGAAGCGCAACACCGACGCCATCGCCGCCTCCGCGGAATCCACCGGCAAGCTCTGGACGATCGTGGACGGCTACCTCTCCCACGACCTGCCCTTCGTCGAAGGTCCCAACGTCACCCTCGCCGACATCGCCCTCGGCTCCTACGCCCGCCGCTGGTACGGCATCGACCTGCCGGACCGGCCGCACCTGCCGCGCATGGCCGCCTGGTACGCGCGCCTCGAGGAACGCCCCGCCTTCCAGGAATTCATCGCCCCGCCCCTCACCTGAGCCCGCGGGAAATCCCCGTGGGAAATGATTGAGGAACCCGCCCGCGCCGTCATCTCATGGGGGGAGCAGAGGAGCCGCTCATGTCCGCGAGCCACGCCTCAGGCACCCTCCACCCCGCGCGCTACGACGCGACCTCGCGCGCCATCCACTGGCTGACCGCTCTCCTCGTCCTCGCCGGCGCCGCCCTCGGCCTCACCATCGCCCACGCCGCCCCCAAGGACGAGGCCACGAAATACACCCTCTACGACATCCACGAGAGCATCGGCCTGACCATCCTGGCCCTCACCCTCTTCCGCCTCGCCTGGCGCATCGGCCACCCCGCGCCCCCGCTCCCCGCCGACATGCCCGCCCCCATGCGCATCCTCGCCCGCGCCAACCACGCTGCCTTCTACGCCTGGCTCCTCGCCATGCCCGTCGTCGGCTTCGTCGCGACCAACGCCTGGGGCTTTCCCGTAAAGCTCTACGGCCTCATCCCCCTGCCCGACCCCGTCGGCAAGAACGTGCCCCTCGCGGAAACCCTCACCCGCATCCATGCCGTCGCCGGCTGGGTCCTCCTCGGCATGATCGCGCTCCACGTCACCGGCGCGCTCTATGACCAGTATGTCCGCCGCGACGGCACGCTGGACCGGATGACCTGAACCGGAGGCGCAGGGCAGCGCCTGGCGGCACCGGGGAACGGCCGAAGAATCGCAGGAACGTGTCACCCTGACAGGCGATCCACATGTCAAGATGGCCGAGCGGTAACAATCTCGAAATGGATTGGATCCTGCCCATGCCCAGCGAACCCACCCCCGCCACCCCGGACCTCGCCGCGCTGAAGGCACGACAGCGCGGCACCTGGGCCTCCGGCGACTACGCCCTCATCGGCTCCACCCTACAGATCGTCGGCGAGAGCCTCTGCGAGGCGCTCGACCTCCGCGCCGGCGAGCGCGTCCTCGATATCGCCGCCGGCAACGGCAATGCGAGCCTCGCCGCCGCCCGCCGCTTCGCCACCGTCACCTCATCGGACTACGTGCCCGAGTTGCTCGACCAGGGCCGCCTGCGCGCCGAGGCGAACCGCCTGCCCATCCGCTTCGAGGTCGCCGATGCCGAGGCCCTGCCCTTCGCCGACGCGCACTTCGACGTGGTGCTCTCCACCTTCGGCGTCATGTTCACGCCGGACCAAGAGAAGGCCGCGGCCGAGATGCGCCGCGTCTGCCGCCCCGGCGGCCGCATCGGCCTGGCAAACTGGACGCCTGCCGGCTTCGTCGGCCAGCTCTTCAAGCTGCTCGGCACCTTCCTCCCGCCCCCGGCGGGGGTCCGCTCCCCCGCCCTCTGGGGCACCGAGGAGCGGCTGCGGGAGCTCTTCCCCGGCGCATCGGTCGAGGTCACGCCGAGGGTCTTCCACTTCCGCTACCGCTCGGCCGCCCACTGGCTGGAGGTCTTCCGCAGCTATTACGGCCCCCTGCACAAAGCCTTCCAGGCGCTCGACCCCGACACGCAATCGCGGCTGGAGGAAAACGTGCTCGACCTGCTCGGCCGCTTCGACCGCGGCGGCGGCGCGGGCCTCGTCGTCGCCTCCGACTACATCGAGGCGATCATCCGCCTCCCCCACGACTCCTGACCCCCGATTCCTGATCCCGCCCCGGGCGGGCGGAGAGGGCGCGAACCCTACTCCCCCGCCCGCACCCGAACCGGCGCGCTCACCGCCGCCCCCGTCGCGTCCAGCACCGTCACGCGATAAAATCCCGGCCCCGGCGGCACCCAGCCCACCTCCCGCCGCGCCGCGCCGGAGGCCAGCGGCACGCCGTCCACGAGGAAGACCAGCGGCCGCTGCCCCCCGGCGGCGCGGATCGTCACCGCCCCTTCCTCGACAACCGCCCCCGCCGGCGGAAACAACAGCCGCAGCCCATCGACCGCCCGCGGCCCGCCGCCAAGGGCCGCCACCCGCTCCTCCGCCCCCGCCCGCGGCACCGAAGGCAGCACGCCGAACACCCGCGCCAGCACCGGCAGCGCGAGCGAACGCCCCGTCGCCCCCGGAATCGCCGTCCCGTCCGGCCGCCCCACCCAGACGCCGGCCACGTGCCGCGCGTCGAACCCCACGGCCCAGGCATCCCGACCGCCCCAGGAGGTCCCTGTCTTCCACCCCACGCCCGCGGGCCCACCGCCCGGAAACCCCTGCACGAGAATCCCCGCCACCATCTCCGCCGCCCAGGGCCGCACCACCGGCTCCGCGGCAGTCGCCACCCCCGGCACCACCCGCAGCGCCCCCGCCCGCCCGCCGTCCCCGATCGCCGCCGTCACCCCCACCAGCTCCCGCAGCGTGATCCCGACACCCCCCAGCGCGAGCGGCAGCGCCGCCCCCGCCCCCGCCGGCAGTCGCGGCACCGCCCCCAGCGCCTTCAGCGAGGAGGCGAAGCGGATCGGCCCCAGCGCCTCCATCAGCGCGACCGCCGGCAGGTTCAGCGACTGCCGCAGCGCCTCCGCCGCCGTCACCCGCCCCGAGAACCCCCGCGCGTAGTTCTCCGGCGCCCAGTCCCCGAAGCGCCGCGGCAGGTCCTCCATCACGCTGGAGGGTCGCGCCAGCCCCCGCTCGAAGGCCATGGCATAGAGCAGCGGCTTCAGCGACGAGCCCGGCGAGCGCACCGCCCGCGTCAGGTCCATCGCCCCCGCCCGCCCCTCCGCCAGCCAGTCCCCGCCGACCAGCGCCCGCACCTCCCGCGTCCTCAGGTCCGCTACCACGATCGCCACCGACCCCCGCGCCGGCAGCGCTGCCAGCACCTCCGCCGCCAACCCCTCCATCCCCCGCTGCAAACCGGCATCGAGGGTCGTCCGCACCACGTCGGCCGCCCCCCGCGCCACCTCACGGGACAGATGCGGCGCCAACCCTGGCATCGCCCGCCGCGCCGAGGGCGCCGCCTCCGCCAGCGCCGCCACCCGCTCCACCTCAGGCAGCGCCGCCGCCCCGCGCCGCCGCAGCACCGCATCCCGCGCCGCCAGCGCTGCCGAAGGATGCCGGTCCGGCCGGAGCGCCTCCGGCCGCCGGGGCACCGCCACCAGCAGCGCCGCCTCCGCCACGCCCACCCGCTCAACCGGCCGCCGGAACCAGGCGAGCGCCCCCGCCCGAACCCCCTCCAGGTTCCCCCCCATCGGCGCCAGCGTCAGCCAGGCCCGCAGCACCCCGGATTTCCCAAGCCGCCACTCCAGCTGCACCGCCCGGAAGGCTTCGATCACCTTGCTCCGCAGCGTCCGCGGCCGCGGCTCCAGCAACCGCGCCGCCTGCATCGACAGCGTGGACCCGCCCGAGACCACCCGCCCCGCCCGCGCCCACCCCACCGCCGCCCGCGCCACCGCGATCGGATCGACGCCGAAGTGCCAGCGGAACCGCCGGTCCTCCGCCGCCATCAACAGGTCCACCAGCACCCGCGGCACCTCCTCCGCCGAAACCGGCAGCCGCCAGACCCCGCCCGGCGCCGGCAGGGCCGAGAGCACCCGCCCCTCCCGGTCCACCACCACCCGCCCGACCGCCTCCAGCCGCGACAGATCCGGCGGAAACACCCGGTCGAGCACCAGCAGCACCCCGAGCAGCAGCGCCACCGCGCCGCCCAGCGCCAGCCCGATCCGCGCCGCACGCGGCAACGGGCGGGCGCCTCCGCCCCGCCCCGCCTGCCCGCCCTCGGCCGCCGCTCCCTCCACCCCGCCTATTCCGGCACGGTCCCGCGAACCGCGTTCGCCCGCGCCTCCCAGACAAGGCCTCCATCCGCCTCCACCAGCCGCGCCCGCGCCCCCTGCCGCACCCGCTCCAGCTCCGCCGCTCCCAGCCCCGCCAGCGGCTGCGATACGCTCCCCGCCATCAGCACCGTCGCCCAATAGGCCTCGAAATCCGCGAATCGCTGCCGCACGCGGATCTCCCGCGTCTCCACCCCGACCAGACCCGCCTCCTCCCACAACCCGCGCAGCGCCTCGGTGCCGGCGGCCTCCACGCTCGGCGGAAAGGGCGGCACCACGCCGATCTCGCGCAGCGCCACCTGCACGGGCGTGTAGGGAAACCCGCCGCCGAGGATGTCCCAGGCATAGGCCGCGACCAGCCCGCCCGGCCGCACCACCCGCACCATCTCCGCCACCCCCCGCGCCGGCTCCGGCACGAAGAAGATCACGAGGGCCATGACCGCCGCGTCAAAGCGCGCCTTCTCGAATGGCAGCGCCATCGCATCCGCCCGCCCGAACCGCGCCAGCCGCGCCGCCGGCCGCCCCCGCGCAAAAAGAAGCTGCTCCTCCGAGGGATCCACCCCCTCCACTGCCAGGGGCGCGCATCGCTCCACGATCAGCTCCGTGAACGCCCCGCTGCCGCAGCCCACATCCACCCACCGCATTCCTGTCGAGGGCGCCAGCCAGTCGAGGAACACCTCCCCCGCCATCCGGCTCCACACCCCCATCGACCGCTCATAGGCGCCGCCGTCCATGAAGCGGATCGCGCTCTCGGCCATGGCCGTCCTTCCTCCCGCACCGCGCGACGCCCGCCGCCCCGATGCCCGGCCCGCAGCCTCGCGCAGCCGCCCCGCCTCCGCAAAGATTTCCGCGCGACACCGCCCCAACCAGACGCCCCCGGCACCACGCCCCCGGCACCACGCCCCTGGCACCACGCCCCTGGCACCACGCCCCTGGCACCGCACCCCGCCCATCGCTATCTTTCCCGCCATGCCCCCCACGGACATGCACCCCCAGGCAGCATCGTCCACGCCGAAGCCGGCGAAGGCCCCGCCGCGCCCGCCCCGCGCGACCCAGATCCGCCGCGAACCCGGCGGCACCCGCGTCACCTTCGGCACCGCCACCGTCACCACCCGCAAGCCCGCCCGCGCCGAGGTGGAAAGCAACGTGGAGGCCAGCACCGAGGCCCTCCGCCGCGCCGGCGACCGCCTGGCCCGCCCCGGCATCCGCCTCCCCGCCCGCAAGAACGTCCCCCTCTTCGAGGCGGACCCCGACTGCCCCGGCCGCTACCTCCGCCGGCTCAACGGCCGCACCGAGCGCGGCGTCCTCGAGAACGGCCGCTTCACCGTCACCGATTGACGAGCCTGATTGACCTCGCTCCGGGCCGCCACCGAGCTCGTCCGCCTCGCCCAGGCCCGGACAAGAAAGCCGCTCGCCGTCGTCCTCGCCGGCCATAACGGCTCAGGCAAGTCCACCCTCTGGTACCGCCTGCTGGCAGACCGCCTCCGCATCCCACTGGTCAATGCCGACCGCCTGATGCTCTCCATCCTCCCCGAGCCCGGCCCGGACGGCCACCTCACTCCCTGGGCCGCGACGCTCCGCGACACCGACCGCGGCTGGATGGCCGTCGCGCAACAGGGGGTGCAGGCCTTCGTCGCCCAGGCCATGGGCGCGAAGGTCCCCTTCGCCATGGAGACCGTCTTCTCCCACTGGCAGCCCCGCCCGGACGGCACCACCGCCTCCAAGATCGACCTCATCCGCGACATGCAGCGCGCCGGCTACTTCGTGCTGCTGATCTTCGTCGGCCTGGAAAGCGCGGACCTCTCCATCCTCCGCGTCCAGACCCGCGTGGCCGCGGGCGGCCACGGGGTCGACGAACCCACCCTCCGCCGCCGCTTCCCCCGCACCCAGCGTGCCATCGCCGAGGCGCTCCGCGTCGCCGACGCCGCCATCCTCACCGACAACAGCCGCGCGCCCCGCCAGGCCTTCACCGTCTGCCGCATCCAACTCGGCGCCGCCGGCCTCTACGACATCCGCGATGCCGGAACCCCGCCCCCCGCCATCGCCGCCTGGCTCCCGCTCATCAGCCCGGCCTAGAGGGTGGTGCGGACCTGACCGGCGGTTGCGGGAGGACGAAAGGTGGCTTCGCCCCCTCCCGCCGGTACCGACCCTAACCGGTTCGACGCGCCAGGGCCGGGGAAGACGGATTCAGCAAGGTTCCTGCCGATCTCGGCGGCACGGCGCAGCGCCTTCTCCCTGGCAGGGGCATCGACGCTCAGCAGGATGTCCGATCCGACCACGGGGGCGCCGCAATAGCCGAAGATCCCATGATCGATCTGCGTCCGCATGGCATCCGTGTAGCCGTGCCTCGCATAGGTTCCTCCGTCCGCACCGCCGATGCCGACGAGTTGCACGGATAAGCGGCCGAGCTTTTTCACGGTCGGCCCTTCGGACGCGTCGTCGTAGGCCCAGCCCTGGGTGAAGACGCGGTCTATCCACCCTTTCATCAGCCCGGGCATGGACCACCAGTAAACGGGATAAACAAGCACCAGCAGGTCGGCCCGGTCGATGCGACGTTGCTCGGCCAGGACATCGGCCGCGGCGTGAGCGTGGCCGTTGAAGAACGCGCGATCTGCCGCGCTGAAGCGTGGGTCGAAGCCCTCGGCCGCCAAATCGGCCATCTCGGTCGTACGCCCCGGCTCCCCTCCGAAGCCCTTGGCCACTTGGTGGGCGACCGCGTGGGTGAATGAGGATGCATCAGGGTGTGAGGTGACGATGAGGGCGTGCATGAGAGACCTCGGCACAGGTTTGCGAAGGAGTGGTGGTTCGATATACTAACGGTAACCTACTAATGGTACATAAGATGTCAAGCTCACCTCACCCCGGGATTGCCCACTCTCCGGCTCGTCGCCGCCTGTCCCGCGAGGAGCGGCAGGCACAGCTGATCGATACGGCCCAGCGCCTCGTTCGGGAGGAAGGGACGGATGCGCTGACCCTGGGGCGGCTGGCCCAGGAGGCCGGCGTGACCAAGCCCGTGGTCTACGACCACTTCGGCACGCGCGATGGCCTCCTCGTCGCGCTGTACCGCCACTACGACGCCCTCCAGAATGCCGCCCTTGACGCCGCGCTAGCGGCCTGCAGCCCCAGCCTAGCGGAGCGGGCGGAGGTCATCGCCTCGGCCTACGTAAGATGCGTCCTGACGCAGGGACAGGAGATCCCCGGCGTGGCGGCCGCGCTGGCTGGTGCCCCGGGGATGGACGCCCTGAAGCGAGGCTACCAGACGGACTTCATCGCGAAGTGCCGCCGCGTGCTCGAGCCGTTCGCCGGGGGTGGAAGGCTTACCTTGGCAAGCCTCTGGGCGATGTTGGGAGCGGCGGACGCCGTCTCCGATGCAGCGGCGCGCGGTGAGATCGCGGCGGGGGAGGCGACGGAGGAACTGTGCCGCAACATCATCTCCATGGTGGATCGCCACCGGGCCTGCCCCCCTTCCGAAGACGGCATGGACGGCACGCTCGTAGATCCGCTTCCCACCCAAAGCGGCCCTGCCGCTGACCGCCCGCACGACCGCTCGTTAGGTCCGTAACACGCTCCAGAGCAAACCCTGACCGGGCCGCATCACCGCAAGAGGGTGCAACCGCCCCATTCGCCCCCAACGGTGCCTGCCCCCCGGAGGGCCAAGCCCGGCCGAAAGCAGCGGACAACCCGGCATCCCCTCCGTGCTTATCCAAGCCTGGGGTGCCGCCGTGACGGCGCAGCACCGAGCTGATCCCGAAGGGGTGGAGAGAATGGCTTGGACGCGCTGAAGACGGGCACGAACTCCCACCAGGGCTCGATGACCTCGACCGCCATCGGTCTCACCGTCCTTTCCGGGCTCCTCTACGTCCTCGGCTACGCGCTCTCCAGGATCCTGGTCACCGATCACGGCCTGAGCCCCCTTCAGGTCACCTTCCTCCGCTGCGTCGTCATCCTTCTCGTCGGCCTGGCCGCAACCGCCTGGCCCGGGAACCGCATGACGTGGCGCCGCCTGTTCCGGCCCGAGGGAGCGTGGCAGCAGAGGGCGGCGGCGGCGGCGCTCGTCATCTCGAACGCACTCGCGGTGCTTGCCTACACCCTCCTCTCCGTCACCGCCGCCTCGGCCCTCGGCTTCACCGCGCCCCTCCTGCTCGCCCTGCTCGGCGGCCTCTTCCTGCGGGAGAAGGTCTCGCTCGGCCGCTGGCTCGGGACACTGGTCGGCTTCGCCGGCATGCTGCTGATCGTGAAGCCGGGCGGGGAAGCGAGCCTGTTCGGCATCGCGGCGGCCTTCGCCGGCGCGCTCACCTACGCCGTCTACCAGATCCTCATCCGCCGCCTCCGCGACGTCGCCACCACGCTCGACACGATCATGCAGGTCGCCCTCGTCGGCGTCGTCCTGCTGGCCGTGCCGGTCGCCGCCGGCTGGCACCCCGTCAGCACCGTGGCGGCCGGGCTGATCGTGCTCGTGACCGCCGTCCAGACCGCCGCCCTGGCGAGCATCGCGGCGGCCCTGCACCGGGGCGAAGCATCGCGCCTGGCGCCCTGGCAGTTCTCCGGGCTGCTCTGGGCCATGGCGCTCGACGCCGTCGTCCTGCACGCCATGCCGACGCCCGGCAGCCTCTTCGGCGCCCTCCTCGTCATCGGCGGCGGCGTCCTGGCCCAGACGCTCAAATCCCCGGAACGGGGATAGCCAGGCTCGCCCCCCCGTCGTCTCGATGACCGCCCCGCCACCGCGGGGCACGGCCGGGGCTTACCCGGCCACCCCCGCACGGGACGGCGCGTCGATCCGGTCGTCAGTGAACCCCGTGCGCCGGAGCGCCATCGGCGACCCCGTCCTCGCCCTCCTCCCGCCGCGCCGCTTGCGGGAAGGTGAGCCGCCAGACCGTGTCCCTCTCCCGCGTCAGCGACACGCGCCCGCGGATTTGCCCCGCGAGCGCCGAGGCGAGGAAGAGGCCCGCGCCTCGTGGACGAGCCGGCATCGGGTCGGGCGGGCCAACGCCATCGTCGCGAATGACGAGTTCCCCGTCCGCCCCGTCGCGCGGGGCGCGGAACGCCATCCAGACCTGCCCCCGACGGCCATTCGGAAAGCCGTGCTTCAGGGCGTTCGTCAGGGCCTCCGCGGCGGCAAGGCCGAGCGGCACCGCCGTGTTGATGTCCACGAGGTCGTCGGAGGGCGCGACCTCGATCTCCACCCCCTCCGTCAGCCCGTAGCTCGACAACGTCGCCTCGGCGAGGGAGCGAAGATAGGAGGCGAAGTTGATGCCGCCCGTGTCGACGCCGTTGTAGAGCTGGTCGTGCACGAGGCTCATGGCCTTCAAGCGCCGGAGCGTCTCGGCAAGCGCCTCCCGCCAGGAGGCATCGCTGGACTGCCTCGCCCGCATCTGGACGAGCGCGGCGACCACCTGGAGGTTGTTCTTCACCCGGTGGTGCACCTCCTTCAGGAGGACGTCCTTCTCGGCGAGGGCCTTCCTGAGGTCCGCCGTCCGCTTCTCGACGCGCCCCTCCAGCTCCGCATTCGCCCGGGCGAGCGCCGCCTTCGCCTGCTTGACGGAGCTGCTCTCGACCATCGCCCATGTGCCGCGGCGTCGGGCAAGGGCGAACTCGTGGTTCTGGATGACGTCGAGCACCTGGCCCGCATCGCAGCGCCGGGTGCAGTAGCTGCAGATCGTCACGATCCGGTGGTCGCAGAAGCAGGCGTTCACCTTCCCCTCGTACTCGGCGAAGGACTCCCAATCCTGCGCCTCGACGAAATGGGTGTTCCCCGTCACCCGCAGCCCGGGATAGCCGCGTTCCAGGGCCTCGGCCTCGCGCCGGAGCCAGCCCTCCAGCACGGCATCCGCGCCGGCCTTGCCGCTGAGCATGCCGTACCAGCGGTCGTAGTCGATGATCTCGATGTCGCCCCGCGCGATGCGGCGGTCGAGGTCGGGAACGGCGGCCCGCAGCGCGTCCGTGGCGTCGCCGGCCCGGAGCGGCTCGGCCGTGACCCACATGCAACGCTCGCCGGCATCGAGGCCTGCCTTGAAGTAGGGCACGAGCGTCTCGGCGAGGTCCCCCGCCGTCTCGTAAAACTGGCAGAAATGCGTGCCCCAAGGCATGCCGCCGATCGCGTCGATGCCGCTGCTGACGTGTTGGGACAAGGTGACTCCGGGCGGTTGCCGCTCAAGGCCGTGCACCGCCCAACGGGGCAGCCCGGCCGTCCCTTCCTGTAACCCCGGCGCGGGCTCCGGGACAGGGCTTTCATGCCCCCTTCCAGCAGGGACCGCGTCCTCCCCGCGAACGGCGGCAGGATGATAGGAGCGAGCCGCGCCCCCTCGCCCCTGCGCGGCTACGCCCGCTTACCCTCCAGCACCGGTTCCGGGAGACGCCTCGCCGCGCACGGACCTCCGCCTCCGGTACGATGGGCAAGGCGGCGTGCGGTCCACTCCCGGCACCGAGCCGTCGCCAGCGACCGGGCGGGCTGTGTCCGCCATCCCTTCGTCACGGCAGGTGCCGATGGCCCGCCGGCAACCCAGGCCGGAGCGTTCCCTTCGCCCTGGCCCACGGCAACCACGCCGAGTTCGGCCCCGAGCAAACAACGCCGCCTTGCCGCGGCTTACCCCGTTCGCCGCGTTCCCCGGGCCTCCGGGGCGCCCTAACCCCGCCCCACCCGCCGCAACTCCCGCACGTGCTCGACATGCCAGGCCGCATAGCCGGTCCCGACATGCGCCAGCCGATCCCTGAGCACCGCATGCGCGTCCCGCAGCCGGTGAAAAGGAATGAAGGGATAGAGGTGATGCTCCGCGTGGAAAGGCATCTCCCACATCAGCAGCCGCACCGGCGCCGCCGTCAGCATCGTGCGCGTGTTGGTCAGCCCGTTGGCATCCTCGGTGCAGCCCGTGTGCTCCGTGAGCAGATACAGCCGCAGCAAGGGCTGCCCCAGCAGTTGCGGCCCCACCCAGAAGAGCAGCACCGAGGACCACCCGAAGGCCAGCCCCGCCGCCACCGCCAGCACCACGGTCAGCGCCGAACCTGCCCGGATGCTCGCCACCACGCGCGGCGCCGAGGCCGGATGAATGAACGAATAGGCCGAGAGATCCCCCCGCCACCCCCGCGCCCAGACCGTCAGCTGCGCCCGCCAGTAAGGCACCCCGACAACGCGATAGACATAGGCCGGGAAGTCCCCCGGCGGCGGCGGCGACAACTCCGGATCATGCTCCGGGTCCTGCGTGTGCCTGTGATGCGCAAGGTGGAACTGCTGGTAGAAATGCCAGTTCCGCAGCGCCGGCAGCGCCGCCAGCCACCCCACCACCGCGTTCACCCGCCGCGACTTGAACGCCGTGTAGTGGCAGGTCTCGTGCAGCGGCGCGAAAAGCGCCGCCTGCACCACCCCGGCCAGCACCATCGCCGGCACCACCAGCCACCACGGCGAGACCGCGACCAGCACCCCGCTCGCCACGATCAGCCCGAGATGCACCGCCGCCCGCGCCGCCCCGCGCGCGTCGGAGCGCGTGTTGAGATGCATCATCTCCCGCGGCTTGGGCGCTGCCCCATTCCGCGGTGCGGGCCCCACCATCGTCGCGCTCATCGCACCCTCCATGCTCACCGGGTGCAACGGCAAGCAAACGCCGCGCCGCGTCACCTCCTGGCGCGGCCGCCGGTGCCCACCGAGCGCCGGAACCGCAGCCCGAGCAGCAAGCCGGCATTGACCAGGACCATCCCCACCGCCGCGGGGAGAAGATGCGCGACGGCGCCCTGCACAGGGCTGAAGGCAAAGGTCCACCCGATCTTCGCGAGCGCCATGGCATTGAGCACCACCAGCCCGAACCGCCAGGCACGCCACCAGAAGGCGGCACCCAGCGCCGCGAGGGCCAACGGCACAAGCAGCGCCAGGGCCAGCTTCCACGCCGTCCATGGCCCGAGAAGGTAGTCCCGCTCAGCCGCCAGCATCGTCCTCACCCCTGGCGAAACCTCGGCCGGCACCGGGAACCAGGCCATGCTCGTCGCCAGGGCAACCAGCGTCGCCGCGATGCCCAGGCCGCTTCGCCGCCAGGCAAAGAAGCAGAAGGGCAGCAGGAAAAGCGGCCGCACATACCAGCTCAGCACGTTGTGGTGCCGGGCCCAGGCCCATTCCCCTAGGCCGCCCCCTAGCCCGCCGATGTCCATCCGCCATCACCGCGCATCAGGGCACCGGCGCCACCACCACCCGCCCCGTGTTCTGCCGCGCGAAGATCCCCGGACGGTACATGTCCCGCACCTCCGCCCCCGGCAGCTCGAAGCGCCCCGCCGTCACCGCCCGCACCCGCACGGCAAACCGCGCCACCGGCGCCTCGGGCGTCAGCGTCACGGCGGCGGCAAAGCGGTCGTCCAGCGCCGGAAACGCCTCCGCCGCCGTCAACTCGCCGAGGAACGGCATCCCCGCCACCTCCCCCTCGGCCAGCCGCCCGACGATCTCCCACCCCGCCGGCAGCCCCTGCTGGACCATCGCCCGGTGCGTCTCCCCCGTCTCCGCCCGCGCCTCCACCTGCATCAGGAACACCCCGTTCTGCCCGAGCGTATCGAGGTTCAGCGCCGACCCATCCGGGTTGAAGAACCGCCTCGCGATCCGCATCCCCTGCCGCCCGGCCGAGGGCGCCTGCACC
This sequence comes from Roseomonas aerilata DSM 19363, assembly GCF_000711725.1. Taxonomy (GTDB): domain Bacteria; phylum Pseudomonadota; class Alphaproteobacteria; order Acetobacterales; family Acetobacteraceae; genus Roseomonas; species Roseomonas aerilata. The sequence continues at coordinate 189,358 of NZ_JONP01000001.1, read as the reverse complement.
GGCAGCCCGCTTACGGAAACCGCCTGCGGCACCACCCGGTCTCCGAGGTTCCGCACCTCCGCCCGCCCCTCGACCACGGCGGAAACCACCGGCGCCACCCCCAGCGGCCGCCCGGCCAGGAGGAGCCGAACCGGCCGCCCATCCCGTCCCAGCGCCGAGGCCAGCACCACCCCCCAGGCCGCCTCCTGCGTGGAGGCCGTCTCCGGCGTCAGCTCCGCCCCGGGCACCCGCCCGACCGCCTCCGCCATCCGCCCCGCGAGAACGCCGCTCTCCTTCAACAGCAGCGTCACCGCGAGGGAATCCCGCGCCGCGCTGCCGTAATCCGCGTGCCAGACCCGCCGCGAGGGCGCCGCCAGCGCCTGCGCGAAGGCCTCCTCCGCCCGCGCCACGTCCCCCATCCGCGCGAAGGCCGCGCCGAGCTGCGCCTTGGCCAGCGGCGTCGGCAGCTTGTCCAACTCCTCGAACAACCGCCGCGCCGCCCCCGGCAGCCCGCGCCCGGCCATGGCCAGCACGTGCATCCGATAGGCCTGCGCCGCCCGCTCGATCGGCTCAGAAGTGGAGGCATTGTCCGCCTCCTCCCGGATGCTCCGCAGCAGAGCCTCCATCGGCGCCTCCGGCACCGTCACCCCCGCGGCCCGCGCCCGCAGCAGCACCTCCGCCCCATAGGCGGTCACGAAGGCATCCGCCTCCCCATTGGCCGACCAGAGCCCGAGGCTCCCGTCATACCGCTGCTTGTCGAGCAACTGCGCGACGGATCGCTGCAACTTTGCGTCCCGCTCCGGCTCCCCCTCGAACCCGACAAGCGACAGCAACCGGCTCGCCGATTGCTCCGCGCAGGCGAAGGGAAAATCGACATTCGCCCGCATCAGCGCCGCCGGATCGTAGCGCACCGGCTGCCCCCAGCTCGCCCGCACCACCGTCGTGCCCGCGTAGAAGCGCGAAAGATCCGGCCCCACCTGCGCCGCTCCCCCCACCGGTAGCGAGGACACCGCCACCTCCCGCGCCAGCGGCCGCGGCGAGCGCAACGTGATCCGACTCTCATGATCCGCCGAATACCCACCGGGCCCAGTGACGGCCACGCGCACCACCCCCTCGCCCGCCCCGGTCGCCCGCAGCGTGGCAAAGGGCAGCGCCCGCTGCCCCTGCGCCAATTCCCCGCCCAGGCCCGAACCGCCCTCCACCGAGAGCGGCCCCTCCACCGTCACCGTCGCCCGCACGCCCCCGCCACCAAGATCGAGATTGTGCAGCAGCACCGGCAACCGCGCCTCATCCCCCGGCGCAAGGAACCGAGGCAACAAGGCCTCCGCCACCACCGGGTCCCGCACCGTGACCGGCCTGGAAGCCGACCCCACCCGCTCCCCCGACCAGGCCACCGCCATCAGCCGCAGCTCACCGTTGAAGGGCGGCAGCTCCAGCGGCACCGCCGCGCGCCCATCCGCCCCCACCGCCACCACGCCGGAGAACAGCGCCACGATCCGCTGCGGCGGCTGCACCCCCGCCGTGTTGAAATTGTCGTCGCCGCCCTGGCGCAGCAGCGTCGGCTCGCCCTCCGCCGGCCCGATCAGCCGCCCGTAATCGTCCCGGATATCCAGCCCCAGCTTCCGCCGCCCGAGGAAATGCGCCACCGGCTCCGGCGAACGGAACCGCGTCAGCCGCAGGATTCCCTCATCCACCGCCGCCAGCGTCAGCCAGGCCGACCCCGCCGCATTCCCCACCCGGACCGGCACCTCCACCCGCCGCCCCGGACGAAGCAGGTTCTCCCCCTCGATCGCCACCTCCAGCGTCCGCGGCGCCGGGTCGAGCCCGATCCAGGCCAGCCCGATCGCCCGCCGCGGCAGCGCCCCGCCCTGCGCGGCGGTCTCCCCCGGCCGGAACACCGTCACCGCAACCCAGGCCCCCGGCCCCCAGCCGGCCTCGACCGGCACCTCGACCTCCGCCCCGCCCGCGGGCACGTCGATGTCCAGCACGGAGAGCACCCGATCCGTCAGCACCGCGACACTCGCCCGCCCGGCGAAGGGCGGGCTCACCCGCAGCCGCGCCACCTCTCCGGCGCCGTAGGCCCGCCGGTCCGCCGCAACATCGACCTTGTCCGGCACCGCCGGATCCTCGGACCCCGTCCAGCCCGAGCGGAACCGGATCGTGGCGATCGCCATCCCGCCCTCCTGCGAGACCTCCAGCCGATACCGCCCGAACCCAACCCGCCGCGCGAAGCGGCCCGGCCGCCCCGGCGCCACCGTCAGCTCGGCCGCATCCACCGGCTCGTCCCGCCAGACGGTCTCGTAGCGCGCCATCCCGTTGATCACCGCCAGCCGCCAGCTCGGCCGCTCCCGCACCAGCCGCGCCCGCAGCCGCCCGGCCAGCGCCTCTCCGGTCGGCGAGACCAGCGCCGCCTCCACCGCCGCCTCCGCGCCGTCATCCACGCTCCCGTCGCGGAAGGCTGGCCGCAGCGCCACGAAGGGCGAGGCCGACCGCACGGGCACTCCCGCCACCCCCTTGCTCCCCCGCCCGCCCGGCTCGGCCATCGTCACCGTCACCTCCGCCCGCAGCGGCCGCGACGTATCCGGCAGGTTCGGCAGCGTCAGCGAGACCGATCCACGCCCCTGCGCGTCCGTCTCCCCGATGTCGAAGCTCTGCAACCCGCCGTCGAAGGGCTCCTCCGCCAACCCGAAGCGCCAACCCTTCCAGGCCTCGAACGGCTCCGGATCGACGGAAAGCCGCATCTCCGCCGCTCCCGTCAGCCCCGCCCCCGGCGCGCCGTAGAGGAAGCGCGCCTCCACCGGCAGCACCAGCGGCGCCCCCGCCACCAGTGGCCCCGGCGCGGGCCCGGCCTTCACCTCCAGCCGCTCCGGCACGAAGGCATCCACCTGCAAGGCGATGCTCGCGATCGGCGGCCGGTTCGGATCGACCAGCGCCTCAATCGTCCACCCCCCCGCCGGCGCCCCCGCCGAGAGCTGCGGCGCCCAGAGCACCACCCCCTCCGGCCCGCGTTCCGGCACCGCTTCCGCCGCCACCTGTCCGTTCGGCCGCTTCAGCCGCAGCCGGATCGGCAGGTCCACCACCCGCCCCGCCGAATCCCGCGGCAGCAGCGAGAGCCGAACCACCTCCCCCGGCCGGTAGACCCCGCGGTCGAGCCACATGAAGGCATCCACCGGCCCCGGGTAATCCCGCCCCGTCACCCCCCGGTCCGAGAGGTCGAAGGAGGCCGCCTCCAGGTCCAGCGAAACCAGATCCTCCCCCTGCTGCGCGTGCAGCGCCACCGGCGCCACGCCCCCTTCGCCCCGCAGCAAGGGCCCCGCGAAGCGCACCACCCCCTCCGCGTCCGAATCCGCCTCCGCCAGCACGTCGTTGTTCCGGGCGATCAGCGCGACCCGCACCCCCGCCTTCGGCCGCGCATCCCCCAGGCCCCGCGCCTGCACCGCCAGCCCCTCGCTCCCGCGCCAGGCCATCAGCCCGATATCCGTCGCCATGATCGGCAGCGCGACGGTATTGCCGGACCCGCTCGCCTCCGCCGCGTTCCGCACCAGCAGCACGAACAACCCCGGCCCCGATCCCGTCAGCGCCTCCGGCAGCGGCAGCACCGTCCGCTGCGTCGCGTTGCGCTGGAAGCGCGGCACCTCGGCCGTCCCCTCCCAGACCACGCGCCCGCGCGAGTCCGGCAGCTCCTCCGCCTGATACCCGCTCATCGCCTCCCCGAGCCGCGTGTCCCGCGTCATCGGCACGAGGTTCCGCTCGCTCACCCGCACGAGCCGGATCTGCAGCCGCTCCACGTTCATCGTGGCCACGGAGACCCGCGGCGCGGCCCCGCGCGGCAGGATGAAGGCGCGCTGGTCGAAGGCGATCCGCTCCGCCCGGTCGGGCATCGCCACCTCCACCGGCAGGTCGGCCCGCAGGTTCGCCCCGTCCTCCCCTGGCAGCCCCGCGCGCAGCACCAGCCGCGTCCGCCGCCCCCAGGGCAGCCCCGCCACGCAGATCCCGTCATCCTCCCGCGTCACCGCGAGCCCGGGGATCGGCGGCTCCGTCCGCACCCAGTCCTCCGGCTGCCAGCGCCCGCCATGCTGGGGCGCCACGGTGAAGGAAAGGCAGGCCCGCGCCGGCTCGGCCTCCGGCTCCGTCCGCACGCGCCGCAGCATCATCCCCGCCGCCCGCCGCACATCCGCCAACTGCGTGCGCGCCGCCGCATCACCCGGAAGCCGCTCCACCACCGCCTCCAGCACGCCGATGGCCAGCGCCCAGCGCTCCTGCGCCCGCAGCGCATCGGCCATCACCCGCAGCGCGGCCACCTCCGGCTCCCCCGCGCCGACAAGGTCGAAGTTCATCCGCGCGGCCGAGAGCGCCTTCACCGGGTCGGGCGGCACCCGCGCCATCATCGCCCGGGCGAGCGACAGCCACATCTCGGGCCGCACGCTCCCCATGCCCAGCCGCTCCTCCCAGGCTGAGGCCGCGGCGGGCCAGTCCCCACGCCCCTCCGCCTGCGCCGCCCGCGCCTCCGCCGCCGTCCGCTGCTGGGGCGTGCCTCCCGCCGGAAAGCGCCGCGACAGCGAGGCGGCGTAGCGCGAGGCCTCCGCCGAGAGCCCGGGCATCCCGAGATCCTGCGCCCCGGCCATGCCGGGCACCGCCACCGCGAGCGCGAGCAGGACCGCGAGAAGACGAAGCACGCGCATGGGCATCACCCGGCCTGGACTGTTTCCGCCCTCAGCCTCGCACAGGATCCGTGAATGTTTCAGTAGGCTCGCGGAGAAATCCGGGCAGCGCGCCCCTTCAACCCCGCGTTGCCCCGGCCCTCCCATGCCCCGAGGCCGCCGCCCCCGCATCCTGCGGCAGCCGCGCAGCGAAGGGCGCCGCCAGCAGCGGCGGCAAGGCCGCCCCGAGGAAGGCCATCGCGAAGTCCGGCACCCCCGGCTCCGCCCGCCCCGCCAGCGCAGCGGAGGCCGCCAGCCAGGACGCCCCCCAGGTCACCCCCAGTGCCATCGAGAGCTGCTGCGCCGTCCCCGCGATGGAGGTCGCCGCCGAGAGCTTCCCCGCCGGGATATCCACGTAGCTCATGGCGTTGGAGGCCGTGAACTGCAGGCTCCGCGCCAGCCCCCCCGCCGCCAGCACGATGAACACCGCCGGGAGCGGCCAGGACGGATCGAAGGCCGAGCAGGCCGCGAGCGTCACCGCCACCACCACCGCGTTCCAGGTCAGCACGTTGCGGAAGCCGAAGCGCCGCAGCGCGGAGGTCGTCATCGGCTTCATCGTGAAGGCGCCCAGCGCCGTCGCCAGCGTCACCAGCCCGGAAACGGTCGCCGAGGCCCCGAAGCCGAGCTGCAGGAACAGCGGCAGCAGGAAGGGCGCCGCCCCCGCCCCCACCCGGAACAGGCTCCCCGCCCCCACCCCCACCGCGAAGGTCGGAATGGAGAACAGCCCGAGGTCGAGCGCCGGATGCGGCGCCCGCCGTGCCCAGCGCACCGCCGCCCAGCCCAGCGCCACGCCGAGGGCGAAGCCGAGCACCGGGAGCCATTCCGGCACCACCCCCCGCCCCACCGTCTCCGCCCCGAACATGAGTAGCGCGAGCGAGGCCCCGATCAGCGTCACCCCCACCAGGTCCAGCCGCGGCGGCCGCGCCTCGTCCGAAGCCGGCACGAAGCGCCAGACCATCAGCAGCCCGATCGCCGCGATCGGCAGGTTGATCCAGAACACCGCGCGCCAGGAAACATTGTCCGTCAGCAGCCCGCCGATCGGCGGCCCGAGGATCGGCCCCAGCAGCCCCGGCATCGAAAGCCAGGTCGTCGCCCGCACCATCTCGTCCGGCCGGATCCGCCGCATCAGCAGCAGCCGCGCGACCGGCACCATCATGGCGCCCCCCAGCCCCTGCAGCACCCGCGCCGCCACCAGCTCCCCTAAACCCCGCGAGAGCCCGCAGAGCATCGAGGCAAAGGCAAACACCGCGATCGCCACCATGAAGACCCGCTTCGCCCCAAAGCGGTCCGCCACCCAGCCCGAGACCGGGATGAACACGGTCAGCGCCACAAGATAGGAGGTGATGGCCGCCGAGAGATGCAGCGGCTCCGTCCCCAGCTCCCGCGCCATGGTCGGCAGCGCCGTCGCGATGACGCTCGAATCGAGGTTCTGCATCAGCAGCGCGCTCGCCACGATCAGCGCCACCAGCCGGGAACTGCGCGGCGGCGAAGGGTCCGCCGGCGCCGCGGCCACGCCTTCCGCCGGGTCCAAGCTTGTCGACACGCGCCCCCCACTCCGATGGCGGGCACCGCCGCCTGCGCCGCGGCCTTTTTGCGCCCGCCCTCGCCCGGCGCGAAGCCCCCTCCCGCAACTCGGCGCGGGAGGGGGCGATCCGTCAGGCGCCGAAGCCGCCGTCGATCGTGTGCATCGCCCCCGTCACGAAGCCCGCCTCCGGCCCCGCCAGCCAGGCCACCATGCCCGCCACCTCCTCCGGCCGCCCGTGACGCTTCATCGGCATCATGCCGTAGAGCATATCCCGCAGCGGCCCGTCCGCCGGGTTCATGTCCGTGTCCACCGGCCCGGGCTGCACCGCGTTCACCGTGATCGATCGCGGGCCGAAGTCCCGCGCCAGGCCCCGCACCATCCCCTGCACCGCCGACTTCGTGAGCGCGTAGGCCGCCACCCCCGGGAACCCCACGCGGTCCCCGTTCACGGAACCGATGACGATGATGCGCCCGCCATCCGGCATCCGCCGCGCCGCCTCCACCGCCGCGTGATAGGGCGCGTGGACGTTGATCCGAAACATCCGGTCCACCTCGTCGGGATCCTGCTCCAGCGGATCGCCGAGCATGGCCACCCCGGCATTGACCACCAGCACGTCGAGCGGCCCGCTGTCCCGCACCCGCGCGATCACCGCGTTGCGCTCCGCATTGTCCGTCCGCGCGGCGACGGTGCCGGTCTCCTCCGCCAGCCGCTCCGCCGCCTCGCGCGAGCCGGAGTAGGTGAAGCTCACCTTCGCCCCCTCCGCCGCGAAGCGCCGCACGATCGCCGCCCCGATCCCCCGGCTGCCGCCGAGCACGAGCACGCGCTTGCCATCCGTTCCGGCCATTGGCCCTCTCCTTGATCTGAACTATAGCGACTGCTACATAAACTCCCGCCCGAGCCCGTCAAGGCATTTTATATCGATGACTACAGATTTTCCCTCCCCCCGCCCAAGGGGCCGCCCCCGCAAGTTCGACCCCGAGATGGCCGTGGCCACGGCCCAGGCCATGTTCCTCGCCCGCGGCTACGACGCCGTCAGCGTCGCGGACATCACTGAGGCCCTCGGCATCAACCCCCCGAGCTTCTACGCGGCCTTCGGCAGCAAGGCCGGCCTCTTCGCCCGCGTGCTGGAGCGCTACAGCCGCTGCAACGGCCTGCCGCTGGAGGAACTGCTCCGCCCCGGCCGCCCGGTGGATGAAGCCCTGGCCGCCCTGCTCGAGGAAGCGGCGAACCGCTACGCCGCCAATGCCGCGGACCCCGCGGCCGCCGGATGCCTCGTGCTCGAAGGCCAACGCTGCAACGACCCCACTGCGCGGGAGGCCGCCGGCGCTCTGAACAGCGCCGCCGTCGAGGCGATCCGCGCCTTCATCGCCGCCCGCCACCCCGCCCAGGCCGAGACGCTGACCGACTACGTCGTGGCCGTCCTCACCGGCCTTTCCACCGCCGCGCGCGCTGGCCAGGGCCGCGAGCGCCTGCTCGCCACCGCCGGGCTCGCGGCTAGGGCCGTCAGGGCCGCCCTCGCGTCCTGACCACCTCCGCCGCGCGCCTTTCGGCGCTGCATATTCCCGCCCTGCGCAACCCCGCCCTGCGCGAGCCGACCACGTCTTGCAACCGCCGGATCGCGCGCGCATTTTCGGCGAATGGACCAGTCCGCCGGGGAATCCCGCCGCATCCCCCTCCACGCGCCCGAGGATTTCGAGGGCATGCGCCGCGCCGGCCGCCTCGCGGCCGAATGCCTCGACATGATCACTCCCCATGTCCGCCCCGGCGTCACCACCGGCGCCCTCGACCAGCTCTGCCACGACTTCATGGTCGAGCACGGCGCCGTTCCCGCCACCCTCGGCTACCGCGGCTACACGAAGTCCTCCTGCATCAGCATCAATCACGTCGTCTGCCACGGCATCCCCGGCGACCGCGTGCTGGTGGAAGGCGACGTCCTCAACATCGACGTGACGCCCCTGCTCGACGGCTGGCACGGCGACAGCTCGCGCATGTACGTGGCGGGCACCCCCTCCACGAAGGCGCGCCTGCTGATGGACGTGACCTACGAGAGCCTCATGCGCGGCATCGCCGCCGTGAAGCCCGGCAACACCCTCGGCGACATCGGCCACGCCATCCAGACCTACGTGGAGAAGCACCGCTTCTCCGTCGTGCGCGACTTCTGCGGCCACGGCGTCGGCCGCAAGTTCCACGCGCCGCCGAACATCCTCCACTTCGGCCGCCCCGGCGACGGCCCCACCCTCAAGCCCGGCATGTTCTTCACGATCGAGCCGATGGTGAATGCCGGCCGCCCCGAGGTGAAGGTGCTCGACGACGGCTGGACGGCCGTGACGCGCGACCGCTCCCTCTCCGCCCAGTTCGAGCACATGGTCGGCGTGACCGAGACCGGCTGCGAGATCTTCACCCTCTCCCCCGCCGGCCTGCACAAGCCGCCCTACGCGGCATGAGCCGCCCGGCCGCCCCGATCCCGCCCCGCCTGGCGGAGGGCTATCGCGGCTTCCGCCACACCCGCTTCCGCCGGGAGCGCGACCACTACGCGCGCCTGGCCGAGGCCGGCCAGCAGCCCACCACCCTCATGATCGCCTGCGTGGACAGCCGCGTGGCGCCAGAGGTCGTCTTCGACGCCGACCCCGGCGAGATGCTGGTGGTCCGCAACGTCGCCAACCTCGTCCCCCCCTACCAGCCGGACGCGAACTACCACGGCACCTCGGCCGCCATCGAATTCGCGGTACGCCAGCTGAAGGTCCAGCACATCGTCGTCTGCGGCCACGCCTCCTGCGGCGGCATCAACGCCTTCCGCCAGAACCACCTCAACGGGGTGGACATCCGCGACGGCGACTTCGTGGCCCAGTGGATGGAAATCGCCGCCCCCGCCACCCGCCTCGCACTGACCTGCGACGGCGTGGACCCGCTCCAGGACCAGACCACGATGGAGCGCGCCGCCATCCGTCAGTCCCTCGCCAACCTCCGGACCTTCCCCTGGCTGGCCTCGCGTGAAGCCGCGGGCGAGCTCTCCCTCCACGGCCTCTGGTTCGACGTGGCCGACGGCACCCTCTGCGTGCTCGACGAGGCCAGCGGAAACTTCACCGCCCTCGAGGACCCACTCGCCGCCTGAGGGGCGCGTCACCGCCCCTGCTGCGCCTCGATCTCGTCCAGCACCGCCTCCGGCGAGACATTCCGCCCCACCTCCTGGATCTCCGGGTCGGCCGCCACCCGCACGTCCAGCCGCTCCGCGATCTTCACCAGCACCTCCGAGAGCTTCGTCAGTTCGTGCTCCGCCAGCAGGCTGATCTGCAGATCCAGGTCCGCGCGCTTGTCCGCCGCCGCCGCCATCCGGTTCTGGCTGATCAGCACGAAGGTCGAGAGGAAGATCGCCTCCACCGAGGCCTCCATCGCCAGGATCACGAAGGACTCGTCGAACTTCGGCACCCCCGGCACCAGCCCGAGATTCACCGCGATCCAGGCCCCGTAGAAGGCCAGGTGCAGGTAGACGAAGCGCATGCTGCCGGTGAAGGCCGTGATCGCCCCCGCGATCCGCTCCTCCCGCGTCGCGGCCGCCGCCTCCGCCCGGCGCCGCTCCTCCAGCGCCGCGATGTTGCGGCGAAGCGACCTGTTCAGGCTGCTCGGATCCATCTTCGGCAAGGTTGGCGTCGCCTCGGCCATCATCCCCATCTCCCCCTCCGCCCGGTACGCGCCCGGGCCTTGCACGCCGAACTAACGCCCGGGCTCGCTCCAGGGTCCTCCCGCAACCCGTCGCGACGACCGCGTTCCGCCTCTCGAAGCCGCCTTTGCGCCAGCACGAAACCTTGAACAATCCGCCCGCCCGTGACGATGCGTTACTCGTTAATGACCGTCGATCCCTCGGGTGGCCCCGCACGGGGCCCTCCCGACAACAAGGCGAGGTGGCCGTCCCTTGTGGAAGCGCCAATCATCCAGCTTGATGGTTGGCCCCCAAACCTTCTCGGCGCCTTCGCGATCACCCGCTCCCTCGCCTTCCCCGCCCTCCTCGCCGGAAGGGGGCTCAACCTGCTGGCCATGAGCCCTCCCCTTTACCGCCTGCTCGCCCCCGATCCCGGAGGCACGCCCTTCCCAGCCCCCTTCGCCGCCGCCCTCGCCCGCGCCCTGGACGGCGAGACCGTCCTCCTCCCGGAATCCTTCCTTCCCCTTCCCGCCAGGGCAGAAGACCGGTTCGACATCAGCCTCGGCCCACTCTGGGACGAGGCCGGCGCCGTCCTCGCCGCCTTCGTCCTCTTCCTCCCCGCAGGCTCCGCATCGGCGCCACCCCCGGAGGACTCCGCCTTCCGCGCCGTGGCCGAGGGCATTCCCCTCCTCGTCTGGCGCGCCCTCCCCGATGGCCGCTGGAGCTGGGCAGGCCCGCAATGGACCCGCTTCACCGGCCAGACAGAGACGGAAAGCCTCGGCGAAGGCTGGCTCGCCCCCGTCCACCCCGAGGACCGCCCCGCCGCCCTCCGCGCCTGGGAGGAAGCCGCCACCGCCGGCCGCCTGGAGGTGGAGCTGCGCATCCGCCGCGCCGCGGACGGCCGCCACGCCTGGCATGTGATCCGTGCCGCCCCCCTCTACGACGAAGCCGGCGCCCTCGCCGAATGGATCGGCACCACCACCGACATCCACGAGATGAAGCAGCGCCAGCAGCTCCAGGACCTCGTGGTGGCGGAGCTGCAGCACCGCACCCGCAACCTCCTCGCCCTCGTCCGCTCCCTCGCGCGAAAAACCCTCAGCGCCAGCAGCTCCACCGAGAATTTTGAGCGGGATTTCCACCGCCGCCTCGACGCCCTCGCCCGCGCCCAGGCGCTCGCCTCGCGCTCCCGCGCGGGCCACGCCGCCTTCGACCAGATCCTCGCCGCCGAACTCTCCGCCCATGCCCACGGCCGGATCGCGCAGGTGGAAACGGGCGGCCCCTCCGGCATCATGCTCGGCGCGAACGCTGTCCAGATTCTCGCGCTCGTCCTGCACGAGCTGGCGACGAACGCGGTGAAGCACGGCGCCCTCGGCCAGCACGGCGCCCACCTCGCCATCCGTTGGCGCCTCCACGCGCAAGGCACCCGCGCTCCGCCAGCCGAACCCGAAGCGGCCTATCTGAAAGTAGAGTGGCGCGAGAGCGGCGTCCGCATGCCGCAAGATCCCGCCCCCTCCCGCGGCAGCGGCTACGGGCGCGAGCTGATCGAGCGCGCCCTGCCCTACCAGCTCGGCGCGTGCACGAGCTTCACCCTCGGGCCCGACGGCGTGCGCTGCACGATCGAGCTGCCCGTCCTCTCCCACGCCGCCGAACCGGCCTGACCGCGCGGCAGCGCGAGCCCCCCCCTACCGCGCGGTGGACAACCCCCCGTGCTGCGCCACATCCTGCCCAGGCACGACAAAAGGAGTCGCCCTTGGCCGCCGGTCCGGGCCTCGAGGAAGCGAGCGGTTCCTTCGCCTCCCTCTTCGACGCCGCCTCCCAGGGCGGACTATCCCCGGCCGGCCCCGCACCGGGCGCCGCCCCGCGGAAGGGCGCGCCCCGCGCCAGGGCCGCCCGCCCCCGCGCCACGGCGGAGAGCCAGCCCGCCGCCCCCGGCCCCGAGGGCCACCGCAAGCGCCTCCGCGACAAGCTCCTCCGCACCGGCCCCGACGCCCTCGCGGACTACGAGCTGCTGGAGATGCTCCTCTTCCTCGCCCTGCCGCGCGTGGACACCAAGCCCCACGCCAAGCGCCTCATCGCCCGCTTCGGCAGCTTCGCCGGCGCCATCAGCGCGCCCGAGAGCGAGCTGCGCCTGGTGGAGGGCATCGGCGAGACGGCCGTCGCCGCCCTCCGCCTCGTCCAGGCCGCCTCCATCCGCCTCCTCGCCGAGGAGGTGCGCGAGGCCCCCATCCTCAGCAACGGCGAACGCCTCACGGCCTACCTCACCGCCGCCCTCGCGCGCGAGACGGTGGAGCAGTTCCGCGTCCTCTTCCTCGACAGCAAGAACCGCCTCCTCGCCGACGAGGCCCTCGCCCGCGGCACGGTCAACCACACGCCGGTCTACCCGCGGGAGGTGGTCAAGCGCTCCCTCGAACTCGGCGCCACCGCCCTCATCCTCGTCCACAACCACCCCTCGGGCGACCCCACCCCGTCGCGCGCGGACATCGAGATGACCGCCGAGATCGCCTCCGGCGCCGCCACCCTCGGCATCGCGGTCCACGACCACATCATCGTCGGCAACGGCCGCCACCTCTCCTTCCGGCGCGAAGGCCTGCTCTGACCCGGCCGCCCCTCGCGGAGGGGTTGCCCTCGCGAAGCGGTTGGTTGACCTCCCCGCTCCCCGATCCCACCGTAACGTCATGCGCGCCCCCCTCGCCGTGGTCCTCCCCGCCCTCCTCCTCGCCGCGGCGCCCGTCATGGCCCAGCTGGTGCCGGACCCCGGCAAGCCGCCGCCCGCAGGCGCCCCCCAGGCCGCCCCGCGCGGCTCCCCGGGGGCCGGAGCACAGGTCGGGCCAAGCCAGCCCGCCACACCCCAGCCGGGCCAGCCCGGCCTCGCCGGCAAGCCCCCGCCGCTCTACGACATGCCGGACGCGGCCCCGCGCCGCGCTGGCCCGCCCTCGCGCCCCGGCCCCCAGGCGGCGCCCCAGCCCGCCCCGCCGGGCGGCACCCCCTCCGGCAAGCCCCCGCCGCTCGCCCCGGGGGAAGCCCCCGCCGCCCCGCAGCGGGAGGTCTCAACCGGCACCGGCTTCATCATCGGAGAGCGCCAGGCGCTGACCAACGACCACGTCGTGCGCGACTGCCGGACGGTCCGCGCCCGCAACGCGGAAGGCCGCGACATCGCCGTCACCGTCCGCGCCCGCGACGCCAACCGCGACCTCGCCCTGCTTGAATTCCGCGAGGCCGCCGGCCCGCCCCTCACCTTCCGCAACGCCCCCGACGTCCGTCGCGGCGAATCCGTGATGACCTACGGCTTCCCCCTCGCCGGCATGCTCGCCTCCGACCCGACGCTCACCACCGGCGACGTCTCGGCGCTCGCCGGCCTCGCCAACAACCGCATGCACTTCCAGATCAGCGCGCCCGTGCAGCCCGGTAATTCCGGCGGCCCGCTGCTCGACCTCGCGGGCAACGTCGTCGGCATCATCACCAGCAAGCTGAACGCCCAGCGCGTCGCCCAGCGCATCGGCGACATCCCGCAGAACGTGAACTTCGCGGTGAAGGGCGAGGAGATCCTCGCCTTCCTGCGGGAGAACCGCGTCCGCCCGCGCACCGCCAGCAGCGGCGCCCCGCACACGGCGGTGGAGGTCGGCGAGACCGTCCACCCCTCCGTCCTCTTCATGCGCTGCCTCGGCTGACACCCGCGCGGCGCCGGCCGCGGCACGCCCCCCCGAAGCCGCCGCCGTCCCGGGAGCGGCCAGCGCCGGGGAATCGCGCCACGGCCGCCCTAAACATCGCGGGCACCTGGGCCGTATCGGCCGCCCTCGCCGGAACTGAACTCTCCCCGCCCGAGGTCAGGGAAGCCTTCAGTGCCATCAGCCGGCAGGCCATCGGCGCCTCCTTCGGAAGCACCGTCCTGAAAGGGATCCTCGCGGGCTGGCTGATCGCGCTGCTGGTCTGGCTGATGCCCGGCTCCGGCGAGGCACGCTTCACCATGATCGTGCTTCTCACCTGGCTCGTCTCGGTCGGAGGCTTTGCCCACATCATCGTGGGCTCCGTGGAAGCGAGCTTCCTTGTCCTGTCAGGTGAGGCGAGCGCCGCCGACTACCTCTGGCGCTTCTTCACGCCGACGCTGCTCGGAAACGTCACCGGCGGCGTGGCCCTGGTCGCCGCCCTGAACTACGGGCAGGTCGCGAGCGAGGTGCAATCCTGACCCCGGCCCGCGCGCAGGACGCGCGCCCCGCCCCGCCCGCAAGCCGGCGGACTGTCCTCCGCCACCACCGCCCGCCCGGAAGGGCCGCCGGGAAGCCTGCCTAGCCCCGCGCCGCCCCCGCCACGGCCTGCACGAAGGCCTGCGGATCCGCCAGCGCCGCCCCGCGGCTCGGCATCGTCACCTGCACCCGCATGAAGCGCCCGGCCACGACGCCGAGGCAGACCTGCCGCTCCACCTGGTTGCGCCCGAAGGTCCCGCTCAGCGCTGCGCAGGAGAAATCCCCGCCCGGCACCACCAGCGGCGAGCGCGAGGCGACCGAGAGCTGCCGCCCCGTACGGTCCACCGGCAGCGCCGTCGCCTCGAGGATCGCCCGCTCCGCCTCGGCCGGCAGGTCCGCCGCCGTCACCATCGGCCGCCCGAGGTCGTAGAGGAACACCTGCGCCACCGCGACCCGGCGGGGCGTGGCGTATTCCACCACCTTCCCCGCGCCGGGATCCTCGGCCGCCACGTCCTGCACGCCGAAGCGGTCGAAGCCCGCCGCCTGGGCCGGCAGCCGCGTCAGCACGGCGTCGGCCGGCGGGCGCGCCGGCTCGGCCGGCGCCGCCCCCTCGGGCGCCACGCAGCCCGCGAGGCCGAGCAGCGCCGCACCGCCCAGCAGGGCACGAAGCGGGCGCGCGGCCCCCGGAACCGCCCTCATCCCGTCGCGCTCAATGCGGGGCCGCCGCGTGCGGCGCGGGCAGCGGAAGCCCGAGGTTAAGCGTCGCGTTCGAGATCACCAGACCCTCCCAGAGCAGCTCCACGCCGATATAGGCGATCAGTGCCACGCCGAGATACGCGATCCACTTGTAGCGATCCAGCACCCGCGCCAGCAGCCCGCCAAGAAGCCCCATCATCACGATGGAAATCGCCAGGCCCACGATCAGCAGCGTGACGTTCGAGCGCGCGACGGCGGCAACCGCCAGCACGTTGTCGAGGCTCATGGAAACGTCCGCCACGATGATCTGCCACAGCGCGGCCATCAGCGTCTTGTCGTGGTGCGCGTGCCCCTCGGCGTTCTCCTCGTGCTGCGCCCGGCGCAACTCCATGAGGAAGTTGAACGCGATGTAGAGCAGCGCGAGGCCGCCCACGATGTCGATCCACCAGAGCGCGAGAAGCTGCTGCGCGATGAGCGAGAACACGATCCGCAGCACCGCCGCCGCCGCGATGCCGAACAGCACCGCCTTGTTCCGCTGGCTCTCCGGCAGCCCTGCCGCCGCCAGCCCGATCACCACCGCATTGTCACCCGACAGGATGATGTTGAGCCACATGATCTCAAGGAGCTGCGGCAGCGAACTGGTAATCGATTCCATGGATGTCTCCGGCCGGCCGTCGCTTTGCCACCGGGCGCCGCACGGCCTCATCTCTGCTAAGGGCGCGTCCACGGCCCCCTGTCAGGCGCCGCGCGCTCTCGGTCCCTTAGCCGCGCCCCCCTGAACGCGAAAGCGCCGCCCGGTTGCCCGGACGGCGCAAACACCTTGAATGACAAGGAGGTAACGACCCCGCCATGTGACTGGCGGGGAGCCCCTCAGCGCGGTGCGGCGGGCGCCGCAGGCGCGGTGGGTGTCGCACCCCACCAGGCCCCGACATCGCCCCAACCCGTCCAGATCATGTCCGCGGCCACGTACAGAATGACCAACAGACCCACCCAGGCGATCCAGCGGTGCTTCTCCAGCAGCTTCGCGATGAAGGTCGCGGCAAGGCCCATCAGCACGACCGAGATCGCAAGCCCGATGACGAGCACGTCGAGGTGCTCCTTCGCCGCGCCGGCAACAGCCAGCACGTTGTCGAGGGACATGGACACGTCGGCGACCAGGATCTGCAGAATCGCCTGGCGAAGCGTCTTCTTCGGCCCGCCCTGGCCATCGGCCGCCTCACCCGTGACCTCGTCCACGCCGTGGGCCTGTCCGTGCGGCTGGCGAAGCTCCCGGTACATCTTCCAGCAGACCCAGAGCAACAGCAGGCCGCCCATCAGAGTCAGGCCGACGATCGCCAGAAGCTGCGTCGTGATCGCCGCGAAACCGATCCGCATGATGGTCGCGGCCCCGATCCCCCAGAGGATCGCCTTGCGTCGCTGGTCGGCCGGCAGCCCCGCCGCCGCCATGCCCACCACGATGGCGTTGTCACCCGCGAGCACGAGGTCGATCAGCAGGACCTGCCCAAGGGCGATGAACCAATCCGCTCCCATCGTCGATGAGTCTCCCCGCCGGCCCCGCCAGGGGACGCGGCCATAGATAAGACGCCCCGATCCCGAAGGAATGGAACGCCGGCCGCGCCGTCGCGACCTGCCCGGCATGCAGCCGGAGAAGTCCGCGCTTAAACAATCGGCAATGCCGCGGCAACACATGATGCGTGACCTTCCTCGCGCATCGCGCGCACGCCGCCGCGATCACACGACCAACGCCGGTTGACGCGCCCGCGCCCGCCGGATACCGCCCGCCCTGCCTGCGCCCCCTGCGGCGGGGATCGCCGCCCGCCCCGAAGGAAGCCCCGATGGTCCCGCGCTACACCCGCCCCCAGATGGCCGCCATCTGGTCCCCCGAGGCCCGCTTCCGCACCCTTTTCGAGATCGAGGCCCTCGCGGCCGAAGCCATGGCCGAGGCCGGCACCATCCCCGTCGAATCGGCCGAAGCCATCCGCCGGGAAGGCGGCCGCCGCATCGAGGCCATGACGGAAGCCGACCTCGCCCGCATCGACGAGATCGAGCGCGTCACCCGCCACGACGTCATCGCCTTCCTCACCTGGCTCGGCGAAACCCGCCCCGATGGCAGCGGCATGGGCGAGCACGCCCGCTTCATGCACCAGGGCATGACCAGCTCCGACGTGCTGGACACGGCCTTCAACCTCCAGCTCGTCCGCGCCGCCGACCTCCTCATCGCCGACCTCGACGCCCTGCTCGATGCCCTCCGCCGCCGCGCCGAGGAACACGCCCTCACGCCCACCATCGGCCGCTCCCACGGCATCCACGCCGAACCCACCACCTTCGGCCTGAAGCTCGCCGGCCACTGGGCCGAGTTCGCCCGCGGCCGCAACCGCCTCCTCGTCGCGCGGGAGGAAGTGGCGACCGCCGCCATCTCCGGCCCCGTCGGCACCTTCGCCTCCGTCACCCCCTCGGTCGAGGCGCACGTCGCCGCGAAGCTCGGCCTCCGCCCGGAGCCCGTCTCCACCCAGGTCATCCCGCGCGACCGCCACGCTGCCTTCTTCTGCGCGCTCGCCGTCATCGCCAGCAGCATCGAGCGCCTGGCCGTCGAGATCCGCCACCTCCAGCGCAGCGAGGTCCGGGAAGCCGAGGAATACTTCCACCCCGGCCAGAAGGGCAGCAGCGCCATGCCACACAAGCGCAACCCGGTGCTGTCGGAGAACCTGACCGGCCTCGCCCGCCTCGTCCGCGGCTACGCGACCCCCGCCCTTGAGAACGTCGCCCTCTGGCACGAGCGCGACATCAGCCACAGCAGCGTCGAGCGCGTCATCGGCCCCGACGCCACCATCGCCCTCGACTTCGCGCTCACCCGCGCCGCCGGCATGGTCGAGAAGCTGGTGATCTACCCCGACCGCATGCGCGCCAACCTCGAAAGCCTCGGCGGCGTCGTACACAGCCAGAAGGTGCTCCTCGCCCTCACCCAGGCCGGCATGTCGCGCGAGGACGCCTATGCCACCGTCCAGCGCTCCGCCATGGCCACCTGGGAAAACCTCGGCACATCAGCCGGCCGCTCCTTCCGCGACAACCTCCTCGCGGACCCCGCCGTCACCCTCCTCATCCTCCCCGAGGCGTTGGACAGCGTGATGGACCCCCAGCGCGACTTCACCCATGTGCGGGACACCCTCGCCCGCGTCTTCGCGCAAGCGTGAAGCACCTCCGCCGCATTGCGGCGCGCGGCGCCACCGTTCCGCCGGGATGACCCCCCATCTTCCCGGTGGCCCCCGGCGGGAGCGGGACGCCGCCTTCCCCCCCGAAGGCCGCCCGAAGCCCCGCCGCGGATCGGCCCACGAAGGAGGCCGGAACCATGACGCATCCCATCCGCACCGGGCCCGCCGCCCTCGCCGCGGCCCTGGTCACCACCCTCGCCCTCGCGGCACCAGCCTCGGCCGCCACGCCCCACCCGGCCCTGGCCGCCGCGCCCACGGCGCTCGCGGTCCAGTACTACTACTACCCGCCGCCGCGCTATTACGCGCCGCCACCCCCGCCTCCGCCCGCCTATTACCGGCCGCGCCACTGGCACCGGCCGCCGCCGGTCTATTTCGCGCCGCCGCCTCCGCCGCCGCGCTACTACGCGCCCCGGCCCTACAGATACTATCGCTACTGAACCCCTCCCGGGTCACACCGAGCCCTCGCGCCACCGCCGGAACACCCCGGCGGTGAGCACCCGTCCGCAGCGCCTTCTGCTGGTTCTGGCCCTCGGGCTGCTCGCCGCACCGGTCCCGCCCGCGGCGGCGCAGGAGGGCCCGCCCGCGACCACGCAGGAAAACCTGCCCGCGGCGGCAGTGGAACAACCGCCCGCGGCCACGCCGCTCCACCCCGTGGCCCCGCCCGCCGCGGCCGCCCCACCCAGCTTCCGCCCCTCGCCTCCCGGTCCCCGGCCCGGCGCCGCGATGGCCTGCGACCCGCCGCCCGACGCTCTCCTCGCCGCCGCCTGCGCCGACCCCACCGCGCGCCAGGCCGACCGCCGCCGTGCCCAGGCCTACGACACCCTCCTCGACCAGCTCCCCCCCGCCCAGCGCCCCGCGCTGGAAGCCGACGCCCGCGCCTTCGCGGAATTCCTCGCCGCCAACTGCGCCCAGCCCGCGCCCGACCTCGCCTGCTTCACCCGCGCCCAGGAGGCCAAGCGCGAGGACCTCCGCCGCTGGCTCCTCCCCGAAGCGCGCGAGGAAGCCGACCGCGATCCCGCCGAGACCGCCGCCGTCGCCCGCGCCCTCGCCGCCCGCGGCATCCCCGCCGAGCCGCCCTCCCGCCGCCGCGAGGCCATCGTCGCCCTCCAGCGCGGCGCCGGCCTCTCCCCCAGCGGCTTCATCGACGACCGGACCGCCATCCTCCTCACCCGCTCCCCGGCGCCGCCCGCACCGGCACCCGCCGCTCCGCCCGCGCGCAGCAACCCCGCCGGCCTTCCACCCGAAGCCTTCTGGGTCTCCGCCCTGCCGCCTCTCCTCTCCGAGAACTACGCCGTCACCACCTGCTCCGAGCCCACCGTCACCTGGCTCGGCCGCGGCATGCTCATCGGCAACCAGCCCGTCCCCGGCGAGGCCGGCTACGAGATCTACGGCACCGAGAGCACCAACGGGGATCGCATCTACCTCCTTCCCCGCGGCGGCCAGCCCCGCGTGATCGAGGTGCTGCAGGACGGCTCCCTCCGGCTCTCCGGTGCCATCCCCCCCGCTCTCTCCGAGCGCGGCGTGGCCCCCAACACCACCCTCGCCCGCTGCCCCGCCACTCCGGTGGCCACCGCCCCGGCCGCCATTGCTCCTGCCGTCCCGCGCGCCAGCCCTCCGCCGCGCCACGCCGCCCCCGCCCGCAACGCACCCCGCACCGCCCGAACCCCGGCCAGGCGCAAGCCGGCGACCCCGGCGCGAGGGCGGAACAACCGCTGAGTTCTCCCGCGGCTCCTGAAGAGGGCGCTGCCCTCTCCGGACCTCACCCGCCAGAAGCGGGAGGCTCCCGCCCGCCATCTGGTCGCTGCGGAACCTTCCTGAACACGGAGCCGCCTCGGGTCACCGACCCGAGGCGCACCGACCGCCGAACAGCTCCGACCCGAAGAAAAAGATGATGGTGAGGGGTCCGGGGAGAGGAAGAATTCCGTCTTCCCCTCCCCGGAGTCACCCACGCCCACAGCAACAGAAAAAGGGCGGCCCCCGAAGGAGCCGCCCCATTCACGCCGGTCGCGAAGGATCGCTCAGAGCGTCTTGTGGATCGGGTTGGCGCCGGAGGTATTGGTGCCCGCCGTCTTGTCCAGCGCCCGCTCCGCCGCCGTGCCCGGCGGGTTCGCGGCCGTGCCGTCCGACTGGGACGGATAGGCGCCGGAGACGTTGGTGCCCGCCGCCTTGTCGAAGGCGCGGCTGGCCGCCGTGCCCGGGGGGTTGGCGTCGGCGCCGGCGCCCATCCCCGTGCTGCGGGACATGTCGGCGCCCGCGGTCGAGCCCAGCCCCGCGCCCGTGGTCGTGCCGGACTTCGGATAGACCGTCGTGTCGGCGCGGCTGGTCTCATTCTCCGGATGCGCGCCGGAGATGTTGGTGCCCGCCACCTGGTCGATCCCGCGGGAGGCCATGGTCCCCGGGGGGTTGCCCGGCGTGCCGTCCGGCGCTTCGCCCACCACGGCGTCGCCCTGGTAGGTCGTCCAGCCACCGGCACGGTAGTCGGCCTCGCGGGAGGTCGCGTCCACGGGGTTGTAGCGCACCATGATGGCCTCGGCCTCGGCGGCACGCGCGTCGTCGGTGCGCACCGTCACCAGGCTGCCGCCGCGGCGGACGCCCTCGGAGTAGACATGCGCGTCGCGCTCCTCGACGCCCGCGCCCGTCAGGCTGCCCAGCAGGCCGCCCGCCGCCGCACCGGCACCCGCGCCGGTCAGGGCCGCAACCAGCCAGCCGGCCGCCACGATCGGGCCGATGCCCGGAATGGCCAGCGCGCCGATGCCGGCCAGCAGGCCAGCGCCGCCGCCCAGCACGGTGCCGATCGTCGCACCGGTGCCGGCGCCGCTCGCGGCCTCGTCGGTATCGACCGTCGGCTGGATGTCGCTGCCGGCGGCATCGCCCATGGTCGCGGTGCCCATGGTGCCCGCCCCCATGGTGCCGCTCGTCATGGCGCCGGTCGGCGTGCCGGTGGTGGCGCCCATGGTCTGGCCGGTCACGCTGCCGGCGTTGGAGGAGCCGTCGTTGGCGACGATGCTGACATCGTCGTGGCGGAAGCCCGCCGCCTCGAGCGCGTTCACCGCCGCCGTCGCGTCGGCGTAGCTGTCATAAAGGCGAGCAATGGTTCGCATGGCCATGGTGTCGGTCCTTGTTGTTCGTGCGCCGCTCTCGCGGCGTCGGCCGGTCGGGCCGTTGATGGGATCGAGCTTCAGCCCAGGTGGCGGGCGGGTCCCGGAGGGAACCCGCCGCCGTCACCGCCGGCTCAGCGCGCGGGCGCCGCGCCCGTCACGATGTTGCCCTGATAGTCGAGGCCGACATCCGCGGTCTGGCCGCCGCGCATCGCGCGGCCGCGCCACACGCCGGACTCGTCCTTCTTCAGCTCCTGCACGCCCGTGTAGCCCGCCGCCTCGATCCGGCTGCGCGCCTGGCCCTCGGTGAAGGAGTTCGCGCCCTGGGCGGGGGTCGTCGTCGTCGCCGGCGCGGTGCCGGGATTGTCGCCGCGGGTGGCGGACTGGCGGTTGGTGTCGATCGTGGCACCGCCCGGCACGCCGCCCGGATTGCCCTGCGTCGCCGTGCCCGACCGCGTCTGCGAAGCCGCAGGGCCGGTCGTGGTGCCCGGCGCGGCCGTGCCGCCGGGGGCCTGGGTGGCGGGCGCCATGGTCATGGCCGGCGCGCCGCCGGTCGTGCCCTGCGAACCGGGGTTGCTCGTGTTGCCCTGCTGGGCGAAGGCCGGCGCGACGAGGGTTGCCGCAAGGGCCAGGGTGCCAACGGTGGTGGCGAGACTTGTGCGCATCGCGATCGCTCCCAAGAATGGATTGTCCGGGTTCTCTCGTCGGACTGAAGGCTCGATGCGGTGCCGACCCGAGCCGGGCCGGTCGTTTCGTGCCTTGCCATGGGTTAACGCCGTGGAAGCCGAAACGACTGCGCTCCCTCACGCAGCCGTGAGCTTGCGGAATGTTACGCGGCTGCCCCGCGCGTCCTGCGGTGGCCCTGCCCCACGCCCCCTGTTATATGGGCGCTTCATCGCCGCCGCGGTCGGGACGGGAGTTCCGCGCGCGAAGCGGCCGCACAGGTTTCGGAACCCCTCATGGCCCGCAGGCGACAGCTCTACGAAGGCAAGGCGAAGGTCCTCTTCGAAGGCCCGGAGCCCGGCACCCTCGTCCAGTATTTCAAGGATGACGCGACGGCCGGGAACGGCGCGAAGAAGGGCGTCATCACCGGCAAGGGCGTGCTGAACAACCGCATCAGCGAGCACCTGATGATGAAGCTGGCAGATATCGGCGTCCCCACGCACTTCATCCGCCGCCTGAATATGCGGGAACAGCTCATCCGCGAGGTCGAGATCATCCCGCTCGAGGTGGTGATCCGCAACATCGCGGCCGGCAGCCTCGCCACCCGCCTCGGCATCCAGGAGGGCACCCGCCTCCCGCGCTCGATCGTCGAGTACTACTACAAGAACGACGCCCTCAGCGACCCGATGGTCTCCGAGGAGCACATCACCTGCTTCGGCTGGGCCTCGACGCAGGACCTCGACGACATCGTCGCCCTTGCCCTCCGCGTGAACGACTTCCTCACCGGGCTCTTCCTCGGCGTCGGCATCTCCCTCGTGGACTTCAAGCTCGAGTTCGGCCGCCTCTACGAGAACGACGAGATGCGCATCGTCCTCGCCGACGAGATCTCCCCCGACAACTGCCGCCTCTGGGACGCCAAGACCGGCGAGAAGATGGACAAGGACCGCTTCCGCCGCGACCTCGGCAAGGTCGAGGAGGGCTACCAGGAGGTCGCCCGCCGCCTCGGCATCCTCCCCGAGGCCGGCGTGCGCGACCTCAAGGGCCCGGAGCTGATGCAATGACCACCAAGGCCCGCGTCTTCGTCATGCCGAAGAACGGCGTCCTCGACCCCCAGGGCAAGGCCATCGGCCACGCCCTCGGCACCCTCGGCTTCGAGGGCGTCGGCGAGGTCCGCACCGGCAAGGTCATCGAGCTCGAACTCGCCGAGACCGACCCCGCCGCCGCCAAGGCCGCCGCCGAAGCCATGGCGAAGAAGCTCCTCGCCAACACGGTGATCGAGTCCTTCCGCGTCGAGATCGCCTGAGAGACGCACCCAGCCGGTGATCAAGGCCAGCCTCCTGATCATGACCGTGCTGACGGTCCTGATCTCCATGCTCCTCTCCTGGCGGGAGCGCCGCCTGGCCGCCGCGCGCCCCGCGCCGTCCGCGCGGGGGAAGAAGCGCCCCCCCGGCCTCCTCGCCCGCGGCAAGGTCAGCCTCGACCGCTGGGTCACCGCCGCCGCCATCGCGGCCATCCTCACCATCGCCGTCCTCGGCGGCCTCCACTGGCTCAGGGTCTTCCAGCGATGAACGCCACGATCCTTCTCTTCCCCGGCACCAACCGCGAGCGCGACATGGCCATCGCCCTCCAGCGCGCGACCGGCAGGAAGCCCAGCATCACCTTCCACCGCGAGACGGAACTCCCCGCCGGCACCGACCTCGTCGTCCTCCCCGGCGGCTTCTCGCACGGCGACTACCTCCGCTGCGGCGCCATGGCCGCCCAATCCCCCATCATGCCCGCCGTCCGCGACTTCGCGGCGAAGGGCGGCCACGTCCTCGGCGTCTGCAACGGCTTCCAGATCCTCTGCGAGGCCGGCCTCCTCCCCGGCGCCCTCCTCCAGAACGCCAACCTCCGCTTCCTCTCCATGGACTGCGTCCTGCGCGTCGAGCGCGCCGGCACCCCCTTCACCTCCCGCTGGCAGAAGGGCGCCACCTTCCGCGCCCCCATGGCGCATGGCGACGGCAACTACTTCGCCGACGACGAGACGCTGGACCGCCTGGAGGGCGAAGGCCTCGTCGCCTTCCGCTACGCCGACGCCAACCGCAACGGCGCCGCCCGCGACATCGCCGGCATCCTCTCCCCCAACCTCCGCGTCCTCGGCCTCATGCCCCACCCCGAGGACCTGGTGGACCCCCTCATGGGCGGCGAGGACGGCCTCCCCCTCTTCACCTCCCTCGCCGAGACCCTCGTCTCCGCCTGACGCGGCGCCGGCCGCCCACGCAATCCGTGCCGCGGCGCGCCACATCGCGCCGCCCACAGGGTTGCGAACCCCGCACCCCCCATGTCCATCATCCCTCCTGCCGGCGCGCCGACTCGTCGCGCCACGGAGGAAACACACATGACCACCACCCGACGCGCCCTGCTCGGCGCCGCCGGCATCGCCGCCGCCGGCAAGGCCGCGGCCCAGTCCTTCCCCTTCACGCCGAACCAGCGCTACCCCGACCCCGCCATCCAGATCCTGGACCCGTCCTTCGCGAAGTACCGCCTCTACAGCAGCACCGTCGAACAGCTCGCCACAGGCTTCCGCTGGGCGGAGGGCCCCGTCTGGTTCCCGGACGACGGCGGCTACCTCCTGTTCAGCGACATCCCGAACAACCGCATCATGAAATACAGCGAGAAGGACGGCACCTGCACCGTCTTCCGCCACCCCGCCAACTTCGCCAACGGCAACGCCCGCGACCGCCAGGGCCGCCTCGTCACCTGCGAGCACTCCGTCACCCGCCGCGTCACCCGCACCGAGAAGGACGGCTCCATCACCGTCCTCGCCGACAAGTTCGAGGGTAAGCGCCTCAACGCCCCCAACGACATCGTCGTGAAGTCCGACGACACCATCTGGTTCACCGATCCCACCTTCGGCATCGCCGGTGAATGGGAAGGCTCCCGCGCCACCCCCGAGCAAGCCACCACCAACGTCTACCGCCTGACGCCGGACGGCCAGCTCACCGCCGTCATCACCGACCTCGTCCTGCCCAACGGCCTCGCCTTCTCCCCGGACGAGAAGAAGCTCTACGTCGTCGGCCGCAACCCCGCCCCCGCCCGCTCCCTCTTCGCCTACGACGTCGGCGCGGACGGCACCCTCTCCAACCGCGTGAAGCTCATCGACGCCACCGATTCCGCCGCCCTCGACGGCTTCCGCGTGGACCGCGACGGCAACCTCTGGGTCGGCTACGGCAGCGACGGCAACCTCGAGGCCGAACCCACCCGCACCGGCACCCGCAGCGTCTACAACCTCCGCGGCAAGCCGGACGACCTCGACGGCGTGATGGTCTTCAACCCCCAGGGCAAGCCCCTGGCCCATATCCGCCTGCCCGAGCGCTGCGCCAACCTCTGCTTCGGCGGCCCCAAGGGCAACCGCCTCTACATGACGGCCTCCCACTCCCTCTACGCCCTCTACGTCGAGGCCCACGGAGCGGTCTGACCGGGCGCCGGGCGCAAGCCCGGCCCCCGACACGCCCGCGCGGCGAGCGGACCCCGCCCCCCAAAGAGCGGTGCGACGAGCCGCCCTACCGCCCCGCCCGCTCCGCCTCCATCCGCGCCCGCACGCCCCCGTCCACGCCCGTCCCCACCGCCACCGGCTCGTGCACCGAACCCGGCCCCACCGGCGCCGCCGGCGCCTCCTCGAACTGCGCCCGCCGAACCACGCCGCCCGCCAGCCGCTCCGCCAGGCGCGGCGCAATCCGGCTCCCCAGCACCGCCCCGCGCGCCTTCCACCCCACGGGGTACTCCGCCTCCGGATGCACCGACATCCAGACGATCGAATCCACCACCGCCTCCGGCCCGTCCATCATCGACATCCGCGCCGCCCGCCCCGTGTAATTCCCCGCATGGTCCCAGAACGGCGTATCGACCGCCCAGGGCTCCACCGTCGAAACCCGGATCGCCTCACCCAACCCCGCCTGCCGCAACTCCTCGTTGATGGCCGCCCCCAACCCGATCAGCGCCGATTTCGTCGCCGCATAGCTCGCGTGATAGGCCACCGGCACCCGCCCCTCCACGGAGGAGACATTCACCAACACGCCCGAACCCTGCGCCCGGAACCGCCGCAGCGCCGCGTAACTCCCGTAGATCGACCCCTTCAGGTTCACGTCCACCACCCGCGCATGATCCGCCAGCGGCACCTCCTCGAACCGCCCGATCGAGGCCACCGCCGCGTTGTTCACCCAGACATCGATCCGCCCGAACCGATCCAGCGCCGCCCGCGCCAGCCGCTCCACCCCCGCGGCGTCGCTCACATCCGTCGGCACCACGAGCGCCTGCCCGCCCCCGGCCCGCACATTGGCCGCCACCTCCTCCAGCACCGCCCCCCGCCGCGCCGCCAGCACGACATTCGCCCCATAGGTCCCAAGCTTCTCCGCCACGCCACGCCCGAAGCCGCTGGAGGCGCCCGTGACGACATAGGTGCGGCCCGCGACCAGGGCGCGGTCCCCACCGCCCAGTTCGGACGGCGCCGAGCACCCCGCCAGCAGCGCGCCCACCACCAGAACCAGCGCCCATCGCATTCAGCGGCATCCTCTCGACAGTTGGCCCAATGCGGAGCCCCGTCCCTTCAAACCGCCGAACACGTCCATCGTTCCTTCAAGCAGAACCGCCGCGCATCCCTGCTCTCGCCCCGCCGGGGGCGACGCAGCGCCGAACCCGGCCGCAGCGCCGACCTGCCGCTAACCACCCGCCAACGCGCGCAGCCTCTCCGCATAGGCTTGCCCCGCAGCCTCCAGCGCGGTGTTGGAGGCGGACCTTGCGCCGAAGTTCAGGAACGGCTCCTGCCACTCGAGCGCACAGCGGTGCGCCGTTGCCTGCAACGGGCGGAGCAAGTCGGAAAGCGGGAAGAGGTTCACGCCGGATTCGCTGTAGGCCTCCGGCCGGTTGCCCGCGGTGGCAGCCACCATCACCGGGCGCCCGGCGATCCGAGCGCCCTCGTCCTCCGCGTTGACGTAGAACATCCGGGTCAACACTAGGTCCTGCCACGACTTCAGCAGCGGCGGGGTGGAATACCACTGCACCGGGAACTGCAGAACGAGGCGCCGCGCGGCGATCAGCCGGGCCACCTCCGGCCCGGCGTCGATCCGCCCATCCGGGTAGAGCGCGTCGAGGTGGACCACCTCCACCTCGGGCACCGTCCGCGCCGCATCGGCCAGCGCCCTGTTCGCGCGCGATGACGGGTAATCCGGATGGCAGAGCAGGATCAGTGTTTCGGCCACAGCATTGGTTCCTCTTGTCCGTGAGGAAGCTGGAGCCGCCGCAATCATATCTCCAACGGATATTCCGCATAGTGCATGATGGATCGCATGAATGATCTGCGCCGCGTCGACCTCAACCTTCTGGTCGTTCTCGACACCCTCCTGGAGGAGGCCCACGTCACCCGGGCCGCGCGGCGCCTCGGCCTCTCCCAGCCCGCCGCCTCCAATGCGCTGGAGCGGCTGCGGCACCTCTTCGACGACCCCTTGCTCGAGCGCGAGGGCGGGCGCCTCCGCCCGACCCCCAGGGCCGAGGCGCTGCGGACTCCGCTGCGGGACGCACTCGGCGCGATGCGCGGCGTCCTGCAACTCCCGCCACCCTCGCTCGGGAACGCACGGCGGGTCGTCCGCATCCTCATCGCCGACGCACCCGCCACCGCCCTCGTGGCGAAGCTCAGAGCCGCTCTGGCCGTGACCGCACCCGGCGTCACCCCCGCCCTTCTGCCATGGGCGGGCGCGTCCGATGCTCTGACCCGTCTCTCCCGCGCGGAGGCCGATCTCGTCGCCTCCATCCTCCCGGTGGTCGAGCCCCCGCTGCGCCAGCGCGCACTTCTCGAGGAACACTACCTTGTCGTGATGCGGCGCGGGCATCCCGCGGCGGCGGAATTCGACCTCGCCCGCTGGCTGGCCTTCCCGCACGTCGTTGTCTCAGGCCATGGCGCGACCGAAACCGCCCTCGACACGGTCCTGGCAAGGCGCGGCCTGTCACGCCGCGTTGGCGTCGTGGTGCCGAGCTTCCTGATGGTCCTGCCCCTGCTTGCCGGCTCGGACCTGATCGCCGCACTCCCGTCCCGCTGCATTCCGGCGGATCCCAGCCTCGCGGTCCGGAACCCACCCCTTCGGATGGAAGGCTTCCGCCTCGACCTGGCTTGGCACGACCGCTCCGGGAATGACCCTGTCGTCACGCATGTTGCCGACACCATCGGCGCGCTGCTCAGCGAAGAGGGAGCGGAGAACCCGATCGCGCTCACCCAGGAATAAATTGACAAATCTAACATCAAAGCGCATGATGCAAGCCATGCCCCTCCCCCACGCCGCCCGCCTAACCACCCCCCTCCCCTGGTCCCCCCTCACCGACTCCCAGTGGCTCGCCCTCCTTCCCTACGTCCTCCCGCGCTCCCCCGCCGGCCGCAAAATGCCCGACCTACGCGCCCGAATGGACGCCATCTTCCACACCACCGCCCGCCACGCCCCCTGGCGCGAAGCCCCCGATGACCACGCCACCCCCGACACCATCGCCCGCCACTTCCGCCGCCTCACCCATGCCGGCCTATGGGAACGCCTTCTCATCGCCCTGGCCGAGGCCCCACCAACCCACCCCCTCCGCAGCGTCGAGCACCTGATCGTCCGCGCCCACCGCCTCCTCGGCCTCCCCTTCATCCTCCTCATCCGCCGAATCGGCCTCCGCTCCGCCCTCCCCGCGCCGCCCTGGCTCCTCCCGGACCCCGATTTGTCCGCTTTCTGCGCCCGCAGCCTCCCAGCCACCCTGCCCACCACGCGACGCGGCATCGCCGCCCTGAAAACCCGCCTCCGCGCCCTGAAACACCTCTTCAAGGCCTCCAGGGGCCGCGCCCGCATCCCCCGCTCCGTCCGCCTGGCCTGGCCGTAAGCACCGCCATGCGCCCGACACCCACCCCCACCCCCGAAAGGCCCCTCGACAAGCAGCAAACCCCTGCCCAAAACCCGCCCATGCCGAACCCGCCCTTCGAAACCCCCGCGAACCTGCTGGACGAAGCGAAGGCCCGCGCCCTCGCCAAGGATTTCGGCCTCAAGGGCGACGAGTTCGACCGCGTCCTCACCATCCTCGGCCGCAACCCCTCCCTCACGGAACTCGGCATCTTCTCCGTGATGTGGAGCGAGCACTGCTCCTACAAATCGAGCCGCGTCTGGCTGAAGGAACTGCCGACGAAGGCCCCCTGGGTCATTCACGGCCCCGGCGAGAACGCCGGCGTCATCGACATCGGCGACGGCCTCGCCGCCATCTTCAAGATGGAATCCCACAACCACCCGAGCTTCATCGAGCCCTACCAGGGCGCCGCCACCGGCGTCGGCGGCATCCTGCGCGATGTCTTCACCATGGGCGCCCGCCCCATCGCCAACCTCAACGCGCTGCGCTTCGGCGCCATCGACAACCCCAACACGAAGCGCATCCTGGACGGCGTCGTCCGCGGCATCGGCGGCTACGGCAACTGCGTCGGCGTCCCGACGGTCGGCGGAGAGGTCAACTTCCACGCCGCCTACAACGGCAACCCGCTCGTCAACGCCATGACCGTCGGCATCGCCCGCAAGGACCGCATCTTCCTCTCGGCCGCCGCCGGTATCGGCAACCCGGTGGTCTATGTCGGCAGCAAGACCGGCCGCGACGGCATCCACGGCGCCACCATGGCCAGCGCCGAATTCTCCGAGGACGCCGAGGAGAAGCGCCCCACCGTCCAGATCGGCGACCCCTTCGCCGAAAAGCTCCTCATC
The DNA here is from genome assembly GCF_000711725.1 of Roseomonas aerilata DSM 19363. Lineage (GTDB taxonomy): Bacteria > Pseudomonadota > Alphaproteobacteria > Acetobacterales > Acetobacteraceae > Roseomonas > Roseomonas aerilata. Next base: position 159,928 of record NZ_JONP01000001.1, on the reverse strand, counting down.
GAGGCCTGCCTCGAACTGATGGAGACCGACGCCATCGTCGCCATCCAGGACATGGGCGCCGCCGGCCTCACCAGCTCCAGCGTGGAAATGGCGGGCAAGGGCGGCGTCGGCATCGAGCTGGTCATGGACAACGTCCCCCAGCGCGAGGAGGGGATGACCGCCTACGAGATGATGCTGAGCGAGAGCCAGGAGCGCATGCTCATGGTACTCAAGCCCGGCGAGGAGCACGTCGCCGAAGCAATCTTCCGCAAGTGGGAGCTGGACTTCGCCGTCATCGGCCACATCACCGACACCGGCCGCATCACGCTGCGCCACAACGGCAAGCTGGAAGCCGACATCCCCCTCGCCCCCCTCGAATCCGAAGCCCCCCTCTACCGCCGCCCCACCGCGGAAACCCCGAAGCAGCCCCTGCTGGACCCCGCCACCTTCGAGGATCCGGCAGGCATCCCGGCCGCGCTCCGCACCCTCATCGCCTCCCCCGACCTATGCTCCCGCCGCTGGATCTGGGACCAGTACGACAGCACGGTCGGCGGCCAGACCGTCCGCCGCCCCGGCGCCGCCGACGCCGCCATCGTCAAGCTCGAGGACAGCCCCCGCGCCCTGGCGATGACCACCGACACCACCCCCCGCTACTGCGCGGCCGACCCGGAAACGGGCGGCGCCCAGGCCGTGGTGGAAACCTGGCGCAACATCACCGCCACCGGCGCGAAGCCGCTGGCCATCACCGACAACATGAACTTCGGCAACCCCGAGCGCCCCGAAATCATGGGCCAGTTCGCCGCCTGCATCCGCGGCATGAAGGCGGCCTGCGAGGCGCTGGACTACCCTGTCGTCTCGGGCAACGTGAGCCTCTACAACGAGACCCGCGGCGTCGATCACCCGCAGGCCATCCTCCCCACCCCCGCCATCGGCGGCGTCGGCGTGATCGAGGACGCCCGCAAGGCCACCGGCCTCGCCCCCGCCGCCGGCCAGGAGATCGTCCTCCTCGGTGAGACGCGCGGCCATCTCGGCCAGTCCCTGTGGCTGCGCGAGATCGCCGGCCGCGAGGAAGGCGCCCCCCCGCCCATCGACCTCGCCGCCGAGCGCCGCCACGGCGACTTCGTCCGCGAGCGCATCCTCGCAGGCAGCATCACCGCCTGCCACGACCTCGCCGACGGCGGCCTCCTCGTCGCTCTCGCCGAGATGGCGCTGGCCGCCAACCTTGGCCTCAACATCGAGAGCGCGCCCGAGGGCATCCCCGCCCACGCCTTCTGGTTCGGCGAGGACCAGGCCCGCTACCTCTGCGCCACCCCCGACGCCCCCGCCCTGCTCGCCGCCGCCAAGGCCGCCGGCCTTCCCGCCCGCACCATCGCCCGCGCGGCAGGCACCACGGGGGCCTTGGCGCTGCCCGGCCACCCCGCCATATCCCTTGACGAGCTGCGCGCCGCACATGAGGGCACCCTTCCCGCCCTCATGCGCGACGCCTGAGAGGAACCCCGCCCATGGCGATGCCCGCCGCCGAGATCGAGGCGCTCATCCGCGCCGCCCTGCCCGACGCCCGCATCACGATCGAGGACCTGGCCGGCGACGGCGACCACTACGCCGCCACCGTCATCTCCGAGACCTTCCGCGGTATCCCTCGCGTGCGGCAGCATCAGATCGTCTACGCGGCCCTCCAGGGCCGCATGGGCGGCGCGCTGCACGCCCTCGCCCTCCAGACCTCCGCCCCCGAGTAGAAGGAGTCACCCCTATGTCCGACAACCCGGTCTTCCAGCAGATCAAGTCCGAAATCGACGCGAGCCCCGTCACCCTCTTCATGAAGGGCACGCCGGTCTTCCCGCAGTGCGGCTTCTCCGCCCGCGTCGTGCAGATCCTCTCCCACATGGGCGTGCCCTTCCGGGGCGTGAACGTCCTTGAGAACGGCGAGATCCGGGAGGGCATCAAGGCCTTCTCCAACTGGCCGACCATCCCCCAGCTCTACGTGAAGGGCGAGTTCGTCGGCGGCTGCGACATCATCACCGAGATGTTCCAGTCCGGCGAGCTGGCGACGCTTCTCTCCGAGAACGGCGTCCCCCACTCCCAGGCGGCCTGAGCCGCTGGCCGGCGGCGTGCCGCCCGACAACTCGGGCAGCCTCGCCGGCGCCTCCTGGAAGGTCGCCCTCTCCGTCACGCTGCTGATGCAGACGGTGGCGGCCTTCCTGAACCAGGGCGTGCCGGTGCTCGCCCCGCTCCTGACCGGCAGCGCCGGCCTGCCGCCCGAGGCGGCGGGCCACCTCTCGGCCCTCGGCACGCTCGGCGTGCTCGTCTTCCTCATCCTCGGCGGCCCCATCCTCGCCCGGCTCGGTCCGGTGAGGACGTTGCAGGCGGGCGCCCTGATCGGGGCAGCGGGCATGGCCCTGGCCTCCCTCGGCGGCACGATCGCGCTGGCCGCGGCCTCCGTCATGATCGGCCTCGGCTACGGGCCCACGCCGCCCGCGGGCAGCCGCATCCTGGCGGCGACGGCGCCGCCACGGCACCGTTCCCTCATCTTCTCCATCAAGCAAGCGGGCGCGCCGCTCGGCGGCATGATCGCGGGGCTCGTCCTCGCCCCCGTGGCGGTGGCCTGGGGCTGGCCCGGGGCGCTGGCGCTCGCCGTCGGGATCGCGGTGGTGTCGGCCCTGGTCATCCAGCCGAGCCGCGCCTCCCTCGACGTGGAGCGGGAACCGGACCGGCCGGTGGGAATGCGCGCGCTGTTCAGCCGGCGCAACATCGTCGGACCCTTTGCGGCGCTGCGCCTGCACCCGCTGCTGACCCCGCTGACGGCGCTCGCCTGCTCGCTCGCGACCGTGCAGGGCTGCTTCTTCGCCTTCGCCGTCACCTGGCTGACGGAGACCCACGGCATGACGCTGGTGGAGGCGGGCATGGTCTTCGCGGCCATGCAGGCAGGCGGGGTGCTGGCACGGGTGGTGCTCGGCTGGGCGGCGGACCGGACGGGCAATGCGGCGATGAACCTCATCGGCCAGGGGCTGGGCGGGGCGGCCGTGGTGGCGGTCTTCGTGCTGCTCCCTCCACTCGGCTTCCTGCCGACGCTGGCGATCGGCGGTCTCGCGGGCTCGTTGGTGGCGAGCTGGAATGGGATCTACCAGGCGGAGGTCGCGCGGCTCTCGCCGCCCGGGCGGATCGCGGAGGCGACGGCGGGGTCGAGCACGCTCTGCTTCCTCGGCTACCTCATCCCACCGGCGATCTTCGCCACACTGGTGACGCTGACGGGCAGCTGGCTGCTGCCGCAGCTTCTGGCGGCAGGGCAGTTGCTGGTGGTGGCGCTGCTGGTACTGCCGCGGCTACGGCGGGGCGGCTAGGCGGCTAGGCGGCGAGCGTCGTCGCGCGGCGGCGCTGCCAGGTGACGGCGGCGACGAGGGCGAGCATGACGGCGGCGGCCAGGGCGGCCGGGATGTTCACCTGGTTGATGCCGAGATTGGCTGCAATCACGGCCAGGAAGGCCCAGCCGACCGCGCCGGCGAACCAGGCGGCGTCCCGGCGGAGGAGCCAGGCGATGGCGGCCGCGGCGCCGCCGGCCGCGAGCAGGATGACGACCGCGAAGAGGGTCGCGCCGATGCCGTGTTCCGGCATCATCCCGGCCGTGCGGGCGGCCGTGGAGAGGTTCACGAAGCTGGCCGCGGTGAGCCAGCCCGCCAGCAGGCCGGTGAGCGGGGTGACGATCCAGCGGGCGCCGAGGCCCGCCTCCGGCGTGTTGCGGGCGACGAAGAGGGCCGTGAGCGCGCAGGCCGTGCCGATGACGATGATCAGGAAGAGACCGAAGCCGACGCTGGCGGAGAGCTGGGAGATGAACTCCCAAAGCGTGTTGGCGGCGAAGGCGCCGGCGAGCGGCCAGCCGGTGCGCTGCGCGAGAGGGCTTCCGCGGTTGGCAGGAATAAATTGCCATATCCCGTAGGCGGCGGCAAGGGCGAAGATGAGGCTCCAGATGGAGAAGGCGTAGCCGGCCGGGACAACCGGGGTTCGGGAGGCGGCGGCGACCGCGGCCATGGAGGTGCCCATGCCGAGTGCGGGGAAGAAGGCGACGAGGATCTGCGCCCAGGGGAGGAGCAGGCAGAGGAGGCGGCGGAGGTGGTCCTGCTGCACGCGGGCGATTCCCTGAAAACGAGGACGGCCGGAGGGTATCCCCTCCGGCCGTCCGGGCAACGCTGCGATGGGCGCAGGGTTCAGCGCGAACCCATCAGCGCAAGAGGAACTCGAACCTTTATCAGCGCGAGTAGAACTCGAACCTTTATCAGCGCGAGTAGAACTCGAACCTTTATTAGCGCGAGTAGAACTCGAACCTTTATTAGCGCGAGTAGAACTCGACGACGAGGTTCGGTTCCATCTGCACGGGGTAGGGCACGTCGGACAGCTTGGGGGCGCGCACGAAGCTGCCCTTCATCTGGCGGTGGTCCACCTGGATGTACTCGGGCACGTCGCGCTCGCCGGACTGGGCGGCGTCCAGCACGGCGGTCAGGCCCTTCGACTTCTCCTTCACCTCGATGATGTCGCCATCCTTCACGAGGTAGGAGGGGATGTTCACGCGCTTGCCGTTCACGGTGATATGGCCGTGGTTGACGAACTGGCGGGAGGCGAAGGGGGTAACCGCGAACTTCATGCGGTAGATCACCGCGTCGAGGCGGCGCTCGAGCAGCTCGATCAGGTTCTCGGAGGTGTCGCCACGGCGGCGCACGGCCTCGTCGTAGTACTTGCGGAACTGCTTCTCGCCGATGTTGCCGTAGTAGCCCTTGAGCTTCTGCTTGGCCATCAGCTGAATGCCGAAGTCGGTCGGCTTGTTCTTACGGCGCTGGCCGTGCTGGCCGGGACCGTACTCGCGCTTGGCGATCGGGGACTTGGCGCGGCCCCAGAGGTTCACGCCGAGGCGGCGGTTGATCTTGTACTTGCTTTCCGCGCGCTTGGTCATGCGCCGGGTCCTTTCAGTGCGGTCCGGGTTTACGCCCCCGCATTCGCGGTGTGGCCGATGCCCGTGATGTTGTCCTGGTAGTCCTTCGGCGGAACTGCCGAAGGCGGGCGCGCGCCGTTCCGGGGCAAAGGCCCCTTGGCACGTCCACGTTCCCGGGAAGAGCGCGGCCGATAGGGGATGCGGGCGTGCTTGTCAAACGAACCTTGCCAAAGCGCGGGGCGGTGCCATACCGGGCGGCATGGGCATGCGCGAAGAAATCCTCCTCCTCGGGCTCTCGGCCGGGGTCCTCGGGGCGCTGGTGGGGGGGCTGATGCTGGCGGTCGGCCTGGGGATGGTGACCCAGAACGCCCATGCCGGCTGGGTGCTGGTGATCCCGGCCGGGCCGATCGCGGGATGGATCGGTTATGCGATGGGGAAGCGGACGCTGAAGCGGCTGATGGCGGGGGAGTCGATCCGCGGGCGCTAAACTGGTTTGGGCGGCTTTTGCCCGCCCCCGGCAGTCTGGGCGCCGCCTTGCCGGGAAGGAGCGAGCCCCCGAACGGCCGCTTCGGCGCGTGAGGAAACCGCCTCCCACCCGGTCCGGTCGTTGCGCGTCTCCGGGAACTGGAGGGGCGGGCCGATCGTGAGGGTGAGCGGGCGACCGGGCCTTGGCAGGCGGGATTGGGCGGGCCAGGCCTCGCGGGCGCCTTCCAGCCAGCAGGGGACGACGGGGATGTCGGTGCCGGCCACGAGCATGCCGAGGCCGGGCTGGAAAGGGGCCATCTCCCCCGTTCGGCTGCGGGTGCCTTCGGGGAAGAGGATATAGGCCAGGGAGTCCTCGGCGAGGCGGGCGCGCATGGTGTCGAGGTCGCCGCGGCGGCTGCGGCCGCGCCAGACGGGCAGCGCGTTGATGGCATAGGCGGAGAGGGCGGCGCGGGCGCTGTTGGCGAAGAAGAGGTCGCCCGCGGCAAGGGCGTGGGCGCGCCGGGCGGCGGGGCCGCGGAGGGCGGCGGAGAGGGCGAGGGCGTCGAGGTGGCTCGCGTGGTTGGCGATCATGACGAAGGGGCCGCTGCGAGGGAGGTTGTCGTGACCCTCGATGCGGAAGCGGTGGGCGGTCCGGAGATAGGCGCGGACGGCGCGGCGCCAGGCCGTGTTGACGGCGAGGCCCACGAGGCCGGGCTCCCGCCCGAGGCTGCGGAGGCGGTCAGCAGGCGTTAGGCCGAGATCCCGGGCGGGGCGGAGATTCCAGTCCATGCCGCACTCAGCCGGTGATGACGCGCGTGGGCACGGTGAGGCCGAAGCCGACGAAGTAGCCGACGAGGTGGAAGACCGCGGGCGCGACGAGGAGGAGGGAGTTGAAGCGGTCCAGCACGCCGCCATGGCCGGGCAGGACGGTGCCCATGTCCTTGATGCCGAGGTCACGCTTGATGGAGGAGAGGAGGAGGTCGCCCGCCTGCCCGGCCACGCTGACGAGCGCGCCCATGGCGACCAGCCAGACGGGATTGGCGAGCGGCGTGCCGCGGAAGATGGCGGCGCCGACGAGCGCGACGAGGGTGGTGGTAACGACGACCGCGCCCATGGCGCCGGAGACGGTCTTGTTCGGGCTGGTGGCGGGCAGGAGCTTCGCGCCGCCGATGAGCTTGCCGCAGGTGAAGGCCGCGACGTCGTTCAGCGCGACGGCGGTGAGCAGCAGGAGAACGAGCGGGCGGTAGCCGGGGTCGTTCGCCATGTAGCCGAGATGGGCGAGGCCCGCGCCGAAGAGCATGAAGGCGAGGATGGCGAGCGCCGTGCGCTGGATGTAGCCAGCGGGGCGGTCGAGCGGGATGGTGCAGACGGCGAGCGCGCAGGCGGTGAGCGGCCAGAGGGCGACGAAGAAGCCGTACCAGTGGTCGAGCGCCGCGAAGTTCACGGCGAGGATGCCGAGGACGATGACGAGGCTCAGCACGCGTTCCCGGAAGAGGCCGGTGGCGCGGGCGTATTCGCGGTAGCAGGCGAGCGAGAGGATCGTGACGGCGAGGATGGTGGGCACGCGGCCGATGAGGACCGGGCCGAGCATCAGCGGCAGCAGCACGCACCAGGAGGCCCAGCGGAGCCAGAGTTCCCGCCGGAACTCGGGCTTCGCGCGGCCGGAGTGCGAGAGCCAGAGGATGGCGAGGCCGGAGACGGCGAGCACGGCCAGGGTGGCGAGGATGATGCCGGTGGTGACGGGGTGGGCGAAGGCGCCGCCCTCGGGGTGCGGGATCATGCGCGCGCCCTCAGCGCGCGGGCGGTGCCCAGGAGGCGGCGGAGTGCGGTGACGGTGGCGAGGGCGGTGATGGCGATCAGTGCCCAGGCCGGCAGCGCGCCCTGCCAGGAGAGGGGCGTGAGGGCGCACCACACGGCAAGGGCCGTGACGAGGGCCATGCGCTGCTGTTTGGCCATGGGGCCGCGGAAGTCGCTGGGAGCGCCGGCCGCGCGGCCTGTCGTGCGGATATAGGCGGTGGCCATGGCGGCGAGGGAGGCGGCGAGGCCCCAGGCGGGGCTGCCGGCGGCGATGCCGAGGCCGAGGAGGACGGCGGTGTCGGAGACGCGGTCGGGCACCTCGTTCCAGAGCTCGCCCACCGGGGAGGCGACGCCGCGGCCGATAGCGACCATGCCGTCCATGAGGTTGGCGAGCAGGCGGAGCTGGATGAGGAGGGCGCCCGCGATCCATAGGGGGCGGGCCGCACCCGGCCACCAGGCGGTGCCGGCGAGGGCGAGGCCGGCGAGGAGGCCGGCCACCATGCCGGCGGCGGAGATGCCGTTCGGCGAGGCCCGGCGCGCGATCAGCCAGGCGGCGAGGGCATTGGCGGGGCCGGTGTTGCGCGCGGCGATCGGGCGGCGGTCACCCCCCTGCTCGTCGCCAGGGGTCCTGGTCGTTTCCATACCGGGAGACTGGCACGGCTGGTGGGCGGATGGCTAACCGTCGATCTGGGGGTCCACCGTTCCAGGGTCGGTGCCCCCCGGTTCGGGGGCGGCCGGGCCGCCGCGGGCGACGCGGCCGCGGGAGAGTTCAGTGACGACGCCGTGGAGGGTGCGGAGCTCCTGCTCCGTCACCTCGCCGCGCTCGAAGAGGTGGCGGAGGTTGCGGACCATCCCCGGGCGCTTGGGAAGGTTCGAGAGGAAGCCGCAGGCGTCGAGCTCCCGCACGAGGCGGCCGAGGAAGCCCTCCAGCTCGCCCTTGGTGGCGACGCGGGTCTCGTTCGTCATGAAGGCGCGCGGGGGCGTGGGCTCCTCGGCGGTCCACCACTCGTAGGCGAGGATCATCACGGCCTGGGCGAGGTTCAGGCTCATGTGCTGGGGGTTGAGAGGGTAGCGGACGAGGGTGTCGGCGCGGGCGAGGTCCTCGGTGTCGAGGCCGGCGCGCTCGGGGCCGAAGAGGATGGCGGCGCGGAGGCTGCCCGAGTTGATGGAGCGGAGTTCGGCGGCGGCGGCGCGGGCGGTGAGGACGGGGATGATGACGTGGCGCGGGCGCGGGCAGGTGGCGAGCACGCGGTGGCAGTCGGCGACGGCGTCCTCCACCGTCTCGTGGACGGTGGCGGCGTCGAGGATGCGGTCGGCGCCGGAGGAGGCGCGCCAGGCGGTGGACTGGGGCCAGCCGTCGCGCGGGGCGACGAGGCGGAGGTGGAACAGGCCGCCATTCGCCATGGCGCGGGCGACGGTGCCGATGTTCTGCGCGAGCTGCGGGCGGACGAGGACCACGATGGGGCTCTCGCCCGGCGGGGGTTCCAGGGCGGCGCCGCCCTCTCTGCCGGTCATGCGTCAAGGCTCATGCGGCGGCCCATGCCGTGCGGCGCGGGGTTCGGCAAGGGGTTCCTGCCCTGCCCAGGGAGGGCGGCGCGTCGAATTACCGCCAGCGGCAGAGCCGGACCACCCGGGTGACGTTGTTCGGCACCAGGCGGCATGAGGCCGAGTCGAAGGTGATGCCCAGCACCTCCGCGGCTTCCGTGTCGTAGCCGGAAGGGTCCTCCAGCAGCAGGAAGGCCGGCCCGGGATGCGATCGGACCTCCCGGAGCACCAGCGCCGCGTAGCTGGCCGGATCGGATGCCGCGCCTGCCCAGTTGGGGTTGGGACCGCCGACGAAGCGGACACCGGGCGCCGCCAGGGAAGGCGCGACGAAGGACACGGCCGGGCCGAGCAGGACGACGAGCGAGCCCTCCGGCAGGGGCGCGCGGGGAACGGAGAGCACGGCGGCGCCCCGGGGTTCGCGCTCCCAGAAGAAGGGCTCGCGCGGGTGGGCGGGGTACTCCGTAACGATGGCGCAGATGAAGAAGGCGGTGGCGAGGGTGAGTGTCGCGCCGGCGCGCCACCATCCGGCCGGCAGGATCCGGGCGCCGGCGGGGCGGGAGACCAGCAGGACTTCGCGCGCGGCGGCCCAGACGGGGATGCCGAGCAAGGCTTCGATCGGGACCGTGTAGCGCAGGATGGAGAAGGTCACGAGCCAGGCGGCATAGCCCGCGAGGATGAAGGCAAGGATGGCCGCCGTCGAGCGGGCGGCCACCTCCTCCCTGCCGTTCGCCGGGCTCCGGGTGGCGCGGCGGAGGCGCCAGGCCGCCAGGATGATGGCGAGCAGGAGCGCGGTGAGGCTGATGGCGAAGCGCGGATCGGCGAGCGGCGGCTCCAGCACGACCGCGACCGAGCGGCGGGCCCAGATGAAGGGGTAGATGATTGCCGTACCGATGCTGTCTGGCAGGAAGCTCTCGTCGCGCTGCCCTTCGAGCGGGAAGAGCGGCGAGCGGAAGATGTTGTTGGCGAAGGAGCCGAAGGGGTTTCCGTATCGCTGCCACAGAAACCACCCCCACGGGCCGTAGGTGATCGCCAAGCCCAGCGCTCCGCCGAGCGACAGGGGGCCGAGGGCACGCAGCCGCGCCGCGCCGCCGCGTGCTGCGACGACCGCCGCGAGCGCGAGGGCGGGCGGGAAGATGAAGGCTGTGAGCTTCAGGCCCATGGCGGCGCCGCCGAGGAATCCGGCCAGCAACCGCAGCCCTGCCGCGCGAGGGGTGCCCTCGGCAACCGGGGCGAGGAGCAGGACGAGCAGCGCGCCGAGGACGAGGCAGCCGGTCTGGATGTCGTTATAGGTTGAGGCGACCTCCGGCAGGGTTGCGGCGCCGGTCAGACCGAAGAGGGCGGCCAGTGCGCTCGCAGGCGTCACCCGGCGGGCGTCGCCGTGGAGGGCGAGATTAGCCAGGGCGATAGCCAGGAAGGCGAGCAGGCCCGCATAGCCGGCCTGCAGGGCCGAAACCGTGCGCGGCCAGGCGTTCAGGGGGCTCTGCGTGAGGAGGTAGAAGGGCAGGTCGAGGCCGGGGTGGAGGAAGGTGTGCGCCCGCGCCGGGGTTAGATCGATGCTCCACCGGCCCTCCAGCAGGGCGTAGACGTTGTAGAAGTGGTAGTTCCGCAGGTCCCAGCTCGTGTCGCGGCCGAGGGCTAGCGCAATGGCGGCCGCGGCGAGCCAGCAGGCGAGGAAGACGCCCCATCCCATTCGGAGCCCGGTTCCAGCCGCCGGGGCCTGTCGACCGGATGCAGCCCTCATCGCGTGGCCTGTGCTACTGCGCGGTGATGCCGGCCTCGCGCGCGACGGCGGTCCAGCGGCGGACCTCGGCACGGAAGAAGGCGGTGAAGGCGGCGGGGTCGCTCGGGGCGGCCTCCACGGCCAGGGCTTCGACGCGGGCGAGAGTCTCGGGCATGGCCATGACGCGAAGGATGGCCCCGTGGAGGGTTTCCACGATCTCGGGCGGCGTGCCGGCGCGGACGAGGACACCCTGCCAGGCCTGGACCTCGAGACCGCTGCCGAGGCCGGCCTCGCTGATCGCGGGGATGTCGGGGTAACTGGGCAGGCGGGCCTCGGCCATGACGGCGATGGCCTTGAACTTGCGCTCCTCCAGGAAGCCGCGCGTGGAGGTCTGGGGAGTGTCGCAGAGGAGCTGCACGTCGCCGGCCAGCAGGGCCTGAAGCGCCGGGCCGCCGCCGCGGAAGGGGACGTGGACGAGGGAGATGCCGGCGCGACGCTCCAGCAGCTCCGGTGCGAGATGGGCGGAGGAACCGACGCCGCCGGAGGCGAAGGTGATGGCGCCGGGCCTTACCCTCGCGGCGGCGACGAGTTCTTGGACGGTGTTGAAGGGCGCGTTGGGAGCGGCGAAGAGGAAGACGGGCACCTTCACCACCTGGGAGACGCCGGTGAGGTCCGTCAGCGGGTCGTAGGTGAGGCGCAGCAGGGCGGGCGCGACGGCGTGGGAGAAGACGCCGTAGAGAAGGTTGGTGCCGTCCGGGACGCTTTTCGCGACCGCTTCGGCGGCGATGTTGGCGGCGGCACCGGGGCGGTTCTCGACCACCACCTGCTGCCCGAGGACGCCGCTCATGCCCTGGGCGAGGATGCGGGACATGGTGTCCACCGTGCCGCCCGGGGCAAAGCCGACGAGGAGGCGGAGGGGGCGATCGGGGAAGGCCGCGAGGGCGGGGCGGGCAAGGCCGGCGGCCAGCGCCGTGGCCAGGGTGGCGAGACCCCGGCGGGTGGCGGCGGGGATGGTGCGGGGGTCGGACATCGCGGCCTCCTGTGCGGGCCGGGGCGGCCGCTTATGGCGAGCCGACAACGGCAGGCCGGGCGGTGTCAACGACTCGTCTGGGAGCTCCATTCGCGACGAAGGAGGGACATGAGGATCAGCGCGGTGCGCGTGCCGTCCGCCTCCAGGCGGGCCTCGCGAAGGGTGCCTTCCTCCGCGAAGTTCTGGGCGCGGTAAACGTGGCGGGCGCGGTCGTTGGCGGCGACGACATAGAGCCAGAACCGATGGGCAGCGGTGTTGCCGAAGGTCCAGGCGGTGACGGCGCGGAGGAAGGCGGCGCCCAGTCCGCGGCCGGGGGCGGCCATGGCGATGCGCTTGAGGCAGAGGTTGCCGTGGGGATCGCGGAGGTCGGAGAGGATGGCGAAGCCGACGGGCTCGCCGTCCGGGCCGCTGGCAATGAGGTACGCGTGGTCCGGGCCGGCGAGGGCGGCGGCGTGCTGCTCCTCCGTCCAGAGGTTGATGTAGGCGTCATGGCCGGGGATGCGCTCCACGGCCATGACGAAGGGGATGTCGGCGGGGGTGGCTAGGCGCGGCGCCACGTGGTCGTGCCCTTGCCGTCCTCGAGCACGATGCCGCGCGCGGCGAGGTCGGCGCGGATGCGGTCGGCCTCGGCCCAGTCCTTCGCGGCGCGGGCGGCGAGGCGGGCGTTGATGGCGGCCTCGATTTCCGCGTCGTCGCCCTCCCCTGCCCCGCCTTTCCGCCAGGCCTGGGGGTCGGAGGGGAGGAGGCCGAGGGCGGCGGCGGCTTCGCGGAGCGCGGCGCCGGCTTGGCCGGGCTTCGGCTTCCAGTCGCGGCCGGCGCGGGAGAGCACGGCCGTCATCGAGCCGCCGACCTGCATGACGTTCTCCAGCGCGCGGAGGTCGCGGAGGCGCGCGACGGCGAGCGGGGTGTTGAGGTCGTCGGCGAGCGGTTCCAGCGCCCAGGCGACCATGTCGGCGACGGTGGCGTCGTCGGCGTCGGGCGCGGGAAGGTCGCGGACGAGGAGGGCGTAGTGGTCGTCGAGTTCGGCGCGCGCCTCGTCGAGGCGTTCGGCGGTGTAGTCGAGGGCGGCGCGGTAATGCGTCTTCAGCAGCAGCAGGCGGAAGGCCTCGCCGGCCCAAGGGCCACGCTGGAGGATGTCGCGCACGGTGAGGAAGTTGCCGAGGGACTTCGACATCTTCTCGCCGTCCACCAGCAGCATGCCGTTGTGCATCCAGAGATGCGCGAAGCGGGTGCCAGGGAAGGCGCAGCAGGATTGCGCGACCTCGTTCTCGTGGTGCGGGAAGAGGAGGTCGGCGCCGCCGCCGTGGATGTCGAACTCCTCGCCGAGGTTCTTCCAGGCCATGGCGGAGCACTCGATGTGCCAGCCGGGGCGGCCGCGGCCCCAGGGGCTGTCCCAGCCCGGCGTTTCGTCGTCGCTCGGCTTCCAGAGGACGAAGTCGCCGGGGTCGCGCTTGTAGGGAGCGACCTCGACGCGCGCGCCGGCGAGCATCTCATCCGTGCTGCGGCCGGAGAGGCGGCCGTAATCGGGGTAGGAGGCGACGGAGAAGAGGACGTGGCCCTCCGCGGCATAGGCGTTGCCGTTGGCGATCAGGCGCTCGATGAGCGCGATCATCTCGGGGATGCTGCCCGTGGCGCGCGGCTCGATGTCGGGCGGCGCGCAGTTCAGCGCCTGCATGTCGGCGTGGAAGTCGGCGGCGGTGCGGGCGGTGATGGCGGAGATGGGCTCGCCGCTCTCGCGGGCGCGGGCGTTGATCTTGTCGTCCACGTCCGTGATGTTGCGGACATAGGTGAGGCGCGGGAACGCGCGGCGCAGCAGGCGGGCGAGAACGTCGAAGACGACGACGGGGCGCGCGTTGCCGAGATGGGCGAGGTCATAGACGGTCGGGCCGCAGACGTAGAGGCGGATGTGGTCCGGGTCGATCGGGCGGAACTCGACCTTCTCGCGGCGGGCGCTGTCGTGGAAGTGCAGGTGCATGGTCAGCCGATCGCGCGTTGCAGCCGGGACGCCGCGCGGGCGCGGCCGATCAGCGGCAGGAAGGTCTTGAGGTCGGGGCCGTGGTCCTCGCCCGTCAGGGCGCGGCGGAGCGGAAGGAAGAGCGCCTTGCCCTTCTTCTGCGTGGCCTGGCCGATGGCGGCGGTCCAGGTGGGCCAGCTCGTCTCGTCCCACGGCTCGGGCGGCAGGGATTGGATGGCGGCTTCGAGCAGCGCGCGCTCCTCCGGCTGCGGGCGGACGGTGATCTCGCCGCGGGCGATCTCGTGCCAGTCCCGGGCTTCGGGCAGCAGGTCGAGGTTGCCGCGGATGGCGAGCCAGAAGGGCTCGTCGGCGCCGTCCGGCAGGTGATCCTTCACGGCCTCGAAGGGCAGCGCGTGCAGGTGCTTGCGGTTGAGGGCGAGGAGCTGCTTCGTGTCAAAGCGCGCGGCGGAGTGGGAGACGCGCGTGATGTCCCAGAGCCGCACGAGGTCGCGCGGGCTGGCGGCGACGGGATCGTTCGAGGTGCCGAGCGCGGCGAGGTAGCCGGTGAGGGCCGCGGGCTCGATGCCGTCACGCCGGAACTGGCGGAGCGAGACGCTGCCGAGGCGCTTGGAGAGCTGCCCGCCCTCGGCGTCCGTCAGCAGCGGCATGTGGGCGAAGTGGAGGCGGTTGGGGCGGCCCGACAATCCTTCGAGGATGTCGATCTGGATGCCGGTGTTGGTGACGTGGTCCTCGCCGCGGATGATGTGGGTGATGCCGGTTTCGAGGTCATCGACCACGCTGGTGAAGGTGTAGAGGAAGCTGCCGTCGGCGCGGATCAGCACCGGGTCCGACAGGCTGGGGAGCTTGACCTGCCGGTCGCCGAGCACGCCGTCCTGCCAGGTGACGGTGCGGGTGTTGAGCTTGAAGCGCCAGTGCGGGGACTTGCCGTTCTCGATGGCGCGGGCGAGCTGCTCCGCCGTCATCTTGAGGGCGCCGCGGTCGTAGATAGGGGCGCGGCCCTGCTTCCTGCGCTGCTCGCGCTTGTAGTTCAGCTCCTCCTCGGTCTCGAGGCAGGGATAGAGAAGGCCCTTCTTCTTCAGGACCTCGGCGGCGGCCACGTAGCGCTCGATGCGGTCGGACTGGCGGAAGAACTCGTCCCAGTCGAGGCCGAGCCAGCGCAGGTCTTCCTCGATGCCCTGGGCGAATTCGGGCTTCGAGCGCCCCGTGTCCGTGTCGTCCAGGCGGAGGATGAAGGTGCCGCCGCGCTTGCGCGCCTCGAGCCAGTTGGTGAGGGCGATGCGGGCGTTGCCGACATGGAGCCAGCCGGTGGGGCTGGGGGCGAAGCGGACCCTCACGCGCTTTCCTCGCCGCCCATGTCGTCGTCTTCCTCTTCATCGCGGTCGCGGCGGGGGTCGAGGGCGCGCCAGTCGCGCTCGCTCTTCCTGCGGGGGGGCTTCTCGGCGAAGGCGCGGATGTCGGCGGCGGAGGTCCAGTGGTCGCCGCTGGGGTCCAGGGCCTCGGCGTCCTCGCCGAAGGCGAACCAGGCGGCGAGCACGGCCTCGGCGTCCATGCCGGGGGCGCGGCAGCGCTCGATGCTGTCCCGCACGTAGCGGCGGGCGAAGGTGGCGGCGTCGGCAACGGTGGTGAAGCCGCGGATCTCCTCCACGGGATCGTCGCCGTTCGCGCCAGAGAGGTCCTTGATGCGGACGAAGGGGCCGAGGGCGGCCGGCTGGGGGGACGTGTTCATGGCGTCGCGGCTCCCTGGGGGTTGGGCGGGCTGGGGCGGGCGGGCGGGGTGAGCGCCACGCCGGGCGGGGCCCGGCGGCGCTTGTAGTCCTCGCGGGCGAGGCTTTGCCAGAGGTGGCGGGAAGGGTCCGGGGTAGCGCCGTGCGGAGGGTGCGGGATTTCGGCCTCGAAGGGGGCGCCGGACAGGTTCTCGGGGCGGAGGGCGACGCGCCAGGCGGCAAGGGCGGCGCGGGTCTCGGGGGGTAGGTGGCGGAGGGGCGCGAAGGCTTCCGCCGTGCTGGTGGCGAGGGTGCCGGTGAGGATCGGCATGCCGCCCGCTTCGGCGAGGGTGTCGAGGGCGGCTTCGCGCAGGCGGGCTGCGAGGCCGGGCGTAGCGGGGAGGATGGCGGCCAGGGTTGCCCGCGCGGGGGAGAGATCGATCCGCTCGGCGGTGAGGCCGAGAGCGCGGGCGGCGGCCTCCCCCTCCCCTTCCAGGAGGATGGCCCGGATCGCGGCGGAGCCGAAGGCGTCGCGAGCGAGGGTCGCCGCGAGGGCGCTTTCCGGACTGTCGGAGAGGGGCAGGAGGAAGGAGGTGGCACCCCAGCGCTCCGCATGGTCGCGGAGCGCGAGGAGGAGGGCGCGCCAGGTCGCCTCGTGCTCCGGCATGGGGGGTGGGGCGGCTTGCGGGGCGCAGCGCCAGACGGTCCCGTCGTGGTGCCATTCGGTGAGGGTGATCGTGTCCTCGGCGAAGGGCGGGAGGATCAGGGCGGGGCTGCGGTCGGCGTTGAGGACGAGGGCGCCGCCATCATGCGCCGCTTCGTCCTCGGCGCCGAGGCGGTCGAGGCGGATGAGCGGCAGGTCGTTCTCCACCACGCGGGCGAGGGCGGATTGGAGGCGGCGCTCCGCGGCGCCGGGGGCATGGGGCGGGGAATCGAGGGCGATGAGGAGGTCGGCGCCCGTCTCGGCGAGGGTTTCGGCGACGGCGGGGCCGCGGCCGTCGCGCGCGGGCATGAGGCCGAGGCGGGCGGTGCGGAAGGCGACAGGGCCGGGCACGGGGCCGGGGTCGTAGCCCGCGCGGGGCTCGTGGGCGGCGCGGCTGCGGAGGGTGCCGGCGTCGAGGAGGTGCAGCGCCTCGTGCAGGGCCGCGCCGTTCCGCCAGGGGGCGCCGAGGAGGAGGGCGGGGCCGCCGTCCGCTGTTTCGGCGGCGAGGGCCGCGAGGGTGGCGGTGAGGGCGGCGGCGAAGTCGGGATGGGCCGCGAGGGTGGCGGGCACGGCGCCGGAGAGTGAGGACTCGGGCGTCACCAGCAGATCGGCGCCGAGGGCGGCGGCGCGGGCGCGGAGGGCGCGCAGGCGGGCGGCGTTGGCCTGGATCGCGGCCAGCCGCGGGTTGGCCTGGGCGAGCGCGATGCGGAGGGGGGCGGTCATGGGCGGCGGACCCTAGGGGGGTTGCGCGCGAGCGGAAAGGCGCTGGCGCGGCGGCCGGGGCGGCGGCAGAAAGCAGGGATGAGCGACCGTTCCATGTTCCTGGTCGGCGACCACCTGCCGCCGATCGTCCTGCCCGATGCCGCGGGCGAGCCCTTCGACCTCATGGGCCAAGCGATTGCCGGGCAGCCGCGCTTGCTGGTGCTCGGTGCGCCGGCGGAGGGGCTGGGCGAGGCGGAGGCGCTGGCGCGGGAAGCCGGGGCGCTGCTCTTCGTGGTCGAAGGGCGGGCGCCGCACGGCGAGGCTCGGCCGGGGTGGCTGTTCGATGCACCGGGGGGCGTGTTCCGGGCGCTGGGGCTGGCGAGCGGCGGGGTGGCGCTGGTCTCCCCGCGCGGGCGTTTGGCCTTTGCGGGGCGCGGGGAGACGGTGGAAGCGGGAGTGCGGGCGGCGCTGGCGGCGCTCCCCCCCTCCCCGCCCGCGCCGCCGGTGCGACGCACGGGGGCGCCGGTGCTGCTGGTGCCCGATGTGCTGGAGCCGGCGCTGGTGGCGGCGCTGCTGGCGCATTGGCAGCGGGGCGAGAAGCAGCGCGACCGTGTGGCGGGCGGCGTGGATGCCGCCGGGGCGCACCGGATCAAGCGGCGGGCGGACGTGTTCCTCGATGACCGCGCGCTCTACGAGACCTTCCAGGCGCGGCTGATGCGCCGCGTGGTGCCGGAGATGGCGCGGGCCTTCCGCTTCGTCCCCGCCTCCTACGAGGTGCCGCGGATCGGGTGCTACGACGCGGCGGATGCGGGGGCCTTCGAGGCGCACCGGGACAACCGGACGCCCTTCACCGCGCATCGGCGCTTCGCGATGAGCCTCAACCTGAACACGGGGGATTACGAGGGCGGGGAGTTGCGCTTTCCGGAATTCGGGCCGGACCTGCACGAGCCGCCGACCGGGGGCGCCGCGATTTTCGGCTGCGACATGCTGCACGAGGCACTGCCGGTCACGCGCGGACGGCGCTTCGCGATCTTCACCTTCTTCACGGATGCCGAGGGCTCGAAGCAGGAGCAGGCGATGATCCGGCAGCGGATGGAGGCGGGGCAGAAGGGCGTTTCGATGCGGTAGGGGCTCCGGCCCTCATCCGACGCGCGCCCGTTCCGCCAGGAAGTCCAGCAGCGCCCGCACGCGCGCCGGCAGGGGCCCGCTGCCGCCGGCCCAGACGGCGTGCACCTCCTCCATTTCGCCGGGGTTCAGGTGTTCGAGCACGGGGCGCAGGCGGCCGGCCTCCACATCGGCGCGGGTGGTGAAGACGGCCAGGCGCGCGAGGCCGACACCGGCGATGGCCAGGTGGCGCAACGCCTCGCCGTCGCTCGCCTGCACCACGCCGACGGGCGGCACCAGCACGCGCTGGCCGTCGCTGAGCAGCGGCCAGCCCTCGACCGCGCGGGCGTAGCCGAAGTGGAGGCGGTTGTGGCCTTCCAACTCCGCCAGGCTCCGCGGCTCGCCGTGGCGCGCGAGGTAGGTGGGGCTGCCGACGATGTGCAGACCGGTCTCCCCGAGCTTGCGGGCGACGAGGCTTGAGCTGCGGAGCGGCCCGGCGCGGACGGCCACGTCGATCCGCTCCGCCAGCAGGTCCACCACGGCGTCCGTCTGGACGATGTCGAGGGTCAGGCCGGGATGGCGCTCCAGGAACTCCGGCAGCAGCGGGGCTAGCAGGTGCACGCCGAAGGAGACGCTGATGCTGAGGCGGATGCGGCCGACCGGCCTTTCGCCGCCCGCCGCGGCGCGCTCCGCCTCCTCCAGGTCTGCCAGGATCCGCACGGCGCGCTCGTAGAAGGCGGCACCTTCCGGGGTGAGCTGCAGGCGGCGGGTGGATCGGTTGATGAGCCTTGCGCCCAGTCGCGCCTCCAGCCGCCCGATGAGCTTGCTGACGGCGGAGGGCGTCATCCGAGCCGCCCGGGCGGCGGCGGAGAAGCCGCCGAGCTCGACCACGCGGACGAGGACCTCCATCTCGCCCGATCTGTTCAAGCCGGGGCGGAAGGTCTCGGCCATGTTGAACCACGTTCACAAATGATGTGCCGGAAAGGCCCCTAGGTCACCGTCCGCGTCTTGTCCATCTTGGCTACGACAGAAACCCTGCCCCTCTTGGAGGCCCCTTCCTCATGCCCCTCGCCCTCTACGCCCTGGCGGCCGGTGCCTTCGGCATCGGCGTCACGGAATTCGTCATCATGGGCCTGCTGCTGGAGGTGAGCGCCGATCTCGGCGTCTCCATCGCCTCGGCGGGCCTGCTTATTTCCGGCTACGCGCTGGGCGTCGTGCTCGGCGCGCCCATCCTCACGGCCGCGACGGCGCGAATGCCGCGGAAGGGCACGCTGCTCGGGCTGATGGTCATCTTCACCGTCGGCAACCTCGCCTGTGCGCTGGCGCCCAGCTACGGGCTGCTGATGGCCGGGCGCGTGGTGACGGCCTTTGCCCATGGCACCTTCTTCGGCGTGGGCTCGGTGGTCGCGACCTCGCTGGTGGCGCCGGACCGCCGCGCCTCGGCCATCGCCATGATGTTCACGGGGCTGACGGTCGCCAATATCCTCGGCGTGCCGCTGGGCACCTGGCTCGGCCAGCACGAGGGGTGGCGGGCGACCTTCTGGGCGGTGGCCGCGATCGGCGTGGTGGCGCTGGCGGTGATTGCCTCTCTCGTTCCCCGTGACACGGCGCCGCCGGAGGCCTCGGACTGGCGGGCGGACATGCGGGCCATGCTGCGAAAGCCGGTGCTGCTGGGGCTGGCGATGACCACGCTCGGCTTCGGCGGCGTCTTCGCGGTCTTCACCTATATCGCGCCGACGCTGACGCGGCTTGCCGGGTTCTCGGAGGCCGCGGTGTCGCCGATCCTGCTCGTCTTCGGTGCGGGGATGGTCGTGGGCAACCTGGCGGGCGGCCGGCTCGCGGACCGCAACCTCGGGCGGGCCGTGCTCGGCTCGCTGCTCGCGCTGGCACTCGTGCTCGGGCTGATGACGGTGGCGCAGCACAGTGGCTGGGCGGCGGTGGCCTTCGTCTTCCTGCTGGGCGTCACGGGCTTCGGCACCGTCGCGCCGCTGCAGATGTGGGTGCTCCAGCGGGCGGAGGGCGCGGGGCAGAGCCTGGCCTCGAGCCTGAACATCGCGGCGTTCAACCTCGGCAACGCGCTCGGCGCCTCGGTGGGGGGCTGGGTGATCGACCACGGGCCCGGCCTCTGGGCGGTGCCCCTGGCCGCGGCCGTGATGCCGGTGCTGGCGCTGCTGCTGGCCGCTGCCAGCCTGCGCGAGCACCGCATGGGCGGGACGCCGGCGCTGGCGCAGCAGCGCTAGGCGCCGCGGCGCCCTTGCCCGGTGTCCGGGCGAGGCTGCCGCCTTTCCCCGGCCTCGGGAGTTTGGTTCCGGTGAACGGACGATCATCGGAGGAGACCCGGGGCATGGACGGTTCGACGGGACGGCGGGGCGCGCTGGGGCTCGGGGGACTGCTGCTCGCGGCGAAGGCCGCGTGGGCCCAGGGCCCGGCGGCGGTGCTGGAGGAGCTACAGGGGGCACTCGCCCCGGGGAATGCCGGGGATTTCGCGCGCTTCGTGTCGCAGCACGCCGGGCGGGTGCTGTCGATGCGGGTGACGGCGGCCAGGGCGGAGGGGCCGGATCTCTCCGTGAAGCCGGACCGGGACATGCTGATGGTGCAGCTGGCGCGTCCCGAGGCCATGGAGATCGTGCTGCACGGCGGCTTCGTGCCGGAGGGAGCGGGCTTCGCGCTGGACGGCGTGTTCAACGTGAAGGCCGAGGGCATGCAGCAGGGCATCCTCGTCTACGGGCTGCAGCCGCTGGCGGAAGCGGCGGCGCGCGAGATGCGGGCGGGGCCGGTGAAGCGGATCGCGCTGAGCTAGGGGCGGCGCCGCGCGCCTTCCGCCGTCAGCTCTTCCCGCGCAGCAGGAACTCGCGGCCCACCTTCACGCGGGGCACGCCGTCATAGGCGACGATGTCGGCGGTGGCGTAGGTCTCGCCCCATGAATCCGGGATGAAGCTGCCGGTGCCGATGACGTCGATCGGGGCACGCGCCTCGGCCATGACGCGGCACTTGGAGACGCCGAAGCCGGAGGAGGCGACGATGCGGACCTTGTCGAAACCGACCTCGTCCAGCGCGTCGCGCATGCGCCAGATGGCGGCGGCGGAGACGCCGGTGCCGACGAGGTGGCGCAACTCGCTCTCGCTGCGGTAACGGCGGATGGCCCCCGGGGTGTGGCGCTCGATGACCGCGTAGGAGGAGGCGGGGTCGAGGCCTTCGAGGAAGCGGCCGCCATGGGTATCGAGGCGCACGGCCATGCGGCCGGCGGCGGCGAGTTCCGGGAAGCGGCGGCAGACGGCGAGTCCGTCCGTCACCTCCTGGCCGAAATAGTCGGTGAGGACGGTGAGGTTCTCGTCCGGGAATGTCTCGTGGAACATCTCGGCGGCGCGCAGCGTGCTGCCCGCGTAGCCGATGAGGGCGTGGGGCATGGTGCCGCCGCCCCTGTTGGCCCCGTAGTAATGGGCGGTGGCGTCGTTGGCGTTGCCGATGAAGCCCTGCGCGCCTTCCTCCTTCGCGGCGTTGCCGCCGACGCTGGCGGCATAGGCCATCAGTTCCTGCATCTCGGCACCGGCGCAGTGGCGAGCCTCCATAGCCAGGAAGGCGATGTGCGGGAGTTCGAGGCACATCTGGTAGGCGTTGTGCGCGGCCACGCAGGCGGAGCCGAGTTTTTGCAGGAGGAGGGTTTCGAGATCGGCGAGGTGCGCGAAGGAGCCGGTGACGTAGAGGATGGGATCACCCGCGCCGACCCAGGTGCCCTCCTTGTGCATCAGCTCCACCTCGATCGCCGTGCCGCGCTCGGCGGCGACCGTGTTCAGCCAGTCGAGCATGAGGCGTGGCGCGGAGACGACAGGGCGGCGGAGGAAGATGGCGTAGGTGACGCGCGCGTCGCCGAAGCGCTGCACGATGGCCTTGGTCCGCTTGAAGTAGACATCCGTGCGCGCGGCGATGTCGGCTTCCAGCGCGGGGGCAGGAGGAAGATTGTCCATCGTGCGGCGCCCCTACTGCGCGGCCTGGAGGCGGAGGTCGGTGCCGCGGCGGGACTTCAGCTCCTCCGCGACGAGGAAGGCGAGTTCGAGGGACTGCTCGGCGTTCAGGCGCGGGTCGCAGAAGGTGGCGTAGTTGGCGGAGAGGTCGGCCTCCGTCAGCCGGTGCGCGCCGCCGAGGCATTCGGTGACGTCGCGGCCGGTCATCTCGACATGCACGCCGCCGGGGTTGGTGCGCTCGGCGTGGTGGATGTCGAAGAAACCGCGGACCTCGCCGAGGATCGCGTCGAAGGAGCGGGTCTTGTAGCTGCCGGCGGAATGGGTGTTGCCGTGCATCGGGTCGGTCAGCCAGGTGACCTTCGCGCCTTCCCGCTGGATCGCGCGGATGAGCGGCGGGAGCTTCGCCTCGATCTTGGCCGCGCCCATGCGAGCGATGAGGGTGAGGCGGCCGGGCGTGTTGTCCGGGTTCAGGCGGGCGCAGAGGCGGAGGAGGTCGTCGATCTCCGTCGTCGGGCCGACCTTCAGGCCGATCGGGTTCGCGACGCCGGACAGGAACTCCACATGCGCGCCGTCCGGCTGGCGGGTGCGGTCGCCGATCCAGAGGAAGTGGGCGGAGCAGGCGTAGTGGCGGCCGGGATGGGTGGAGGGCTCGCGCGTCATCGCCTCCTCGAAGGGAAGCAGCAGCGCCTCGTGCGAGGTGTAGAACTCGGTCTCGCGGATCTGCGGCGCGGTGAGGCTGTTCATGCCGCAGGCGGCCATGAAGCGCAGCGTCTCGTCGATGCGCTGGGCGATGTCGGCGTAGCGTTCGGCCAGAGGGGAGCGGGCGACGAAGCCGAGGTTCCAGCGATGGACCTCGTGCAGGTCGGCGAAGCCGCCCGTCGCGAAGGCGCGCAGCAGGTTCAGGGTCGCGGCGGACTGGAGGTAGGCGAACTGCATCCGGTCCGGATCGGGCGTGCGGGCCTCGGCCGTGAATTCGGCGCCGTTGATGATGTCGCCGCGGTAGGAGGGGAGCGTCGCCTCGCCCTGGGTCTCGCTGTCGCTTGAGCGGGGCTTGGCGAACTGGCCGGCCATGCGGCCGAGCTTCACCACGGGCAGGCCGCCGCCGAAGGTGAGGACGACGGCCATCTGGAGCAGCACGCGGAAGGTGTCGCGGATGATGTTGGCGTGGAAGTCGCCGAAGGACTCCGCGCAGTCGCCGCCCTGGAGGACGAAAGCCTTGCCCTCGCCGGCCTGGGCGAGGAGCGCTGTCAGCCGGTCCGCCTCTCCCGCGAAGACGAGGGGGGGAAATCGGGCGAGCTTCTCCTCCATGGCGTGCAGGCGCGCGGCGTCCGGATAGTCCGGGACCTGGCGGATCGGCATGTCGCGCCAGGAGGCGGGGTGCCAGGAGGAGGAGGGCATATTGCTACGTTTCCGTGTGTGGCGGCGCCCGGAGTGGGGGGCGGTCGGGCACCATAGCGAGGGAGGGTGCCGGGGCAAGGGTTGTTCACACCCCCCCCCTCTCTCAGGCCTGGGGGACCGGGCGCCTCCCCTCCCCGGGTGCCGGGATCTCCCGCGGGGCGACCCGGAGGAGGGCCCAGCCCGCCAGCCCTGCCAGCACCGAGCCGCCGAGAATACCGATCTTTACCTCCTCCTGCAGCAGCGGGTCGTTGGCGAAGGCGAGCATCCCGATGAAGAGGCTCATGGTGAAGCCGATGCCGCAGAGAAGGGAAACGCCGAGGAGCTGGGTCATGGTCGCGCCCATCGGCACGTCGGCAAGGCCGAGGCGGATGGTGAGCGCCGCGCTGCCGAAGACGCCGACGAGCTTGCCGACGAGGAGGCCGAGGGCGACGCCGAGGGTGAGGTGGTCGAAGAGGGCCTCCGAGGTGATGCCGGCGAAGGAGACGCCGGCATTGGCGAAGCCGAAGATCGGGATGATGAGGAAGGCGACCCAGGTATGCAGGTGGTGCTCGAGCCGGTGCAGGGGCGAGGCCTTACGGTCGTCCGGCGCGGCGGGGGCCGCGCGCAGCGGGATGGTGAAGGCGAGGACCACGCCGGCGATCGTTGCGTGGACGCCCGAGCGGAGCACGAAGAACCAGAGGGCGGCGCCGAGCAGCATGTATGGCAGGAGGCGGAGGACCCCCATGCGGTTGAGGGCGACGAGCGCCAGGGTGGTCGCGCCCGCGAGGCCTAGGTCCATCACCGAAAGGTCGCCCGTGTAGAAGACGGCGATGATGAGGACGGCGCCGAGGTCGTCGATGATGGCGAGCGCGGTGAGGAAGACCTTCAGCGAGGTCGGTACCCGCGAGCCGAGCAGCGCGAGCACACCGAGGGCGAAGGCGATGTCGGTGGCCGCCGGGATGGCCCAGCCCCGGAGCGTGTTCGGATCGTTCCAGTTGAAGGCGACGAAGATGAGGGCGGGCGCGGCCATGCCGCCGGCGGCGGCGATGCCGGGGAGCATGCGGCGCGACCAGGTGGAGAGCTGGCCATCCAGGACCTCCCGCTTGATCTCGAGGCCGACGAGCAGGAAGAACACGGCCATGAGGCCGTCGTTGATCCAGTGGAGAAGGTTCAGCGGCCCGATATAGGACTTGAGTGCGGCGAAGTAGGCGCCGGAGAGCGGAGAGTTCGCGACGATGAGCGCGAGGACCGCCGAGGCCATCAGAACAAGGCCGCCCGAGGCGGAGTTGTCGAGGAAGTTGCGCAGTACCGAGGGGAGGCGGCGGTTGAGCAGGGTCGCGGGGGCAGTCATCCCTGGGGCTCCTATGCTGGCCCCGAGGGGGACCTTTCGGCGGGGCTAACGTGTGTGGCGCGTCCGCCCAGCGCGCGGTGGCGCCGGGCGGCCGGACCTGGCGGGTCAGGTGTCGCGGCGGACCTGATTGATCTTCACCGTCTGCGAAACGCTGCCGACCTGGCGAGGGTCGACCTCGGTGCGGACATCTTCGTTCGGAAGGGCGCGCATGCCCTCGCCGCTGGTGCGGCCGGGGGCGGGGTGGTGGAGCCGCTGGCTGGTGCGCTTCATCGCCAGGGCCTTGCGGGCGATCGCGCCCTGGCTGGGCGCGCGCTCTGCGTCGTTCAGGCGGGCGATCTGGCTGTTCAGGCGACGGAGCGCGGCGGAGAAGACCCCCTTCTTCCGGGCGGTGCCGGTTTCACCCGGGGCGGGACCGGCACCGCGCGGCTCGGCCTTGCCGCGGCTCTCGCGCCGGCGGTGATGGGTGATGTCGCGGGCCTTGTCGCGATGCTCGCGCAGGCGCCGGGCGAGGGCGAGGGCGAGCAGTTCCACCCTCGGCATCGCGGCCAGGGCGGGGTGGCGGGTCCGGGCGACCGCCTCGTACTCCGCCTCGGTGAGGATGCGGCGCTCGGCTGCCTTCGTTTCGGCCATGGAGGCTCCTTCGGCGGTTGGGGGCGATCCCGCTTCCGTCGGGACGGGAGTTTTGCGGATTACCGTGCCGTCATGTTCGGCCATGCGAGAATTCGCGAGCGCATCATGGGTTGCGGTGAGTTGATCCTCCCCGGGGAAGGTACGGCAGCTCGCCGCCTGAGATGGGAAGCCCCGGACGAGGAATGTTACGGTGCAGCCGTCCCTGCTTCCGTGGCGTTCGCGGCTGGTCCCTTCCGGATCATCCCGATGTCTCGTCCTGACGACGCCGCGGTTCCCACGCGCGCGCTGCGCGCGCTCGATGCGCTGAACTTCACCCTGGCGGACGTGCGGGACGGACTCGGGCCCTATCTGGCGATCTACCTGCTGGCGGTGCGGGGGCCGAACGGAGGGTGGAACGAGGCGACGATCGGGCTGGTCATGACCATTGCGGGCATCGCCGGGCTGCTCGCGCAGACGCCGGCGGGGGCGCTGATCGACCGCACGCGGCACAAGCGCGCCGTCGTGGTCGCGGCGGCGCTGGCGGTGACGGCGAGTTGCCTGCTGCTGCCCTTCATCTCCGGCTTCTATGCCGTCGCGGCCACGCAGTCGCTGGCGGGGATCGCGGGGGCGGTGTTCCCGCCGGCGCTGGCGGCGATCACGCTCGGCGTGGTCGGGCCGCGCGCCTTCTCCCGCCGGATCGGGCGGAACGAGGCCTTCAACCACGCGGGCAACGCCGTCTCGGCCGGGCTGGCGGCGGGGACGGCGCTCTTCTTCGGTCCGGTGGTGGTTTTCTGGATCATGGGTGCGCTGGCCGTGCTGAGCATCGGCGCCGTGCTGATGGTGCCGGCCGGGGCGATCGACGACGAGCTGGCGCGGGGGATGGCGCACGGCGAGGAGGAGGCTGAGGGGGCGCCCTCGGGCTGGCGCGCGCTGGCGGGGAACCGGCCGCTGGTCGTCTTCGCGGGGCTGATGGCGACCTTCCACCTGGCGAACGCGGCGATGCTGCCCTCGGTCGGGCAGTTGCTGACGAAGGTGGTGGGGAAGGAGGACGCGACCTCGCTCGTCGCCGGCTGCATCGTGGCCGCGCAGTGCGTGATGGTGCCGGTGGCGATGCTGGTGGGCGCGAAGGCGGATGCCTGGGGGCGCAAGCCGCTCTTCCTCGCGGGGTTTGGCGTGCTGGCGCTGCGGGGGGTGCTCTACACGCTCTCGAGCAACCCGTGGTGGCTGCTGGGGGTGCAGTTGCTGGACGGCGTGGGCGCGGGGGTTTTCGGCGCGCTGTTCCCGGTGGTGGTGGCGGACCTGACGCGGGGGACCGGCCGCTTCAACGTCAGTCAGGGCGCGATCGCGACGGCGCAGGGGCTGGGGGCGGCGCTGAGCGCGAGCCTGGCGGGGGCGGTGATCGTCGGGGCCGGGTATTCGGCCGCTTTCCTCGTGCTGGGCGGGATCGCGGCGGCGGGATTCCTGGGCTACCTCTTCCTCATGCCGGAAACCCGCGATTCCACGGTTCAGGCGGGCCTGCCGCCCGGCGGCTCTGCGCCGATGCAGGTGGCCAGAGGATGAGTTCGGCGGCGGCGGTCTGGGCGATTTCAGGGCTGGCGACGGCGGGGGTGATCCTGCGGCCCTTCCGCTGGCCGGAGGCAGTCTGGGCAGTGCTGGGCGCGGCGCTGCTGGGGGTGCTGGGACTGTTGCCCTGGCCATCCGTGCTGCGGGGCGTGCTGCGCGGGACGGATGTGTACCTCTTCCTCATCGGCATGATGCTGCTGGCGGATGTCGCGCGGCGCGAGGGGCTCTTCGACTGGCTGGCGGGCTTCGCGGTGCGGGCGGCGCGGGGCTCGGCGGGGCGGCTGCTGGCGCTGGTGTATGGCGTGGGGGTGGTGGTCACCGCCTTCCTCAGCAACGACGCGACGGCGGTGGTGCTGACACCGGCGGTCTATGCCGCGGCGCGGGCGGCCGGGGCACGGCCGATGCCGCACCTGCTGGCCTGCGCCTTCGTGGCGAATGCGGCCTCCTTCATCCTGCCGATCTCAAACCCCGCGAACCTCGTGGTCTTCGGGGAGGGAATGCCGGCGCTGGGGGAGTGGCTGCGGCGCTTCGCCCTGCCCTCCCTTCTCGCGGTGGGGGCGACCTATGCGGCGCTCTGGGTCACGCAGCGGCGCGTGCTGGCGGCGCCAATCGCAGCGCGGGTGGAGTCGGTGCCGCTGCGGCGGGGCGGGCTGGTTGCTGGGATGGGGATCCTGGTGACGGCCGTGGTGCTGCTCGCGGCCTCGGCTGGCGGGTACGACCTGGGGCTTCCGACCCTTCTCTGCGGGGTGGCGACGGCGGCACTGGTGCTGGGGATCACGCGGCAGGCGCCCTGGGGGGTGCTGGCGGGGGTGTCCTGGGGGGTGCTGCCGCTCGTGGCGGGGCTCTTCGTGCTCGTGGAGGCGCTGGGCACGACGGGGGCGGTGGAGGCGCTGGCCGGACTGCTGCGCGCGGGGCTGGGAACGCCGGGGGAGACCGCCGCCGCCGCCGGGGCCGTGGTCGGCGTGGCGACGAACCTGGTGAACAACCTGCCGGCGGGGCTGCTCTCGGGCGCGGTGGTGGAGGCGGCGGGGGCCTCGCCCGTGCTGGCGGGCGCGATCCTCATCGGGGTGGACCTCGGGCCGAACCTTTCCGTCACGGGGTCGCTGGCGACGATCCTCTGGCTCGTTGCGATCCGACGGGAGGGGCTGGACTTCGGGACCTGGGCCTTCCTGCGGCTCGGGCTGGTGGTGATGCCGCCGGCGCTGGTGCTGGCACTCGCGGGGCTCGTCCTGGGGGCGGGCTGGCACTGAAGGTTTACGCCGGGGCTTTGTGCCGGCGGCCGCTGGTCACGGTTCCACGGACGGTGGTTGGCAAACCCTCGACGGTGCGGGACCTACGGGCAATGCTCTCGCGGTGCCCTGGGCGAGGGATCGTGGCCGGGGCCGCCGGGAGGAAAGATGGACAAGAACATGTCCCGTCGCGCTGCCCTGCTGGGCGGCGCGGGAGCGGTGATGGCGGCCGGGCTAGGGCCTGCCCTGGCCCAGGGTTCCGGGGCCATGGTGCGGGGGCAGGCGGGGCCGGTGAAGTTTTCCGTCGGCATGGAGCCGCCGCGCACGGCGGCGCCGGCGCTGGCGACGGATTGCCACCACCACGCCTACGACGCGCGGTTCCCGCCGGACCCGCGGACGGAGTTGCGGCCGCCGGATGCGTCGTCCGACGACTACCGGGCGCTCGCGCGGCGGCTGGGGATCCAGCGCTCGGTGCTGGTGACGCCCTCCACCTACGGCACCGACAACCGGCTGCAGTTGCAGTCGATGCGGGAGTTGGGGCCGGAGCGGACGCGGATGGTGGCGGTTGTGGATACCTCCGTGACCGATGCGGACCTGCGCGCGATGAACGAGGCGGGGGTACGGGGCATTCGCTTCAACCTCGTGCAGGCGGGCGTGACGACGCTGGACATGCTGGAACCGCTCTCGGCGCGGGTGGCCGGGATGGGGTGGCACACGCAGGTCCACATGCTCGGTGATCAGATCGCGGCGAACGAGGCGCTGTTTGCCCGGCTGCCTGCGCCGGTCGTCTTCGACCACATGGGGCGCGTGCCGATGGACCGGGGCGTGGAGCACCCCGGCTACATCGCGGTGCGGCGGCTGATGGACCGGGGGAAGGCCTGGGTGAAGCTCTCGGGTGCCTACATGGACACGAAGGTCGGGCCGGCGGGGCGCTGGTCGGACACGGTGCCGGTGGCGCGGGGCTATGCCACGGGCGCGCCGGAGCGCTGTGTCTGGGCGAGCGACTGGCCGCATGTGACGGAGCCGGCGGAGAAGCCGGACGACGCGGCGCTGTTCGACCTGCTGACGGAATGGGTGCCGGACGAGGCGGCGCGCAAGCGCGTGCTGGTGGACAATCCCGCGGTGCTCTACGGCTTCTCGCGGGCGTGAGGCGGGGGGCGCGTCGCGGCGCCCCCTTTCCCTTCAGGCGGCTTTCGCGGCCTTGCCGACGTGGCGGGTGGCGACCCGCATGGTGACGAATTCCTCGGCCGCCGTCGGGTGGATGCCGATGGTGGTGTCGAGCTGCGCCTTGGTCAGGCGGTTCGCCACGGCGACGGCGATGCCCTGCATGATCTCCGGGCTGTCCTCGCCGATCATGTGGGCACCGAGGAGGACGCCGCTCTCGGCATCGACCACGAGCTTCATCAGCGCGCGCCGGCCCTCGCGGCGGGTGATGGTGTGGCGCATGGGCGTGAAGCGGGAGGTGAAGATCTCGACGGGGCCGAGGCGGGCGGCCTCCTCCTCCGTCAGGCCGACGCTGCCGATCGGGGGCGCGATGAAGACGGCCTTGGGCACGTTCTCGTAGGAGGCGTGGCGGGGCCTGGTGCCGAAGAGCGTGTCGGCCAGCGCGTGGCCGACGGCGGTCGCCATGGGCGTGAGGTTCACGCGGTCGTTCACGTCTCCGATGGCGTAGATATGGGGCACGTTGGTCGCGTGGTTCTCGTCGGTGCGGACGACCGGGCCGTCGAGGCTGGTGACGCCCGCCGCTTCAAGGCCGAGGCCGCCCGTGTTGGGCACGCGGCCGAGGGCGAGGAAGACGGCGTCGGCTTCCACCACGCGGCCGCTGGTCATGCGGACGATGCGGGTTTCACCGTTCAGGGTGATCTCGGCGGGGCTCTCGCCGGCGAGGATGGTGATGCCGTCGGCGGTGAGGGCCTCGGCGGCGGCCTGGCGGATCTCCTCGTCGAAGCCGCGGAGCGGGAGGGGCTGGCGGTAGGCGAGCGTCACCTCCGAGCCGAGGCCGTGGAGGAGGGAGGCGAACTCAAGGCCGATATAGCCGCCGCCGACCATGAGGACGCGCTTCGGGCGCTCCTGCAGCGTGAAGAGGTCGTCGGAGATGAAGGCGTGCTCGGCGCCCGGGAAGTCCGGGCGGATGGGGTGGCCGCCGGTCGCGATGACGATGCGCTCCGCCGTGACCTTGCGGGCGCCGACCTGGATCTCGTGCGGCCCGATGAGGCGGGCATGGCACTCGAAGACCTCGGCGCCGACACCTTCCAGCAGGCGGCGATAGATGCCCGAGAGGCGGGCGACCTCCATGTCGCGGGCGCGGACGAGGGTGGGCCAGTCGTGGCGCGCCTCGCCGAAGGACCAGCCGAAGGCGGCGCCGTCCCTCGCCCATGCGCCGTATTCGGCGGCCTGCACCATCAGCTTCTTCGGCACGCAGCCGACATTCACGCAGGTGCCGCCCCAGAAGCGGGCCTCGGCGATGCCGACCTTCGCGCCATGGTTCGCGGCGACGCGCGCGGTGCGGACGCCCGCGCTGCCGCCGCCGATGACGAAAAGGTCGAAGTCATGCCCGTGGGAGGGGGTCGCGGTGGGGCTGTGGGTGGCGCTCATGCCCGGAAAGGTCGTGGCTTCGGCCGGATCGCGCAAGGGTTGGCCCGGAGGGGGCGGTGCTGCGTCCCGGTCATGGTGGGCGCGCGGTGCGGGACTTGAAGCGGGGGAAGGAAGGCGTCCTCCCCTCCCCCGCCGATGCTCAGGCGCCGAGGCCGCCGAGGAGGAGGTACTTGATCTCGAGGTAGTCCTCGATGCCGTACTTGCTGCCCTCGCGGCCGAGGCCGCTCTCCTTCACCCCGCCGAAGGGGGCGACCTCGGTGGAGATGATGCCCTCGTTGATGCCGATGATGCCGCTCTCCAGCCCCTCGGCCACGCGGAAGATGCGGCCGACGTCGCGGGCGTAGAAATAGGCGGCGAGGCCGAACTCGGTGTCGTTGGCCATGCGGATTCCCTCCGCCTCGTCCGTGAAGCGGATAAGGGGGGCCATGGGGCCGAAGGTCTCCTCCTTGAGCACCTTCGCGCTGATCGGCACGTCCGTCAGGATCGTCGGTTCGAAGAAGTTGCCACCGAGCTTGTGGCGGTGGCCACCGGTGAGGACCTTCGCGCCCTGCGAGGTGGCGTCCTGGATGTGCTCCTCGACCTTCGTGACGGCGTCGGCGTTGATCAGCGGGCCCTGGGTGACGCCGGCCTCCATGCCGTTGCCGACCTTCAGTCCCTCGACCGCGGCCTTCAGCTTCTCGGCAAAGGCATCATAGACGCCCTCCTGCACGAAGATCCGGTTGGCGCAGACGCAGGTCTGACCGGTGTTGCGGAACTTGGATGCCATGGCGCCGGCGACGGCGGCATCCAGGTCGGCGTCGTCGAAGACGAGGAAGGCAGCGTTGCCGCCGAGTTCCATCGAGGTCTTCTTGATGGTTCCCGCGCATTGCGCGAGCAGCGTGCGGCCGACCTCGGTGCTGCCGGTGAAGGAGAGCTTGGCGACATCGGGGTTGGTGGAGAGTTCCTCGCCCTGCTCGCGCGCGGAACCCGTGACGACATTGCAGACGCCGGCGGGCATGCCCGCGCGTTCCGCCAGGACGGCGATGGCAAGGGCGGAGAAGGGGGTCTGTGAGGCGGGGCGGATGACGCCGGTGCAGCCCGCGGCCCAGCCGGGACCGGCCTTGCGGGTGATCATGGCGGCGGGGAAGTTCCAGGGCGTGATCGCCGCGAAGACGCCGATCGGCTCCTTCATCACGAGGATGCGGCTGCCCTGCTTGAAGGTCGGGATGGTGTCGCCGTAGATCCGCTTTCCTTCCTCGGCGAACCACTCGATGAAGGAGGCGGCGTAGGCGATCTCGCCCTTGCTCTCGGTCAGCGGCTTGCCCTGCTCGGCCGTCATGATGGCCGCGAGGTCGTCCACGTTCTCCATCATGAGGTTGAAGAGGCGGCGGAGGATGGCCGCGCGCTCCTTCGCGAGCATCGCGCGCCAGGCGGGCTGGGCCGCCTTGGCGGCGGCGATGGCGGCGCGGACCTCCTCCCGCGAGAGGGAGGGGACGGTGCCGATGGCTTCGCCGGTGGCGGGGTTCTTGACCGTGAGCGTCTTGCCGGAGGCGGCGTTGACCCAGGCGTCGCCGACGCGGTTCGTCTGGCGGAAGAGGTCCGGGTCCTTCAGGACCAGCTTGGCGGCGGTGTCGAGCATCGGGGGCTCCTCTCGGCAGGCTGAAGGTCGGGGCGGAAGATGGGACGCCGGGGGCGCGGTGTCACCCCGCCGCCCTCAGCGGTCAGGTGGGGCTTCGCCGAGGAGAGCGAGGACGATCTCGGCGGTGGTGCCGATATGGGCGGCGAGGAGGGCGGGCGCCTCCGGGTCGCGGGCGAGGATCCTCTCTGCGAGTGCCTCGTGCACCGCCAGCACGCGCCCCCAGTCCTGGTGGGCGGTCTCCAGCAGCCGGCGGTACCGGGTCTTCTGGAGGTAGAGGTCGTCGCAGAAGCGCAGCAGCGAGGGCAGCGCGCAGGCGGCGATGAGGGCGCGGTGGAAGCGGTGGTGGCGGGTTTCGTAGGCGTCCACCCAGGCGTCGCTGGCGGCGTCGCGCCGGCCGATCTCGTGGCGCAGAAGGGAGAGGCTGGCGACGATCTCGTCCTCCCAGGCGGGGCCGCCGGCTTCCATGGCCAGGCGCAGCGCCTGAGGCTCCACGATCTGGCGGGAGCGGGTGACGTCCAGCAGGTGTGCGCGGGTGACGGGCGGGACGGAGAAGCCTTTCTGGCCCTCGAGATGGACGAAGCCCTCGGCGGCGAGGCGGGCCAGGGCTTCCCGCAGGGGCGTGGCGCCGAGGCCGTAGCGGGCGGTGAGGTCGCGCAGGCGGAGGCGGCTTGCGGGCGGAAGGCCGCCGCCGAGGATGTCCTGGCGCAGCCGCCGGGTGGCGGCTTCGGCGAGGGTGGCCCCGGAAGGCGGCGGAATTTCGATCACGGCAGGAAATTTATATTCTCTCTGGTCAGCGTCCGGCAAGCGCGGCATGGTCCGCGCATGGACGTCCTCGACATCACCCACGACCCGCAGCGCCGCTCCTGGGTTGCCTCCGCCAATGAGCCAGGGGCGGAGTTCCCGATCCAGAACCTGCCGCTGGGGGTGTTTTCCCGTGCAGGCGATGCGCCGCGCGGCGGGGTGGCGATCGGGGACCAGGTGTTGGACCTGCGGGCGGCGCTGGACGCCGGGCTGATCTCGGGCGAGGCGGCGGAGGCGGCGGCCGGGCCAACGCTCAACCGGCTGATGGCGATGGGGCGGGCGGCGTCCCGCGAGTTGCGGGCGGCGGTCTCGGCCCTGCTGGCGGAGGAAAGCGGCGCGGCCTCGCGCGGGGCGGAGATCCTCGTGCCGGTGGCCGAGGCGCGGATGCACCTGCCGGGCGCGATCGCGAACTTCACGGACTTCATGGTCTCGCGCGACCATTCGGCGCGGTTGGGGGCGCTGAAGGACCCGAACGCGCCGCTGCCGCCGGCCTTCGACAGCCTGCCGGTCGCCTATCACTCCCGTGCCAGTTCCGTGCGGCCGAGCGGCGAGGGCGTGGTGCGGCCGAACGGGCAGTGGCGGCGCAAGGAAGGGATGCATTTCGGCCCGACCGAGGCGCTGGACTACGAGCTGGAGTTGGCGATCTGGGTGGCCGGGGAGAACGCGCTGGGCACGCCCGTGCCGATGTCGCGCGCGCCGGAGCGGCTGTTCGGCTACGGGCTGCTGAACGACTGGTCGGCGCGCGACATGCAGCGCTGGGAGATGCCGCCGCTCGGGCCCTTCCTGGCGAAGAGCCTCGGCACCACCGTCTCCCCCTGGATCGTGACGGCGGAGGCGATGATCCCCTTCATGGTGCCGGCGGCGGCGCGGGCGGAGGGGGTTCCTGCCCCCCTGCCCCACCTCGATTCGCCGGGAAACCGGGAGCGCGGCGGGCTGTCGATCGCGCTGGAGGTGCTGCTGCTGACGCCCGCGATGCGGGCGGCGGGCGCGGCGCCCGCGCGGCTGACGGCGACGGAGTTCGCCTGGATGGCCTGGACGCCCGCGCAGATGGTGACGCACCACGCGAGCAACGGGTGCAACCTGCTGCCGGGCGACCTGCTGGGCAGCGGCACCTGCTCCGGCCCGACCGACGAGAGCCGCGCCTGCATGGCGGAGATCATCCTCTCCGGGCCGATCAACTTGCCCGGTGGCGAGACGCGGCGCTTCCTTGAGGACGGGGACGAGGTGATCTTCCGCGGGCGGGCGCATGCGGAGGGCGCTGTGTCGATCGGCTTCGGGGAGTGCCGGGCCGTGGTGCTGCCCGCGCCGGCCTGGCCGGCGGACTGAAACGCGGCGGGGCCGCGCTACGAGGAAACAGGAAGAATGCCACGCAGGATCATCGACATCTCGTCCACGCTGAAGGCGGGGATTGCGAGCGACCCGCCGCAGATGCTGCCGAAGATCGAGTACCGCGACCACCGCATGACCGCGCCCGGCATGGCCGAGTACATGGGCGTGGGCGTGGAGGCGCTGCCGGAGGGCGAGTACGCGGCGGTGGAGCAGGTGAACATCTCCACGCATAACGGCACGCATCTCGACGCGCCCTACCACTACTTCTCGCGCATGGACGAGGCGCTGGTGCCGGGCGGGCGGCCCTCGATGCGGATCGACGAGGTGCCGCTGGACTGGTGCTTCAACCCCGGCGTGAAGCTCGACTTCCGGCACCTGCCGGACGGGCATGTGGTGCAGCCGGACGAGGTGGAGGCGGAGCTGAAGCGCATCGGGCACGAGATCCGGCCCTTCGAGATCGTGGTGGTGAACACGCGCGCGGCCAGCCGCTACGGCGAGGACGACTACATCGACACCGGCTGCGGCATGGGCAAGGCGGCGACGATGTGGCTGCTGGAGCGCGGCGTGCGCGTGGTGGGCACCGATGCCTGGTCCTGGGACGCGCCCTTCTCCCACACGCGGCGGCGCGTGGCGGAGACAGGCGATGCCTCGCTCATCTGGGAGGGGCACCGGGCGGGGCGGGAGATCGGCTACTGCCACATGGAGAAGCTCTCCAGCCTCGAGAGCCTGCCGGCGGACGGGTTCACCGTGGCGTGCTTCCCCGTGAAGATCCACCGGGCCTCGGCGGGCTGGACCCGCGCCGTGGCCATCCTGGAGGATTAGCGCCATGCGCCGCTTGCTGCTGGGCGCCGTGCTGGCGCCGATGCTTGCCCTCGGTGCCGCCCTGCCTGCCCGGGCGGATTATCCGGACAAGCCGATCACGATGATCATGCCCTACTCGCCGGGCACCGCGGACGTGCTGATCCGCGCGATGGGCGAGCACTTCCAGCGGGTGCTCGGCCAGCCGCTGGTGCTCATCACGCGCGACGGCGGATCGGGCGTGGTGGGGATGCGAACCGTCGCGACGAGCGCGCCGGACGGCTACACCCTCGGCCACACGCCGATGACGGCGATCGTCGTGCAGCCGCACATGGTGAGGAACGCCGGCACCGACCCCGAGAAGTTCGAGGCGATCTGCGGCACGCACGAGAATATCCTCGGCGTGGTCGTGCGCGCGGAGAGCCCGATCCGCACGCTGCCCGACCTCGTGGCGGAGGGGCGGCGGCGGCCGCTGAGCTTCGGCAGCCCGGGACCGAACTCCCTGCCACAACTCGGCGTCTGGCGCGTGCAGAAGGCGACGGGGGTGGATTTCAACCACATCCCCTATCGCGGGGAGGCGGCGCATCTGAACGACACGCTGGCCGGGCGGCTGGACTTCTCGGCGGCGGTCGTGTCCTCGGCGGCGGAGATGGTGCAGGCCGGGCGGATGCGGCTGATCGCGGTCTTCTCAGACCGCCGGCATCCGGACTTCCCGGACGTGCCGACGGCGCGGGAGCAGGGGATCGACGCGCTGCAGCTCAGCCAGGTCGGGATCTACGCGCCGCGCGGCACGCCGGCGCCGGTGCTCGACCGGCTGGAGGAGGCCTGCCGCGCCAGTCTGGAGACGCCGGTGGTCAGGCAGGTCCTGGCGACCACCCGCGCGCCCGCCTCCTTCGTGCCGCGGGCGCAGTTGAACACAATGCTGCGCGAGGAATTCGCGAGCTATGGGCGCATCCTGCGCGAACTGGGCGTGCAGGCGGAGTAGCGGACCGGAGCGGCCCGGCGCGTCGTCAGCCGCGCCGGGCCGCCTCGATCGCCGCGACGTCGATCTTGCGCATGGTCATCATGGCCGCGAAGGCGCGCTTCGCCTCCTCGCCGCCGGCCGCGATCGCCGCGGTGAGCGCGCGCGGCGTGATCTGCCACGAGAGGCCCCAGCGATCCTTGCACCAACCGCAGGCACTTTCCTGCCCGCCGTTGCCGACGATGGCGTTCCAGAGGCGATCGGTTTCCGCCTGGTCTTCCGTCGCGATCTGGAAGGAGAAGGCCTCGCTGTGCCGGAAGGTGGGACCGCCATTCAGGCCGATGCAGGGAATGCCGGCCACCGTGAACTCGACCGTCAGGACGTCGCCCGCCTTTCCCGAGGGGTAATCGGCCGGCGCCCGGTGGATGGCTCCCATCGTGCTGTCCGGGAAGGTCTCGACGTAGAAGCGGGCGGCCGCTTCGGCGTCCTTGTCGTACCAGAGGCAGACGGTGTTCCTGGCGGCCATGGCAGTTCCTTCCCTGCGCCGCCAGCAGCCGGGCATCGCGTCCGATCCACGCGGAGGCTGGAGCGCGGGGGCATCTAAACATCGTGCTTGCAGGGCGCAAAGGGTGGCCGATGAGACCGCGGTTTCAGGTCGTTGGATCGGCCGACAAGACCCTCTACCCGCGCCGGCGTAGGCGCGTGACCCAGGCCGGGGCCGCGCGCCCCTCCACGTTCGGCAGGAGCGCAGTGAGCAGGCCAAGGAAGGGCAGGAAGGAGCAGAGGCGATAGACGGCGTCGATGCCGATGCTATCAGCCAGTTCGCCGAGCGCGGCGGCACCGAGGCCGCCCAGGCCGAAGGAGAGGCCGAAGAACAGCCCGGCCACCAGCCCTACCTTCCCCGGCAGCAATTCCTGCGCATAGACGAGGATGGCGGAGAAGGAGGAGGACATGATGAGGCCGATGACCACCGTCAGCACCACCGTGGGCACCAGCCCGACATAGGGCAGCGCGAGGGTGAAGGGCAGCGCGCCGAGGATGGAGAACCAGATCACCGGCAAGCGGCCGATCTTGTCCCCCACCGCGCCGCCCGCGAGCCCGCCGATGACGACCGCGCCGAGATAGACGAAGAGCAGCACCTGCGCCGACTGCACCGAGAGGCCGAAGCGGTTGATGAGATAGAAGGTGTAGTAGGAGCTGAGGCTGGCCGTGTAGACGTTCTTCGAGAAGAGCAGCATCACTAGCACGGCGATGGCGAAGGTGACTCGCTTGCGCGGCAGCTCGACGGTGGCGCCGCTTCCCGCGCGGCGTCCACGCGGCATTGCCGTCTGCCGGTTGCGCGCGTACCAGCCGCCGACGCGAAACAGCACGACCATCCCGAGCAGCGCGGCGGCCGAGAACCAGGCAACGCTGCCCTGCCCGCGCGGGGCCACGACGAAGGCCGCCAGCAGCGGGCCGATCGCCTGGCCGAAATTGCCGCCCATCTGGAAGAGGGATTGCGCGAGGCCGAAGCGCCCGCCCGAGGCGAGCCGGGCGACGCGCGAGGACTCAGGGTGGAAGACCGAGGAGCCGATGCCGATGAGGGCGGCGGCCATGAGGATGACAGGGTAGCTGGAGGCCTGGGAAAGGACGAGCAGCCCGACGAGCGTGGAGGCCATGCCGACTGGCAGCGAGTAGGGCAT
Source organism: Roseomonas aerilata DSM 19363 (assembly GCF_000711725.1). GTDB lineage: Bacteria > Pseudomonadota > Alphaproteobacteria > Acetobacterales > Acetobacteraceae > Roseomonas > Roseomonas aerilata. Next base: position 122,412 of record NZ_JONP01000001.1, on the reverse strand, counting down.
CGGCCGCCGGTCCGTGACGAGGCCGACAAGCGGCTGGAGCAGCGAGGCCGTGAACTGGAAGGCGAGCGTGATGAGGCCGATCTGGCCAAAATCAAGGGCGTAGTTGGCCTTCAGGATGGGGTAGAGGGCCGGCACGAGCGACTGGATCATGTCGTTCAGCAGGTGGCAGAAGCTGAGCGAGAGCAGCACAGTAAAGGCAGTGCCGCCTGCGCTGCCCCCTGTGTTGCCCGGGGCCGTGGCGGCGGGGGCGCTGGTGGAGGTAGCGAGCGCGGTCTGGCTCATGGGATGGCCGGACTCCTGGGCCAGACGGGGGCGGCGGCCGCGGGATTTGCATCCACGCGGCCGGACAGTTCCCCTTCCCGATACGCCCGCCGGCGGACGGGCACAACGCGCGACGGGCGCGGATTACTCGACTGTCACGGCCTTCGCGAGATTGCGCGGCTGGTCCACGTCCGTGCCCTTCAGCACCGCGACGTAGTAGGCGAGCATCTGCACGGGGATGGTGTGCAGGATGGGCGCGACGAAGGGATCGACCTTCGGCAGCACGACGACGCGGGAGGCGAAGCGGCGGAGGGCGACCGCGCCCTCCTCATCGGTGAAGGCGATGATGCGGCCGCCGCGGGCCGCGGCTTCCTGAAGGTTGGAGGCCGTCTTCTCGAAGAGCGGGCCGCTCGGGCAGAGGGCGATCACCGGCACCTTGGAATCGATCAGCGCGATCGGGCCGTGCTTCATCTCGCCGGCGGCATAGCCCTCGGCGTGGATGTAGGAGATCTCCTTCAGCTTGAGCGCGCCCTCCATCGCGATGGGGAAGAGGCTGCCGCGGGCGAGGTAGAGGACATCGCGGGCGTCGAGGATGTCGGCGGCGACCGCCTCGATCTCGGAGGTGGCGTCGAGGATCTTCGCGGCGTGCTCGGGCACTTCCAGCAGCGCGTGGGTGAGGCGGGCCTCCTCCGCCGCGTCGATGGCGCCACGGGCGCGGGCGAAGTTGATCGCGAGGCAGGCCATGACCGAGAGCTGGGCGGTGAAGGCCTTGGTGGAGGCGACGCTGATCTCGGGGCCGGCGACCGTCATGAGCGTCGCGTCGCTCTCTCGGGCCATGCTGCTCTCGGGCACGTTCACGATCGAGACGAGGGACTGGCCGCCGGCGCGCAGCAGCTTCATGGCGGCGAGGTTGTCCGCGGTCTCGCCGGACTGGGAGACGAACATGGCGGCCCCGCCCTCGGTCAGCGGCGGGTCGCGGTAGCGCAGCTCGCTCGCCACGTCGCAATCGGTGGGCAGGCGGGCGAGGGTCTCGAACCAGTAGCGGGCGGTCTGGCCGACGAGGAAGGCGGAGCCGCAGCCCGAGAGCCAGAGGCGGGGCAGCGTCGCGGGGTCGAAGGGCAGCGCCGGGCGGGCGACCGCGCGGGAGGCCGGGTCCACATACTGCTGGAGCGTGTCGCCGATCACCGCGGGGTGCTCGTGCAGCTCCTTCTCCATGAAGTGGCGGTAGTTGCCCTTGCCGATGGCGGCGCCCGAGAAGGCGGTCACCTTCACGGCGCGCTGGACGGGGTTGTCCTGCACGTCGAAGACCTGGGCGTCGGCGTCGCCGACCACGGCCCAGTCGCCCTCGTCCAGGTAGGCGATGCGGCGGGTGAGCGGGGCGAGGGCAAGGGCGTCGGAGCCGACGAACATCTCGCCGTCGCCGTAGCCGATGGCCAGCGGGGCGCCCTGGCGGGCCACCAGCAGCTTGCGCGGGTGGCCGGCGAAGACGGCGGCGAGGGCGAAGGCGCCGTGGACGCGCTTCAGGGCGCCCGAGAAGGCGATCTCCGGGCTGTCGCCGCGGGCGAGGTGGTGGTCCACCAGGCGGGCGAAGGTCTCGGTGTCGGTCTCGGTCTCGAACTCGGCGCCCTCGCCCTCCAGCTCGGAGCGGAGCTCGGCGTGGTTCTCGATGATGCCGTTATGGACGATCGAGACGCGGGCGGTGCCATGCGGGTGGGCGTTGCGCGTGGTGGGCGCGCCGTGGGTGGCCCAGCGCGTGTGGCCGATGCCGGTGGTGCCGGGCAGAGGGTCCTGTTCGAGCACGTTGGCCAGGTTGACCAGCTTGCCCTCGGCACGGCGCCGCTCGACATGGCCGTTCACGAGGGTTGCGATGCCCGCGCTGTCATAGCCGCGGTATTCCAGCCGGCGGAGGGCTTCCAGGAGGCGGGGGGCCGCCTCGACCTGACCGACGACGCCGACGATGCCGCACATTTAGCGCTGCTCCTTCTTTACGGAGAGGGAACGTCTTTCGAGACGAAAGGTCGCGGCGCGACCTTCTTTTTGTTCCTGCCGGGCGCGGCCGAAGGCCATGGCGTCCGGGGGAACGGGCGTGGTGATCGTGGAGCCCGCCGCCACGAAGGCGCCGTCCCCAAGGGTGAGCGGGGCGACGAGGGTAGCGTTGGAGCCGATGAAGACCCCCTGCCCCACCACCGTCCGGTGCTTGGCGAAGCCATCGTAGTTGCAGGTGATGGTGCCGGCGCCGATGTTGGTGGCCGCGCCGATCGTGGCGTCTCCGATATAGGAGAGGTGGTTCGCCTTCGCACCCTCCCCCAGGGTGGTGGCCTTCAGCTCTACGAAGTTGCCGACATGGGCGCGGGGACCGACCTCCGTGCCTGGGCGCAGGCGGGCGAAGGGACCGATGGTGGCGCCCCGGCGGACGGTGCAGCCCTCAAGGTGGGAGAAGGCGCGAATCTCGACCTCGTCCTCCACGGTCACGCCGGGGGCGAAGACGACGTCGGGGCCGACCGTCACGTCCTGGCCGAGCTTCGTGTCGAAGCTCAGCGTCACGCTCTCGGGGCGGATGAGGGTGGCGCCATTGGCCATGGCGGCCTCGCGCAGGCGGGCCTGGACGACGGCCTCGGCGGCGGCGAGCTCAATGCGAGAGTTGATCCCGCGGCACTCCGCCTCGTCGGCCTCGACGGCGACGGCGCGGAAGCCGGCGGCGCGGGCGGCGGCGACCGTGTCGGTGAGGTAGTATTCCCCCGCCGCGTTGCTGTTGGTGAGGGCGCGCAGCCAGGGGAAGAGCTGGGCGCCGGGGGCGCAGATGACGCCGACATTGCAGAGGGTGACGGCGCGCTCGGCTTCGGTCGCGTCCTTCCACTCCACGATGCGGGAGATGCCGCCGTCCTCGTGCGGCAGGACGCGGCCGTAGCGGGCGGGGTCGGCCGGGCGCATGGCGAGGAGGGCGAGGTCCGCGCCCTCCCGCGCTTCGAGCAGGCGGCGGAGGGTTTCCGCGGTGATGAGGGGGTTGTCAGCGTAGAGGACGGCGACATCGCCGTTCAGCCCCTCCAGCAGGGGGGCGGCCTGGAGGGCGGCGTGGCCGGTGCCCAGGCGGTCGTGCTGGATCACGGTCGCGTGGGGCGCGGCGGCCTTTTCCAACGCGGGCATGTCCGGGCCGGTGACGACGACGATTCGGTCGAAGACCTCCTCGCAGGCGGCGATGAGGTGGCGCAGCATGGGCCGCCCCGCGATGGGGTGCATGGCTTTCGGCAGGGTGGAGCGCATGCGGGTGCCGAGCCCGGCGGCGAGGAGGATGGCAGCCCGTGTCATGGGGGCGTTAAGCCTGCGCCGCGGCCGTTCCGCAAGGCCGTGGCCGGTCAACTCCCGTTGCGGTCCGGAATCGGGGGTGGCATGGGGCGGGGATGGAACGCATCGCCCTGTTTGACCTCGACGGTACGCTGATCGACAGCGCGCCCGACCTTCATTCCGCCCTCGACCGCATGATGGCGCGGCTGGGGCGGCCTGGATTCTCCCGCCCGGAGGTCTGGGCGATGATCGGGGATGGGGTGCAGGTCCTGGTGCAGCGGGCCTGCGCGGCGCGGGGGCTGGAGGCCTCGCCCGAGACGGTTGCGGAGTTCCTGGTGGACTATGAGGCCCATGCGGCGGACGAGACCCGGCCCTTCGAGGGGATCCCCGAGGTGCTGGCGGCCCTGCGGGACGGGGGGTGGCGGATCGCGGTCTGCACGAACAAGCCGGAGCGGGCGGCGCTGATCGTGCTCGACGGCCTCGGCCTCTCGCCGCTGGTGGAGGCCGTGGGCGGGGGGGACAGCTTCCCCGTGAGGAAGCCGCATCCGGGGCACCCGCTGGGGCTGCTCGCCCGGATGGGGGGCGAGGCCGCGCGCGCCGTGCTGGTGGGGGACCACCACAACGACACGCGGGCGGCCAAGGCGGCGGGGATCGCGCCCGTCTTCGCGGCCTGGGGCTATGGCGGGCCGGAAATGGCGGAGGGCGCGCCGGTAGTGGCGGGGCCGGCCGAACTGCCGGCGGTGCTCGCGGGGCTGGCGAGGGGGTGAACCGCGCCGCATGATCCCGCCGGGCAGGCAACGGGGAGACGGCGGCATGGGGTGGCGTTCAGTAAGCCTGGGATTGCTGCTGACAGGGCTCGTGGCCGGCGGCGCGCGGGCCGACGAGGTGCGGGTGCTGACGGCCGGCGCCTTCAAGGGCGTCGTGGTGGCGGCGGCGCCCGCCTGGGAAGCCGAGACCGGGCACCGGCTGGTAGTGGACAACGACACGGCCGGGGCGCTGGCCCGGCGGGTGACGGGGGGCGAGAGCTTCGACCTGCTGGTGGTGCCGCCGGCGCAGATGAACGCCCTCACCCGCTCGGGGCAGGTGGCGGAGGGGGCGGTGCCGCTGGCGCGCGTCGGCATTGGTGTCGCGGTCGCCGAGGGCGCGCAGTGGCCGGAGATCGGCACGGTGGAGGCGCTGCGGGCGGCGATCCTGGCGGCACCGCGGATCGCCTATATCGACCCGGCCTCGGGCGGGTCGAGCGGGGCGCATGTGGCCTGGCTGCTCGGGCGCCTCGGCGTCGCCGAGGAGATGCGCGGGCGGAGCGTGCTGGTGCCGGGCGGGCTGGTGGCGGAGCGGCTGCTGGACGGCTCGGCGGGGCTGGCGATCCACCAGATCAGCGAGATCCTGCCGGTGAAGGGCGCCGTGCTGGTGGGGCCGCTGCCGGCGGAGGTTCAGCTCTATACTGCCTATTCGGGCGGGCTGCCGCCGAATGCACGGGAGGCGGCGCGGGGCTTTCTCGCGCGCCTCTCGGGCGAGGCCGGGCGGGCGATCCTGCGGGAGCGGGGGATGGAGCCGCCGGAAGCGGCCGCTCCTTAGGAAGACACCCTAGTTCGCGACCGGCCGCACCCGGCCGGGCGGGCCGACACTGGAGAGGCGCGCGCTCATCGTGCCGAACCAGCGGCTGGCGGCCTCGATCCGCACGGGGATGATGGGGCCGCCAGGCGCGCTCTCGCCGAGCCAGGCGGTGCCGTATTGCGGGCGGCGGGCGGTCTCCACGTCCTCGTCGCGGCGGTAGCCGGCGAGGAAGCGGCCCTCGAAGCTGCATTTCACCGCGATGCCGGACCATTCGTCGCGGGCCGGTGCGAAGGAATCCCGCCCCTGGGTGCCGGCGGCCATGGAGGAGAGGCGGCGTCCGTCATAGACGCGCACCGCGCCGTCGCAGCGCCCGCCGCGGCGCACCTGCCGGACGAGCTGGGCGATGGCGGAGAGGTTATCGATCGTGTCGCGCTGCTCCGCCTCGGGCACGGGCAGGCGCTCCGTGTCGTTGGGGGGCACCATCGCGCGGATGACGGGCTGGTTGTTCTGCCACTCGAGGACGGTGCGGCGGCTCTCGCCGCGGAGCGATCCCTCGGAGATGTAGCGGCGCGGGCGGGCGTGGTCGCCCTGCCAGACGCCATCGACCCGCGTGACCAGCTCCCCGCTGCCGAAGGCGGAGGCGACGCCGCGCAGGCGGGTGCGGAACTCAACGCTGTAGGCGGTGTCGGTGATGTCGAGCACCGCGTTCAGCTCCATGATCGTCACGCCCGCCGCGTAAACGGTGTAGGTGGCGGCGATCGGCTCCGCCCGCGCGGGCTGGAGGGCGGCGAGCGGAATCGCCAGGGCGGCGGCAAGCAGGGATCGCGGCGGGCGGGCCGGGCTCATGCGGGGCCTCTTCGTTGCTGGTCCCTAGATCGTGGCGCCGCCCGCGTTTGACCAGGGGCGACGGGTTGCCGACGGGTTGACAGGGCCGGGTGCCCGGGGATATCCCGCCCCCATCAGGGCGCGTAGCTCAGCGGGAGAGCATTCGCTTCACACGCGAAGGGTCACAGGTTCAATCCCTGTCGCGCCCACCACCGCCCCCTCACCTTCTCCAGCATGATCGACGAGCGGCCGAGGGGTTCTTTTCCCCGGCCGCGTTGCGTCTCAGCGCCGATGGCGCGGGCCCACCTCGTCCTGCGTCAGCGCGCCGTCCCCGTTCGCGTCGCGGGCGCGGAACATCGCCTCGGCGGCCGGGCGCAGCTCGACGAGGGTGACCTTGCCGTCCCGGTCGGCGTCGAGGGCGCGGAAGACCCCCTGTCCGCGGCCCTCCATGCGCGCCTCGGCGCGCTGCATGCGGGCGGGGCCATGGGCCTGGAAATAGGCGCGCGCCTCCTCCCAGGTCACGCCGCCGTCCTTGTCGGCGTCCATCTCGGCGAAGCGGGCGGAAAGGGCGGACCAGGCCTCGTCGGTGGTGACGCGGCCGTCGCCGTTCGCGTCGGCGGCTCGGAACATGGCGCCGGGGCCCCGCGGCACCGGGTCGGCGGGGCCGCGTCCCTGGGCGAGCGCGGGAAGCGCGAGGGCGCCGAGTGCCGCCGTGGCGGCGAGGGCCGAGAGGGTGATCTTGCGGTTCATCTGGATGCTCCTGCTGGGACACCGAAGATGAGCCCACGCATGTAACGCTGCGACACGCGGCGCGTGAGGAAGGGTGACGCCCGCCAGGGTTCGGCAACGAGGATCGGCCACCGGGAAATTGCTATCCCGAAATTGCCATCCCGAAATTGCATGTCCTGCGGAGGGATGCGACCTTCGCCCCGTTCTGGTTCGGAGCGGCAGCGGGTGACGATCGGGGGCGAGGCGCGTCGTAGCACAGCAGCCGGGGCGATGGCCGCCCGCCTCCCCCCGAGGGCACCGGCACGAGCAGCGGGGGTGCCCCGCGGCCGTCCTCGCGCCGCCTGATGCCGGCGCTTCTCGATCGTCTCCTCCCCCCGCCACGCCCCTGGAAGCGGGCGAGGCCGGAGGAGCTGCTCTATGCGCTGAACGAGGCGCCGCCGGTCGGCCTCACCCTCAACATGGGGGTGCAGCACGCCTTCCTGTCGCTCATGTTCTCGCTCTACGCCGTGGTGGCCGGGCAGGCGATCGGGCTGGAGCCGGCGGGGGTCAGCGCCTTCGTCAGCGGCAGCATCTTCCTGCTGGGGGTGGCGACGCTGCTGCAGGCGGTGCCGAGCCGGCTGGGGGCGGGGATGATCCTCGTCGCCATCCCCTCCGCCGCGCGGCTGTCGATCTTTATCTCGGTGGCCGGGAATTACGGGCTGGGCGCGGCGATGGGGGCCACGATCGTCTCCGGTATTGCGGCGATCGGCTTCGCGCGGCTCATCCCGCGCCTGCGGGCCGTGTTCCCGCCCGAGGTGATCGGGGTGGTGGTGCTGATGCTCGGCCTCTCGCTGGTGGGCACGGGGCTATCGCGCGGGGTGGGGCTGACGGCGGCGGGGGATGTCTCGCAGGCGGCCATCGTCTCCGCCCTCGCGACCATCGCCTGCATCATCGCGGTTTCGCTCTGGGCGCCGCCGGCGCTCCGGCGCCTGGCGATGGTGGTGGGGGCGCTGGCGGGCACGCTGGTGGCGGTGCTGACGGGGGCGGCGGAACCGGGCGGGCTGGCGAGCCTCTCCGCGCTGCCGCCGCTGGCGGTGCCGCTGCTGGGGCTCGACCTGCCGGCGCCGAGCTTCGCACTGGCGCCGATCGCGGTCTTCCTCGTCGCGCAGCTGATCGGGGTGATGGACCTCTTCGGCGGCGTGCTCTCGATGGACAAGATGAACGATGCCCAGTGGCGGCGCGTGGACATGTCGGTCGTCGCGCGGGCGGTGACGGGCATGGGGCTGGTGCATGTCGCGCAGGGCGCCGCCGGGCTGCTGGCGAGCGGGACCTCTTCGGCCAATCTCGGCCTCGCGCATGCGACGGGGGTGACGGCCTGGCGGGTGGGCGCGGCGGCCGGGCTGGTGCTGATGGCGACGGCCTTCTTCCCGACCGTCGCGGGGCTGATCGCGCTGACGCCGGCGCCGGTGATCGGGGGGATCCTGGTTTACACCGCGGCCTTCCTGATCGTCTCCGGCATGGGGCTCGCCACCTCGCGCATGATGAACACGCAGCGGGGCTTCACGGTCGGCCTCGCGCTTGTCTGCGGCACCGGGGTGATGCTGCTGCCGGCCCTCGCCCATGTCTCGCCGGGCTGGAGCCGGGTGATCGTGACCTCGGGGCTGACGGTCGGCTCGGTGGCGGCGGTGCTGCTGAACGCCTTGCTGCGAATAGGCGTGCGGCAGACGGCCGTGCTGGTGCTGGACCCTGCCTCGGAGGCGCGGCAGGCCGCCGAGTTCCTGGAACGCCAGGGTCGGGCCTGGGGCGCACGGGCGGAGGTGGTGGTGCGCGCGGGCGTAGCGCTCGGCGAGGCGCTGGAGGCGTTGCGGCAAGCCGGCACGGAGGGGCGCGTCACTCTTTCAGCCAGCTTCGACGAGTTCAACCTTCGCTGCCGCCTGGAGCACGCGGGGCCGCCGCTGCCGCTGGCGAACGGGGCGGCGCCGGACGCGGCCGCGCTGATGGCAGCGGAGGGGGAGGACGCGCTGGACGAGGCGATGCGGCGCGTCTCGGCAGCGTTGATCGCGCGGCTGGCGGATCGGGTACGGGCGGGGAGCCGGGGCGAGGTGGCGGAGCTGGTGTTCGAGTTCGAGCACTGACGCGCGGGCGGAACGGCTGACTTTCGCGCGAGAGGCCGGGAACTTAAGGCCTTGGTAGGACTGGCCGGCCATAAGCGTCTCAAAATTTATTGCTTCCCGGAAACGAAGTGAGGCTTCCCGATGCTTGAGACGATCGATGCTGGGCGCCGCCGACGCCTGGAAGCATTTGGCATCACTGATGCCGACCTGGCCCTGCTGCAGGAGCAGGCGGCCTATGCCGAGGGGAGGTTGCCCGCGCTGATCACCGGGTTGCATCCCGCCTTCGATGCATGGCCTGAAATCCAGGCCGCCCTGATGGATGCGGAGGTGCACCGGGTGCGCATCGCGCACTGGACGCGCGTGGTGTCGGGAGGGTTCGGCGCCGGCTTCATGGAGTCGGCCGAGCGCCTGGCCAAGGCCTTCTATGCCCATCATGTGCCGAGCTACGCCGTCGCGATCTGCCACTCGACGGTGGGCGCGGCGATCTGCCGCGATCTCGGCCTCGGGGAGGAGGTTCCGGGAAGCCGGCTCTCGCTCTCCTGGGTGGCGGGCGGGTTCCGGGCGCGGCGGGGCGCGGCGCTGGCGAGCGCCCTGAACAAGGCTGCCTGGCTGGACCTCGAAGTGCTGCTCGAGACCTATGTGTCGGCCGAGCGCGCCTCCCGGCGGGCCGTGCTGGACGGGCTCGCGGCCGGGTTCGAGTCCAAGGTGCGCGGGGTGGTCGAGGGCGTGGCGCAGTCGTCGCGGAGCATGGAGGTGGCGGCGGGCAGCATGTCCGAGGCCGCCGTGCGAACCAATGAGGGCTCGGCCTCCGCCGCCGAGGCCGCGGGGGAGGCGAGCAGCAACGTCGCGACAGTGGCCGCGGCCGTCACCCAGCTGACGGCGTCCATCGGGGAGATCACGCGCCAGGCCGGCGAGTCCTCGGCCATGGCGGAGCGGGCGGCGAAGGAGGCGCGAACGACGAACGACATCGTGGCGATCCTGGCCGCCAATGCCGAGCGCGTCGGCGAGGTGGTGCGGCTGATCGGCAGCATCGCGGGGCAGACCAACCTGCTGGCCCTGAACGCGACGATCGAGGCCGCTCGGGCGGGCGAGGCCGGGCGCGGCTTCGCGGTGGTGGCGAACGAGGTGAAGGCGCTGGCGACGCAGACGGCGCGGGCGACGGAGGACATCTCCGGCCAGATCGCGACCATGCAGGAGGCAACCCGCAAGGCCGTGGAGGCGATCGCGGGCATCGCGGGCACGATCGGGGACATGAGCGGGATCACGACGGGCATCGCGGCGGCGGTGGAGGAGCAGGGTTCGGCCACCGCCGAGATCGCGCGGAGCGTGCAGCAGGCGGCGGCCGGCAATGAGCGGGTCAGCTCCCTGATGGACGGCATCCACGCGGAGGCGGCCGGTGCGGCCGAGGTGGCTGGGCAGGTCGCGGGCGCGGCGCGGAGCCTCTCGGCGCAGTCGGAGGCGCTGCGAGAGGCGGTAGGCAGCTTCCTGTCGGAGGTGCGGACCGCCTGAGGGCGGGGCTCAGCCCCGCCGCGGCGCGCCCCCCTCCCCCAGGTCCCACCAGATGCCGGCGAAGGCGGCCAGGCCCTCGCGCAACATGGCGGGGATGACGTGCTCGTCCGGGCCGTGCTGCTTGCAGCCGTTGTAGGAGTGCGGAACCCAGACGAGGGGGGTGCCCAGCAGGTCCACGAAGACATCGCCGGGCAGGCCGCCGGAGGCGTTGGGCGTGACCTGCACGCGGGTGCCGAGGGAGCGCTCCATGCTCGCCTTTGTCCAGAGCACCCAGGGATCGTCCGGCGGGGTGCGGCTGGCGGGCATGCGGATGCCCGTGCGCTCGATCGCGACCTTCTCCAGCCCGTTGGCGTCGAGATGGGCGCGGAGCGCGGGCTCGAAGCGGGCGGGGTCACTGTCGCCGGTGTAGCGGATCTGGCAGGCGGCGCGCGCCTCCGGCGCCACGGCGTTCACGGGGGAGGCGACGTTGCCGCAGCTCATCGCGAGGACGATGAAGGAGGCCCAGCCGTAGATCTTCTCGGCAGGGGTCAGTCCGGGTTCGCCCCAGCCCTCGTCGATGGTGGCCGCGCCCTCCCCGCCGCCCACGGGGCAGCCGCGCAGGGCCTCGCGGATGGCGGGGGGCACGGTCTCGCCGGGCAGCCAGTCGCGCACGAGGATGCGGCCGTGCCTGTCGGCGATGGAGGCGATGGCGTGGCCGAGGAGGATGGCGGGGTCCGTCGTCAGCCCGCCCCAGTGGCCGGAATGCACGCCGCCCTGGCGCAGCCGCACGACGAGGTCGAACATGAAGCTGCCGCGCGAGCCGGCGGCGATGGTCGGCAGGGCGGGTTCCACGCGCGGGCCGTCGGAGGCGATGAGGGCGTCGGCGGCCAGAAGCTCGCGGTGCTGCCCGACGAAGGCGCGCAGGCCCTTGGAGCCGAGTTCCTCCGACATTTCGAGCACGAGCTTCACGTTGGCGCCGAGCCGGCCGCCGCGCTCAGCCAGCACGGCCTCGAGTGCCGACAGGTTGATGATGTGCTGGCCCTTGTTGTCGGCGGTGCCGCGCCCGTACCAGAGGCCGTCCCGCTCGGTCAGCGTCCAGGGGTCGAGGCCGGCGGACCAGGCGGGTTCCAGGCCGAGGACGGTGTCGCCGTGGCCGTAGAGGAGCGCGGTCGGCAGGGCGGGGTCCTCGATCCGCGTCGCGGTGAGGATGGGGCCGCAGCCGGGCTCGAGATTCGGGTGGATGGCGGAGGTGAAGCCGAGGCGGGCGAGCCAGGGGGTGATGCCCTCCTCCAGGTAACGCAGGAGCTGCGGCGCGGCGGCCGGATCCTGCGAGGTGGAGGGAATGGCGACGAGGGCGGCGAGGCGGTCGCGGAAGGCACCGCTGTCGAAATCATCTGTGGCGCGGGCAATGGCGGCGTCGCGGCTGGGCATGGGAGCCCTCCTCTCCTCGGTCTCCGGCCCTTCTCAGGGCTCGGTCTCCGGCCCTCCTTAGGGCGGATGGAGGCGGCAGGCGAGGCAGGCTCAGCGCGTGCGGACGGGACCGGAGGTTCCACCGCCGCCGCTACCGGCGGTGCGGGAGCCGCTGAGGCTACCACCCAGCAGCGCGCCGGCGAGGGCCGGCAACAGGATGCCCATGGCCGGACCCGCGAGGCCCATGCCGGTGTCGGGCAGCATCACGGGGGCGGGGCGGGCAGCGCGGGAGGGCGGGATGGGCACACCGCTGCCAGAGGGGCGGGCCGCCAGTCGGGGCGCGCTGCGCGCGGGGATGACGACGGCGCCCTCGGCCGGGACGACGACGCTGCGGAGTTGGGCGAGGGCGGGCTGGGCGGCGGAGACGATGGCCGCGGCGGTGAGCGTCGCGGCAAGGAAGGGTTTCAGCGTCATGCCGGCTCCTCGCCGCCCTGGGGCGCGATGGTTTGATGGGCGAGGCGGTGGCACGGAGGGCCCGTCCCGCAACCTTTCGTTGCGGGAATGTGCCTTTCCGCCCGTTGCGCTGTCAATGCGATCCGGGCGTTCTCTACCGGCGGCCGAGCATGTGGCGGGCGATGATGACACGCATGATCTCGTTCGTGCCCTCGAGGATGCGGTGGACACGAAGGTCGCGCACGAGCTTCTCCACGCCGTAATCGTGCAGGTAGCCGTAGCCGCCGAGGAGCTGGAGGGCTTCGTCGGCCACGCGGTGGCCGGTGTCCGTGGCGAAGCGTTTGGCCATGGCGCAGAACGGACCGGCATCGGGGGCCTTGCCGTCCAGCTTCGCGCAGGCGCGCCAGAGGAGGGAGCGGGCGGCTTCCAACTCGGTGGCCATGTCGGCGAGGCGGAACTGCGTCGCCTGGAAGTCGGACACCGCCTTGCCGAAGGCGCGGCGCTCGCGCGTGTAGTCGAGGGCGATGTCGAGGGCGCGCTGGGCCCCGCCGAGGGAGCAGGCGGCGATGTTCAGGCGGCCACCGTCCAGGCCCGCCATGGCCATGCGGAAGCCCTGGCCTTCCTCGCCCAGCAGCCGGTCGGCGGCGACGCGGGCATCCTGAAAATCCATGGTTCGCGTGGGCTGGGCGTTCCAGCCCATCTTCTTCTCGTTCGCGCCGAAGGAGAGGCCGGGGGTTTCCTTGGGGATCAGCAGGGCGGAGATGCCGTCCGGCCCCTCCCCGCCCGTGCGGACCATGGTCAGGTAGAGGTCCGAAGCGCCGGCGCCGGAGATGAACTGCTTCGAACCGTTCAGCACGTAGCCCTCGTTGTCGCGGGCGGCGCGGGTGCGGAGGGCTGCTGCGTCGCTGCCCGAGCCCGGTTCCGTCAGGCAGTAGGAGGCGAGGCGCTCCATCGTGACGAGGGAGGGCAGGTGCTCGGCGCGCTGGGCGTCGGTGCCCCAGCGGTCGATCATCCAGGCGACCATGTTGTGGATGGAGAGGAAGGCGGAGGTGGTGGGGCAGCCGGTCGCCAGCGCCTCGAAGACCACGGCGGCGTCGAGGCGGGTGAGGCCGGCGCCACCCGATTCCTCGCGCACGTAAAGGGCGGCCATACCGAGGGATGCCGCCTGCCGCATCTCCTCCACCGGGAAGTGGCGGGCGGCGTCCCATTCGAGGGCCTTGGGCGCCAGCACGTCGCGGGCGAAGTCCTGGGCGACCTCTCGCAGCGCGCGGGTGTCCTCGGGGAGGTCGAAGGCGTTATCCAGGGGCATGACCGTGTTCCCTCGTTTCCATCATTGGCGCGCGCCCCTTCGCCGCCGTCCAGCCCTGCTGCTGGCGGCGGCGCTGCTGGGTGCCCTGCCCGCCCGCGCCGCCGCGCCGCTGACGGAGGAGACGGTGGCGGCCATGGGCAGCTTCATGCAGGTCTGCGCGCGGGTGCTGACCGGGGGAGACAGCCTGGCCGCCGCGCTGGAGGCGGGCTTCGCCGAGGTGCCGGCGGAGCGCGCGCGGGCGATGCTGCGCGGGGGCGCGGGGCGCGTGCTGGTGGCGCAGGGGCCGGCGGTGGGAGGGATCGTGCTCATCCTTTCCGAGCGGCCGGCGGGATGTTCCATGCGGCTGCAGCGAATGGACGTGGAGACGGCGGAGCCCCTGTTCGTGCGGCTGGCGGAGCGGGTGGCGCGGCCGGGGCTGACGGTCACGCGCGCCTTCGACGGCACGGTGGCGGTGCCGAATGCGGGGCCGGCGCGGCAGATCACCTTCCGCGTGTCGCCCGGCGAGCGGGCGGCCTCCGATTTCGCGCTTGCCTTCACGGGGAATGCCGATCCGACTGCGGGCACGCAGGGGGTCTTCACCTTCGGGACGCTGGCGCCGCGGCGGTAGGCGTCATTCCGCCGCCACGGCGAAGCCTGTCGCGGGCGCATCGAGGCGCGCCGCGATGGCGGCGAGGTGCGGGCGGGCGCGCTCGATGTTGCGCGCCTTCACGGGGCCGAAGCCGCGGATGGCGCCCCAGGCCTCCACCCATTCCGTGATGACCGGCAGGGTGGTGGCGTCCAGGCGGGGGAGCATCGCTTCCAGCCCACTGCGGAACTCCGCGATGAGGGCGCGCTCGGTGCGGCGTTCCTCCGTGCGGCCGAAGGGATCGAGGGCGGTGCCGCGAAGGAACTTGCCGTGGCGCAGCAGGCCCATGGCGCGGAGCATCCAGGGGCCGAATTCGCGCTTCACGGGGCGGCCGGTGCCGGGATCGACCTTCGAGAGGAGGGGCGGCGAGAGGTGCAGGACCGTGCGCTTCGTGCCGGTGAAGTGGGTGCGGAGGCCGGCCTGCCAGGCGGGATCGGCGTGGAGGCGGGCGACCTCGTACTCGTCCTTGTAAGCCATGAGGTGGTGGAGTTGGACGGCGACGGCGCGGGCCAGGGCGTCGTCGGCGCCAGGGGTGGCGCGGACGCGGGCGACGAAATCCGTGTAGGCGCGGGCATAGGCGGCGTTCGCGTAGGCGGTGAGGTCCGCACCCCGGCGGGCGATGAGGGCGTCGAGCGTTTCCGGCGCGCGCGGGGCGGGCGGGGCCTCGAGAGCGGCGGCACGGCCGAGGGCGAAGGCCTGCTTGTTGCGGTCCACGGCGGCGCCGTTGAGTTCCAGGGCGCGGTCGATGGCGGCCGGCGTCAGGGGCACGAGGCCGCGTTGGAAGGCGGCGCCGAGGAGGAAGACATTGAGGAAGATGGCGTCGCCGAGCGCTTCCTCGACGCGGTGGGCGGCGGGGAGCGCGATGAGGTCGCGCGAGGCGGCACGGAGGTTTTCGAGAACGGCGCCCGCGTCCGCGCGCGGCGTGCCCAGCAGGAAGCCGGCCGTGGCGGCGAGTTCGGCATTCACCACGCTCGCGGTGCGCTCCGCCGAGAGAAGCGGGCGGACGGCGGCGCCGTGGGCGCCGATGGCGTCGGCGGCGATCAGGAGATCGGCCTGGCCGATACCGATGCGGGGGCCGGCCAGGGTTTCGGCGGAGGCGCCCTCGGCCCCGATGCGAAGCTGCGCCTGCACGCCGCCGCCCTTCTGGGCGAGGCCGAGCTGGTCCATCGTGCGGACCGGGCGGCCGTCGATATGCGCGGCCATGGCGAGGATGGCCGAGAGGGCGGTGACGCCCTGGCCGCCGATGCCCGCGAGAACGATGTTCCAGGCCTCGCCGCGCAGCGCGGGCGGCGCGGGCTCGGGCAGGTTTGCCGGGGCCGCTTCGGCTTCAGGGTGCGCCGCGATTTCCGCGCCCTCCAGCGTGACGAAGGAGGGGCAGAAGCCCTTCAGGCAGGAGAAGTCCTGGTTGCAGGCGCTCTGGTCGACGGCGCGCTTCTGGCCGAACTCGGTCTGGACGGGCTGCACGGCGAGGCAGTTGGACTGCACGCCGCAGTCGCCGCAGTCCTCGCAGACACGGGGATTGATGACGACGCGCTTCGTGGCCGCAGGGGCGGTGCCGCGCTTGCGGTGGCGGCGGCGCTCGGTCGCGCATTCCTGGTCGTAGATGAGGATCGTGACGCCCTCGGTCTCGCGCAGCTCCTTCTGCACGGCGTCGAGGTGATCGCGGTGGTGGAAGGCGGTGCCGCGGGGGATCAGGGGATCGCCCTGGTGGCGCGTGGGATCGTCGGAGACGACGACGACGCGGGCGGCGCCCTCGGCGGCCATCTGCGCGGCGATGCGGGGGACCGACATCTCGGCCTCGGGCGTCTGGCCGCCGGTCATGGCCACGGCGCCGTTGACCAGGATCTTGAAGGTGATGTTCGCCTTGGCGGCGATTGCCGCGCGGACCGCGAGGCTGCCGGAATGGGAGTAGGTGCCGTCGCCAAGATTGGCGAAGACATGCTTCGTGCTCACAAAGGCCATCTGGCCGAGCCAGGGGGTCCCCTCCCCGCCCATCTGGGTGAAGACCTCGGTGTTCCGGTCCATCCAGGTGGCCATGTAGTGGCAGCCGATGCCGGCCATGGCGCGCGAGCCCTCGGGCACCTTGGTCGAGGTGTTGTGCGGGCATCCCGGGCAGAACCAGGGCTGGCGGAGGGCGATGGGGGCGGTGGCGGCGCGCGCGAGGGCGTCGAGGGCTGCGAGACGGGCGGCCATGGAGTCCGGGCGAGCCTCTCGCGGGAGGCGGGCGTCGAGCGCGCGGGCGACTGCGGCGGCGTCGAGTTCGGTGAGTTCGGAAAGGAGGGGCCGGCCCTCGGCATCGCGCTTGCCGGTGATCCGAGGGGCGTTTGCTGTGCCGTAGAGTGCGTCGCGTAGCTGGGCTTCGAGGAAAGAGCGGCGGTCCTCCACCACCAGGATTTCCTCCAGGCCGGACGCGAAGGCGCGTGCGGCCTCGCGGTCCAGCGGCCAGGCGAGGCCGACCTTCCAGATGCGCAGGCCGAGCAGCCGGGCCGCGGTGTCGTCGATGCCGAGGTCAAGCATCGTCTGGCGGAGCGTGGCGTAGGCCTTGCCGCGGGCGGCGATGCCGAAGCGGGGACGCGGCGCGTCCAGCACCACGCGGTCAAGGCCGTTGGCGCGGGCGAAGGCGACGGCGGCGGGCAGGCGCGTGAGGCGGAGGCGGCGTTCCTGGGCGAGGACGATGTCGCGCAGGCGGATGTGGCGGCCGTCCTCGCCCTCGAAATCCCCATCTGGAATCACGGGCGCCCAGGCAGGGTCGATGCGGAAGGTGGCGCTGGCGTCCATCGTGTCCGCCACGCATTTCATGGCGGCCCAGGTGCCGGCGAAGCGGGATAGGGCGATGCCCTTGAGGCCGAATTCGAGGATCTCCCCCACGCCTGAGGGATCGAGGAAGGGGATCTCCAGGTCCATGAAGGCGTGGTCGGAGGCGTTGGCGACGGTCGAGGACTTGGCGGAAGGATCGTCTCCAGCCAGGGCCAGGACGCCGCCCAAGGGCGCCGTACCGGCCATGTTGGCGTGGCGCAGCGCGTCGCCGCTGCGGTCCACCCCCGGGCCTTTGCCGTACCAGATGGAGAAGACGCCGTCCTTGGTGCCGTCGTTGAAGAGGCTGGCCTGCTGGCTGCCCCAGGCGGCGGTCGCGGCCAGGTCCTCGTTCAGGCCGGGCTGGAAGACGATGCCGGCCTCCAGCAGCCGCTTCGCCTGGCGGTGGAGTTCCTTGTCATAGGTGCCGAGCGGACTGCCGCGGTAGCCGGTGACGAAGCCCGCGGTATCGTGGCCCGCGGCGCGGTCCAGGGCGCGCTGGGCGAGTGGCAGGCGGACCAGGGCCTGGATGCCTGTCATCAGCACGGGTTCCGTGCCCGATTCCCAGCGGTCCTCCAGCCTCACGGTCGCGCGTTGGATGCTTCCCACGGACGGCTCCTTTCCGGCGCTCGTTCTCGCCCCTGATATGGGAGAGGATGCGCCGGAATTCCCGGCGGGTTTGCTCTGTTTTGTGTTGTGCACCGCCGAAGGAACGGAAGAAGCTTCTGCGGATCGGGGGATTCATGGACATAGCGGATCGGCGTGCGCTGGACGCGACTGACCGGCGCATCCTGCGCGCACTGGCCCGGCGGGGCCGGCTGTCGAATGCGGAGCTGGCGGAGGAGGTGGGGCTCTCTCCTTCCCCCTGCTGGACGAGGGTGCGGCGGCTGGAGGCGGCGGGCGTGATCAGGGGCTACGCGGCCCTGCTGGACCAAGCCGCGCTGGGCATGCCGGACACGGTGTTCCTGGAGGTGATGATGGAGAAGCACGACGAGGCCGCGCTGCGGCGCTTCGAGGAGGCGGTGAACGCCATTCCCGAGATCCTGGAATGCCACCTCGTGACCGGGGAGTACGACTACATCATCAAGGCCGCGGTGAACGGCACGGCGGGGTACGAGAGCCTGCTGCGGGAGAAGGTCTACCGCCTGCCGGGGGTGCGGCACACGCGCAGCGCCTTTACGCTGCGCTGCCTCAAGCGCGAGATCTCGGCGGTTGTGTGATGGGCCGTCACCAGACGTCGGCGGCGGGCTTCACGACGGTGGCGTCGTAGCTGGGTGCGGGGCGCAGCAGGTCGGCGGCCCAGGCGGTGGCGGCGGCCCCATGGCCCTGCGCGACGGTCGCATCCGCGACCAGCACGGGCAGGGCGGCGACCTTGAGGTTGTTGTAGTGCAGGTCCGCGCTGGTGAGGCGGAAGGTGACGCCGGTGACCTCCGTGCCCTCGATGATGCCGTCCTCGATGGCCTGGACCATGACCGCGCGCGGGTTGGCCCAGTCGGTCGGGGTGAAGGTGATGCTGTAGGAGGGGGCGGCCTTGCCCCCGCTTGGCAGGACGGCGAGGTCGGCCCCGCCGAGGATCTCAAGCATGACGGGCGCGGTGGGGCGGACCGAAAGCGCGACGGTGAAGAGGTCCCCTGCCCTGCCCTCGACCACCGCTGTGTTGACACCGGTTTCATGCAGGTTGAGGCCGTAATTCGCGTCGTTGTCGATGACGCCGACGTTCATCGTGGTGCCGGTCAGTGCCTTGAAGCTGAGGTCGGTGCTGGTGATGCTGAAGGTGAGGCGCGCGGTCTCCGTTCCCTCCACGAGGTTGTCGTCCACGGCGCCCACGGTGACCACGCGCGGGGTGGCCCAGTTGCTCGGCTGGATGGTGAAGGAGACGCTTTTTGCCGCGGGCGTGACCGTGCCGGCGGCGACGGTGAGGTCGCTGTCGGCGCCGATCTGGATGGTGACGGCGGCGGTGGGCATGCGGGAGAGCTGCACCGTGAAGGTGTCGGTCGCCCCACCCTCCGCCACGTCGGTCAAGCCGCCGGTATGGGTGACCACGATGCTCGCGGCCGGGGGCGAGGGCGGCGGCGAGACGGGAGGTGAGACTGGCGGCGAGACTGGCGGCGACACGGGCGGGGAAGTGGGGGGCGAGACCGTGGTGACGTCCTGCACGACATCCGCCGTGCCCGGGGGCGAGGCGGGCGGCGACACCGGCACGGTGACCGGCGGCGAAGGAGGCGGGGAGACGGGCGGGGAATAAGGGGGCGAGGCCGGCGGCGAGGGAGTGGGCCCGTCCTGGTTCGTCACGTTCACGACGGTGACGGGCAGGGTGAAGGCGGCCTCGTGCAGGCCGTCGCTGGCCTCGATCATCACCTCCCGCACCGTGCCGCCCTGGCGCAGCAGGTCCACGCCCGCGCGCAGCTTGAGGGTGTTGCCCGCGATCTCGAAGAAGGCGGCATCGGGCCAGAGCACGCTGTAGGTGATCCTGCCGGCGGGGCTGTCCGGGTCGTCGGCGGTCAGGGTGCCGATGGTGCCGGCGATGTCGGTCTCCAGCACCAAGCCGCCGCTGGAGAAGCGCAGGCCGGAAGGCGCGGCATCGTCCACGCCCTGGAGGGTGACGGAGTAGATGTCGGGCAGCGCGGTCCAGGTGCCGGCGTCGCGGATGGAGAGGCTGAAGGTGAAGACGGGATCGGCGCCGGAGGCGTAGGCCTCCCGGTCGAAGGTCAGCGCCGGGGTGATCGTGACCCGCCCGTTCGTGCCAAGGGCGGCGAGGAAGAGGGAGGCGTCCCGGCCCGTGAGGGCAACGTCGGTGATGCCGGTGCCGCCGCTCAGGAAGAGCGTCGCGACCCAGTCACCCCGCGCGTTGTTCTCAAGGATGCTCGCGGGCACGATGCCCGCGGCCGTAATCGCCATCGCCTGTCCGCCCGCACCTTTCGAGGCAGGCGAGAATGCGGGGGACGGGTGAAACTGCGGTTAAGCGGGTTCGCTGCCGAGGCGTGGCGCTCCGCCGTGGACCGTCAGGGCAGCTTCAGGCCGCGGCGGAGCCGGGCTGCGGGGCGATGAGGGCGCGCATGGCGCGGGCCCAGCGCGGGGCATGGCCCAGCAGGCCGTCGAGGGTGCGGACCGGCAAGGTCTCGACGAACTCGAGGGCAGTCACGGCACGGGGATCCCAGCCGGCGGCGATCGATTCCACTACCTGCTCGGCACGGCTGTCGGCCCCACGGGGCCGGACAGCGCCGGCGAAGAGGCCGCTCACCTGCCGCGCCGCGAGGAGGACTCGGGCGGCCACCTCGTGCCGCAGGGGCTCGGGCAGGTTGTCGTTCGCGATCTCGGCCAGGCTATCGAGCGCGCGGGTTTGGGCGCGGGCCTCGGCGGCGGGGATCTGGTGGGCGGGCATCGTCTCGCTTATCCTTTCGGGCCTGCGCCTCGACCGCGACTCGTTCCTGGAGGCGGGCGACAGGGGTGGAAACGTGCCTACCCCATCCCCCGTTGCGTCGGCTGCGCTATATGGGGGGCCATGACCCGCGCAATCCGCATCGCCGCCCTCCTTTTTCTGGCCGTTCTCGGGGGGCTCTGGGGCGCGGCCTTCCTCGCGCGCGCCCCCGGGGAGGGGCTGGGGACGGCCTTCGCGCGGATAGTCGGCGTGGGCACCGCGCCGCCGCCTGCCACCGGCGTGGCGCTGCCGGGCGGGGTGAGCATCGGCGGCAACTTTACGCTCGTGGACGGCAACGGGCGGACGGTCACGCAGGATGATCTGCGCGGGAAGCTCTCGTTGATCCTGTTCGGCTTCACCTTCTGCCCGGATGTCTGCCCCACCGAACTACAGGTGATCGCCCAGGCGATGGACATGCTGGGGCCGCAGGCGGCCGAGGTGAAGCCCGTCTTCATCACGGTGGACCCGGAGCGGGACACGCCGGCAAAGATGAAGGAGTACGTGGAGCAGTTTCACCCCTCCATCACCGGCCTGACGGGCACGCCGCAGCAGGTGGCGGCGGCGGCGCGGGCCTGGCGGGTCTACTACAGCAAGGTCACTCCACCGGGAGCGACGGAGTACCTGATGGATCATTCCGCCTTCACCTACCTCATGGGGCGGGACGGGTCGCTGCGCGCGCTGTTCCGGCCGGGATCGACACCGGAGGAGATGACGGCGGCGGTGCGGGCCAACCTGGGGCCGGCCAGGGTGGGCGAGGCGCGGCCAGAGCGCGCCGGCCGGGGCTGAGGGGGCGCTGCCCGGGGACTGACCGGCACAAAGGGGCGTGAGGGGCCGGCCGCGACGGCGGGGCAGGCCTGACGCGCGCGCGGCGCGGTTGCGCGGGTGGTGGCGGATGCGGCATCCATCCCAGCCATGCCCGACGCCCTTCCCTCCCCCAATGCGTCCCTTGGCCCGATCTCGCTGGCCAAGGACAAGATCCGGATCCTGCTGCTGGAGGGTATCTCCGACAGCGCGGTCGCGACGCTGAACGCGGCCGGCTACACGAATATCCGGCGCGAGAAGAAGGCGCTGGACGAGGCCTCGCTGAAGGAGGCGATCAAGGGCGTCCACCTCCTGGGCATCCGTTCCCGCACGCGGGTGACGGAGGCGGTGCTGGAGGAGGCGGACCGGCTGATCGCGGTCGGCTGCTTCTGCATCGGCACGGACCAGGTGGACCTGGCCGCCGCGCGCAAGCGGGGCATTCCCGTGTTCAACGCACCCTTCTCAAACACCCGCTCGGTCGCCGAGCTGGTGATGGGGGAGATCGTGATGCTGCTGCGCGGCATTCCCGGTCGCTCCAACAGCGCGCATGTAGGCGTCTGGGACAAGTCGGCGGCCGATAGCCGGGAGGTGCGCGGCAAGACGCTGGGCATCGTCGGCTACGGCAATATCGGCGCCCAGGTCTCGGTGCTGGCCGAGGCCTTCGGGATGCGCGTGACCTACTACGATGTCATCCCGAAGCTGCCGCACGGCAACGCGCTCTCGGTACCCTCGCTGCGCGCGCTGCTGGAGGGAGCGGACGTGGTGACGCTGCACGTGCCGGAGACGGTGGCGACGCAGAACATGATCGGCGCGGACGAGATCGCGCTGATGAAGCCGGGCGCGATCCTGCTGAACAACGCCCGCGGGCGGGTGCTGGACCTCGATGCGCTGAAGGCGGCGATGGAGAGCGGGCACCTGGGCGGGGCGGCCGTGGATGTCTTCCCCGAGGAGCCGGCGAAGAACACTGACCCCTTCCACTCGCCGCTCCAGGGCCTGCGCAACGTGATCCTGACGCCGCATATCGGCGGCAGCACGGTCGAGGCGCAGTCCCGCATCGGCGAGGAGACGGGGCGCAAGCTGGTCGACTACTCCGACATGGGCGCGACGCTGGGCGCGGTGAACTTCCCCGAGGCAGTGCTGCCGGCGCGGCAGCGGGGCGCGCGCTTCCTGCACGTGCACGGCAACCACCCGGGCACGCTGGCCGCGATCAACGAGGTTTTCACCCGGCGCGGCGCGAACATCGCCGGTCAGTACCTGCAGACGGATTCCGAGATCGGCTACGTCGTGGTGGACGCCGAGGGGCTGGCGGACGCGAATGTCGTGCTGGAGGAGCTACGGGCGCTGCCGGGCACGGTCCGGGCGCGGCTGCTCTACGAGCGGGGTTGAGCGGGCGCGCCGCGGGCGATTGACAAGGGCGCCGCCCCGCGCACTCTCGCGCCCTGCCCCTCCTGCGTGGGGCGCGAGGGAGGGGCGAATGTCCAAGGGCTTGCGGAAAGGTCTGACCAGCTACGGGGATGCGGGGTTCTCGCTGTTTCTCCGCAAGGCCTTCATCAAGGCCGCCGGCTATTCCGATGACGCGCTCGACCGCCCGATCATCGGCATCACCGACACGGCAAGCGACTTCAATCCCTGCCACGGCAACGCGCCGCAGCTCATCGAGGCCGTGCGGCGGGGCGTGATGCTCTCGGGCGGGCTGCCGATGGCCTTCCCGACGATCTCGATCCACGAGAGCTTCGCGCACCCGACCTCGATGTATCTTCGCAACCTGATGGCGATGGACACGGAGGAAATGGTCCGCGCCCAGCCGATGGACGCGGTGGTCCTCATCGGCGGCTGCGACAAGACGCTGCCGGCGCAGATCATGGGCGCGGCGAGCGCCGGCATCCCAGCGGTCGTGGTGCCGGTGGGGCCGATGGTGGTGGGGCACCACCGGGGCGAGGTGCTGGGGGCCTGCACGGACTGCCGGCGCCTCTGGGGGCAGCACCGGGCGGGCAACATCGACGAGGCGGAGATCGAGGTGATCAGCGGGCGGCTGGCGCCCTCCGTCGGCACCTGCATGGTGATGGGCACGGCGAGCACCATGGCCTGCATGATCGAGGCGATGGGCCTCTCCCTTCCCTACAGCGCCGCCATTCCCGCGCCGCACGCCGAGCGGCTGCGCTGCGGCGAGGCGAGCGGGCGCGTGGCGGTGGAGATGGCGAAGCGCGGCGGGCCGGCGCCGAAGGCGCTGCTGACGGCGGGCTCTCTGCGGAACGCGATGACGGTGCTGCAGGCGATCGGCGGCTCCACCAACGGGCTGGTGCACTTGGCGGCGATCGCGGGGCGCGTCGGGCTGCGCGTGGACCTCGAGGAGTTCGACGAGATCGGGCGGCGCGTGCCGGTGCTGATCGACCTCAAGCCCTCGGGCGACCACTACATGGAGCACCTGCACCACGCGGGCGGCGTGCCGCGGCTGCTGCGGGAGCTGGAGCCGCATCTCGACCTCAACGCGCCGACGGTGCTGGGCGGCACGCTGGGCGATTACCTCAAAATGGCGGAGGAGGTGCCGGGGCAGACGGTGATCCGCCCGCGCAGCGCGCCGCTGAAGCCGACCGGCGGGATGGCCGTGCTGCGGGGCAATCTTTGCCCCGGCGGCGCCGTGATCAAGCACTCGGCGGCGACGGCCTCGCTGCTGCAGCACACCGGACGCGCGGTGGTGTTCGACAGTGTGGAGGACATGACGAACCGCGTGGACGATCCCGCGCTGGACGTGACGGCCGAGGACGTGCTGGTGCTGCGCAACGCGGGACCGAAGGGCGCGCCGGGGATGCCGGAGGCAGGATACCTGCCGATCCCCCGCAAGCTGGCGCAGGCTGGCGTGAAGGACATGGTGCGGATCTCGGACGCGCGCATGTCGGGCACGGCCTTCGGCACCATCGTGCTGCACGTGACGCCGGAATCGGCGGTGGGCGGGCCGCTGGCGCTGGTGCGCACGGGCGACCGCATCGCGCTGGACGTGGAGGCGCGCACGCTGAACCTGCTGGTGGACGAGGCGGAGCTGGCGCAGCGCGCGCAGGAGGTGGTGCCGCCCCGCCCCGCCCCGAAGCGCGGCTACGCGAAGCTGTTCCACGACACGGTGCTGCAGGCCGACCAGGGCTGCGACTTCGACTTCCTGACGGGCGAGGACGAGGAATGATGGCCGGCTGAGCACGGTCGGCGATCCGGTCGCCCGGCGGTCTTGTTCGCCGGGCGCGACCGGCCTCTATTCCGCGCCGCCTCCTTCACGGGGGCGCGAGACTGGATGACATGACGGCCATTGAACTGAATCGCGCGAACCTCCCGCGGATCGCCGCGCCCGTGCAGCGCCCCGGCTACGACCCGGCGGGGGTGCGGGCGGGGATCGTTCATCTCGGGCTCGGCGCCTTCCACCGCGCACACATGGCCCGCTACACCCACGCGCTGATGGAGCGCGATCCCGGCGCGATGGGTTGGGGGATTGTCGGCGCGGGGCTGATGCCGGGCGATCGGCGCGTGCGGGAAAGCCTGGCGCCCCAGGACGGGCTCTACACGCTGGTGGAGCGCGACGGGGTGGAGGAAAGCGTCTCCGTCATCGGCTCGCTCGCCGACGTGGTTTTCGCGGGCGAAGGCACGGAAGGGCTGCTGGCGCGGATCGACGATCCGGCGATCCGCATCGTCAGCCTGACAGTGAGCGAGAACGGCTACTGCCTGAACCCGGCGACGCGGGAGCTCGACCCGGAGCATCCGATGATCCGCGCGGATCTGGCCGCTCCGCTGCGGCCTGGAAGCGCCATCGGCGTGATCGTGGAGGCCTATAGGCGGCGTATGGCGGCGGGGCGGGGCGCCTTCACGGCCATGACCTGCGACAACATCCAGAACAACGGCGACGTGCTGCGCGGCGCCGTGCTCTCGCTCGCGCGGATGCGGGACGTGCGGCTGGCGGACTGGATCGAGGCGAACGGTGCCTTCCCCGACACGATGGTGGACCGGATCACGCCGGTGACGCGGCCGGACGGGATTGCGCATCTCGAGGCCACCTACGGCCTGCGCGACCGCTGGCCGGTTTTTGCGGAGAGCTTCACGCAGTGGGTGATCGAGGACCGCTTCGCCGCCGGGCGGCCGGAGTGGGAGGCCGTGGGCGCGCAGTTCGTGCCGGATGTCGCGCCCTATGAGGTGATGAAGCTGCGGCTGCTGAACGGGAGCCACCTGGCCATCGCGGCGCTGGGGCGGCTGAGGGGACATCGCTTCGTCCACCAGGTGATGGCCGATCCGCGGATGCGCGCCTACATGGCCGCGCTGATGGACCGCGAGACCGGGCCGACGCTGGCGCCCGTGCAGGGCGTGGATCTTCCGGCCTACAAGCGCACGTTGATCGCGCGCTTCGCCAATCCCGCGATCGAGGACACGGTGGAGCGCATCAACACGGACGCGCCGATCAACCTGCTGGTAATGCCGATCGAGGCGAGCCTGGCGATCGGGGGCGAGGTGGAGTTGCTGGCCCTGGCGCTGGCCGCCTGGATGCGGCGCCTGCGCGGGCGGGACGACGTGGGCGACGCGATCGAGATCCGGCACCCGCTGGCGGCGCTGCTGAGGGAGAAGGCGGAGGAGGGCGGGGCGGATCCGATGCCGCTGCTTTCCATCGGATCGCTCTTCGGCGAACTCGCGGGGCAGGCGCGCTTCGCGGAGGCGCTGCGGCGGTGGCTGGCCTCGCTCTACGAGGTGGGCGCGGCGGCGACGCTGGACCGGGCCGCGCGGGAGGGACGCTTCGGGTGAGGCGGGCGGGGATCGCTCCCCGCCCACGCTCGTTCAGTTGTTGCGGTTGGTACGCTCGAAGTTGCGGAGCACCCCGTTGCCGCGGGTGTTCATGTTGGTCAGCGACTGCTGCGCGGTCTGCCCGCCCTGGAAGGCCCGCTCCATCTCCTCCTGGATGATGTTGCGAATCTCGATGAAGCCGCCGAGGCGGATGCCGCGGCTGTTCGCCGTGGGCTCACCGCCGCGCAGCATCTGCTCGATCGGCACGTCGGCACCGGGGTTGCGGGCGTAGTAGTTCTGGCTGCGGCTCAGCTCATAGGCGGCGCGGGTCACGGGGACGTAGCCGGTGTCCTGGTGCCACTTGGCCATCACGGCAGGGCTGGTCGCGTAGCGGAAGAACTCCGCCACGCCGCGCCATTCCTCGGTGCTGCGGGTGGTCGTCGGGCCGCGGTTCATCGACCAGAGGGCGGCGCCGCCGATGATGGAGTTCCGGGGTGTCGTGCCCTCGTAATACGGCAGCATGGCCGCGCCCCACCCGAAGCGCGCCTCACGCTCGATCCGCCCGCGAAGGCCCGAGGAGCCGAAGGTGATCGCGCATTCACCGGCCGGGAAGAGTGGGTCGGCGGTCGAATCGCGCCCGCCGTAGCGGAACAGGCCGTCCCTCTGCCAGCGAACGAGGTTTTCGAGATGCTTGACCATCAGCGGGTTGGTCAGGTTCAGCTCGGTGTTCAGCCCCTCGAAGCCGTTGGAGCGGCTGGCGAGGGGCACGTCGTGTATGGCCAGCAGTTCCTCGACCATCACCCAGCTCGGCCAGGAGGTGGTCATGGGGCAGGCGATGCCTGCGGCCTTCAGCTTCACCGCGGCCTGCTCCACGCCCTCCCAGGTCTGGGGGAAGGTGTTCACGTCCAGCCCGGCGCGCTGGAACATGTCCTTGTTGTACCAGGCGATGGCGGTGCTGCTGTTGAAGGGCAGCGCCATCATGCGGCCGTCGGCGGTGCTGTAGTAGCCGGCGACGGGGCCGATGAAGTCGCGCGTGTCGATGGCGACGCCGGTTTCCGCCAGCATCTCGTGAAGCGGCTTCACGGCGCGACCGGCGGTCATCATCGTGCCCGTGCCGACCTCGAACATCTGCACCACATGGGGCGCGGTGCCGGCGCGGAAGGCGGCGATGGCGGCCACCACCGTCTCGGGATAGCTGCCGCGGAAGGAGGGGACGACCTTGTAGCGGTTCTGGCTGGCATTGAAATCGGCCGCGATCGCCTCAAGCTGCGGGCCGGCAGGCGGGGAGAGGCCGTGCCAGAACTGGATCTCGATAGGCTGGCCAGCCGGCGCCTGGGCCTGGGCGGGCATCCAGCTGGAGGCGAGGGCGGAGAGCGCGAGGGCGCTGACCGCGAGTGAGCGTCGCCGCATGGGCACGAGACCTCCTTGGACCTTGGGTGCCGCCGGGAGCTAGCGGCCCTTTGTTTCAATGATCTTACAGGACGGCGACGGATTTGTGGAAGGCTCCGCAACGGCCTGTGGAAGGGCAGTCATCGAGGCAGGAATCAAAAAGGGCCGGGGGATCGCTCCCCCGGCCCCTTCTCGCGGCGGCTTAGTTGCGCCGCTGGTTCCCTTCCTCGCGCAGGCGGAGCGGCACGAAGCGCTGGCCCTGCGCGCCCTCGATCAGCAGGAGGGCCGTGGCGCGGTTCTGGCGGCGGAGCGCCTCGATGCGGGTCTGCACCTCCTGCGGGGTGTTCACACGCTCCTGCTGCACCTCGACGATCACGTCGCCGGGGCGCAGGTCGCGCTCGGCGGCACTGCCGCCCTGGTCCACGTCGGTGATCAGCACGCCGCGCTGCTCGGGGCGCAGGCTGAAGCGCTCGCGCGCCTCGGGCGTGATCGGGCCGACCTTCAGGCCGAGGCCGGGCAGCTCCACCACCTGGCTACGCGGCTGGGCCGGGGAGGCGCCGCGGGCCTGGGCCTCGGCCTGGTCGGCGGGCAGCTCGGCGATGGTGACGTTGACCGTCTCCTCCTTGCCGTCGCGCCAGACGACCACGGGCGCCTCGGTGCCGACGCGCGTCTCGGCCACGATGCGCGGCAGGGTGCGCATCTCGCGCACGTCCTGGTTGTTGAAGCGCAGGATGACGTCGCCGTTGCGGATGCCGCCCTTGGCGGCCGGGCCGTCCTCCTGAGCGCGGGCGACGAGGGCGCCGCGGCTGCCGCCCTTGAGGCCGAGGCTGTCGGCGATCTCGTCCGTCACCTGCTGGATGTTCACCCCGAGCCAGCCGCGGCGCACGCGCCCGCCGTCGCGGAGCTGGGCCACGATGCCGCGGGCGAGGTTGGACGGGATGGCGAAGCCGATGCCAATCGAGCCGCCGGAGGGCGAGTAAATGGCGGTGTTGATGCCCACGACCTTGCCGCTCATGTCGAAGAGCGGGCCGCCGGAGTTGCCGCGGTTGATGGCCGCGTCGGTCTGGATGAAGTCGTCGTAGAGGCCCTGACGGATGTCGCGCGAGCGGGCCGAGATGATGCCCGCCGAGACGGAGGAGGCGAGGCCGAAGGGATTGCCGATGGCGAGCACCCAATCACCGACCTGAGCGTCGTCGGAATTGCCGAAATCGACGGAGGTGAGCTGGCGATCGGTCTTGACGCGCAGTACCGCGATATCCGTGCGCGGGTCGGTGCCGACGAGCTCGGCCGGCAGCGTCGTGTTGTCGTTCAGGACGACGTTGATCTCGGTGCCGCCCTCGACGACGTGGTTGTTGGTGACGACGAGCTTCTCGGCGGCGTCGATGATGAAGCCGGAGCCGAGCGAGGTGCCGCGGCGCTGCTGCGGAGAGGGCTGGCCGGGTCGCTGGCCAGGGCCACCCTGACCGGGCGGGCGGTTGCGCTCGAGGAAGTCGCGGAAGAACTCCTCGAAGGGGCTGCCGGGCGGGGCCTGGGGCGCGTCCGGCGCGTCGGGGCGGGTGGCGTTGCGCGCGGTGGGCGCGGTGGTCACCTGCACGCTGACGACCGCAGGCAGGAGCTGCTGCGCCAGCGGGCGGAAGGAAGTGGGGGCGTCCCGCATCGGGGTCTGCGCGAGCGCGGGCCCCATGGGGGCGGCGGCAAGAGCCGCGATCAGCGCAAGCGTGGTCGAAATCGGCAGGCGGAAGCGCACGGGCACGTTCCCTTCGGGGGGTTAGGTCGTCACTCCCGCGAGATTTGGCCCGAACGCCCGGCCCGGAAAGGGCCTCTCACCCCCAAAGGAGGATGGGCGCGATCACGCCTCGGTGGGAGTAACTCTTTTCAACATGGGAATGGCCCGCGCCCTGGGGCGCGGGCCTGTCCGGGTTCAGGGCGTCGCGGCCGGTGCCGCCGCGGGCGCGGCACCCGTCTCGGGCAGGTCGCGGAAGAAGCGGAAGAACTCGCCCTCGGGCGCGAGGAGGATGCGGGACTCGCCACCTTCCGAGAAGGCCTCGCGATAGGCCTGCATGGCGCGCCAGAAGGCGAAGAACTCCGGATCGCGCTGGAAGGCGTCGGCGGAGATGCGGATCGCCTCCTGCTCGCCCTGGCCGCGGAGGATGTCGGCGCTGGCGCCGCCCTCGGCCAGCAGCACCGTGCGATCGCGGTCGGCGGTCGCGCGGATGCGGGTGGCCTGCTCGGCGCCCTCCGCGCGGGCCTCGCGCGCCACACGCTCGCGCTCGGACTGCATGCGCGAGAGCACGGCCTGGGTGTTCTCCTCCGGCAGGTCGGCGCGGCGGATGCGGACATCGGCCACCTCGATCCCGAAGCGCTTGGCCTCCACGTTCACCTGGTCGCGGATCTCGTTCATCACGCGCAGCCGCTCGGCGGAGAGGACGGAGAGCAGCGACTCGTTGCCGAGCACGCGGCGCAGCGCCGAGGAGACGATGGAGGCCAGGCGCCCGCGGATGCCGCTCTCGGCCACGCCCGCGGTCTGGAAGAAGAGCAGCGGGTCGACGATGCGGTAGCGGGTGAAGCTGTCGACGATCAGGCGGCGCTGGTCGCCGAGGATCAGCTCCTCGCCCGGTCCCTCAAAGTCGAGCAGGCGTCGGTCGAGGGCGATCACGCTCTGGATGAAGGGCACCTTCATGTGCAGGCCGGGCGTTTGGATCACGCGCACGGGCTGGCCGAACTGCGTGATCAGCACCTGCTGCGTCTGCTGCACCGTGAACAGCGAGGAGACGGCGGTGACGAGGATGACGGCCGCCGCGATCGCGGCGATGGTCAGGCGGTTCATCGGCTGGCTCCCGGCTGGGGCGCGCGCGGCGGCGGGGCCATGCTGGGCACGCTGCCGGCGACGGCGGGCGGCGTGGGCCGGGCGGCAGGCTGGGCCGGGCGGCCGTTGTCGAGGTTCAGCAGGGGCACGAGTCCCTGCAGCCGGTTGTCCACGATGATCTTCGGGTTGCGGCGGAGGATGTCCTCCATCGTCTCGAGGTAGATGCGGCGCATCGTGACCTCGCGGGCGACCTGGTAGGAGGAGAGCACGGAGATGAAGCGCGCCGCCTCGCCGCGGGCGCGGGCGATCTGGCTATCCTTCTGGCCCTGGGCCTCCTGGATCATCCGCGCGGCCTCACCGCGGGCGCGGGGGATGATGTCGTTGCGGTAGGATTCGGCCTCGTTGCGCGCGCGCTCACGGTCGGCGTTCGCGCGCTGGACGTCGCGGAAAGCCTCGATGACGGCGCCAGGGGGATCGACCTTCTGAAGCTGCACCTGCGTGATCTCCACGCCGGCGCGGTACTGGTCGAGGATCGCCTGGGTGCCCTGGCGCACCTGGCTTTCGATCTGCGCGCGGGCCTCGGTCAGCGCGGGCTGGATCGGGGTACGGCCGATCACCTCGCGCATCATGCTCTCGGCCGCGGACTTCACGGTCACGTCGGGGTTGCGCGTGTTGAAGAGGTACTCGCCGGCGTCGCGGATGCGCCAGAAGACGGCGAAGTCGATGTCGATGATGTTCTCGTCGCCGGTCAGCATCATGCTCTCCTCGAGCACGTCGCGGGAGGGCGTGGGGCGCTGGGCGATGGCGCCGGAATCGACCGCGCTGCGGAAGCCGACATCGACGCGGTTGATGCGGGTGACGCGCGGCGTCGTCACGCTCTCCACCGGCCAGGGGATGCGGTAGTTCAGGCCCGGCGGCGTCGTGCGATTGAAGGCGCCGAAGCGCATGACCACGCCCTGCTCGTCCGGCTGCACCCGGTAGAAGCCCGAGGCCGCCCAGGCGCCGATGGCCAGGACGGCGAGCACCGCGAGGCCCCTGCCGCCGCCGCGCCCGATGCCGGTGCCGCTCCCGCGGGGAAGCCAGCGGCGCACCGCGTCCTGCGCCTGGCGAATGGCATCGTCGAGGTCCGGACCTCGGCCGCTGCCGCCGCCTCCACCGGGAGGCGGGACGCCCCAGGGGCCTTGCGGACGGTTACCGCCGCCGGGAGATCCCCACGGGTTCGGTCCGCCGCTGTTGTTCCACGGCATGGGCCGGTCGCACTCCCTCTCGTCAAAGGCGCGGCCCCGCCCGCTTGCGCGGAGTCGGGGCCGCCCATATGGCATTCTCGGCCCGGCACCCCTTTTTCGGTGCTGTTCCAGGCACATCGCCATGTTGGCCGGGTATGGGGGGTTTTCAAGCGATGGTGAGCGGTCTGGAGGCGGCGGTTCGGGCAGCGCTGGGGCGGGTGCGGGATCCGGGGACGGGGCGCGACATCGTCTCGGCCGGCATGATCGGCGGTGTCGCGGTGCGGGACGGCATGGTGCAGGTGGAGATCGCCGTGCCGCGCGAGCGGGCGCGGGCGATGGAGCCGCTGCGCGCCGCGGTGGAGGCCGCGCTGCGGGCGGTGCCCGGCGTTCTCTCGGCCAGTGCGGTGCTGACGGCGCATCGGGAGGCGCCCCCCTCCCCTGCCCCGGCCCAGGCCCCCCCGCAGGCGCATGGCGGGCGCCCCGGGGCGGCGATGCTGCTGCAGGAGGTGGGGGCGGTGATCGCCGTCGCCTCCGGCAAGGGTGGCGTGGGCAAGTCCACGACGGCGGTGAACCTGGCGGTCGCGCTCGCTCAGAAGGGGCTGCGCGTCGGGCTGCTGGATGCCGACATCTACGGCCCCTCCCTGCCGCAGATGCTCGGCACGACCGAAAAGCCGCGGACGGCGGAGGGGCGGATCGTCCCGATCGAGCGCTGGGGGCTGAAGGCGATGTCGATCGGCTTCCTGGTGGACCAGGAGACGCCGATGGTCTGGCGCGGGCCGATGGTCATGGGCGCGCTGGAGCAGATGATGTCCCAGGTGGAATGGGGCGCGCTGGACGTGATGGTGGTGGACATGCCGCCGGGCACGGGCGACACGCAGCTCACCATGTCGCAGCGAGTGGCGCTGCGGGGCGCGGTGATCGTCTCCACACCGCAGGATGTCGCGCTGCTCGATGCGCGGCGGGGCATCCGCATGTTCGAGAAGGTGAACGTGCCCGTTCTCGGGTTGGTCGAGAACATGAGCTATTTCTGCTGCCCCAATTGCAACCACCGGAGCGAGATCTTTGGCCATGGCGGGGCGCGCGCGGAGGCGGTGCGTCTCGGCGTGGAGTTCCTCGGCGAGCTGCCGCTGACGCTCGCGGTGCGGGAGCTTTCGGATGCCGGGAGGCCCGTGGTGCTGGCGGCGCCCGACACGCACGAGGCCGCGGCCTATCGCGCGATCGCCGACCGCGTCTGGGAGAAGGCCTCCGCGCCCGTGGGGACGGCGGGGCCGAGGATCGTGGTGGACTAGGAGGCCAGGGCGGCCTCGACTGTTCAGGACCGCGCGGCGGGCGCCGCGCGGCCTTCCCCGTCCGCGGGTTTCGGCAGCGATGCGACGACGCGGCGGCCGAGGGCGATGCCGGGCCGCTCGACCAGCGCGTAGGTCACCGTCGAGACGGCGATCAGCAGGAGCGCGCAGAGCAGCAGCAGCGACCAGTAGCCGAGCGGGGAATCAAGCGCGATGGCCCGCATGGGCACGGGCCGGAGCACCGCCGCCAGGACGAGACCCTGGAGAAGGTAGATGCTGTAACTGATGTCGCCGAGGCGGCGGGCCGGCCTGGAGGTGAGAAGGCCGAAGACCGTGCATCCGGAGGCGATCAGGTAGAAGGCGAAGCCGAGCAGGATGATCGGGCCCACGTCGTAGGCGGAGGAGAAGCCCGCGAAGGTCATGGCAAGAAGAAGCAGCACCGCGCAGGAGGCGAGCCGGTCCGGAAGTCGCGGCCTCAGGTCGAGCCTGTGGAGCGACGCGCAGGCCATGCCCACGAGGAACAGGGTGGGGCAGACGACCTCGATCTTCCGCCAGTGCGTGGGGTTCAGCACCAGCCATGCCAGGCAGACCCCGAGGGCGAGGGAGATGGCGGGCAGGTGCATGCGCCGGTCTCGCGCGGCCAGGGCGGCCAGCGGGAGGAGAAGGTAGAAGATCCACTCGTAGCGCAGGGTCCAGACCACGCCGGCGAGCAGGAGCGAGGTGTTGGGATAGCCGTTCACATCCGGCGATCCCAGGAAATCGAAGGCGAACCAGCGCGCGACCTGCTTCACGAGGACCGCGAGCGGCACGTTGAGCCCGCCGCCCGTCTCGAAGAGGACAATGCCCAGCATCACGCTTACGGCCAGCAGATACAGTGGAACGATCCGGAAGATGCGGCCGAGGTAGAGCGGCAGCCAAGCCGGCTTTCCGGACTCCCTGAGCAGGCGTGACCAGAACAGGTAGCCGGTGACCATGAAGAAGATCGCGACGCCTGCATGGCCGAGCAGCGTGTAGAAGCCCGGCACATCGGGCCCGCCCCACTCCCTGTCCGTCAGGAAGGTGCGATAGTAGATCCCGTGATGGAACACGACGGCGAGCGCGGCGAAGGCCCGCAGGCCGTCCAGTGCCGCGAGGCGGTTGGAACCTTGTCCGGGCGGTGCATCGGCCATGGAAAGAGCCGGCGATGCGGCGAAGGCGAACAACAGGCCCATGCAGGCGAAGAAGGGCCAGATAGAGTAAGCGTCCATGCGTCCTCGGTGCGGGAGGTCAGTCTCGGCCCGCGCCGGACAAACCGTGCCTCGGGCACCGTGGCCCGAGGCTCGTTCAGCAGGTTGAACCCCTGTCGGTGCGGCCGTTTAGCCGGGCCTTGCCGAAGGGTCTAGGCGACGCCGCTGCCGGTGTAGTCGGCGACCATGTGCAGCATGGCGCGCAGCCCGGGCAGCAGGCCGGACTCGTCAACGCGGAAGCGCGGCGAGTGGTTGGTGGGCACCTGCCGGGGGTCGAGGCCCGGCGCGGTGACGCCGACGTTGAAGAAGACGCCGGGCACGGCCTTGGAGAAATACGCGAAGTCCTCGGCGGCGAGACCGGGCGGCATCATGCGCAGCGCCCCCTCCCCCGCCACCCGAGCGAGGCTCGGCGCCATGCGCTGCGTCAGCGTGGGATCGTTCGCCATGGACGGGTAGCCGTTGGGCAGCCAGGAGACCTCCGCACGGCCGTCCATGCCCTGGGCGATGCTCTCCGACACCTCCTTCACGCGGCGCATGATGAATTGGCGGCGCTCCTCGTCGTAGGTACGGAGGGTGCCGTTCATCATCGCGCGGTCGGGGATGATGTTGCTGCGGTTGCCGCCGTGGAACTGGCCGACCGTGAGTACGGAGGGCGAGGCGCCGCTGTCCACCTGCCGGCTCTGGATCGTCTGCAGCGCCGAGATGATCTGCGCGCCGATGACGATAGGGTCCACGCCGCCCCAGGGGCGCGCGCCGTGCGTCTGGCGGCCATGGACGGTAATGGTGAACTCGTCCGCGCTGGCGGCGGCAGGGCCGGGGCGGTAGCCGAGCGTGCCGGCTGTCAGGCCGCTGACCACGTGGAGGCCGAAGACGGCATCGGGCTTCGGGTCGTTGAAGGCACCCTCGTCCAGCATGCGGCGGGCGCCGCCGATCTCGCCGTCCGGCAGGTTCTCCTCGGCAGGCTGGAAGATGAGGACGACGGTGCCGCGGAGGTCGGCGCGGTGGCGGGCGATCACCTCGGCGGTCGCCATCAGGATGGCCGTGTGGCAGTCGTGGCCGCAGGCGTGCATGACGCCCACCTCCTGGCCGCCCCACATGGTTTTGGCACGGGAGGCGAAGGGGAGGTCCACCTCCTCCGGCACCGGCAGGGCGTCCATGTCGGCGCGCAGCGCCAGTGTGGGGCCGGGGCCGCCCTCCCCCTTCAGCGTGGCCACGAGGCCGGTGACGGCGACCTTGTCCCGCACCGTGTAGCCGAGTGTGCGGAGATGGGCGGCGACCATCGCGGAGGTGCGGACCTCCTGATTGCCGAGTTCCGGGTTCTGATGGATGTCGCGGCGCCAGGCGATCATCCGTCCCTCGATGGCGCGGGCGGATTCATCGAGTGCCGCGTGGAGCGGCCGGGCGGGCGCCGGGGCAATGCTGCTGGGTGGCGGCATCTGGGCGTTAGCGCCCGAGGAGAGCACGGCCGGGAGCGCGCAGGCGCAGGCACAGGCCGCGAGGAAGCCTCGGCGGGAGGTGGTCGGGGCGTCGGCGACGAGGCGCGGGCGGGCGGGACGCTGGAGGGCGGGGCGGAGGAACATGGACGGACGGCTCCCGGCTGATGGCGGGCAGTTTAGGCCCCGTCAGCGCGGGGGTGGCAAGGCTCAGCCGGGGCCGGTGCGCGGACGTAAGGAGGGGCGGCGCTCAGGCGGCGAGGCGCGCGCCCGTTTCGGCGGCCGTCGGCATGGCCTCGGCGGCGCCGGGCCGGGAGA
The DNA here is from genome assembly GCF_000711725.1 of Roseomonas aerilata DSM 19363. Classification (GTDB taxonomy): domain Bacteria; phylum Pseudomonadota; class Alphaproteobacteria; order Acetobacterales; family Acetobacteraceae; genus Roseomonas; species Roseomonas aerilata. The sequence goes on along the minus strand of NZ_JONP01000001.1, from coordinate 86,935 downwards.
CGGCGATGGAGGCCGCGGCCGCCGCGCGGCGCATGGCCGCCTCCAGCGGGGCGCCGCGGGAGAGGGCGGCGGCGAGCACGCCGCACCAGCAATCGCCCGCGCCGGTCGTGTCCAGCACGCGGGCGGGGGCCAGGGCGGCGATGCGCCAGTCGCCGGCCGGGCCGGCGGCCTCGGCGCCGCGCTCGCCGAGGGTGACGGCGACGGGGATGCCCAGCGCGGCGTGCAGGTCCGGCGCGGTGCCGGCGGTGCCCAGCCGGACGGCGAGCCAGGCGGCCTCGTGCTCGTTCACGATCAGCAGGTCCAGCGCGCGTAGGGCGGCGGGGTCGATGGGCGCGGCGGGGGCGAGGTTCAGGATCGGCCGGGCGCTGGCCGCCCGGGCGCGATGAATGAGGGTCGCGACCTCCTCCGCCGGAACCTCCATCTGCATCAGCACAATCTCCCCGGCGGCGAGGTCCGGCACCTGGGCGGCGCGGGCGAGAAGGTTCGCGCCGGGTGAGACCGCGATCTGGTTGCGCCCCGCCTCGTCCACGAGGATGCAGGCGGCACCGGTGGGGGCCTCGGTCTCGACCAGGGCGGAAAGGTCCACCCCCGCCCCGCGCAGGGCGGCCGTGGCGGTCGCGGCCATGGCGTCGCGGCCGGTGGCACCTGCGAAGCGCACGGCGGCTCCGTCCCGCGCGGCGGCGACGGCCTGGTTGGCGCCCTTCCCACCTGGCGAGGCCCGCCATGCGCCGCCGAGCACCGTGTGGCCCGGTGCCGGCAGGATGGGCACCGGAAAGGTGAGGTCGGCGTTGACGGAGCCGAAGACGGTGACGGGCATGGGGCCATTCAGGCGGGGCGTGCCCCGCCTGGCAAGCGCGGCCCCTCTAGGCCTGCGGCGGCTGGCCGTTGGAAGCGGTGAGGCCGCCGTCCACGGGCAGGTTCACGCCGGTGACGAAGCGAGCGTCCGGGCTCGCGAGGAAGGCGATGACGTCGGCGATCTCCTCGGGTTCGGCGGCGCGGCCGAGGGGGATGCGCTCGGCGAACTTGGCCATCAGCTTCTCGTCGCCGAGCATGCTCTTCGTCATGTCGCTGGCGGTCAGGCTCGGGGCCACGGCGTTCACGCGCACGCCGTGGCGGCCGAGTTCGAGGGCGAGCGCGCGGGTAAGGTTCGTCACCGCCCCCTTCGCGGCGTTGTAGATCGCCATGTCCCAGTCCCCGCCGAGGCCGGAGACCGAGGAGGTGTTGACGATGCAGCCCCCGGTGGAAACCAGGTGCGGGATAGCGGCGCGGGAGAGGAAGAAGACGCCGTCGAGGTCCGTGCCCATGACGCGGCGCCAGTCGGAGGTCTTCGCCTCGGCCAGCGGGCCGGTGACGATGGTGCCGGCGTTGTTCACCAGCACGTCCAGCCGGCCGAAGCGCTCCAGCGTGCGGTTGATGAGGAAGACGGCCTGTTCCTCGTCCGATACGTCGGCGGCGACCGTAAGCGTGCGCTCCTCCGGCAGGCCGGCGGCGACGCGGGCGAGCTTCTCCTCCGTGCGGCCCGCCAGCACCACGGCGTAGCCACCGGTGGAGAAGCGCCGGGCGGTGGCCTCCCCGATACCGGAGCCTGCCCCGGTGACGATCACGACCTTGCCCTCGAACCCTGCCATGCCGGCCTCCTCTGTGTTCCAGGAGACAGAACGCACTGGGAGGACGTCGGTGGTGCGGGCTGGCGGAAGGCCAGGGCTGCGGCGGGTGCCTAGCGGGCGGTGGCGCGGCCGAGGGCGAAGCCGCCGATCAGCGCCCCGAGCACAACGGCCCAGACATCGCCCAGCACCGCCGCGGCGATCGGCAGGATGACAAGGGCGGCGAGGACGATGACGATCACCGCCAGCCAGGAGGGGCCGCCGCCCCAGGCGCGCTGCGCCATGCCCTGCTTGAAGGCAGCCTTGCCGGCGCCGCGCGGGGCCGCCGCCTTGCGCGGCGCCGCGGGCTTGGCGCGCCGGGGCGAGGGGCTGCCCGCCGCCGGGTCGGGCCTGTTCGGGGCCTTGGCCATCGGGGCGGCGTCAGCCCTCGCGGCCGAGGATGGCCATCAGCTCCCGCCACTCGCGCTTGGAGAGGCCGCTGCCCTCCTGCGCGGGGTTCCCGCCGGCGACCATGGTGCGCACCACGCCGAGCATCTGGGAGGAGAGGGTGACGGCACCCTGGCGGTAGTCGCAGAAGGCCTCGTGCACCAGGGGAACCCAGGCACGGACGGTGTCGAGCATGGCGTCGGCATAGACGCGGATCTCGTACTGCGCGTGGGCGTCGGCGCGCAGCGTGAGGAAGTTCAGCAGGTTGTGCAGGTCCGCCTTCCAGTACCACTGGGTATAGGCGTTGAGCGTGAGGTTCATCCGCGCCAGCTCCCGCGCGAGGCCGGTGCGGCCCTCCTCGATCACACGGCCCTCGGCGTCCTCGTTCAGCATCTCGAGGTAATGGTCGTAGTTGCGCGTCGCGTCCTCGCGCAGGAGATCGAGCACGTGGGCGGCCTGGTCGCCCTCCAGCACGGCACCGCGGCCCTGGCGGTTCACGGCGGATTGCGCGGCGAGCTGTTCCGGAGCGGGCAGGTAGAACTCGCGGTCAAGGATGGAGTAGCGGGCGGAGTACTCGTTGATATTCGCCATGCGGTGGCGGATCCACTGCCTTGCCACAAAGATCGGCAGCTTCACGTGGTACTTGATCTCGCACATCTCGAAAGGCGTGGAGTGGCGGTGGCGCATGAGGTAGCGGATGAGGCCGCGGTCCTCGTTCGCCGCCTTCGTGCCGCGGCCGTAGGAGACGCGGGCGGCCTGCACCACGGCGGAATCGTCGCCCATGTAGTCCACAACGCGGACGAAGCCGTGGTCGAGCACGGGGAGCGGGCGGAAGAGCATCGCCTCCAGGCCCGGGGAGACGGGGCGGCGCGTCTCGTGCCGCTGCGCCTCGGCCTCGGCCAGCTCCTGCCGCTGGGTCTCTGTCAGTTCCATCGGTACCCCCTGCCTCGGGACGGGGGTTTAGCCTCGCGGGTGCCCTCTGGGTAGCGCCCGCGCGCGGCTGGTGACCCCTCGCAATCAGCGAGGGGATGCGCTATATCATCCGGGCCTCCTTCGGGCGGCTATGGCGATAAACGGCTCGTGGAATAAGCGTTGCGGACCCGGGGGCAGTACCCGGCGCCTCCACCATCTCTTCCCCGCCTTATCAGCGGGTTCCGGGGATCTTTCGGATCCCTGGAGGGGAGCATGGGGGCGAAACAGGCTCGACGCGCGCGGTAAAGACGTGTCTTTTGCCCGGCATTGTACCGCCGTTATCGGGCTAAATCACAAGTGCCAACGATAATGGTCGCGAGACCATGGCGCTCGCTGCCTAGAGATAGGTAAGCGCCGTCCGGGGGGAACGGGGCAACAGAATCCCCCCACCTTGAAGCCTTTCCGCCTCAGCTCGCCCCTCTCCTATGCCCGGGTGGGGCGATGTCCTATGTAGGGGCGAATGCCTCTGACCTGACTTGGACATGACCTGCGCATGAGCGAGCAAGCGCCGCCCCCCGAGAGCCTGCTGCCCTACGACCGCTGGACCGAGGAGGCCATGCGGAACGTCGCGCTGCGCGCCCTCGAGTTCGCGGCAAGGAACGGCCTGCCGGGGGAGCACCACTTCTACCTCACCTTCCGCACCGACCACCCGGAGACGAAGGTGCCGGGGCACCTCAAGGCCCGCTACCCGCAGGAGATGACCATCGTCCTGCAGCACCAGTTCTGGGACCTGAAGGTGGACCGGACGGAGGGAAAGGTCTCCGTCGGCCTCTCCTTCGGGGGGGTCGCCTCCACGCTGGTCATCCCCTTCGCGGCCCTCGTCGCCTTCTGGGACCCGCATGTGCGGGTCGGGCTGCGCTTCGGCGAGACGGGCGTGACCGACGGCGAGGCCGAGGCCCTGCCGGACATGTCCGAGGAGGAGGATGATGAGGCCTCCGCCCCGGCCGAGCCGCCCGCGGCCAAGCCCGATACCCCCGCCCAGGTCGTCAGCCTGGACGCCTTCCGCCGCCGCCCCACCCGGGAGTAGCGGCGGTGCCCCCTCCCCGGCGCTTCTGGCGCCGGGACCGGGGGCGCGCTAACACGCAACAACTTCCCCCAGCACGTCCCGGCCCGCACGGCCGGGTGCAGCCCGGCGGCGCCGGGCCAGAAGCCGGAGAGCCTTCCCGTGAGCTCCAACACCGTCGACGCCGTCCAGCAGCCCCCGATCCCCGAGGGGCCGAGCGCGCAGGCCACCCCCGTCGCCACCCATGACGGTGCGGAGGCCGATGCGGGCACTCCCATCTCCCAGCGGAGCGAGGGCTTCCTCTTCAGCCCCATGTTCCCGCTGGCGGAGGACACCACCCCTTACCGCAAGCTCGACCTCGCGGGCGTCTCCACCATCGAGGTGGAGGGCAAGAAGATCCTGAAGGTCAAGCCGGAGGTGCTGGAGGGGCTCGCCTTCCAGGCCTGCCGCGACGTCTCCCACCTGCTTCGCCCAGGGCACCTGCAGCAGCTCGCCAATATCCTGAAGGACCCCGAGGCTTCGGCGAACGACCGCTTCGTGGCGCTCGACCTGCTGAAGAACGCGAATATTGCGGCTGGCGGCAAGCTGCCGATGTGCCAGGACACGGGCACGGCCATCGTCTTCGGCAAGAAGGGCCAGCGCGTCTGGGTGGAGGGCGACGAGGAGGAGGCGCTCTCCTACGGGGTGCACCGCACCTATACCGAGACGAACCTGCGCTATTCGCAGATGGCGCCGCTGACGATGTATGACGAGGTGAACACCGGCAACAACCTGCCGGTGCAGTTCGACATCTACGCCTCCCCGGGTGATTACCACGCGGACGAGTTCTTCCTGCAATTCATCCTCAAGGGCGGCGGGTCGGCCAACAAGACCTTCCTGTTCCAGCAGACGCGCGCCGTGCTGAACAAGCCGAAGCTGCTCGCCTTCCTGGAGGAGAAGATCCGGACGCTGGGGACCAGCGCCTGCCCGCCCTATCACCTGGCGATCGTCATCGGCGGCACCTCGGCCGAGGCGAACCTCAAGACGGTGAAGATGGCCTCCACCCGCTACTACGACACGTTGCCGGAGAAGGGCAGCCGCGCGGGCCACGCCTTCCGCGACCGCGAGCTGGAGGTCGAGGTCCATAAGCTGACGCAGAACCTCGGCATCGGCGCGCAGTTCGGGGGCAAGTATTTCTGCCACGACGTGCGGGTGATCCGCCTGCCGCGGCACGGCGCCTCGCTGCCGATCGGCATCGGCGTCTCCTGCTCGGCGGACCGGCAGATCAAGGCGAAGATCACGCCCGAGGGCGTGTTCCTCGAGGAGTTGGAGCACGACCCCGCGCGCTTCCTGCCCGACCAGACCGAGGGGGTGCCCGAGGCCGGCGAGGTCGTGCGGATCGACCTCAACCGGCCGATGGCGGAGATCCGGGAGGAACTGTCGAAGCACCCCGTCTCCACCCGCGTCTCGCTGAACGGCACGATCGTGGTGGCGCGCGACATTGCCCACGCGAAGCTCAAGGAGCGGCTGGACAGCGGCGCGGGGCTGCCGGACTACATCAAGGACCACCCCGTCTATTACGCGGGCCCGGCCAAGACGCCGGACGGGATGGCAACGGGCTCCTTCGGTCCCACGACGGCCGGGCGGATGGACAGCTATGTCGGCGAGTTCCAGGCCGCCGGCGGGTCGCTGGTGATGCTGGCCAAGGGCAACCGCTCCAAGGCCGTGACCGAGAGCTGCAAGCGGAACGGCGGCTTCTATCTTGGCTCGGTCGGCGGCCCCGCGGCGCGGCTGGCCCAGGACTGCATCCGCAAGGTCGAGGTGCTGGAATACCCGGAGCTCGGCATGGAGGCGGTGTGGCGGATCGAGGTCGAGGACTTCCCCGCCTTCATCGTGGTCGATGACAAGGGGAACGACTTCTACGACGGGCTGGAGTAGCGGCCTCAGACCGCCAGCTTCTCCCCTCGCTCCAGCGCCTCAAGGGGTGCCTCGAGGGTGAAGGCAAAGCCCTCGGGGCGGTAGTCGAGGGTCACCGCGCCCTCTGTCGCGCCGGCGAGGTTGTCCCGGATCAGCCGGGTGCCGAAGCCGGTGCGGCCCGGGCGCCTGACGGCCGGGCCGCCCGCCTCGGCCCAGCGCAGGCGAAGGCGGCTTGGGCCGGCCCCCTCCAGGCATTCCCAGGAGAGGCTGACGCGGCCTTCGGGCACGGATAGGGCACCGTACTTCATCGCGTTCGTCGCCAGTTCGTGGAAGGCGAGCGTCAGGGCGAGGGTCGCCCGCGCTCCGAGCTTCAGCGCCGGCCCCTCCAGCGCGACCCGGCCGAGCAGGCCAGGGTCGCAGAGCGGCAGGATGCCGCGGGCGAGGTCGCCGAGGTCCGCACCCGTCCAGCTCGTCTGCACCAGCGCGTCCATGGCGCCGCCGAGCGCCCGCAGCCGCGCCGCGATGGCGGCGCGGACCTCGACGACGGAGCCGGCGCCGCGCAGGGTCTGGCCGACGATGGCCTGGACCATCGCGAGGTTGTTCTTCGTGCGATGCGCCAGCTCGTTGATGAGAACCTGCTGCAGTGCCTGGGCCTCGGCGAGTTTCGCCTCGTGCGCGTGGCCACGGCGGAGAGCCCGGCGCAGTTCCAGCAGCGTTATCACCTGCCGGGCCAGGGCGCGGAGCGTGCGGGCCTGGGCCTCGGTCAATTCGCGCGGCTTCGTGTCGATCACGCAGACGGTGCCGAGCGCGAAGCCGTCCGGCGTGACCAGCGGCGCGCCGGCGTAGAAGCGGATGCCCAGCGGCCCGGTCACCAGCGGGCTGTCCCGGAAGCGGGGGTCGCGCGTGGCGTCGGGCACCACCAGCAGCTCTTTATCCGGGAAGCTGTGGGGGCAGAAGGCGCCGTCCAGGGGCGTCGCGCTCAGGCCGACGCCGTGCCTGGCCTTGAACCACTGGCGGTCGGCATCGACCAGGCTCACGAGCGCGATCGGGGCGCCGCAGACCTCGGAAGCGATGGCGACAATGTCGTCGAAATCCGCCTCCCGCGGGGTGTCCAGGATGTCGTAGCGAAGCAGGGCGGCGAGCCGCTCCCTCTCCCGCTCGAGGCTGGAGGGGCCGTGGTCAGGCGGAGGCATTATTTTGTCCCGGGTGTGGGGCTCCGCTAACACATCATTCGCGAAGCACATAACGGCAACATTCCAGCCAGCAGCACGCGCGGACTTCAGCCTTCCCGGCGGCGGCACCATTGACCGGCCGGCCCCCTCCCTGCCACTAGCGGCACCGCGCCGGCCGTGCCGGGCGGCGCCAACCCCTGGCCCAGGTTCCGACCATGCGCCGCCTGATCTCCTCCGGATCCCGTTTCGAGCGCGAGATCGGCTACTCGCGCGCGGTGGTGGACGGGGACACCGTCTTCGTCTCCGGCACCACCGGCTACGACTACGCGACGATGACCATCGAGAGCGACGTGGTGGCGCAGTGCGAGCAGGCGCTGCGGAACATCGCCGGGGCCCTGGCCGAGGCCGGCGCGACGCTGGACGATGTGGTCCGGCTGCTGTTCATCGTCCCCGACCGCGCGGACTGGGAGCCCTGCTGGCCCGTCCTGCGCCGCTACTTTGGTGAGAGCCGCCCTGCCTCCACGCTGATCCATGCGGGGTTGCAGACCGATGCCATGCGGATCGAAATCGAGGCGACCGCGCGACTTCGCCCCGCGACCCCCTGAAAACAGCCCTAGGAAAAAACCGATGCGCTTCGCCGTGGACCGCCTGGACCACCTCGTGATCACCTGCAACGACGTGGAGACCAGCGCGAACTGGTACCAGCGCGTCCTGGGCATGGAGATGGAGAGCTTCGGGCCGCAGAACCGCACGGCGCTGCGCTTTGGCGGGCAGAAGATCAACCTGCGGCCGCGCGAGGCGACGCAGGAGGACTGGTTCACGGGCACGGGCTCCGCGCCCGGTGGCAACGACCTCTGCTTCATCGTGACCATGCCGGCCGAGGACGTGGTCTCGCACCTCAAGGAGTGCGGGATCACCATCGAACTCGGCCCGGTGGAGAAGGCGGGGGCGCTCGGCACCATCAACTCCGTCTATTGCCGCGACCCCGACGGGAACCTCATCGAGATCTCCTCCTACGGCGACGTCTCGCTCTGATGGAGGCGGATACCCCGCGGCTGCTGCTCGACCGGGCGCGGCTGGAGGCCAATGCGGCGCGGCTGCGGGCGCGCGCGGAGGAGTTGGGCGTGTCTTTCCGCCCCCATTTCAAGACGGCGAAGTCGGTGGAGGTGGCGCTCATCTCCCATGGCGGGGCGGCGGGGCCGGCGACGGTCTCCACGATGAAGGAGGCGGAGGCGCTTGCGGAGGCCGGGGCCTCCTCGGACATCCTCCTGGCCGCGACAGCCATTCCGGCGCGGCTGCCGCGGGCGGAGGCGCTGGCGCGGGCGCACGGCACGCGGCTGCTGCTGGTGGTGGACAGCCCGGAGATGGCGGGGCTGCTGGACGCTGCCGCCGGGGCCGCGCACGAGGTGCTGGTGGAGGTTGATTGCGGAGAGCACCGCGCCGGGGTGCCGCCCGAGAAGGCGGTGGCGGTCGCGCGGGCCATCCACGGCTCCCGCCACCTGCGGTTGGCCGGGGTGATGACCCATGGCGGCCATTCCTACGGCTCGGCCGATCCCGCGCGGGTCGCCGGGATCGCGGAGGAGGAGCGCGCGGCGGCCGTGGCCGCGGCGGAGGCCATCCGGGCGGCGGGGATGCCCGCGCCGGTCGTCTCCGTGGGCTCCACCCCTACCCTGCTGCACGCGCGGCACCTCCAGGGCGTGACGGAGGTGAGGGCGGGCGTGTCGCTCTTCTGGGACCTCGCGCAGATGTCGCGGGGCATGTGCAACTGGGACGACCTGGCGCTCTCCGTCCTCTCGACCGTGATCGGGCACAACCGGGCGGCGGGGGCACTGATCCTCGATGCGGGTGCGCTGGCGCTGTCGAAGGACATCACCGCCAACGCCTTCGCGCCGGAAACGGCCTATGGGCGGGTGGCGGAAGCCGGGACCGGCGCGGCCCTGCCGCTGCACGTCACGATCGTCCACCAGGAGCACGGGACGGTGCCGGTGCCGGATCCCTCCTGGTTCGAGCGGCTGCCGGTGGGGAGCCAGGTGCGGGTCTATCCCAACCACGCCTGCATCACCGCCGCCGGCGGCTACGGCGCCTATGACGTGATGGACGCGGAGGGGCGGCCGGTGGAGCGCTGGTCGCGGGTGGACGGCTGGCACTGATCGCCGCCTGATCACGTGGGCGCGGGAAGTCCTGCGGGCGGGTTGGAGGCCGGGGGCGCCCGCCCCCATCTGCCGGGCATGTCAGACGCCCAAGCCACCCGCACCGAAACCGACTCTCTCGGCACGATCGAGATCGAGGCCGACCGTCTCTGGGGACCGCAGACGGAAAGGGCCCGGCGCCTTTTCCGCATCGGGTCGGAGCACTTCCCTCCCACCCTCATCCGCGCGGTGGGCCTGCAGAAGCAGGCAGCGGCGGAGGCCAACAAGGCGCTGGGCGAGCTGCCGGCCGAGATCGCGGACCCGGTGATCGCCGCCGCGAAGGAGGTGGCCGCGAACCAGCGTGACGCCGACTTCCCGCTGCCGGTCTGGCAGACGGGCTCCGGCACGCAGACGAACATGAACGCCAACGAGGTCATCTCGAACCGCGCCAACCAGATGCTGGGCCAGCCGCTGGGCAGCCGGAAGCCGGTGCATCCGAACGACCACGTGAACCGCGGCCAGTCCTCCAACGACAGTTTCCCGACCGTGATGCATGTCGCGGCCGCCGAGGCGGTGACGAAGCGGCTGGTTCCCGGGCTGGAGGTGCTCCAGGCAGCGCTGGCGAAGCGCGCGGAGGAGTGGGACGGGATCGTGAAGCTCGGCCGCACCCATCTGATGGACGCCGTGCCGGTGACGCTCGGCCAGGAGTTCCGGGCCTGGGCGATGATGGTGGAGGCGGGCGTCGCGCGGGTGAAGGCGGCGCTGCCGGATATCCTCGCCCTGCCCCAGGGCGGCACGGCGGCGGGCACGGGGCTGAACACCCATCCGGACTTCGCGAAGACCTTCGCGGAGCGGATGGCGGCGCTGACCGGCCTGCCCTTCACCGCTCATCCCAACCCCTTCGTTGGCATGGGGGCGCATGACGCTTTCGTGGCCCTCCAGGGGGCGATGAACAGCGTGGCGGCCTCGCTCAACAAGATCGCGAACGACGTGCGGCTGCTCGGCTCCGGCCCGCGCGCGGGGTTCGCGGAGCTGGTGATCCCGGCGGACGGGCTCTCCTCCTCCATCATGCCGGGCAAGACGAACCCGACGCAGTCCGAGGCCATGACGATGGTGGCCGCGCAGGTGATGGGGAACACCACGACCGTCACCATCGCCGGCACCCAGGGGCACCTGGAGCTGAACGTCTTCAAGCCCGTCATCATTCAGGCCGTGCTGCAATCGGCGACGCTGCTGGGCGACGTGGCGGAGAGCTTCGCCCACAACATGGTGGAGAAGCTGGAGCCGGCGCATGACCGCATTGCCGAGAACCTGGCGAAGTCCCTCATGCTGGTGACGGCGCTGAACCCGAAGATCGGCTACGACAAGGCCGTGCAGATCGGGAAGAAGGCGCTGGCCGAGAACCTCACGCTGCGCGATGCCGCCGAGAAGCTCGGGCATGTGAAGCCCGAGGACTTCGACCGCTGGGTGCGGCCGGAGGAGATGACGCGGCCGGGAGCGAGCCTGGCCGGTGGTTAGGGCCGGTGGTTAAGGCCGGTGGCTAGGGGTTGATGGCGGGGCACCTCGTCAAGCGCTCCTTCACCCTCGCGGGGCACCGCACCTCCGTCGCGCTGGAGCCGGAGTTCTGGGCGGTGCTGGAGGCCGAGGCGGCTCGGCGGGGCGAACCGCTGCTGCGGGTGGTGATGGCAGCGGACGCGGCGCGGGACGATCCCTCGCTGCCGCTGGCCTCCGCGCTGCGGGTGCTGGCGCTGGCCTGCCGTTCAGCGAGTTGAGGGGCATGGATCTGCTGCTCCCTGCCCCCTGCTCGCGGCGGCTGTTCGAAGCAGCCGGTGCAGGCCGGAGCGCGGGCATCCACCTGGAGAATAGCGGGACGGGATAATCCGCGAGGCCACGCTCACCAGGCGATGAGCGGAGCCTGATGCAGCCAGGTTTCGGCGCGTAGCTGGTCGAGAGCAAATCGCGCGACGTCCTCCCGCGACACCGATCCCCCGTGGAAGCCGGAGAGATCCGTCAGGGCACGAACCGCCCCGCGGCCGGGCTTGTCGTTCAGGATGGCCGGCCGGACGATCACCCGGTCGAGCCCGCTCTCCCGCAGGATGGCCTCCTGGCGGTTCTTGTCGGCGTACACATGGCGCAGCAGGAGCGGGAAGATGAGGCGGTCGAAGAGGAAGCCGCCATGCCCGGCGCTGTCCCCTGCACCGATCCCGGTGATGAGGACAAGCCGGGCGACCCCCTCGGCCTTCATCGCGGCCACGAGGGCGCGGGTCGCCGTCGAGAGGAGCGTCACCTCCCGGAATGGGCTGGCAGGCGTGCCCAGGGCACTGACGACGGCGTCGCGCCCCGCGAGGGCTCCGCGCAGCACCGCCTCGTCGCGGGCATCCCCGATGACCAGCCTGGCGCCCTCCAGGCCGCGCGCCCTCTCGGGTGAGCGCACGAGGGCGACGACGTCCTGTCCGCGCTCGATGGCCTGGCGGACGATCAGGCGGCCAGTGCCGCCGGTCGCCCCGAGGACGAGGATCCTCGACGGGACGGACGGGATGTCATGTCGTGTTGTATCGTTCATCGATGCCTCCTTGGGGCGCGGGAGCTTCCCCGGGGAAAGATCCCGTCGCCCGGGTTTCCCGCCGCGGTCAGATCCGGCCTTCGGCCACCAGTTCGCGGGTGCGCTTCAGCGTGGACAGCAGGGCGGCCCGGTAGCCCTTGTCGCTGTCGAACTGCGCCTGCTCGGCCCTCTCCTCCGGGCCGTTCGGCTCGCTGCCACGCAGGCCGAGGAGGCAGTAGAAGCGGAGCTGGAGCGCGCCGGCCTCGTCCTCGAACAACTCGTTGACGATGGCGCCCTCGCGCGGGCCCGTTGCCTGGAAGAAGGTGACCTTGCTGCCCGGCTCGAAGGCGATGATCTCCCGCAGGTTCTCGCCCGCGATCGTGGCCTCGCGCACGATGTGCGTCGCGCTCGTCTCCACGACCTCGCAGCGGGTGCAGAGGCCGGGCGGAACGAAGAGCCGGGCGTCGCGTGCCTTGAGGAGCAGGCCCTTCCAGGCCTGCTCGCGGGTCAGCTGGGCCTCGCCGCCCGGGTTCACCGGGACGGTGGCAGTCGAATAGATCATGGTGATGTTTCCTGTTGCGGGTCGGGGGGCGCGGCGGCTAGGCGGAGGCCGCGACTTCGGCGGCGAAGTCGCGGTAGGAGCGCAAGGGGCGCCCCAGGAGCGCGGTCAGGCGCTCGACATCGCCGGCCTCGGGCAGCATTCCATCGGTGAGGAAGCGCTCCGCCATCAGGCGCATGTCGAAGGCCATCCAGCCCGGCATGACGTTCCGGAGGTTCTGTTCGAAGGCGGCGGTGTCGTCGCCCCCATAGGCGACCGGCCGCGCCAGCACCGCCGACCAGATGACGGCGATGCCCGTGCCGGTCAGCGTCTCGGGGCCGACAAGATTGATGCGGCTGAGCGGGAGCGGCGTGGCGGAACGCTCGCGGCGGATCAGCTCGAGCGCGGCGATCTCGCCGATGTCGCGCGCGTCGATCATCGCAAGTCCCCTGCTGCCGATCGGCATGGGGTAGACGCCGTGTCCGAGCACGACGTCCTTGATCATGAGATCGTTGCCCATGAAGTAGGCGGGCCGCAGGATGGTGGCGTTGAAGCCCATCCGCTCGATCATCCGCTCCACCGCGAACTTGCCGGCGAAATGCGGCACGTTCACGTAGAGGTCTCCATGGATCACGGAGAGATAGACGATCCGCTCGATGCCCGCCTCACGGGCAAGATTGAGCGCGATCAGGGCCTGCGGGAATTCGTCCGGCACGACGGCGTTGAGGAGGAAGAGGGTCGAGACGCCCGAGAGGGCGGCGCGCAGGGATTCGACGTCGAGCAGGTCGCCCTGCGCGAGGGCGACGCCTGCCGGGAGGTTCGCCTTCCCGGGGTCGCGGACGAGCGCGCGCACGTCGGCGCCGCGGCTGACGAGTTGTTCGACGACATGGCGGCCGACGGTGCCGGTCGCGCCGGTAACAAGGATGGTCATGAGGATCACTCCTGAAGGGGATGCCATGTGGCTTCCCGAAAATGAGTGATCCACCCGCGGCCCAGAAGATGGCATTCTTGGACACGCCGTCTCTCTGGTGGAACACATGGACCTGCTCGCCCTCGCCGACTTCAACCTCGTCGCCCGGCACGAGGGCTTCGGACGCGCAGCGCGGGCGGCAGGGCGCCCCAAGGCGACCCTGTCCCGGCGGGTGGCCGAGCTGGAAAGCAGCCTCGACCTGCGGCTCTTCGAGCGCGGCGGGCGCAGCCTGAAGCTGACGCAGGAGGGGCGGGCACTCTACGAGCGCACGGGCGCCTTGCTCACCGAGCTTGACGAGGCCGCGGCGGCGATCGCATCGGGCGTGGACAGGCCACGGGGGCGCTTGCGGATCAGCGCGCCGCTGCTCTTCTCCCAGACGGCGATGGGGAAGCTGGCGGCGGCCTTCTCCCTCAAGCATCCGGAGGTGCGCCTCGAGGTCACGACCGAGGACCGGGCCGTCGACATGGTGGAGGAAGGCTACGACCTCGTCATCCGCGTGAACCCGGATCCGGATGAAAGCCTCGTCGGGCGCGTGTTCCTGCGTGATCGGCTGGTCGTCGTGGCGAGCCCGGCGCTGACCCGGCCAGGGGACGGTTCGGCCGTCCCGGCCGTGGTGCGCGGGGCGGGCGACCGGAGTGCGGCCTGGGGCCTGATGACGCCGAATGGCCGGTCAAGCATCGCGGTCCATGCCGTCCTCGGCCTGTCGTCGCTCGTCATGGTGCGGGATGCGGTCCGCGCGGGCGTCGGCGCCGGGCGCCTTCCGATCTCGCTCGTAAGCCATGATCTGGCGGCCGGAAGGCTGCTCCATTGGGGCGATGCGGACGCCCCGGAGATCTCCCTGTGGACGCTCTACCCGTCCAGGCGCCTGCTGAGCGCGCGTGTTTCCGCCTTTCTCGACCATCTGAAGGAGGCATTCCCCAAGGGAACGCCGGATGAGTTGGCGGCCTGCATCGGGGCTTGAGAGAAGCGGCTTGCCCCCTGCCTTCCCGCCCGGTCCGTGACCGCGTCCTAGCGCTGCGCCCGCCAGATCTGCCAGGGCGTGAGGTCGGGGAGGCGGCGCGGGTCGGCGATGGGGCCGGTCAGGCGGATGCCGACGGGCGGCACGGGGCCCTCGGGCGCCTTGGTGGCCAGGAGGTCGATGGCGGCGCGGGGCAGGTCGAGGTCGCCGCGGAGCGTCAGGGCCACGCCCTCGCCCGTGGCCGTGCCCTCCGCGAGGCTCGCGCGGCCGGCCGAGAGGGCGGCGCGAAGGGTGAGGCTGTCGAAGCCCGTCGCCCCCGAGGAAAGCGCAGTGCGGAGCGCGGGTTCGTCGCCCGCCGCGGCCGCGCGGCCGCCGGCGGCGGCGTCGATCCCGGTCAGGACCCCGCGGCGAACGGCGAGCGAGGCATTGCCGGAGAGGGTGGCGACCAGGGCGGCGAGGCTGCTGCCGGTCGCCTCCAGACGGGCCTCCGCATCCGCGTCGCCGGTCACGACATCGATCGGCAGGCCCAGCACCGGCCCGTTGATGGCCGCGCCGCGGAGGTTGGCGGAAAGCGTCGCGCGCGGCACCTCGCGGGAGGCATCGAGGCTGGCGGTGCCGCGCAGGGCGCCGGTTCCCAGCGTGGCTTCCGCCTCCTCCAGGGAGAGGATGCCGCCGGCGAGGCGGAGGCGCCCGCGCAGGTCGGCAAGTGCCGGGAGCCCCGCCGGATCGAGCTGCGCCACGGAGATCCCCAGCTCGCCCTCCGCCCCGCGCAGGGCCAGGAAGGGCAGCGGCGCCCGGCTGGACCAGGCGACGGCCGGGAGAAGGACGGTTTCGGCCGCGATCCGCCCGGTCAGCCGCGGCAGCGGGCCGTCGAGCATGAGGGAGAGGGCGCCGCTGGCGCGCAGGGCCCCGGCGACGAGATCGAAGCGCTCCGCCGCGATCCCCTGCGGCCCGGCGGCGAGGCCGGTGACGAGGGAGAGCGAGCCCTGGCCGAGCCACTCGCCGGGATCGATGCCGAGGGCGTCGGCGAGGAAGCGGGGGGCGCCGGGATGGCGGAGGGTGAGGCTGCCGCCGCCCTTCCTGCCCGGAAGGTCGAGGGTGCCGGTGGCCTCCAGCCTCGCCTCGCCGAGATCGGCCCCGAGTTGCAGCGCGAGGGCTTCGGAGGGGCCGTTGAGGGTGCCACGCAGCGTCAACGGCTGGTCGGTCAGCGCCGCGCCGAGGGCCCAGCGCGGCGGCAGCAGGGCGGCAAGGGCGCGGGTATTGGGGGCGGCCAGCTCGACCGTCGCGTCGGAGAGGCGGGGGGCTGTGCCCAGGAGCGCATTGCCGGAAACGGCAAGATCCCCGCCCGCGAGGCGCCCCGCGAGGCGGCGAAGCGTCAGGCGGCCGTTCTCCAGCGCGGCGTCGAGGGAGGCGCGCTCCAGCGTCACGTTCCCCGCGCGGGCGCGCTCGGCGGCCAGGCGCAGGTTGGCGTCGATGCCGCCGAGCAGCCGGCTGGCGGTGGGCCAGTCGAGGCCCGGGCGGAGCCAGCCCTCCAAGTCCAGCGTATCTAGGTTCAGGCCGAGACCGAGGGCGGGCCGCGGACCGTGGCGCAGCACGCCGGCGCCGGAGACGCGGGCACCGTCGATCGTCGCGGTCAGCTCCGGCACGGCAACGGAGCCGGGCTCCACCACCAGTCGGGCGCGGCCCTCCCCGCTGCGGAGGCGGGCGGGGGCGATCCAGTCCGTGCCAAGGCCGAGCGCGGCGCCGAGGGCGTCGATGGTCGCGCGCAGGTCGGTGCCGGAGAAGCGCAGCGCCGCCTCCAGCCGCCCTCCCGCCGTGGCGCCGTTCAGCTCGGCCATGGTGCCGCCGGGCAGGAGGGCGGAGACGTCACTGAGGGTGATGCGACCCGGGGTGCCCTCCCCCGCCGCTGCCTCGCGGAAGGCCGCGGCGCGCAGGCGGCGGAGGGGCACCCCGCGGAAGCTGGCGACCTCGGCCGAGAGGTCGAGGCCCAGCGGCAGCGTGCTCGGCCGCTGGCGGAGCGCGCCGAGCCAGGAATCGAGATCGAGACGGCTGGCCTGCAGCGCCGCGTCCAGCCGCGCCTCGGGCATTAACCGGAGCGCGACCGCACCGCGCGCCGGGCTGCCGCCGATGTCGATGGTGAGGTCGTCGGCGGCGATGAGTTCGGGCGAGACGGTCAGGCGCCCGCGGGCACGGAAGGGGCCGGGCGGGCCGGGGACGAGAAGGGAGAGGTCCGGCCCAGCGGTCTCGATGCCTCCCTCCACCGTACCGTCGGGGGTGAGCACGCCGCGGGCGGAGAGCGAGGCGTCTCCCATGGAGAGCGTCAGGTCGATCGGGGTGATGCCGTCGAAGCCGGGGCGGCCGAGCCCGGCCTCGAAGCGCCATTCCAGGCCGCCCCAGGCGAAGCGCCCCTCCGCGCGCAACCCGCGCGCGGCATCGCCGGCGGTCAGGCGGGCCTGGACGGCATCCAGACGGAGGTTGCCGAGGACGAGGCGGCTGTCCACCAGCTCGGCCGAGAGGGCGGAGAGGCCGGTCGGCAGTCCGGCGGCGTCGGCGGGCGGCCAGGGGAGACGCAGTTCCGCGCCGACGAGGGCGACCTCCCGCGGCGCGATGCGGCCGAGCAGGAGCGCGGCACCATCCAGGCGCAGGCGGAGCGCGCTGGCGGAGAAAGCGAGGGTGTCGCCGGCGGGATCCTCCGAAGGACCCAGGCTGACGCCCTCCGCCTCGACCACCGGGCGCGGCAGGAGGCGGAGCCGCACCGGACCGTGCAGGGTGACGGGCCGGCCCAGCCGGGCGGAGGCGAGTTCGGCCAGCTGGTCCCGCCTCGCCGTCCAGTCCGTGAAGAGCGGCGCCGCCCAGAGGGCACCCAGCAGGGCGGCCGGGACGAGGATGCCGAGGGTGAGAAGGAGCCGCGGGCGCATGTCAGCCCCGGCGCCGGCCGCAGGGGCCAGTTGGGAAGGCGGCGGCGCGCAGCCCTCGCCCGCTGGTCCCGTTTGGTGGCAATGACCCTCCGCATGGCGTGGAACCCCGCGATTCCCAGCCCTGGAACATGCTCGACGCGGCGCCGGGCGGCAAGGAACCAGGGCGGCGCTGCCGCGCTTCCGGAACAACGGATTTACGGGCATAGGCTGGACTGTCCCGGTGGACGAACCCCGCCTGGGCCGGGCATGGGAAATTGATGGGCTTCTGGGGCAAGATCATCGGCGGCGCGGTGGGCTTCGCGATGGGCGGGCCGGCGGGCGCCATCCTGGGTAGCGCGCTCGGCCACGCGGCGGACGAGGGCACGGTCGGCCGCGGCTTCCCTGGCCTGGACGGCGCGCGGATCGCGGCCATGCTGGGCTCGCGCGAGAGCCTTTTCGCCATCTCCGTCGTCGTGCTCTCGGCGAAGCTCGCCAAGTGCGATGGCCCGGTGAAGCGCTCGGAGATCGACGCCTTCAAGCGCGCCTTCCACATCCCGCCCGAGAACATGCGGGAGGTGGCGCAGCTCTTCGACCGCGCGCGCGACCAGGCGGAGGGGGCCGAGCCCTATGCCGAGCGGCTGGGCGCGGCCTTCGCCGAGGAGCGGGGCGTCCTGGAGGACGTGCTGGCCGCCCTGTTCCGGATCGCGGAGGCCGACGGGCCGGCGAACCGGGCGGAGCTGGCCTTCCTCGGCATGCTGCACGCCCGCATGGGCCTCGGCGCCGCCGCCTGGGACCGGGCGCGGCTCGGCCGGCCGAGCCCCGGCGCGCGGCTGGAGACGGAGGGGCCCGATCCCTATGCCGTGCTCGGCCTGCCCCGGAGCGCGACGGACCAGCAGCTTCGCGATACCTGGAAGGCGCTGATGCGGGAGAATCACCCGGACAGCATGACCGCGCGCGGGCTGCCGGCGGAGGTCGTGCGGCGGGCCGCCGGGAAGGTGGCCGAGATCAACGCGGCCTGGGACCGCATCAAGCGGGAGCGCAAGCTTTGAACCGCTGCCCTGCACTCTGGACAGGAGCGCGCGGCCGGGGGGGCGCGGCGTGACCGCCCGGCGCGGCCCCCTCCCCGGCGCGCCCGGCGCGCGAGCCCGCGGCGGCGCCGTGCTGCCGCTGGTGCCGAGCGAGGGGCAGCCGGCGATCCGCGACCTGCCCAGCCCCAACCAGGACGACCGGCCGCCCGGTGCGCCGATCGACACGCTGATCCTTCACTACACGGACATGGAGAGCGGCGCGGCGGCCATCGCGCGGCTGCGCGACCCCGCGGCGAAGGTCTCCTCCCACTACGTGGTGGAGGAGGACGGGCAGGTCTTCCGCCTCGTGCCCGAGGAGCGGCGGGCCTTCCACGCCGGGGTCTCGCACTGGCGGGGGCACGAGTTACTGAACGGGCGGAGCATCGGGATCGAGGTGGTGAACCCCGGCCATTCCTGCGGCTACCGCCACTTCCCCGCGCTGCAGATGGCGGCGGTGGCCGATCTCTGCCTTGGGATCCTCGCGCGGCACCCGATCCCCGCGCGCAACGTGGTGGCGCACAGCGACGTGGCGCCGGACCGCAAGCGCGACCCGGGGGAGCTGTTCGACTGGCAGGGCCTGGCCTCGCTCGGCATCGGGCTCTGGCCGGAGCGGGTGGAGGGCGGCGACCTGTCGGAGGTGCCCGGCGGCATGGAGCGGGCGGTCGGGCTGCTGCGTCGCATCGGCTATCCCGTCGATCCCGCGCGACCGGAATTGGCGCTGGTGGCCTTCCAGCGCCACTGGCGGCAGGAGGAGTGCGGCGGGCGCCCGGATGCCGGGACCCTCGCGCGGCTGGAGGCCGTGGCCGCCCTGGCCGAGGCCGGCTGAGCGCCGCACGCGCGGCCGGGTAAGGCCCGGCCGGCAACGGGGGCGGGAATAGCCGCGGAACGCGCGCAGAGGGCGGGACGGCACGGTAGCCGCCGCGTTCCGGCGATCTATTGACCCTCTCCCCCCCGAGTCGCATACCCGGCGCGCCAGACGGCCGGGCGACCGCTGCCAGCACTCGGGGGGCAACCTTCGGGGGCGGTGGAGGAAAGTCCGGGCTCCACGGAAAAACGGTGCCGGCTAACGGCCGGCGGGGGCGACCCCAGGGACAGTGCCACAGAGAAGAGACCGCCGGCGTTGCCGAAAGGCCCGCAGGTAAGGGTGAAACGGTGGGGTAAGAGCCCACCGCGCCCCTGGCGACAGGGGCGGCACGGTAAACCCCACCGGGAGCAAGGCCGAATAGGGATGGCCGGCGAGGGCCTTGTGCTTGTCGCCAGGGGCTTTTCCGCCCCGCCATCCGGGTTGGCCGCGAGAAGTCCCTGGCGACAGGGACTCCAGAGGAATGGTCGCCTGGTCCGCAAGGACTGACAGAACCCGGCTTACAGGCCGTCTGGCATTCTCCTGGCTCAGCTACACAAGAACACCCTATAACCTATTGAATTAGTCGGCCTTGCTGAGCGTTGCTTCATGGCAACACTCGGTCACGGCAGCGTAATCGCGCTTGTTGGCCCACGTCCGCCCATGTTATCCCAACTCATCCCGCAAGGGCCCGGACCTGAGGGGGGCGAGGGGCTGGCGGGATGGTCGGGTGAGCCGGTGGGGTCGGGGGGCCCTGCCGGCCACTTGATGGAGGGGAACCACTAGATCGCCCGGTGCGACCGCGAGGGGGCGGACGTCCAGCGGATGACCCACTTCATGGGCACCTTCACGGGCAAGCTGGATCGCAAGGGGCGGGTTTCCGTCCCGGCCTCCTTCCGCGCCGCGTTGGAGCGCATGGGTTCCCCGGACCTGGTTCTTCGCCTCTCCCACACCGATCCCTGCATCGAGGCCTGGCCGCTGACGACCTTCGAGACCATGGCCAGCGGGTTGGACCGGCTCGAGGTCTTCTCGGAAGCCCATGACGACCTCGCGCTCAGCCTTTTCGCCGACGCCTATCCGATGCGCCCCGACGGCGACGGGCGCGTGATGCTGGCCGGCGAGGTCGTCGCTCATGCCGGGCTTGAGGAAACCGTCTCCTTCGTCGGCCGCGGCCCCTCCTTCCAGATCTGGGAGCCTGGCGCCGCCGCCAAGCGCGTGGCCGAGGCCCGCCAGCGCGCCCGCGAGCGCGGCCTGACCGTTCCCGCCGTCCCGAACCCCGCGGGGCGCGCGTGAGCGGCGCCCCCTCTCCGCTGGTTGCGCCCGACCCCACGGGCGGCGGCCATGTGCCGGTGATGCTGGCCGAGGTGCTGGCGACGCTCGCCCCACGCGACGGCGCCACCATTC
Source organism: Roseomonas aerilata DSM 19363 (assembly GCF_000711725.1). GTDB lineage: Bacteria > Pseudomonadota > Alphaproteobacteria > Acetobacterales > Acetobacteraceae > Roseomonas > Roseomonas aerilata. Next base: position 66,516 of record NZ_JONP01000001.1, on the reverse strand, counting down.
TCGACGGCACCTTCGGCGGCGGCGGCTACGCGAACGCGATTCTCTCCGCGGCTGGCTGCACCCTCTACGCCGTCGATCGCGACCCCGCCGCGATCGCGCGCGGCGCCGTGCTGGCGGCGCGCTTCCCGGGCCGGCTGCACCTGGTGGAGGGCCGATTCGGCGACATGCTGTCGCTCATGGCCACCAGGGGAATCGAGACGCTGGACGGCGTGGTGCTCGATCTCGGCGTCTCCTCCTATCAGATCGACGAGCCGGAGCGCGGGTTCTCCCTGCGCTCGGACGGGCCGCTCGACATGCGGATGGAGGGCAAGGGCCCGACGGCGGCGGAGCTGGTGAACACCCTCCCCGAGCGCGAGTTGGCCGACCTGCTCTGGGAACTCGGCGAGGAGCGCTACTCCCGCCGCATCGCGCGCAAGATCGTGGCGGCCCGGGGCGACGCCCCCTTCGAGACGACGATGCAGCTTGCCAGCGCCATCCATCAGGTGATGCCGCGCGATCCCTCCGGCATGGACAGCGCCACGCGCTCCTTCCAGGCGCTGCGTCTGCGCGTGAACGACGAACTGGGCGAGGTAGAGCGCGGGCTGGAAGCCGCCGCGCGGCTGCTGGCGCCCGGCGGAAGGCTCGTGGTGGTGTCTTTCCACTCGCTGGAGGATCGCATCGTGAAGCGCTTCATGCGAGACGCGGCCGGACGAAGCCCGGGCGCCTCGCGATTCGACCCGTCAACCCTCGTAACCACCGGAAAGAGGGCGGAATTTCGCCTTCTGACGGGCACTGCTCTGCGGCCTTCCGTGGCAGAGTCACAGACGAATCCACGCGCGCGGTCGGCCAGGCTGCGCGCTATCGAGAGGCGCGCCGCCGCATGATCCGCCCGCTCACCTTCCTCTCGCTCATGGCTGCCGCGGGGGCGGGGCTGCACCTCTACGGGGTGAAGCACGAGGTCTCCCAGCTTGAGCGCACGCTGCGCGAGACGGTGAAGCAGACCGAGCTGGCGCGGGAGCGCACGGCCGTGTTGCGCGCCGAATGGGCACTGCTGAACGAGCCGGAGCGCCTGCGGGCCGCCGCCGTTCGCAACCTGCCGCTGGGCGTGATGGAGACAACGCAGTTCGTGCGGCCCGCCGACCTGGAGCGGCGCCTGCCGGCTGCCGTCGCCTTCGCGGGCGCGCCGAGCCTCTTCGCGAACAGCCCGGCCGTGGCGCGGGCGGAGGAGACGCCCGAGGCGGCCTCGGCGGTCGCCTCCGCGCCGGCCGCGGTCAATGTGGCGCCGGTCGCGGCGGCGCTGGCGGCGGCGGCGAACGCCGCGGCCCGCGTGGCGCAGGCCGCCGTGACGCCGGCCGCGCAGGCAGCTCCCGTCCTGCCGCGGAACGCGCCGTCCGTGCAGGTCGCCACCGCCCGGGCGGCGCAGGAAAGGTCGCCGGAGCGCGCGGCCACGGTCGAGCGTTCCGTGGAGCGCGCGCCGGCCGCCGAGCGCGCCGCCATCGCCGCGGCGCGCCCGGCCCCCTCCCCCGAGCGGGGCACGGCGGTGGAGCGCGTGGGGCTTCCCGCCGCGCAGCCGCTTCCGCCGCGCCAGCCGCCTGTTGCGGCGCCGCGCCTTCCCGAGCCGGTCCGCGCGCCGGAGGCCCGCGCGCCCGAGCCGCGGTCGCCCGAGGCCCGCGCCACGGAAGCAAAGGCGCCGCGCGCCCTCGCCACGCCCGCGCGCCAGCCCGACATCCGCCTGACCGAGCGCGAGGTGGACCGGGGAATGAATCTTTCCGCGCCGCCGCAGCCGGCAGCGCTGCTGCGCACCGCCCTGCATATGCGCCCGCCCGGCCAAGCCGGGACCGATTCGGCACGCTCGCCCGAGGCGGCCTCCGCGCTCGGCGCCGCCTATGGTGCCGCGCGCCTCTCGCCGCCCGTGCCGGTAGCGAGCGCGAGCGCCGCGACGCTGGACCGCCGGCGGTGAGCATGCCCGCGCCCGATCCCAACGCCGCTCTCGGCTACAGCCTGCGCGAGCCTGTGCGGGCGACGCGCGTGGGCGATCCCCGACTGGCCGCGCGCACCGGCCAGCCCGACCTCGCCCGGCGCGCCGTGCTGGAACGGAGCCGCGGGCGGCTGGTGCTGGCGGCGGCCGGCTTCGGCCTGCTGTTCGGCGCCGTCGCGCTGAAGCTCTCGATCGCGACGGTGATCGACCCGCGCGAGCCTCGGCGGATGGCGGCGCGCGAGATGGCAAGCGTGCCCCTGCCCGATCCCGTGACCGGCCGCGCCTCCATCACCGACCGCAACGGGGAGATCCTCGCGGTCTCGCTGCCGGTGACGGCGCTCTATGCGAATCCACGGCAGATCGACAATCCGGCGGAGGTTGCGGCGCGGCTCTCGCGCGTGCTGCCGCAGCTCGACCGCGCCCGGCTGGTGGAGCGGCTCTCGGGGCAGCGGCAGTTCTCCTACCTCGCGCGCGCGCTGACGCCGCGGGAGAAGCAGGCGGTCAACGACCTCGGCATCGCCGGGCTGCACTTCGAAGAGGGCGAGCGGCGCTACTACCCGCAGGGCCGGGCGGCGGTGCACGTGCTCGGCAACGTGGACGTGGACGGCTCGGGCCTCTCGGGCATGGAGCGCTACCACGACGAGCGGCTGCGCCAGCGGCCGCACGACCCGTTGCGCACCTCGATCGACATCCGCGTGCAGCTCGCGCTGCGCGACGCGGTTGCGAAGGCCATCGACGACTACACGGGCATCGGCGGCGCGGGCGTGGTGCTCGACGTCAACACCGGCGAGGTCGTCGCCATGGTGTCCCTGCCCGACTACGACGCGGGGGACATCGGGGCGGCGACGCCGGAGCAGCGGTTCAACCGCGTGACGGTCGGCACCTACGAGCCGGGCTCGACCTTCAAGCTGCTGACGGCCGCGGCCGCGCTGGAATACGGCACGTCCAACGTCAACACGAGCAGCTTCAACGCATCGGCACCGATCCGTTACGGCCGCTTCACGATCAGCGACTACAAGGGCAAGGGGCGCTGGCTGAGCTTCCCGGAGGTGCTCGCCTACTCCTCCAACCTCGGTGCCGCGCACATGGCGCAGGGCTTCGGCCCCACCCGGCAGCGCGAGTTCATGCAGCGCATGGGCATGCTGTCGCGCCAGGCGATCGAGATCACGGAAACCGCGCTGCCGCTGGTGCCGCCGGCCAATGGCTGGCGTGACATCAACATGATGACGATCTCCTTCGGCCACGGCATCTCCGTCACGCCGCTGCACGTCGCGACCGGCATCTCGGCCGTGGTCAATGGCGGGATCCTGCGCCAGCCAACGCTGCTCGCGCAGCCGCCCGGCACCGTGCGCGAGGGCACGCGCGTGATCAGCGAGCGCACCTCGGAGACGATGCGCCGGCTGATGCGGCTGGTGGTCACGGACGGCTCGGGCAAGGGTGCCGACGTCGCCGGGTATTTCGTCGGCGGCAAGACGGGCACGGCGCAGAAGACCGGGCCGCGCGGCGGCTACCTGCCGAACAAGCGCATCGCCGCCTTCGTCGGCGCCTTCCCGATGAACGCGCCGCGCTACGCCATCTACGTGATGGTGGACGAGCCGAATCCGAACGCCCGCAGCCACGGCTATGCGACGGCGGGCTGGGTGGCGGCGCCGGCCGCGGGCTCCGTGATCGGGCGCATCGCGCCGGTGCTGGGCCTGGTGCCGGAGAACCCGACCGAGCCCTCCATCGTGCAGGCGATCAGCATCGGGCTGCAGCCGGGCCGCGCGCCGGCGCGCCCGCCGGGTGCGACCGCCGCCCCCGCCGCGCGCCCCGGTGCCCCGGCCGCGACGGCCCGCCCGGCGCCGACCCCGGCCGTATCGCCGCGCCCCGCAACGCCGCAACCGACCCCGACCACGCCGGCCCTCGCGCCGCCCGTGCCGATGCGCGTGACGGAGCTGCTGCGCGAGCAGACGGTGAGCCGCATCCGCTTCACCATGGCGGCGCAGGCGGCAACGCTCGATGCCGCCGACCGGCCGGCGGACGATGAGGCTCGATGAGCTGATGTCTCCGCTCGATCCCATCGCCGCGCGGTATGAGGGACGGCCGGAGATCACGGGGCTGACGGCGGATAGCCGGCAGGTGGTGCCGGGCTCGCTTTTCGCGGCGCTGCCCGGTGCGCGGACGGACGGGCGGGAGCACATCGCGGATGCGGTGCGGCGCGGGGCCATCGCGGTCCTCGCGCCCGAGGGGACGGAGTGGCCGCCGGGCGTGCCGCCGCGGGCGCTGATGACGGCACCGGACCCTCGCCGGGCGCTGGCGCAGATGGCCGCGCGCTTCCACGGCGCGCAGCCCGGCACCGTGGTGGCCGTGACCGGCACGAACGGGAAGACGAGCACGGCGGATTTCCTGCGGCAGATCTGGTCGGACGGCGGCGCGCGCGCGGCCTCGATGGGCACGCTCGGGCTGGTGGCGGAGGGGTTCCCGCAGGGGCCCTCGCTGACGACGCCGGACCCGGTCTCGCTGCACGCGACGCTGGCCGGGCTCGCGCGCGGCGGGGTGACGCATGCGGCGATGGAGGCGTCGTCCCACGGGCTGGAGCAGCGGCGGCTGGACGGGGTGGTGCTGGCAGGCGCCGGCTTCTCGAACCTGACGCGCGACCACCTCGATTATCACCGCACGATCGAGGCCTATCGCGCGGCGAAGCTGCGGCTGTTCGACACCTTGCTGGAGGCCGGACGCCCCGCGGTGGTGAACGCGGATATGGACGCCGAGACGCTGGAGGTGCTGCGCCGCATCGCGGCCGCGCGCCGGCTGCGGCTGCTGACGGTAGGCGAGGCAGGAGAGGATGCGCGGCTGCTGCGCCACGCGCCGCTGCCGGAGGGGCAGGAGATCGAACTCTCCCTCTTTGGCCGGCGGGAGGTGGTACGGCTGCCGCTTGTCGGGCGCTACCAGGCGGATAACGTGCTCGTCGCGGCGGCGCTGGCGGTGGCGACGGGCACGCCCGCGGATCGCGTGCTCGCCGCCCTGCCCCGGCTGTCCGGCGTGCGCGGGCGGATGGAGCTGGCGGCGCGGCTGCCGAACGGGGCGGCCGTCTATGTCGATTACGCGCATACGCCGGACGCGCTGGAGCGACTGCTGGCGGCGCTGCGGCCACACGCGGCGCGGCTGCACGTGGTGTTCGGCGCCGGCGGGGATCGCGATCCCGGCAAGCGGCCCCTGATGGGTGCGGCCTGCGCGGCGCTGGCGGACCGCGTGGTGGTGACGGACGACAACCCCCGCAGCGAGGACCCGGCCGCGATCCGCGCCGCCGTCCTCGCGGCCTGCCCGGGCGGCGTCGAGATCGGAGGACGGGAGGCGGCGATCGCGGAAGCGATGGGCGCGCTGGGGCCGGGCGACGTGCTGGCGGTGGCCGGCAAGGGGCATGAGAGCGGGCAGACCATCGCCGGCGTGACGCATCCTTTCGACGACGTGGCGGTGGTGCGCCGCTTGGCAGGGCTGGCGGCGTGAGCGCGCCGCTGTGGGATTCCACCTCGCTGCGCGCGGCGACGGGGGGCGAGGTGCCGGAGGGCGTGGCCGTTTCCGGCGTGTCGATCGACAGCCGGGCGGTTGGCGATGGCGAGCTGTTCATCGCGCTCCGCGACGCGCGCGACGGCCACGATTTCGTTGCGGACGCGCTCCGTCGCGGCGCGGGCTGCGCGATGGTGGACCATGAGGTCGAGGGCGCGCCGCTGCTGCGGGTGGCGGATACGCTGGCGGGGCTGACTGCGCTGGGTGCGGCGGGGCGTGCGCGCTCCTCCGCCGGAATCGTGGCCGTCACGGGCAGCGTCGGCAAGACGAGCACGAAGGAGATGCTGGCCGCGGGGCTTTCGGCGGCCGGGCGCGTGCACGCGGCAGCGGCGAGCTACAACAACCACTGGGGCGTGCCGCTGACGCTGGCGCGGATGCCGGTCGAGGCCGATTTCGGCGTGGTCGAGATCGGGATGAACACGCGGGGCGAGATCGCGCCGCTGGCCCGGCTTGCCCGGCCGCATGTCGCCGTTATCACGGTGATCGCTCCCGCCCATCTCGGCCGCCTCGGCTCGCTTGAAACGATCGCCGAGGAGAAGGCGGATATCCTGGAGGGGCTGGAGCCCGGCGGCGTCGCGGTGCTGCCCGCGGAGGGCACGCAGGCCGAGCTTCTGCAGCGGCGCGCGGCCGCGGCGGGCGTGCGGGCCGTGCTGTTCGGCGAGGGCGAGCGGGCCGAGGCGCGGCTGGTCGGCTGGGCGGGTGAGGCGGACCGGCAACGCTTCCGCGTCGCGCTCGGCGGCGACGAAATCGAGGTTGCGCTGGCCGTGCCGGGTCGGCACATGGCGCTCAACGCGGTCGCGGCCATGGCCGCGGCGCGGGCGCTGGGGGTAGAGCCCCGGCGCTTCGCGGAAGGGCTGGCGGGCTTCGCCGCTCTGGCCGGGCGGGGGGCGCGGGTTTCCATCCCCCTGGTCGGCGGGGCGGCGCTGCTGCTCGACGAATCCTACAATGCCAATACGACCTCCATGCGTGCGGCCCTTGCCGTCCTGGCGGCTCAGGAAGGGAAGCGGCGGATTGCCGTGATGGGCGACATGCTGGAACTCGGGAATGAGGGCGTCGCGATGCACGCTGCGCTGGCGGCGGATGCGGCGGCGTGCGCCGATCTTGTGTTTACCTGCGGGCCGCAGATGGCGGCGCTGTACGCGGCGCTGCCGGCTGGGCGGCGCGGCGCGCACGCAGAGGACAGCGAGGCGCTGGCGCCGATCGTGGCCGAGGCGCTGCGCGCGGGCGATGCGGTGCTGGTGAAGGGCTCGCTCGGCAGCCGCATGGCGGCGGTGGTGCGGGCGATCAAGGCGCAGGGCGCCGCGGGACGGGGAGAGGCGGCATGATCCCCGCGCTTCTCGCGACACCCGGCGACTTCATCATCTTCAACCTCTTCCGCTATCTCACCTTTCGGGCGGGCGCGGCCTGCCTGACGGCGCTGGTCGTCTCGCTCATGTTCGGGCCGATGGTGATCCGCGGGCTGCGCGGCTTTCAGCGCGGCGGCCAGCCGATCCGCGCCGATGGTCCGGAGCGACACCTCATCGAGAAGAAGGGCACGCCCACAATGGGTGGCGTGCTGATCCTCATGGCGCTGACGGTTTCCACCCTTCTCTGGGCGGATCTGCGCAACGGCATGGTCTGGGCGGTGCTGGTGCTCACCCTCGGCTTTGGGCTGCTGGGCTTCGCGGACGACTGGCTGAAGGTGACGAAGCGGAACACGAAGGGCGTCTCCGCCCGGGGCAAGCTGGTGGTGCAGTTCGGCCTGGCGCTGATCGTGGCGCTAGTCATCCTCTACTTCGTGCCGCCGGAGCTGAACCAGAGCCTCACGGTTCCCGTCTTCAAGGAGTTGCTGATCCCCTTCAGCATCTTCTTCCCGCTGGTGGGCATGCTGGTGATGGTCGGCGCCTCCAACGCGGTGAACCTGACGGACGGGCTGGACGGGCTGGCCATCGTGCCCGTGATGATCGCGGCGGGCGTCTTCGCGCTCATCGCCTATCTCGTCGGCAACCGCGTTTTCTCGGAATACCTGCAGCTCCACTTCGTGCCGGGCACGGGCGAGTTGGCGGTGTTCTGCTCCGCGCTGATCGGGGCGGGGCTGGGGTTCCTGTGGTTCAACGCACCGCCGGCGGCGGTGTTCATGGGCGATACGGGCAGCCTGGCGCTCGGGGGCGCGCTCGGTGCCGTGGCCGTCGCCACAAAGCACGAGGTGGTGCTGGCCATCGTCGGCGGGCTGTTCGTGGTGGAGACGCTCTCGGTCGTCATCCAGGTCTTCTGGTTCAAGCGCACGGGGCGGCGGGTGTTCCTCATGGCGCCGCTGCACCATCACTACGAGAAGAAGGGCTGGTCGGAGCCAACCATCGTGATCCGCTTCTGGATCATCTCGATGATCCTGGCCCTCATCGGCCTCTCCACCCTGAAGATCCGGTGAGCGGGATGCAGCCCTTCGCCGGCCTTCGGATCGTCGTTCTTGGCCTGGGGCGGGCGGGGATGCCGGCGGCGCGCCGGCTGCGCGAGTGGGGCGCCGAGGTCACGGCCTGGGACGACGGCGAGGCGGCGCGGGCCGCTGCGGCGGCGGCCGGGATCGCGATCGGCCAGCCCAAGGGCTTCGATATCCTGCTGATCTCGCCGGGCATCCCGCATCGCAGGCCGCGGGCGCATCCGCTGGCGCAGCGGGCCGAGGCGATCGGCGCGCCGGTGCTCTGCGACGTGGAGTTCCTGTTCCGCGCCGTGCGGGCGGCGGGCAGCCGGGCGCGCTTCGCGGGGATCACGGGCACGAACGGCAAGTCCACGACCACGGCGCTGCTGGACCACATCGCCCGCGCGGCGGGGATGGTGGTGGCGACGGGCGGAAATCTCGGCCCGCCGGCGCTCGACATGCCCGTGCTGGGGGATGAAGGGGTCTATATCCTCGAGATGTCCTCCTACTCCGCCGAGCGGCTGGATGAGGCGCGCTTCGATCTTGGCGCGCTGCTGAACCTCTCCCCGGACCATCTCGACCGGCACGGGGACATGGCAGGCTATGCGGCGGCGAAGGCGCGGGTTCTGGTGGGCAACGCCGTGTCGGTGCTTGGGATGGACGATCCGTTGACGCCGGCCGTGCCGCATGGCGCGCGGGTGGTGCCGATCTCGGGCAGCGCGCCGCAGAAGGGCGGCGTATGGGCGCAGGGCACGCTGCTGCGGGATGATGCCGGGGTGATCGCCGACCTCTCCGAGGCCCCTTCCCTGCCCGGCATCCACAATGCGCAGAACGCGGCTGCGGCCGTGGCGCTCGCCTTCGCTCTCGGGATCGACCGTGCGACGGTCGGGTCGGCGCTGCTGACCTATCCCGGCCTGCCGCACCGGCAGGAGAAGGTGGGTGCGGTCGGCGGCGTCGCCTTCCTCAACGACAGCAAGGCGACGAACGCGGACAGCGCGGCCTATGCGCTGGCCTGCCACGATCGGCTGGTCTGGATCGCGGGCGGCGTTCCCAAGGCCGGCGGGATCGAGCCGCTCGCGCGCTTCTTCCCCCGGATCGCCGAGGCGCTGCTCATCGGGCAGGCGGCGGAGGAATTTGCGGCGACGCTCGCCGCGCATGGCGTGCCGCACCGGATCCTCGGCACGCTGGAGGCCGCCGTGCCGGCCGCGCTGGAGGCGGCCCGCCGCACCGGGGCGCCCGCCGTGCTGCTCTCGCCGGCCTGCGCCTCCTTCGACCAGTTCCGCAGCTTCGAGGCGCGGGGCGATGCCTTCCGCGCCCTCGTCGCCGCCCTTTCCAACCGTGAAGCGGAGGCCGCCTGATGGCACTCTCCCGCGCCGATACCTCCACCCTGGGCCGCTGGTGGTGGAGCGTTGATCGCTGGACCCTGGCCGCGCTGCTGACGCTGGTCGGCTTCGGCTACCTCATGGTGCTGGCGGCCGCGCCGGCCGTGGCGGAGCGCATCGGCGCGTCCTCGCGCAACCTGTTCTTCGCCAAGCAGGTGATGTTCCTGGTGATGGCGACGACGGTCATGGCCGCCGTTTCGCTGCTGAGCCCGAAGGGGGTGAGGCGGCTCGCGCTGCTCGGCTTCGTGGGCGCGCTGGTGCTGACCATCGCAACGCTGCTGATCGGCGCCGAGGTGAAGGGCGCCCGGCGCTGGCTGAACGTGCCACTGATCGGCTCCCTTCAGCCCTCCGAATTCCTCAAGCCCTGCTTCGCCGTGGTCGCGGCCTGGCTGATCGCCGAGGCGAAGATGGCCGGGCGCAAGGCCTGGGTGGCCTGGGCGCTGGTTGTCGCGCTCTACGGCTTCGTCGCGCTCTTGCTGCAGCGGCAGCCGGATATCGGGATGCTGCTGGTCATCACCGCCGTCTTCCTCGCGCAGGTCTTCGTGGCGGGGATCAACATGGCAGTGGTCACGGTGCTCGGCGGATTTAGCGTGGCGGCCCTTTTCGGCGCCTACTTCCTGTTCCCCCACTTCCACGACCGCATGAACCGCTTCCTCTACCCGGAGCACGGCAACAACTACCAGGTGGACGTGGCGCTGGAGGCCTTCGGTGCCGGCGGGATGATGGGCGTGGGCCCCGGCGAGGGCCGGATGAAGACCGTGCTGCCCGACGCCCATGCGGACTTCGTCTATGCCGTGGTGGGGGAGGAGTTCGGGCTGATCGTCTGCCTCCTTATCCTCGCGCTGTTTGCCTTCGTGGTGGTGCGCGGGCTGATGCGGCTGCTAGCGGAGACGGACCTCTACGTGATCCTCGCGGCGTCCGGGCTGCTGACGCAGTTCGGGCTGCAGGCCTTCATCAACATGGCCTCCTCCCTCCACCTGATCCCGACGAAGGGGATGACGCTGCCCTTCGTCTCCTATGGCGGGTCCTCGGTGATCGCCATCGCGCTCGGCATGGGCTTCCTGCTGGCGCTCAGCCGGAAGCGGATGAGCCGGTCCGAGGAAGGCGCCACCTGATGCGCGGCCCGGGGGCGCGGCCGGTCGTCATTGCCGCCGGCGGCACCGGCGGGCACTTCTTTCCGGCCGAGGCGCTCGCCGCCGCGCTGATCGCGCGGGGCGAGCGCGTGGCGTTGATGACCGACGCCCGCTCCTCCGCGCTGAACAGCGCGGTTTTCGCCAATGCGGAGCGCTTCACCCTGCCGGGCGCGGGCCTGGCCGGACGGGGCGTGCTGGGGGCGGCGCGCGGGGCGCTGGCGCTGGCGCGGGGGGCGATGGAGGCCCGCCGGCTGCTCCTGGACCTCAACCCCTCCGTCGTCGTCGGCTTCGGCGGCTACCCCTCCGTGCCGCCGGTGGTCGCAGCACGGTTCGTGCCGGCCTCGCGCCGGCCGGCGGTGGTGCTGCACGAGCAGAACGCGGTGCTGGGGCGCGCGAACCGGAGCCTGGCGCGCGGGGCGGACCTGCTGGCGCTCTGCTTCGAGGGAACGCGGCGCGTGCCCGCCGGCGTGCGGGCGGAGGTGCTGGGCAACCCGGTGCGGCCGGCCATCGCGGCTCTGCACGGGGGGGGCTACCAGGGGCCGGTGGGGACCATGCGGCTCCTCGTGCTCGGTGGCTCGCTCGGGGCGCGGGTCTTCTCGGACGTGGTGCCCGCCGCCGTCGCCTCCCTGCCGCCGGAGATGCGGGCACAGGTGGAGGTGGTGCAGCAGTGCCGGGCGGAGGACCTGGAGCGCGTTCAGGCCGCCTATGCCGCGGCGGGCGTGAAGGCGGAACTGGCCACTTTCTTCGACGACGTGGCGCGACGCCTTTCGGCGGCGCATCTCGTGATCGCGCGGGCCGGCGCCTCCACTGTCGCGGAGATCGCCTGCGCGGGGCGGCCGAGCATTCTCGTTCCGCTCCCGCACGCGATCGACGACCACCAAACCGAGAACGCCCGTTCCCTTTCGGAGCACGGCGCGGCCGAACTGATGCGCCAGGACAGCTTCTCGGGCGAATCCCTTGCCGTGTCGCTGAAAAATTGTCTTCTGCTGCCGGAAACCCTGGACGAAACGGCCCGTGCTGCGGCACTTCTCGGCAGGGCCGACGCCGCCGAGAGATTGGCAGATCGGGTCCTCTCACTGGCCGACGTCGCATCGCCGCTTCGCGGTGGGTCCGGATCGCCCCTCGGGAAAGCAGCCTGACATGCGCGCCCTTCCGCTCAACATCGGCCCTATCCACTTCGTGGGTATCGGCGGCATCGGCATGTCCGGCATTGCCGAGGTGCTGCACAACCTCGGCTATCAGGTGCAGGGCAGCGACATCGCGGAGGGATACAACGTCACCCGCCTGCGGGAGGCGGGAATCCCGGTCCTGATCGGCCATGCCGCGGAGAATCTCGGCGCGGCTCAGGTGGTCGTCACGTCCTCGGCGGTGAAGAAGGACAACCCGGAGGTGCAGGCGGCCCGCGCGCGCTTCCTGCCGGTGGTCCGCCGCGCGGAGATGCTGGCCGAGCTGATGCGGCTGAAGTGGTCGATCGCGGTGGGCGGCACCCATGGCAAGACCACCACCACCAGCCTCGTCGCCTGCGTGCTGGAGGCGGCGAAGATCGATCCGACCGTGATCAACGGCGGGATCGTCAACGCCTATGGCACCAACACGCGGCTCGGCGCCGGCGAGTGGATGGTGGTGGAGGCCGACGAGAGCGACGGCTCCTTCCTGAAGCTGCCGGCGGTCGTCGCCGTGGTGACGAATATCGACCCCGAGCATTTGGATCACTGGGGTACGGCGGATTCCATGAACGAGGGCTATGCCCAGTTCGTCGGGAACATCCCCTTCTACGGCTTCGCGGTGCTCTGCGCCGACCACCCGCAGGTGCAGGCGATGATCCCGCGCCTGTCGGATCGCCGACTGATCACCTACGGCTTCTCCCCCCAGGCCGACGTGCGCGCCGAGCGCGTCATCACTGACCGCATGGGTGCCACCTTCGAGGTGGTGGTGCAGGACCGGCTCAACCGGCGCTCGCGCGCGCTGAAGCCCTTCCGGCTGCCGATGCTCGGCCAGCACAACGTGCTGAACGCGCTGGCCGCCATTGCCATTGGCGTGGAGATGGAGGTGCCGGAGGAGACGATCCGCATGGCGCTGGCCACCTTCAAGGGCGTCAAGCGCCGCTTCACCCGGGCGGGCGAGGCCGGCGGCATCACCGTCATCGACGACTACGGCCATCACCCCGTGGAGATCGCGGCGGTGCTGAAAGCGGCGCGGCAGGCGGGCGCGCGGGACGTGATCGCGGTGGTACAGCCGCATCGCTACTCCCGCCTCGATGCGCTCTTCGACGAGTTCTGCACCTGCATGAACGACGCGGGCACGGTGATCGTGGCCGATGTCTATGCCGCGGGCGAGCAGCCGATCCCGGAGCGGGACCAGGACGCGCTGGTCGAGGGGCTGCGCGCCCACGGCCATCGCAGCGTCGTGCCGCTGCCGGGGCCGGACCACCTGGCGGAGATGGTGCACGCCATCGCGCGGCCGGGCGACTACGTGGTCTGCCTCGGCGCCGGCAATATCACCACCTGGGCGCACGCGCTGCCGGCGCAGCTGACGGAGCTTCAGGCGAAGAGCGGCGGGCCGCGCCGGATCAAGGGCGCGGCATGAGCGCTTCCGTCGCCATGACGGAAGGCCCCCTCCCCGCGCTGCGCGGCCGTGTGCAGGCGGGGGCGGCGCTCGGGCCGGCGACGTGGTTCCGCGTGGGCGGGGCGGCGGACTGGCTCGTGCGCCCGGCGGATGTGGACGACCTGCTGCGGCTGCTGCGGCGTGCCACGCTGCCGATCACGGTGATCGGGGCCGCATCGAACCTCATCGTGCGGGATGACGGCGTGCGCGGGATCGTGCTGCGCCTCGCGCGCGGCTTCGGGGATGTGGAGGTCGAAGGGGACGGCGTCGTGGCCGGCGCGGCGGCGCTGGATGCCGTTGTGGCCGAGCACGCGGCGGCGGCCTCGCTCTCAGGGCTGGAATTCCTCTCGGGCATCCCGGGCAGCATCGGCGGCGCGGTGGCGATGAATGCCGGCGCCTACGGGGCCGAGGTGGCGGGCGTGCTGGACTGGGCGGAGATCGCGACGGTGGACGGGCTGCTGCGGGTGCGCGCGGCCGATCTTCGCCTCTCCTACCGCCGCTCGCAGCTTCCGCCCGGTGGCGTGGTGGTGCGGGCGCGCTTCCACGCGGTGCCCGGCGATGCCGGCGCCATTGCCGCGCGCATGGTCGAGATCCGCGAGAGCCGCGAGGCGACGCAGCCCGTGCGCGCGCGGACCGGAGGCTCCACCTTCGCCAACCCGCCCGGGCACAAAGCCTGGGCGCTGATCGACGCAGCGGGCTGCCGCGGCCGCGTGCTGGGCGGCGCGCAGGTCAGCGAGAAGCACTGCAATTTCCTCCTCAACACCGGCGACGCCACGGCCGCCGATCTCGAGGATCTCGGCGAGGCGGTGCGGGCCGCCGTGCTGGCCCATTCCGGCGTCTCGCTGGACTGGGAGATCAGGCGCATCGGAGAGCGGGCATGACGCGCGTCACGGTTCTTCTGGGCGGCATGTCGAGCGAGCGGGAGGTGTCGCTCTCCTCCGGGCGGGAGATCGCGGCAGCTCTGCGCGAGGCGGGATACGAGGTGACAACCCTCGACCCAGGGCCGGACCTCGGCGCCGTCGTTGCGGGGATCGCCACCTCGCGGCCGGACGCCGTGTTCAATGCGCTCCACGGCCGCTTCGGGGAGGACGGGTCGATCCAGGGCGTGCTCGACTGGATGGGCATCCCCTACACGCATTCCGGGCTGCGCGCCTCGGCGGTCGCGATGGACAAGGCGGCGGCCAAGGCAGCCTTCGCCGCGGCCGGGCTGCCCGTCGCGACGCACCGGCTGCTGGTGGCGGAGGAACTGGCCGCGGCCGATCCGCTGCCCCTGCCCTACGTGGTCAAGCCCGTGCGGGAGGGATCCTCGGTCGGCGTGTTCATCCTGCGGGAAGGCGACAACCGGCGTGCTGAGATCGCGACCGGCTGGAGCTGGGGCGAGATCATCGCGGAGCCCTACATTCCCGGCCGCGAGCTGACGGTCGCCGTCATGGAGGACCGCGCGCTGGCGGTGACGGAGATCGCGACCGGGCACGCCTTCTACGACTACGACGCCAAGTATTCCGATGGCGGCTCGCGCCACGTCATCCCGGCGCAGGTGCCGGATATCGTGAGGGACCGGGCGATGGCGGTTGCCGTCGCCGCCCATGCCGCGCTCGGCTGCCGCGGCGTCTCGCGCGCCGACTTCCGCTGGGACGACAGCCGCCCGGGCGCCGAGGGGCTCGTGCTGCTGGAGGTGAATACCCAGCCGGGCATGACGCCCACCTCCCTCGTGCCGGAGCAGGCCGCCTATTGCGGCATCTCATTCCCGGAACTGTGTTCGTGGATGGTGCGGCAGGCACGGCATGATGGCGTAGCGCGCGACCGGGCGAAGGAGCTGCGCAATGCCGCGTAAGCTGACGTCCGGCGTGCGCGCCAGGCCAGCACCGAAGGAGCCGCAGCGGCCGAGCGCGCTGCGCCTCTGGCTTCGGCGCCGCAGGCCGATGCTGCGCCCGGCGGCGAAGGCGGCGGCGCTGCTCGGGCTCTTCGGCGTGGCGGCCATGGGCGTCGCCAGCCTCGACCCCGCGAGCAAGCTCTCCGCCATCTTCGACCGTGCTTCCTCCGGTGCCGCGGCGCGGGCGGGCGCGCTGCGGGTGACGGAGGTGCGGATCGAGGGCGCGCGCAACACGACGCCCGCCATGCTGCGCGAGGCGATCGGCGTGCGCGCCGGCGACCCCGTGCTCGCTTTCGCTCCCCAAACCGCCAAGGAACGGCTGGAGTCCATTCCCTGGATCGAGAGCGCGGAGGTGCAGCGCCACCTCTCCGGCCTCGTGCTCGTGCGGCTGCGGGAGCGCGCGCCCTTCGCGATCTGGCAGAACAACGGCCGGTTCGCGATCATCGACCGCGAGGGGCGGACGGTCGCAACCGACCGGCTGGACGCCTTCGGCCCCCTGCCCCTCGTGGTGGGCGCCGGCGCGGAGAAGACCGCCGCCCCGCTCTACGACCTGCTGAAGCAGGCGCCGGACGTGCTGGCCCGCACCCAGGCGCTGGTCCGCATCGGCGAGCGGCGCTGGAACCTTCGCCTGCACAGCGGCACCGACGTGATGCTTCCGGAGGGTCACGAGGACGCCGCGCTGCAGCGTCTGGCGGAGCTGCAGCGGGGGAACCAGATCCTCGACCGGCCGCTTCAGGTGGTGGACCTCCGCCTGCCGGACCGCCTCGTGTTGCGGGGAGCTACCGCGCCGGAGCAGCCGCCTGCCGCCGCCCGCGCACGCGCCGGGAGGAGCGGGTGAACGCCCTCTCCCGCCCGGTTGACGGCGCCGGTTCCGGCCCGCAGCTGCCGCCGCAGCGCGCGCGCCACCCGAAGGCGCGAACAGGCGTCTTCGGCGTGCTCGACATCGGCAGCACGAAGATCGTCTGCATCATCGTCCGCATGGAGCCCGACGGCGGGCTGCGCGCGCTCGGCTATGGCTGGCAGCGCTCGCACGGGGTGAAGGGCGGCAATATCGTCGATCTCGCCCAGGCCGAGCGCGCCGTGCGGGCCGCGGTGGCGAATGCGGAGGAGATGGCGGACGTCAAGCTGTCCGGGGTCATCGCCAATCTCTCCTGCGGGCAGCCCGAGAGCCGCCAGCACAACATCCAGTGGACGATCGGCGGCCGCGCCGTGACCGAGCCGGACCTACGCGCCGTGATCGCCGAGGGAAAGCGCCGGATGGCGGAGGAAGGGCGCGAGGCCGTGCACGCCCTGCCGCTCAGCTTCACCCTCGATGCCACGCCCGGCGTGACCGACCCGCGCGGCATGATCTGCGAGAGCCTCGGCGCCCGGCTGCACATCGTGGACGCCTCCTCGGCCTCGCTCCGTAACCTCGGCACCTGCCTCGCGCGCTGCGACCTGGAGGTGGAGGAGCCAGTCTCCGCCCCCCTCGCCGCCGCCCTCTCCGCGCTTTCGGAGGAGGAGCGCGAGCTGGGGGCGACGGTGATCGACATGGGCGGCGGCACGACCTCGCTCGCCGTCATGCACGAGGGCGCGCTGCTGCACACCGCGCAGGTTCCGGTCGGCGGGTGGCAGGTGACGAACGACCTCGCCCGCGGGCTGAGCACGCCGATCGACCAGGCGGAGCGGCTGAAGACCATGCATGGCAGCATGTTCGGCTCGATCGACGACGAGCGCGAGATGCTCTCGCTGTCCCGCATCGGGGAGGATGGGGAGATCCTCGCCCGCGTGCCGCGCGCTCAGATGATGTCCATCATTCGCCCGAGGGTGGAGGAGACGCTGGAGCTGATCCGCGACCGCCTGGCGGACGCCAATCTCGGCCCGCAATCCGGCCAGCAGGTGGTGCTGACGGGCGGCGCGAGCCAACTCGTCGGCATGCGTGAAGCGGCGACCCGCATCCTCGCGCGGGGGGTCCGGCTGGGCCGCCCGCAGGGGATTCGCGGCCTCCCGGACGCCTTCCATGCACCCGGTTTTGCAACGACCCTCGGCCTCATCGCCTGGGGCGCCGGCGAGGGGCGGCCGGTGCTCGACTTCGATCCCAGCACGCAGGGATCGCGGGGGGTTTTCGCGCGTTTAGTCAATTGGCTCCGGGACCGTGTGTGATGCATAAGGACCCGGGGGCGATTCGTATTCATCGCGTCTTCGAAGGGGGCTAGAACGATGACGCTGAACCTGACCATTCCACGTCAGCAGCATACTGACTTTACGCCGCGGATCACCGTTATCGGCGTGGGTGGCGCCGGGTGCAACGCGGTTAACAACATGATCGGCATGGGCCTGGACGGGGTGGAATTCCTCGTCGCCAACACCGATGCGCAGCAGCTGGTCAACAGCCGCGCCGAGCGGCGCGTGCAGCTCGGCCCGCACCTGACGCAGGGCCTGGGCGCCGGCGCGAAGCCCGAGATCGGGCGCGCGGCGGCCGAGGAGGCGACCGAGGACCTCGCGCGCCACCTCGAGGGCGTGCACATGATCTTCATCACCGCCGGCATGGGCGGCGGCACCGGCACGGGGGCGGCGCCGGTGATCGCCCGCATGGCGCGCGAGCGCGGCGTGCTGACCGTCGGCGTGGTGACAAAGCCCTTCGACTTCGAAGGCCCCAAGCGCCGTCGCGCGGCGGACCAGGGCCTGGACGAGCTTCAGCAGTATGTCGACACGCTGATCGTCATCCCGAACCAGAACCTCTTCCGCAAGGCCAACGAGCGCACGACCTTCGCCGAGGCCTTCAAGATGGCCGACGACGTCCTCTACATGGGCGTGCGCGGCGTGACCGACCTGATGGTCAACCCCGGCCTCGTGAACCTCGACTTCGCCGACATCCGCACCGTGATGGCGGAGATGGGCAAGGCGATGATGGGCACGGGCGAGGCCGAGGGCGAGGACCGCGCGGTCAAGGCTTCCGAGGCCGCGATCAGCAACCCGCTGCTGGAGGACACCTCCATGCGCGGCGCCCGCGGCGTGCTGATCAACATCACCGGCGGCTACGACATGACGCTGTTCGAGGTCGACGAGGCCGCGAACCGCATTCGCCGCGAGGTGGACGAGGATGCGAACATCATCTTCGGCTCCTCGGTGGACGAGACGCTGAACGGGCGGCTGCGCGTTTCCGTCGTGGCCACCGGCATCGACGCCGTGGACCCGCAGGCCCAGGCCCAGCAGGCCGCCGAGCCGCAGCGCGTGGTCGCCATCGGCGGCGGCGCGGTGCCGGCGCCCGGCGCCTTCGTGCCGGCCGCTGCCCCTGGCTTCGTGCCCGGCCAGGCCCCGGCAATGCGCCAGGCCTCGGTGCAGCCGGGTATCGGCCGCCCGGCCTCCGTGCTCGGCGCGCCGCGCCCGGTTTCGATGGTGCCGTCCTCCACCATGCCGCCGCCGGCGCCGCATGCGAGCCCGCGTCTGCCGATGGGCGCCCGCCGTCCCGCGAATGTGGAGCACGCCGCGCCGGAGCCTGTGGCCGAGCTGCCGGTGCAGCCCGCGCCCGCCGCCCCGCCGCCGAACGCCCAGCCCTCCCCCGCCGCGCGCGTCACGCCGGTGCCCGCCCCGGGCGCCCCGACGGGCGGCCTGGGCGGCATCTTCCGCCGCGCGACTGGCATCGGCGGCATGCGCCGTACCCTGCCGGACCAGCCGGAGGCGCCGCCGGCTCCCCCGGCCCGGCCGCAGGCTCAGGAGGACGGCATGGGCCTCGATATCCCGACCTTCCTCCGCCGCCAGGGCAACTGATCCACGGCAAGCCCGCCCTGGACGGGGCGGAACGAGTTGAGAGGGGCCCCGCCGGGATTTCGGCGGGGCCCTTTTCGCTTCTGAAAAACCGAGAAAAATCAGATGGTTACGTCGAAATACGGAGAAACAACGCTTGACTGGCCGTGGCCATGGTGCGGTGCGATGTTCCCTCTTGCCGGTACGTTTCCTCTGTACCGATGACTTTCCAGGGGTTTCCCGATGGACGGCTTCTTCCCGATCGACACGGCACGCGCACGGACCCTGAAGTCCGCGATCGGCTGCGTCGGCGTGGGTCTTCACTCCGGCCTCCGCGCCTCCCTGACCCTGCGCCCGGCGCGGGCGGGGGACGGCATCGTGTTCCGCCGCACAGACCTTGGCCTCGACATTCCCGCCCGCTTCGACGCGGTGACTGATACCCGCCTCTGCACCGCCCTCGGTGACGGGGACGCGCGGATCGGCACGATCGAGCACGTGATGGCGGCGCTCGCCGCGCTTGGCGTGACCGATGCGGTGGTGGAGGTGGACGGCCCCGAGGTTCCTATCCTCGACGGGTCCGCCGCACCCTTCGTCTTCCTGCTCGACTGCGCGGGGCTGGTGGAGCTCGCCGCCCCCGCCGCCAAGATCGAGGTGCTGCGCACCATCCGCGTGACCGATGGCGAGGGGCCGAACGCGGCCTGGGCCGAGCTCTCCCCCGGCAGCGGCCCCGGCCTCGAGGCGGAGCTGAGCATCGATTTCGGCGCGACGGCCATCGGCCGACAGGCGCTGTCCATGTCGGTGACGGAGGAGGGCTTCCGGGCTGTGCTCGCCGATGCCCGCACCTTTACCCTGGCGGAGGATATCGCCCGCCTGCGCTCCGTGGGCCTCGCCCGCGGCGGCTCGCTGGCCAATGCGGTGGTGGTGGACGGGCCGCTGGTAGTCAATCCGGGCGGTCTCCGCCATGCCGACGAGTTCGTGCGGCACAAGCTGCTGGACGCGGTGGGCGACCTCGCCCTTGCCGGCGCGCCGCTCCGCGGGCGCTTCCGGGGCCACCGCTCTGGCCACGGGCTGAACAATCGCGTGCTGCGTGCCCTCTTCGCCGATCCGAGCGCTTGGCGCTGGGTCGAGGAGCAGGAGATGCCGGTGACGGCGATGGCTGGCGCGACCGCCCGCCTGCCGATGGCGGCCGCCGCAGCCTGATCCGCCTTTCCGGGCGCCCCCCTCGCCCGGGACTGGCAGTGCGGTTGGCCACCCCGGCACGCTCCCCCCGTGCCGCCCTGTCGCGCCCCGCCCGGTGCGTGCTATAGAGCCGCCGCCATGAAGCTCCGTCGCCTCGCGATCCTGCCCGTCCTCCTCGCGCCCCTGGCCCTCGGGGGATGCGAGAGCCTTGATTTCTGGAACGGCAAATCAGACTCCCTGCGCGGCAGGGGGCCGACCTATGCCGACATGTCGCCGGAGGCCCTCTATGCCGCCGGGCTCGAGTCACTTCGGGCCGAGCGCTACGCTCAGGCGATCGAGATCTTCGACACGGTGGAGCGCGATCACCCCTATTCCACCTGGGCCACCAATGCCCGGCTGATGAGCGGCTACGCGGAGTATTCCCGCAACCGCTACACGGAGGCGTTGGGACAGCTGGACCGCTTCATCCAGCTCCACCCCGCGCATCGCGACATTGCCTATGCCTATTATCTTCGCGCCCTCTGCTATTACGAGCAGATCGCCGATGCCCAGCGCGACCAGGCGGGCACCGAAACCGCGCTCGCGGCTCTGCAGGACGTGGTGAACCGCTTCCCGAACTCCACCTATGCACGCGACGCCCGCTTGAAGATCGACCTTGCCCGGGACCATCTGGCGGGCAAGGAGATGAACATCGGACGCTTCTACCAGCAGCGGCGGCTCTATGCAGGGGCCATCCTCCGCTTCCGCAACGTGGTGGAGAACTATCAGACGACGAACCACGTGCCCGAGGCGCTGCACCGGCTGACCGAGATCTACCTCGCCATGGGCCTGCCGGAGGAGGCGCGGAAGACCGCCTCGGTGCTCGGGCACAACTATCCCGGCAATCCCTGGTACCAGGACAGCTACGCGCTGCTGGTGGACGGCGCGCAGCCGGCGGACCGGAACACCTCTCCGCCGGGGTTGCTGCGGCGCGTCGTCGAAGCGGTTTTTTAGGCCTCGGGCCGAAGGACGGGCGTGCTCGCCTCCCTCTCCATCCGCGACGTGGTGCTGATCGAGCGCCTGGACCTCACCTTCGGTCCCGGCCTCTCGGTGCTGACCGGCGAGACCGGCGCGGGAAAGTCGATCCTGCTGGACAGCCTCGGCCTTGCCCTTGGGCAGCGGGCCGAGGCCGGCATGGTGCGCGCGGGCCAGGCCCAGGCAGGCGTGGTCGCGGTCTTCAACCCGCCTGCGGGGCATCCCGCGCACGCGCTGCTGGCCGAGCAGGGCATCGAGGCGGATGACCAGATCGTGCTCCGCCGCATCGTGACCGTCGATGGACGCTCGCGGGCCTTCGTGAACGACGAGCCGGTGGGGGTGGCGCTGCTGCGCCGCCTTGGCGCGCTGCTGGTCGAGGTGCAGGGCCAGCACGACCAGGTAGGGCTGGCCGATCCCGCCACCCATGCGGGCCTGCTGGACGCCTTCGGCGGGTTAGACCCGCGGCGGAACGCAGTGGCCGAGGCTTATCGCGCCTGGCGCGGGGCGGAGCGGGCGCTGAAGGAGGCGCGCGAGGCTATCGCCGCTGCCCAGCGCGACGAGGAATGGCTGCGGCATTCCGTGCAGGAGCTTTCCGACCTCGCCCCGCAGGAGGGGGAGGAGGACGCACTGGCCTCGGAGCGCCAGGGCTTGCAGGGCAGCGAGCGGCGGGCGGAGGCGATCGCCTCGGCGCTGTCCGAGATCCAGCCGCGCGACCGTCGCGGCGGCGGCGCGCCCGCGGCCGCGCTCCGCAATGCCGCCCGCGCGCTGGAGCGGCTGACGCCGCCGAGCGAGGAGGCGAATGCCGCCCTGACCGCCCTCGCCGCCGCGCAGGACGCGCTGGCGGAGGCAGAGAACGTGCTGGAGCGGCTGGCGAGCGACGCCCAGCCTGATCCGCGCCGGTTGGAGACCGTGGAGGAGCGGCTCTTCGCGCTGCGGGCGGCGGCTCGGAAATACACGGTGGCCGTGGTGGACCTCCCCGCACATCTCCTCTCGCTACGGGACCGGCTGGCGAACCTCGATGCCGGCACCGGGCGCGTGGCGGCACTGGACGCGGCGGCGCGGGAGGCGCGGACGGGTTACGTCGCGGCCGCCGAGGCCCTGACCGCCGCGCGGCGGGAGCACGCGGAGAAGCTGGAGAAGGCGGTGGCCAAGGAGCTGGCGCCGCTGAAGCTGGACCGCGCCCGGCTGCACATCGAGATCGCGCCGCGCGAGGAGAGCGCCTGGGGCCCGGACGGGCAGGACCGCGTGACCTTCCTCGTGACCACCAATCCCGGTCAGAAGCCGGGGCAGCTCGCGAAAATCGCCTCGGGCGGCGAATTGTCCCGCCTGATGCTGGCGCTGAAGGTCGTGCTGGCGCGCGGCTCGCCCGTGCCGACGCTCGTGTTTGACGAAGTGGACAGCGGCATCGGCGGCGCGACAGCCGCCGCGGTGGGCGAGCGGCTGGCGCGGGTGGCGGAGCGGCTGCAGGTGCTGGTGGTGACGCACTCGCCTCAGGTGGCGGCGCGCGGGGCGCGGCACTTCCAGGTGGCCAAGGGCGTGCGCGGCGACCGGGCGGAGACGCGTGTGGTGCCGCTCGACGTGCCGGCCCGGCGCGAGGAGATCGCCCGGATGCTGGCGGGCGAGCGCGTGACCGAGGCGGCGCGGGCGGCGGCGGACGAGTTGCTGGCCGGAGCGGCCTGAGGCTCAGAGCAGCGTCACGGCCTCGGACGTGCGGCGCGCCTCGCCGGCCAGCTTGTCGGCCAGCCGCGTCGGTTCGGGCAGGCGATAGCCGGCCAGCCATTCCGTCACCAGCCGCACAGCCGTTTCCAGCGAGACGCGGTGGCCGGCGGAGATGAGGAGCGGGTTCACGCCGCGCTTGCTTCGCAGAACCGTCGCAATCCTCCGCCCCTTCCAGACCAGCGGCACTTGGCTCCCCGCTTCCTGCCCCAGCTCGCCCTCCGGCTGGCCGACGAGGATCGATTTCGCGACGCCGATAGTCGGCAGGTCCGCCACAACGCCGAGATGGGTGGCGGTGCCGCAGCCCCGCGGGTGGCTGAGGCCATGGCCGTCCACGAAGACAAGGTCCGGCCGCCGCGGCAGCTTCGCCAGCGCGTCGAGGATGAAGGGGATCTCGCGGAAGCCGAGGAAGCCTGGGACGTAGCGGAAGGCGGGCACGCCCTCGACGAGGCCCGTGGCCAGAGGGCGGGATTTCGCGCCGCCTTCCAGCAGCACGGCCATGGCGCGGATGCGGTCGGGAGCACCGCGGGCGGCGCCGGCACAGTCCGCGCCGGCGACGAGGTGCGGCGGCTCCAGCCGGTCGGCGGCTTCGGCGCGTTCCGCGATTTCGTGCTGGGCTTGGCGCGCGGCGTCGAGGTCGGGCGGGTGGATCCAGTCGGGCAGCACGTCGTTCATGGCGGAACAACGCCGCGGCGGGCCACCGGGTGGCCCTGGCGCGAGGGGTGGGGCACGGCTATCCACGGGGAGATGCCGAAGACCGCCCCCTCCCCTGCTCTGCCCATCGAGGAACTGACGGAGGCCGAGGCCGCGCGGGAGCTGGAAGCCCTCGCCGCCCGCGTTGCCGAGGCGAACGCCGCCTATCACGTCCGCGACGAACCGATCATGTCGGACGCGGAATACGATGCGCTGTTCCGGCGCAACCAGGCGATCGAGGCGCGCTTCCCGGACCTGGTGCGGCCCGACAGCCCCTCCCGGAAGGTGGGCGAGGAGCCGGCGGCGGGCTTCGCGAAGTCACGGCACGGCACGCCTATGCTGTCGCTCGACAACGCCTTCGCACCCGAGGATTTTTCCGAATTTGCGGCCCGCATCCGGCGCTTCCTCGGCCTCTCGGCGGAGGAGGTGCTGCGCTTCGTGGCGGAGCCGAAGATCGACGGGCTCTCTGTCAACCTCACCTATGAGGGCGGGCAGTTCGTGCGCGGCGCGACGCGTGGCGACGGAATGGTGGGCGAGGACATCACCGAGAACCTGAAGACGCTCGATGAACTGCCCCGCAAGCTGAAGGCCCCCTTCCCCGACCGCATCGAGATCCGCGGCGAGGTCTTCATGACCAAGGCGGACTTCCTCGCCTTCCACGCTGAGCAGACGCGGCTTTTCGAGGAACGCGAGCGCCGCCGTGAGGCCGGTGAGAAGGTGGGCGAGGCCGTGCGCATCCCCGTCAACCCTCGCAACGCGGCAGCGGGCTCGCTTCGGCAGCTCGATGCCCGGGTGACGGCGCGGCGGCCGCTGAAGCTGTTTGCCTACGCGCAGGGCGCCTCCTCCGCGCCGGTGGCGGAGACGCATTCGGGCTATCTCGACGTGCTGCGCGGCTGGGGTTTCCAGGTGAACCCGCTCTCGGAAGTTCTGCGCGACGAGCACGCGGCGGCGGATTTCCAGGCGGCTATGGGCCAGCGCCGCGCCGGGCTCGACTACGATATCGATGGCGTCGTCTACAAGCTGGACCGGTTGGACTGGCAGGGGCGGCTCGGCTTCGTCGGGCGCGCGCCGCGCTGGGCCATCGCCTGGAAGTTCCCGGCCGAGCGCGCTGTAACGAAGCTGCTGGAAATCCAGATCCAGGTCGGTCGAACGGGCGCCCTGACGCCGCGCGCGGTGATGCAGCCGGTAAACGTGGGCGGCGTCATGGTGCAGCACGCGACACTGCACAACGAGGACGAGGTGGCCCGCCGCGACGCGCGCGTGGGCGACACGGTGGAGCTACAGCGGGCCGGCGATGTAATCCCGCAGATCATTCGCGTGGTCGATCCCGACCGCCCCGGCCGTGGCGAACCCTGGGTGCCGCCGACGCACTGCCCCGAATGCGGCAGCCCCGCCATCCGTCCGGAGGGCGAGGTGGTGCGGCGCTGCACGGGTGGCCTCATCTGCCCCGCGCAGCAGGTGGAGCGGCTGATCCACTTCGCCTCCCGCAACGCCATGGATATCGAGGGGCTGGGGATCGAGAACGTCGTGCTGCTGCACGAGGCCGGGCTGGTGAAGACGCCGGCCGATATTTTCCGCCTGTCGCAGCACGTGGCCACGATGCGGGGCTGGAAAGGCTGGGGCGGTAGCGCCAAGGGGGAGTCGAAGAAGGTGACGAACCTTCTTGCAGCCATCGAGGCGCGGCGGCGGCCGAGCCTGGAGCGGTTCATCTTCGCCCTCGGCATCCGCCGCATCGGCGAGCAGAACGCGCGACTGCTAGCGCGGCACTACCACTCCGCGGGCGCGTGGCGGCAGGCCATGTTGGACGCGCGCATCATCGGCAGCGAGGCGCGGGAGGATTTGGGCGGCATCCAGGGCATCGGCCCCTCCATCGCGCAGGAACTCGTCACCTTCTTCTCCGAGACGCGGAACGTGGAGGCGCTGGACGACCTGCTGCGCGAGGTGACGCCCGAGGAGGCCGAGGCGGTGGCGGAGGGCGCGCTGTCGGGCAAGTCCATCGTCTTCACCGGCAGCCTGGAGACGATGACGCGGCAGGAAGCGGAGGCGCGGGCGGAGCTGCTGGGCGCGAAGGTGGTGAAGTCCGTCTCCAAGCGCACGGATTACGTGGTGGTGGGGGCGGATGCCGGCTCGAAGGCAAAGAAGGCGGCGGAGCTGGAGCTGAAGACGCTGACCGAGGCCGAGTGGCGCGAGCTGGCGGGCTTCCCGCCGGTGGAAGCGCCGGGCTGAGGGTTCAGACGGGTAGCGCCTCGATCCGGGCGAAGGCGATGAGCTCGTCCTCTGCGCGGCGGGCCAGCGAAGGGTGCGCGGCCCCGGCGCCGGCGGGCGGCGCGGGCCATCGGCGCACATCGCGCAGCCGCGTGGCGAAGCCGGCCTTCTCGAAGGCGGCCAAAATTTCGGAGAGGCCCAGCCGGTTCACGTAGAGGCCGCTGCGGGCGACTAGCGGCCCCTCCCAGAAACGGGGCGGGAAGCGAAGCGTGTTGAGCGCGCCGCCGACATGGTCGTGGAAGTCCACGGCATGCACACCGAGGCAGTTCGGCGCAGCGACACGGCGCAACTCGGCCAGCAGGCCCGGCAGGGCGTCGCGCCGGACATGCTCCAGCACCACATCGGAGACGATCAGCTCCACCGAGCCGTCGGGGATGGCGGCCAGGACCTCGGTGCCGCCGATGAGCTGACGGGCACCGCAGGCGGCGAGGGCGGCGGCCTTGTCGGGCAGGTTGTCCAGCACCGGGGCGGGCAGACCCATCCCGCGCGCGAGTTCCGCCACCCGCGCATAGGCGGCCGGGTCCCCCGGCGCATCGTCCTCCACATCGGCGAACCAGACGGGAGCGCAGCCGAGGGCGGCATAAGCGGGGGCGCGCACCACCAGGCGGCCGGGGCCGAGTTCCAGCACGCCGCGCGGCGGGCGGCCCTGGCGGTTGGCGAACTCCCCGGCGCGGGTGCAGGGCTCGTGCAGCACGCGGCTTTCGGATTCCGCGACGAAGCTGTGCCGGTTCACGCCCGCGCGGCGCAGGAGGGCGGGCGGCACGCGCAGCGCGGCGATGGCGAGCTTGGATGCCACCTTAGCCCACCAAGGCAGGCCGGCGCCGGCCGCGTAGTCTGGCGGCACGACGTCCTGGCGAGTGCCTTCATCGCTCATTCTCTATCCCGCGGTCCGGCGCATCGGGTGCTTCTCCACCCGAAGGCGCCGGGGCGCAATCCGGGCGCGCCGCCTAGCGGATGGCGGGCCGCCCTTCCGGCAGCGCGGCCGCGGCGGGGCGGGTGGCGCGGGCCGCGTTCCAGGCGAGCGCGCCCATGCCGATCAGCGCCACCGCGCCGACGTAATGCGCGGCGGCGTGGCGGTCGGAGGCCATCAGCAGGGAGACGAGCAGCGGGGTGACACCGCCGAAGACCGCGTAGGCGACGTTGTAGGAGAAGGACACGCCGGTGAAGCGCGTCGCCACCGGGAAGGCGCCGACCATCACGAAGGGCACCACGGTGATGATGCCCGCCGAGGCGCCGGCCAGGGCATAGAGGGGCAGCAGGTTCGCCGGGTTCGCCTCCGTGCCGTAGTACAGGGCGTAGGTCGCGGCGATCAGCAGCAGGCTGCCGGCGACGCCCACGCGGAGCGCGCCGAAGCGGTCCATCAGCGCGCCGTAGGCGACCGCCATGGCCGTCAGCGTCGCCGTCGCGGCCACGTTGGCCGAGAGGGTGGTGGCCGGCGAGAGGCCGTGCAGCTTCTGGAACAGCGCGGGCGTCATCAGGATGACCACCACGATGGCGGCCGTCAGCATCCAGGTCAGCAGCATCGAGATCGCGACCGAGCCTCCCTGCCCGCGCAGCACCGTCTTGATCGGCATCTCCCGCGCGGGGCCGGCGCGGCGGCGCATGGCCTCGAAGACGGGCGTCTCGTGCAGCCAGCGGCGGAGATACATCGCCAGCAGGCCGAAGAGGCCGCCGGTGATGAAGGGGATGCGCCAGGCGAAGTCGGTGACCTCGGCAGGCGTGTAGGCGAGGTTGATGCCCGTCGCCATGAGGGAGCCGAGCAGGATGCCCCCGGTCAGCCCGCCGGTGAGCATGCCGCAGGCGAGGCCCACGCGGCGCGCGGGCACGTGCTCCGCCACGAAGACCCAGGCGCCCGGCGCCTCTCCACCGATGGCGGCGCCCTGGAGCACGCGCATCAGCAACAGGAGGATGGGGGCGGCCACGCCGATGGCGGCATGGGTCGGCAGCAGGCCCATGACGAGGGTGGGCACGGCCATGAGGAAAACCGAGAAGGTGAAGACGCGCTTGCGCCCGAACAGGTCGCCGAAATGGGCCATCACGACGCCGCCCAGCGGGCGCGCCAGGTAGCCGGCGGCGAAGATGCCGAATGCCTGCATCTGCTGCATCCATTCCGGCATGTCCGGCGGGAAGAAGAGCTTCGCGATCGTCACGGCGAAGAAGACAAAGATGATGAAGTCGTAGAATTCCAGCGCGCCGCCGAGGGAGGCAAGGAAGAGGGTGCGGATGTCCTGTCGGGTAAGCGGCGGGGCGGCTGAGTCGTTCATCAGATCGGGTTCCGGTCGTCGCCCGACGGAAGCTTTCTCACGGGCATGGTGCGACGCAATATCGTGTCGTGCCGTCGCGCCGACCATCACGGATCGGGCAGGCGAGCCATGCCGGAAGGGCAGGTCCGAACGCGTCATCAGGGCGGCTGATGCTCGGGATCAGGGGAAGTCGTTCGACCTCGGCGACCCGCGGCGGCAGCCTTTGGCCATGCCCGTCGATCCTGCCCTCCTCCTCGCCTGCGTGCTGGCCAGCATCATCGTGGTGCTCACGCCGGGGCCTGACATGATGTTCGTGCTCGGCCAAACGCTGGCGGGCGGGGCGCACCGGGGCTGGGCGGCGGCGATCGGAATCTGGTGCGGGGCGACGGTGCATGTGATCGCCGCCGCGCTCGGGGTCGCGGCCCTGCTGGCGGCCTCGCCCGCGCTGTTCACGGCGCTGCGGCTGGCGGGCGCTGCCTACCTTGTTTGGCTGGGGATTGGGGCGCTGCGGGCGGCCTGGCAGGGCGCGCCGGCCCTTGAGCCCTCGGCAGTGGCGGCGCGGCGGGTGGTGCTGCAGGGGGCGCTGACGAACCTGACCAACCCAAAGGTCGCGCTCTTCTTCCTCGCCTTCCTGCCGCAGTTCGTAGCGCCCGACCGGGCGGCGCCCTGGGTGCAGATGCTCCTGCTCGGGCCGCTCCTGCCGCTGCTCTCGGTGCCCTTCTTCGCCGCGCTGATCGCGGGGGCGGGCCGGGCCTCGGCGCGGCTCGCGCGTTCCGCCCGCGCGGCGCGGTGGCTGCACGGGGCGGCGGGGGTGATCTTCCTCGGGCTCGGGGCGCGGCTTCTCGTCCAACGCCCCTGAGGTGCGGCGCTAGCGGGCGGCGCCGAGCACCTTCTCCCGCATGTCGTCGATGAAGTTGAGCATCCAGCGCGTGTAGTCCGTCGCCTCCTGGACCGAGCCGCCCACGGTTTCCAGCGAGAGGTCCGCCAGCCGGCTGCGGACCGCGGGCGCCTTCGCCGCGCGGTCATAGGCGGCGTTGATCTGCGACACGACCGCGGGCGGCGTGCCGCCGGGGGCGAAGAGGATGATGCCCATGTTGAAGCCAAGGTCGGGATACCCGGCCTCCGCGATGGTCGGCACGTCCGGCAGCTGCGGGATGCGCTCGGGCGAGAGGACCGCCAGCGCCTTCAGCCGGCCGGCGAGGACGTGCGGCAGCAGCAGCGCGGTCGGCTGCACCACATAGGAGACGCGCCCGGCGAGCAGGTCGGAGGTGAAGTCGCCGCGATAGGGCACGTGCACCGCCTCGAAGCCCAGGCGCTGCGCAAGGCGGGCGGGCACCAGGTGGAAGAGCGTGCCGACGCCGAAGGAGGCGTAGTTCAGCTCGCCCGAGCGCTGCTTCCCGACGCGGGCGAGGTCGGCCAGCGTGTTCACGCCGAGTTCGGGATTGGCCACGACCATCCAATGGTCCCGCGTGGCGCGGGAGATGGGCGTGAAGTCCGTGAAAGGATCCATGGGCTGGCGCCCGGCGAGGAGGAAGGAGTGGACGATGGCGTCCACCCCGCCCATGAACAGCACGTGCCCATCGGCCGGGGAGCGGGCCGCGGCCTCGACCGCGATGATGCTGGCGGCGCCGGGCCGGTTGTCCACCACCACAGGCTGTCCGAGGGATTCCGCCATCACCTCCGCCACCGCCCGGGCGGTGAGGTCGATGGTGCCGACACCCGGCGCGACGCCGACGATGATGCGGACGGGACGGGTCGCGTAGCTGCGGGCCGTCTGCGCGCGGGCGCCGGCCGCGGCCAGCACGGCCGGCGCGGCGGCGCCCAGAAGGGTGCGCCTCTGCATGGTTCGTTTCCTCTTCCGGCGGCGCGGCGCCGCGCCCTTCATTCTAGGGGCGTGGCGAAGCGGAGGGCTAGAGCGGTGCGCAGGCCTCCCGGAGCCAGGCGGCGGTGGCCTCGTCCAGCCGGGGAGAGACCTCCGCCAGGACGCGGGCGTGATAGGCGTCGATCCATTCCCGCTCGGCAGGTACGAGCCCGGCGGGGTCGATCAACGCGCGCTCGAAGGGCGCAAGGGTGAGGGTCTCGAAGCGCAGCCAGGGGCGCGGGCCCGGCACCTCCTTATCCGCCTGGACGAGAAGCAGGTTCTCGATCCGGATGCCGTAGGCGCCCGGCAAGTAAAAGCCCGGCTCGTCCGAAAGGATCATCCCCTCCCGCAGCGGCACGTTGGCGGCGGCGCGGGAGAAGGCGGCAGGCCCCTCATGCACCGAGAGGAAGGCGCCGACGCCGTGGCCGGTGCCGTGGTCGTAGTCGAGCCCCGCCTCCCAGAGCGGGCGGCGGGCGATGGCGTCGAGATGCGGACCGGCGACGCCCGCGGGGAAGCGCGTGGCGGCCAGCCCGATCATGCCGCGCAGCACGAGGGTGTAGCGGGTGCGGAGCTCCGCGGGCGGCGCGCCGGGGCCGGTCCAGAGGGTGCGGGTGATGTCCGTGGTGCCGTCCAGGTACTGGCCGCCGCTATCGAGCAGGAAGCACTCGTCCGGGTTTACGGCGCGGTTCGTCGCCGGCGTCGCGCGGTAGTGGATGATGGCGGCGTGCTCCCCCGCGCCAGCGATGGCGGGGAAGGATTCGGCGCGGAACCGCTCCTCCTCCCGGCGGAAGGCAAGGAGGCGTTCGGCGGCGGCCATCTCGGTCAGGCCGCGGCGCGGCGCCTGGTCGGCGAACCAGGCGAGAAAGCGCACCATGGCGCGGGCATCGCGGCGGTGGGCGGCGCGGCTGCCCTCCTGCTCGGCGAGGTTCTTGGTCGCGCGGGGCAGGCGCACGGGGTCCGGACCGGCCGCCAGTTCGGCGCCTGCGGCGCGAAGGGTGTTTGCGAACCAGACGGGCGTGGCCTCGGGGTCCGTGCGGACGGTGCGGCCGCGAAGCGCCGCGAGCGCCCCGGCCAACCCGGACCGAGGCTCGATGGAGACGGCGTTGCCGAGCGCCTCGCGCAGGGCCGGCCCGGCCTTGGCGGGGTCCATGAAAAGGGTGACGCTGGCGTCGTCACGCAGGAGGGCGAAGGCAAGGGCGAGCGGCGTATGGGCAAGGTCCCCGCCGCGCATGTTGAGCAGCCAGGCGACCGAATGGGCATCGGAGAGCACGACGGCCCCTTGCCCTGCCCCGCGCAGCTCCGCCGCGATCGCCTCCCGTTTCTCGGTGGATGACTGGCCGGCAAGGGCCTCCGGCCAGGGCTCGGCCGGGGCAGAGGGCGCGGCCGGCCGGTCGGTCCAGACGGCGTCCAGGGGGTTGTCGGCCAGCGGGACGAGAATGGCACCGGAGGCGGCGAGCCGGTCGAGCGCGGCCTGAGGGTGCAGCCAGGGATCGTAGCCGATCCGCCGGCCGGCCGCGTGCTCCTTCAGCCAGTCCACGGGCGGCTGCTCGGTGAAGTGGCGCCGTTCCCAGAGTTCAGGGTCCGTCTCCTGGGCGAGCTGCGTGGTGTAGCGGCCGTCCGAGAAGACGGCGGCGCACTCGGGCAGGACGATGGCGAGGCCGGCGGAACCGGTGAATCCCGTCAGCCAGGCCAGGCGCTCGCCGGAGGGGGGAACATACTCGCCGAGGAACTCGTCGGCGCGGGGGACGATGAAGCCTTCGACCCCCTGGCGAAGGAGTTCCTGGCGGAGCGCCGTGAGACGAGTCGCAGAAGGATTTGTCACCAGTTGGTTAAACAAGACATGGTTCCCCAATTACCCATGCTGCCGGTGCATGGCTTGATCACATGAACAGCACGACATTCGTGACGCCAGCGGGTCCATATAGTTCCGCACCAGACGGGCGGGCAGCGGCAGCATGGGCTCCCGCGGGACGCCGCCCTCGACACGGACAGAAGCAATGAACCCCCGCATCTCCCAGGCGCACAACCCCGCGCCGATGATGCCGCACCCGGCGAACCTCGCGCCGATCAGCAATATCGAGCTCCTGCGCCAGGCCAACGAGGCCCGGAACGCGGTGATCACCTCCGCCCTGCAGCGCATGGTCTCCGGCTTCGCCGCCTGGATGCAGCGCCGCCGCGCCGAGGCCGAGCTGCTCTCCCTGACCGACCGCGAGCTCGCCGATATCGGCATCACCCGGAGCGACATTCCCTCCATCCTCAGCGGCCGCATGCAGCCGGAGCGCGAGGTGCGCGCCCCCCGCGCCGCCGTGCAGAAGCCGGTTCCGGCGGCTGCGAACGACCAGCGCCGGTCCAACCAGGCGGCCTGAGCGACATCCTCTCCTGAGTACCGGGGCGGCGAAGTCCCCCTCCTCCTTCGCCGTCCTGATGCCCGGCCCGCGCGACGCCCCTCCCCCTTGGGCGCCACCGCGGGCCGGTGCTGTTTCCGGGGCTGGTCAGCCGGCCTTGCGGAGGACCAACGTCGTCCAGGGGCCGAAATCGAGGCGCCGTTCGAGGTGCAGCCCGCCGCGGCGATGGGCGGCCATGACCTGGCGCGCCTGGATGCCGAGGAGCCCCGCCAGGATGGCGGTGCCGCCCGGACGCAGGTGGCGGGCGAGGTCCCGCGCCATGGCGCAGAGAGGCCGAGCCAGGATGTTCGCGAAAACGAGGTCGTAGCCGTGCTTGGAGACGGCGGGCGCGGTCCAGCCATCGGCACGGATGGCGTGGACGAGCGTCTTCAGGCCGTTCATCTCGGCATTCTGGTTGGCGACCCGTACGGACCAGGGCTCGATATCCGTCGCCAGCACCCGGCGGTGCAGCGCGCTGGCCGCGGCCATGGCGAGGATGCCGGAACCCGCGCCGAGGTCGAGCAGGCGAAGTTGATCCTTCGGCAGCGGGCGCATGCGGCGCGAGACCGTCTCGAAGGCGATGAGGCAGCCGCGGGTGGAGGCGTGCTCGCCGGAGCCGAAGGCGAGGCCGGCATCGAGCTTCAGCACCGTCCTTCCGTGCACCTTGCGGTCCGGCAGGTGGGTGGGGCGGATGAGGACGCGGCCGCCGATGGACTGCTCGGGGAAGGCCTCGGCGGTGCGGGCGAGCCAGCCCTCGGCCTCCACCGGGGCGCGCTGCGGCACGAGGTCGAGGCCCGTCATCAGGGAGGCGAGCGCGAGGGCCGCGGCCAGCTCGTCCTCCTTCGCGCCCTCCTCGCGCACGCCCTCCACGCGCCAGGTGTCAGAGGGCTCGTCGAGGAAGAGGGAGACGGTGCGGCAGGCGCGCTGGAAGGCGGCCTCCACCATCGGCACCGCCTCCTCCGGCAGGCCGTCGATGGAAACCGCTTCGAGGTTCTGGGCGTGGCGCCTGGACATCATGCCTTCTCCACGAAGCTGTCGAGGACGCGCTTCTGGCCCGCCTTCTCGAAATCCACCTCCAGCCGGTTGTCGTCCACCGCCGTGACGCGGCCGTAGCCGAACTTCTGGTGGAAGACGCGCTGGCCGACCTTCATCGCATCGGCGCGGGAGGGGCGTTCCTTCACCTCCCAGGCGCCGGCCTCGATCACGCGCGGACGCTGGGAGGAGAAGGGCGAGTTGCCGCTGAACACGGAGGGCGCGTCCACCATGCGGGCGCGCTGGACGGCGCCGCTGCCCTCGCGCTCGATCTGGTCGGGCGGCAGGTCTTCCAGGAAACGGGAGGGGATGGCGGCGGACCAGTTGCCGTAGATGCGGCGGTTCGCGGCGTGGGAGATCACTGCCATCTTCCGCGCGCGGGTAATGCCGACATAAGCAAGGCGCCGCTCCTCCTCGAGCGACTTCGTGCCGCCCTCGTCCAGCGCGCGCTGGTGGGGGAACAGGCCTTCCTCCCAGCCCGGCAGGAAGACGAGATCGAATTCGAGGCCCTTGGCGGCGTGCAGCGTCATCAGCGAGACGCGAGCGCCCTCGGCGTTCTCGTCGTTCTCCATGACGAGCGCGACGTGCTCGAGGAAGCCCTCCAGCGTCGTGAACTCGCCGATGGCGCGCACGAGTTCCTTCAGGTTTTCCAACCGGCCCGGCGCCTCGGCCGACTTGTCCTGCTTCCACATCTCCGTGTAGCCGGACTCGTCGAGCATGGTGGCGACGGCGACGACGTGGCCTTCCCGCTGCATCAGCGCGCGCCAGCGGGAGAAGCCGTCGAACAACTCCCGCATGGCGGCGCGGGGCTTGGCGCGCATCGCCTCCGTGCGGGCCAGGCGCTCGGCGGCGATAGCTAGCGGAATGCCCTGCTCGCGCGCCGCGACATGCATGGATTGCAGCGCGCCGTCACCGATGCCGCGCTTGGGGGTGTTCACGATGCGCTCGAAGGCGAGGTCGTCGCTCGGCTGGTGCATGACGCGCATGTAGGCCATGGCGTCGCGGATCTCGGCCCGCTCGTAGAACTTCAGCCCACCGACCACGCGGTAGGGAATGCCGAGGGTGATCAGCCGTTCCTCGAAGGAGCGTGTCTGGAAGCCGGCCCGGACGAGGATCGCGACCTCACCGAGGGAGACGCCCTTCCGCTGCGCCTGCTCGATCCGCTCGCCGACCATGCGGGCCTCCTCCTCGGAGTCCCAGAGGGAGACGACGCGAACCTTCTCCCCCTCGGCGTCGTTGCGGCCGGAGCGAAGGGTCTTGCCGAGGCGGCCTTCATTCTTCGCGATGAGGTGCGAGGCGGCGGCAAGGATGGGTCGGGTGGAGCGGTAGTTCGATTCAAGGCGCACGATCTTCGCGCCCGGGAAGTCCTTCTCGAAGCGGAGGATGTTCTCCACCTCCGCGCCGCGCCAGGAATAGATGGACTGGTCGTCGTCGCCCACGCAGCAGATGTTGCGGTGCTGCTGCGCCAGCAGCCGCAGCCAGAGGTACTGCACGCTGTTCGTGTCCTGGTACTCGTCCACCAGGATGTAGCGGAAGGCGCGGTGGTACTGCTCCAGCACGTTCGGCTGGGTGCGCAGGATCTCCACCATGTGCAGCATCAGGTCGCCGAAATCGGCGGCGTTGAGGTCGCGCAGGCGGGACTGATAGGCCTCGTAGAGCGATCGCGCACGGTTGTTGGCGTAGTCGCTGTCCTCGGCCGGGGAGACGCGGGCGGGGGGCAGGCCACGATCCTTCCAGCGCTGGATCACCGCCATCAACCCCTGGGGCGGCCAGCGCTTCATGTCCACCGCCGCGGCGTCCATCACCTGCTTCAGCAGGCGCATCTGGTCGTCGGTGTCGAGGATGGTGAAGGACGAGGTCAGCCCGACATATTCCGCGTGCCGCCGGAGCATCCTCGCGCAGAGGGCGTGGAAGGTGCCCAGCCACAGCCCTTCCGCAGGGCGGCCGAGGATGGTGCTGACCCGCTCTCGCATCTCGCGCGCGGCCTTGTTGGTGAAGGTGACGGCCAGCACCTGGTTGGGGAAGGCGCGGCGGGTCATCAGGATATGGGCGAAGCGCGTCGTCAGCACCCGCGTCTTGCCGGTGCCGGCGCCGGCGAGCACCAGCAGCGGGCCGTCCACGGTCTCCACGGCCTCGCGCTGCTCGGCGTTGAGCTTGGCAAGGTAGTCGTCCGCCGGGACGGCCAGGGCTTGCGGGTTGGCGGAGGGGGGCTGGGCTGGTGGGAACACGGGGCCGGCTATAGAACGGGCTGCGAACCCGCGCCAACCACGATGACCTCCCGGCGCGGGTGGGGATGTGCCGATTGCCGCTTCGCCGCCTTCTCGAATGGTCCGCCCGGCACGGAGGGGCGCTGCTGGCGGCGGGCATCTTCGCGGGGCTGCTGATCCCGCCCCTTTCCGCGGCGCTGCGCGACGTGGTGACGCCGACGATCGCGGTGCTGATGACGCTGGTGCTCCTCCGGGTCGATCCGGGACAGGTGCTGTCCTATCTCCGACGGCCATTGCTGGTGGCAGGGATGCTCGCCTGGGTCCTGCTCGCCACGCCCTTGCTGGCCTTCGCCTTCGTTCGGCTGGCCGGGCTTGAAGGGCCGCTCGGCGCGGGGCTGGTGATCATGGCGACGGGCTGCTCCGCCACCTCCTCCCCCGCCTTCGCCCGGCTCGTCGGGCTGGATGGCGAGTTGTCGCTGGTGGTTTCGCTCATCTCCACCCTCCTCGTGCCCTTCACCGCGCCGCCCCTGGCGCTTGGGCTGCTCGGCGTGGACCTCGCCCTCTCGGTCGGCGGGCTGATGGGGCGGCTGGTGCTGGTGGTGGGGGTGCCGCTGGTCATCTCCGTCGCCATCCGCCGGATCGTCCCACGCGTCACGCTCGATCGCTGGGGCCCGGCCGTGGACGGGACGGTGGTGCTGCTGGTGGTGCTCTACGGCTTCGGGATCATGGACGGGGTGTTGGCGCGCCTACTCGCCTCCCCAGGCTTCGTGCTGGGTGGTTTGGCGCTGGCCTTCGGCGGCGCCTTCGCCCTCAATGCGGTGACGGCTCTCGCCTTCTTGCCAGCCGGGAAGCGTGTGGCTCTCTCGGCGGGGCTGCTCTCGGGCAACCGGAACATGGCCCTCTACTTCGCGGTGCTGCCGGCCACCACGGATGCGCGGATCCTGCTCTTCTTCTCTCTCTGCCAGTTCCCGCTGTTCCTCTCGCCCTTCCTGCTGCGGCCGATCTACCGGCGGCTGCGGCTGGAGGATTGATCGGGCCGGCGCTGGTGGCGCCCGAAGAGGGCTCTGCCGTCTCCAGACCTCTCCCGCCAGGAGCCTGAGGCTCCTGGACCTGCATCCGGCTCTCGCGGAACCTTCCTGAACGTGCAGTCGCCTTGGATCACGGACCCAAGGCGCCCCGGTCGATAAACCCATCAAACAGATAGGACGAGATGATGGTGAGGGGCCCAGGGAGAGGAAGAATTCCTTCTTCCTCTCCCTGGGGTCACCAGCGCCGCCCCATCAGGCCTTCGTCGAGGCCGCATGGGGCCTGGCCCCCAGGATATGGGCGATGGCGTAGGTCAGGTCCGGCCGGTTCAGCGTGTAGAAGTGGAACTCGTCCACGCCATTCGCCTGGAGGAGCCTCACCTGTTCCGCGGCCACGACGGCGGCGACCATGCGACGGGTTTCCGCGTCATCGTCCAGGCCTTCGAAGAGGGTGCCCATCCAATCCGGCACGCGGGCGCCGCACATGGCCGAGAACTTGGCCACCTGGGCGAAGTTCGTCACCGGCAGGATGCCCGGCACGATCGGCACGGTGATGCCTGCCGCGTGGGCGCGGTCGATGAAGCGGAGGAAGGTAGGGGCGTCGAAGAAGTACTGGGTGATGGCGCGCGTGGCGCCGGCGTCGATCTTGCGCTTGAGGTTGTCGAGGTCCTCGTCCGGCGAGGAGGCGGTCGGGTGGACCTCCGGGTAGGCGGCGACGGAGATCTCGAAGTCCGCGATACGCTTGAGTCCGGCGACGAGGTCGGCGGCGTAGGCGTAGCCGCCGGGGTGGGGCTGGTAGCCGCCTTCCCCGGCCGGGGCGTCGCCGCGCAGCGCGACGATGTGGCGCACGCCGGCCTCCCAGTAGTCGCGGGCCACCGCATCCACCTCCTCGCGCGTCGCGCCCACGCAGGTGAGGTGGGCGGCGGGGGTCAGGCTCGATTCACGAAGGATGCGCGTGACGGTCGCGTGGGTGCGCGCCTGGGTGGTGCCCCCGGCGCCGTAGGTGACCGAGACGAAGCGCGGCGCCAGCGGCTCCAGCCGCTTCACGCAGGACCAGAGCTGGTTCTCCAGTGCCTCGGTCCGCGGCGGGAAGAACTCGAAGGAGAGCAGCGGGGCGGGCATGGCCGTCAGCGAGGGAAGGGCGTCCACGCGGGGCCCGGCGAGCCAGTTCCGCAGCGTCTTGGGGGGCGACATCTCGTTCATGCGTTGGTCCTAGAGCATCCCGCGGCCGGTTCGAAGCGGCAATTGGGGGCGGTCGGGTGCCGCGTCCAGCGCGGGGCGGGCCCGGAAGGGGGCGGAAGACCGCTCACGCCGGGTTGCATGGCCCGTCGGTAACGGCGCGCGCGAAGCGGTTCCCGGCCTTCGCTGCGGGTGCTAACACCCTTGCGACACCGGATTCATACAGCTCCATGCGCCTTCCCCTTCCCTCCCGCCACCTCCTGCCCGCCGCCTTCGCCGCGGGAATCCTCCTCGCGGGCTGCGCCACCATGCCGCCCCCCGACGACAAGGACGCGCTGGAGGAATTCCGGGCCACCAACGACCCGGCCGAGCCCTTCAACCGCGCCATGTACGACGTGCACCAGGCGATTGACACCGCCGTGCTGCGGCCGGTCGCGGTGGCTTACCGGGCCGTGGTGCCGCCGCCGGTGCGGACGGGCGTCTCGAACGTGCTGGGCAACCTGCGCAGCCCCGTGATCCTGATGAACGACGCGCTGCAGGGCGAGACGGAGCGGTTCGGGATCACGCTCGGGCGCTTCATGATCAACTCGACGATCGGCGTGGGCGGCATCTTCGACGTGGCGAGCCGCTTCGGCCTCGTGCCGCATACCGAGGATTTCGGGCAGACCTTCGCGGTGGCCGGGGTGGAGGAAGGGCCCTACCTCTTCATCCCCATTCTCGGCCCGAGCAACCCGCGGGACCTGCTGGGCTTCGCGGCGGGCATCGCGGCCGATCCCTTCACCTGGCTGACCTTCGGCAACCGCGACCTGCTGGACGCGCTGAACTATGCCCGCGCCGGAGCGACGGTGGTCAGCACGCGGGAATCCCTGCTCGACACGCTGGATGACGTGCAGCGCACGAGCCTCGACCCCTACGCCACGCTGCGCAGCGCCTACCGGCAGCAGCGCGCGCGGGAGATCGCCAACACGGGTTCCGGCGCGACGGCCGTGGCGCCCCAGGGCCTCGGGACCGGGTTGGGGAACAGCGCGCCGGACGCCGGGCAGCCCTGAACGGCCCTTTTCGGGGTACACTGTTCCGCTGGCCGGCCGCGTTCCTTGGCCCGGCGGCGGAACGCAACCGATGCCCAGGCGTTGAGCGGGCAAGGTTGGCGCCCTAACTTGGGCTGCGGCGGTTCGATGCCCTGCCGGCGCCTGGCGAACAGACAGAACGAGACTTGTGACCCGATGATCGAAAGACGCATCCTCCTCGCCGCCGGCGCCACCCTCCTCCTCGGGCGGGCGCTGCCCGCGGCCGCGCAGCCGGTGGATACCGCCCGCGCCGCCTCCTTCATCCAGGCCACGGGGCGGGAACTTGTCACCGCTATCAACAGCGGCAGCTCGGTGACGCAGCGGCGGGACCAGGTGGCGAACATCCTTCGCCGGGCGGTGGACGTGGAGGGGGTGGGGCGCTTCATCCTCGGCCGCTACTGGCGGCTCGCGACCCCCGAGGAGCAGGCGCAGTACATGCGGCTGTTCGAGGAAACGCTGATCCGCAACCTCTCCGCCCGCTTCGGCGAGTACCAGGGGGTGCGCTTCTCCCTCGGGCGCAGCCAGCAGCGGACGGAGGATGACGCGCTGGTGAACACCATCGTGGAGCGACCGAACCTCGCCCCCTTCTCGCTCGACTGGCGGGTGAGCGAGGTGGGCGGGCAGCCGCGGGTCGTGGACGTGATTGCCGAGGGCACCTCGCTCCGCCTGACCACGCGCAGCGAGTATTCCGCCGTGATCAGCCGCAATGGCGGGCGCGTTTCCGCCCTGCTGGACGCGATGCGGAACCAGGTGGCTCAGCTGGCGGCACGCGAAGGGCGGTGAGAGAGGTCACTGCAGGCTCTTGCAGTCGGCCCGGCTGGTCGGCAATCTACTGAAGCCTTGTGACCAATTAGCACCAGCGGGCGACAAGTCGTTACCTTGGCCAGGATCGGTCGCTGCTAGGCTGGACGTGGGAAACTTTCCCACTAGCATCTAATCAGCTTCAGGGACATGGCCTAATGTCACCCCGCGCCCTATACAACGAACAACTGGGCGTTACCTCTCTCGGGTGCCGGCCAGCAGGCTGGTCATGCTCCCTCCGGCACAACGCGCAGGCTACAGGGGTGACGTCGTGAGGCTTGAGGCCCGCCAACTCGGCGCCGATCAGGCTGTTGGTCGCTCCTCCGGCCTTTCAGCGGTGGTCGAGCGGCCGGATCGGCACCTCGGTCTTCGGGCGCGGCTCCGCGCCTTCGTGGCCCGACCCA
Source organism: Roseomonas aerilata DSM 19363 (assembly GCF_000711725.1). Lineage (GTDB taxonomy): Bacteria > Pseudomonadota > Alphaproteobacteria > Acetobacterales > Acetobacteraceae > Roseomonas > Roseomonas aerilata. The sequence continues at coordinate 26,830 of NZ_JONP01000001.1, read as the reverse complement.
GCTTTCGTCAATCCTTGCTCCGCGCCGGGTTCAGCCTTGCGCGGCAGCGGGTGCAGGCGGCGCGGATCGACCTTTCCCAGCGCTTCGACAAGGGGCCGCGCATCCGCTCCTGTCGGATGGGTGCCGTGCCGCTGGACCGCGCGCGGAGCGTCGCGATCTTCATCCACTACGCTCCCGTCGCGGCGGTGAGCCGGATGGTGATGGACCAGGTGCAGGGCTACCGGGACCGGGGCTTCGCCGTGGTCTTCGTGTCCATGGCGCCCTCCATCCCCTCCGCTGCCGTTTCGGAGCTGGAGGGGCGTTGCGCCGCGATCGTCGAGCGGCGGAACTACGGCCTCGACTTCGGTGCCTGGCATGACCTGTTGCCGGCTGTCCTGGCTCAGGCGCCCGAGGCTACCGAGCTGCTACTGGTCAATGACAGCCTTTGCGGGCCGTTCCGCTCGCTCGAGCCCGCCTTCGCAGCCATGCGCGCGGCGCCGGAGGGGCTCTACGGGCTGACGGAGAACCTTGCCCCCGCCCCGCACCTGCAATCCTATTTCCTGCTGGCGACCGGGCGCGCCACCATCGCGGATCTCGCGACCTTCTTCGCCGCGCATCGCGTGACCGCCAACAAGCGGCGCACCATCCGAGAGGGCGAGGTGCGGCTGAGCGGCTGGATGCGCGGGCGCGGGCACCCCGTGGCCGCCTGGTGCGGCTACGAGGCGGTGGAGGCGGCGGCACTGCGGCAGCCGGCGGCGCGTCGGCGGGTGCGTACCCTCTACCCGCACCTCTTCGCGGGCATCGCGCCCGACGACGCCGCCGGCATGCGCGCGGCGCTGCGCCGGCGGCCGCTGAACAGCACGCATCTTTTCTGGCGCGAGCTGGTGGAGGAGATGGGCTTCCCCTTCGTGAAGACCGACCTGCTGCTCCGCAATCCGCTGGGCATTGCCGACGACCTCGACTGGCGCCCGCTGCTGGAAGGGGACCGCGAGGCGGTGGCGGTGATCGAGGAGCATCTCGCGCTGCTCGGCGGGCACCGGCGCGCGTCGGCCGCGCGGACGGCGGGAACGGCACCGGCCGGGAGGGCGATGGCGGCCTGAGGGCCGCTACCGCCGGCTCTCGAAGACGAGCATGCGGTAACCGAGGTTGTTGAACTCCCCGCACTCGGCCATCCCGATATCGGTCATCACCGCGCGGGAGGAGGCGTTGCTCTCCCGCGCGATGCCGATAATGCGGGAGAGGCCGGCGGCGTGCCCGAAATCGAGGGCCGCGCGCGCCGCCTCCCGCGCGTAGCCATGGCCGCGGCATTCCGGCCAGAGGGCATAGCGCAGCGCGACGCCCCGGCCGTCCGGCCGCTCCATCAGCCCTGCCAGCCCCAGGAACTCGCCGTCCTCCGTGCGGTGGACGGCCCAGGTGCCGTAGCCGCGCACCTCCCAGAAATCCATGTCGTCGGCCAACTCCTCGGCCGTGCGCTCGGGCGTGCGCACGCCGTGCAGCATGGCCTCAAAGACCGCCGGGTCGGATTTCAGGCGCACGAGGTCGGGAAGGTTCTCCTTCCCGACCGGGAGCAGCGTCAGGCGCGGCGTGCGGACGACGCGCGAGGTGACGAGACGGGCCGCGTGGTGCAAGTGGCTCCCCCGCTCACCGGGTCAGCGGACGGTACTTGATCCGGTGCGGCTGGTCGGCCGCGGCGCCCATGCGGCGTCGCTTGTCGGCCTCGTAGGCCTGGTAGTTGCCCTCGAACCACTCGACATGGCTGTCGCCCTCGAAGGCGAGGATGTGGGTCGCTAGCCGGTCGAGGAACCAGCGGTCGTGCGAGATGATGACGGCACAGCCCGCGAAGTCCGTCAGCGCCTCCTCCAGCGCGCGCAGCGTGTCCACGTCGAGGTCGTTCGTGGGCTCGTCGAGCAGCAGCACGTTGTGCGGGTTCTTGAGCATCTTCGCGAGGTGGACGCGATTGCGCTCGCCACCCGAGAGAACACCCACGGGCTTCTGCTGGTCGCCGCCCTTGAAGTTGAAGGCGGCGCAATAGGCGCGGGAGGGCACCGCGCGCTTGCCCATGGTGATGAGGTCCTGGCCGTCCGAGATCTCCTGCCAGACGGTCTTCTTGTCATCGAGGCTGTCGCGGCTCTGGTCCACGTAGCCGAGCTGCACGCTGTCGCCGATCGTCATCGTGCCGGCATCGGGCTTGTCGCGGCCGGTGATCATCTTGAACAGCGTCGTCTTGCCGGCGCCGTTCGGGCCGATGACGCCGACGATGCCACCCGGCGGCAGCTTGAAGGAGAGATCGTCGATCAGCAGGCGGTTGCCGAAGCCCTTGCGGATGGCGTCCGCCACGATGACCGTGTTGCCCAGGCGCGGCGCCGGCGGGATCTGGATCTCGGTGGGGTCGGGCGCCTTGTCGAGGCTCTTCTGCAGCAGCTCCTCATAGGCCTGGATGCGCGCCTTGCTCTTGGACTGGCGCGCGGCCGGGCTGCGGCCGATCCACTCCTGCTCCTCCGCGAGCTGGCGCTGGCGGGTGCTCTCCTCCTTCTCCTCCTGCTGCAGGCGCTTGCGCTTGGCGGTCAGGTAGGAGGAGTAGTTGCCCTCGTAAGGGATGCCCCGGCCGCGATCGACCTCGAGGATCCAGTTGGTGACGTTGTCGAGGAAGTAGCGGTCATGGGTGACGATCAGCACCGCGCCCTCGTAGTCGCGCAGCGTCTTCTCCAGCCAGGACACGCTCTCGGCGTCCAAGTGGTTGGTGGGCTCGTCGAGCAGCAGCATCTCGGGCTTCTCGAGCAGCAGCTTGCAGAGCGCGACGCGCCGGCGCTCGCCGCCCGAGAGGGTGGTCACGCCGCTCTCGGCCGGCGGGCAGCGCAGCGCGTCGAGGGCGATGTCCACCGTGCGGTCGAGGTCCCAGCCATCGGCGGCGTCGATCCGCTCCTGCAGCTCGGCCTGCTCCGCGAGAAGGGTGTTCATCTCCTCGTCGCTCATCTCCTCGCCGAACTTCATGGATATCTCGTTGAAGCGCTCGAGATCGGCGGTGAGGCTGCCGAAGGCGTCGCGCACGTTCTCGCCCACGGTCTTGTTCGGATCGAGCCAGGGCTCCTGGCTGAGGTAGCCGACGCGCACGCCCTCGGCCGCCCAGGCCTCGCCGCCGAACTCCTTATCCTGCCCCGCCATGATCCGCATGAGCGTGGACTTGCCGGCGCCGTTGGGGCCGAGCACGCCGATCTTGGCCGTGGGCAGGAAGGAGAGGGTCATGCCCTTGAAGACCTCGCGCCCGCCCGGGTAGGACTTGGTGAGATCCTTCATCACGTAGACGTACTGGTAGGCGGCCATGGTCGGGGCTCCGGGCGGCATGCGTGCTGCGGCGCCTTCTACCCGCGCAACCCCCTCAGCGCCAAGGCTGGGGGACGGGGCGGGCGCCGCCTGGGGTCAGCGGGGCCTCAGCGCCATTTCGGCGTGCGGTCCCGCGCGGTGCGGGTGGGGGCATGGAACTCCGGCGGCTTGGTCGCGACCCAGCCGAGGAACTCGGCCAGGCGCGGCTCGGCGCGGAGGATCTCCGGCTCGGTGAAGCGGCGGGCCAGTTCCGCCTCGGTGAAGCGGGCGTGGATCGCCTGGTGGCAGATATGGTGCAACAGCACCGTTCCGCGATGGGTTCCCCCCTTCAGGCGGGGCGTGAGGTGGTGACGGCTGGCGCGGGCACCGGGCGGGATGGGGCGAAGGCAGAGCGGGCAGGTCGCCTCGGCTCGTGGTGCCTCGACCTGGCGCTCCCCCCGCGCGGCGCGCTTCTCGTGGCGACGGGACACACCGAGAAGATGGGGAGCGGGACGCCGCTCCGAAAGCCCTGCCGATCTGGCCGGGTGGGCCGTGGCGGGGTAGAACGCGCCATCCTCCCGGCCTGCCACGCCGCAGGCCCGCCCTTTCCGGAGCAGGCATGCAGGACCCGCTTCTCTTCTCCCTGACCGTCCTCCTCATCCTTGGCACGCCCGGGCCGACGAACACGCTGCTGGCGACGGCCGGGGCGACGGTCGGCTTCCGCCGCGCCCTGCCGCTGCTTCCGGCAGAAGCGGCGGGTTACCTCATCGCGATCCTCGCCATCGGGCTGGCGCTCGGGCCTTTCGTCGCGGGGGTGCCGGCGGTGGCGATGGGGCTGCGCCTCGCGGTCGGGACCTATCTCGCCCTGCTTGCGGTCAAGCTCTGGCGTCGCGGGCCGGTAGACCTCTCCGTCATGCCGGTGACGCCGCGCCAGGTTTTCGTGACGACGCTGCTGAACCCGAAGGCGATCGTTTTCGCCCTTGGCGTCATCCCCTTCGGGGCAACGCCCTGGTGGCCCTGGATGCTCGGCTTCCTGGGGCTGCTCTCGGGCGTGGCGCTGGGCTGGATCGGCCTCGGCACCCTGCTCGGGCGCGCCGCGGGGGCGGCGGGGCGCGCGGGGTTGGTGCCGAAGCTGGGCGCGGCGGCGGTAGGGGCCTTCGCGCTCGTCCTGGTGGTGGGACCGTTGCTTCGCTGAGGATCTAGCGCGGGCTGTGCTCGTCGTGCCCCCGATCAGGGCCACGCCCGCGCCACTCGCCCCGCCCGCCCTCACCGCGACCGCCCTCACCGCGACCGCCCTCACCGCGACCGCCCTCACCGCGACCGCCCTCGGGGCCGCGATGCATCTCGCCCGGTGACGGCCCGGGTGGGCCGCGGAAGTCGGCACGGCCGTCGTGTCGCCAGTCGGGCCCGCGGCCGGGCGGTCCCTCGTGTCGCCATTCCGGCCCACGGCCGGGCGGGCCGTCCCGCCGCCAGTCGGGCGGGGGCGGGCCACGGAAATCGGCGCGCGGTGGCGGCGGGCCACGGAATTCCCCGGGCGGCGGGCCGCGCCAGCGGTCGCGCTCGGCGTACCAGGGCTGACCGCGGTAGTAGCGGTCCCAGTAGTCGCCGAAGCGGAAGCCGACGATCGGCACGCCGAAGCGCGGTCCGTATTCCGGCAGCGGCAGCGGGCGGTTCTCGTAGAGGTAGCCAAGATAGCCCGCCGGAAGCCAGCCGCGCGCCGGGCCATAGGCGACGTCGCACCAGACATAGCCCTGCAGGCAGCCGAAGATCTCCACCGGGGCGTTCCCGGGCAGGAAGGTCACGGGCGGGTATTCCATGCCCGGCCCGGCGCGCAACTCCACGGGGGCGGCGGCGAATCCCGGCGCGGCCAAGGCCACGCCGTGCAGGCCGAGGAGGAGTGCCACGGCGGGGAGGAGGGCGGAGCGCATTGGCGTGGTCTCCCACTGGTGGCCGGAGGGGAACGGCGGGTTGATGAGCCTGTTGCGCGGCGGGATTAAGGCGCCTCCGTCCGTTTCCGAAGGGGCCTGGCGAGATTGATCCCGGCCGGTACGAAGCCAAGCGCGGCGAGGAAAGCGCCCCCCTCCCCTTCCGGCGACGCCGCCTCCAGCAGGTCGCAGCCAGCGGCACGGGCGGCCTGGGCGCCGGCCTTGATCAGCAAGCGGCCGATGCCGTTGCGCCGCTCCTCCTCCGCCACCGCCAGGGCGGTGATGCGGGCCAGGGGCCGGTCGGCGGTCAGCGCCGGGTGCCAGGAAAGGGCGATGACGCCGATCACCGCCCCGTTCCAGCCCGTCGCGACGAGTACGGCGGAGGCCGGATCGCGCCCCATCGCCTCCAGCCGGGAGGCCATGGCGCGCGCCGGGCCGCCGAGCAGGGCGGCGAGATCCGGGGCATCGGCGGGCAGCGCGGATCGAAGATCGACGCCATAACGTGTTCCGGCAGCCATCCCGCCCCTTCTCCCCGGCCCTTGGTGTTTCTGCGACGGGCCCCAAGCTCTAGGCCGCCCGGGCGCTTCCGCCCGGCATGAAACGCGGGCCGCCGCGCCCGTTACGTGACGCGGGCCTCCTGCCCGGCATGGATCGCGGGCCCGAGGCCCGCCACGAGGAGAGATTGATGCAGAAACACGCTTCCGCCAGCTGGACCGGCGGCCTGAAGGATGGCCGCGGCACGATCTCGACCGAGAGCGGCGCGCTGAACGCGCAGCCCTACGGCTTCGCCACGCGCTTCGAGGGCGTGAAGGGCACCAACCCCGAGGAGCTGATCGGCGCCGCCCATGCCGGCTGCTTCACCATGGCGCTCTCCCTCATCCTCGGGAATGCCGGGCTGAAGGCGGACCAGATGGACACGAAGGCCGACGTCACGCTCGACAAGGTGGGGGACGGCTTCGAGATCACCAAGATCCACCTGACGCTGCGGGCGAAGATCCCCGGCACCGACGACGCCACCTTCCAGGACCTGGCGGGCAAGGCGAAGGCGGGCTGCCCGGTCTCGAAGCTGTTCAAGGCTGAGATCACGCTCGACGCGGCCCTCGAGGCCTGAGACCCGCGGCGCCGGCACGTCCGGCGCCGCCCCTCGCGGAGAGTGCCGATGACCACCCGCCGTGCCCTGCTGGGCGGCGCCACCGCCCTTCTCGCCGCCCCGGCCCTCGCGCAGGGAGAGGCCGCGCGGGTGCTGCGCTTCGTGCCGCAAGCCGATGTGACGACGGTCGACCCGCTCGCCACCACCTCCTACGCGGTGCGGAACCACGGGCATCTCCTCTGGGACACGCTCTGGGGCCTGGACGCCGATTTCCGCCCGCAGCCGCAGCTGGCCGAGGGCCACTCGGTGGAGGATGACGGGCGGCGCTGGGTGATCACGCTGCGCGACGGGCCGACCTTCCACGATGGGGAAAAGGTGCGCGCGGCCGATGCGGCGGCCTCGATCCGCCGATGGATGGCGCGCGACACGCACGGGCAGACCCTGGCCGCGCGGCTGGACGCGATCGAGGTGATCGATGACCGGCGCTTCGCCATCCGGCTGCGCCGCCCCTTCGGGGTAATGCTGGAGGCGCTGGGCAAGTCCTCTTCCTACCCCTGCTTCATCATGCCGGAGCGCTTCGCGAACCTTCCCGCCGCGACGCCGCTGACGGAGGTGGTGGGTTCCGGCCCCTACCGCTTCGTGGCCGAGGAGCGGCGCTCCGGGTCGCTCGCGGTCTATCGGCGCTTCGAGGGCTACGTCCCCGCGCCGGGCGGGCCGGTGGCGGTGACGGCGGGCCCGAAGCTTGCCCATTTCGAGCGGCTGGAATGGCACATCCTGCCCGACCCCTCGACCATCGGCGCCGCGCTCCAGGCCGGCGAGATCGATTGGTGGGAGCGGGCGGCGCCGGACCTTCGCCCGCTCCTCGCCCGCCGGCGCGACGTGGTGGTGGACCGGGTGGAGACCCAGGGCACCGTCGCGATGCTGCGCCCTAACCATCTCCACCCGCCCTTCGACGACCCGGCCGTGCGCCGCGCCCTGCTGCCCGCGCTGAGCCAGGCCGACATCATGGCGGCGATTATGGGCGATGACCGCAGCCGCTTCCGCGACGGGATGGGCTGCTTCCCGCCGGGCTCGCCGCTCGCCTCCGAAGAGGGGCTCGCGGCCGTGGCCGGGCCGCGCGACATCGCCGCCGCCCGGACGGCGCTGGCTGCCACCGGCAAGGCCGGTGCCCGGGTGGTGGTGCTGAACCCCGCGGACCAGGTCAACAACAGCAACGCCACCCTCGTCTGCGCGGACGTGATGAAGCGTGTCGGCTTCGAGGTGGAGGTCGCGACCTCCGACTGGGGCACGATGCTGGCCCGCCGCGCCCGGCGCGACCCTCCCGAGAGGGGCGGCTGGAACGCCGTCTACGTCGCCTTCGGGGGCGAGGACCTGGTCAATCCCGGCGGCCATCCCCTGCTGCGCGGCAACGGGGCCGATGCCTGGTTCGGCTGGCCAACCAGCCCCGCGCTGGAGACGCTGCGCGACGAGTGGCTGGAGGCGCCCGACATGGAGGCGCAACGGCGGATCGGTCGCGCCGTTCAGGCGCGCTTCTTCGAGGAGGTGCCCTTCTACGCCCTGGGCCAGTACTTCCTCGACAGCGCCTATCGCCGGGGCCTGAAGGTGGAGCGGCGCGGCATGACGCTGCCGCTGAACGTGCGGCGCGAGGCCTGAGTGGGCATTCCCGCCCCTGCCCTTGCCCCGGCGCCCGCCCCGACCGATCTTCCGGCCAGCCCAAGGGACCGCACGCATGGACACGAACCCGTCGAACCTTTCCCCCTCGCTGGACGACGCCGCGCGGATGAATCGGCTGGCGGAGCTGGCCGTGAAGGTTGGGCTGGGGCTGGTGCCTGGGCAGGAGCTGGTGATGACCTCCCCGGTGGAGGCGCTGCCGCTGGCCCGGCTGATCACGGAGCACGCCTACAAGGCCGGGGCGAGCCTCGTGACGACGCTCTTCTCGGACGAGCATTCCACGCTGCTGCGCTACCGCTTTGGCCCGGACGAGGGCTTCGACACCTCCTCCGCCTGGCTCTTCGAGGGGATGGCGGCGGCCTTCCGGAGCGGTGCGGCGCGGCTGGCGATCGTGGGCTCCGACCCCTCGCTGCTGTCGGAGCAGGATCCGGGCAAGGTAGCGCGGGCGAACCGGGCGCAGTCCAAGGCCTATCGCCCGGCGCTGGACCTGATCGCGGACAGCTACATCAACTGGACCCTCGTGCCCTTCGCCCATCCGGCCTGGGCGCGGGCCGTGTTCCCCGAGGCAGCGCCGGAAGAGGCTGTGCGCCGGCTCTGGGACGCCATCTACTCGATCACGCGCGTGGACACGCCCGACCCCATCGCCGCCTGGGCGGCGCATAACGCGAACCTCAAGGCACGGCAGGACCGGCTGAACGAGCAGCGCTTCCACTCCCTCCGCTTCCGCGGGCCGGGCACGGACCTGATCGTGGGGCTGGCCGAGGGCCATGCCTGGATGGGCGGGGCGAGCAAGGCGAAGAACGGCGTCTACGGCAACCCGAACATCCCGACGGAGGAGGTCTTCACCACCCCGCACCGGGCGCGCACCCAGGGCACCGTCTCCGCCACCAAGCCGCTCTCGCACCAGGGCACGCTGATCGACGGCATCCGCGTCCGCTTCGAGGAGGGCGCCATCGTCGAGGCGCACGCGACGCGCGGGCAGGCGGTGCTGGAGCAGATGATCTCGACCGATGCCGGCGCGCGCCAGCTCGGCGAGGTGGCGCTTGTGCCCAGCTCCAACCCCATCGCGCGCAGCGGCATCCTCTTCCTGAACACCTTGTTCGACGAGAACGCGGCGAGCCACATCGCGCTCGGCCAGGCCTACAGCAAGTGCTTCGTGGCCGAGTTCTCCGAGGAGGAACTGGTGCGGCGCGGGGCCAACCGCAGCCTTATTCACGTGGACTGGATGATCGGCTCGCCGGAGATCGAGGTGGACGGGCTGGACGAAGCCGGGCACGCGACGCCGGTGATGCGCGGCGGCGAGTGGGTTGATTGAGCGCCGCGCCCGTTCCATCGCCCCGTATTCTGGATGAACCGTTCATGACCCTTTGCCGCCGTGCCCTTGCCGGGCTTTCCATGCTGGGCGCGCTCGCCCTCGCCACGCCGATCTCGGCGCAGGGGACGGGCGGGATCGCCGTGGAGCAGCCCTGGGCGCGCGCCGCGCTGCAGGGCGGCAATGGTGGAGCGTTCCTCACGCTGCGCAACACCGGCACGGCAGCGGACCGGCTCGTCTCCGCCTCCTCTCCCCTCGCCCGCACGACGGAGATCCACGAAACGGTGCGGGAGGGCGACGTGATGCGGATGCGCCCCGTCACCGGCATCGAGATTCCCGCGGGCGGCAGCGTGACGCTGCGGCCGGGCGGGTCGCATGTCATGATGACCGGGCTGAGCCAGGCGCTGCGCGCGGGCACGACCGTGCCGCTGACGCTGAACTTCGAGCGCGCGGGCGCGGTGCAGGTTCAGGTGGCAGTGCAGGGGGCGGGCGCCAGCGGGCCGCCGGCCGCCCAGCACACGCACTGAGTGCAGGGCGAGACGCGCCTACTCCTTCCAAGGATGGGCGCGCCAGAGGGATTGAAGGTCATCGCGCAGCGCTGAAAGCGTGGCCCGGTACTCGGGCGGCGCGAGGTAGCGCAGGGGCAGCGCCTGCTGCGAGGCGAGGCGGCGGAACTCCGCGTCCTCCATCACCGCGCGCGTGGCGGCGGCGAGGCGCTCCAGCACCGGGGCGGGGACGCCGGCCGGGGCGGCCAGGCCGCGCATGGAGCCCTGCACCACGTCGAAGCCCTGCTCGCGGAAGGTGGGGGTGTCCGGAGCCTCGGTCCAACGTTCGGTCGCCATCTGGCCCAGGGCGCGGAGCTGGTCCTGGCGCATGTCGTTGATCCCCTCCCCCACATTCATGCTGGCGACCATGATCTGCCGGCCGAGGATGGCATTGCGCACGGGGGCCGCCCCCGCGAAGGGCACGTGGGTCATCCGCACGCCCGCCAGCCGCTCGAAGGCGAGCGCCGCGAGGTGGTCGTCGGAGCCGATGCCGGTGGTGCCATAGGTGACGGTGTCAGGGTTCGCCTTCGCGAAGGCGACGAGGTCCGGAAGGGTGCGGAAGCGGCTGTCGGGCGGCACGAGGAAGGCGCCGGGATCGTCCACCACGTTCGCGACAGGCGCGAAGTCCTCCAGCTTGTACCGGGCCTGCCGCTCGATCGGGATGCTGACGATGTTGGGCGTGTTGATGAAGCCGATCGTGTAGCCGTCCGGCGGCGAGCGGACCATCTCGGCCCAGCCGATCTCGCCGCCCGCACCGGCGCGGTTGAGGACGACGACGGATTGGCCTAGCTCCCGTTCGAGGAAGCGCGCGAGGGTGCGGGCGGCGACATCCGTGCCGCCGCCGGGCGGAAAGGCGACGATCATCGTGATCGGGCGCTCCGGCCAGGCCGCGCGGGCCGGGCCTGCCGCGAGGGCGGCAGCGGATGATGCGGCAAGGACCGCCAGGCTGCGACGCTTCATGCTTTCCTCCCCCTCGCCACCCTTTCCCCTCGGGGCGGGCGGCTTGCCAATCGCGGGGGATCGTGCCGATCCTGGGCCGCGCCGCCAAGACGGCGCGGAGGGGAATGTCCGGATGCCGGGTGCCATCGGGTGCCCCTCTCCGCCGCCTCTCCGACGATCATTCCGCCGCGACGGCGGATCGCCAGGAGAGTTTCCCGCATGACCGTTGGCCTTCGCATCACCGAGCGGCGCCCCGAGCCCGACGCCGCCCTGATCGCCCGCGCGGCGAAGCTGCCGGTGGCCAATATCGGCGACGTGATGAGCCGGCTCCAGGCGATGCGCGGCGGCTTCATGGCTTATGGCGGGCGGCGGACCTTCGTCGGCCCCGCGCTGACGGTGAAGGCGCGGCCGGGCGACAACCTCTTTCTCCACCGCGCCATCGATCTCGCGCGGCCGGGGGAGGTGATCGTCTGCGACGGGGGCGGCGACCTCGAGATCGCGCTCGCCGGTGACCTGATGATCGGCCATGCCGAGAGCCGCGGCGTCGGTGCGCTGGTGATCGACGGTGCCGTGCGCGACCTCGACGGCATCGAACGGATGGATATCGGCGTCTGGGCGCGCGGCGCGACGCCGGCAGGCCCCTACAAGGACGGGCCCGGCGAGATCGGCTATCCCATCGCCTGCGGCGGGCAGGTGGTGATGCCCGGCGACCTGATCGCGGCGGACGAGGACGGCGTGGTGGTGATTCCGCTGGCCGAGGCCGCGCAGGTGATCGCCGATGCCGAGAAGCACTCCGCCAAGGAGCAGGAGACCACCGCAGCGATCAAGGGCGGCGGCTGGGTGCGCGGCTGGGTGGAGGAGACGCTCGCGGCCAAGGGTGTCGCTGTTACGCGATGAGGCACGTTCCGGCCGAGCGCGTCCGGCGGCAGATCCTGGGCGTGCTGCACGCCTGGGGCATGGCCGAGGACCTGGCGGCGACCACCGCCGAGGCAATGGTCGAGACCGATCTGATGGGCATCGACAGCCATGGGCTCTCGATGCTGATGATGTACGAGAGCTTCCGGGAAGCCGGGCAGCTCGACCTCTCCGCACGTCCGCGCTTGGTGCTGGACATGCCGGCGACGGCACTCGTGGATGGCGGCGCCAATCTCGGGCATCCCGTCGCGGATTTCTGCATCCGGCTCGCGGTGGAGAAGGCCCGGGCTGCGGGGATCGCGGCGGTGGGGGCGCGCAACTCCCACCATTTCGGTGCGGCCGGGCATTACGCGCGCGTCGCGTCGTCGGCGGGGATGATCGGGATGATCACCAGCTCCGCGCGCACGGTGCTGATGGTGCCGACGCGCGGCACGCTGCCGCTGCTGGGCGCGAACCCCATCGCCTTCGCCGCGCCTGCGTTGCGGAACCGCCCCTTCGTACTCGACATCTCCACCACAACGGTCGCGGCCAACAAGGTGAAGGTCTACGACCTCAACGGGAAGCCGATCCCGGAGGGATGGGTGGTGGACGAGGCTGGGCGGCCGGTGACGGATTCCGCTGAAGCCATGCGGATCATCTTCAAGGAGCCTGGCGGCGGCGTGACACCGCTCGGCGGCGCGGAGGTGACGGGCGGGCACAAAGGCTATGGGCTCGGCGTGATGGTGCAGGTGCTCTCGGCCACGCTGACGGGCGCCGCGTTCGGGCCGATCCGCAACCCCACGCGGGTGCCGGGCGATCCCGACGATGTCGGGCACTTCTTCCTCGCGATCAATCCGCGCGCCTTCCGGCCCGAGGGCGGGTTCGAGGCGGAGATGGACGCCATGATCGACACCCTGCGCGCGACGCCACCGGCCGATCCCGCGCGCCCCGTCCTGGTGGGCGGCGACCCCGAGGCGATGGAGCGCGAGCGGCGGCTGGCCGAGGGCATTCCGGTGCCGCCCGCGCTGGAGGCGCATATCCGCGCCATCTGCGGGCGTTCGGGAGCGAGATACGAGCTCAGCGACGACTGAGAACGGAACGGGAGGAAACAAGGATGAAGCGCAGGACGATCCTCGGGGCCGCGGCCACGGCGCTGGCCTGCCCGGCTTTCGCCCAGCAGATCGGCCCCTGGGCGCCGACGCGGCCGATGCAGCTCATCGTCGGCTACGCGCCGGGGGGCGGCAGCGACATCATCGCGCGCACCATCGCGGAGGCCTCCGCGCCCTTCTTCCCCGTGCCGCTGGTGGTGGTGAACCGCCCCGGCGCGGGCGGCGCGCTGGCGGCGGAGCAGGTGGCCCGCGCGGCGCCAGACGGGCACACGCTGATCGTCCATGGCGGCAGCGAGAGCACCTCCCTCCCCGCCTTCCGAGACCTGCCCTACGACCCCAAGCACTCCTTCCGCGCGGTGATCCGCATGACGCGGAACGGGCATTTCCTCGTCTGCAAGAACGGGCCGACGCCGCGCTTCGCCGACCTTTCCGCGGCCATCGCGGCGGCGAAGGCGGATCCCGGCGGTATCGCGCACGGCTCGGCGGGAAACGGGACGCTCTCGCAGGCGATCTTCGTCCTGCTTGAGCGCGCGGCGGGGGTGCAGTTCCTGCACGTGCCCTATACCGGCGGCGGGCCGGCGCTGCAGGCGCTGATCGCCGGGCAGACGGCGCTGAACATCAACGCCTCGGACGAGCTGGGCGGCTTCGTGACCTCGGGCGACATCAAGCTGCTGGCCTTGGCGGCGGAGCAGCGTGCGCCGGCCTACAAGGACGTGCCGACAATGCGCGAGCTCGGCTACGACATCGTGGCCGACAACATGAAGGGCTGGGTCGGTCCCGCGGGACTGACCGACGAGATGGTGAAGTCCCTGCACGACCGCTTCCGCCAGGGCATGCAGACCCCGACCTGGGCGCGCTTCATGGAGCGCGTGGGCGAGGCGGACGGGTACGCGGATGGGCCGACTTTCCAGGCCGCGATGGACCGGCTGCTGGACGGGATCCGCACCGCGATGAAGAGGACCTGATGATCTTGGATACCGTATCGCCGCCGGCGCGCGTCGCCTTCCTCGGGCTGGGCGTCATGGGGGCCGCAATGGCCGCCAATATCGCGAAGTCGGGCTTCGCCCTCTCCGTACACAACCGTAGCCGGGGCAAGGCAGAAGCGCTGGAGGCCGCCGGCGCGACCTGGGCCGCGACGCCGGCCGAGGCCGCGCACGGGGCGGCAGTGGTGGGCCTCTGTCTGCCGGATACGCCGGACGTAGAGGCGGTGCTTTTCGGGCCGGAGGGCGTGGCGGAAGGTGTGGCACCCGGCACGGTGGTGATCGACTTCAGCACCATCGCCGCCGCCCCCGCCGCCGCTTTGGCGAAGCGGCTGCTGGAGGAGCGCGGCGCGCATCTGCTGGACAGCCCCGTGAGCGGCGGCCCGGCTGGCGCGCAGGCGGGCACGCTGACCTGCATGATCGGCGGCGACGCGGATGCCTTTGCGCGAGCGCGGCCCTTCTTCGAGGCAGTAGGCAAGACCTTCACTCATCTCGGCCCGGCCGGCGCGGGCCAGGTCTGCAAGTCCGCGAACCAGTTGATGGTGGCGGCGACCATGCTGGCGGTGTCCGAGGCGCTGGCGCTCGGGCGCAAGGCGGGGCTGGACCCGATGGCGATGCGGCAGGCGTTGCTGGGCGGTTCGGCGAAGTCCTTCGTGATGGAGAACCACGCGAAGCGGATCATCGAGGGAACGCTTCAGCCCGGCTTCCGGGCGGAGCTGATGCGGAAGGACACGCGGCTCTCCCTGGCCGCCATGCGCGACCACGGGGTCTTCGCCCCCTCCACCGCGCTGGCGGCGCAGATGATGGAGGCGCTCGTGAACAGTGGGCGCGGGGGGATGGATTCGGCCGCCCTCGGGCAGCTCGTCGCGGAATTGTCGGGGTTGGAGGGATGAGCGGGCTGCGGGTCCTCTCCACCCTCGCGGTCGCGGGGGCGATGCGGGGCATGGTGCCGCGGATGGAGGCTGCGGCCGGGATGTCGATGGAGGCGGAGTTCGCGCCCACCCAGGGGCTGATGCCGCGCCTTCGGGGCGGCGAGGCAGCCGACCTCGTCATCCTCACGGCCGAGGGCATCGCGGAGCTGGCGGCGGAAGGGTTGGTCGACCCGGACAGCGCGGTGGATCTCGTTCGCTCCCACATCGGCATCGCCGTGCGGGCGGGCGCGCCGCATCCGGAGATCGGCACGGCGGAGGCGCTGCGGGCGGCGCTGCTCGACGCGCCCTGCGTCGCCTATTCGCGCAGTGGCGCCAGCGGCATCGCCTTCGCCGCGCTGATCGAGCGGCTGGGCATCGCGGAGGCGGTGAATGCCCGCGCGAAGGTCATCCCGGCCGGCTTCACGGCGGAGCTGGCGGTGCGCGGCGAGGCCTCGCTTGCCGTGCAGCAGGTGAGCGAGTTGCTTGCCGTGCCAGGGATCGAGCTCGTCGGGCGCCTGCCGGCGGAGGTGGGCACGGTCGCGGTCTTCTCCGCCGGCATTCTCCGCGCCTCCGCCCAGCCGGAAGCGGCGGGGCGGCTGATCCGCTTCCTCGCCTCGGCCGAGGCTGCACCAGTGCTGGAAGCGGCGGGGCTGGAGCCGATCGCGGCGGGCTGAGCGCCCCCTACTGGCGCTCAATCCCCGCCCGCTCGATCACCCCGGACCAGCGGGCGATCTCGGCGTGGACGGCCTCCTTTACCGCAGCCGGGGGCGTGGCGGGGCGCGGGGCGAGGCCGAGTTCGCCGAGGCGGGCGCGCAGGGTGGGGTCCGCAAGCACGGCGGCCGTGGTTTCCGAGAGGCGCGCGACCACGGCGGGCGGCGTGCCGGCGGGCACGGCGATGGCGTACCAAGTCTGGATGTCGAAGCCGGGATCGCCGAGGAGTTCCGCGACCGTCGGCACCTCCGGCAGCAGGGGCGAGCGCTCGCGGGAGGTGATGGCGAGCGCCCGCGCCTCCCCGCCTCGGATCTGGCCGAGAACGGAGGAGGCGGGCTCGACCACCAGCTCTACCTCCCCGTTACGCAGCGCGATGAGAGCGGCGGGGGTGCCGCGATAGGGCACATGGGTGAGGCGGATGCCGGCGGCGGCCTGGATAGCTTCCGCCACGAAGTGCTGGGTGCTGCCGACGCCGACGGTCGCGACATGAAGCCGGTCCGGCGCCGCCTTCGCGCGGCGGGAGAGCTCGGCCATGTCTCGGGGCGCCTCCGGCCCAGTGCCGGCGAGAAGGACGAGGCCGACGGAGGCGACCATGGCGACGGGCTCCACATCCGTCAGGGGATCGTAGGGAAGGCGGCGGTAGAGGGCGGCGGAAACGGCGTAGCCGTTGTTGATGAGCATGATCGTGTGCCCGTCCCTCGCGCGGGCGAGGTTTTCGGCCGCCATAGTGCCGCCGGCGCCCGGGCGGTTCTCCACTACGACGGGTTGGCCGAGCGCGGCGGCCAGGGAGGGGGCGATCAGTCGCGCCACGATGTCGGTGGTGCCGCCGGCGCCGAAGCCTTGGATGAAGCGGATGGGGCGGTCCGGCCAGGCCGGCTGGATGGTCTCTTGGGCAGGCGCGGCGCGGTGCAGGGCCGGCAGCGCGAGCAGGCCGAGCGCGGCGCGGCGCGCCAGGCGTGGATGATGGGTCATGGACGGCCTCCCTCGTCCGCGAATCCCCGGTTGGGCCGGGGCAGCGGCTTTGAGGCATCTGGCCGAGCGCGGGCACAGGGCGTCAAGCCGGTCGTATCGCCAGCGCTGGCGGCGCGGCCTATGGTCCGCGTCGCCAGGATTCGAGGGGGAACGGGATGTCGGACGCCGCCATGCTGCGCCGCATGCAGGTGATGGAGCTGGTGCAGAACTGGGCCGTCTGGCGCGATGCCGGGGACTGGGAACGCTTCCGCACGGTCTGGGCGCCCGAGGGCCGGATGATGGCCACCTGGTGCCAGGCGCCCGCCGACGGCTTCATCAAGGCGAGTCAGGAGGGTTGGGCGAAGGGGGTCTCGATCCTCCACTTCCTCGGCGGCTGCTCCGTCGATATCGAGGGACGGCGCGCGATCGCCCAGACGAAAATGACCATCTCCCAGCGTGCCCCGGTGGACGGGGTGGTGGTGGACGTGGTCTGCACCGGCCGCTTCTACGACTTCATCGAGGAGAAGGCCGACGGTTGGAAGATCGTCCTCCGCCAGCCGATCTACGAGAAGGACCGGATGGACCCCGTGGACCCCGCGGCGCGCCTGGAACTCGAGGCCGCCCTGCTCGCCCGCTTTCCCGAGGGTTACCGGCACCTAGCCTATCTGCAGACCCGCATCGGCTACGACGTGAAGACCGACATGCCCGGGCTGAAGGGCGAGAAGGTCGCCGCCCTCTACGCCGCCGGTGCCGCCTGGCTGCGCGGCGAGGCGCTTTCCTGGGAGGAGTGATCCCTCCCCATTCCTGGAGTTATTGTTGATGAGCGAATTCAAGATCCTCGGCATTTCGGGCAGCCTGCGGAGGGCCTCCTTCAATACCGCCGCGCTGCGCGCCGCGGCGGAGCTGGCGCCCGAGGGGGTGACGGTCACGATCTACGAGGGGTTGGGGGAGATCCCGCCCTATGACGACGACATCCGCACCGGCGCGGGCTACCCGGCACCGGTCGAGGCCTTCCGCTCGGCCGTGCGGGCGGCGGATGCCGTGATCTTCGCGACGCCCGAGTACAACTACTCGGTCTCCGGCGTGCTGAAGAACGCGATCGACTGGGCTTCCCGCCCGCCCGAGCCCTCCTTCGACGGCAAGGCGGTGTCGATCATGGGGGCGACGCAGGGGATGCTCGGCACGGCGCGGGCTCAGTACGACCTGCGGAAGATGTGCGTCTTTCTCAACGCCTATGCCCTGAACAAGCCGGAGGTGATGATCTCCGGCGCCGGCTCGAAGTTTGACGGCGAAGGGCGGCTGACGGACGAGACCTCCCGCAAGCTGATCGCGGACCAGGTGGTGGCGCTCCGGGCCTGGGCGCTGCAGCTTCGGAAGTAGGCGTAGCGGCGCGCCCCTTGGCGGGGCGCGCCCGGGCGTCGTAGCCTTCCAGTGGGACGCTTCACGGCCGATCGGCAAAACCGGGGACAAACCCGGCCACTGGATGACGGAGACCGCGCTTGGCCTATGCCCTGCAGCAGCTGATCAACGGTGTCGCGCTGGGCATGATCTATGGCCTGATCGCCGTGGGCTACACGATGGTCTACGGCATCATCGGCATGATCAACTTCGCCCACGGCGACATCTTCATGGTGGGCGCCTTCGTCTCGCTCATCTCCTTCGTGCTGCTCTCGACCGGCGGTTGGGCGGCGGGGCCGGGGGCGGTGCTGCTGGTGCTGCTCATCTCCATGGCGATCACCGCGCTCTACGGATGGTCGGTGGAGCGGATCGCCTACCGCCCGCTGCGCGGGTCCTTCCGGCTGGCGCCGCTGATCAGCGCGATCGGCATGTCCATCGTGCTGCAGAACTTCGTGCAGGTGAGCCAGGGCGCGCGCGCGAAGCCGATCGAGCCGGTGATCCGCGGCAGCGTGGAACTTTGGCACGGCAACGGCTTCTCGGTCAGCGTCTCCACTATGCAGATCGTCATCGTGGTGGTGACCCTGGCGGTGCTCGCGGTCTTCACCTGGCTGGTGACGAGCACGAAGCTCGGCAGGGCGATGCGCGCCTGCGAGCAGGACCGGAAGATGGCGGGGCTGCTGGGCATCGACACGGACCGCACCATCAGCATCACCTTCGTCATCGGCGCGGCGCTCGCGGCCGTGGCCGGCACGCTCTACCTCCTGCGCTACGGTCTCGCCGACTTCTTCATGGGCTTCATCGTGGGGGTGAAGGCCTTCACGGCGGCCGTGCTGGGTGGCGTGGGATCGCTGCCCGGGGCCTTGCTGGGCGGGCTGCTGATCGGGCTGATCGAGACGCTGTGGAGCGCCTATGCGGGGCAGGACATGTTCCTGCTGCGGGAGCTGAACCCGGCCTACAAGGATGTCGCGGCCTTCGCGATCCTCATCGCGACGCTGATCTTCCTCCCCAGCGGCCTGCTCGGCCGCGCCGAGGTCGAGAAGGTATGAGCGGCGCCTCCCGGTTGCCGGAGGGGCCGCATGTGGGCGGCGTGCCCCACAACGACGACGGCGTGCCCGAGCCGGGCGAGATGGGCGGCATTCCCCGCGGGCCGGAGGCGCCCGCCTCGAGGCCGCCGGTGGTGCACGCGCTGCGCGACGCCGGCCTCGCGGCGCTCGTCGCCCTCGGTCTCTTCGTGCCGCTCGTCGGGCTGCGGACGGATGTGGGGCCGAGCGGCGGCGGCCTGATCCTGCGCACGCGCTGGGCGGATGTCGCGATCCTCGTCGGCATCGTCTTCGCCGGGCGGCTGGCGATGAACCTCTGGTCCTCCCTGCGGCCCGCGGGCAGGCCGCGCACGGCGCGTCGCACGGCGCAGATCGCGCGCATCGGCACCTTCGTGGCGCCGCTCTTCCTCGGCTTCGCCGTGCTGATGCCGCTGCTGCCCTGGACGACGCGCTACGGTCTCGACCTCGGCGTGCTCGTGCTGACCTATGTGATGCTCGGTTGGGGGCTGAACATCGTGGTCGGGCTCGCGGGGCTGCTGGACCTCGGCTACGTCGCCTTCTACGCGGTCGGCGCCTATACCTACGCGCTGCTCTCCACCACCTATGGCCTCTCCTTCTGGGTCTGCCTGCCGCTGGCGGGGATCTTCGCTGCCTTCGCGGGCATGCTGCTGGGGTTTCCCGTGCTGCGCCTGCGCGGCGACTACCTGGCCATCGTGACGCTGGCCTTCGGCGAGATCATCCGGGTGGTGCTGCTCAACTGGGTCTCGCTGACGGGCGGGCCGAACGGCATCTCCGGCATCCCGCGCCCCTCCTTCTTCGGGCTGAGCTTCAGCGCGGGCGGCGGGCCCGGCAGCTTCGCGGATTTCTTCGGGCTGGAGCCCTCCCCCACGCACCGGGCGGTGTTCCTCTACTATCTTATCCTCGTGCTCGCGCTGCTGACGAACTGGGTGACGCTCCGCCTGCGCCGCCAGCCGCTCGGCCGCGCCTGGGAGGCGCTGCGGGAGGACGAGATCGCCTGCCGCGCGCTCGGCATCAACGTGACGAACACGAAGCTGACGGCCTTCGCCATCGGCGCCATGTTTGGCGGCTTCGCCGGCGCCTTCTTCGCGACGCGCCAGGCCTTCGTCTCGCCCGAGAGCTTCACCTTCATCGAGAGCGCCATCATCCTCGCCATCGTCGTCCTGGGGGGGCTCGGCAGCCAGCTCGGCGTCGCCATTGCGGCGCTGGTGCTCATCGGCGGCTTCGAGGCCTTCCGCGACTTCGAGGAGTACCGGATGCTCGTCTTCGGCGCGGCCATGGTGGTGATCATGGTGTGGCGGCCGCGCGGGCTGGTCTCCTCCCGCAAGCCCTCCGTCGCGCTCGGAGAACGCAAGGCGATCTCGGGCGACCTCGTCGGGGAGGGCCACGGATGAGCGCGCCCATCCTTCAGGTGCGGGACCTGGTGATGCGCTTCGGCGGGCTGACCGCGGTGAACAGGGTTTCCTTCGACGCCATGGCCGGCGACATCACCGCCGTGATCGGGCCGAACGGCGCTGGGAAGACGACGGTCTTCAACCTCATCACCGGCTTCTACAAGCCGAGCGCGGGCGAGATCATCCTGCACGGGCCCGCCGGGCAGAAGCCGCTGCACGTGACGGTCGGCCACCGGATCGCGCGCAGTGGCGTCGCGCGCACCTTCCAGAACATCCGCCTGTTCCCCGGCATGACGGTCCTGGAGAACCTTCTCGTCGCGCAGCACAACACCCTGCAGGCCGCGACCTTCTTCGGCATCGGCGCCGCCTTCGGCTTCGGCCGCTACCGCCAGGCGGAGCGCGAGGCGGTGGCGCTGGCCCGGCGCTGGCTGGAGGCGACGCGGCTGCTCGACCGCGCGGACGACCCCGCGGGCGCCCTCCCCTACGGCGCGCAGCGGCGGCTCGAGATCGCGCGGGCCATGTGCACGAACCCCGTGCTGCTCTGCCTCGACGAGCCGGCGGCGGGACTCAACCCGCGCGAGTCTGAGGAGCTGGCCGAGCTGATTCAGCTGATTCGCCGCGGCGGCTGCTCCATCCTGCTGATCGAGCACGACATGGGCGTGGTGATGCGCATCTCCGACCGCGTGGTGGTGCTTGACCACGGCCAGAAGATTGCCGACGGCACGCCGGCCCAGGTGCGCGCGGACGAGCGGGTGATCTCCGCCTATCTCGGCGAGGGCGACGAGGACGAGGTGCCGGCAGCCCCAGTGGAGGGCGCGGCATGAGCGCCATGCTGCAACTCGACAACGTCACCTCCGCCTATGGCGCCGTGGAGGCGCTGCGTGGCGTCTCCGTGGAGGTGAACAAGGGCGAGATCGTCACGCTGATCGGCGCGAACGGGGCGGGCAAGTCCACGCTGCTGATGACGATCTTCGGCTCCCCGCGTGCCCGTGCCGGGCGGGTCCTGTTCGAGGGGCGCGACATCACGGCCATGCCCCTGCACGAGATCGCCCGCGCCGGCATCGCCCAGGCACCGGAGGGCCGGCGCATCTTTCCGCGCATGAGCGTGCGCGAGAACCTGCTGATGGGCGCCCAGGCCTTCGGCGTCGATCCTGGCCCGGGACTGGAACAGGCCTTCACCCTCTTTCCCCGGCTGAAGGAGCGCGAGACGCAGCGCGGCGGTACCCTCTCGGGTGGGGAGCAGCAGATGCTCGCCATCGGCCGCGCGCTGATGTCGAGGCCGCGGCTGCTGTTGCTCGACGAGCCCTCCCTCGGCCTCGCGCCGCTGGTGGTGCGCGGGATCTTCTCGGCCATCCGCACCCTGAACGAGCAGACGGGGCTGACGGTGTTGCTGGTGGAGCAGAACGCCAATCAGGCGCTGCGGCTCGCGCACCGCGCCTATGTGCTCGTCACCGGGCGCATCACGCTCGAGGGCACGGGGGCGGAGCTTCTGGCGCGGCCCGAGATCCGCGACGCCTATCTCGGAACCCATTGAAGCCGGGGCGGGCTGCGCCTTAGGCTTTCGCCAACTGCTCCAACCAGAGGCACGACCGATGACCATCCAGCGCCGCACCCTTCTGGGTGCCTCCATCGCGACCCCGGCCCTGCTCTCCGCCGGCGGCGCCATGGCCCAGGCCCGCGGGCCCATCCGCATCGCCGTCGCCGGCCCGCTCACCGGCGCCAACGCCACCTTCGGCGCGCAGATGAGGGAGGGCGCGACCCAGGCCGTGACCGACCTGAACGCGGCGGGCGGTGTCCTCGGCCAGCAGCTCGTGCTCGAGACCGGCGACGATGCCTGCGACCCGCGCCAGGCCGTCTCGGTCGCGAACCAGCTCGCCGGGCGCCAGGTGCGGGCGGTAATGGGGCACTACTGCTCCGGCTCCTCCATCCCCGCCAGCAAGGTCTACGCGGAGGAGGGGGTGCTGCAGATCAGCCCCGCCTCCACCAACCCGCGCTACACGGACGAAGGGAGCTGGAACACCTTCCGCACCTGCGGGCGCGACGACCAGCAGGGCGCGGTGGCCGGCAAGTACATCGCGGCGAATTTCAGGGGCAAGCGCGTCGCGATCCTCCATGACAACTCCGCCTACGGGAAGGGTCTGGCGGACGAGACGAAGAAGGCGCTGAACGCCGCCGGCACGACGGAGACGCTCTACTCCGCCTACACGCCCGGCGAGCGCGACTACAACGCCCTCGTCTCCCGCCTGAAGGCCTCGAATATCGAGGTCATCTATGTCGGCGGTTACCACACCGAGGCCGGGCTGATCGTGCGCCAGGCCAAGGAGCAGGGCATGCCCGTCACGCTCATCGGCGGCGACGCGCTGATGACGAACGAGTTCTGGCAGATCAGCGGCGCGGCCGGAGAGGGCACGATGATGACCTTCCCCTCCGACCCCCGGAAGCGCCCGACGGCGGCCGAGGTGGTGGCCCGCTTCCGCGCCCGCAACGTCGATCCCGAGGGCTTCGTGCTCTATACCTACGCCTCCACCCAGGTCTGGGCCGAGGCGGCGAAGAAGGCCGGCACGGTCGATCCGCGGCGCGTGGCCGAGACAATCAAGTCCTCCGGCCCATGGCAGACGGTGCTCGGCCCGATGAGCTTTGACCGCAAGGGCGACGTGACCATTCCGGACTACGTTTTCTACGTCTGGAAGAATGGCAGCTATGCCGAGGTGAATGCCTGATCAGGGGACTTGAAGGGGCACCGGGCTTCTCCCATCTTCCTCTTCGTCAACAACTGAAAGGAGGTGATCCGGTGTCTCATCGCATTAACCAGGGTTCCGCGACCGCAGTCCGGATCACCGTGCAGGGCTGAACGCGGCTGGATTGGGCCCCATTGGGGCCTGAACCTACCGCGTGACCCAGCGAACTGTACGGGTCACTAGGACAGCGCGGCCGCGAACCGGCCACGCGATGTGAAGGCCTCGGCGGGCAACCGCCGGGGCCTTCTGCGTTTCTGGGCAAGCGGCCTAACCCATGGCGTGGCCGCGTTACCACATGGTCATGTTCTGTTACGCGGCATGGGCAACCCCGTGCTGGGGGTCCCGTTGCACGGCCAGGCCACACGGCCACAACAAGGGATCCAGGCGCATGTCCGCAAGCAGCCAGTCGCAACAATACCAAACATCGCAACCCGTCGTTCCCGAGGGCGGGCCGGTTCTGCGGCACCGCATCTCCTGGGGCGCCATCCTCGCGGGCGCGTTGGTGGCCATCGTCATCGGCACGGCGCTGAACATCCTCGGTGCCGGCATCGGGCTGACCACGGTGGACGCTCAGGCGCATGATTCGCCGGCCGCCAGCACCATGGGCATCGCCAGTGCCGTCTGGCTGCTCGTCGCGAACCTCCTCGGCCTCGCGATTGGCGGCTATGTCGCGGCGCGGCTCTCCGGCACCTCGGACCGCGGCGACGCGACGCTGCACGGCGCGGCGGTCTGGGCGACGGCCTATCTCGTCTCGGCGGTGCTGATCGGCAGCCTCGTCTCCGGCGCGGCCAATACGGCGGGCTCGGCGCTGTCGGGCGTGATGGGCACCGTCACCTCCGGCGCTGGCCAGGTCGTGCGCTCCGCCGCGCCGCAGGTCGATCCCGCGCAGCTCGCAGAGCGGGCCCGTGCCGCGCTTTCCGGCCCCGCCGACCCCGCGCGCATGACGACCGAGCAGCGCGGCGCCGAGATCACGCAGCTTGTCGGCAAGCGGATCGCGGGCGGCGAGCTCTCGGGTGACGACCGCACGCGGCTGAACCGCCTCGTCGCAGCCGAGGCCGGCATCTCCGAGCAGGAGGCCGCGACCCGCGTGCAGGCCTACGAGGCCCAGGCCCAGCAGACCGCGCAGGAAGCCGAGCGCCGCGCCCGCGAGGCGGCCGACGCCTCCGCAAAGGCGGCCTCGATCACCGCCTTCTCGCTCTTCGCGGCGCTGGTGCTGGGGGCGATCGCCGCCATCATCGGGGCGCGCACGGGCACGCGCGACATGGTCTATCTCGCCGCCCGCCGCAACGTCTGAAGCGGCGGCACGAGGTAAAGCCTCGAGGGGGGCCCGGTTCGCCGGGCCCTTTTTCTTATTCGGGCACGCCCACCGGATGGTAGTTCCGGGAGAACCAGATCAGCGCCGGGCGCGCCGGGCCGAGGCGGATGGCGCGGACCTGGGCGAAGATCACGCTGTGCGTGCCCTTCTCCAGCACCTCCTCCACCACGCAGTCGATGGCGACCACGGCGCTGTCCAGGGCGGGCGCGCCGGTCGCGAGCTCTGTCCAGCGACCCTCGTCGAAGCGGGTGACTTGGTCGGCGCCGGTGAAGCCGGCGAAGATGTTCGCCATCTCCTGCGCGTCCGCGGGCAGGACGTTCACGCAGAGCACACCGTTCGCCTTGGCCACCGGGTTGAGGCTGCTCGTGCGGTTCATGCAGACGATGATAGTGGGCGGCGTGTCGGTCACGCTGCACACCGCGCTGGCGGTGATGCCGACGCGGCCGGCCGGGCCGTCGGTGGTCACGATGGTCACGGCCGCGCCGAGCCGGGCCATGGCGTCGCGGAACTCCTGGCGGCTCGGCTCCATCGCAGCTTCCCTCGTCAGCACGGTCCCCTCCCGTATCGCGCGCGGCGCCGCTCTTTCATAGGGCCCCCCTAGGCGCGCCGCGGAAGGAGGCCCCAGATGCGCGGCATGAACCTGCCACGAGAGGGGCCGCGGCGGTTGGCGCGCCGGGCCCTCGTTTCCGCGCCCCTTTCCGCCGCGATGCTGCCGCCCGGCCGGGCGCGTGCGGCGGTGGCGCCCGATTGGCTGGCTCTCGCGCGCGAGGCCCTGGCGCCGATCTGCGCGGCGCTGGCCGCGTCGGAGGGACCGGTGCTGCTGAAGTCCTTTACGACGGAGGGGAGCGAAGCCTTCGACCTCGTCCATGCCGAGGTCGCGTTCACCTACGACAACGCCCTCGCCGGGCTCGCCCTCCTCGCCGCGGGAGACCGTGCCGGGGCCGCGCGGATCGCGGAGGCGCTGCGGCTTGCGCAGGAGCAGGACCGGTTCTGGACGGACGGCCGCCTGCGCAATGCCTATGCCGCCGGCCGGATCTTCCCGGAGGCGCCGCGTAGCGTCCGCCCGCCGGGCTGGTGGGACGCGGCGGCAGGGCGATGGCTGGAGGACGGCTACCAGGCCGGCAGCGCCGCCGGGCCCCTCGCCTTCGCCATCCTTCTCTGGACCGCCCTGGGCGACGTCCCTTTTACGCGGGCGGCCGGACGCGCGGCGGACTGGCTGGAAGGGCTGCGGGCGCCGCAGGGCTATAGCGGCGGGGTGATCGGGCACGAGCCCTCACCGGCCTACCTGGCCTGGATCAGCACCGAGCAGAACCTGGACCTCGCGATCGCCTTCGCGCGCCTGGGCCGCGAGGCGGCCGCCGCGCATGCAGCGGGCTTCGTCCGGTCCATGTGGCTGCCGGCCGAGCGGCGCTTCGCCATGGGCCTGACCCCGGAGGGTGCGGTGAACGCAGGCAGTGCGCTCGACGCCAATCTCTGGCCGGCACTCGCCTTTCCCGAAGGGGCTTACGCCGAGGCGCTCGCCTGGGTGCTGGCCCGGCACGGCCTGCCCACGGGCGCGTCGGCGGCGGAGTTGGAGGGCCTCGACTTCAACGACGACCGCGACGGCGTCTGGCTGGAAGGGACGGCGCAGGCGGCCTTGCTGCTGCGCCGCCTGCGCCGGGACGCGCTGGCCGCCCGCTTCGCGGCGACCATCGCGCGGCACCGGCGCAGGGATGGCTGGATCGCCGCCGCCAGCATCCCCTGGCTGACCACCGGCCTCGGCACGGGGCTGCGGCCTGGGGCAGCGGACTTCCTCTACCCGGCGCGCGGGCATCTGGCCGCCAATGCCTGGGCCGCGCTGGCGGCACTGAATGCATCTCCGTTCGACGGAAAAAAGATCTGACGGGCTTAACGCGTTCGAAATTCAATCGCGGGAACTTGATCCAAGCCCAGAATAGGATTCGGACATGTTCGGCCGCTCGCAGAGACAGAACAGCCTACTGGCGCGCGTCACGGCGCTCGATGCCCTGCGAACGAACATCATGGTCGCGGATTGCGACCTCACGATCACTTACATGAATCCATCGGCTGTCGCCCTGATGCGCGAAGCCGAGGCCGAGCTGAAAAAGGAGTTGCCCGGCTTCAGCGCGGACAAGCTGATCGGCAGCAACATCGACGTGTTCCATAAGAACCCGGTCCATCAGCGCAAGATGCTCGCCGGGCTCACGAAGCCGCATGGAGCGACGATCCGCGTCGGCACGCGGGTCTTCGACCTGCTCGTCTCCCCCCCTGACCGAGAACGGCGGGCGGCTCGGCTTCGTGGTGGAATGGGCGGATGCCCGGGACCGCCTGGAGAACTTCGACTACGCCGCGCAGATGCGCGCCATCAGCCGCTCGCAGAGCATCATTTCCTTCACGACCGACGGCACCATCCTGGGCGCCAACGAGAACTTCCTCAAAACCGTCGGCTACACGCTGGAGGAGGTTCGCGGCCGGCACCACTCCATGTTCGTCGAGCCTGCCCTTCGGGACTCTCCGGAATACGAGCACTTCTGGGAAAAGCTGCGCGCCGGGGAGTACCAGGCGGCGCAGTTCAAGCGGGTGCGCAAGGACGGCAGGCCCGTCTGGATC